>CAYNRZ010000047.1:0-2053 GCA_964399695.1 uncultured Devosia sp. | reverse complement strand
CCGAGAGGATTTCGCCGGTGGCGGTCTTCAGGTCCACCGAGGTCTTGCGGATCTGCCCCACGATGTCGCTCAGCTTCTCGGCCACCGTGTTGGTGCTGTCTTTGAGCCGTGCAAACGCGCCCTGGTAATTGCCTTCCATCCGCTGCGTCAGGTCCGCCTCGGCCAGCGCCGCCAGCACGTCGCCGGTTTCGCTGACGCTCGCCTGGATGGTCTCCAGCAACTGGTTGACGCTGCTCGCGAGAGTATTGAGTTCGGGATCGGCAAAATCGGTCGCCACCCGCGCGCCGAGATCGCCAGCGCCGGCGGCTTCGACCACATCGCCGAAGGCCCGCTGCAGCTGCGCCATCGTCTCGCGCCGCTGCTGCTCGGTGAGCGCCGCACGCTGCTCGTCGGCGGAAGTCAGCTCCCGCATCTTGACTGCATTGGCCTGGAACACCGCCATGGCGGAGACCAGCTCGCCCAGCTCGTCGCGGCGTTTGGTGTCGGACAACGCGACGTCGAGATTGTTCTGCGACAGCGCCGTGGCAAATCGCGTCAGCCGTCCGATCGGCCGGGTGACATGCAGCATCAGCATCAGGCCCAGCCCGATCAACGCCACCACGCCCACCCCGATGCCGATCATCAGGTTGCGCAGCTGGTCGGCAATGATCGCGTCCGAGTGGACGCCCAGGTCCCAGGCAATGCCGAATGTGCCAACCAGCGCATTGTCCTTGCCGAAATGCACCGGGGCGACGGCCAGGTGCATTTCACCCTCCGTGGTCGACACGGTGGTATCGGTACTTCCCGCGTCGACCGCCAGGCTCGCGAGCCTGTCGGTCGATGCGTTCTGTTCGGGATAAACGAGAAGGGCCTTGCCCTGCGCGTCGACCACCACCGCGCCGACGACGCCGCTCATCGGGTTATTGGTGAAGTCGGCAAGCTGAGCCTCGATGGGCTCCATCTTGCCGAACTTCACGCTACCCGCGTGCACCGTCGTCAAGGCGGCGATCAGATCGTCCTGCTGACTGGAGATCAGCTTGGAGACCATGTTCACATTGCTCAACGCCGAGAGCGTCATGCTGATGGCGATCGCCACCAGCATCGCCAGCGCGGTCGGAATCAGAATCGCCGAAGTCAGCTTGAGCCGCATGCCCACATCCCCTTTTGAAGTTCGAACCGAGGCAAAGCCTCAGAGAAGTGACAGATCGACGCCTGCGGTGATCGAGCCGATCGGGCTGCCCGTCGCCGGGTCGACCACGGTGATGCTCACCTGGCTCTGGTAGGTCTGCGTGCTTTCGTCCTGCTCGACCTCGCCGAGGAACACCGCATCCGCGCCGACACTGAAGGTCTGCGTGAACTTGTCTTCGTCGCCTTGCCAATAGTCGGACGTCACCGTCGACTGCGCCACGTTGAGGCCTACCGCGTCGGTGGCGAAGATCTCGGTGAACAGCCCGGCGGAATCGTTCTGGGCGGCAAGCAGCGCGGCCGAAGCCTCGGTGCCCATCACCTTGTCGATCAACGGCTTGGCCGCCGCATCGACCTCGGCACGCCACTGCTGGTCCAGCGCATCGATCTGCGCGGCATCGTAAGCAGCGGTCTCGGCATTCTGCGCCATGATCGCGGCGACCAGCGCCGGATTCTGGGCAATCGCCCGCAACTGGCTGTTGGCCAACTCGGTCAGCGGTGCCGCATACTCATTGTCCTGGGCGAACGCCGGCGCGCTGAACAGCGCCAGTGCCGCAAAGACGGTCAAGCCTAGCTTCTTGGTGGTCATCTGGGGTCCTCTCCCTGTTTTGGCCGGCCCCGTGTCTGCCGGGGCCGGCGCCTGCTTAGAACTCAGTCCAGTCGTCGGCCTTGAGCGCGGTATTGCCCTTGCTCAGATAGGCCTTCGCGGCGGTCGTCACTTTCGCCTGCAGGGCACGGATGCCGCTTGGCGCGGGTGCGTCGGCCGCAGCTTCGCTCTTGCTGCGCGGGCTGGCGGCATATCCGCCGCCGTGGCTGCCCACGTTGAACACCGCGACGATCCGGTCGAGTTCCGACGCCTGCGACTCGGTCTGCTCGATCGCCGCATTGG
>CAYNRZ010000046.1:0-2961 GCA_964399695.1 uncultured Devosia sp. | reverse complement strand
CGTGCGGCGACATGCGCCGCGGCCAGTCGCTGGTGGTCTGGGCCATCCGCGAAGGACGCCAGTGCGCCCGCTCCATTGACGAGTGGCTGATGGGCAAGACCGACCTGCCAAGGTGAGGTCTTGCATAGCTGAGAACTACAAAGGGCGCCGGTGGCGTCCTTTTTCGTTGCGGCTGAACCCCGACCCGCTCGGGATTTGCTACCGGTCCGTATGCTTGCGGCGGTAGGCCGAGGGCGTAATTCCGACGAGTTTGCGGAACAGGTGCCGGAACGCGGCGGGCTCGGTATAGCCGATTTCGGCGGCGATATCGTCGAGCGGCTCGTCGGTGGTCTCGAGCAATTGCTTGGCCTCCTCGATCCGAAGCGTCTGGACATACTCGAGTGGCGACTGGCCGGTCGCCTTGCGGAAGCGACGGAGGAAGCTACGCTCAGTGAGTCCGCTGGCCTCGGCCATGGCGGCGACCGGGTTCGGGCTGCGGTAATTGTCGGCCGCCCAGACCTGGGCCGCGCCGACCACCGCATCCTCGTGCTTGCGGCCCACCGTTAGCGCCGCGAAGGGCAACTGCCCATCCATATGCCAGTCGAGTAGGAAGAGCTTGGCCAGCCGGCGCGATTCCTCGGGTCCGATGACGCGGCCGACCAGATAGAGCAACAGGTCGTGCCAGGCGGCGAAGCCGCCGGTGGTGATCAGCCGGTGCCCCTCGCCGGCCGGCACCAGCACGCGTTCCTTGCGCATGATGATGGCGGGATGGCGGGACTTGATCGCGTCGCAATAGCCCCAGTGCGAGGTCGCTTCCTCGCCATCGAGCAGCCCGGTTTCGCTGAGCAGCACCGAGCCCGAGCACATGGAAGCGAGAATAGCACCTTGGCCATGCGCCGCGCGCAGCCAGTCGGCGACTGGCGCGAAGCTGTTCGGGATCGGCTTCCACGGATCGATGGCGAGCTCGGGGATGATGACAATGTCGGGCTCGGGAAAATCGGCCAGCGCTCCATGCGGGCGAATCTCGATGCCGTGCAGGTCGCGATAGGGCTCGCCGTCGAAGGTGACGAGGCGAGGGATGAAGGTCGGGGCTTTCGGCGCGTCGCCATGCAGCTGCTCCCAAAGCAGACCGACGGATGCGAGCAGGTCCATGACGATGAACACCCCGGCCGATCCGGTCTCGGGGGTGACCACCACAGTGGTGAGCAGCGGCTTGTCGGGCGCGGGCAGCATGTCTGTTTTGAACCGTTTTCGTCGGAACCGAAACTACCAGCTTCGGGTCGCGACGACTAGACCGCTCGCAGACAGCGATCCCGCTGCTCTTTCACCACCAACTCAAGGATACAACATCATGCGCAAGACCCGCATCATTGCCGCCATTGCCACCGCCGCAACGCTGGCCCTCACCGGCCTTGGCTTCGCCCAAGACAACGCCTCGGCCAACCGGGCCTATGACGACATCAAGGCAACGATCGGCACCGTGCCGAGCCACTTCGCCGCTTATCCGCCCGCCGCCGTCGAAGGCGCCTGGCAGATGACCAAGGGGCTGTTGTTCGGCGAGGGCAATACGCTCGATCTGAAGACCAAGTCGTTGATCGCCGTGGCGGTCGCCGCCCAGATCCCCTGCCAATACTGCGTCTGGCTGGAGACCAAGACGGCGAGATCGGCGGGCGCCACGCCGGCTGAGCTGTCCGAGGCCATCGCCCAGGCCGCCTATGTCCGGCACTGGAGCACGATGATCCACGGCCTGCAGATCGACTTCGACACCTTCAAGGCCGAGTTCGGCGGCGAATGACCCCGACGCGCCCGGGCAACCGGGCGCGTCCCTCTTTTCTGGCAAAGGGCCGGACCATGGACATCCTGATCAACGCGGCGAACATTCTCTATGTCGTGGCCTACTTCACCACCGACATGCTGCGGCTGCGCGTGCTGACCCTGGTGGCCGCGACCTGCCTTGCGGTCTATTTCGTCAGCCTGCCCGAGCCGCTTTACAATGTCGTCGCCTGGAACCTGTTCTTCATCGGGCTCAACCTGATGCAGCTGGTTCGCCTGCTACGCCGCCGGCAGGCGGCGGCGTAGGCATAGCGCTCGAGGCTAGGGCACGAGGACGATCTTGCCGGGACGGCCGGGAACGTCGGAGGCGGCGCAGGCCTTGCCGGCCTCAGTGAGGCCGAAGCGACCGCCGATATCGAGCTTGAGCGCACCACTGGCGGCCTTGCCGACGATCTCGCCGATCATCCGGCCGACCAGTTCCGGCGGCGTGGTCTGCAAGAGCTTGCCGAGCCAGAAGCCCTCGACCCGCGCCTGCTTGAACAACAGGTTGGCGGCCGAGATTTCGAGCGGGCGGCCGGTGAGCGAGCCGAAGGAATAGAGCGCCGAGCCCTCGCCCATCACCGTGAAGATCTCGTCGGAGGCCGCCCCGCCGATCGAGTCGATGCCGTAGCGGATCGGGGCGCCCTGGCTGAGCTCGCGTACCACCGCCTGCCACTCGGGCTGGTCGGTGGCGACCACATTGCCGATGCCGAGCTTTCCCAGCTCATCGACGCCGGCGGCGCGGCGGACGAGGCTGATGACATTGATGCCCTGATCGGCGGCGAACTGCGCCACCATCTTGCCGACGGCGCCGTTGGCGGCATTCTGGATCACCCAGTCGCCCGCCTTGGCCCCCATGGTGTGGAGGATCATCCTGGCGCTCAAGGGCATCGAGATCATCTGGCAGGCGGTCTCGTCGCCGATGCTGTCGGGCACCGGCACGGCACGGGCGGCGTCGACAAGGTAGTAGTCTGCCCATGCGGCGCTCGCACCACCGGCAATGCGCTGCCCGACCTTGAGATTGGCAACCCCCTCGCCCAAGGCATCGACGACGCCCAGCGCCTCGGTGCCCGGCACATAGGGCATGGCGGGCTTGTAGCCATAGCGCCCGGCAATGGTCATCAGGTCGTGATTGTGGATCGGCGACATCACCAGCTTCACGCGGACCTG
>CAYNRZ010000045.1:0-4921 GCA_964399695.1 uncultured Devosia sp. | reverse complement strand
AAGCTGGTCGAGGAATTCGAGCAGCAGTACAATGACGGCCTGATCACTCAGGGCGAAAAGTACAACAAGGTCGTCGACGCCTGGGCCAAGTGCGGTGACAAGGTCGCCGAAGAGATGATGAAGGGCATCGCCGCCGTTCAGTTCGACAAGGAAACTGGTCGTCAGAAGCCGATCAACTCGGTCTACATGATGAGCCACTCCGGTGCCCGTGGCTCGCCGGCGCAGATGAAGCAGCTCGCCGGCATGCGCGGCCTGATGGCCCGTCCGGACGGCTCGATCATCGAGACCCCGATCACGGCCAACTTCAAGGAAGGCCTGAACGTGCTCGAGTACTTCAACTCGACCCACGGTGCCCGCAAGGGTCTGGCCGACACCGCGCTGAAGACTGCGAACTCGGGCTACCTGACCCGTCGTCTCGTCGACGTGGCACAGGACTCGATCATCACCGAACTCGATTGCGGCACCGAACGCGGCCTCACCATGGAGCCGATCGTCGATAGCGGTCAGGTCGTGGCCTCGCTCGGCCAGCGTATCCTCGGTCGCACCACGGCCGACGATATCGTCAACCCCGAGAACGGCGACCTGATCATCCCGAAGGGCACACTGCTCACGGAAAAGGATGTCGAAGTCGTCGAGAGCTACAAGGTCCAGTCGGTGCGCATCCGCTCGCCGCTGACCTGCGATCTCCGCCAGGGGTGCTGCGCCGCCTGCTATGGCCGCGACCTTGCACGCGGCACGCCGGTCAATATTGGCGAAGCCGTCGGCGTTATCGCGGCCCAGTCGATCGGCGAGCCCGGCACCCAGCTCACCATGCGCACGTTCCACATTGGTGGCACGGCGCAGGTGGTGGACTCCTCGTATCTGGAGGCCGGCGCCGAGGGCAAGATCGAGATCCGTAACCGCAACGTTGCCAAGGTCGAGGGTGGCCAGCTGGTCGCCATGGGCCGCAACGTCACGATCGCGATCCTCGATCCGGAAGGCAAGGAACGTTCGACGCACCGCGTGGCCTATGGTGCCAAGCTGCGTGTCGACGACGGTGCCGAGGTCAAGCGCGGCCAGCGTATCGCCGAATGGGATCCCTATACCCGTCCGGTGCTGGCCGAAGTCGAAGGCGAAGTGGTGTTCGAAGATCTGGTCGATGGCGCCTCGGTGTCGGAAACCACCGATGAGACCACCGGCTTCACCAAGCGCGTCGTCTCCGACTGGCGGACCAGCCAGCGTAGCGACGGCCTGAAGCCGGCCATCGCGATCAAGCGCGGCGACACCATCGTCAAGCTCGATCGTGGCGGCGAGGCCCGCTACCTCCTGTCGGTCGACGCGGTCATCAATGTCGAGCCGGGCGAGAAGGTGTCGCCGGGTGACGTTCTGGCGCGTATCCCGCTCGAGAGCGCCAAGACCAAGGACATCACCGGCGGTCTGCCGCGTGTTGCGGAACTGTTCGAGGCGCGTCGTCCCAAGGACCACGCGATCATCGCGGAGTCGAGCGGCACCATCCGCTTCGGCCGCGACTACAAGAACAAGCGCCGCATCATCGTCGAGCCGGCCGAGGAGGGCGCCGAGCCCGTCGAGTACCTGATCCCGAAGGGCAAGCCGTTCCATCTGCAGGAAGGCGACACCATCGAGAAGGGTGAGTATATCCTCGACGGCAACCCGGCTCCTCACGACATCCTTGCCATCAAGGGCGTCGAGGAACTGGCACGCTACCTGGTCAACGAGATCCAGGAAGTTTACCGGCTCCAGGGCGTGCTGATCAACGACAAGCACATCGAGGTGATCGTTCGCCAGATGCTGCAGAAGGTCGAGATCACCGAGCCCGGCGACAGCGGCATGCTCAAGGACGAGCAGATCGACCGTCTCGACTTCGACGAGCTCAACGACCAGCTGGTCGCGGAGGGCAAGAAGCCGGCGGAGGCCAATCCGGTCCTGCTCGGCATCACCAAGGCGTCGCTGCAGACCCGCTCGTTCGTGTCGGCTGCGTCCTTCCAGGAAACCACCCGCGTCCTCACCGAGGCGGCGGTTTCCGGCAAGGCCGATCTGCTCGAAGGTCTCAAGGAGAACGTCATCGTTGGTCGCCTGATCCCGGCGGGCACCGGTGCCGGCACCTCCAAGGCCAAGCTGATCGCGACCCGTCGCGACGAACTGATCCTCGAGGAGCGCCGCCGCCAGGCCGAGACCGCCGCCATCCCGGCGCCGACGCCGACCCCGGCCGAGCCGGCGGAGTGACGGCTTCCAAATCGGAACAAAGTTGAGAAGGGGGCCCCATGGCCCCTTTCTCTTTTATCCGCTGTCACGGTGACGTCATCTTCGGCGGACAAGGCAAATCGGAGGAGGAAGCCATGGACCTCAGTCGGACAGCCCGCGTTGACGCCTACATCGAAGACCGCTTGCTCGGCGAAGACCCGATGCTCACGGCTGTACTCGCTGCCAACACGGCCGCCGGCCTCCGGCCGATCGACGTCTCGGCGGCGCAGGGGCGTTTTCTGGAGCTGCTGGTGCGGATCACCGGCGCCAGCCATATCCTCGAAATCGGCACGCTGGGCGGTTACTCGGCCATAGCGATGGCAAGGGCCTTGCCCGCGGGCGGCCGCCTGGTCACCCTCGAATATGAACCTGCCCATGCCGCCGTGGCATTGGAAAACGTCCAGAGGGCAGGGCTCTCTGACCGCATCACCGTCCACGTCGGCGCCGCCGCCGAGACGCTGCCAAGACTTGCCGAAGCCGGGGCAGGGCCCTTCGACCTCGTCTTCATCGACGCCGACAAGCCCAACAATGTCACTTACCTCGAATGGGCGGTCCGACTGGCGCGCCCGGGCACGGTCATCATCCTCGACAACGTCATTCGCGACGGGCAGGTGCTCGAGCCCGACAATACCGACCCCAGCGTAATCGGCACACGCGCCGCCTTCGATTGGATCGGCCACCACCCGAGGCTCAGAGCCAGTGCGCTCCAGACCGTCGGCGCGAAGGGCTGGGACGGCTTTGCCATCATGGTGGTGGACTGACCGGCTTCAGTTCGGCCGGTAGCCGATATGCTCGGCATATTGCTGCAGCAGCAGTTCCCATAGCCCGAATGCCGCGTCCAGGTTGTCGCGCGTCACCCCGAACTCCAGGTTGACGTCGAACTCGATCACCGCATCCAGATCGGAGTCGAGATAGGCATTGCCGAACCGCTTGTTTCGGTTCCAGTCATTGATGGCGTCCACCGTGGGCTTCAACTCGGCAAAACCCGCGTAGAAATTGATGTCCTCGCAGTCCTGGCCCTCGGTGCAGTTCATGAAGAACAGCTGGTAGCCAAGCCCGTTGATCTTGCCCGAAATACGGGGATCTCCATCGCTCTGCGCCTCGAGGTTCGCCTCGCCATGCGCCTTGGCGATCTCGAGAATGATCTCGATATCGCCGCCATCGACCACTTCCTGCGCGAACGCAACTGGCGCCAAAACGGCGAGAACCGAGGCGGCAACCAGCGTCAGTGCGGTGCGATACATGGCAGGGTCCCTCCAATGCGCAATCTACACCCTCCCGTCCCCCCCGCAAGGCCGCGTCGTCTGTCGCCCCACAACTGCGGCCAAAGGATTGGCAGGAGCACGCGAACCAAGCGTCACGTCCTGTCGGGCGAACCCCATAACCCGCCACGGTTTCCGCCATGCAGCCACCCGGTCCGGCCATGCAGCCCGCGCATGAAAGAATCCTTGACGGGCAGACTCATCACTCGTATAGACGCGCAACCTTAGCGGTCGGTCGTGAAGTTCACGCGGGTATCTGCCACCTTGTGCGGGCATCCAGGAACTTCAAACACACTGCCAAAGGCGAGACGACGGCAAATCTTTGTGCGCATGAACACCGGCTACGGCCTGTGGTCCGCTGCAGTATGAGGCGCTTCTGTCCCCCATGGGACGGATCAAAGCGCCCCTTTGGTTTGTTTTTGTCTTTCGCAACGAGTTTCCGACGGATGGAAAGAGCGTGAATGCCGACCATTAATCAGTTGATCCGCAAGCCACGGGTCTCCAAGCCCAAGCGGAACAAAGTCCCGGCGATGGAAGCCAATCCGCAGAAGCGCGGTGTGTGCTCCCGTGTCTACACCACGACCCCGAAGAAGCCGAACTCGGCGCTTCGCAAGGTTGCCAAGGTCCGTCTGACGACCCAGCGTGAAGTCATTTCGTACATCCCGGGCGAGGGCCACAACCTGCAGGAGCACTCGGTCGTGCTGATCCGCGGTGGCCGCGTGCGTGACCTTCCGGGCGTGCGTTACCACGTGCTGCGCGGCGTCCTCGACACCCAGAGTGTCAAGGATCGCAAGCAGCGCCGTTCGAAGTACGGCGCAAAGCGGCCGAAGTAAGGAGCGTTTGAGATGTCCCGTCGCCATTCCGCCGATAAGCGCGAAGTCAACCCCGATCCCAAGTTCGGGGACATCATCGTCACCAAGTTCATGAACTCGCTCATGAAGGACGGCAAGAAGTCGGCCGCCGAGAGCATCGTCTATGGTGCGTTCGACATCGTGCAGTCCAAGCTGAAGCAGGACCCCATTGCGGTGTTCCACTCGGCCCTCGACAACATCCGTCCGGCCGTGGAAGTCCGTTCCCGCCGCGTCGGTGGCGCCACCTATCAGGTGCCGGTCGAAGTCCGCAGCGATCGTCAGCAGGCCCTCGCCATTCGCTGGCTCATCGACAGCGCCCGCAAGCGCGGCGAACACACCATGCGCGAGCGCCTCTCGGGCGAGCTGATGGACGCCGTCAACGGCCGCGGTCAGGCCGTCAAGAAGCGCGAAGATACGCACCGTATGGCTGATGCCAACCGTGCCTTCTCGCACTATCGCTGGTAACGGAAGGCTCCCCGCAAATGGCCCGCGAATACCCGATCAATCGATATCGCAACTTCGGCATCATGGCCCACATCGATGCCGGCAAGACCACCACGACCGAGC
>CAYNRZ010000044.1:0-5455 GCA_964399695.1 uncultured Devosia sp. | reverse complement strand
CCGAGAGGATTTCGCCGGTGGCGGTCTTCAGGTCCACCGAGGTCTTGCGGATCTGGCCCACGATGTCGCTGAGCTTTTCCGCCACGGTGTTCGTGCTGTCCTTCAGCCGCGCGAACTCACCATGGTAATTGCCCTGCATCCGCCGCGTCAGGTCCGCTTCGGCCAGCGCCTCCAGCACGTCGCCGACCTCGCTTAGGCCGCTCGACACCGTGTCCATCAGCGCGTTGAAGTTCTCGCTGATCCGCGCAATGTCCGCATCGGCCGAGCTGATGGTGATGCGCTGCGACAGGTCACCCTGCAGCGTTGCCGCCACCACATTGTCGAAGGCGTTCTGGAAGTCTTCCATCACCCGGGCGCGTTCGGCCGCCTTGGCATGGCGCGACCGCTCATCCTCGTTCATCTCGGCGACGCGGATGGCATTGTCCTTGAACACCTGCACCGCATCGGCCATCTGGCCGATCTCGTCCTTGCTGCCGGCATAAGGCACCTCGATATTGAGCTCGCCTTCCGCCAGCCGGCCCATCGTGTCGGTGATACGGCCAAGCGGACGGGTCAGGTGACGAGAGGCGACAAAGCCCGCAACGCCGAGCCCGAGCAGCAGGCCGACGATGGTGGTGCCAAGCACCACGGGAATCACCAGGTCCTTGAAGCCGTTGATCTCCGCCGTGATCTGGTCGAACCGCGCCTGGTCGCTTTCGACCACCGCGTTGATCTCCGCCTGGTAGGCCTTGCGGTTGGCGCGGTTGGCCTCGTTATTGCCCTGCTCGTTGGCGAGCGCCGGATCGACCGCGCCCAGCCGCGCCGTCTCGGCACGGAAGGTGCGGAACTCCGCTGCCTTGGCCGCCATGGCGTCGAAGCCTGCGAGATCCGCCTCCGGCACCAGCGTTCGCCATTCGGCGAGATGCGCGTCGATCTTGTCGAGCGAGGCCATGATGCCTTCGCCGAACGGCTTGGCGCTCTCGGTGTCTTTCGAGGCATAGATGCCGCGAGCGTCCATCACGACCGCCGTCACGAGGCGATTGAGGTGCTCGCCGGCAAAAGCGCGGGCCGAGGCATTCTGCAGGGCGTTCACTTGCCGGGTAAACGTGTCGGAGACATACAGTGCAATGCCGCCGACGACGCAGACCACAAGGCCCATGACGGCTACAATCATAAAGATGCGGGTTCTGATTTTCACGGTCAGCTGCCTGAAATTGCGAACATACAAGTGCGCGCGGCGGGTATTCCGCACCACGTATGGTCTGGTCGATCGAGATGGTTGATTGGGTATAAAATCGACAATTGTTGCCCCAGCATCGTCCGGATGTCCCTTCCGGCCGACCACGATTCACAATTGCATTCCCGAGTATTAGCGTAAGAACCCGCAGTTAATTTGCGGTGAACACGAAAACGCCGCGTTTCGGCCACGAAAACAAACGGCGGCATCCCATCGGGACACCGCCGTTTTGAGGTCCTGCAGCCGCCCGAAGGGCGGTGGGAACAATCAGTGGATCGTCGCGTCCGAACGCGAGGCCGCGTCGAGCAACAGGTTGCGCAGCATGTCGATTTCCTGCTGCAGCCGCGCCTCGTCCTCGTCGGTCTTGGCCGCCTGCTGGGCGCTGAGCCCCGCCGCGATCAGCGCCTCGATATGGGCCCGGTCGAATTCGGCAATCGGCTTGGCATCCTCGGCCAGAATGGTCAGGCCCTCGCCGTTCACGTCGGCAAAGCCGCCCTTCACGTAGTAGACGTGGCTGATGCCAGCCCCGTCGACCACGGTGATGAAGCCCGACTTTAGCACCGACATCATCGGTGCGTGGTCGCCGAGCACGGTGAAGTAGCCGTCTGCCCCCGGCACGGTCACCGAACGGACGGTCTCGGAGAGCAGCAGCCGCTCCGGCGAGACGATTTCGAGCTTGGTGCCTTCAGCCATTTGCTATCCGTTCGCCTCAAGCCGCCTGGGCGGCCAGCTTCTGGGCCTTCTTGACCGCATCCTCGATGGTGCCGACCATGTAGAAGGCCGCCTCGGGGAGGTGATCGTACTGGCCATCGACGAGGCCCTTGAAGCCCTTGATGGTGTCTTCGAGCGCGACGAACACGCCCGGCGCGCCGGTGAACGCCTCGGCGACGTGGAACGGCTGGCTCATGAAGCGCTCGACCTTGCGGGCGCGCGCCACGGTCAGCTTGTCCTCTTCGGAAAGCTCGTCCATGCCCAGGATCGCGATGATGTCCTGGAGCGCCTTGTAGCGCTGCAGGATCTGCTGCACTTCGCGGGCCGTGTTGTAGTGCTCTTCGCCGACGATGTTGGCGGACAGCATGCGCGAGGTCGAGTCGAGCGGGTCCACCGCCGGGTAGATGCCCTTCTCGGAGATGGCGCGGTTCAGCGTCGTCGTCGAGTCGAGGTGGGCGAACGAGGTGGCCGGCGCCGGGTCGGTCAGGTCGTCGGCGGGCACGTAGATGGCCTGCACCGAGGTGATCGAGCCCTTGTTCGTCGAGGTGATGCGCTCCTGCAGCGCGCCCATGTCGGTCGCGAGCGTCGGCTGGTAACCCACCGCGGACGGAATGCGGCCGAGCAGCGCCGACATTTCGGCGCCCGCCTGGGTGAAGCGGAAGATGTTGTCGACGAAGAACAGCACGTCCTGGCCCTGGTCGCGGAAGTGCTCGGCGACGGTGAGGCCGGAGAGCGCCACGCGGGCACGCGCCCCCGGGGGCTCGTTCATCTGGCCAAACACCAGCGCGCACTTCGAACCCTCGGTCGAACCGTTGTTCTCCTTGGGGTCCTTGTTCACGCCGGATTCGATCATCTCGTGATACAGATCGTTGCCTTCGCGGGTGCGCTCGCCGACGCCGGCGAACACCGAGTAACCGCCATGCGCCTTGGCGACGTTGTTGATCAGTTCCTGGATCAGCACGGTCTTGCCCACGCCGGCGCCGCCGAACAGGCCGATCTTGCCGCCGCGCGCATAAGGAGCAATCAGGTCCACCACCTTGATGCCGGTGACGAGAATCTGCGCTTCCGAGCTCTGCTCGGTGAAGGCGGGGGCTTCCTGGTGGATGGCGCGGCGCGACTTGGTGTTGACCGGGCCGGCTTCGTCGATCGGCTCGCCGATGACGTTCATGATGCGGCCGAGCGTCTCGTCGCCAACCGGCACCGCGATCGGCTCGCCGGTATCCACCACCGGTGCACCGCGCACAAGGCCCTCGGTGGTGTCCATAGCAATGGTGCGCACGGCGTTCTCGCCGAGGTGCTGGGCAACCTCGAGCACCAGGCGGTTGCCGTTATTGTCGGTCTCGAGCGCGTTGAGGATCGCCGGCAGGTGACCCTCGAAGGTCACGTCCACCACGGCGCCGATGACCTGGCTGATCCTGCCGGTGGCGACGCCTTTTGCCGCGACGGTCGGAGTGGTCGACGCGGCCTTCTTGGCCGGGGCACGACGGGCGACGGGCGCCTTCTCGGTCGCGGGGGCTTTAGCTGCAGCAGCTGCGCGGGCCATGTTCTACCTCGTTCCTACCTGAGGGCGCCGGGCGCCCTGATTGATTCCAGTTTCGGCAGCCGACTATGCGTCGGCCAGATTCATGCGTCGCTCGACCCGCGTCAGCCGCTCGTCGAACCGGTCCATTCGGGCGTTTAGCGCACCCAACCGGACCTGAATTCCACCCAGGTGACGCTCGGTGGCGGACATCCGGATCTTCATGTCCAGTATGTCTTCCCGAGTCTCATCCTGGCTTTTGCGGATCAGCCTCAGCTGCTCCAGCACCAGATTTTGGACTTCATCAGTGATCGCCTGACCTCCGTCCGAATAGTCTAGCAGTCCTACAGGGCTTCCGCGCCCGAAATGATTTCGATCAGTTCCTTGGTGATCTGCGCCTGGCGCTGGCGGTTGTAGCTCAGCGTCAGCTTCTTGATCATCTCACCGGCATTGCGGGTGGCGTTGTCCATGGCGCTCATCTGCGCCCCATAGAACGACGCACTGTTCTCGAGCAGCGCCCGGAACACCTGCACCGAGATATTCCGCGGCAAGAGGTCGGCAAGGATGGCTTCCTCGTCCGGCTCGTACTCGTAGTTCTGGTTCATCGACGGCGCATCGGCCGCCGCCGCAGCGCCGTCGATCTTGGCCGGGATCAGCTGCAGCGCCGTCGGCACCTGGGCGATCACCGAGCGGAAGCGCGCGTAGAACAGCGTCGCCACGTCGAACTCGCCGGCCTCGAACATGGCCAGCACCTTCTCGCCCACCGCCTGCGCGTTGGCGTAGCCGATCTGGCGAACTTCGCGGAAGCTGATCTGCTCGACGATCTTGTCCGAAAAGCTGCGCTTGAGAATGTCGTAGCCCTTGCGCCCGACGGTCATGATCTTGACCGTCTTGCCTTCGCTCAGGAGCTTGTTGGCATGGTCTCGGGCCAGACGCGCGATCGAGGAGTTGAAGCCGCCGGCCAGCCCACGCTCACCGGTCGCGACGACGAGCAGATGCACCTGGTCGCGGCCATTGCCGCTGAGCAGCAGCGGCGCATCCTCGCGCCCTTCATAGGCCGTGCCGAGCGCGGCCAGCACCTGCCCCATGCGTTCGGCATAGGGACGCGCCGCCACGGCGGCATCCTGCGCGCGGCGCAGCTTGGCCGCGGCCACCATCTGCATGGCCTTGGTGATCTTCTGGGTCGACTTGACCGAGGTGATCCGGTTCTTGAGGTCCTTTAGCGAGGGCATCGGGCCGGGCTTGCTCCAAAGTCGCGGGAGGGGCGCGGCCCTCTAGGGACCGCGCGTTCCGTCGGAAGGCTTACGAGAAGGTCTTCTTGAACGCTTCGATCGCCGCCTTGAGCTTGGCGCGCAAATCGTCGCTGAGCGCCTTCTCGGTAGCAATCGCGGTGAGGATATCCTGGTGCTTGGAACGCAGCGCGCTCAGGAGGCCCGTTTCGAACGCCCCGACCTTGTTGACCGGCAGGTCGTCGAGATAGCCCTGGCCACCGGCGAAAATCACCGCAACTTCCTCTTCCGGCTTCAGCGGCGAGAACTGCGGCTGCTTCAGGAGCTCGGTGAGGCGCGCACCACGGTTGAGGAGCCGCTGCGTCGCCGCATCGAGGTCCGAACCGAACTGGGCGAACGCCGCCATTTCGCGATACTGGCTGAGCTCGCCCTTCAGCGAGCCGGCCACCTGCTTCATCGCCTTGATCTGGGCCGAACCACCCACGCGCGACACCGAGATACCGACGTTCACCGCCGGGCGGATGCCCTGGAAGAACAGGTTGGTCTCGAGGAAGATCTGGCCGTCGGTGATCGAGATCACGTTGGTCGGGATATAGGCCGACACGTCGTTGGCCTGCGTTTCGATCACCGGCAGCGCGGTCAGCGAACCCAGACCGTGGTCTTCGTTCAGCTTGGCGGCGCGCTCGAGCAGGCGGCTGTGCAGATAGAACACGTCGCCCGGATAGGCTTCGCGGCCCGGCGGACGGCGCAGCAGCAGCGACATCTGGCGGTAGGCGACGG
>CAYNRZ010000043.1:0-6895 GCA_964399695.1 uncultured Devosia sp. | reverse complement strand
TTCAATCCTCTCTTGCAGCACCATCCCTTCCCCCTTCGTTGAAGTTCTGCGGCACTGGCCGCTCCGCAGTGTCGTGTCACGTCTGGCGGCGGACGGAGGCGCGTTCGACCAAGGCGGATTGCAGCATGGTGAGGGTGGGGAGCGGGGCGCCGGTCTCGAGGTGGTCGATCAGCGCGTCGGCCGCGGCGGCGCCGATCTGCATGGCGGGCTGGCGCATGGTGGTGAGCGGGGGGAAGGTGTGGGCGGCGACGTCGATGTCGTCGTAGCCGACCACCGAGATGTCGCGCGGGACTTCGTAGCCGCGCTCGAAGATGCCGTGGAGGAGGCCGATGGCGAGGATGTCGCTGAGGGCAAAGACGGCTTCGGGCGGCGGGCCGGAGTCGAGCAGGCGGCGGGCCGCGGTCCAGCCGCCATTGGCATCGAGTTCGGTTTCGATGATGGCGGTGGGGCCGAGGCCGCGGGCGGCGAGCGCGGCGGTGAAACCGGTGATGCGATCGGCCATGCGCGGATGCTGGCGCGGGCCGGTGACGCAGGCAATGCGGGTGAAGCCGCGATCGGCGAGGTGATTGGCGACGATGCGGCCGCCGGCGATGGAATCGTCGGAGAAGACCGAGCTCAGCGCCCCGGGCGGCGCATCGATGCCGACCATGGGGATGCGCTTGATCTCGGCGAGGCGGTGGAAGAAATCCGGGCTGGCGTTGGAGGTCATCACCACGATGGCGTCGACGCGCTTGGTCAGCAGCGTCTGGGTGTAGGCGACCAGGTTAGTGGTGACATCGTCGGTGTTGCACAGCATGAGCGTATATCCGCGCTCGAAGCTGCGCCGCTCGACGCCGCGGATCACCTCGCCGAAGAACGGGTTGGTGGTGGTGGTGACCACCATGCCGATGGTGCGGGTGCGCCGCGACTGCAGGGCCCGGGCGACGCCGGAAGGCAGATAGCCCAGATCGACAATGGCAGCGCGCACGGCGTCGGCGGTCTGCGGCGAAACCGGCCGGGTCTGGTTGATCACATGCGAGACGGTGGTGAAGGAGACGTTGGCCCGTCTCGCGACATCCTTGATGGTGACCATGGATCGGCCGGAACCGCCTCCGCTCAGAGCCTCGATGCGCGCGACTTCAGCCAGCGATCGAACGCCACGGCGATGATCAGGATTAGGCCGATGACGATGGACTGGGTGTAGGACGAGACGTTGTTGAACTGCAGCCCGTTCTGCAAGACGCCGATGAGAGCGGCACCAACCACGGTGCCGCCGACGCTGCCGATGCCGCCGAACAGCGATGTGCCGCCGATGACGACAGCCGAGATGACCGTGAGTTCGTAACCCATGCCGGCGACGGCCTCGGCCGAGTTGAGCCGGGCCGAGAGGACGAAGGCGGCAAGGCCGGCAAAGAAGCCGACAATGACATAGACCGAGACCAGGATGCGATCGACGCGGAGGCCGGAGAGGCGCGCCGCCTCGGCATTGCCGCCAACCGCATAGACGGCGCGGCCATAGCGGGTGTAGCGCAGCACGATGTGGCAGATGATGGCGGCGACGGCGAAGATGATCACCGGCACCGGGACCGGGCCGACGAGGCCGGTGCCGAACCAGCGGAAATCGGGGTTGAAGCCGGAGATCGGACCGCCGTTCGAGAGCGTCAGCGTCAGGCCGCGGAAGATGGTGAGGCCACCCAGCGTGACGACGAAGGGCGGCACCTTGAGGCGCGTGATGGCGACACCCTGGACGCCGCCGGCAAGCGAGCCCACCGCGAGCGCGGCCAGCAGCGCGGCGAACCAGCCCAGACCCGCCTCGGGGCCGGCCGAGAGCGACATGGTGTTGGCGGTGCCGCCCTTGGCGACGATGGCAGCGGTCATGCCGCAGAGCGCGAGCAGCGAGCCGACGCTGAGATCGATGCCGGCGGTGAGGATGACGAAGGTCATCCCAAGCGCGATGAGCCCGGTGATCGAGATCTGGCGCAGGATGTTGAAGACGTTGATGGGGTCGATGAAGCTCGGCTTGAGCGCTGTGAACACCGCGATGAGCACGATGAGGAACAGCAGTGGGCCGAACTGCTTGAGGATCCGGAAAATGTTGGGGCCGGTCCTGCTGGCGTCCGGCTGGGTTGGGGTCTGGGTGGTCATCAGGCGTCTCCCCGCCGCTGGTCGAGCGCCATCAGCGCCATGAGGTTTTCTTCGGTGGCGTCGGCGGCCGGCATTTCGCCGGTGATCCGGCCCTGCCGCATGGTGACGATGCGGTCCGACACCGCAAGCACCTCGGGCAGTTCGGACGAGATCACCATGACGGCGATGCCGCGCGACGCCAGTTGCACGAGAATCTGGTGGACTTCCGCCTTGGCGCCGACATCGACGCCGCGGGTCGGCTCATCGACGATGAGCACCTTGGGATCGCGGGCGAGCCAGCGGGCAAGGATCACCTTCTGCTGGTTGCCGCCGGAAAGGCCCTCGATGGCCTGCTCGGGCGAGGCCATGCGGATGGAGAGGGCCCTGCGGTAGTCGGCGAGCGACTCGCGCTCGCGCCGCTCCGCCATGAAGCCGAGCGGGCTGGAATAGGTGCCGAGCGAGGCGATGGAGAAATTGTGCTGGATGCCGAGCATGGCAAAGATCGCCTGGTGCTTGCGGTCTTCAGGCACGAGGCCGATGCCGAGCGCAATGGCATCGGCCGGGGATTTCGGGGCGATGGACACGCCATCGAGTTCGACCGTGCCGGCGGCAATGCGGTCGGCGCCGAAAATCGCGCGGGCGAGCTCGGTGCGGCCGGACCCGACGAGGCCGGCGACACCGAGGATTTCACCGGCGTTGAGATCGAGATCGACGCCGTTGAGCACGATGGCATGCGGGGCATCGGGGTTGCGGATGGTCCGGAGGCCGCGGACCTTCAGCCGGGTGTTGCCGGCTTCGTGGCGCTGGGCCGGGCGGGCGTAAAGCTCGGAGGCGGCGCGACCGACCATGTTCTCGATGATGGCGGGGATCGGGATGGGGGCGCCGTTGCGCACCAGATTGCCGGCGAGGCGGCCATCGCGCAGCACGGTCATGCGGTCGCAGATGAAGCTCGCCTCCTCGAGGCGGTGGGTGACGAACATGATGGCGACGCCTTCGGAGCGGAGGCGATCCATGATGGCGAGGAGGCGCTGCACCTCGGACTCGGTGAGTGCCGAGGTGGGCTCGTCCATGATGATCAGGCGACTGTCGAGCGACAGGGCGCGGGCGATCTCGACCATTTGCTGCTCGGCGACCGAGAGCGCGGAGACCGGGGTGCGCGGATCGATATTGAGGCCGACGCGGGCGATGATGTCGCGGGTCGCCTCGTTCATCTTTTTCCAGTCGACGAGACCGAACATGCCGGATGGGGCGCGGCCGATGAAGACGTTCTCGGCGACGGTGAGCGTCGGGATGAGGCTCAGTTCCTGATAGATGGTGACGATGCCGGCGCGCTTGGCCTCGTTTGGATCGGCCGGACGGTAGTCGGCGCCGCCGAAGCTGATGCGGCCGGAGGTGGGCGGCTGGGCACCCGAAAGGATCTTGAGCAGCGTCGACTTGCCGGCGCCGTTCTCGCCCATGAGGCCATGGATCTCGCCGGCCCGCACATCGAGCGAGACGTCATCGAGCGCCTTGACGCCGGAAAAGTGCTTGGAAACGCCGACAACCTCGAGCAGTGGCGACGCGGGATCGGGCGCAGGGTATGCGCTCGCGGCCGGCTGGGCCATGGGCTCCTCCTCGGGGATCTAAAAACAAGACTTAAAGTCACTGCCGGCCGGACAAGGGGCGCAAGGCCCCTGCCCGGCCGGCAGCGGGAGGACGCCTTACTGCACTTCGCCCAAGCGCTCGGCCTGGTCGAGATTGCCGGTGCCGATGACCACGGGGGTCAGCAGCACGAGGTTGCTCTCGGGCTTGGTGCCGTCCTTGGCGAAGGCGACCGCGATGCGGACCGCGGTGCGCGACTGCTCGCCCGGGAACTGCTCGACGGTGCCGGCCAGCTTGCCGTCGCGGACGGCGGCAATGGCTTCCGGCAGGGCGTCGAAGCCGTAGATCTTGACGTCGGTGTAGCCACGGGCGGCGCAGGCTTCCATGGCGCCGAGTGCCATGTCGTCATTGGCGCAGATGATGGCATCGGGCTTGCCGTTGGCGGCAAGGCCGGCTTCGGTGACGGACAGGGCCTGATCGCGGGCAAAGTTGGCGGTCTGCTCGAAGATGATCTGGTACTTGTCCTTGATCGGGTCGAGGACGTTGTGGACGCCCTTGTTGCGATCGATGGCCGGGCCGGCACCGGGCTGACCCTGCAGGTGGAAGATCTTGGCGCCATTGGGGAAGGCATCGACCAGGGCCTGGGCCTCGGCTTCGCCACCCTTGACGTTGTCGGCACCGACATGGGCCAGGATGCCTTCGACGCCATCGACGCGACGGTCGATGGTGACGACCGGCACGCCAGCGGCCACGGCCTGCTCGATGGCGGGCGCGAGAGCGTTCACGTCGAGCGGCGAGATGACGATGGCGTTGACCTTCTGCACGATGGCCGACTCGATGTCGGCGGTCTGCTTGGGCGCCGAGTTCTGGCCATCGGACTCGATGATGTTGACGCCCTGGGCTTCGGCCTCAACCTTGATCTGGTTGAGCATGTGCACGAAGAACGGGAAGCCAAGGCTGGGCACGGAGCCGAGAATGGTCAGCTTGTCCTGGGCGAAGCTGGCCGGTGCGGCGGCGGCCAGAGCACCAAGCGCGACGGAGGACAGCAGGAAACTGCGTCTATTCATGGGTCTTTCTCCTCACTTTGCCCGGCGCCGTTCTGATGTTGCGACGCCTGGAGCAGGAGGGGACGCTAGCCTGTGCCAAACGTTTGCGCAAGCACTGACATGTTAGCATTCGACGCGTCGAAACGCCCGGAACACCGGGGGCGCCGTTGAGGAACGTGCCTCAGATCACTTCCAGCTGGTCGCGATCGGGCAGATCGGCGAAGGGCGCGGTGGGCAGCGTCTGATACCCGAAGGCGACCGAGGCGATGTCATCCTGCAGCGGCAGGTAGCGCGGTTTGGTCTTCTCGGTGCGCCAGCCGATGGCCTGGATGGTGACGCGCAGGTCGGCGGTGAAGCGGATCGGGTCGGTGAGGTGCCAGCGGTACATGCCGAAGCGCTGCTGGCTGCGATAGGTGCCGTCGGGACGAATCACCTGCGGCAGACCGGAATACGGAGTGGTGAACTCGCGGTAGCGACGTTCCATGGAAGGGTCGAGTTCGGGCCCGCCACCATCGAAGTTGTAGGCGCCGCAGAAGTAGTCCTCGGTGCCGGTGCCGCAGATGGTGGGGAACTGCCCGTCGCCATCCATGAAGAACTTGATCTCGCCCTCGCCCCACCAGCCGGCATTGTTGACGCCCCATGCCATGTAGGTGCCGACATAATGCCCCTGACCCTTCACCCCATCGAGAATGGTGTAGTCGGTGCCGTAGGGCAGCGGATTGGTGCGCCGGAACTGGGAATGGAAATACGCGGCGTCCGCGGGGACCTCGGTCAAGGCGTAGTTGATCTGGTAGTAGATGATGCCGTGGTTCTCGGGATCGCGGTTCTCGATCTCGATGCGGGCGGCCTGCCTGAACGGCATTTCCCAGTAGCAGTTGAAGGCGCGGCCGGGATTGACGCAGACGGCGAGCGAGGAGACCTGGGCATACTGGTTCCAGCCCGAGCAGAAGAAATCGCCGATCGGCGCGACAACGGACGGGTTCTGCTGGTCGTCCCACCAGATCCTGAGGATCAGGTCGCGCCAGCGCAGGTTGGCGGTGGTCAGCCAGATCTGCTGGATGGCGCCCATGCCGCGGATATCGGCGAGCACCCGGGTTTCGCCGGGCTCGATGCGGATGGAGGGCGAAATCTTCCAGCCAAGCCCCGAACCATCGGGCCCGAGGCCGCGGGCATGGACCTTGCCGGTGCCTTCAGTGGCCATGCCGCCCCTGCCCTTTTCGCCGGTGAAGTTTTCGGGCGATATGGAGCGCGTTTGCGCCGGGCTCAGCCGATAGAGGTTGGAGAGATTGACGCCGAGGCCGTTGAACTGGTCAGGCATGGTGTTTCCGCCGTTGCGAGGAACCGCACCGGACTCAATGCCGGTTGCGATGCAGCCCAAGTGCTGTCGCCCCGACACTACGTACTGCAGCGTCGGCTCGGCAATGGTGGTTTACCCCGCCTTTCTGCGGATGCCGGCAGTTGGGCCAAATCGGCGGGTGCTGACCGTCGCGCAGGCGCGACGGCCACCCTCAGTCGATAGCGGGGGCGCCGGAATTGGCGCTGAGGAAGCGGTTCTCCCACCAGGTGAAGATCATGTCGCGCAGAGCGGCGCCGTCGTCGGCGCCATAGAGCGGCAGGCGATGGGCGTCGAACAGCGCGGCCTCCTCGGCATCAAGTTCGACGGTGACCTGTTCGGTGCGGATCGGCACATTGGTGAAGGCGGGCGTATAGGCGGGATCGCGGTAGAGCTCGCGGTCGGCCTTGATGTTGGGCTGGCGGAAGTCCTTGGGCGTGCGCTGGCTGCGCAGGATCGGGGTCTTGGGTACGGAGGCCAGTTCGGCATCGGTCGCCTCGTAGACGGTGAGGCGGATCGGCTTCAGCGAGAAGTTCGAGGTGCGCATCACGTCGGCGCCGCAGATATTGGGCACTGCGAGCACATCAGTGAGGGCCAGCAGTTCGACATGGTCGCCGGCCTGGCTGGACTGGCGGGTGATGGTGGCCTTGCCGTCCTGGCCGATCTCGGTGTTCATGAAGAAGTTGAAGCTGTCATGCACGTCGTCAGGCGTGAGGCCGTATTCACGCTGTGCCTCGGACTGAATGTCGTGGCAGTTGGTGTGGTCGTGAAAGCCATAGGCGCTCTCGTAGAGATAGGCCGAGCAGCGCGGAAACAGCACGTCGTTGCGCTT
>CAYNRZ010000042.1:0-7645 GCA_964399695.1 uncultured Devosia sp. | reverse complement strand
CTGCCGGCGCTGCTGATCGGCTATTACAGCCTCGCCTATATCTCGCGCATGACCCGATCGGTGATGCTGGACCAGTTGAGCCGCGAGTACGTGCTGACCGCGCGGCTGAAGGGTGCCAACGAGTTCACCGTGGTGGTGCGCCATGCGCTGGGCAATGCCGCGATCCCGCTGCTGACGGTGATTGCGCTGAGCTATGGCGGGCTACTGGAAGGTTCGGTGCTGGTGGAGACGATCTTCGCGTGGCCCGGGATCGGCAACTATATCTACTCCAGCCTGTTCGCGGCGGACATGAACGCCGTTCTGGGCGGCACGCTGCTGGTGGGCATCGTTTTCGTGCTGCTCAACATGCTGAGCGACGTGCTCTACACCGTGCTTGACCCCCGCTCGCGGAGCCTGCGGCCATGACCATGCTCCCCGAAGTCGCCCATGACCCCAGGAAGGCCATCCGTGCGGCCCGGATGAAGGAACTGCGCGGCTTCGCGCGGCGCTTCGTGCGCAATCCGCTCGGCATGGTCGGGCTGCTGATTGTCCTGGCGCTGGTGCTGACGGCGATGTTTGCGCCGTGGCTCGCCACACACGACCCGTATCTGCCGCAACTGACCGCTCGGCTGTCACCGCCCAATGCCGAGTTCTGGTTCGGGGCGGACGAGCTGGGCCGTGATATCTATTCGCGCCTCGTCTATGGCTCGCGCCTGACGCTGCTGATCGTAGGGCTGGTAATCGTCACCTCCGCGCCCCTTGGCCTGATCATCGGCGCCGTGGCCGGGACACGCGGTGGCTGGCTGGATGCGGTGTTCATGCGGCTGACGGACGTGTTCCTCGCCATTCCCAAGCTGCTCCTGGCGCTGGCTTTCGTGGCGGCGCTCGGGCCCGGGATCTTCAATGCCGCGCTTGCCATCACGCTCACCGCCTGGCCGCCCTATGCCCGGCTGGCGCGCGCCGAAGCGCTGGTGGTGCGCAATTCCGACTATATCAACGCGGTTCGCCTTGCCGGGGCGAGCGAGTTCCGCATCATCGTGTTTCACGTGATCCCGATGTGCCTGAGCTCGGTGATTGTGCGGATGACCTTCGACATGGCGGGCATCATCCTCACCGCGGCGGGGCTCGGCTTCATCGGGCTCGGGGCGCAGCCGCCGCTGCCCGAATGGGGCGCGATGATCTCGACGGGCCGCAAGTTCATCTTCGACCAGTGGTGGGTGGCGACGGTACCCGGTATCGCGATCTTCACGGTGTCGCTGGGCTTCAACCTCTTGGGCGACGCGCTGCGCGACCTGCTCGACCCGCACCTGAGGCAGCGCAATTGACCGGACCCTTGGTAGAAATCGACAATCTGCATGTCGCCTTCCGCAACGACGAGGGCGCCTGGCACGAAGCGGTTCGTGGCGTGTCGTTCAGCCTCGGGCGGGAAAAGCTCGGCATTGTGGGCGAGAGCGGCTCGGGCAAGAGCCTGACCGGGCGCGCACTGCTCGGGGTGTTGCCGCCCTATGCGCGAACGAGCGTCGACCGGATGGAATTCGACGGCATCGACCTGACCAAGGCATCACAGCGCCTTCGGCGTTCGCTCCGCGGCGGACGGATGGGGATGATCCTGCAGGACCCGAAATACTCGCTGAACCCAGTGATGAATGTCGGCCGCCAGATCATCGAGGCGCTGCGGATCGGCGACCGCAAGCTCTCCATACCGGCTGCCCGCAAGCAGGCACTGGCCGCGCTGGAAGCGGTGCAGATCCGGGAGCCGGAACGCGTGATGGGGCTTTACCCGCACGAACTGTCGGGCGGCATGGGGCAGCGCGTGATGATCGCCATGATGGTGGTGCGCGAGCCGGACCTGCTGATCGCCGACGAGCCGACCTCGGCGCTGGACGTGACGGTCAGGACACAGGTGCTCAGTATCCTCGACGAGCTGGTGACACGGCGCGGGATGGGGCTGATCTTTGTCAGCCACGACCTCAACCTCGTGGCAAAGTTCTGCGACCGGGTGATCGTGATGTATGCTGGGCGGATCGTCGAGACTCTGGACGCAAAGAACCTCCGCGCCGCGACGCACCCCTATACGCAGGGCCTGCTGGCGTGCCTCCCCTCGATCGACGGCTCGCTGGCGCCGCTGCCGGTGCTCAACCGCGAGGCGAGCTGGCTGGAGGCGTCCACATGATTTCGGTGTCGCATCTGGGCGTGAAGTTCTCGGGCGCCACCGCTGTCGACGACGTCAGCTTCGAGGTTGCCGAGGGCGAGAGCTTCGGGCTCGTCGGCGAGAGCGGCTCGGGCAAGTCGACGATCCTCAGAACCATGGTCGGGCTCAACCGGCACTGGACCGGCACGGTCACCATGAACGGGCTCGATGCCCGCGCTGCGCGCCAGCAGGATCTGGCGCGGGTGGTGCAGATGGTGTTCCAGGACCCTTACGGCTCATTGCACCCGCGCTACACCATCGGCCAGCAGATCGCCGAGCCGATGCGGATCAACAAGATGGCCGATCCGGACCGCCGCACGGGAGAACTGCTGGAGCTGATCGGGCTCGGGTCGAAGTTCCAGTTCCGCTTTCCGCACGAATTGTCCGGCGGCCAGCGCCAACGCGTGGCCATTGCCCGGACCCTTGCTCTCAACCCGCGGATCATGCTGCTCGACGAGCCGACTTCGGCGCTCGACGTCTCGATACAGGCCGAGATTCTCAACCTCCTCAACCGATTGCGGCGCGAGCTGAACCTGACCTTCGTCATCGTCAGCCATGATCTCGCGGTGGTCAGCTACATGTGCGAGCGGCTGATGGTGATGCGACAGGCGCGGACGGTGGAAACGCTGACGCGCGAGCAATTGCGGGCACGGCAAGTGGCCGACCCCTATACGGCCGAACTGCTCCGCGCGTCGTAGAGTGGCTGCTGGCGGATGGCTGGGTTGTGGCCAGTCATCGTCGATGTCGCCGCGCTTGCCAAATCGCCACGCCGTTCGCCGGTCTCCGGCGGGATCGGTTTGTCACCTATTGAAGTGCTACGTGGTCTGTCGGGCCGTCACTTGGGAGGGGGCTGCTTGCGGCTTTTCACCGGGCCATCGCTGTCGCCGGGCAGGAGCGTCATGGGGACCTTGACCTGCGCCGGTGCGTGGCCGGACTGATCCTTGGCGTTGATCTGATCGACGAGCGCATTCGCCAACGCGATCCCGACCTCCCGCAGCGAGACATCGAACCGGGTGAGGCGCGGTCGCAGATGGCGCACGATCGCTTCGTCGCGAAACCCGACAATGGCCATATCGGTCCCGGGACGGAGGTTGCGCTCCTCGAGCCGCCGGTACATCCCGATCGCCGCAGCCTCGAAGATCAGCACGATTGCGGTGACGGGGTCGGGATTGTCCAGCATCGCGTCGACGAGGAAGTAGCCATCCTCCTCGCCGAAGCCGGACTGGAACACGATGTCGGGGTCATAAGGTAGCTTGTGCTTTTTCAGGGCCTTCCTGTACGCGGCCCTGAATACCATCCCGAAGTTGAGGTCGCCAAACGGAACCGTCACTGCAATGCGCCGGTGCCCCTTGCTGACAAGCCGGTCGACTGCCGCTTCGGCCACCGCTTCGAAATCCAGGTCAACCCAGGCGAACGGCTCCTCGGCCGCGCTGCGGCCAAGCGTGGCGAACGGCAGGCCGGCACTCTGCAGCAGTTCGATGCGGGGGTCACTCTGCTCGGTCCCCGACAGGATCATGCCGTCGACCAGCCGCCGGCCGACCAATCGGTCGAGAAAAGCGAAGCGGTGCTGCTTGCTCGGACACGGCAGGACAAACAGATCAAGACCCAACGGGGTCAGCACGCTCTGCACGCCGTCGAAGACGCCCATGAAGAAACTGTCGCCATTGGCGGCCGTGTCGGGATCGAGGTCGATCATGAAGCCGATGGAGCTGGTCTGGCCAAGGGCGAGATTCCGCGCGGCCTGGTTGGGCTGATATCCCAGGCGCTGCGCGGCCTCGAGGACGCGCTGACGCGTCTTCTCGTGCACGCCCGGAACATCGTTGAGTGCCCTGGAGACGGTGCCGGTGGACAACCCCAATTCGCTAGCAAGCTTGGAAATGCCGCGCATTGCTTCCTCGAAAAACCTCCAGTGCCCCTGTTGACACAGGATCGCCACCCCGCCTAGTCTTGCAAACGCTTACATCGATGTAGAAAAAAATACTATCATGTCGTAAGCGATTGTGGAGGGGCTATGCGACGGGCTGTGCTGGTTGGATGCGGCGCCATGGGCGCGGGCTGGGCGCGGGCGCTGAGCAAGCCGCCGCTCAGCAAGCGGGTGGATGTTATCGCATTGGTGGATGTCAATCGCGAAGCTGCGGAGGCCCTGAAGCAGGCGCATGGTTTTTTCGGCGCGATCGTTGCGACCGATCTAGGGACGGCCCTGGAGCAGGTCAAGGCAGACGTCGTGTTCGATGTGGCCGTGCCGACGGCTCGCAAGACCCTGGTGCTGACAGCATTCGAGCATGGCTGCGACGTACTGACCGAAAAGCCGATGGCCGCTTCGATGGATGAGGCGGCAGCGATCCTCGCGGCGTCGCGCAAGCATGGCCGCGTCCACGGGGTGACGCAGAACCGCAGGTTCAAGCAGAGCATCCGGCGGATTCGGCAGTTCCTCGCTTCCGGAGCGATCGGTGAGATCAGTGCCATGCACTGCGACTTTTTCATCGGCGCGCATTTCGGCGGCTTCCGCGATGCCATGGAGCATGTGCTGCTGCTCGACATGGCCATCCACACGCTGGACGCGGCACGGTTCATGTCCGGCAGGGACGCGCTGGCGGTCTATTGCCATGAAAGCAACCCGAAGGGCTCCTGGTACGCGCATGGCGCCGCAGCCAACGCCATCTTCGAGATGCAGGACGGGATCATTTTCAACTATCGCGGCTCGTGGGCAGCCGAGGGCGCCAATACCAGCTGGGAAGCCAGCTGGCGCATCATCGGCTCGAAAGGCACACTGCTGTGGGACGGCGAAGACGCGATCACCGCCAATGTCGTCGACGGGGACGTGGGTTTCTTTCGCCCGTTGCGCGCGGTCCCGGTCCCCGAGTGGACAGACCCGGCCGTCACCGTCGAACACACCAGCGCGATCTCGGACTTCCTCGATGCGCTGGACGTGCGGGGAACGCCGGAATGCGCAGGCGAAGACAACATCAAGAGCCTCGCGATGGTGTTTGCCGCCATCGAAAGCGCCGGCAAGCGCCAGCGCGTGGCCGTGCAAGGAGCCTAGGACGTGACCAACCCCGCCAAGGCCATCCGGATCGGCACCATGATCGACGCAACGCGCGGGCGGCTGCCCGAGCGGATCGCCGAGATCGCCCCGCTGGGCTTTGAGAGCTTCCAGCCGATGTTCTGGCAATCGACGCGCGGCCAGGATCTGGCGGAACTCGGCAAGCGGGCGCGCGACGCCATCGGCGACCGCGACATCACGATGTCGACCATCGACATGTTCGGCAATCCGCTGGAAGACGGCGAGATGGACCGGGAGACGCTGCAGGGCTTCAAGGACTGCATCGACAATGCCCACCATTTCGGTGCGACCTGTGTGGCAGGCTTCACCGGGCGCTTGCGCAACCGGCCGCTGCCCGACTCGCTGCCGCGGTACAAAGAGGTGTGGT
The DNA here is from genome assembly GCA_964399695.1 of uncultured Devosia sp. Lineage (GTDB taxonomy): Bacteria > Pseudomonadota > Alphaproteobacteria > Rhizobiales > Devosiaceae > Devosia_A. The sequence continues at coordinate 2,044 of CAYNRZ010000042.1, read as the reverse complement.
CGGAACTGGCCAAGCGCGCCGCAGACAAAGGCATCCGGATCGCTTTTGAAAACTGCGCGATGGACGGCAACTGGGCGAGCGGCGACTGGAACATCGCGCACAATCCCGACGCCTGGGAGCTGATGTTCAACGAGACGCCGGACGACAATATCGGGCTCGAGTGGGAGCCCTGCCACCAGCTGGTCTACCTGATCGACCCAATGCCGCAGATCCGGAAGTGGGCGAAGAAGATCTTTCACGTCCACGGCAAGGACGCGACCGTCCGCTGGGACGTGATCCGCGAGCACGGCGCGTTTGGAAAAGAGAAGTTCATCTTCCACCGCACGCCCGGCTTTGGCGACAGCAACTGGACCAACATCATCTCCGAGCTGCGGCTTGGCGGCTATACCGGCTCGATCGACATCGAGGGTTGGCACGACCCGGTCTATCGCGAGGCGCTGGAGATGACCGGACAGGTCTACGCCCTCAATCACCTCAAGCAGGCAAGGGGCGGAGACTTCGTAAACCTGGCCGCGCACTGAGGGAGGAGACCTGCAGGCGCGGCGGGCGATGCATGCTGCCGGATCGAACCGGACCGGCGGAACAACCGTGCGCAAAGCACGACAGAGGAGGATGGACTATGACCAAGGGAATAGTGCATGCCCTGGCCACGGCCGCATTGGCGACCGTCGCGATGGCGGCGGTCGGCAGCTCGGCCGGTTTCGCCCAGGACAAGGTTACCCTGACCTATCTCGCCAGCCAGGGCTGGGTTTATGACGCCGAACAGGCGCTGGGCAAGAAATTCGAGGAACAGACCGGCATCGCGATCGACTACCAGATCGTGCCCGCCGACCAGTACTTCAACCTGCTGCGCACCAAGCTGAACTCGGGCGAGGCGCCGGACATCTTCGGCGGCCAGAGCGGGGTCACCGATCTCAAGCTGCAGTACAATGTCGAAAAGAACGCGGTCGATCTTTCCAACGAGCCTTGGGCGAGCAAGCTCGACCCATTGGTGGCCGCGCAGTCCACCGTCAACGGCAAGCTGTACGGCATGACCTACTGGGATACCGTCGGTAACTCATGGGTGATCAACTACAACAAGAAGCTGTTTGCCGAAAACGGCATAGCCGTCCCCACCGACTATGCGGGCCTCAAGGCCGCGTGCGAGACGCTGCTTGGCAAGGGGATTCAGCCCATGCTCGAACCCGTAGCCGATGGCTGGCACCATGTGCTGTGGTTTGCCGAACTCGGGCCGCGTTACGAAGAGGCGAGCCCGGGGCTTGCCGAGCAGCTGAATGCCAACCAGGCGAGCTTCGCCGGCAATGCGACCATGCTGGCGGCTGTGACCCAGCTCAAGGACCTCTTCGATAGCGGCTGCTGGGGTGAGAGCGCCCTTGCCGACACCTTTGCCGATCGCACCAAGGCCATGGCCAGCGGTCAGGTCGCCATGGTGGTGGCGGCGTCGGGCTTTGGCGCGGAACTGGAGAACGACTATCCGGGGACCAACCCGGAAGACTATGGCGTGTTCCTGATGCCGCTGGCAGACAACCAGGTGCTGAACCTTAACCCGGCCGGCCCGACGATGTTCATCTCGTCGGCGTCACCGAACATTGACGCCGCCAAGCAGTATTTCGAATTCCTGACCCAGCCAGAGAACATGAAGTACTTCGTCGACAATGTGCCGAATGCGACCGGCCTGCCATTCGAGGGCGTCGCCAAGAAGCTGCCGCCGGAAATCCAGGAGTTCATGGCCAACCCCAAGCGCGGGACGGTCTACCAGACCGCGGTCAACTACGTGAACCCGCAGTGGATGGACATCGGCAAGGACCTGACGGCCATGTTCACCGGCGCGATGACGCCCGAGGACGTGCTCGCCAGCATCGACAAGCGCCGTGCCGACCTGGCCAAGGCCGCCAAGGACCCTGCCTGGCAGTAGGCTCACCACTGGGTCTTTCCATGGAAGGACCCGGCCCCGACCCGAACCCTCCCGGGTCGGGGCCCTCCCCAGGAGCAGGCGCACCATGTACAGCAAGCACTACCCGTTCTACTTCCTCGTGCCTGTCCT
>CAYNRZ010000041.1:0-7847 GCA_964399695.1 uncultured Devosia sp. | reverse complement strand
TGCTGACCAATGCCAATGCCCTGCCCGACCAGAGCACCCGGCTGTTTGCCCTCAGGCAGAAGCAGGACCGGATGCTGGGTTTGATCTAGCAGCGGCTGAACGAGGGGGAATAGTTTTGACGATCATCATCATTGGATCCGAAGGCAATATCGGCAGGCGGCTCCGGCCGGCGTTTCCGGACAGCATCGGCATCGATCGCGTCGCAGGTGCGGACATCGTCTCCGAGCTGTCGGCGCTCGACTATGACGCGCCGGCAGTAAAGGCGGCGTTCGAGAAGGCCGATGGCGTCATCCATGTCGCGACCTCCCCCAATGTCGATGCGCCCGACGCGGTGCATTTCGATGGCGTGGTTGGCACCGCGCGCCTCCTGGAAGCCTGCAATCGCTTCGGCATCCGCCGCGTGGTGATCCCATCCTCCGACTGGGCCGACCCGCAGACGCGCTGGGCTACGCAGCCAGCCAATACCTATGGGCGGTCGAAGGCAGTGATGGAGGCGATGGCGGCGATGTTCAACCAGACGCCGGGCCGGCACTGCGTGGCGCTGCGCATCGGCTGGGTGGCGCCGGACAAGGCGACGGCCGATGCGGCGCCGGTCTGGCTGAGGGCGAATTACTGGGACACCGAGAAGCTGGTGCTGCAGATGCAGGCGGCGCTGGGGGAGTGATCGCTACGGGAGCGGTTTCACTGCGGCGACTGGCTCTCTACTATGGTCTTGCCTGCGCGGTGAGCTGGCTGATCTGGCTGCCCTTCTGGGCGCCCGGGCTCGGGCTGCCGGCGCTGCCGCTGGAGCTCCAGTACCCATTCGGCGCCTATGGCCCGGCAATTGCCGCGATCCTCGTCACCGCCATGGATGGGCCCGCGGCGCTGAAAAGCTTCGTCTCGCGGCTCTTTGCAACCCGCGGTCGGCTGAGCCTCATCGCCATGGCGCTGCTGGCGCCATTTGTTCTGGCAGGGGTCGTGGCAGCGGTCGGGTTGGCGATGCCCGCGCTCGGCCTGTCGCTGGACGGCGCTTTCAACGCGCCCGTCTACGCGTCCCTTCTCCCCTGGCAGCTCTTCGTTTTCTATCTGGCCACCTTCGCCATCGGCGAGGAGATCGGCTGGCGGGGGTTTGCCCTGCCCCGGCTCGACGAGCGTCTGTCGCCGCTAGTCGCGACCGTGGTGCTTACACTGTTCTGGGGGCTGTGGCACTGGCCGCTCTTCCTGTTCTGGCCCGGGTTCACCGGCATGGGGCCTGGCGGCGCCATCGGCTGGTTCGTGAGCCTGCTGCTCGGATCGTTCCTGCTCACCGTCCTTCAGCGGCTGGGTCGGGGCAGCATCGTCGCCCCGGTGCTGTTCCATGCCGCGATCAATACGGTGTTTGCCAATTCGAGCCCGGCCAGCAGCTTTCCGAGCGCGATCGGAGCGGGGGTGACCCTGGCCGGTCTCGCGGCCGCGGTCTGGCTGGCACTCCAGCCGCGACAGGCGTGAGCCCCAACTAGTCCAGCGTCTGCCGGTAGCGCAGCATGGCTATGAGCGAGATCACGGCGAGGATGGCGAGCATGGCGAACAGATCGCCGCCGACATCGGCGATCTCGCCGCCCTTCAGCATGACCTTGCGGACCAGCCGCAGGAAATGCGTTGCCGGGACGGCCTGACCAAGGGTCTGGGCCCAGCCGGGCATGCCGGCGAAGGGGAACATGAAGCCAGAGAGCAGGATCGACGGCAGGATGGTGAAAAAACTCAGCTGCATCGCCTGCATCTGGCTGCGCGCCGCCGTCGAGATCAGGAAGCCGAGCGCCAGATTGACCACGATGTAGAGGTTAAAGCCGGCGAAGAAGGCGAGAACGCTACCTTCGAACGGCACACCGAACACCAGCCGCGCCGCGATGATGAAGACCAAGGTCTGCACGTAGCCGACAAACACATAGGGCAGGATCTTGCCGGCCATCACTTCGGCGGGTCGGACCGGCGTGGCGATCAGCATCTCCATGGTGCCACGTTCGGATTCTTTCACGATGGCGACGGCAGTGATCATCACCATGGTCATCGAGAGGATCACCGCCAGGAGGCCGGGCACGATATTGGTTGAGGTCTTGCCTTCCGGGTTGTATTCGCGATGCACCACCACCGAAAACGCCGGTGCGTTCGCCGGCCGGGCTAGAGGACCGGTGAGGATCTCGCGGATCGCCACCTCGACGATGCCGTTGAGCGCCGAGACCGCGCCGCCGGTGGCCGACGGGTCGGAGGCATCGGCGGCGATCAGGATTTCCGGGCTCCGGCCGCGCACCACGTCGCGCTCGAAATTCTGCGGAATGACGACGACGAAGTTGGCGGTGCCGCGCCGCAGCGCCGCCTCGCCCTCCTCGATGCCGCCGACGGCGCCCTGGAAATCGAAGTAGGTCGAGTTCTGCATGGCGGCGAGGACCGCCCGGCTGAGCGGGCCGTCATCGGCGATCTCGACGAGGGTCGGCAGGTGCCGCGGATCGGAGTTGATGGCAAAGCCGAACAGCATCAGCTGGACGATGGGCAACCCGATCATCATGGCGAAGGTCAGCCGGTCGCGGCGCATCTGGATGAATTCCTTCACCAGCACCGCGGCGAACCGCCCGATCGAAAAGCCGCGCCCCGCGGTGGCGGCACTCATGCGGCTTTGTCCTTCTGGGCAACGGCGAAATTGTCGCGCGCCCCAGCCATCAGGTAGATGAATGCTTCCTCGAGCCCGGCTGGCTGGCGGGTCCAGCGATGCGTCCCCTCGGCTTCGAGCCGGGCGACGGTCGCCTCCAGCGCAGGCCTTTCCGTCCCCGACACATGCAGCGAGGTGCCGAAGCGCGCGACCTGATCGACGCCGGGCTCATCGAGCAGTCGCGCTTCCAGCGCACCGAGATCCGGGCCCTCGACATGATAGGTCTCGAGCCCGACCAGCGCCGGAATCTCGGCGGATGGACCGTCGATCAGCTTCTTGCCATAGGCGATATAGGTGATGAAGTCGCACTGGACCGCCTCATCCATGTAGTGGGTCGAGACCAGCACGGTGACACCCTGGGCCGAAAGTCGGCGGATCTCGTCCCAGAAGTCGCGGCGCGCCTTGGGATCGACGCCGGCGGTGGGCTCGTCAAGCAGCAGCAGTTGCGGATCGTGCAACAGGCAGGCGGCGAGCGCCAGCCGCTGCTTCCACCCACCCGAGAGCGTGCCGGCCAGCTGCTTCTGGCGATCGGAAAGGCCGAGATTGTCGAGAGCCGCGTCGACACGGGCCTTGCGGTCGGCGATGCGATACATGCGGCCGACGAAATCCAGATTCTCGCGGATCGAGAGATCCTCGTAGAGCGAGAACTTCTGCGTCATGTAGCCAACCTGCTCCTTGATCGCCGGTGCCTCGTGGCGGACGTCGAAGCCGAGGCAGGTGCCTTCGCCCGCATCGGGGGTGAGAAGGCCGCAAAGCATGCGGATGGTGGTGGTCTTGCCCGAGCCGTTCGGGCCGAGAAAACCGTAGATCGCCCCACGCGGCACGCGGATGTCGAAATGGTCGACCACCAGCTTGTCGCCGAAGCGCTTGGTGAGGCCGGTGACGTCGATGACGGGCGTGCCGCCGCTGGGGCTCGCGGGCGTGCTCACTCGACTGGCTCCAGGGTAACCGGCTGGCCCGGCGGCAGGTCCGCGCCGGACAGGGTCGCCTCGGCGAGGAAACTCAGGCGCTGCCGTTCGTCGCGCGAATAGATCACCGGCGGGGTGAACTGCGGATCGGCGGCGCGATAGCTCAGCGTCGCGGTGATGCCGTCGCCGCAGCCGTCGCAGCTGACGCGGAATTGCGCGCCGACCGGGTAGGCGCTGCGGACCGCCTCGGGTAGGTAGAACTTGACCTTCAGCGCCCCCTCGGTGCGCAGCGAGAGCAACGGCCCGCCGGCGCTGTCGACTTCGCCGGCGTTGAAGAACAGCTTCTCGATCTGACCGGCAGCTGGCGCCGTCACGTCGCGCTCGGCAAGCGCGATGCGGGCGGCCTCAGCGCTGGCCCGCGCAGCGGCAAGATTGGCCTCGGCCTGCTGCTGCTGCGCATCGCGGGCCGGCAGTTCGATCACCTTGAGCTGTGCTGCCAGCTGGGCGACGCGGGCCTCAGCGACATTGAGCGCTGTCTGGTCCTGTTCGCGCCGCGCCTGCGTCACGATACCCTGATCGAACAGGCGGGCCGAGCGGGTAGCGGTGTCCTTCGCCAGCTGCAGGTCGGCCTCTGCCTGCACGAGATTGGCGCGGGCCACCGCGATTTCATCTTCGCGACCGCCGGTTTCGAGGTTGCGGAGCGCCGCTTCCGCCGCCGCGACCTGCGCCTCGGCGCCCTGTAGCGCCGCCTGTTGCTGGCTGGAATCCAGCCGCACCAGCAACTCGCCGGCAGCGACCGTCTGCCCCTCCGCCACTTCGATGGCCATGATGCGGCCGCCGGCGAGCGGCGCGGCATAAACATAGTCGATCTCGACATAGCCGTTGAAGCGGGGCGCCCCATCGTCGCCGAGTCCCGGAACAATTGCGGCTGCGAGGCCGAACAGCCAGGCCATGAACTGGTCCATCATCGCCCCCTCAGCTCGCCGACCAGGTCTTGCCGCTCGGCGGCGCCGAAAGGCCGTCGAACAGGATGGTCAGGTGATTGTCGATGAGCTTGTCGAAGTTCATGCCGCCTTCAGGCCGCATGTCGAACACCTCCGACAGCGCGATATGCAGCATCACCGGGCCGACGATGGAGCGGATGGTCAGCTCGGGATCGACGGGACGCAGATAGCCTTGGTCGATTCCGCGTTTCAGCAGCGAGATGAGAGCCGGCAACACCCGGTCGAGAACTTCGCGCCGGTACATGGCGGCGAGCTGAGGAAAGCCGACGACTTCGCGGAACAGCAGCTTGGGCACGGCGAGGAACCTCTCGTCGGAGAGCTTCATCGCCATCAGTTTCAGCGCGCCGTTGATGACGAAACGCGGGTCACCCTCGTAATTGGCGAGACTGCCCAGCACGCTGTCGGCAATCGGCAGCACCGCCCGCCGGACGATCCCCTCGAGCAGTGCTTCCTTGGACGGGAAATACAGATAGACCGCGCCCTTCGAAAGCCCAGCGCGGGTCGCGATGTCCTCGACGCGGGTCTGGGCGAAGCCTCGCTCGGTGAACAGCGCGATGGCGGCATCGAGCACTTCGTCGGGACGTGCCTCGGCTCGCCGACGGAATTTCGGCCCACGCTGCACGGGTTCATCCACCTCGATCGCTCCACAACTGACTGTCTGGTCAGTTGTTAATAACTGACTGGTCGGTTAGTTGCAAGAGGGTTTGCGAACGGGACGGGCCAGGGCGCTCGCCGCTGCATTGGAAGCGCGAGAAAATGATCGCATGGGTCGGGAGGCGCGGGGATAAGAGGGCGTAGGCCAGAGTCGGGGCTGAAAGCACCGGCCGTCACCCCGCCCCTGGGATTATGCCCGGGGGTGACCAGGGGACCAGCTAACCACTTGCCCGTTCGGTGAGATGGATCCCGGCGCGAAGGCCGGGATGACACCGAGTTGGCGGATCGGCCTGGTGGTCAGGAACGCGATCTTGCCGAAGTCCCCAACCTGTAACAGGCCCGCCCCGGCATCCGGCTGTTCGCCCGGGCTAGACGCCGAGCATTCGCGGCAGGTCGCGCGCGATGAAGTTCTGCAAGAAGAAGATGATGATGAACACCACGATCGGGCTGAGATCGAGCCCGCCCATCGGCGGGATCACGCGACGGATCGGCTTGAGGATCGGCTCGGTGATGGCATTGATGATTCGCCAGACCTGCGCCACGAACTGGTTGCGCGTGTTGATGACGTTGAAATTGATCAGCCAGCTCATGATGATCATGATCAGGAACACCCACCACACCAGGGTGAGGATCATCGAAAGTGTGGCGAGCAGCGCATACATGAGCGGCGTTTCTCCAATTGTCCGAGATATCTAGTGCGCCCGCAGACACACGGCAAGGCCGTGCGCCCGCGGCTGGTCAGCTCTTGCGGCTGGGGCGCCAGGTGATCAGTCGCCAGACATAGACCACCACCACCGCGCCGAGGATCACCAGGGTCAGCGGGTCCAGCCAGACTTCTATGGCTTCATAGTGTTCGGCCAGCAGATAGCCGCCACCGGTCAGGAGCGTGTTCCACACCACCGCGCCGATGGTCGAATAGAGGAGGAATGTACCGACCGGCATGTGGGCGAGCCCCGCCGGCACCGAGATCAGCGTGCGGATGATCGGCAGCAGCCGGCCGAACAGCACGATCATCGGCCCATAGCGGCGGAAAAACCCGGTGGCCGTGTCGATCTCGTCGGCATTGAGGGTGAACCAGCGCCCGAAGCGATCGGCCAATGCCCGGACCCGGCCGAGCCCGAACAGCCGGCCGGCGAGATACCATGGCGCCATCCCGACCAGCGAGCCGAGCGTCGCCGCGATCAGCACCCCGAAGAAGTTGAGCTGGCCCTGCTGCGCCGCGAACCCGGCAAACGGGATGATCAGTTCGGACGGAATGGGTGGAAACACCGATTCGAGCAGCATCAGGAGGAAGATGCCCAGATAACCGAACTGTCCGATGGTCTCGATGATCCAGTTGGCCATGCCGGTACCTCTATGTCGATGCGATTTGGTCTACTGAAACCGCCGCCGCTTGGGAAGGCGCGGCACGCCGAAACCGCCTGGCCGGCATATTATGCCGCCATATCAGCCTCGGCGCAGCGGTGGCCGGCTGCCAAACAGCGCGCTGCCGACCCGGACATGGGTAGCGCCCATGGCGATGGCGGTTTCGAAATCGCCGCTCATCCCCATCGAGAGCCGCGCGACGCCCGCCGCCTTGCCCAGCACCGCGAGCTGGGCGAAATACGGGCCCGGCGGCAGCCCCTCCGGCGGAATGCACATCAGCCCGACCACATCGAGCCCGTGCTGGGTTCGGCAGCGCTGCACGAAATCCACCGTCTCGGCCGGAGCGATGCCGGCCTTTTGCGGCTCGAGCCCGATATTGACCTGGACGAAGACCGGTAGCTGGCGCCCGGCCCGCTGCATCTCGCTGGCCAGGACCCCGGCGAGCTTGTCGCGATCGACTGTCTCGATGACATCGAACAGCGCCACCGCCTCACGCGCCTTGTTGGTCTGCAGTGGACCGATGAGATGCAGAACTATGTCGCCATAGGACGCCCGCAGTTCGGGCCATTTCTGACTGGCTTCCTGCACGCGGTTTTCGCCGAAGACCCGTTGGCCCGCGGCGAGGAATGGGCGGATCTCTTCGGCCGTAAACGTCTTGGAGACCGCGACCAGCTCGACCGACGGCGGCGGCGCGCCGAAGCGGCGGCGGGCGCGTTCGATCCGCTGCTGGATGATGGCGAGGCGTTCGGCGGCGTTGTCCATGTTGACCGGTTAGCCGATTTCTGGTGTTGGTCCGGTAGTCAAAAAACCCGCAGGATGCAATGCGTCCGGGCCGTTTGAGGGTGTTCCTGAAGTGAGCAAGATCGTCGAGCGCTACAATCCGCGCGTGGAAGAGCCGCGCTGGCAGAAGACCTGGGATGAAGCGCGTAGCTTTGTCGTCAGCAATGACGACAGCCGCGAGCCCTATTACGTGCTCGAGATGTTCCCCTATCCCTCTGGCCGCATCCATATGGGCCATGTGCGCAACTACACGCTGGGCGACGTCGTCGCGCGCTTCCAGCGCACCCGCGGCAAGAATGTGCTGCACCCGATGGGTTGGGACGCCTTCGGCCTGCCAGCCGAGAACGCCGCGCTGGAACGCGGGCTGAACCCCGGCGCCTGGACCCGCCAGAACATTTCGGCGATGAAGGCCCAGCTCAAATCGATGGGCCTGTCCATCGACTGGACCCGCGAGATCGCCACCTGCGAGCCCGA
>CAYNRZ010000040.1:0-12615 GCA_964399695.1 uncultured Devosia sp. | reverse complement strand
GCCAACCGCAAGCGCTTCGAACGCGACCGCGCGGACATCGAGAAGCGCAACCAGGAGCGCCGCGAGGCCGCTGCAGGCATCGCCGATGGTCTCAACGGCAAGGTGGTGATCCTCATCCGCCAGGCCGGCGAAACCGGCCAGCTCTATGGTTCGGTCAGCGCCCGTGACGTGGCCGAGGCCCTGTCGGAAGACGGTTTCAGCGTCGGCCGTTCGCAGGTCGAACTGGCCAACCCGATCAAGACGGTGGGCCTGCACACGGTGCCGCTGCACCTGCATGCCGAAGTCGCCGTGTCCGTCACCGTCAATGTGGCGCGCTCGGAAGACGAGGCCATGCGCCAGGCCGCCGGTGAAGACGTCACCGCCGTCAACTATGACGACGAGGCCAATGCCGCGTTCGCCGAAGTGCAGGCGGAAGTCGGTTCGGCCGCCGAATTCGGCGACGACGAGTAAGCAGACCAGCGCCAGTTGCGTTTTGGGAAGGCCGGGATCGCTCCCGGCCTTATGCATTTTGGCTACATCCCGGCCGGGCAGGCCTGTTCCGGCAGCCGCGTGTCGCAGACCGAGACACTGTCGAGATGGGCAAGCGCCTCGGCCTCCCGCTCCGGCGTGGGCTCGGCGCGGTACGCGTACTGCACCACATAGAAGGCATCATTGCCGCTGACGGCGCGCAGCCACATCGACTCGGGATGGTTGGTCTGGGGGTTGAGCGGACAAGCAAAGTGCCAGTCGGCATAGGGATAGGCGTTGACCAGCCCTTCGCCCAGCTTGGCGCTGCTTGCGTCCGCGCAGGCGCTGTTCCAGCCCTGCTGCATGCTTTGGGCAAAAAGCGCGATCGGGGCGCCCTGCCCCTTGAACACCTGCACGGTCATCATGCGGGTCCAGTTGTAGACTGTCTCGCCGACCGGTACGTATTCACTCATGTCCATCGGGCCTTGGCTGGCCTGATAGCCGAGCTCGAATCCCTCCGGGACGGCGGTCAGCAGGTTTTCCGCGTCGAGCCCCTGCCCCGGCGCCACCGTCGTGCCGGTCACCAGTATCGCTACAATCCAACACAGCTGTCGCCAGCGCATATTCGCCTCCCGCGCGCGCCCTCGCCGCCGGATAATCATGCATGCTAGGGCTCGTCCGGGGAAGGCCGGTTCGTGCCCTGCGATTCGCGCAATGGGCCGCCTCACTTTCCCCCGTTGTCCCCACTACACACAGGCTGTCTGTCCCCAGGAGCGGGGAGGATGGACTGGGGATTCGCCGCGGGAGCGTCCTGTGGTTAAGCAGTCCTTTACGCCCCAGTTCGAGACGAGCGAGTCGAAGATGGCCGAGAACGTTCACCGCCTGCGTCCGGAAGACGAAAAGAGCTTCCGTCTTGCCCCGCACAATGTCGAGGCGGAGCAGGCGCTGCTGGGGGCGATACTCGTCAACAACGAGGCGTTCTACCGCGTCTCCGACTTCCTGATGCCCGAGCATTTCTACGAGCCGATCCACCGCACCATCTACGAGGTGCTGGGCAAGATCATCCGCGCCGGCAAGACGGCGACGCCGGTCACCGCCAAGACCTACCTGCCCGAGAACCTCGTCGCTGACGTCACCATGCCGCAATATCTGGCGCGGCTGGCAGCGGAGGCGACCACGGTGCTCAACGCTGCCGACTACGGGCAGTCGATCTACGACCTCGCCATCCGCCGCAACCTGATCCAGATCGGCGAGGAAATGGTGGCGGTCGCCTACGATTCCGATGTCGAGCTGACCGCCGACAAGCAGATCGAGGAAGCCGAGAAGTCGCTGTTCGATCTCGCCGAGAAGGGCCGCTACGACGGCGGCTTCCAGACCTTCTCGGCGGCGCTGACCGATGCCATCAAGATGGCCGGCGAGGCCTATGGGCGTGACGGCAGTCTCTCCGGCCTCGCCACCGGGCTGGTCGATCTCGACCGGCAGATGGGCGGGCTGCAGCCTTCCGACCTGATCATCATCGCCGGCCGCCCGGGCATGGCGAAGACCTCGCTGGCCACCAACATCGCCTTCCATGCCGCCAAGAACTGGCGTGCCGAGGTGCAGCCCGACGGGCACCTGAAGACCGTCGATGGCGGCCGCGTCGCCTTCTTCTCGCTGGAAATGAGCGCCGAACAGCTCGCCACCCGTATTCTCGCCTCCGAAGCCGAGATCTCATCGGCCGATATCCGGCGCGGCAATATCCACGAGAGCCAGTTCGCCAAGCTGGTCGATACCTCCAACCTGATGGCGCAGGTGCCGCTCTACATCGACGACACCGGCGGCATCAGCGTCGCCCAGCTCGCGGCCCGCGCCCGGCGCCTCAAGCGCCAGAAGGGCATGGAGCTGATGATCATCGACTATATCCAGCTGCTCTCGGGCTCATCCAAGCGCTCCAGCGAGAACCGCGTGCAGGAAATCACCGAAATCACCACCACGCTCAAGGCGCTCGCAAAAGAGCTCGAGGTGCCGGTGATCGCGCTCAGCCAGCTCAGTCGTCAGGTCGAAAATCGTGACGACAAGCATCCGCAACTTGCGGATCTGCGCGAATCCGGTTCCATCGAACAGGACGCGGACGTTGTGCTCTTCATCTACCGCGAAGAATACTACCTGAAGAACAAAGAGCCCAAGGAAGGCACGCCGGAGCATCTGGCGTGGCAGAGCGAGATGGAAAAGGTGCACGGTCTCGCGGAAGTCATCATCGGCAAACAGCGCCATGGCCCCACCGGTACGGTGAACCTCACGTTCGAAGGCCAGTTCACGCGCTTCGGCAATCTCGCGAACCGCGACTACCTGCCGGAGAGGATGGAGTAGCAATGTCGGCTCCGGCCAACGCCACCGGCTATGGCGCCCGCCTGACGGTGGATCTTGGTGCGCTCAAGCGCAACTGGCAGGCGTTGAACAAGGTGAGCCGCGGTGCCCTGACCGGCGCGGTGGTCAAGGCCGATGCCTATGGCACCGGCATTGTGCCGTCGTCGCGCGCGCTCTATGCCGCCGGGGCAAGGTTCTTCTTCACCGCCACCCCAGACGAAGGCATCGCTGTTCGCGCCGCGCTGCCGGAAGACAGCCACATCTTCATTCTTAACGGGCTCTATCCAGGGTCGGCGCCGCTCTATGTCGGCGAACGGCTGATGCCCTGCCTCAGCTCGATCCCGATGCTGGAAGAATGGCTGAAAGCCTGCCTCGCCTCCAACCAGGCCCTGCCCGCGTCCCTGCATTTCGACACCGGCATCAACCGGCTGGGCCTTCGGCTGAACGAGGCGCCGCTGGTCAGGCGGATGATCGACCAGGTCGGCTATGCGCCGCAGATGATCATGAGCCACCTCGCCTGCGCCGATATTCCGGCCCACGAGAAAAACCGCACCCAACTGGCACTGTTCAGCTCGATCATCGCCCAGTTCCCCGGCATTCCGGCTTCGCTGGCCAATTCGGCCGGGCTGATGTCGAGCCGCGAGAACCATTTCCAGATGGTCCGCCCGGGCATTGCGCTCTATGGCGGCCGCGCCGTTGGTGGCCGCCGCAATCCGATGGCGCCCGTGGTCTCGCTCGAGGCGCCGATCCTGCAGATCAAGGAAGTGCGCACGGGCGAGTCGGTCGGCTACGGCGCGCTGCAGACCATGTCGCGCGACAGCCGAGTCGCCGTGGTCGGGATCGGCTATGCCGATGGCTTCCCGCGCGCGTTGTCGGGCGCCAACAACCATCGCGGTGCCATCCTCGCCATCAATGGCAAGCCGGTTCCCGTCGTCGGCCGCGTCTCGATGGACATGATCGGCGTCGATGTCACCGACCTCAATGAGGTCCCGGCCCCCGGCGACATGGTGGAAGTGCTCGGGCGGCATGTGGGGGTCGACGACCTTGCCGATGTCGCTGGCACCATCGGCTACGAGATCCTCACCGGCCTCAAGGGCCGATATTCGCGCAGCTACGTCGAAAGCGAGGCGCCGGCGGCTCAGGTGTAGCGGATGCCGGACGTGACGACCCGCTTGGCGGCGCGCCGATACAGCTCGCTCGGCGTGACGCCAGCGACGCGGCACGGCCCATGATTGGGCGCTGCATCCTGCGCGGCAACCGGCGCGACTGCCGAAAGAAACCGGGCAGGCACATTCAGCATCGGTGTCGCCAGCGCACGAAGTTCGGGCGTCTCCATTCCGGCCCCGTCGGCCCGCAACGCCGCCACCTTCGCAATGTGACCATTGAAGTCGCGTTCCGGCAGCGCCGCACGAAACAGGTCGGGGTCCTGTGGGTAGAACTGGGCCAGGTAGTCTGCTTCGTCCATGCGCAGGTGGTTGCTCAGCTGCTTCCTGATCGAGGCGTCGGCCCATTGCCGGTCACTCAGCCGCCGAACCCGGCGCCGGCTCGTCTCGTGATCGAGTGCGCGCAGGTGGAACAGGTAGAGCCCCACCCCGGTCGAGACCGGTTTGCTGGTCAAGTGGAAGCCCGGCATCCAGATGACCGGTTCGCGGTGGATCAGCTGCTTGCAATAGGCCGGATCGAAGCTGGCAAACCGCCGCTGGGTCAGGACGCCAAGTGCGGGGGTATAGTCCGGTTCTTCGAACCGGTTGTGGATCAGGTTGAGCCCGATGGCATTGGTGTGCGTCCCCGCATGCCGCTCGAGATAATTCCTGAGCCCCAGCTTCAGCAGCGGGTCGACGATGAGCAGTTCGTCCACGTCCGAGAAGATCACCACATCGTAGAAGCGCAGCAATTCTTCGAGCATGAAGCTCACGGTCTGCGCCCGTCTTTCTTCGTCGAAGGGCGCAGGGTCGAGCCTGATGAGGTTCACCTCTCCCAGGCCGTCGGTCGATCCATCCGACGAGTTGTCGTCGATCACAAACAGGTGGGCCCGGCCCAGCGCATCGCCATAGTGCCGCAGCCAGATCGGCAGAAAGGTCGCTTCGTCGCGAACCATGGTGAAGGCAGCTGCAGTGAACGCCATTGAGGTGGTCCGCGCCTGTGTTCTACTCGCTAGGAAACTCGGGAACGGGCGCGCGATCCGCCACTATCCCCAACGGCAGCCAAGGTTCGGGCCTCCGCACGCCAGCCTCGCCTCACGGCCCTTGCCGCGTGGCCGTGGCGCGCCTTCACGCATCCTGTTCAACATAGACCAGGCCCTCGCGCTCAATACGATCGCGGACGGAGAAGTACATCGCCTGGGCGTCGGCGGCCGAGACCTTGGCCGGACCAAGCTCGGCGTCCCGTGCGCCGCGGTCAATTACGGCCGGAAGAGCATCGCGGAATCTCTCCGGCAACGTCAGCAGCTGGCGGCGCATGTGAATGAAGACCGGATCCGAGCTCGGGAGCGTCGGGATCAGCTCCGCCACCCGCGCAACGAAGGGGTTGAACTCGGCCGCTGGCGCCGCTTGCTCGAACGCGCCCGCGGCAAGAAAGAACTGCTGCAGATACTGCGCCTCGCTCAGCCGGTTCTGTTCGCCCTGCCTCTTGCGCAGGGATCGCTCGGACCAGGCCAGTCTGTTGCGGTTGTTGATGCGCTTGCGCGACAACTCGTAGTCGAGCGAGCGCAGATGAAACAGATACAATCCCACACCGACCACAGTCTTGTGGTTGGTGCTGTGAAAGCCCGGCGACCAGGTCAAGGGCTGCCGGTGGATCAGCTGCTTGCAGTAGGGCCGCGAGAACTTGAGGTAGCGCCGCTGGCTGAACACACCAGCCTCGTGCGAATAGACCGGTTCGGCAAACTGGTTGTGAATGATATCGAAGCCGATGGCATTGGTGTGCGCGCCGGCGTGCCGGGCGATATAGTCGTAGAGACCGAGCTTTGTGAGCGGATCGGGCACCAGGAACTCGTCGACATCGGCAAAGATCACGACGTCGTAGTGCTTCAGCATCTGCTCGTGGAACAGGCTGATCGACAGTGAGCGGTTGTCCTGGTCGATCGGCGCCCGCTCGAGCCTGATGACATTGGCGCCCTCGAGCCCGCTGGTCGATCCATCGTTGGAGCCATCATCGATGATGTAGAGATGTTCGCGGCCGAACTGGCCGCCATAGTAGCGCAGCCAGATCGGCAGCAGCACGTCTTCATTGTAGACGGTAGTGATGATGGCAATGCTCGTTTGCATGCGCGAATACCCGAAAAACGCGTTCTGCGCGAAATGAAAGCCGGCGCCTGAGAGTGATCTAGCAGCAAGGCCGAGTGGCGACAACGGCACCGCGCCCCCTTGCCGTGGCAAAGGCGCACCCCCACCAAAGTCCGATCGCAAGCGGCTTGACAAGCCCGCCGCTCGGCTCCTAACGTTCTGCATATGGTACGGACGTTCCAAATATGGAACTCCTAGGGAGGCCTTCGCAATGGCTGAGATCACGGGGCAACCCGTTCTCGAGGCGCGTCATATCGCGCGGAATTTTGGCGCTGTGGTCGCTCTGGCCGATGCATCGATCTCGCTGCACCGCCGCGAGATCATCGGGCTGGTCGGGGACAATGGCGCGGGCAAGTCGACGCTGCTGAAGATCCTCTCGGGGGTCATCACGCCCAGCGCCGGCGACATCCTGATCGATGGCAAGCCCGTGCAGTTGCGCCGCGCGCAGGACGCAATGGATGCGGGGATCGAGACGGTCTACCAGGACCTGGCGCTGGTCGACACGATGTCGGCCTACCAGAATGTCTATCTCGGCCGCGAGGAGCTCTCGCCCAATCCGCTGGCCCGGCTGTTCAGCTTCGTCGACGACAAGAAGATGCGCCAGCGCGCCCGCGACGTGCTCGACTCGCTTCAGGTCAAGATCCCCTCGATCAACGTGTCGGTGAAGGGTATGTCCGGCGGGCAGCGCCAGTGCCTCGCCATTGCCCGCGCCCTGCTCTGGGGCCGCCGCATCGTCATTCTCGACGAACCTACCGCGGCGCTGGGCGTGCGCGAGACCGGCCAGGTGCTCGAGGTGATCAGCGACCTGCGCAACCACGATGTCAGCGTCATCGTGGTCAGCCACAACATGCAGCAGCTGATGAGCATTGCCGACCGCATCACGGTGATGCGGCTCGGCCGCTCCATTGCCACCCGCACGGTCAAGGACACCGAGGTCAACGAGATCGTCGGACTGATTACCGGCGCGATCCCCGGCGACTCGCCGGAGGCCCGCGCCGCCATGGCGGCCTGACTCGAACACGGGCAGGCGCTTTCAACGACTACGCAGTTCAGGGAGGAACCTATCTATGCGTAACTCTACACGTGCCTTCGCGCTGCTAGCGCTCTCGGTACCGGCCGTTCTCGGCCTCGCCGGGGTCGCCTCGGCGCAGGACAAGTTCAAGCTCGGCATGGCGGTGGGTGGCAACACCTGCTGCGAGTGGATGAAGGCGCAGGGCGATGTCGCCCGCGCACTCGCCGAAAAGGAGGGCTGGGACTATGTCGAGCTCTCCAACAACAACGATCCGGCCACGGCGCTGAAGAACGCGCAGATCTTCGTCCAGGAAGGCGTCGACGCCGTGATCCAGTTCAACGGCCAGCCCTCGTCCAACCCGGCGATCTCGGCGGTGATGAAGCAGGCCGGCATCCCGATCGTCACCTACGACATTGCCGATCCGGGCATGTATTTCGTCGGTATCGACAATCTGGCGGCCGGTATCGCCGGTGGCGAGGCGCTCGGGCAGATCATCAAGGACAAGTGGAACTGCGAGCCCGACCTCGTCATCTCGTCCGAGGGTGCCGGCGCCGGCATCGTCAACGAGTGGCGCACCGGTGGCATGCGCACCGGCGTCAAGAACATCTGCCCCAACATCCCCGACGACAAGTACGTCTCGTTCGAAGGCAGCGGTGACGCCGCCGTCGCCCTGCAGCCCGCCCGCGACCTGCTCGCTGCACACCCCAATGCGGTCAAGATGGCCGTGGTCGGCATCAACGATGGTGGTGTGCTCGGCCTGATCAATGCGGCCGAACAGCTGGGTCGTGCCGACGAGGTCATCGGCTGGGGCCAGGACGGCGCCTTCATCACCGGCGACAACGTCAATCCGCACCTTGCGGGCTCGGTGTTCTACTTCCTCGAAGGCTACGCGGTTTACGCCATTCGTGACGTGATCAAGCCCGTTGCCGAGGGCAACATCCCGCCGCTCAAGGCCGATGCCGGCGATCCGGCTTCGAAGGTCCAGCCCTGCCCGGTCACCGCTGAACAGGCGGCTGCCGTTCCGGACATGGCCGAACGCGTCGCCCAGTTGCTCGAAGCGCCGGCCGGCACCACGGCCTACGACCTGTTCTGCCCCAACAAGGGCTGAGCTGAGGCCAGTGCGCCACTGAAAGTCTCAGTCGGGACTCCTCTCCCGCTTGCGGGGGAGGGGGACCGGCGGAGCCGGTGGAGGGGGGAGCCCCGTGTACCGATCGACTGACGTCCCAACCGAGCAGTGCCCATGTCCCTCAACCCCGCCATCGAGAGTGCCCCCGCGGCAGTGCCCCTTCGGGCGCGGCTGGGGAATGTGGGTACCGCTGCGCTGCTCCTTGCCGTCTGGCTGGCGCTGATCGTCGCGACGGCGATTTATCGCGCCGACTTCCTGTCGCAGCAGACGCTGCTTGCCGTCACCTTTACCATGGCCGTCGTGGGCGTTCTCGCCATCGGCCAGGGGCTCGTCGCGATATCGGGCGGGTTCATCGATCTCAGCCAGCCGGCCAACCTGATCGGGGCCAGCCTGGTTGCCGTGCGGCTCTCCGAAGCCGGCATGCCGCTGCCCGTCGTCATCGTCGGCGCCATCCTTGCCGGAATGGCCTGGGGCGCGTTCAACGCGGCCATCATCGTTTTCGCCAAGCTCAATCCGGTCATCGTCACGCTCGCCACCAACTTCATCGGGCTCGCGGCGCTCTACCTCGTCTTCCAGCTCGCCGAAGTGCCGATCGGCAGCGAGATCTACCAGTTCGGCCGCGCCAGCGTCCTGGGCCTGCCGGCGATCTTCTGGCCGATGCTGCTGCTCGTGCTGATCGTGGGCTTCCTCGTCCCCCGCACCCGCTATGGCCGGCGCATGATCGCCGTCGGCGGCAATCGCGCCGCCGCCAAGGCCCGCGGCATCTCCCTGGCCACCACGCGCTTTGCGACGTTCATCGCAGCCGGCGGTTTTGTCGGCTTCGCTGCCGTGCTGTTCGCCGCCACTTCAGGGCCGTTCAACCCGAGCTCCGCAAGCCCCCTGCAGCTCAACATCATCGCAGGCGTCATCCTCGCCGGCATCTCGCTGGCTGGCGGGCGCGGCAATTTCTGGATGCTGTTGCTGTCGGTGGGGTTCCTGTCGACCCTCCCCACCTCGCTGGTGTTCTTCGGGCTCAGTTCCGACACCCAGTCGATCTTCCAGGGCGCCATCCTGATTATCGCGGTGTCGATCGATGGCTATCGCGCCAGAAAGGGCACGCCATGAGCGATCTTACTGCCCCTGCCCGCCGATCCGGTCTCAGCGAAGACTGGCGCGCGCTGCTCACCGGCTCGGTCGCCTCGATCACGCTGACCTTCATTGTCGTTGTCGCGATTGGCTGGTTTTGGGCCGGGCCGCGCTTTCTCAGCTTTTCCAACATCTCGATCATCGGCACCTTCGCCATCGTACCGCTGATCGTCGGGGCCTTTGCCGGCTTTGCGCTGCTCGCGGGCGTCGTCGATCTTTCCATCGGCTCGATGGTCGGATTCTCGGCGGCCTTGTTCGCACTCTGCATCTCGCTGGGCTGGGATCCGGCTGCCGCCGCCGCGGTCACGCTCACCGCCTGCCTCGTCTTCGGCGCCATCAACGCGGCTGCAATCGTCGGCTTCGGCGCCGACCCGATCGCGGCAACCCTCGGCATGCTGGTCGCGCTGCGCGGCATCACCTGGGTGCTGGCCGGCACGCAGGGCGCGATCTTTGCCTTCAACATCGACATGTTCAACCTCGTGGGCTTCACGGTCTTCGGGCTGCCACTGTTCTTCCTCATCGCCATCGCGCTGACGGCACTGGCCGCGCTGATCGTCACCAAGACGCGCATCGGCCGGCATGTGCAGGCCGTCGGCGGCGACGATCGCGCCGCAGCGCGTGCGGGCATTTCGGTGAAGCGCGTGCGCGTCGGCGCCCTGCTGCTCTCGGCCTTCGGCGCCGGGCTCGGCGGCATCATTTCGGCCGCACAGCTCGGCAGCGCCGCCCGCGCCACCGGCGTCGGCCTCGAGTTTCAGGTCTATGCCGCGCTGATGATCGGCGGCTACTCGATCCTCAGGGGTGGCGTCGGCAACCCGGTGGGCGGCGCGCTGGGGCTGCTCGCGGTGGCTGGCGTCTCCAACATTCTCGATCTCCAGGCCATCAGCCCCTACTACGTAAATATCATTGTCGGGCTGCTGCTGCTTGGCGCAGTGCTCCTCGACCGCCTGCGTGGCGGCGACGCCTACGAATAAGACCGCACCATCCGTTGCAAGGACCCGTCACGTGAAGATCTCCGACATCACCATCAAGACATTCAAGACCACCGCCGACCGCTTCGACGTTGGCTATGCCCGGCCGATGCCGGACACCAAGCTGCTCCAGACCGTGCTGACCATCCACACCGACGAAGGCGTCGAGGGGCACTATTTCGGCGGCGGTTCGCATGGCGATGCCGAAGGCCTCAATGTCGTCGACCAGCAGATGATCCTGTGGCGGCTCAAGGACCTGCTCGTCGGGCAAGACCCCATGGATCGCGAAATGATCTGGAAGTGGCTGTGGGTTGCCAACATCCAGGAAAACGTCGCCTCGGTGATCGACAACGCGCTGTGGGACCTTGCCGGCCGCTACGCGAACCTGCCGGTCTACAAGCTGATGGGTGGGGCCCGCGACAAGGTGAAGGCCTATGCGTCCACCTACCCCAATATCGGCAAGCCGCAGGTCTATGCCGATCACGCGCTGCAATGCAAAAACGAAGGCTACATCGCCTACAAGATCCACCCGCACTATTTCTGGAACCCCGAGACCGGCACCCCGACGCCGGGCCGCCCGTCCAACATCAAGGCCGATATCGAGACCTGCCATCTGGTCCGCGAAGCCGTTGGACCCGACTACGTGCTGATGTTCGATCCGTGGGGCACCTACATGTCCCTCGAGGAAGCCATCCAGGTCGGCCGCGAACTCGAAAAGCTCAACTTCTACTGGTACGAGCACCCGATGCCGGAATACCGGGTCGAGAGCTATGTGCGCCTCAGCCGCGAGCTCAGCATCCCGATTCTCTCGCCTGAAATCGTCGCGGGCGGCGTCTTCAGCCGCGCCGAGTGGATCCTCCGCGGTGCCGGCGACATGAGCCGTATCGACGTGGTTCGCGGCGGCATCACCGGGGCGCGCAAGACCGCCATCGTCGCCGAAGCCTATGGCCTGCGCTGTGAAATGCACATGGCCGGCTGGGGGAACCTGCAGGTCTGCGGCGCCACGCCGGAAGATACGTCCGAGTATTACGAGAAGGGCCTGCTCGCCCCCGGCGTCGACTACGACAAGCCGCACCCGTACCTCAAGAACATCTGCGACAAGATCGATGCCGAAGGCTATGTGCATCTGCCCAAAGGCCCCGGCATGGGCTACGAAATCGAGTGGGACTACATCAACGACAACCTGATGGACCCCAACATGACCACCAAGAAAGTCCACTGGTAAGCAACGGAAAGAGAGGCCCGATGTCCGCCATCACCCGGTCGATCCAGGCGATGGACCTGCTGGCCCGCAAGAGCCCGCTGGGGGTGCGTGCTATCGCCTCCCAGCTCGGGCTGCCGCTCGGCTCGGTGCACCGCCTCCTCCTCGATCTCGAGGAGGAGGGTATTGCCGAGCGCAATCTCGAGGGTGAGTGGGAGCTGAGCTTCCGCCTGCTCGAGATCACCGGCATGCAGCTCGAACGGATCGGCCTGCCGACGCTCTGTCGGCCCTTTGCCGAGCGCATCGCGGAGCAGACCGGCGAGACGGTGAACATCAACGCCCTCAGCGGCATGCACGGCGTCTGCATCGACAAGGTGCGCGGCAATGCCGGCCTGCAGCTCGACATGCGCATCGGCTCGCGCGGCTCGCTGCATTGCGGTGGCGCTGGCAAGGCGATGCTGGCCTTCATGACACAAGCCGAACAGGCGCGGGTCCTCGAAGGCCCCCTGCCCGCCCTCACCGCCCAGACCCTCACGACGCCCGAGGCGGTGCGTGCCGAACTCGCCCGCATCCGCGCTCGCGGCTATTCAATCGACGATCAGGAGGTGGTGATGGGCGTCTATTGCGTGTCGGTGCCGATCCTCGACGCACGCGCCCATCCGGTCGGGGCCATCAGCATCACCGGCTCTACCCCAAAGGCGCCCGGCCCGGGCGTCCAACCGCTGGTCGACCTGCTCAACGACGCCTGCGGCCATGTCAGCCGCAAGCTCGGCTACCGCGGCGAGTGGCCGCCGCTTTCGGCGCCTGAGCGGCTTACCGCCTGAGGAGATGAAGTTGAGACTTGCGTGGGTGATGCGGCTGAAGCCGGGCAACGAGGCCATCTACAAGCAGAAGCATGACGAGATCTGGCCCGAAATGCTCGAGGCCATGCAGCGCGACGGCGTCCGCACCTTCTCGATCTACCTGCACGGGCTGGACCTGTTCGCCTATATGGAGCGCGACAGCGCGCCGGCGCCCGACGACAAGCCCTCCGATCTCACCTGGCGGTGGTGGGAGATGATGGCGCCCTACATGGAAACCAATCCCGATTTCTCGCCGGTGCAATA
>CAYNRZ010000039.1:0-12834 GCA_964399695.1 uncultured Devosia sp. | reverse complement strand
CCATGATCGCGGCGGCGATGAAGTTGAACATGATGGTGGTGATGACGACGTGGCTACCACGCTTGGCCTGCAGCCAGCCCGGAATGAAGGCCCAGAAGCCGCCGACCGCGGCGCCGGCGACGATGGCGATGGGAAACGTCACCCACCAGGGGAGGAACTGCAGCGGCAGGGCGATGGCGATGACGCCGAGCCCGGCAATATAGGCCTGGCCATTGCCGCCGATATTGAACAGGCCCGCATGCGCGGCGACCGCGACGGCGAGCCCGGTGAAGATGAAGTTGGTCGAGTAATAGAGCGTGTAGCCGATGTTGTAGCCCGAGCCGAAGGCACCGGTGACGATGGCATTGAGGGCAGCCAGCGGGTCCTGCCCGATGGACAGAACCACGATGCCAGCGACGACGAAGGCAAGGACCAGGTTCAGCAGCGGCAACAGGACCACATCGGCCCAGCGCGGTAGTGGCTTGAGGGCGGTGGCGCTCATGACCCCTGCTCCACCGACTGGCCGGCCATCGCGGGCTTGTCACCGGTGACGCCAGCCATCATCAGGCCGAGCTCGCGTTCGGTGGCGGTGGCAGGGTCGGCCTCGCCGACGATGTGACCGTCGAACATCACGAGTATGCGGTCGCTCAGCGAGCGGATTTCATCGAGCTCGACCGAGACGAGGAGGATGGCCTTGCCGGCATCGCGCATCTTGATGATCTGGTTGTGGATGAATTCGATGGCGCCGATGTCGACGCCACGAGTCGGCTGACCAACGATCAGCACGTCCGGGTTGCTCGACATTTCACGGGCGAGGACAACCTTCTGCTGGTTGCCGCCGGAAAACAGCGCGGTCTTCAGGCGCTCGTTGGCGGGGCGCACGTCGAACTTCTGGATGCGCTCGACCGCCTGGGCGCGTGCTGCCTTGATGTCGAGGATGATGCCCTGGCCGTAGGCCTTGTCGTCCTGGTAGCCGAGCATGTTGTTCTCCCACTCCTCGAAAGCAGTGACGAGACCCATGCGCTGACGGTCCTCGGGGACGTGGGCGAGGCCGGCCTTGCGGGCGCGGTGCGCGCCGTCGTCGCCTTCGAGCGAGAGCGGCGTGCCCTTGAGGCGAACGGTGCCGCCCGACTGATCGCGCATGCCGGACACGGACTCCAGCAATTCGGTCTGGCCGTTGCCGGCCACGCCAGCGATGCCGACGATTTCGCCGGCACGGACGGTGAAGCTGACGTCCTTTACGCGGGTCACCCCAAGGTCGTCCTTGACGACGAGGTTTTCGACGGAAAGGAAGACCTCGCCAGGGGTGGCCGGACCCTTTTCGACGTTGAGCAGCACGCGACGGCCGACCATGAGTTCGGCGAGCTCTTCGGGACTGGTCTCGGTGGTCTTGACGGTGGCGACCATTTCGCCCTGGCGCATGACCGAGACGTAGTCGGTGATGGCCATGATTTCGCGCAGCTTGTGCGTGATCAGGATGATGGTCTTGCCCTGATCGCGCAGTTCATTGAGGACGCGGAACAGGTCGTCAGCCTCGGACGGCGTCAGCACGCCGGTGGGCTCGTCGAGGATCAGGACATCGGCGCCGCGATAGAGCGCCTTGAGAATTTCCACACGCTGCTGGGTGCCGACGGAGACATCCTCGATGATGGCGTCGGGGTTCACATCGAGGCGATAGTCCTTGGCGAGGCGGACGAGTTCCTTGCGAGCGCGCTCTAGGCTGGGGCCGAGCAGCGCAGAATCCTCGGCGCCGAGGACGACGTTCTCGAGGATGGAGAAATTGTCGACCAGCATGAAGTGCTGGTGGACCATGCCGATGCCGAGGGCGAGGGCATGGCGTGAATCGGCAATGGCGTGGGGGGTACCGTTGACCCGGATTTCACCTGAGTCGGCGGTGTAGAACCCGTAGAGGATCGACATCAGCGTCGACTTGCCGGCGCCGTTCTCGCCCACGATGCCGTGGATCGAGCCGCGCCGGACCGCGAGATCGATATCCTTGTTGGCATGGACCGGGCCGAACCGCTTGTTGATCTTGATCAGCTCGATCGCGAATTCGGCGGTGGCAAGCTGAGAAGCAGCGGCCCCGTGGGGCCGCTGTGCTGTCGTTCCACCCGCCTGGGTGCCGTCTGTTGCCACGATAGGGCTCAGACGCCGGGGCAGGTATTGTCGGCGGTGTAGTCGTGGACCACGATCTCGCCGGCGATGATCTTGGCCTTCAGGTCTTCGACCTGGGTCTTGATGTCATCGGTGATCAGCGAGGCGTTGTTGTCGTCGAGCGCATAGCCGACGCCGTCCTGAGCCAGACCGAGAACGGTCACGCCCGGCTTGAAGGTGGCGTCGTCGCCGGCTTCCTTGAAGGCAGTGGTGACGGCCACGTCGACGCGCTTCAGCATCGAGGTGAGCACCGAACCCGGATGCAGGTAGTTCTGGTTGCTATCGACGCCGATGGAGAGCTTGCCTGCGTCGGCGGCGGCCTGCAGGACGCCGATACCCGAACCGCCAGCGGCGGCGAAGGTGACGTCGGCGCCGGCATCGAACTGGGCCTTGGTCAGCTCGCCGGCGGTGACCGGGTCATTCCAGGCGGCCGGAGTGGTGCCGGTGTAGTTTTCGATGAGCTTGATGTCCGGGTTCACCGCCTTGGCGCCCTGGGCATAGCCGCAGTAGAACTTGTGGATGATCGGCACGTCCATGCCGCCGACGAACCCAACGGTGCCGGTGGTGGACTTCAGCGCCGCGATGGCGCCGACGAGGAACGAGCCGGTGTGCTCGTCGAAGATGATCGACTGCACGTTCGGCTGATCGACAACGGCGTCGATCACGACGAAGTTGGTGTCGGGGAATTCTGCGGCGACGGTGCCGAGAGCGGTGCCCCACGAGAAGCCGGCCATGACGATCGGCTGGGCGCCCTGGGAGGCGAAGCGGCGCAGGGCCTGCTCGCGCTGGGCATCGTTCTGCAGTTCGAGATCGAGATAGGCGCCGCCGGTCTCGGCCTTCCAGGCTTCGGCGCCGTTGTAGGCGGCTTCGTTGAAGGACTTATCGAACTTGCCGCCGAGATCGTAGATGATGGCCGGATCGGCCAGGGCGGAACCAGCGAGCAGCACCGAGGCGGCGACGCCGGCAGCCAGAGCACCGAGGTGCTTGGAAATGAAGGTCATGGATCAGTCTCCCTGTATCGCGAGACAGCAACGGCATTCCGCCGCCTGACGAACCGCCCGCGTTGGGCAGGAATACAATCGTGCAATTGGAGGCACGGCAAGGGGCTTCAACTGAATTTTTGACCAAGTGGGAAAAATCTGTGTGAGGAGCGAGCCGCTCAGGCTCCTCCCGGCCGAGGCGACGAGGCATGGGGCGGGCGACCCTTGAGGGTCATCGGCAGCCCGGCGACAACGAAGTAGACATCATCGCAGACCACGGCCAGGCGCTGGTGGGCCGCACCGGCCAGGTCGCGGAAGGTGCGGGCGAGCGCGTTGTCCGGGACGATGCCTAGCCCGACTTCGTTGGAGACAAGCACGATTTCGCAACCCTGAATGGCGTTCAGGGCATCGACCAGATGCTCGACCGCAGAGGCGACATTGATTCCTGCGCCGAGCAGATTGGTGATCCACAGCGTCAGGCAGTCGACGAGGATCACATCATGGCCCGCAGCGGCGCGGCGTAGGGCGTCGGCCAATGCCAGCGGCTCCTCGATGGTGGCGAAGCTGACGCTGCGCGAAGCCTTGTGGGCACGGACGCGCTCACGCATCTCAGCGTCCAGTGCCTCGGCGGTGGCGAGATAGGCGGGCCGCTGCGCCCGTTGCAGGACGAACTGCTCGGCAAAGCCGGTCTTGCCGGAGCGCGCCCCCCCCAGCACGAGGACATGTGACATGATCGGGCCTCCGTTACCATGGAGGGCCACCATAGCTGATCGGGGGGCGATGGGCACGCGCGCGCGGCCCGATTGCGCGCGCTTTGCCAGCGACGAGCGTCACACAGTCTTGGCTTGCCCGCATGCGAGCCTTGCGGCAAGTTCGGTTTCACGCGAAGCGCCGGGCGGTTATTCTACTTTCGTCTAGGGGGCTTTGGCACTATGGTCCGCGCCGGACTCGGGGTCTCCCCGGGCGGGGCAAATTCAAGTGGGGATGGCCAGCCGTGGCACGGTATTATCTCGGGGTGGACGGGGGTGGCACCAGTTGCCGCATCCGTCTGGCCGATGCGGCATTGAATACGCTTGCCGATGCTGGCGGCGGACGCTCCAACCTGCAGATCGAAGACGGAGATCCGGCTTTCCGCTCGATCATGGACGGGGCGCGCGAGGCGTTCCGCAAGGCAGGAATTGATTTCGGCGAGACGGCCAACACCTGTGCCTGCTTCGGCATGGCGGGCGGGCGCCTGCCGTCGGCGCGCGAGGCGTTCGAGCGGCGCCAGTGGCCGTTCGCCAAGGTGCGGGTTTACGACGATATCGACATTGCCCGCGCCGGTGCGCATGGCGGCGAGGATGGCGGCGTGATCATCGTGGGCACCGGTTCGGCCGCAATGGCGTTGGTGAATGGCAAGCGGCACCAGGCTGGCGGCTGGGGCTTTCCGATCGGTGACCAGATGAGCGGCGCGATCCTCGGGCGTGAGCTGGTGCGCCGCACGATCGAGGCCGAAGACGGAATCCTCGAGGGCTCGCCGCTGACCAAGGCGGTATTGGCGCGGCTTGGCGGCACGGTCGACATGATCATGGACTGGGCGTTTCCCAGGGACCCGCGCGGGCCACTCCCTGCCGACGACAAGGGCCCATCGACGTTGCTCGGGCGGGCACCGGCCGAATATGGCGCGCTGGTGCCGATGTTCTTTGAGTATTTCGAAAAGGGCGATCCGGTGGCCAAGGAGCTGATGGAGCTCGAGCTGCGGGAAATCGACAAGTATGTCGCCTGGTTCAAGGCGCGCGGCGTCGACAAGATGGCGGCGGTGGGCGGGTTCGGCACGCGGCTCTATCCGCTGATGGAACCGCGCTATGGCGATTTCCTCGTGCCGCCCAAGCATGAACCCCTGCATGGCGCGGTGATCCTCGCGCAGCAGAACTTTCCCAACTGACGAATTCCAGGAGTGCCCCAAGCGTGTCCAGCCGCATCATCCCCGTCCAGCCCTTCGACTATGTGGTGTTCGGTGCGACCGGCGACCTGACCAAGCGCAAGCTGATCCCGGCGCTGTATCATCGTTTCGTCGATGGCCAGTTCGACGAGGAGAGCCGCATCATCGGCGTGTCGCGCAGCAAGCTGAGCGATGCCGAGTTTCAGAAGCAGGTGCGGGAGTCGATCGACCAGTTTGTCGAGAACGACTATCGTGACGCCAAGACAATCGAGCGCTTCGTGTCGGTGTGCAGCTATGTCGCCAATGACGTGAGCGATGAGACGAAGTGGGGCGACCTTTCCAAGAATCTTCGCTCCGACCCGAAGATCGTGCGGGCTTTCTATCTGGCGGTGGCGCCGGACCTGTTCGGGCCGACCTGCGAGTATATCCTCAAGAAGAAATACTATCGGCGCGATGCGCGGGTGGTGATCGAGAAGCCGCTGGGGCACGACCTTGCCTCCTCGATCGCGATCAACGACGAGGTATCGAAGATCTTCAAGGAAGATCAGGTCTACCGGATCGACCACTATCTGGGCAAAGAGACGGTGCAGAACCTGTTGGCGCTGCGGTTCGCCAACATCCTGTTCGAGCCGATCTGGAACTCGGCGCATATCGATCACGTGCAGATCACGGTGGCGGAGTCGGTCGGTGCTGGCACGCGCGGTTATTACGACGAGAGCGGCGCGCTGCGCGACATGGTGCAGAACCATATCATCCAGCTGCTGTGCCTCGTGGCGATGGAACCGCCGGCATCGGACGATGCCAATGCGCTGCGCGACGAGAAGCTGAAGGTGCTGCGGTCGCTCAAGCCGATCACCGGCGCCGATGTCGGCAAGGCTACGGTGCGCGGGCAGTATCGCGGCGGCAGCGTCGAGGGCGCGGCGGTGGCTGGATACCAGGACGAGCTGCCGGCCGAAAAGAAGGGCTCGCGGACCGAGACGTTCGTGGCGTTGAAGGCGGAAATCGAGAACTGGCGCTGGGCCGGGGTGCCCTTCTACATCCGCACCGGCAAGCGGCTGCCGAGCCGGGCCTCGGAAATCGTCATCCAGTTCCGGCATATTCCGCATTCGATCTTCGACCATGCCGAGGGGGCGCCACGCGCCAACCGGCTAGTGATCCGCATCCAGCCCGATGAGGGCGTGAAGCTGTTCCTGATGATCAAGGACCCGGGTCCTGGTGGTATGCGACTGCGCGAAGTGCCGCTGAACCTGAGCTTTGCGGAGGCGTTCGACGAGCGGACGCCCGAAGCCTATGAGCGGCTGCTGCTGGATGTGGTGCGCGGCAGCCAGACGCTGTTCATGCGTCGCGACGAGCTGGAGGCGGCGTGGACGTGGATCGACCCGATCCGCGATGCGTGGAATGCCGCGAGCGATGCGCCGCAGGCCTACATGGCCGGCACCTGGGGCCCGACGGCGGCGATTGCGCTGATCGAGCGGGATGGACGCACCTGGCACGAGGATGAGAATTGACCGCAGCCCGGCGCAGCTTCGGGACCAAGGAAGACCTGGCGCTGGCGCTGGCCGAGGCGGTGGCCGAACAGCTGGCGGTGGGGATCGTTGCGCATGGACGCGGCGCGATTGCGGTGTCTGGCGGCTCGACGCCGGGTCGGTTCTTTGCCGCGCTCAGCCAGCGCGAGGATGTCGACTGGTCGCGGGTGACGGTAACGCTGGTCGATGAGCGCTGGGTGCCGGAAAGCTCTGACCGCTCGAACGCTGCACTGGTCAAGGCCCGCCTGCTGCAGGGCCCGGCGGCGGCGGCGCACTTCGTGCCGCTTTATGCCGGAGGCGAGGCGCCCGACGAGACCGGGTTGAACCGCACGCGCCTGCAGTTGCAGGCGCTGCCGCCGCGGTTCGATGCGGTGGTGCTGGGCATGGGCAATGACGGGCACACCGCCTCGTTCTTTCCCGGCGGCGACCGCCTGGAAGCGGCCCTGGAGGGGGCCGAGACGGTGGTGGCCATTCGCGCACCGGGGGCGGGGGAACCCCGGGTGACGCTGACGCTGGGCCGGTTGCTGGCCAGCGAGGCGATCTATCTGCATATCGAGGGGGAAGACAAACTCGCGACGCTGGACCGCGCGCTGGGTGAAGGCGACCGGGACGAAATGCCTGTCCGCGCCGTGCTCAGGCAGGGCGTCGTGCCATTGACCATCTTCTGGAGCCCGTGAGCGGGCTGCCCCCAAGGAGCGAGACATGCCCGTCGTCAAGACCATCAAAGACGTGACCGACCGCATTGCGGCCCGGAGCGAGACTTCGCGCGGGGAGTATCTGGAGCGCATCGAGTCGCAGAGGCAGAAGGGCGTGTATCGCGCGGCGCTAGCGTGCGGAAACCTCGCGCATGGCTTTGCGGCCTGTTCGCCGGCCGACAAGGCAAAGCTCGCTGGCTCGAAGTCGCTGAACCTCGGCATCGTCACGTCGTACAACGACATGCTGAGCGCGCATCAGCCCTATGCGACCTATCCCGACATCATCAAGGACGCGGCGCGCTCGCTCGGGGCGACGGCGCAGGTGGCGGGCGGCGTGCCGGCGATGTGCGACGGGGTCACCCAGGGGCAGGCCGGGATGGATTTGAGTCTGTTCAGCCGTGACGTGATCGCCATGTCGACGGCGATTGCGCTCAGCCACAACATGTTCGACGCGGCGGTGTATCTGGGGATCTGCGACAAGATCGTCCCCGGACTGATGGTGGGCGCGCTGACTTTTGGGCACCTGCCGGCGGTTTTCGTGCCGGCCGGACCGATGCCGAGCGGGATTTCGAACGACGAGAAGGCCAAGGTCCGCCAGCTCTATGCCGAGGGCAAGGTGGGGCGGGCGGAACTGCTGGAAAGCGAAGCGAAGTCCTACCATTCGCCCGGCACCTGCACGTTCTATGGCACGGCCAATTCTAACCAGATGCTGATGGAGATCATGGGGCTGCACCTGCCGGGTGCGAGCTTTGTGAACCCGAACACGCCGCTGCGCGAGGCACTGACCCGCGAGGCGGCGAAGCGCGCTTTGTCGCTGACGGCAGAGGGCAATGACTATACCCCGATCGGGCACGTGGTCGACGCCAAGGCGATGGTCAATGGCATGGTGGGGCTCTTGGCAACCGGCGGCTCGACCAACCACACGATGCATCTGGTCGCCATTGCGGCGGCGGCCGGGCTGAAGATCACCTGGGAGGATATGTCGGAGCTGAGCTCGGTGGTGCCGCTGCTGGCGCGTGTCTATCCGAACGGCACGGCGGACGTGAACCATTTCCACGCGGCGGGCGGGATGGGGTTCCTGATCCGCGAGCTGCTGGATGCAGGCTATCTGCATGACGACGTGAAGACGGTTTGGGGCGAGGGTCTCTCGGGTTATGCGGTCGAGGCCAAGCTCAACGCGGAAAAGCTCGAGTTCGTGCCCTCGCCGCTGGAATCGGGCAATCCGCGGGTGCTGGCGCCGGCCAGTGCGGCGTTCTCGGCCAATGGCGGGCTGAAGGTGCTGAGCGGCAATATCGGCAAGTCGGTGATCAAGGTGTCGGCGGTGAAACCGGAAAACCGGATCGTCGAGGCGCGGGCGCGGGTGTTCCACTCGCAGGACGGGATGATGGCGGCGTTCAAGGCCGGCGAGATCACCGGCGACGTGATTGCCGTTGTGCGCTTCCAGGGGCCGAAGGCGATCGGCATGCCGGAGTTGCACAAGCTGACCCCGGCGCTGGGGGTACTGCAGGACCGCGGACACAAGGTGGCGTTGGTGACCGACGGCCGCATGTCCGGCGCATCGGGCAAGGTGCCGGCGGCGATCCATGTGACGCCGGAGGCCATGGATGGCGGCGCGATTGCCAAGATCCGCGATGGCGACCTGATCCGGCTCGACGCCGAGGCAGGGACGCTGGAATATGTCGGCGACCAACGCGAGTTCCTGTCGCGCACTCCGGCGACCGAGGACCTCAGGCAGTCGCATTTCGGCACAGGGCGCGAGCTGTTTGCCGGGTTCCGCGCGCTGGTCGGCACGGCGGACCACGGGGCGAGCGTGTTTGGCTGATCTCCCGCTCCGCCGTTGCAGGCGGCTTTGCAGCGCCGGGCCTAAGCGCTAACGCTGTAGGGTGACAGGTGCGACTCGGGGGACGCTGAGATGGGCAAGGGCTGGCGGGGCGGCGCGATTGCGCTGCTGATGGTGCTCGCGGCCTGCACGTCGATCCCGATCGGGAGCAGCGGGCGACAGGGCGGCCTCGATGGCCTCAACGACGATGTCGCGGGAGCGCTGCTGGCGCTGGATTTGCCACAGGCACTGGAACCGGTGAGCGGCGGTTCCACCCTTAGCCTGGATGTGGTCGCCGCAAGCGGCGGCGAACGACACGTCAAGGCGGCGCTCGGCACTGCCGACCCGGGCGAACTGGCCGGGCTACTGCCGCCCCCGGCCGATGGCCGCAGCTATTATCTGTTTGGTCTCGCGCCGGCGGATCAGCAGGCCGTGCGGGAGGTGCAGGCCTGGGCGCGGACGCTTGCGCCGGGCGATGCGCAGGTGACAGTGGGATTGAGCCCGAGCCTGTGTCGAACCGATGCGATCGACATGGACAAGACCGTGGTTTCGGCACTGGTTGCCTTGCCGGAAAGCGGCCGGGTTGCCCCACTGCTTGGCCCGGTGTCGCTGGCGACGGTGCTGGCGTCGGCGCCAATCAAGGACATCCCGCCCTGTGCCGGCCATTCCGGCTAAGGCTAGATCATTTCACCGTTTGCTAGAAACGGAGAAATGATCCAAGTCTTTGTTTTGTCGTGCTTTCGAACCGGAAAAGTCTGCAACTTTTCCTGAAAGCGCCCTAGAAGCCGCCGCCGGTCTTGAAACCGCCTGACGTGCGGTTGCCGGATGAACCCGACCGCGGGCGCGAGAGGCCACCACCCGAAGAGCCACCACGTGGACCTCCGCCGCCGCTGCTGCCGGGCAGCCGGCCCCAGCTACCGCCGAAACCGCCGCTCGAGCGGTTGGAACCACTACCGCCGCCGAAGCTCGAGTCCGGCCAGTCGAAACCGGAACTGGTCCGCCCGGAGGAACGGGTGGAGCCGGAGCTGATGGTGCCGCCGCCCGTCCAGTTCTGACTCTTGCGCCAGCGGCTCCAGTAGTCCGCAGCAGTGATGCCTCCGCGCAGGAATTCGGTGAGCACATCGCCGACGAGATTGTCCTCGCGGAAGGTGGAGCGGGGGTTGTCAAAGCCTTGCTTCTTGAACTCGTACTGGATGTCTTCCAGCTCGCGGCGACGCGAGGCGAGAGTCTTGAGGCGGGCCTTCTGCTCGCGGGTATCGGCATCCTCATCGGCGGCGCGCTGGCGGAGATCGTCGACCTGCTGGACGATGGTGTCGTCCTGGGTGGTGCGGGTGGCCCGGGCTTCGGCGAGCAAGGTGCGGATGTCCTCGCGGCCGAGGACACCGGCGAGCCCAGCAACAGCATCGGCGAAGGCAGGATCGGCACCCTGCGCCAGGTCGCGCTGGCGTTTGGCGAGGTCGTCACGCTGGTCCTCGATCTTGACGGTTTCCTCGTCGATGGCGGCCATGCGCGCTTCGGCAGCAGCCAGCGCCTCGCGGATCGGCTTGCCGCCGGCGGCGTCGATGGCTTTGTCTTCAAGCGCCTCGACTTCGGCCAGCGCCGCATCGGCGATCTGCTGCTGGCGCTCGGCGTGCTCTCGCAGGCGCAACGGGATCTCGTTCAGCATGGCGAAATTGACCCGTGCCTCCGGGTAGCCGACGAGACCGGCAACGAGGGAGTCTAGATATGAGATCAGGTTGTTGGTGCGGTAATTGCGGGTGCCGTAGCCGCGCTCCCACAGATACATGAACAGCGGATCGTCGCGGTAGGGCTTGCCCTTGGTCTCGCGATCGGCCTCGGCCTGCTCGGTCTTGCTGATGCTCTCGGCAGCGACCTCGGCGAGGCGGTCGGCGGTCTGGCGTTTTTCGACATAGGCAGGGTCGCGCATCGCCTCGGCCGAGATGCGATCGGCCAGGGCCCGCAACTGGGCCTGGTGCTCGGCGGCCTTGCCGACAAGGCCAGCGCGTTCGGTGCCCAGTGCAGCGATGCGGGCGTCGAGCCCCTTGAGTTCGGCTTCGGCCTGGTCGAGGCTGGCCGCATGCTTGGTCAGCATGTCGCGCGCCTTGATTTCTGCCTGCGTGAGCTGGCCGGTCAATTCGTGCTGAACCGCGGGGTCGAGGCGCACGCGCGCCAGCTCGCGGAACAGCTCGCTTTCGGACTCGCGGAATTTCGCTACAAGTTCGGCGCTTCTGGCGAGGCGCTTGGCGATCTCGTCTTCTTCGCGGCGAATGTCGCGAAGGGCCTCATCGAGGGAGCGCAGGGCTTCGGGACCGGACAACGTCATGAGGTCACCACCGTGTCACCGCCCCGCCCAGCACCGGCATGACATAATCGACATCGAGGAAGCCGTATTCCTTTATGCCCATGACGTTGCGCTGGATGATGCCATCGTCGAGCTTGTCCTGCTCCACCGACTTGTAGACCGACTCGGGGACGCGGACGCCCCAGATGGCGACATTCTCGGTGGTGCTGGTTTCTTCGTTGGTGATGGGCAGCGTCAATGCCTTGCCATCAGCGCCGATGGCTTCGACCACGAGATAGTAGTTGGTCGCGGCAGTGTTGACCTCTGGAAAGGTCCAGAAGCCGGTCTTCACGTCCTGGCGGTTGACGATGCGCAAGGAGAACTCCTGGCGCAACTGGTCGCGCAGAGCGGTGAGCCCGGCAACGGCCTGCTCGGCGCCGGCGCGGTTGCCTTCAGCCGCGGCAGTCTTGCCGCGCGTACGCAGCGCCTCGGCATCGTTGACAGCCTGCTGGACCTTGGTCTCGTCGTAGATCGACTGGTAAAGCGCGTCCATCTGCGCGGGCAGGCCCTCGGAAAGTTCGAGGCGCGCGGCCGCAAGCTGGGCATTCTGATAGGGTTGCCAGGCGAGGAAATAGCCGCCCAGCCCGAGGACCAGCACCAGCGCGAGGGCGATGACGGCGGGGCCCCACTTGCGGCGTCCGACATAGAGTCGGGCGAGCGTGGTGGCGAAGCTTGGCCGTGGTGGGGTGTAGACGAAGCGGCTTTCGTCGAGCGCCTTCACCCCGGCGCGCAGCACCTCATCGCTGACCTCGATGCCCTGGTGCTGGTAGATATCTCGCAGCTTGTCGATCAACTGACGCTCGCGCGCGTCGCCGCTCAACTCCCGCTCGACGAGGTCCTGGCGGTGGCGGAGGGTATCCACCACGTCCATGGCCAGCATCACCTCGTCGAGAGGGGCGCTCTCGGCCTCTTTGGAAGCGGTGGTCTCGGTGGTGCTCATCCGTGCGCTACGCCGGTTTCAGGCTCCTGGGATCAGGCCTTGCCGGTCTCGAGCAACAGTGCGTTGCCTTCCGAGGCCAGCAGGGCGAGTCGGCGCTTGCCGTCCTCGACGGCGTCGCGGATTTCGGCCGAGTTCTTGGTGGAGAGTTCGCGCATTTCGTTGATGATGGTGCGGGACTTTTCCTGGAAGTTGACGACGCTATCGACGAGCTTTTTGACGGCATCGGCGCGGATGGTGGGGCCATAGCCG
Organism: uncultured Devosia sp.; assembly: GCA_964399695.1. GTDB lineage: Bacteria > Pseudomonadota > Alphaproteobacteria > Rhizobiales > Devosiaceae > Devosia_A. The sequence goes on along the minus strand of CAYNRZ010000039.1, from coordinate 230 downwards.
GCCTTGACCGCGGCTTCGCCGACCCGGTCGCCGATCTCGGCGAGGGTCTCGAGGCTCTTGGACATGCCTTCCTTCATGGCGTTCAGCGTCTCGGTGGACTCATGCAGGCCGAACAGCCCGGTGAACGAGGCAGAGAGCGCGGTAAACACCGTCTCGTTGGTCGAGAAGAAGGAGATCGACTGCTGGTAGACCCGCTCCTTGGCGTTGGTGGTCTGCATCAGCCGGGCCAT
>CAYNRZ010000038.1:0-12911 GCA_964399695.1 uncultured Devosia sp. | reverse complement strand
TGATCCCCACCTTCATCCTGATCCGCAACCTCAACTGGATCGACACCTTCATGGGCCTGTGCGTCCCCATCATCGCCCAGACCAGTTTCGGCGTGTTTATCTTCCGCCAGTTCTATATCTCGATGCCCAACGAGATCCTCGACGCGGCCAAGATCGATGGTGCCAATTGGGGCCAGATCTTCCTCAGCATCGTGCTGCCGCTGTCCGGCCCGCCCATTGCCGCCTACACTGCGGTGACCGTGCTGACGGCCTGGAACATGTACGCCTGGCCGCTGATCTCGACGACGGAAAAGGACATGCGCGTGCTGCCGCTCGCCCTCGCCGGGCTCGGCCAGAGCTTCTCGCAAACGCCCCCCAACATCGCGATGATGGCGGTGTTACTGTCGACGCTGCCCATCATCATCTTCTTCATCTTCTGCCAGCGCTACTTCATCAATGGCCTCGGCGGCGCGATCAAGGAATAGCGACAAATGCAGGGAACGACGCAAAGTGACTGACGTATCGATCTGCCTGGTCGGCTGTGGCGGCATGGGTAGCCGCCATGTGCAGGGATTCGCCCGGCTGCAGCGCTCGGGAATGTCCAATGTGCGGCTGGTCGCGGTGTGTGACGTGCGCGCCGACAATGCCGAACGCGTCGCGGCTGAGGCAGAGCAGCTGTTGGGCTACCGCCCGAAGGTCCACCTTGCCATCGCCGACGCCGTTGCGGACCCCCAGATCGAGGCCTTCGATGTGGTCACTGAAGCCTTCAGCCACCTGGGCGTGGTGCTGCCAGCCTTGCACGCGGGCAAGCACGTTCTGTGCGAGAAGCCACTGGCGCTCACCGTCCGCTCGTGCCGCGTCCTCCTCGACGCCGCCAAAGCCTCCGGCGCCGTGCTCGCGACCGCCGAGAACTATCGTCGCGACCCGACCAACCGGCTCGCCAAGGCGGTGATCGACTCCGGCGTGCTGGGCGATATCCACCTGATGATGCAGACCTCGATCGGGGGCAACGACCGCATCATCATCACGCCTTGGCGCCACTTCAAAGACAAGGGCGCCATCGGGCTCGATATGGGCGCGCATTTCACCGACATCGTGCAGTTCTATTTCGGCCCGTTCGCGAAAGCCTACGGCAAGGGCTTCATCGCCGAGCCCATCCGCCGCCGGCAGGACAAGCCGGAGATGCAGACCGAAGCCTACCTCAAGCGCTTTGCCGAAATCCCGGCCGAGATCACCGCTACCGGCGAGGATTCCTTCATCGCCAACTACACAATGGCGTCCGGTCTCAGCGTGCAGATGACCTATATCGCCTCGGGCCCGGGAAAGGGTTGGGTGCAGCGCAGCGTGCATGGCCGCAACGGCTCGCTGGAAATCTTCAACGACCGCACCGGCAAGGCCCCGATCCTGCACACGGCGGAGGGCGACTGCACCGGCGCGGAGCTTGCCGACAAGGTCGGCTTCAGGCTCGATGCGCTCACGCACAAGCTCTATGGCGGCGTCAGCTACGAGTTGAGCTGGGCGGAGACGGATTCAGGCCTTCTCGCCATCGAGATCCACGATTTCGCAGCTGCAATCCGTGAGGGCCGCCCGCCCGAGGTCGATGGCGAAGGCGGGCTCACCGCCGTCGCTTCCGTTCTCGCTGTCTATGAGAGCGGCATCGCTGGCCGCGCCGTCACCATGGACGAGGTGCTGACCTCGCGCGTGTCGACCTACCAGGACGATATCGACGCCGCGCTTGGGCTCTTGCCCCAATCCAGTGCCGCCTGAGGAGAGTGCGCAATGACCGACGCTGCCTTCGACGCCGTTCCACTCCTGGTTCAGAAGCTTGGGCCCAAGCAGGTCGCTTTCGTCGTCCGCGACCTCGAGGCCGCGACGAGGCAATGGTGGGATCTGCTGCGCATCGGGCCGTGGACGGCCTGGGAGTACACGCCCGAGATTCTCAAGGACATGACCTATAAGGGCGCTCCGGCGCGCTTTGGCCTCAAGCACGCGCTCGCCTGGAAGGATGGCGTCCAGTTCGAACTGGTTGAACCGACCACCGGCCCGTCCTTTTTTGCCGATCAGTTGGCCACGTCCGGCGAAGGCCTCAACCACATCGGCATCCATGTGATGGAGAACCACGCCCAAGCGGTGGCCGAACTGGAAGCCGCCGGCTTCACCCGCCTTCAGTCGGCCCGCGGCTTCGGAGGCGATGGCAGCGGCGCCTTCGTCTATTTCACCTCGCCCCGGCTCAACGGCCTCGTGCTGGAGCTGATCAGCCCGCCGGCCACCCGGCGCGAGCCGCTTTTCGTCTATCCCGCTCCCGAGGAAACCAAGTGAAGATCGAGCGTATCGACACCTATGTCGCGCATAACTGGATGTTCGTCGAAGTCACGACGGACACCGGGCTGAAGGGCGTCGGCGAGTCCACCTTTTTCGGTTTCCCCGAGGCGACAGCCTCGGTCGCGAAGGGGTTTGGCAACCGGCTCATCGGTCAGGATCCGATGCGCATCGAATACCACAACCTCTCGCTCTATCGTGCCTATTCGATGCGCGGCATGGCCATTGGCGGCGCCATCAGCGCCATCGACCAGGCACTGTGGGACATCAAGGGAAAGCATTACCAGGCGCCGGTCTGGGACCTGCTGGGTGGCCGGGTGCGTGACAAGGTGCGCGCCATGCTGGTCATCCCCTACGGCACTGCCGAGGAGGTGGCCGCCGCCTGCAAGAAGGCTGCCGACGAGGGCTACACCGCCCTCAAGGTCATGGTCTACCAGCCCGAGCATCACCTGATGGCCTTCGGCGCCAAGGTGAAGGACATGGTCGAGCGCATGGCGCTGATCAGAGAAACCGTCGGCTGGGATGTCGAGATCGGCATCGAACTCCACCGCAACATGGCGCTCGGCGAGTCCATCGCCGCCATCCGCGAGTTCGAACAGTTCCGGCCGCTCTTCGTCGAAGATCCCATTCCACCCGACAGCGTGCTGTCGTTTGGCGAAGTCGCCGAGAAAACCCGCGTTCCGATGGCCGCCGGCGAGCGCAACACCACGATCTGGGAGTTCCGCGAATATGTCGAGCATGGCGGCGTCCACCACATCCGCCCCGATGTCGGCATCGCCGGCGGCATTACCGGCACCCGCAAGATCTGCGCGCTGGCGGAAGCGCATCATCAGGGCATCATCCCGCACGCCGTTCCATCTGGTCCGGTGGCAACGGCCGCCCAGGTGCAGCTCGGCTTTGCCGTGCCCAACTGGGAGGTGACCGAGCACATGGTGCAGGACAGCGCGCCATGGACCAAGGCGGTCAAGGCCATTGTGCCGGTGGTCAGCGGTCACTGGCTGCCCAACGAGACCCCCGGCCTAGGCGTCGAACTCGACCACGAGGGCCTCAAAACCATTCCCGTCCTCGCAACGGTACCGCCGACGTCGATGAAGACCGACGGCTCCGTGGCCTTCCGGTAGCCCGATGATTGTCGACAGCCATACCCACGCCTGGGAGCGCTGGCCTTACGAGCCGGCCGTTCCCGACGAGCTGACCAAGGGCTCGGTCGAGCACCTGATCCACGAGATGGATCTCAACGGTGTCGCCGAGGCCGTGATCGTTTCGGCGCGCATCGAGAAGAACCCCGATAACAATGCCTATGGCGCGGCTGCCGTCCGCCGCTATCGGGGGCGGCTGCATCAGTTTGCCGATGTCGATTGCGTCTGGTCCCCGGAGTACCACACCCCGGGCGCGCCCGACCGGCTGCGTCAGGCGGCCGACACGCTGCCGATCAAGGGCTTCACCCATTATGTCGGCGACAATGATGGCTGGTTCCGCTCCAACGAGGGCATTGCCTTCTTCCGTCTTGCCGCCGAACGCCGGCTGATCGCCTCCATCGCCATGTCGCCGGCCTGGGCCGAAGACCTGGGCACGATCGCTGCCGCGAACCCTGACCTGGTGGTGTTGCTGCACCACATGGGGGGACTGTCCGCCATGGGAGCCAGCGCCGACCTCGACGCCATCGCTGCCTTGGCGAAGTACCCCAACATCCACATCAAGCTTTCGGGGTTCCACTACGCCGTCGGGCTCGACAATGGATGGGACTACCCGCACCCCTCCGCCTGGTGGCTCGCAGAGGGGCTGTATCACGCCTTCGGCGCTGGGCGGCTGTGCTGGGGCTCGGACTTCCCTGCGTTGAGCCGCGCCATGACTTATCGCCAGGCGCTCGAAGTCGTGCGCCGCCATTGCCGCTTCCTGCAACCGGGCGATCTCGACTGGATCCTCGGCGGCACACTCAAGCGGCTTCTCGACGCTGCCGCTCCACAGAGGACAAGCTGATGACCGACTCCTCGCGACCCGCGTCGCTCTATCGATCGCTGAATCCGGCCAATGGCGAAACCTTCGCAACCTATGCGCTCCATGAGGCCGCTGAGGTGGAAGCCGGCCTCGCGCGCAGCTTTGCCGCCTGGCAGGCCGTCCGCACGATGAGCGTCGAGCAGCGGGCGCGCCTGCTGCGCAACCTGGCCGACCGCCTCGAGGCTCATCTCGAGGACTATGCCCGCCTGATGACGCGAGAGATGGGCAAGCCCATCAACGAGGCTCGTGGAGAGATCAGGAAATGCGCCGTGACGTGCCGCACCACCGCCGATCTCGGACCCGGCTGGCTGGAGCCGCTCGTCGTCAAAAGCCCGGCCCGTGCCAGTCGCATCCGCTATGAGGGGCTTGGCCCTATTTTCGCGGTGATGCCCTGGAACTTCCCGTTCTGGCAGGTCTTTCGCTTCTTTGCGCCAGCCTTCCTCGCCGCCAACACCACAGTGGTCAAACATGCCGAGAACGTGCCCGGCAGCGCCGAGGCCATCGAGCAGGTGTTCCGTGAGGCGGGCTTCCCCGAGGGCACTGTGGTCAACCTCCGCGTCGACCATCCGACAGCGGCCCGCATCATCGTCGACGAGCGCATCCGCAGCGTCACCGTCACTGGCAGCGTCCGCGCCGGTCGTGCCGTTGCTGCGACGGCCGGCGGTGTTGGCAAAAAGGCTGTGCTCGAGCTCGGCGGTTCGGACCCGTTCATCGTGTTTGCCGATGCCGATTTCGACCAGGCGGTGAAGACCGCTGTCGCCGCCCGCCTCAACAATTCCGGCCAGAGCTGCGTGTGCGCCAAGCGCTTCCTCGTGGAGAGAGGCATTGCGCCCCGCTTCACCGAGGCTTTTGTCGAAGCCATGCGGCAGGTGCGCCACGGCGATCCGCTCAACGAGGCCAACCAGCTCGGTCCGCTGGCGCGCGATGATCTCCGCGCCGGGTTGCAGGCCCAGCTCGAGCGCAGCCTGCAAGGCGGCGCGCGTGCTGCGCTCGCCGGTGGCAGCGTTGATGGGGCAGGGTTCTACTTCGCCCCAGCAGTACTCACCGACGTCGCGGCCGACAATGTCGCTGCCCGCGAGGAACTGTTCGGTCCGGTCGCGCCGATCCTGCCGTTTGCGGATGAGGCCGATGCGCTTCGCATCGCCAACAGCACCGAATTCGGCCTCGCGGCTGCGGTGTGGACCTCGGACGGGGACCGGGCGCTGCGCATGGAGCAGGGCGTCGAGGCGGGCGCCGTCTTCATCAACGACATGGTCCGCTCCGACGCGCACATTTCCTTCGGTGGCATCAAGGCTTCGGGCTACGGCCGCGAACTGGGCGAAGTCGGCATCCGCGAATTCACCAATGCCAAGACCGTCTGGGTCGGCTGAGAGGCGACGATGAATCACCATTCCCATAAACCGGTTCGCGTCGGCTTTGCCTGCAACGCCGAGACCTACGCACGCATGGCGAGCCCTGAGGCGGTGGCGGCCCTCGAAGCTCTGGGCAGTTTCCGGCACCATCTGTGCAACGAACCATCGGCCTGGGAAGTGGCGCCGCCAGAGAACCGGGCGGCGGTGGATGCCCTTGTCGACTTCGCGGCCGATCTCGACGCGTTGCTGGTCTGCCACGGCGCGCCGCGCCTGACCGGCGCCATTCTCGACCGGCTTCCCAATCTGCGCTTCATTGCCGAAGTCGAAGGCGACCGCTTCAGCCAGCGCATCGATGTCAACGCCGCGGCCGAGCGCGGCGTCACCGTGGTCGACACCACCAACGGCTCATCCTATCCCGTCTCGGAATGGGCACTGGCGATGGCGATGATCGGGCTGCGCAACGCCGGAGCCCTTTACCGCCGCATGATTGCCGGCGAGACGCCATTCCGGACCAGTCAGGATCGCGTCGATGACTTCAGCTGGAACGGCGAGCTGACTGGCAAGTCCGTCGGCCTCATCGGCTGCGGCTATATCGGCCGCCGCCTGCTGGAACTGCTCGCCCCGTTCCACTGCGATATCTATGCCTTCGACCCGCATGTGCCGCGCGTCCTCGCCGACATCTACGACATCACGCTGACCTCGCTGGATCACGTCATGGGCTGCGACGTGGTGATCTCCCTGGTCCCGCTGACGCCCGAGACCCAGCACATGATCACCGGCAAGGAGCTCGACCTGCTGCGTCCCGGTGCGGTGTTCGTCAATGTCTCGCGCGGTGCCGTCGTCGATCAGCAGGCGCTGATCGGTCGTCTAAAGCGTGGGGATATCGTGGCGTCGCTCGACGTGTTCGACCCTGAGCCGCTGGAAACGGACTCACCGCTGCGCAGCATGTCCAATGTCTTTCTCACGCCACATATCGCGGGCGTCACCGCACCCTGCGGCCCGCGCTTCCTGACACTGGCGGCCGAGGAGATTGCGCGCAAGTTCGCCGGGCACCGGACCCGCCACGACCTCGTCCCTCGCGCGGCGACCAAGCCATGAGTGCAACCGACCTCGCCGAGCGCCGCCGGGCCGGAACCGTAAAGATGGGCTATTGCGTGCCCGCCTTCGCCATGCCGGGGCCGGACCTGTTCCGCGTGCCCAACGTGGCGCGCATCGAAGATGTCGATGTGCTTGGCAACGCCCGGGAGGCCGAACGGCTGGGCTTCGACTCGCTCTGGGTCTGCGATCACCTGATCCTCGGCCGCGACAAGGCCGTTCTCGAAGGCTGGACCACGCTGGCCATGATTGCGGGCGCCACCCAGCGCGCGCAGCTGGGGCTCATCCATCAGGCCAACCTGTTCCGCCTGCCGCAGATCGCTGCCAAGATGATGGCAACGCTCGACCACCTCTCGGGGGGACGCTTCATTCACTTCTTCGAAGCCGGGATGGGCAGGGCAGAACAGGTCGCATACGGCCTCGACTGGGACGACGACCATGCTGCCCGCGTCGAGCGGCTGGAGGAAGCCATCGCGCTGATCCGAGCACTTTACACCGCGTCGGGCCCGATCGACTTTGCCGGCAAGTTCTACCGGCTCGAGCAGGCCGAACTGGCGCCCAAGCCGCGCCAGGCGCACGTGCCGATCTGGCTCGGCGAGGCGTTCGATCCGGTGATCGAGCTGACGGCGCGCATCGCCGATGGCTGGAACACCACGCCGGTGACATTGGCCGAACTCGACCGGCGCCTGGGTCTGCTGGATGCTGCCCTCGGCCGCGCCGGCCGCAGCCGTGCCGCGCTCGAGATCAGCTTGGAGACCCAGATCCTCGTCGCGCCCGATATCGCAGCCCTGCGCCGCAAGGTGTCCGCCATGGTGGACCGTGCGGCCGGAACTGGAGCGGCGCCGTGCAAGCCGGAGCTGCTCGATTTTGTGGCCGGCCGTGCCGATCACCTGCCGGCCGAAATGACCGGTCCCTGGATCATCGGCACCGCAGAGGATGCGCGCCGACGCATCGCCGAGCTGCGCACCCGTGGTGTCGATCACCTGATGCTCTGGTTCATGGACGCGCCCGACACCGACGGCATGGCCTATTTCATGGAGGAGGTGGCGCCGGGGTTCCGCTGATTGCGACGTGCTTGCGGCACCGGCCGAAAGATGCGTAAAGCGGAATAGGTTCATGTTCCGGTGAAAGTGTTGACATGGTTGAACACCCCGAGCAGCGCGCAAAGGCCGTCCCGGCGCTGGTCAGGACCAAGAAGATCCTCGACACGCTGAGCAGCAGTCCAAAGCCGATGGGCGTATCGGAACTGGCGCGGCTGCTCGATCTGCCCAAGAGCACTGTGCATGGCCTCTGCCATACCCTCACAGATCTCGGCATGCTGATGCGGGTTGGCCCTTCGCAATTCGCCATCGGGCCGCATGTCTTGTCCTGGGCAAACGCCTTCGAGGGCCAGAGCGACCTGACGCAGGAGTTCATGCGGATCGCCGAGGCAAGCGACCTCATCTCCCAGCAGGCCATCAATCTCTCCATCCTCGCGGGAAGGGAAGTCATGTACGTCGCCTGCCGGCGAGGCACCGACCCGCTCGGGGTCAGCTTTCGTCCCGGAGTTCGCCTGCCGGCTCCGTTCACCGCCACCGGCAAGGCCATGATGTCCACCATGGACGCCGACCAGGTGCGGGGCATCTTTGCCAATGAATGGCCGGCGGCCTGGACCCGGCGCAGCGTTCCCAATGTCGATGCCCTGCTCGCCGAACTCGAGGAAACCCGCGCCCGCGGCTATTCGGTGGACGATGGGCAATTGCGCGACGCCATGGTCTGCTTTGGTGCCCCCGTCTTTGGCGCCGGCGATGATCGCGCTGTCGCCGGCATCGCCATCGGCCTCCTCTCGGGTGAGGTAAACGCGGAATCGACGGCCAAGGTCAGCAATGCCGTGCGCACGCTGGCGCATCGCTTGAGCCAGCGTCTCGGCGGCGCCCCGCATTAGGCGAAAGACCTACAGGGCAACCACGCGCCCGGCTTGACTTTCACCGCTCCCCAGCCGATTGTTCAGTATCAAGAAAATCGTTCAGCATAGTGAACGTAATTGCTGAAAGGGAGCAGAATGATCGTCCTCATCGCCAAGTACCACACCAAGCCCGGCAACGTCCCGAAGGTGCTCGAGCAGCTCAAGAAGATGAAACCGCTGGTCGAAGCCGATGAACCCGGCTGCAAGCTCTACCAGGTGTCGAAGTCGACCGAGAACGAGAACCTGATCGTGCTCTATGAGCACTATGTGGACCAGGCCGCGCTCGCCGCGCACCGCGAGACGCCGCACTTCAAGTCGATCATCGAAGGCACCGTCATCCCGATGCTCGAAAAGCGCGAGCGCGAACTGTACGAACTCGCCATTTCGTGAGCCACCGATGCGCCTCGTCTCTTTCGAGCTGGCAACCCCGACCGGCCCGCTGACGCGGATCGGCGCGGTGGCGGCTGACGGCCGCTATGTCGACCTGCAGTCGGCCTGGCGCGATAGTCTCGTCGCCAGCGGCACGTCGGAGGCGGGCGCGGCGCGCCTCGCCCTGGCCACCATCCCTTCGGACATGGTGGCCTTCATCGAAAACGGGCAGGCCGCGCTCGCGGCCGCCCGCACCGCCATCGATTGGGCCGCCAACAAAGGCGACACGGCCGCCGATGGCGCGACACTTGTTTTTGCGACCAATGCAGTCCGGCTGCTGGCCCCCATTCCGCGTCCGCCGCTGATCCGCGACTTCATGGCGTTCGAGCAGCACCTGAAGAACATCTATCCCAAGCTGGGGCGGGAAATCCCGCCGCAATGGTACGAGTTGCCCGTCTATTACAAGGGCAACCCCTCCGCCACCGGAGCACATGGCGATGGCATTCCGATGCCGTCCTATGCCACCAAGATGGACTTCGAGTTCGAATTTGCCGCCGTCATTGGCCGCGGTGGCGCCAATATCAGCCGCGCCGACGCGCCCGGCCACATCTTCGGTTTCATGCTCTACAACGACTTCAGCGCTCGCGAGATTCAGCAGCGAGAGATGGCCGTCGGCCTTGGCCCCGCCAAGGGCAAGGATTTCGAGCACGGCCACGTTTTCGGCCCGTGGCTGGTGACCGCCGATGAAATTTCCGATGTCTACGCCCTCGCCATGACGGCCGAGGTCAACGGCCAGCCTTGGTGTGAAACCAGCACAGCCACCATGCACTGGCGCTTTGACCAGATGATCGCGCACGCCTCGATGAACGAGCGCCTGGTCCCCGGCGAAATCTTCGGTTCGGGCACCGCCGGTGGTGGCTCGGCCGCGGAAGTCGGCAAGTCACTCGACCGTGGCGATGAGGTGACCCTCAGCATCGACGGCCTCGGCGTCCTCACCAATCGCATCGTCTAGCAGCAGCTCAGGCACCGCCACAGGTCCTTGGGAAAATCCGAAGCTCGATGCCGGGCAGACCGGGGGGATGGTCGAGCGCTAGATCATTTCACCGTTTGGTAGAAGCGGCGAAGTGATCCAAGTCTTTGATTTGTCGCGCTTTCGAACCGGAAAGGTCTGCAACTTTTCCTGAAACCGCGCTAGATCGACAGGCAGACATACTTGATTTCGAGGTAGTCCTCGATCCCGTGGTGCGACCCTTCGCGCCCGAGGCCGGACTGCTTGACGCCGCCGAAGGGGGCGACCTCTGTGGAGATCAGTCCGGTGTTGACCCCGACCATGCCGTATTCCAGCGCCTCCTGAACCCGCACGATCCGGCCGACGTCGCGGGCGTAGAAGTAGCTGGCGAGGCCGAATATCGTGTCGTTGGCGAGCTGGATGGCCTCTGCTTCGGTTTCGAACCTGAAGAGCGGCGCGAGGGGGCCGAAGGTCTCTTCGGTCGCGAGCTTCATGTCCTGGGTGACGCCTGTCACCACTGTCGGCTCGAAAAAGGTGCCGCCGAGAGGGTGTCGCTGGCCTCCTACCAGGATCTCACCGCCGCCGGCGCGAACGTCGGCCAGATGCTCCTCGACCTTCTCAACAGCCTTCTCGTTGACCAGTGGGCCGGTGGTGACGCCCGGATCGAAGCCGTCGCCGACGACCAGCTTCTGTACGGCCCTAGAGAGCTTTTCGGCAAAGGCGTCGTAGACACCCGCCTGGACATAGATGCGGTTGGCGCAGACGCAGGTCTGGCCGTTGTTGCGGAATTTCGAGATCATTGCCCCCTCGACCGCCGCGTCAAGGTCGGCGTCGTCAAAGACGATGAACGGGGCGTTGCCCCCCAGCTCCATCGAACATTTCATCACCTGGTCGGCGGCCTGGCGCAGCAGGATGCGGCCCACTTCGGTCGAGCCGGTGAAAGTCAGCTTGCGGACCTGTGGGTTTTCGCAGAATTCCCGGCCGATTTCCGACGAGCGGGAGGACGGGACGACCGAGAACAGGCCCGCAGGCACCCCCGCACGTTCGGCCAGGACGGCCATGGCAAGCGCCGACAGGGGAGTCTCCGCTGCCGGGCGGGCCACGAAGCCGCAGCCGGCCGCCAAAGCCGGGGCGACCTTTCTGGCAATCATCGCATTGGGAAAGTTCCAGGGCGTGATCGAGGCGGCAACCCCGATCGGCTGTTTCAGGACGGTGATCCGCTTGTCGCGCTGATGCCCCGGTATGGTTTCGCCGTATACCCGCTTGGCCTCTTCGCCGAACCATTCGATGTAGGAGGCGCCATAGAGGACTTCTCCCCGGGCTTCGGCGAGGGGCTTGCCCATTTCGGCGGTGAGGATTGCAGCCAGGTCGTCGGCGCTCGCAACCATCAGGTCGGCCCAGTCACGAAGGATCCTTGCCCTTTCCTTGCCGGTCCGCGCCGCCCACTCCTTCTGCGCCGCATGGGCCGCAGCGATGGCGCGCGCCACCTCGGCCCGCGAGAGGTCGGCAACCCGCGCAATCACATCGCCACGGGCGGGATTGGTGACGGCAAACGTCTTGCCATCGTCCGCCGCAATCCAGGCCCCGGCGACATAGGCCTTTTCGGTGTAGAGCGCGGGGTCCTTGAGCACTGACGGCAGATCAGTGAGCTTGTCGAGCATGGCCCTCTCCTTAGTGTTTTCAGGTGCGGCCCGGTCCGCCGAACCTGCATCTGGATGACCTGTGCCAGGCCGTGCCCGGCAGATCCTGCACTGCTTCTAGCACAAACGGGCGTTCTCTCGCATCGCGGGTGCCAGGCCTGACCCGCAAAGGTGACGCTATGTCGTCGCCCGGCACCAGGGGGCACACCGCCTGTCGCGGCGGGGAAGCGTTCGCCTGGGCAGTTCCAAAGTGATTGAGCGCGCCGCTGGCTGATGCTTTAGTGCGGCATGGCGTTCACCCTGCGGCAGCTGCAATACTTCATTTCGGTCGCTGAAGAGGGCACGGTTTCGGGGGCGGCGCAGTCCATGTCGACCAGCCAGTCGGCGGTCACGGACGCGATCAAGGACCTCGAGAGCGATCTGGGTGTGACGCTGTTCGAGCGGCATCGGCGCGGCCTCACCATTACGCACAAGGGCCACCAGTTCTACCGGCACGCCACGCGTATCCTTGCGGGCGTCTCCGATGCGCGGCGCAGCCTCGGCCAGTCCGACACCCCAATGGAAGCGGGCAGCCTGCAGCTCGGAGTGACCTCGCTGGTCGCAGGCTATGTGCTCTCGGACCTGCTTGCCCGCTATCGCCGGGCTTTTCCGCGGGTCAGTGTCACCGCGCTGGAGGACAATGGCGACTATCTCGAGCACCTGCTGATCGGCGGTGAACTGGATGTCGCCGTCATGGTCATCTCCAACCTGCGCGACCGCGTTGCCTTGCAGGCAGAGATCTTCGAGACCTCGCCCTATCGGCTCTGGCTGCCGCTGGGGCATCGGCTTGCCGCCGCCGACATCATTTCGGTCAGCGATATCGTCACCGAACCGCTCATCATGTTGACCGTCGACGAGACCGAAGAGAATACGGGCAAGCTGCTGGCCGCCTTCAGCGCCCGGCCGCACGTCGCGTTCCGCACCCGCTCCGTCGAAGCCGTGCGCAGTCTCGTCGCCACCGGCGCGGGCATCGCGCTGTTGCCGGACCTGGTCTACCGGCCATGGTCGCTCGAGGGCGACCGCATAGAAAGTCGCGACGTTTCCGGCGCCCTGCCGGTTGTGCAGGTGGGCATGGTCTGGCGACGGGGCAGCCAGTTGACCCAAGCGGCGCGGGACTTCATCGGCCTCGCGCAGCAGCAGCACATCTCGCGCTCCCGACCGAACGT
>CAYNRZ010000037.1:5210-13268 GCA_964399695.1 uncultured Devosia sp. | reverse complement strand
TGCTGAACACCGCCTTCAAGAAGGGCAAGTTCGGCTACGCCACCTCGATGGGCGCGGCGCTCGCGATCATCACGCTGCTGTTCGCCGCCATTGTCTTCCTCGTCTTCTGGTGGACCGGTCGTCCGCCGAAGTCCGGCCCGGTGAGCACCAGCTCGGCCCCGGTCGCGCCGCTTCCGGTCAACAAGCCTGCCCCGGTCGCCAACCGGCCGGTGAAGAAGCCGTTCTGGACCGACAAGACCGTCGCCACCGTCTCGCATGTCGCGCTGATCGCCTGGGTGGTCATCATCTGCGCCCCGTTGCTCTGGGTGCTGATGAGCTCGTTCAAGACCACCCAGCAGATTTTCGGCTCCCCCTTCACGCTGCCCACCAGCTTCAATTTCGACAACTACGTGTCGGCCTGGACCACCGCGAGCATCGGCACCTATTTCGTCAACACCGTCATCGTTGTCGGCTTCTCGCTGGTCATCGTCATGCTGCTCGGCGCCATGTGCGCCTACTATCTCGCGCGCTACGAGTTCAAGGGCAGCAAGATCATCTACTACCTGATGCTCGCCGGCCTGACCTTCCCGATCTTCCTTGCAGTGGTGCCGCTGTTCCAGACGCTCAAGGGCTTCGGGCTGCTCAACACCTTCCCCGGCCTCATCATCACCTATGTGGCCTTCGCCCTGCCGTTCACGGTGTTCTTCCTCTACGCCTTCTTCCGCACCCTGCCGCAGGAAGTCGCCGAGGCGGCCGCGCTCGACGGTGCCGGCCCGTGGCGCATCTTCTTCACCATCATGCTGCCCATGGCGACGCCGGGCATGGCCTCGGTGGCGATCTTCAACTTCCTCGGGCTGTGGAACCAGTTCCTGCTGCCCATCGCGCTCAACACCAACACCGCCAACTACGTCTTGAGCCAGGGCATGGCGTCCTTCGCCTCGCAGGCGGGCTATGCGGTGAACTTCGGCGCGCTCTTCGCCGCCGTGGTGATCACCGTGCTGCCGGTGCTGGTCACCTACATCATCTTCCAGCGCCAGCTGCAGGGATCGGTGTCGCCCGGCCTCCTTAAATAGCCAGCTACTGCGCCGCGCCAGCAATGGCGCGGCGCAACACCCCGCCAGCCGCGACAAGCTGCTGCCGGGCGGTATCGGCGTCCTCGCCGGTCACGAGCATCAGGATCGCCAGCTTGCTGTCCTTGCCGGCTGCGGCCAGTGCCGCCTCGGACTCGGCGATGCTGCGTCCGCTCGCTTCCGCCACCACGCGGGCCGCCCGCGCCACCAGCTTTTCGTTGCTGGCGATCATGTCGACCATCAGATTGCTGTAGGTCTTGCCGATCCGCACCATGCTGGCGGTCGACAGCATGTTGAGCACCAGCTTCTGCGCCGTGCCCGACTTCAGCCGCGTCGACCCGGTGATCACTTCGGGGCCCACCACCGGCGCGATGGAAATGTCCGCCATCGCCGCGATCGGCGAGTCCGGGTTGCAGGTCAGCGCCACCGTCGCCGCACCCTGCGCCTTGGCATAATCCAGCGCCCCGATCACATAGGGCGTGCGCCCGCTGACGGCGATGCCGACCACCACATCGCGCGCGCCGAACCCGATCGCCGCAAGGTCGGCCGCGCCGGCATCGGCCCGGTCCTCCGCGCCTTCCGACGCGTTGACCAGCGCATCCAGCCCGCCCGCAATCAGCCCGACCACCATGGTCGGCGGCACCCCGAAGGTCGGCGGACACTCCGAAGCATCGAGCACACCCAGCCGCCCGCTGGTGCCCGCGCCGATATAGACCAGCCGGCCGCCGGCGTTGAATGCCGCGACGATGGCATCCACCGCCGCCGCCACCTGCGGCAGCACCTCGCCCACTGCCGCCGCGACACCCTGGTCTTCCCGGTTGATCGTTGTAACGATCTCGAGGCTCGACATCCGGTCGATCTCGGTGGTGCGCGGATTACGCCCCTCCGAAACCAGGTGCTGAAGCTGGGTGTGCAACGCGTCGCTGTCGGCCATGGCGGATCTCCCGGAACGTGCCACCTTGTGCCGTGTCGGAACCCCGCTGGCTACCCGCAAATCGCCATGGCGCGAACCGCAGCAGCAGCCACAGCCGCTCAGTCGAGCTCGATCACCCGCCGCTCGGCAATGCTCCGCTCGGCCGCCAGCACCACGCGCAGGCTGTTCACCGCCGCCGCCATCGAATCGGTGAGGTCGAGATCCTCGACGATAGCCTTGAGGAAGAACGCCTGCTCCCGGTCGCACAACTCCTGGTGGCTCGGCTCGTCCGCCGCCGTGAACAGTTCGTCCTGCCTGACGAGCGTCTGATCGACCGGCGAGACCTCGGCATGGTGATAGCGGATCGCATCGGCCTTGGTGTGCTGGTCGATATCGGCGGATTCGCTCATCCCCGCCTTGGCCGGCGCCGGGCTCGGCACCAATGACACCGCGCCCTTGGGCCCCACCACATCCTTCACGAAATGCGCGACCTCGCTCATCATCGGCCCCCATCCAGCCTCGTACCAGCCCACCGAGCCGTCATCGAATTCGACATGCAGGTGGCCATAGTTCTGCTTGTCGGCCTCGGCCCAGAGCTTCGCGCCGATGCCATGCACCCGCACCGGCCTGGCTCCGGTCAGCTGGCACATCACATCGACATAATGCACACCGCAGTCGACGATGGGGGTCAGCGACTCCATCAGGTTCTTGTGCCAGGTATAGGCTGGTCCCACCGACTGCTGGTTGAGGTTAAGCCGCATCACCAGGGGCTTGCCCAGTGTCTGGCCGAGTTCGATGAACCGGATCCAGCTCGGATGCACCCTGAGGATATAGCCCAGCACCAGCTTGCGCCTGGTCTCGCGCGCAACCGCCACCACCGCTTCGGCCTCGGCGACACTCGTCGCGATCGGCTTTTCCATGAACACATGCGCCCCGGCGCGCATCGCCTTGATGGCATATTCGGCATGGCTGTTCGGCCAGGAATTGATCGACACCGCATCGGGCCGGGTCGCAGCCAGCGCCGTGTCGTAGTCCTCGAACAGCGGGTAGGCCCGGAGCTCATCCGGGATCGGTTTGGTCGTGATCGACCGGCTCATCAGCCCGACCACCTCGAAACCCGGATTGCGATGATAGGCGCTGGCATGGGCCGCCCCCATGGTCCCGAGACCCACCACCAGCACCCTAACCCTGTTGGCCATCCGGCCCTCCCGATCGTGTCCGAAACGCGCGCCCGGCGCAGGGCCATCGGCTCTGGCCCACTGTGTCAGGCCATCGCACCGCGGAACAGCGGCCGCAACACCCAATTGTGACCAACCCTATTCTGCGTAGCCCACCCAGCCCCTGAAGCTCAGGCCGGCAAAGAACAGGCTGATCCTTTCGAACCCCGCCTCGGCCAGCATCGCTTCGTCCTCCTCCGGCGACAGGATGGTCAGCTTCGTGCCGATGGCCTCGCGGGCGGCGGCCAGATGGGCTGGGTCGGTGCCGGGCGGCGCACCATAGGCCGCGTGTCGAGCGACCCACTGCGAGCGCTCCGGCTCGATCTGCGGAAAGCTGATGTGCATGAGCACCAACGGCGCCCCGGGTCTTAGGCGCTGCCGAAGCGCCGCCAGGATACGCGTCCGCTCCGCCCGGTCGATGAAGTGAAAGACCAGCAGGCAGGTCGCGCCATCGAACGGCCCCTCAGGAGCGGCTTCGATGCCACCTTGGTGGAGACGAACCCGATTGGCATGCAGTCCCACCGTCTCCGCCGCCAGTTTCAGCATGTCATTTGACGGATCGACCCCGTCGAATTTCCAGCCGGGTTGCGCATCCGCCAGCGCCTTCAGTTCCATGCCGCCACCCGCGCCCACGACCAGCACGCGTCCGTCTCCTGGCACCCGCTCGGCAAGCAACATCTCGACCATGCGATGCAGGCTCGCAAAGCCGGGCACCTGGCGCGGTGGCCCCTCGAGATAGCCCCTGCCATGTCCGGCGAATGTGTTGTTCATTGCATCGTCCTCTGCTCATGGTCGGCGAGGGGCAGGCCTGCCCCCCGCCCTGGCGTCGTCAGGCCAGCACTTCCTGCGGCCGCGGCCCGCGCAGCAGTACGAAGACCAGCAGCAGCGCCATGACGACGACGCCGGCCCACATGGCCTGCTGCCACGCCTCGACGAAGGCTTCCCGCGCCGAGCGCAGCAGCGCTGCCGAGGCCGGATCGTTCGCCAGTTCCAGCGCCCCGGCAATGCCCTTGCTGACTTCGGCGGCGATATCTTCCGGCACACCCGCCAGCCGTCCGGCAACGGCACTGCCATAGCCGGCGGTGAACATCGCGCCGAGCAGCGCTACCCCCAGCGAGGTGCCGAACTCGCGCGTCACGTCGTTCAGCGCCGAGGCAACACCCTGCCGGTCGCGCGGCAGCGAGGAGGTGATCGCCTCGGTGGATGGCGCCATGGAAAGGCCCATGCCGAGCCCCATCGCGATCATCCCCGGCAGCACGCCCATGTAGCCGGCATCGACCGACACCAGCATCGACATCAACGCGAGCCCGCCGCCACCCAGCAGCATGCCCAGCGCCATGGTCAGCCGTTGCCCGATCCGCTTGGACAATTGTGCGGCTAGGGCGGACGAGACCATCATCAGGATCGCCATCGGCATCAGCCCCAGCGTCGCCATCATGCCCGACCAGCCGAGCACGGCCTGGAAGAAGGGGAACAGCACGACGAAGACGCCGGCCTGGACGCCGAACCAGACCAGCAGCGTCACCGACCCGCTGGTCAGGCTGCGCTTGGCGAAGAGGCGGATATCCAGCAGGGGTGCCGGGTGCCGCAGTTCCCACACAACAAAGCCGATTGTTGCCGCCACTCCGGCGACGAGACCGACCAGTGTGACCGGCGCCGTCCAGCCCACCACCGGTCCCTCATGCAAGAACAGGATCAGCCCGACCACGGCAACCGCCGCCAGCACCGCACCCCCAATATCGAACCGGTGCGCGGAAGGCTCGCGCGAGTTGGGGATGGCCCGCAGCGAGACCATTGCGGCGACGATCACCAGCACCACGGGCAGGACGAACAGCCAGCGCCAGTCGAGCACATCGACCAATAGCGCCGACAGGAACATGCCGAGAATCCCGCCGCCGCCGGCAACGCCGGTCCAGATGCCGATGGCCTTCGAGCGTTCCTCCGCCGGGAAGGCGGAGGTGATCACCGACAGGGTCACCGGCATGATCATGGCGGCACCGATGCCGGCCAAGAGCCGCGCGCCGAGCATCACCGGCACAGAGGCGGCGAGGCCGGAAGCCACATTTGCCACGCCGAACAGCACCAGGCCGATCAGGAGCACCGGCTTCCGTCCCCAGCGGTCGCCGACCGCCCCGAGCGGCAGCAGCAGCGCGGCCAGCGTGATGGCGTAAATGTTGATGATCCACAGCACATCGCCCTGCGAGCCATCGAGCGCGAGCGCCATCTGGGGCTGGGCGACGTTGAGGCCGGACACGGCGGCGATCACCGCCATCAGCGCGATGCAGACGGCGAGAAGGATCGACCGGCGCCGCCGGGGATCGTCGATAATAGGGTCGGCGGGCGCCCTGCCCTGACCCGGGAGGTTGAGGGGTGACATCATAGCTCCTTTTCATGTATCTTTTGCAGATACGAGACATTGGAAGCGACGTCAACCACTGTGATGGCGAAGCAGATGTGCGCATGCGGGAGACTGGGATGAACAAGGACACGCGCCTGTCGGGGGTTCTGCACGTGCTGCTGCACCTCGGCCAGGTCTCGGTGCCGCTGACCTCCGAGGTGCTCGCCAACACGATGGGCACCAACCCGCCGGTGTTCCGCCGCACCATGGCGGGCCTACGCGAAGCGGGCTATGTCACGTCAGAAAAAGGCCATGGCGGCGGCTGGATGCTGGCTCGCCCCCTTAGCGAGATCACCCTGCTCGACGTCTATGCCGCGCTCGACCGCCCCGGGCTGTTCGCCATTGCCAGCCGCAACGAGGACACCGCCTGCAAGGTGGAGCAGGCGGTCAACCACGCCCTGTCCGACACCATGGCCAAGGCCGAGGCGCTGTTCCTCGAGACCTTTCGCGGCATCACCCTCGACCAGCTCATACCACAGACCGCACAGGGCCTCGGCATCCACTGCAGGCCGGTGCCCGCAGCCTAGGCCGGATCTGGCCTGACGCGTGCCAGTTCGACATAGGCCCGGCACATGGCCAGCAATTCCACCTGCAGCGCATCGATTGCCGCTTGCGACAGGTTCCGCTCGAAGGCGTTGCGGATCGTCCCGAAGATCACCGTGACAAGCGTCAGGTTGACCATCTGCACGTCGCCGAACGTGGCATCGGGGGCACTCTCCAGCATTGCGATCGTGGCCGCGTCCACCCGCCGGGCAAACGCTTCGACCAGGGCCTCGTTGTCCATCTCGACCACCGAGCGATACAGCGCCCGCGTCACCTCGGCACGCTCGGTCTTGACCCGCCAGTAGGTCTCGATCAGCGCGGCCAGCATCTCGGCAACCGGCCGCCCGGCCTGCGCCCGGCAGGTTGTCTCGACCTTGTCGGCCAGCACCCCGAGATAGCGCTCGTTGAGCGCATAGATCAGCGACTGCTTGTGCGGGAAGTACTGGTACATCGTCCCCACCGAGACGCCGGCCCGTTCCGCCACACGCGTTGTGGTCAAAGCCCGCATCCCGTCCGCCAGCAAAACCTGAATGGTCGCCTCGAAAATCGCGTCGAGCGTCGCCGCAGATCGCGCCTGACGCGGCTTTTTACGGGGAGTCAGCGAAGCGGGAGCGGCGGCGGCCATATGCGAATTCCCAAACTGAAGGATGCTTCACATATTACGACCGTTCCACCTTACTGGAAAGGATTTCCCATGGACAACAAGCGCATTGCCCTCGTCACCGGTGCCAACAAGGGGATCGGGCTAGAGATTGCCCGCCAGCTCGCCGAAGCCGGCGTCGCCGTCATAATTGGTTCGCGCGATGCCGGGCGCGGCGAAGCGGCCGTCGCCGATCTGACGGCACAGGGCCTCGCCGCGATCGCCGTGCAGTTCAATGTCACCGATCAGGCGAGCATCGCCGCCGCCGCTGCCGCCATCGAAGCCCGTCACGGCCGGCTCGACATTCTCGTCAACAATGCCGGCATCTTCGATTTCGCCGATGCGGCCCCGAGCAGCGCGTCGATCCCGGCCGTCCGCAAGGTGATGGAGACCAACTTCATCGGCGCCCTCGCCGTCACCCAAGCCATGCTGCCTTTGCTGCGCAAGTCGCCCGCAGGGCGCATCGTCAACCTTTCGAGCTCGCTCGGCTCGCTGAGCGTGAATTCCGACCCGTCCTCGCCCTACTTCGCGCAGCGCTACATCGGCTACAACGCCTCGAAGGCGGCGCTCAACATGCTGACCATCCAGCTCACCGAGGAACTGCGCAACACCGGCATTACCGTCAACTCGGTCAGTCCCGGCTTCGTCAAGACCGACCTCACCGGCTACGGCGTCATGACTCCCGAGGAAGGCGCCCGCCTCCCCGTGCAGCACGCGCTGGGCGGCGCTGACAATGGCCGGTTCATCGAGCCTGATGGTTACACGCCCTGGTAGCGGGGAGCCCAAAGCGGAGCCCGGACGGTCCTCGGGCTGGAAAGCTGGATCCGGCCGGCCCGGCGACGCCGCACCGTGGCAGGAGCGGCGGAAAAACCGGTCCCGACCGGAGCCTCAGCCGTGATTGATCATCACGTGTCGAACCGCCGTGTAGTCCTCGAGCGCGTAGACCGACATGTCCTTGCCATATCCCGATTGCTTGAGGCCACCATGCGGCATCTCGTTGACGAGCATGAAGTGGGTGTTGATCCACGTGCACCCATACTGCAAACGCGCCGCCGTCTGCATGGCCTTGTCGATGTCCTTGGTCCACACCGAGGAGGCAAGGCCATAGTCGCTGTCATTGGCCCAGGCGATGGCGTCCTCGGGATCGGAAAAGCGCGTGATCGAGACCACCGGTCCGAACACCTCGCGCCGGACGATTTCGTCGGTCTGCAGGGCGCCCGCAATGACCGTCGGCTCGTAGAAGAACCCTCTGTCCCCCGCCACATGCCCACCCGCAGTAATCTCGATATGCGGAAGTT
>CAYNRZ010000037.1:0-5110 GCA_964399695.1 uncultured Devosia sp. | reverse complement strand
AACCCTCTGTCCCCCGCCACATGCCCACCCGCAGTAATCTCGATATGCGGAAGTTGCGAGGCCCGCTCGACGAAGCTGGCGACGCGGTCGCGCTGGCGCTTGGAAATGAGCGGCCCGATCTCGTTTTGCGTGTCGTCCTGCTGATTGTACTTGATCGAGCTGACGGCCGAGCTGAGATCGGCCACCAGCTTGTCGTGGATCTTGGGGCCGGCATAGATGCGGCAGGCGGCGGTGCAATCCTGACCGGCATTGTAGTAGCCAAAGGCCTTGAGGCCCTCGACGACCGCTGCGACATCGGCGTCGTCGTAGACGATGACCGGAGCCTTGCCGCCCAGTTCGAGATGGGTGCGCTTCACCGACTTTGCGGCGGCCTGGAGGACCTTCTTGCCGGTCGCGACATCACCCGTGATCGAGATCATGTTGACCTTGGGGTGGTTGATCAGCGCGTTCCCAACGCTGTCGCCACGGCCAAGGATCACGTTGACCACGCCCTCGGGCAGAATATCGGCCATCACCTTGGCGAGCTTCAGCGCGGTCAGCGGTGTTTGCTCGGACGGCTTGAAGACGACGGTGTTGCCGCCCGCGATGGCAGGCGCCAGCTTCCACGCCATCATCATCAGCGGGTAGTTCCACGGCGCGATCGAGGCGACGATGCCAATGGCGTCGCGACGGATCATCGAGGTGTGACCGGGGAGATACTCGCCGGCCACCATGCCATGCATGTTGCGGACAGCGCCTGCGAAGAACCGCCAGCAATCGACGATGGCCGGAATCTCGTCGTTCTTGACCGCATTGATCGGCTTGCCGCAGTTGAGCGCCTCGAGAGCCGCAAAGGCGTCGGCATCGTCCTCGATGGCCTGCGCAATCCTGAGCAGGTAGTTCGAACGCTGCGAAGGGGTGGTGCGCGACCAGCTGGCGAAGGCCTTTTCGGCCGAGCTGACCGCGGCATCGATCTGCGTATCGGAGGCTTCGGGGATCGCTTCGATCAGCCCGCCGGTCTTGGGGTCGAGCACCTGCTCGGCAGTCTCAGTGCCCGCCTCAAAGCGCGAGCCGATAAGCATTTCGGTGTTCATTACTTTCCTCCTGAGTCCGGACGCGGCTTGAGCCAGTCCGTCAAAGCAAACGCTTCCTTCTGGGCATCGTCGAGTGTGGAGAAGCGGCCGCTGGCCTGCTCCGTTACCCAGATTTCTTCGGCGGGGTAGCCATCTTCAGCTTCAATGAGGAGCTCTCGCAGCTCCTCGACGTAGCTGAACGATCCGTCTGATCGCTGGACGATCGCAAGCCGGCGATCACCGGCGGGGTTTGCGAACCGCGACAGGACGGTGGCATTGGCAATCGTCATTTCCCCATCCCCGCCACGGACTGCTCGCCGCCGCGGCTGACATAGAACGCGAAGAGGATGGGCAGCAGCGTCACGACCACGACCACCATGGCGACGACATTGGTGACCGGGCGCTGGCGCGGGCGCACCAGCTCTTCCAGCATCCAGATCGGCAGCGTCTGTTGCTGGCCGGCGGTGAAGGTGGTGACGATCACCTCGTCGAAGCTGAGCGCGAAGGCGAGCATGCCGCCAGCGAGCAGCGCGGTACCGAGATTGGGCAGGATGACGTAGCGGAAGGTCTGGAACTTGTCGGCGCCGAGGTCCATTGCCGCTTCGATCATCGAGCCCGACGTGCGGCGCAGGCGCGCCACGGCATTGTTGTAGACCACGACGATGCAGAAGGTGGCGTGGCCGAGGATGATCGTCCACATCGAGAACGGAATATCGAGCAGGCTGAAGGCCGAGCGCAGCGAGATGCCGGTGATGATACCCGGCAGCGCGATGGGGAGGATGACCAGCAGCGAGATCGTCTCGCGGCCGAAGAACTTCGAGCCGGACACGGCGGCAGCGCACAATGTGCCGAGCACCAGCGCGATGGCGGTCGCGATCGAGGCGACCTGCACCGAAAGCGTCAGCGCCTCCCACACGTCGGGCCGGTTCCAGGTGACCTCGAACCACTTCAGCGTCAGCCCCGGCGGAGGCCATTGGTAGGTCCGCTCCTCCGACGAGAACGCGTAGAGAAAGATCAGCGCGATGGGCGCGAGCATGAAGAACAGCCCGGCTGCGGCGGCAGCCTGGAGGAGGATGGGGGCGCGCTGGGGATCAGAGCGCATCGAACGCCCCCATGCGCTTGGCCATCCACAGATAGATGCCCATGATGATGATCGGCACCACAGTGAAGGCCGCCGCAAGCGGGATATTGCCCGCCGTCCCCTGGTGCGAATAGACCGCCTGGCCGATGAAGAACGCCGAGGTGCCGATGATCTGCGGGATGATGTAGTCGCCCAGCGTCAGCGAGAAGGTGAAGATCGAGCCCGCGACTATGCCCGGCAGCGCCAGCGGGAAGATCACCTTCCAGAACGTCTGCGACGGCGTGGCGCCGAGATCGGAAGACGCATCGAGCAGGTTGGTCGGGACGCGCTCGATCGCCGCCTGGATCGGCAGGATCATGTAGGGCATCCAGACATAGAGAAAGACGAGGAAGGTGCCGGTATAGCTGATCGACAGCGAATTGCCGCCGATCACCGGCAGCGACAGCCACGCGTCCAGCAGCCAGGTCAGGTGCAGCTGCTCGAACACCCAGTTGAGGATGCCTTCTCGCGCGAGGATCAGCTTCCAGGCGTAGATCTTGACGAGATAGCTGGCCCAGAGCGGCAGCATGATGCCGAGGTAGAACAGCGCCTTCCAGTGCCCGCGGGCATAGCGCGCCGCCATGTAGGCGATGGGGAAAGCAATGATTGCCGACGCAATCGTCACCGCCGTCGCCATGGTGACGGTGCGCATGATCACATCGACGTTCTGTGGCCTCAGCAACTCGCCATAGGTCTTGAGGGTGAACTCGTAATTGATGAGCCCGGAGAACTCGTCGATGGAAAAAAAGCTCTGCAGCAGCAGCGCGAACAGCGAGCCGATATAGACGATGCCGAGCCACAGGATGGCCGGCAGCAGCATGAGAAAGACCAGCAGCTTCGGCTGGCGCCAGAAAAAGTCGCTGAGCGCGCCGAGCACGCCGCGGCGATTGGGCAGAACGGCACCCGGACTGGCGGCGAACACGCTCAAGCCTCGCCCTCCATCAGGTGCAGGGCGTCGCTGGCAAATCCGAGGGTTACGACTTCGCCCTCACCCGGCACATCACCGGCGGACGGCACCACGGCGTGCAGCACCGTGCCGCCGAGGTCGACGCCGAGCCGCGTCGTCGCCCCGAGATAGGAGCGCGACACGATCTTGCCGCTGAGCTTGCCCTCGCCGCCGCGGACGAGGTGGATGGCTTCGGGCCGAAGCGAAGCCCAGCGCTTTTCGCCTCCGAGCGAGGCGACGAAATCGGGCGACAGCACGTTTGACGAGCCGACGAAATCGGCGACGAAGCGCGAGTTCGGCTTGCGGTAGATCTCCTCGGGCGTGCCGACCTGAACCAGCTTGCCGAGGCTGAACACCGCGACCCGATCGGCCATGGACAGCGCCTCGCCCTGGTCGTGCGTCACGAAGATGAAGGTGATGCCCAGTTCGCGCTGCAGCGCCTTCAGCTCTTCCTGCATCTGCTCGCGCAGCTTCAGATCGAGCGCGCCGAGCGGCTCGTCGAGCAGAAGGACTTTCGGCTTGTTGATGATGGCGCGGGCCAACGCCACGCGCTGCCGCTGCCCACCCGAAAGCTGGCCGGGCCGCCGGTCGCCATAGCCGCCCAGCTTCACCATTTCCAGCGCCGCTTCGGCCTCGCGCTCGCGCACGGGCTTGTCGACTTTCTTCAGCATCAGCGAGAAAGCGACGTTCTCGCGCACGTTCATGTGCGGGAACAGCGCATAGTCCTGGAACACCGTGTTGACGTTGCGCCGATAGGGCGGGACGCCGCCCACCGCCTCACCGAAAATCTGGATATTGCCGGACGTGGGCTGCTCGAACCCGGCGATCAGGCGCAGGCACGTGGTCTTGCCCGACCCGGACGGTCCGAGCATGGCAAAGAACTCCCCTTCCCCCACGGTCAGGCTGACATCGTCGAGTGCCCGCACACTGCCGAAGTGGCGCGAGACGGCTTGAAGGGTGACGGCTGGGATCATGCGGGGTTTGCCATCGGAACGTGCCAAAAAAACTCGATCATCATCCCCGATAAGGCAGGGATCCAACTGTGCGGGCTGTGAAAATGATCCCTGCGTGCGCGGGGATGACACCCGGTGGAGGAGGAGAGTGGGCGAACCCACTCTCCTATATCGATCAGCGTCCGCCGATCACGCCGACATAGTCCGAGACCCAGCGATAGTAGGGGACGCATTCGCCCTGCTCGCACTGGGCCACCGGGGTGCGCCAGAAGCGGATCTTGTCGAAGTCGTCGCCGCCATTGTTGGCGCAGCCGGTGTCGCCGAGCAATTCGTTGCCGGTGCACGCAGCGGGAACGGACGGCACGGTGCCGAACCAGGCCGACACGTCGCCCTGGACCTTGGGCGAGAGCGAGTGCTCCATCCACATATAGGCGCAGTTGGGGTGCGCCGCTTCAGCGTGCAGCATCGTCGTATCGGCCCAGCCGGTGATGCCCTCTTCCGGGAACACCGAGTCGACCGGGGCGCCGCCGGCCTTCAGCACGTTGACCATGAACGGCCACGAGCCCGAAGCGACCACGCCTTCATTGGTGAAATCGTCCATCTGGATGAACGCATCGTGCCAGTAACGGCCGACCAGTTCACGCTGCTGGCGCAACAGGTCCAGCGCCGCCTTGTACTGCTCTTCGTTGAGCTGGTACGGGTCGGTGATGCCGAGCTCTGGTTTGTGCGTCATCAGGTAGAGCGCAGCATCGGCCACGTAGATCGGGCCGTCATAGGCCTGCACGCGGCCCTTGTTGGACTCCCCGTCCGGCAGGGTCATTTCCTCGAACACCACGTTCCAGCTGGTCGGCGGCGTGTCGCCGAACACTTCGGTGTTGTACATCAGCACGTTCGCGCCCCACACATAGGGCGTGCCGTAGTGGACGCCATCGACCGTGTGCCAAGGGGCGCTCTCGAGCCGCGGATCGAGCGTCGACCAGGAGGGGATCAGCGCCGTGTTGATCGGTTGCACGCGCTTGCCGGCGATGAGGCGCAGCGA
>CAYNRZ010000036.1:0-14257 GCA_964399695.1 uncultured Devosia sp. | reverse complement strand
AAGGTGATGATCGGGATGTCGCGCAGGCGGCAGACCTCGAACAGCTTCAGCGTCTGCGCCTCGATGCCCTTGGCGACGTCGATGACCATCACGGCAGCGTCCACGGCGGTCAGCGTGCGATAGGTGTCTTCGGAGAAGTCGGAGTGGCCGGGGGTGTCGAGCAGGTTGAAGGTCAAACCCTGGTGCTCGAAGGTCATCACCGAGGAGGTGATCGAGATGCCGCGCTGGCGCTCGATCTCCATCCAGTCAGACCGGGTGGCGCGCTGGTTGGCGCGATGGCGCACCTGCCCCGCCTGCTGGATGGCGCCAGACGAGGCCAGCAGCTTTTCGGTCAGCGTCGTCTTGCCGGCGTCCGGGTGCGAGATGATCGCGAAAGTGCGGCGCGACTGATAGGGCAGCAATTTGGTGGCGGGCGCCGCCGTGGTGAGGGCGTTCATGCTCAAGCTCGTGCGGGAAAGTGGCCGCTACATAATCGAGCCGGCCGCCGAATGCAAAAAAGAAGGGCCACCCGGAGGCGGCCCTTCCCAATCTCGCGGCTTTCGAAGTGGTCACTGCTCACCCGAGGGGAGCGAGGCGACTTCGATCAGGCCAGAGGCTGCTCCAAGCTGACGGAGACTCCAAGACCCTTCGAAACCGACGATTTCTTGTGAGACACTTGGATCACCTCCTTTGCGCTGTTGACGATGGATGGAGCATGACCGCGATTTTCGAGTTGCGCAAGTCCTTCGCCAAAGCAGTGCCGGAAACGACAAACCCCGCCACGGCGACGCCGGGCGGGGCTGGTCGAACGTCTGCTGCGGAAATCAGAACTTCCAGTTGAGACCGGCGGTGATCGAGTGGCCGGAGAGCCCAGCCTCGGTGTCACCGTAGACGTCATACTCCTTGGCGCCGTAATCGGAGTAGCGATAGAGGATGTCGATGGAGAGGTCCTCGGTGGCCGCGATCTCAACGCCGGCACCAGCGGTCCAGCCGATATGCGTATTGCTGTCCGAGTAGCCGGCGCCGCCGATGTCGTAGTCGGTGACTTCGGCATTGGCGAAGGCCAGACCGGCCGTCAGGTACGGCATGATTGCGCCGGCATCCAGGCCCAGCTTGCCCCGCACGGAGCCAAGCCAGTTCACATAGGCCTCGGCTGCGTAAGGGGTGTAGTCGCCCTCGCCGTTCAGGTTGGCCCAGGCGATGTCGCCAACAATACCACCAACGATATTGTCCGAGAGGTAGAAGTTGGCACCGGCGGCAACACCGATGAGACCGCCACTAAGCCCGATTTCGCCGTCGGTCGCGAGCTGCGCGAACGCCTCACTCTCGGAGAGCGTATAGGACGCAGCGCCGGCAAAGATGCCGAGATAGAAGCCGTCCCAATTGCCGCCGACGTCGACGACGCCCGGCATCGCCGGCTCTTCGATGATGAGATCGGCGGCGGCGGCCGGCGCGCTGAACGCGAGACCGGCGACAAGCACGGCAATCGCGCTACACTGCGTCGAAAGACGGATCATTGGAAACCCCAAAGAAAACAAGGTGTCGCCACTTTAGCCGGGCGACGCATTGCCGAAAAGTTCGCGACCGATCACGTCCTGCGCTGGGCGGCCCAAATGTTGCTGAGAGTTGCCCGCCAGCAACACAAACCCCGCCGCGGCCGGGCCGGGCGGGGTGTGCAATGCTTGGCGATGGATCGACGGCCTAGAACTTCCAGTTCAGGCCGACGGTCACCTGATGGGTGTCGAGCGAGAGCGGCAGGTCGGACACGCCGAAATACTCCTTCTCGCCGTAGTTGCTGTAGCGATAGAGCACATCCACCGACAGGTCCTCGGTCGCCGCAACCTGGACGCCCGCACCGACGGTCCAGCCGAGATGCGTCTGGCTGTCGGACTCGGTGAGACCATAGCGCTCGAACGTGCCGTGGGCGAAAGCCAGACCAGCAGTGAGATAGGGCATGAACGCGCCGGCGTCGAAGCCGAGTTTGCCACGCAGCGAACCTTGCCAGTTGATGACGTAGCCATACTCGGAGAGTGCATCGCCCTCGTAGAGGCCGCCGGAGATATCGGCCCAGGCAATGTCGCCGACGATGCCACCCACAATACCATCGGCGATGTAGAAGTTGGCGCCAGCGTTGACGCCGACCAACCATCCGCTGAGGTCGATGGTATCGTCGTCGGCAAACCACTCGCCATCGTCGTCGAGGGTACCCGAAGCGCCGCCGACGAACGCGCCGAGATAGACGCCTTCCCAGTTGCCGCCGACTTCGACAATGCCGGGCTCAACGACCGCTTCGTCGATGATCAGGTCGGCAGCCATGGCAGGGGCCATGGCCAGCAGTGACACGGACGTCAGCGCTGCAACGAGAATTGACTTCATGTTAGCCCCCTAGCTTCTCCGCGCGACAAGCTGGCTGAAATCCGGGTTTTGGTCAACCGGGACAACACGGCCGGCCCGGAGAACCAGCCGGACTCCTCGTAGGGACCGGCACTTTGGTGCCGGGAGGTGTCGGCCGCGCAACAAGCGGGCGGCTGCCGACCGGCACTTGGGTGACGATGGGGCGCGCGCCGCGTTTCGAACCCACCCCCGCAAACACAAACCCCGCCGCGGCGATGCCGGGCGGGGCTTGTTGAGATCCGCGATGGATCGAAGGCTTAGAACTTCCAGTTCAGGCCGACGGTCACGGCGTGGGTGTCGAGCGACATGTCCGGCGAACCGTCGTAGCTCTTGTCGCCGAAATCGCTGTAGCGATACAGCACATCGATCGAGAGGTCTTCGGTGGCGGCGATTTCCACGCCAGCACCAACGGTCCAGCCGATGTGGGTCTCGCTGGCATCGTCGATCAGGCCGCCACCGAGAGTGCCGTTGGCGAAGGCAAGACCGCCGGTCAGGTAGGGCATGAAGGCGCCGGCGTCGAAGCCGAGCTTACCACGCAGCGAGCCCTGCCAGTTGATGGTGTAGGTGTAGAGATCGTCATCGTAGCTGCCGGAGATGTCCGACCAGGCGATGTCACCCACGATACCGCCGACGATGCCGTCGGTGATGTAGAAGTTGGCGCCGGCATTCACGCCGACCAGCCAGCCGCTCAGACCCATCGA
Organism: uncultured Devosia sp.; assembly: GCA_964399695.1. Classification (GTDB taxonomy): domain Bacteria; phylum Pseudomonadota; class Alphaproteobacteria; order Rhizobiales; family Devosiaceae; genus Devosia_A. Next base: position 11,183 of record CAYNRZ010000036.1, on the reverse strand, counting down.
ATCGTCGGTGTCAAAGACATCGCCGTCGGTGACGTCGTCAAAGGTGCCCGAAGCGCCGCCGATGAACGCGCCGAGATAGACGCCTTCCCAGTTGCCGCCGACATCGACCACGCCCGGAGACACAATGGGCTCCTCGATGATCAGGTCAGCCGCGTAGGTGGCGGAAGCGAAACCGACGGTGGCAACGCCGGCGAGGAGAAGTGCAGTCAAACGAGTCATATTTGCCTCCTATAGGGGTGAGTGCAACCTAACGCCTCAGGTCGGCGATTGGGAGTCTCGGGAAGCGGCAAAAGCCGAAAATCGTCCGCTTTGACCCCTTCCTGTTGCACACTTGCATCGATTCTTTGGGCCGCCTTAACCCGCTGATAATCTTAATGAATAAGGCAGCAACCATAACCTCATCATCGCCACTTCAGCGCCGCATTTGCACCACATTTCAACGGCGGACGCACAAATATGCGCGGAAACCAAAGATAAGGGGCGCGTACCGGTCGCCGCATCTCGGCAGTTCTGGAGGTGTGGAATGGTGGGTGCGACAGGGATTGAACCTGTGACCCCCGCCGTGTGAAGGCGATGCTCTCCCGCTGAGCTACGCACCCATTCCAGATCGGTGGTCCACGGGGAGGAACGACCGACAGTCATTTCCGCTTGCGCGGGACGGCGAGAAAACCCGTTGGCTTTCAGGCCCTTGGCGAAGGATGGTGGGTGTAACAGGGATTGAACCTGTGACCCCTACCATGTCAAGGTAGTGCTCTCCCGCTGAGCTATACACCCATCGCTTCGCTTGCCGGCGGGCTCTCGCCTGCCGATGCGGCGCGATAGATCATAAAAGCGTCGCACGGGTCAAGGGGGCACCGCCACCGCTTTAGCAGTCGCCCGACCCCGAGGATCAGGCAGCCAGTAGCCGCTCGACCTCGCTCACCAGATCCTTGAGGTGGAAGGGCTTGGACAGCACCGAAGCATCGCGAGGCGCCTCGGAGTCGGGGTTGAGCGCCACAGCGGCAAACCCGGTGATGAACATCACCTTGAGGTCCGGATCGAGTTCGGTGGCGCGGCGCGCCAGCTCGATGCCGTCCATTTCAGGCATCACGATATCGCTGAGCAGCAGTGAGAACGGCTCTTCCCTGAGCCGCTCATAGGCGGAGCGGCCATTGTCGAAGGAGACCACCTCGTAGCCCGCCGTCTTCAGGGCTCGCGTGAGAAACTGACGCATGTCGTTGTCGTCTTCAGCGAGCAAAATGCGCTTCATGGCACCCTCTTGGCGGTCTTCTTCCGCTGGACTCTAGCGTCAGATGTTTAATCGAGTTTTGCGCAGCGGAGAACCCGTGATCGCGCGGCGACGCATCACGCGGAACCATTCCCCCATCCAGCCCTTCTACTGACACCACACCGCACATGAGGAGCCCGCGATGGCACAGGACAAGACGCTGGACGATCTGTTTCTCGATACGCTCAAGGACATCTATTACGCCGAGCGGCAGATTCTCAAGGCACTGCCGAAAATGGCCAAGGCCGCCCACTCCGACGCGCTGCGCGCCGGGTTTGAACAGCACCGCGACGAGACGGAGGGCCATGTCGAGCGGCTCGAACAGGTTTTCGAACTGCTCGGCAAGACCCCGCGCGGCAAGACCTGCGACGCCATCCTCGGCATCCTCGAGGAAGGCAAGTCGATCATGGATGAGTTCAAGGGCACCTCGGCGCTCGACGCCGGGCTGGTCTCGGCCGCGCAGGCCGTCGAGCACTACGAAATTGCCCGCTATGGCACGTTGAAGACCTGGGCCAGCCAGCTCGGCATGCAGGAAGCCGTGGCGCTTCTCGATGCGACGCTCAAGGAAGAGACGGCGACCGACATGAAGTTGAGCAAGCTGGCCACCACCCAGGTCAACCGCGAAGCCGCGTGATCGACACGTGAACGTTGACGCGGACAAACCGCGTGGACAATCGCGCCGGGGCGCGTCAATCTAGGCGCAGTGCGCATGAGACGAGGCCCCGGTGCAGTCCGACTACTGGGACAGACCCGCTTTCGAAACCATCCGGCCCCGCCGGCTGATGGCGCCCGTGGTGTTCAATTCCGCCCATTCCGGACGTGATTATCCCGAACGCTTCCTGAGGATGACCCGGCTCGACCAGCTGTCGATCCGGCAGTCGGAAGACGCGTATGTCGATGAACTCTTCGCCCGCGCCCCGCATCTGGGGGCACCGCTGCTCAAGGCGCACTTTCCGCGCGCCTATCTGGATGTGAACCGCGAGCCGTGGGAGCTCGATCCCACCATGTTCGTCGAACCGCTATCCGAGCGGTTCAATACCAACAGCCCGCGTGTCGCCGCCGGGCTCGGCACGCTGGCGCGCATCGTGGCCGAAAACAAGCCGATCTACCGCGACCGCCTGACGCTGGACGACGCGCGCATGCGCATCGAAGGCATTTACCAGCCCTATCACGCCACGCTGCAGCGGCTCTTGACCCAGGCGCATGCGGGTTTCGGGGTAGCGGTGCTGATCGACTGCCACTCGATGCCGCGCCTGTCGCGCGCCGGCGACCGGGCGGCCCCCGACATCGTGCTCGGTGACCGCTATGGCACCACCTGTGCACCGGTCCTCGTCGACCTCGTCGAGATGGTGTTTTCCGCCGCCGGCCTGCGGGTGGCGCGCAATCGCCCCTATGCCGGAGGCTTTGTCACCCGCACCTACGGCCGGCCGCAGCACGGGGTGCATGCCCTGCAGATCGAGATCAGCCGGCATCTCTATATGAACGAGGTGACGCTGGAGCGCGGCGACGGCCTTGCCGCCCTGCGCCAGCTGACGGACCGCCTGGTCGCATCGCTGATCGGGCTCGACCCCGCGCTGCTGGTGCCACGCCTGCCGGAATCGGAAAAATACGCCGCCGAGTAGCGGGACCGGCACGCCGATGGCCCTGCCAAACAAAGAAGGGGCCGCCGAAGCGGCCCAGTCAAGGGAGGAAACGATTGGCGGCCGGTGACATGCCCCAAGTCCAAGTCACGACGTCAAGTTGACGCCGTAGAGAAGATCGCAAGCCGCCCATCCATCATGCCCCTTCTGGGTGAACTGATTTGCCTGTATCGGCAATAGACCGACAAGTCTTCAACAACGTTCTATGACAGTCTTGTTGCAAAAATGACTCACGACTGACACAGGGGCGCCGGGTCGACTAACCCGCGAAGACTGGCAACACCTTGTCGGTACGACACAAACCGGAAACTAGCCCGCAATGAACGATCCACGCCTTGGCGGCCTCGATGCCGACCTGATCCGCAACACCCTGCTCGATGCGGCCGTGATCGCGGCGACACGCACCCTCCCCCGTTTCCGCTCCGGACTTGCGGTCGACAACAAGGATACGGCCGGATTCGACCCGGTGACCGAGGCCGACCGCGATGCCGAACTGGCGATTCGCGAATTGCTGGGTGAGCGGTTTCCCGACCATGCCATCATCGGCGAGGAATGGGACGACAAGGCCGGCACCGGCCGCTTCGCCTGGATCATCGACCCCATCGACGGGACGCGGGCGTTCATCACCGGCGTGCCGGTATGGGGCACGCTGATCGGGCTCAATGTCGATGGACGCGCTGTCGCGGGACTGATGGCGCAGCCGTTCTCGGGAGAGATCTTCCTCGCGCTGCCCGGCGAGGCCCACTACCACCGCGGCAGCGAGCGGGCGACGCTGAAGACTTCGGCCGTGACCGAACTGGCGCGCGCCAAGCTGACTGCGACCTCGCCGGAGATCTTCGAGATCGCCGGCGTGTCGGAGCAATGGGCGCGGCTGCGCAAGAACGTGCTGACCACGCGCTACGGGCTCGACTGCTACGGCTACGCGCTGATGGCCGCCGGGCATATCGACCTCGTGGTGGAAGCTGCGCTCAAAGATGTCGACATCGCCCCGATGATTCCGCTGATCGAGAATGCCGGCGGCGTCATCACCACCTGGGATGGCGGGCCGGCCGAACAGGGCGGCAATTGCGTCGCCGCCGCGACGCCGGAACTGCACGCGGCGGCGATGGCGGTGCTGCGGGGGTGACTGCCCAGGCGACGGATGGAGGGCTGGAAACCTGCCCCGGCTGCGGCGCGGTGCTGGCGCTGATCGATGGGCCGACTCATGACTATATGCTGTCCTCACCCGCCTGCTGGGCCGCCTTTGGCGAGGTGCTGGCGCGCGAGTATTCCGACCCCGCGCTGCTGGATGTCCACAGATTAACGGTCGACACATGGGCGGTCCAACACCCCGGTGACGGATCGCGGCGGGCGATCCAGTCGGTCGCGCTGCATCTCTGCCGGATCCGGTTGCAGTTGTTCGACGGCTATTCCGGTGAACGGGCCAATGCGGCGATGCTGCGCTTGGGCCGCTGGAAATCGGAGATGCCGGAACTTCCGCGACGGGCGCGCTACGATGTGACGGTCGCCGATCTGCGCCTGACCGGCGATCGCAACATTCACCTCGCAGAAATCCGGCGCTGGGCACTCGCAACCTGGGAAGCGTGGCGCGATCAGCACCCGTTTGTCGACGGCTACCTGGCTCGAACCGGCCTCGTCTAGACCGACGGCTCGGTCACGAACGCGTCGAAGGCGGCGAAGACCTGGCCGCGGATCGGGTTGGTGTCCATGAACATCTCGTGCTGGGCGCCCGCGATGACGAGATGGCGGCCGGTGCGCATCCTGAGGCCCAGCGTCTCGATGGCGGCAGTGGAAACCACGCGATCACGGGCCGCCGCCAGCATCAGCGTCGGGATGCGGACCGAACCCGGATACCGGTCGGTCGCGGCTTCGGCCATGGCGCGGAACGCGGCCGCCACCCAGCGGAGGCTGGGGGAGCCAACCGCAAGATCGGGCCGCGCCCTGATGATCTCCACCGCGCGCATGTAGCGCGCCCTGTCGGAGGTCAGCGGATTGCCGGCAAAGGACTTTTCCGACTGCTGCCGATCGGTGCTGCGGCCTACCGGCAGGCGTCCGAGGCCGACCCAGGACAGAACGCGGGCGAGTGCGGCAGTGCCGTTGAGCCCCAGCGGCTGGCCGTCGATGGCCAGCATCGGGGCCGAGAGAAACAGCCGTTCGAACATCATGCGGTCGCGGGCGCCGGCATTGAGCGCGACCAGCCCACCCATGGAATGGCCGACAAGATAATAGGGCGCCGGACTGTCGGGGAGGAGGATCGAGCGGTGGAACGAGTTCAGATCCACCCAGTAATCATCGAAATCGCGCACATGGCCGAGCCGCTTCGTGCCCGCCAGCCGCTGGCTGCCGCCCTGCCCCCGCCAGTCGAAGGTGGCGACGGCAAAGCCGCGCTTCTGGAAATCGGCGATCGTCTCGAAATACTTCTCGATATATTCGGCCCGGCCATGGATGAGGCAGACGGTGCCGCGTGCCGGCGTGTCGCGATGCCGCGGGAACAGTGCGTAGCGCAGCCGGGTGCGGTCAGTGGTGTCGAAATAGCCGACCCGAGCACCTTCAGGCACAGGATTGGACGGCACCACGGCAAGGGTCGGACCGTTCGGATCGACGATGGCATTCATCTCAGGGGTCCGGGCCGCATCCAGGAAAGCATTGCCAGCATAGCGGCGGGCATCGGCAATGTCATGGTTGCGCCTCCGATGACCCCAGCTAATGCCCAACAAAGCAGAAAAGCCAGCATCCGGTGTGGACACTGGCTCTCCTGGATGGCCGCCTTGCGGGGGGCGGGTGAAGGCGGCTCATTCGTTGTGCCCTGCAGCAGACAGTCAGCACAGTTGCGGTTATAGGGCGCGCCATCTGAACGGGCTTTGAGGGCGCCGTTCATATTCGGTTCAGCTAGCGAACCGGGCCCCTTGAACCCGGAAATATCCCACCTAAATCTCTGCTGTTCGCCGGGAGAGCCCCGGGAACCGGGACACCCGGGAACCTGCTTCGCCCGCTAGGGGGAGCATGTGGGACACCCGACACACACGTTGCTCAACAGGAGAATGTGACATGGCTGCTTATGATTTTTCCCCCTTCTATCGCTCGACCGTCGGCTTCGACCGCGTGTTCAACCGGCTCGATGCGCTGGTCGGCCAGGAAGCGAAGTCCTACCCGCCCTACAATATCGAGCGGGTCGGCACCGACGCTTACCGCATCTCGATCGCGGTCGCCGGCTTTGCAGAGGGCGACATCGCCATCGAGAGCAAGGAGAATAACCTCGTCGTCAAGGGCGCCAAGGCCCCCGAGACCGAGGAGAAGGGCCGCGAGTTCCTGCATCGCGGTATCGCCGAGCGCGCCTTCGAGCTGCGCTTCCAGCTTGCCGACTACGTCGAAGTCGCCGGCGCCTCGCTGGAAAACGGCCTGCTCCACATCGAGCTGAAGCGCGAGCTGCCCGAGTCCAAGAAGGCGCGTCAGATCCCGATCAACAGCACGACCAAGAGCATCGAGGACAAGACCTCGGTCAACTAACCCCGCTCACGAACGCCCCGGTCATACGGAGCGGTCTGTGCGACCGGGAGAACGGAGTTGGAGCGCGGATCCCGCAAGGGGTCCGCGCTTCTTGTTCTGCCCGACTGAAAATACGGTCCGCCGAGCAGAATAACTGCCGCGATGGAAGTATTCCGCCTACACTACGACAATAAGAGGCGGAGCCTTTGCAATGCGGTGAGGCCTCTTGGACAAAGGTGAGAGATACGTACGCCTGACGTCGTCAGCCGGATCACACACATCTTGTTTATTTTTCCTGCCGATCCATCCGGCAAGTCGCGGCGTTATCAGTGCATTCCGAAAGCAACGAGCAATCGGCAACTGAAGTTTCAACGGAGGAATATCATGAAGTTTCTGAAAGCCCTCACCGTCGCGTCCGTCCTCGCCTTCTCCCCGGCCGTCGTCGTTCCCGCCTTCGCTGCCAATGTCGTCGAGACCGCCCAGTCGGCCGGCACGTTCAACACCCTGATCGCAGCGGCGACCGCTGCTGGCCTTGGCGATGCACTGGCCACCACCGAGAACATCACCGTGTTCGCTCCGACCGATGAGGCCTTCGCTGCCCTGCCGGCCGGTACGGTTGAAGACCTGCTGAAGCCCGAGAACAAGGACAAGCTGGTTGCGATCCTCACCGCACACGTCGTCCCCGCCAAGGTGATGGCCGGTGATATCGCCGACGGCACCGCCGAGGTCGACACGCTCAACCCCGACGTGAAGCTCAAGGTCACCAAGGACGCCAATGGCGTGACTGTGGCCCTGTCCAACTCGGCCAAGGTCGTGTCGGCTGACGTCGCCGCCGACAATGGCGTGATCCACGTCATCGACGCCGTGCTGCTGCCGTAAGCCGGCATCGCGGATCAATGCCATCGACCGGGGTGCAGTGCACCCCGGCAGAGCGCGGGCCCTTCCCTCCGGGCCCGCGTTTCTTTTGAGGCAAGGCGACGCTCGGATGACGGAGCCCACACGCCATCGCGACCGTCCTGAGCTTGCCAGGGATTTCCTATAGCGCGCTGACCATGGGACTGGACGGCCGGCGGCGCCCGCTAGCGCTGCCGCGCCTCCCGAGTCCTATGCCTTTCCTATAGCTCCCCCACAATTCCTACACGCACCCGTCACGCGACGGTAAAAAAGTCGTTCCAATCTGCTTGCCCGCAGTTTGGAATTATGCAAATGTAGCTGCGATAGGACAGTACGTCTGTCCAATTTTCGTGAGCGGCCGGTCTCCCCGGATGCGTTTCACACGCCGATCCGGCTGGCCCGCTTGACGAGAGCGGAAACGGAGGGGTGGGGCCTTATCGAGCCCGAATGAGCGGCCATTTGGATGCAGAGCCGCTCCCCATGAAATGGATTGCGCCGCCGGCGCCTCGCCGTACAGTGAAGTACGGGTCGGGCAAGGCAAGCGCGCCGAAAGGAACGACAACCCGGGGCCGACTTCCGGACCCGAAGACGACTGCAACAGAGGAACTGCACATGGCCGACACCAGGAACGGAAAGATGATGACCCATCCCGTATCGGAAGCCGCCATGCGCAAAGACGGCATGCGGTCGGACCTGCCGCCGGGCGTGATGCGCCCCGCCGCGGAGGGTCTGTATGACCCGACGCGCGAGCACGATGCCTGCGGCGTCGGCTTCATCGTCAACATGAAGAACCTCGCCAGCCAGAAGATCGTCCAGAACGGCCTCGCCATTCTCGAGAACCTCGAGCATCGCGGCGCCGTGGGCGCCGATCCGCTGATGGGCGATGGCGCCGGCATCATGGTGCAGATCCCACACCGCTTCTTCGAGCGGCAGGCGCAGAGCCTTGGCTGGGCGCTGCCGAAGAAGGGCGAATACGCCGTCGGCTTCATCTTCATGCCGCAGGACGCCGACCTGCGCGCCAAGATGGAGCGCATCGTCGACAAGGTCATCGAGGACGAGGGCTGCACGCTGGTCGGCTGGCGCGACGTGCCGTCCGACAACAGCTCGCTCAGCAAGGACCCGGAAATCGTCGCCACCGAGCCGTTCCACCGCCAGGTGGTGATCGGCCGCGGCGCAGCCATTGCCGATGAAGAGGCGTTCGAGCGCAAGCTCTACGTCATCCGCAAGGTGATCTCGTCCAAGATCTACTCGGCCTTCGAGGGCAAGCCCAACGACTTCTATATCGTGTCGCTGAGCTGCCGCACGCTGGTCTACAAGGGCATGTTCCTCGCCGCCCAGCTGGCGGCCTATTACCCCGACCTGCACGAGCCGGACTTCGAGTCCGCGCTGGCGCTGGTGCATCAGCGCTTTTCGACCAACACCTTCCCGTCCTGGCGGCTGGCGCACCCGTATCGGTTCGTCTGCCACAATGGCGAGATCAACACCGTGCGCGGCAACGTCAACTGGATGGCGGCCCGCCAGGCCTCCGTCGCCTCGCCGCTGTTCGGTGGCGACATCCAGAAGCTGTGGCCGATTTCCTATCCCGGCCAGTCGGACACGGCGTGCTTCGACAACGCGCTCGAATTCCTGATCCGCGGCGGCTATTCCCTGCCCCACGCCGCGATGATGCTCATCCCCGAGGCCTGGGCCGGCAACCCGTTGATGGACGAGGACCGGCGCGCCTTCTACGAGTACCACGCCGCCCTGATGGAGCCGTGGGACGGCCCGGCGGCGATGTGCTTCTCCGACGGTCTCTCGATCGGCGCGACGCTCGACCGCAACGGCCTGCGTCCGGCCCGGTACCTCGTGACCGAGGACGATGAAGTCGTCATGTCCTCGGAAGCCGGCGTGCTGCCGATTCCGGCCGACAAGATCAAGCAGAAGTGGCGCCTGCAGCCGGGCAAGATGCTGCTGATCGACCTCAAGCAGGGCCGCATCGTCTCCGACGAGGAGATCAAGGCCGAGCTTGCGACCGCGCAGCCCTATAAGCAGTGGCTGGCGCGCACCCAGATCGTGCTCGAGGACCTGCCTTCAGTGGCGTATGAGCCAAAGGTCTCGGACGTGCCGCTGCTCGATCGCCAGCAGGCGTTCGGCTATACCCAGGAAGACCTGAAGCTGATCCTGCCGCCCATGGCCGCCACCGGCCAGGAAGCGGTCGGCTCGATGGGCACGGATACGCCGATCTCGGCACTCTCCAACAAGTCGAAGCTGCTCTACTCCTATTTCAAGCAGAACTTCGCGCAGGTGACCAACCCGCCGATCGACTCGATCCGCGAAGAGCTGGTGATGAGCCTCGTCTCGTTCATCGGGCCGCGGCCGAACGTGCTCGACATGTCCGGCGGCGGCAAGCGCCAGCGGCTGGAAGTGCGTCAGCCGATCCTGACCAACGAGGATCTCGAAAAGATCCGCGCCATCGGCGGCATGGACAACCCGTTCCATTCCAAGACGCTCGACATCACCTACCCGGTGTCCGAGGGCGCCGAAGGCATGGCGGCGGCGCTGGAAGCACTGTTCTCGGAAGCCGAGATGGCGGTGCATGCCGGCGACAACATCATCATCCTCTCGGACCGGGCGATGAGCCGCGACCGGGTGGCGATCCCGGCGCTGCTGGCAACGGCGGGCGTCCATCATCACCTGATCAGGAAGGGCCTCCGCACCTCGGTGGGCCTTGTGGTCGAGACCGGCGACGCGCGTGAAGTGCACCACTTCTGCGCGCTGGCCGGCTATGGCGCCGAGGCGATCAACCCCTATCTCGCCTTCGAGACCCTGGCGGCGATGAAGGCCGACCTGCCGGGCGACCTCGACAGCGACGAGCTGGTCTATCGCTATATCAAGGCGATCGGTAAGGGGATCCTGAAGGTTACGGCCAAGATGGGCATCTCGACCTACCAGTCCTACTGCGGCGCGCAGATCTTCGACGCCGTGGGCCTGAGCTCGGACTTCGTCTCGACCTACTTCACCGGCACCGCGACCACCATCGAAGGCGCCGGCCTGAAGGAAATCGCCGAGGAGACCGTGAAGCGTCATCTCGATGCTTTCGGCAACTCGCCAGTGCTCGAGGATGCGCTCGATATCGGCGGCGACTACGCCTTCCGCCAGCGTGGCGAGGCGCATGTCTGGCGCTCGGAGACGGTCGCGAGCCTGCAGCACGCCGCGCGCGGCAACTCACAGGACAAGTACCGCGAGTTCGCCAAGCACGTGAACGAGGTCGAGGACAAGTATGTCACCATCCGCTCGCTGTTCCGGCTGAAGGGTGCGGAAGAGGATGGGCGCACCCCGGTGCCGCTCGCCGAAGTCGAGCCGGCGGCCGAGATCGTCAAGCGCTTCTCGACCGGTGCGATGAGCTATGGCTCGATCTCGCTGGAGGCGCACACGACGCTGGCGATTGCGATGAACCGCATTGGCGGCAAGTCGAACACCGGCGAGGGTGGCGAGGAGCCGGATCGGTTCGTGCCGATGCCGAACGGCGATTCCAAGCGCTCGGCCATCAAGCAGGTGGCCTCGGGCCGGTTCGGCGTGACGACGGAATATCTCGTCAACTCCGACATGATCCAGATCAAGATGGCCCAGGGCGCCAAGCCCGGCGAAGGTGGTCAGCTGCCCGGCGACAAGGTCAACCAGACCATCGCCAAGGTGCGCCATTCGACCCCGGGCGTCGGCCTGATCTCGCCGCCGCCGCACCATGACATCTATTCGATCGAGGATCTGGCGCAGCTGATCTTCGATTTGAAGAACGTCAACCCGGAAGGGCTGGTGTCGGTCAAGCTCGTCTCGGAAGTCGGCGTCGGTACGGTTGCCGCCGGCGTTGCCAAGGCGCGCGCCGACCACGTGACGATCTCGGGCTATGAAGGCGGCAC
>CAYNRZ010000035.1:0-14442 GCA_964399695.1 uncultured Devosia sp. | reverse complement strand
GCTGGCGAGGAGCGGCACGAAGCCGCCGATTTCGCCGGCACTCATCGCCACCGGATCGTCACCGAACTTTTCGAACAGGTCGATCAGCGCATAGGGCGCAGGATAGTGCTCGGGCCGGGCTTTCTTGCTGGCCTCGTCGCGCATGCGTGCGGAAATGCGCGGCCGGATCAGGTCAGTGGCGAGCAGTTTCTTCGTCCACGGGGCCTCGCTGCTCTTGCGGGCCTGGAGGATCGACTTGCGGGCCTCCCAATGCAGCATGTCGCGGTGGCGGACCAGCTTGTCGACGAGGCCCATGCGGCGCGCCGCGCTGGCCTTGATCGCCCGCCCGGTCAGCATCAGCTGCATGGCGTCGACGGGACCGGCTTGGCGGATCGACCGTCCGGTGCCGCCAAAGCCAGGGAAAATGCCGAGATTGACCTCTGGAAAGCCCAGCCGGGTGGCATCGTCATTGACCGCGATGCGGTAGTGGCAGGCGAGCGCCAGTTCCAGCCCGCCGCCGAGGCAGAAGCCGTGGATGGTCGCCACCACCGGCACTTTCAGCGTTTCGATGCGGTTGAACAGCGTGTGGGTGCGGCTCAGCGCCCGGGTCAGCACCTCGGGTTCGGCCATGTCGTCGAACTCGGAGATATCGGCGCCGGCAATGAAGCCAGACTCCTTGGCCGATTGCAGCACGATGCCTTTGAGCTCACCGGCCGCGATCAGTTCCTCGAAGCGGGAGACCATTGCCTCGAGCTCGGCGATGGCCTCCCGGCACAGGGTGTTGACCGGCGCACGCGGCGTTTCGATGGTCAGCCAGCCGATGGCTTCGAGATCGAGCTGGAAGCGCCAGTGCCGGCTTTCCGGCAGGTTGGGTTGCAGCACTTGCGGTTCCTTCCCTTCAGCGCCTATTCGGCGGCTTCCTCGACCATGGCCGGGCGACGCTGCCGCGCACTGAGTTCCTCGGCAGCAAAGTCGTCGACGCGAATGGCCCGGTCGGTGGCCTGGTCCGCGAGCCGCAGGGTCGCCGCGTCCGCCTCGGTGAGGACGCCCGCTTCCACCGCGTCGGTGATCGCGTCGCGGTCCAGCCGGCGGCTGATGGTGCCCTTCTTGATGGCGCGGATGAAGCGGGTCTCGATTTCTTCGGCCTTGCTGACCTTGTTGAACGCGTCTTCCAGAACGCCGGTGACGTCCTTTGGGTCCATGGAAACATAGACGCCGCGCGTCAGCCCATCACGGAAGGCGCCGGGCTTGAGCACTTCACGGGCCAGCCGATAGGTCTCGCGATCCGTCGCGGGTTTGGCATGGCGGCCGAACGGAAAGACGAGCAGGCCCATCGAAAGGCGCAGCAAGCGATTGGGGAAGTTGGCGAACACGCCGGCAAAGCCCTGCTCGATATTGTAGATGCAGTCGCGGGCGACGGCATCGACCACTGCCTGGTCGGTAGCGGGCCGGCCATCATCCTCATAGCGCTTGAGGATGGCGGAGAGCAGGTAGAGCTCGGAGAGGATGTCGGCCATGCGGCCGGACAGCAGTTGCTTGCGCTTCAGGTCGCCGCCAAGGAACGCGACAGTCCAGTCGCCCACCAGCGCAAAACTCTGGGCGTAGCGGCTGAGCTGGCGATACCAGCGTGCCATCTCATGCGTCACCGGGGTCTTGGCGAACATCCCGAAACTGAGCGCGTGGAGGAAGCTGCCGACCTTGTTGCGGGCCATGAAGCTCAGGTGCCCGCAGAACGCCTTGTCGAAGGCGACAAGCCCCGCCTTGCGGTCAGGATCCTGCACGGCGGCAATTTCGCTGTAGAGATAGGGATGCGCCCGCAGGGCCCCCTGGGCGAAGGTGATCAGCGAGCGGGTGAGGATATTGGCGCCCTCGACCGTGATCGCGACCGGGGTCGTCGCATAGGCGGCAAACAGATAGTTCGACGGCCCATCCTGCACGGCGCGGCCGCCCTGGATGTCCATGGCGTCGTTGACCGCGTCGCGCATCGCCTCGGTAGTGCGGTATTTGAGCAGCGCCGAGAGCACGCTGGGCTTCTGGCCTTCGTCGACCATCGCGGCGGTGAGCCCGCGCGCGGCCTCATAGGCATAGGCCGATCGCACCATGCGGCTTAGCGGCTCGGCGACACCCTCCATCTGTCCGATGGGGATACCGAACTGCCGGCGGACGCGGGCATAAGCAGAGCTGACACGCAGCGCGTACTTGATCGAGACGGTACCGATGGCCGGCAGCGAGATGGCGCGTCCGGTGGAGAGACACTCCATCAGCATGCGCCAGCCCTGCCCGGCATATTCGGCGCCGCCGATGAGGAAATCCATCGGCACGAAGACGTTCCGGCCCTGGGTGGGACCATTCATGAAAGCCGAGCGCGCCGGATAGTGCCGGCGGCCGATCTTGACGCCCTTGAACCGGGCCGGAACCAACGCCAGCGTGATGCCGATCTCGTCCTTGTCGCCAAGGAGGTGCTCGGGGTCATGCAGGTGAAAGGCGAGGCCGAGCAGCGTCGCCACCGGGGCGAGCGTGATGTAGCGCTTGTCCCAGCTGAGCTTGACGCCGAGGGTCTTCTTGCCCTCGTACATCTCGTAGCAGACCACCCCGACATCGCGCATGCCGGCAGCGTCCGACCCGGCATGCGGACCGGTGAGTGCGAAGCACGGCACCTCCTCGCCGCGGGCGAGCCGGCCGAGATATTTCTCTTTCTGCTCAGGCGTGCCGTATTTCTCCAGCAGTTCGCCGGGCCCGAGCGAGTTGGGAACCATCACGGTGATGCCGGCGGCGATCGAGCGGCTGGCGATCTTTGAGACCACCTGGCTCTGCGCCTGGGCCGAAAAGCCCAGCCCGCCATGCTCCTTGCCGATCAGCATGCCGAGGAAACCGTGCTGCTTGAGGTAGCGCCAGACCTCGGGCGACAGATCGGCCCGGTTGTGACGGGTGTCCCAGTCGTCGATCATGGCGCAGACGGTTTCGACCGGTCCGTCGAGGAACGCCTGCTCTTCGGCGGTGAGGGTCGGCATGCGGATGCCGAGAAGCTTCGAGAAGTCGGGACGGCCGGAGAACAGCTCGGCGTCCCAGCCGACGGTCCCGGCATCCAGCGCCTCCTGCTCGGTACGGCTGACGCGCGGCAGGATCGATTTCACCATGTTGTAGGCAGGGCCGGTGAGCACGAGCCGGCGCACCGGCGCGATGGTCAAGAGGCCAAGGATGGCGGCGGGCAGTAGCGCGAGGACCCAGCCGAGCGGATCCACCATCAGCCACAAGCCGTTATCGGTGGAGATGCGGCTGAGCGCGCCAATAACCAGCGCGGCAGGCGCCCAGTGCAAGAGCGGCGCGCGCCGCATCGACAGCACCATTGCGGCAGCGATGGTCAATGCGACCAGGAACAACAGCATCTCGGGCCTCCTCGCCTCGGTGCCGCACCGTCCACTCGGCGACTGCACGAAGGTAGTGCTGGTTGACGTATACGTCAACGTGACACCGCCGCGTCGACAACATCCGCACCGTTCAGTAATCGGTGATCGCATCTCAGCGTCGCCGATTTGACGCATACGTCAACAGGTGAAATACTTCCCACAACATTGGGCACAAAAGTCGTCGCCAAGACGAGCGCCCGAGGAGGATGTACCGCCGTCCGGCGCATCCAAGGAGGAAACGATGACGAACACGCCTCGCGCCGAGCGTCCGTGGATCGCCAGCTATCCGGCCGGGATCGACTGGCACTCTCGGATCGACACGACCCCAGTGCATGAACAACTGCTGGCTTCCTGTGCGCGGACCCCCAAGGCCGACGCCCTCGACTTCTTCGGCAACAAGACAACCTTCGGCGAACTGGGGCGGGCGGTGGAGGCCTTCGCCGGCGCCCTGCAGAAGATGTTCGGGGTCAAGAAGGGGACGCGCGTCGCACTGCTGCTGCCCAATACCCCGTTCTACGTCATCGCCTATTTCGGCATCCTCAGGGCCGGCGGCACGGTGGTGAACTGCAACCCGCTCTATTCACTGCCCGAGCTCACCCATATCTGCGGCAATTCCGGAGCCGACCTGATCGTCACGGTCGACCTCGACCAGCTGTTCCGCAAGGCGGAGGCACTGGTCGGGGGCGGCCATGTCTCGCGGATGATCGTCGCCGACTTCATCAGCGCCCTGCCCCCCGTCAAACGCGTGCTGTTCAAGGTGGCTCGTGGCAAGGAACTGGCCGATGCAAACCGCTCGGGCGTTTCGACCCGCATCACTCACTTCGCGGATATGCTGAAGGCGGGCCACCAGCCGGCGCCGCTGGAGGTGGATGCAAAGGTCGATGTCGCGGTACAGCAATATACCGGCGGCACCACCGGCATCCCCAAGGGCGCGCTGCTGAGCCACGCCAATATCGCCGCCAACATGAGCCAGATCGATGCATGGGGCTGCGGGCTTTTCTACCCGCCGACCCGCGTAGTGGCGGTGCTGCCGTTCTTCCATATTTTCGCAATGACGGTGTGCATGAACGTGCCGCTATGCTCCGGCGCACAGGTGGTGATGCTGCCGCGCTTCGAGCTGAAGGCCCTGCTGGACCTCTTGACCCGAACCGGCGCCAATGTGCTGCCAGCGGTGCCGACGCTGGTGCAGGCACTGGCCAAGGCCGGCGAGAAGGCACGGCCCCACCTGAGCGCCCTGGAGGTGGTCATTTCCGGTGGCGCCCCGCTCGCCGATGAAGTGCGCGCCAACTGGAGCAAGGTCAGCTCCGCGCTGTTGGCCGAGGGCTACGGCCTGACCGAGGCCTCGCCGGTGGTCTGTTGTGCGGCGTTGCGGGTTCCTTCCAAGCCGATGTCCATCGGTCTGCCGCTGCCCGGCACCGATCTGCGCTTCATCGATGTCGATACTGGAGCCCCGGTGGGGCTTGGCGAGCGCGGGGAGTTGCAGGTGAAGGGACCGCAGGTCATGCTGGGTTACTTCAACAACCACGACGCCACGGCTGCCGCCTTCGCCGACGGCTGGCTCCGAACCGGCGATGTCGGCTACGTCGATGAGGACGGCTATGTCTTCCTCGTCGACCGCATCAAGGACCTGATCATCTGCTCCGGCTTCAACGTCTATCCGCGCAATATCGAGGAGGCGATCATGCGCCACCCCTCCGTTGACGAGGTCAACGTTATCGGGGTGCCCGACGAGTATCGCGGCGAGGCGCCGGTGGCCTTCGTCAAGCTGCGCGAGGGCCACAGCCTGACCGACACCGAGCTCAAGGCGTTCCTCGAAGAAGCGCTCAGTCGCCTCGAAATGCCACGCGAGGTGATCTTCAAGGAAGAATTGCCGAAATCGCTGATCGGCAAGCTCTCCAAGAAGGAACTGCGTACCGAGTATTCGCAACGCAAGGCCAACCATGAACCGGCCTGAGCCCGAACAGCGCGACCTGTTCGCCATCGCCGATCTCGCCGCCGAGTTCGGCATATCGACGCGCGCTATCCGCTTTTATGAGGCCAAGGGGCTGATCGCGCCCGAGCGCGTCGGCGCGACGCGGGTGTTCCGCCGCCGCGACCGGGCAAGGCTGATCCTGATTCTTCGCGGCAAGCGGCTGGGCTTTTCGCTGCGCGACATCTCGGAATATCTCAGCCTTTATGATGCGCACTCGCAGACGGCGCAGACGCGGCTGTTGATCGACAAGGTCGATCAGCGCCTCGCGCTGCTGGAGGCGCAGAAGGCCGACCTCGAAACGACCATCGCGGAGCTGCGCGAGATCCGGAAGCTGGCGACGGAGCAGACGGCGCGGAGCTAGCGCTTCCGTCCCTTCACATTGGTCATCAGGTCCGGCTTTTTCGGCTTGGTCCAGCCCTTGGGCGGGGCAACGACGGGGACGTTGGTGCCGAGGCCCATTTCGCCGGGAGGCGGCTTTCGGACCATGCCGCCGCCCTTGAGCGAGGCGATTTCGTCGCGAAGGCGTGCGGCGGCCTCATAATCCTCGCGGGCGACAGCGGCGGCCATCTCGGCCTCGAGCTGGACGATCTTGCGTTCGAAGGCGGCAAGCGACATGGCCATCACCCCGCGGCGAGGAAAACCTGCATCTCGTCGAGCGTTGCCGCTTCGCTCGCCGGTTTGTCCCATCGTATCCGGTTGATGCGCGGAAAGCGAAGCGCGATCCCGGATTTGTGCCGTGTCGACACCTGCGCCGCGTCGAACGCCACCTCGAACACCAGCGCCTTTTCGACCTCGCGCACCGGCCCGAAACTGTTGGTGGTGTGGTTGCGCACCCAGTGGTCGAGCTCTTTCAGCTCCTCGTCGGTGAAGCCGAAATAGGCCTTGCCGATCGGGACGATCTCGTTGCCCTTCCAGACGCCGAATGTGTAGTCGGAATAGAACGACGAACGCTTGCCATGGCCGCGCTGGGCATACATCAGCACCGCGTCGACAACATTGGGATCGCGTTTCCACTTGAACCACAGGCCCTTGGGGCGACCGGTGACATAGGGGGCGCTGCGCAGCTTGAGCATGACGCCCTCGTGGCCGTGCTCGGCCGCCCCGCGCCGGCGGATTTCGGCGAGCTCCGGCCAATCCGCAAAACTCAGCACCGGCGAAAGGTCGAGCCGCGTCTGCGGGTTGCGGGCGAACCAGGCTTCGAGGCGCTGCCGGCGGTCGGTCCAGGACAGGGCGCGGATATCCTCATCGCCATCGAACAGCAGGTCGTAGACGCGGACAAATGCCGGGTACTGCGTCAGGTGCTCGGCGACCGCGGTCTTGCGATTGAGCCGCTGCTGCAGGTCGTTGAAGCTCAGGGGCTCGAAGTCGGGGCCGACCAGCAATTCGCCATCTAGGACGGCGTCGCCGAACACCGCATCAGTCAGATCGGGAAAGGCTGCCGCGATGTCGTCGCCGGTGCGCGAGAACAGCGAGACGGCGCCGCGGGCAGCGACGATCTGCACGCGGATCCCGTCCCATTTCCACTCCGCCGCGAAATCGGATGGATCGAGCCGTTCGAGATCGCGGGCCTCGTCGATGGGGTTCGACAGCATCAGCGGATGGAAGCGGGCGGCATGCGCGATTTCCGGCCGGCCGGTACGGCCATCGAGCCAGGCGAACAGATCCGCATAGGGCGGCGCAACGCCGTTCCAGACTTCCTCGATGTCGTTGAGGGGAACGCCGCTCAGCTCCGCCAACGCGGTCTTTGCCAACCGGGCGGAGAGGCCGATGCGCAGCGCGCCGGTGGTGAGCTTGACCAGCGCCCAGCGCTCGTTGATCGATGCGCTGGTCAGCAGCCCGGCGATCAGGCGGGGCACCGCGGTTTTCGGGGTGACGTTCAGCAGTTCGACCAGCGCCGCAAGGCCGGGCACCGGTTCGGTGCCGCCATGATGCGGCCAGATCAGCGCGATGGTCTCGCCGAGGTCGCCGACATAGTCGTAGCTGAGGGCAAAGAGGTGGGGATCGACCTCGCCCAGCACCACTTCCTTGAGCACAGCCGGCTTGACGTTGCGAAACGTCAGGTTGCCGGTGAGGATGGCAAGGGCGTAGCCGCGATCGGGATCGGGTACCTCGCGGAAATAGGCGACCAGCGCTTCGAGCTTGCGGTTGCGCGAGGGGGTGAGGGCGAGGAGTTCGAGCAGTTGCGCGAAGCGTCTCATGCGGATTCCCCGCCATCATCCTCATAGGCGACGAGGTTGAGCGGCTCGGCCTCAAGACCCTGCTGCCGGCACCAGTAGACCAGCGCGTCCTCGCGTCCATGGGTGACCCAGACCTTCTGCGCGCCGCACTCGGTGATGGTCTGGCGCAGCTCGTTCCAGTCGACATGGTCGGAAATGACCAGCGGCAGCTCGACGCCGGCCTGCCGCGCCCGCTGCTTGACGCTCATCCAGCCCGAGGCGACGGCCAGCACCGGATCGGGGAGCCGCCGGCTCCAACGGTCTTTGGTGGCCGAGGGCGGCGCAATGACGATCTTGCCGGCGAGATCGGCCTTTGCGGCTTCGGTGGCCGGCAGCAGCTGGCCGAGGGGAATGCCGTGCGCCTCGTAGAGTTCGCACAGCCGGATCATCGCACCATGGAGGTAGATCGGCGCATCGTACCCGGTGGCGCGGATCAGCGAGATCACCCGCTGCGCCTTGCCCAGCGCATAGCAGCCGACGACATGAGCCCGATCGGGGAACCCGGCGAGTGAGCGGAACAGCCGCGCGATCTCGTCGGCGGGATCGGGATGCTGGAACACCGGCAGGCCGAACGTCGCCTCGGTGACGAGCAGATCGCATGGGACGAGTTCGTAGGGCGCCGCGGTGCGGTCCGACAGACGCTTGTAGTCACCGGTGACCACCGCGACCTCGCCGCGATACTCGAGCCGGACCTGCGCAGAGCCGAGGATGTGGCCGGCCGGGTGCAGCGAGATGCGGACGCCGTCGACCTCGATGCTCTCGCCATACGGCAGCGGCTCGAAGCGTTCGGCGCAGTCGGCGCCATAGCGGGTCTGCATGATGGCGATGGTCTCGGGCGTTGCCAGCACGGCGCCGTGACCGGACCGCGCGTGATCGGCATGGCCATGGGTGATGATGGCCCGTGCGCGCGGCTCCGGCGGATCGATAAAGGCCCCGATGGGGACGATGCCGAGATCGCGGGTGAGAAACGGGGCCATCGAGCGGACGTTTTCCTGGGTGGTTCGGCCTCGGGCCGGGCAGTTCACACTATCCCGGCAAGGGGTCTCAGACTAGGATACCCGCGCCGAATGGGACGGCATAGGGAACGGGAAGCCGAGATGGAACGCCTGACAGAACAAGGGGTTTCACAGCCTCTGCGCCAACTCGCAACCGGCGAGGTCCTGCTGACCCAGGGATACCCCGGCGGCGACCTGTTCGTACTCGAAAGCGGGCAGTTGCTGGTCGAACGCGACGGCGTCAACCTCGCGACGATCTCCACCCCCGGCGCGCTGATCGGCGAGATGTCGGTGGTGCTGGGCACGCCCAACAGCGCCAATGTGCGCGCCGGCGCGCCAACGACGGTGCGGGTGATTGCGGACGCCCGGACCTATCTCGAGCAGGACCAGGCGCTGACCTTCCGCATCGCCTGGCTGATGGCCAGCCGGCTCGACGCCACCTCGGCCTATCTGGTCGAACTCAGCAAGCAGCATGCCGGCAAGGCCGAGCAGAACCTGCTCGGCAAGATTCTCTCCGCCCTGCACCTTCAGGGAGACGACGGCGGGGTACCGGTCACCCGCAGCGACATGTTCGGCGACCCTACCGGAGCGTTCCGCTACTAAAGTACCTTCGTCACCTTGAGGAAGTTGCCACGCTCGTCATTGGCCGCCTTGATGGCGGTTTCCGAGCCCAGCACCACGACCTCGCCCTGCCCGGAGAGTCGGTCCAGCGCTTCAGCCAGCGCCTTGAAATCGGCCGGCGACGCCGAGAGGATTTCCTCGCGGCGGCGCTGGCGATCGTCTTCGGTGTCGCCCATCAGCTCCCAGAGGAGCGAGGTGAAGCCCTTGGCATCAGGCAGCCGATAGGTATCGACCGACCCGATGACACCGATGACCGAGCGCACCAGATCCTGCTCGCCCACGCCCTCGGCGAGGAACTTCGCCGCACCGTCATAAACATCGAGCGTTTCGACGAGGTTGGGATCGCGATAGGAGGTGAAGGCGAAGGTGCCCGCGAACGGATCGAACCCGGACGAGCCGCCATAGGCGCCGCCCTGCACCCTCACCTTGTCCCACATGTAAGTGGTGTTGAGGTGCTTGATGGCAACGGCGGTCGCGCCGGTGGGTGTGAACCCGAGATCCTTCAGATTGCCGCCCTTGGCGACATAGTTCACCTGCCCGGGGAAGGTGAGGCCCTCTGACACCGGACCAGGGACAAAGCCCCAGCCACCGGCGCCGGCCTGCCCCATCGGCAGCCCGGCGATGAAAGCCTCAAGCTGCGGGCGCAGGGCGGCGATGGCGAAGCTGTCGGCGGTGACATTGCCCACCATGCCGGCGCGGCCGATCAGCAGGTTGCGAATCTCTTCGAGCGCGGCATGCACCGACGCCCAGTCGCGATCGATCTCGTCGGCGAGGCTCTTGAGGAAGAAATAGTGGGTGACGCCGCCCAGCGTCTCGTTGAGCCAGTCGGCCTCGTTGTAGCCGGCGCGGAGCCGCATCGCGACGACGCTGTTGCCCATGCCGGCCAGCGAGCTTTCGAAGCCGGCCTTGGATTCGAGCACCATCTGGCGAATGCGCTCGCGGTTGTCGAGCCGGGCATCGGTGAGGACGTCGTGGAAGATGGCGAGGAGATCATCGACGTGATCGGGCGTCGCCTTGCCGCGAAGGAACAGCCAGGCCGCGGTGCCCCTGCCGTCGCGACGCGTCGAAATCCAGCGGCTGGCGCCGACGCCGCCGGTGAGCCGGCCGATACGCTGGGTCAGCGAGACGAAGTCTTCCTTGCTGGTGCCGGTCTGGGTCAGCGCGCGGGTGAAGATGGGCAGATAGGGCAGCAGCCGGCCGGGCAGCGCCTTGAGATCGAAACCGAGATCGAGATAGACGACGCCGCTGGTCGGCAGGTCGTGGGTGTAGACGGTGACGCCCGCCAGTTTCTCGGTGGCGATCGGGATCGCCTTGTTGGCGCGCGGCAGGTCTTCGAGGGTCAGCGTCGGGATCTGCGCCAGTGCCTCGGGCGAATCGGTGGCGTCCTGCAGCGCCTTGAGGCGGCGCGTCTGCTCGGCGACGGCGGCAAGCCCGGCGGCATCGAGCGCCTGCTGCGCCGCATCGAGCCGCGCCCTCTCCTCGGCAGCTTCGGCAGCGGCCTTGCCCGGATCGGCTTTCAGCAGCACCGTCGTCCGGTGCAGATTGTCGATGAGGTGCGTGCGGATCAGGTTCTCGAACACCGGTTCGCCGGCCGCGAGCCGCGCCTTGATCGCCGCCAGCGGCTCCTCAAAGCTCAGCGGCGACAGCGGATCGCCGCCATAGAGCCAGGTGCCCATGGCGCGGAACATCAGCGCAATGCCGCGCGGGAACGAGCCGGTATTGTTTTCGCGGAGCGCGAATTCGGCGCTGTTCATCGCGGCCTCGACCGTCGCCTTGTCGATGCCTTCCCCTGCAAGCTTCTCCAGTGTGGTGAGAATCAACGCCTCGACCTTGCCGCCGTCGGCCTCGTCGATGCCCTTCAGACCGAAGGTGAAATAGGGCTGCAGGATGCCATCGGCAAAGCCCGAGCCGGTCAGGCCCTCGCCGAGCCCGGAATCAATCAGCGCCTTCCTGAGCGGCGCAGCGGAGGTGCCGACGAGGACGGATTCCAGCACGTTCAGCGCCAGGCTGAGCTCGGGATCGGTGACTTCGTCGAGCATCCAGTTGACGGCGACGAGCCCGGACTTCTTTTCGGCCTCTGCCGCACTGGCCGCATAGGTCTCGACCACCTGCCGCGGGGCGCTCCAGCGCGGCTGGATGCCGATATCGGCCCTGGGATCGATGCGGCTGAACTGGCTGAAATACTCTTCGAGGATATCGAGGCGATGCGCCGGATCGTCGTCGCCATAGAACACCACGCGCGAGTTCGACGGGTGATAGAACTTCTCGTGGAACGCCTTGAAGTAGTCGTAGGTCAGGTCCGGGATGGCATCGGGATCGCCGCCGGAATTCACCCCATAGGTGGTGTCGGGATATAGCGAGAGCTTGCTGAGCTTGCCCAGCACCGCCGAGGGCGAGGAATAGGCGCCCTTCATCTCGTTGAACACGACGCCCTTGTAGACCATCGGTCCTTGCGTCGAGTCGAGCTCGTAGTGCCAGCCTTCCTGCCGGAAGGTGTCCTCGGAGATCAGCGGGAAATACACCGCGTCGAGATAGACATCGACGAGGTTGTAGAAGTCCTTGAGGTTCTGGCTGGCCACCGGATAGGCCGTTTTATCCGAGAACGTCATGGCGTTGAGGAAGGTGTGGAGCGAGCCCTTCAGCAGTTCGACGAAGGGTTTTTTCACCGGGTACTTGCGCGAGCCGCACAGCACCGAGTGCTCGAGAATATGGGCAACGCCGGTCGAATCCTCCGGCGGCGTCTTCAGCGTGACGCCGAACACCTTGTTCTCGTCGTCATTGATCAGGCTGAGCACCTCGGCGCCGGTCTTTTTGTGCCGATAGAACCGCGCCAGCGAACTGATCTCCCCGATCTGCTGTTCGCGGACGAGTTCGAAGGCGGGGTGTTCGGACATGGGGGCACTCGGAGTGGGGAAGGTGCGGATAACTTAGGCAGGGGTGCACAAGGATGGAAGGGGGCGCAGCGCCCCCTGCCCCATTGGCTAGTTCAAGCCTAGATGCGGCCGCGGATGGCGGGACGGACCTTGTCGGCGTACCAGCCCTTGAGTTCCTCGATCAGCGCCGGGTCGATCGGATCGCGTTTGGAGGCGTCGGCGTTCGACTTGAGTTGCTCGGCGCGGGTGACGCCGGCAATGATGGTCGAAACGGCCGGCTGGTCGAGGATCCAGCGCAGCGCGAACTGGCTGAGCGGGATGCCGGCCGGAATCATCTGCTTGAGCTGATCGGCCAGCGCCACGCCGGTTTCGAACGGCAGACCGGCAAAAGTCTCGCCGACATTGAACTTTTCGCCATTGGCGTTGAAAGAGCGGTGGTCGGTGGCGGCGAACTTGGTGTCCTTGGTCCACTTGCCCGAGAGCAGGCCCGACGCCAGCGGCAGCCGGACGATGATACCGACATTCTTCCGGATCGCTTCGGGAAAGACCTCGTCGACATAGTCCTGCCGGAACAGGTTGAAGATGATCTGCAGGCTGGCGCAGCCATCGGCCCGCATGGCGAGCCCGGCTTCCTCGACGTTCTCGACGCTCGCGCCCCAGTGGCGCATCATGCCTTCGGCCTTGAGGTCGTCCATGATGGTGAACACCTCACCATCGCGCAGCACATCGGTGGGGATGGTGTGGAGCTGGGCGAGATCCAGTGTTTCGACGCCGAGCCGCTTCAGGGAGCCCGCGAGGCTCTCCTTGATCGCCTTGCGATTGTAGCCGGTCTTGTTTGGGAAGATCTCGCCATTGCGCCCGAGCTTGGTGGCGACATAGACGCCCTTCTTGTCGGCAAACTCGCCGATGCGGCGCTCGGACTGGCCACCGCCATAGACGTCGGCCGTATCCCAGAAGTTCACATCGAGCGAGCGGGCGGTTTTGAGGATCTCGGCAGCGGTGGTGTCGTTGACCGGCCCAAAACTCTCGCCCAGTTGCCAGGTGCCGAGCCCGATTTCCGAGACCTCGTAGCCGGTCTTGCCGAGTTTGCGCGTGTTCATTGGCTCTCTCCCTTGTTGGGGAGCTTCATAGCCAAATGCCGATGGAACAGGAAGGGCGATAGGTCCTAATGCCGTTCCTTCGTCGTGTGGAAGGTGATCTTTGGGTAGTCGCGTTCGGCGCGGCCGAGCCACCATTGCGACTGGGCGAGGTAGACCGGGTCGCCATATTTGTCTTCGGCCATTTCCAGCTTGTTGGTGGAAATGAAGCGGTCGAGTTCGGCTTTGTCTTCGCTGGTGATCCAGCGGGCCAGCTCGAAATTGATCGCCTCGAAGCTGATCGGCACGTTGTATTCGCTCTGGATGCGCGACTGCAGCACTTCGAGCTGCAGCTGGCCGACAACGCCGACGATGTAGTCGGCCCCGACCATGCGGCGGAAGATCTGCGCAACGCCTTCCTCGGCAAGGTCGCTGAGGGCCTTGGCGAGTTGCTTGGACTTCATCGGATCGGCGAGGCGGACGCGGCGGATGATTTCCGGCGCGAAGTTCGGGATGCCGGTGACCTTGATGTTGGCGCCCTCGGTGAGGGTGTCGCCGACGCTGAGCGCGCCGTGATTGGGGATGCCGACGATGTCGCCGGCCACCGCTTCTTCGGCCAGTTCGCGGTCGTGACCGAAAAAGAACATCGGGTTGCTCACCGCCATATCCTTGCCGGTGCGGACGTTTTTGAGGCGCATGCCGCGCTTGAAGGTGCCCGATGACAGGCGGACGAAGGCGATACGGTCGCGGTGGTTCTGGTCCATGTTGGCCTGGACCTTGAACACGAAGCCGGAAACCTTGGGCTCGGCCGGACTGATCGGCGCTGGATCGGCCGGCTGCGGCCGCGGCTCTGGAGCCCAGGCGCCAAGGGCGGCGAGCAGTTGCGGCACGGCAATGGTCTTCAGCGCCGAACCGAAGATAACCGGGGTCAGGTGGCCGGCGCGGTACGTCTCGAGATCGAAGGCCGGATAGCCGTCGCGGGCGAGATCGAGGTTCTCGAGCGCCGCCTTGATCACCGGATCGGCATTGAGCGCCACATCGTCGAAGAGCTCGTCGACGGTCTCGAAGCGGCGCAGCACTTCGCCCGTAGGCGTCAGCACCTGCTTGCCCAGCATGTCGACAATGCCCTTGAAATCGACGCCGCCGCCGAGCGGCCAGACCACCGGAGTGACATCGAGCGCCAGGGTGTCGGCGATCTCGTCGAGGATTTCGAGCGGGTCCTTGCCCTCGCGATCGACCTTGTTGGCAAAGGTGATGATCGGGATGTCGCGCAGGCGGCAGACCTCGAACAGCTTCAGCGTCT
>CAYNRZ010000034.1:0-16482 GCA_964399695.1 uncultured Devosia sp. | reverse complement strand
GTCTTCAATCAGTTTGTCCGCAAGGATGGGACGCTGGCGCGGATGCTTCCCGCGCTGCGAAAGTGAGACACGGGGGTGCCTCATAGTGGCCAATGAAGTCGGTCCGCACGTCGCGCAATCGATAGGCCGCTGACTTCGGGACGCGGGTCGGCGGCCGCCATCTCTCCCCCAGCGCCTTAGGCAGAAAGATTCCACAATTGGACCTGACCCACGAGCAGCTCCCGGCCCAGTCGGGTGAGACACGAAGCCTTGTCGTCCTCCTTCATGGCTTCGGCGCGAACGGCGCGGCAATGCTGGGGCTGGCAAAGATCCTGTCGCCGACACTGCCCGATACGGCTTTCCTCGCGCCTGATGCGCCGGGTCAAGCGGCCGGCCGGCCAGGTGGCAGAGCCTGGTACACGATCCCCGAGTTGGACGGTTCCAGTCCCGCAGAGTCCGACCGACAGCTCCGATACGCGGCAGGACTGTTGGACGACTTTCTCGATCGGCAGCTTATGGCAACGGGATTGCCCGCATCGTCGCTTGCACTGCTGGGCTTCTCGCAGGGCGCCGGGCTTTCCTATGAGGTCGGCCCACGGCGACCCGATCAACTGGCCGGTGTCGTCGCCATTGCCGGACGGATGAGGCGCAAGGACGCGCTCTTGCAGGAGGTGCGAAGCCGGCCGCCTTACCTCATCATCACCGGCGCCGATGATCGATTGCTGGGGAGCGACGAAAACACCACGACCGCGGATGCCCTGTCCAAAGCTGGTATCCCAGCCAGACGGCTTGTCATGGTAGGAACAGGGCATGCCATCTCCGGAGACGGGATGGGGGCCGCCGGTGACTTCCTTAGGTACCTCCTACCTTAGGTCGGTTGATGGCCACGTTGGGGTTCGCGCAAGGGCCGCCTTTGGCGCGAAGCGGTTGCTGGAGCGGCTGCAACCGACACGCGGACTTTCGGTACGCCTAGCGGCCTCCCACCTGTATTGATTTCATTACGAAATATCCTAGGGGGCCGATGTCGTCGGGCCGGGTCATGCGCGGGTAGACAAGCGGCTGGCGTGGTTCAAGGCCGAAGCCTCGCTCGTTCACGTGAGGTCACGCCCATGGGGATGTGGGCGCTTCAGCCAAAAAGGTCGTGCATGGCCGCGAAGTAGGCTTCGGAGGCAAGTTCGACGTCGACCAGGTCCCAGTGAACCGCAGTGGACCGTTCGTGAGATGGGCACGCGCGAGTCGTTGTAGGCGTCACAATAATGTCGGCACAGATGTCGGTTGAACGCTCCTGCAGCGTCGCTGGCCATACCTGGGCGTCATGCGCAATGGCCACGATCGGCGTCGCGTCGGTCGTGCAGCCAAGCCGGCTCAGGATAGGATATTCCAGATCCAGATAGGCCGAGCCCATGCCAAAGCGCTGACCGGCGGTGGAAATGGCGGCGGCAGCAGTGACCACCAAGTCGATGCGAATGTCGCTGGCCAGCGCCTCGAGACTGATCGGCCGGCCGAAGAGCTCCAGGCCGTCCAGCCATGAGGCATAGGTTGCGAGGGCCGGATCGATGGCCGACCCATCGATCAGTACAAAGCCGCGCCTGAGGCCGTAGGTGGGAAGAACCAGCGTCTTGCGGTTGCGAATGGCTGCGGCTCGCAGCGGCGCGAGGCCATTGTCGGGGGTGACGAACAGCGTCGCTGCTGTCCGGTAGATATCCAGCCCGACAAGGCGCTGGGCAGCGATCGCTGCGTCGGCAAAGCCCGGGATAAACCAGCGGAAGTCCCGATCGAAGCGCGCGTCAGGCAGGGCGTGCGGGGCCATAGCAGCAGCAACATGGGCCGCTGCAGCGAGACGCTCGGGATCGCTCTCGATCATTCCATGCCCATCGAGGGCAGCCAGTTTTCGGCCCCGTGACGGGCCTTGGCGCGGTCCATGCCGGCGAGGATGGCGACACCCTCGAGCGCCACATCGATCGCGGCGGCGTGGCCGGCACCGGCGACGAACTTCTCGCCCGTCGCGATATTGTCGGCCACCGAGCAGACCGAGCCGCCGCGCTTGCCGAACAGTGTCGCCAGCGTGACGATGCCCGAGGCTTCACGATCACCGTTGAGGATGCCCATGCGGCGGCAATCGTCGACCGCCTGGGTCTGGTGCGGACGCAGGTAGCCGCGCACCGAGGGGCGGCCGCCCTGGACGAAGTCGGAATCGACCGAGCGGGTCAACCCGACATGGTAGCGCGCGCCCATCCGGTGGGCGGCCTCCGACAGCGCCAGTACTACGTCGGGGTCGCACACGGCGGGCCAGCCGGGCGTAACGTAGCAGGCGCTGAGGCCATCGTCGCGCACGATGCCCTTGGCGATCACCAGGTCGCCGGGGCGGACCTTTTCGTTGGTGCCGCCTGAGCCGCCGACGCGGAGGAAGGTGGTGGCGTTGGTGTGCTCGAGGAACTCGACCATGCAGAGTTCAGCTTCAGGCGAGCCCGAACCGCCGCTGATGGCGGTGACGCGGGCGCCCTTGTAGGTGCCGGTCCACGTGGTGAACATGCCGGTGCGCCCGGCGAGAACGGGGTTCTCCAGCCGCTTGGAGAGCTGCGTCGCCGGGTCGTCCTCGTCGTAGGCACAAAGCGGATCGCGCACGAAAACCAGCACATAATCGCCGATGAGCGCCGGATCGATGCCGGTCAGCGCCGGCTTGCCATTGATGGCGAGGCCCTCGAGCGGCACGTTGTCCTTGTACTTGTAGCTGTCCCACAGCTCGCGGTTGACCGCGGGGAGTTCCTTGCTCATTGGCCGATGACCTTTATGTCCACCGTGCGTTTGCGGGGGCCGTCGAACTCCCAGAAGTAGATCTTCTGCGAGTGGCCGAGCCCGATCTTTCCCTTGTCGATGAAGAAGGTGCGCGAGTGCCCGACGATGGCCGCCTTCACATGGCCGGCGGCATCCTGCGGGGTGTCGTACTGGTGCTTGAAATCGATGCGGGTGGGCACGAGGCGCACGATTTCGTCGTGCACATCCTCAAGGCCGAGCACGTCCCAGGGAGAAACGACCGTGACGCTGGCGGTGGAGTGCGGCACCGAGACCAGCAGCAGGCCGTCAGTGATGCCGGTCTTGCCAAGGGTCTCGATCACCGCCTCGGTGATGTCGAACAGGCCGTTGCGATCAGTGGCGAGGGGGAAGGACTGGAGCAATTGGCTCTCCTCAGACTTCGAGCGTGCTGTTGCGCACGAGGCCGGCGCCCTGCGCCTGGTGCCAGGGACCGGTGTGGCCGCGATAATGGGTGACGCCGAGCCGGTCGGCCCAGGCGGCGGCCAGATGCGCCGATGGCACGGCGTGGAGGAGCGGCGCGAACCATTCCCGCACCTCGGGTAGCCGGATTTGCGTGCCGTAGGCCGGCAGTTCCGCCGTGTCGGTGACGATCAGCGAAGGCCGCCCGAGGCCTTCGAGCGTGCCGACCAGCTCGAGCGTGCGGCTCGCGGCGCGCGAGGCGCCGGCAGCGAAGGCAACGACCGGCACCTGTTCGGGCGCGGTGACGAAGTAGTTGAGATGGTGGAACTCTTCGGCGTCCTGCGCCGTGGCGTGGACGCCCGCGGCCTCGACCAGCTTGGCCGCGCCATAACCGGCGCTGGCAAGGGCCGGGCCGCTGCCCAGCACGTCGGCAGTGCGGAACTGCTGCCAGGTCTCGCTGAGCTTGAGGATCGGCTCGGCGGAAATCCGGCTGGCTTCGCCCAGCATGTCACCGATGCCGACAATCTCGGCGCGGAGCGCATTGGCCTCGTCCATGGTCATGGTCATCAGCACTTCGGCGAGCCGCAGGCCGATCGAATAGCTTGCGAGCATCGAAGCGATATAGCTGCGGGTGCCCGGCGCGTTGGTCGAGCTCGGAATGGCGATGCCGAGGACGCGCTCGGCGCTGAGGCCCAGCCGGCTTTCGGCATTGGCGGTAACGGCGAGGGTCAATGCGCCAAGCTTGCGCAGCCGCTGCGTTGCTTCCACGACGCGGGCGGCCTCACCGGAACTGCTGATCGACACGACGAGGAGGCCGCGGTTGCGCCCGGCGAGTGGCGGAACACCGGCATCGACATAACGCGCCGCTTCCATGGCGAGCATGGCGCTGACCGGCAGGCCGGTCCAGGCGCGGATGGCCGGCGCGGCGGCTTGCGCGGCGAAGTAGGAGTCCCCCGAGCCGAGCAGGATGATCTGGCGGATGCCATATATCTCAGGCGTCTTGATCAGGAGGCGCATGCGATCGTCGATCTGGCGCGCCTCGGTCTTCACCAGCTCGGGCAGGCTATCGATCTGGGTGATGAAGTCAGCGTACTGGCTCATGGATACCTTCAGTGATGGGAGAAATGCCGGTTGCCTCGGCCCATAGACGCGACTGCGCCTGGTCCAGCGGATTGGCCGGGCCGAACTGGCCGAGGGCGTGGGCGGCACTCGCCGCAGCGCAGCGCGCCGCGAATTCAGCATCGCCCGGATGCAGCAGCCAACCGGCAAGGAAGCCGCCGCAGAATGCATTGCCGCCGCCTGTGACGTCGACCACCGGGGCGGGTGGCGGCGTCACCCGCAAACGTTGGTTTGGTGTTGCCACCCAGGCGCCGTCCGCCCCCATGCGCAGCACGAATGCCTTTATGCCTGTGGCGAGCACTTCATCGCAGATGGCCTCGGGGCGGGGATCGGCGAACAGCGATCTTGCCTCGCTGAGATTGCACGAAAACAGCTCGACCATTGGCATCAGTGCAGCGATCTCCGGCCAGCGGCCGGCAATCCGGTCGTCCTGGAGTTCCCACAGCACCGTGCCGAGGCGATCGCGCACGTTGCGCAGGCTGTCCCAGTACGGCATGTCGAGGTCGCGGAACACATAGGTTCCCGCCGCGGGCAGCAGCGAGGCCGGGATATCCTCGGGCAGCACCTGGAGGCTCGCGAAGTGCTCCGGCCCGTAAGCCGGTGTTTCGGTGCGGCTGCCGTCGGCCCGATACACCAGCCGGGACTGGATGGTGTATGGGCTGCGCCGCAGGTGGCCCTCGTCGCGCAGTCCCGATGCAATGAACTTGCCCTTGGTGACCTCTTCGAGGTCGGTCCCGACCCCCGTAACGATGGCGACCTCGTCCCACCACAAGCGCGCCGCGATGGCGGCGTAGGTGGCGGCGCCGCCCAGCGTGTTGGGCAGGTTGCTGCCGTCGGCGAACCACAGGTCGTCGATGATGATGTTGGTGAGAACGAGAACAGGCGCCGTCACTTCACCGCTCCGCTGGTGAAGCCTTCGACGAAGCGGCGCTGCGCCGCGGCATAGATGATCAAGACAGGGACCGTGAGGATGGTGAGCGCTGCCAGCAGCTGCGGCCAGTTGATGGATTCGCGGCGGAAGAAGTTCATCAGCCCGATCGGCACCGTCGCCATGTCCGGATCGCGCAGGAACACGAAGGCGAGGTAGAGGTCATTCCACATGCCGATGGCCTGGATGATGACGACGCTGAGGAAACCGGGGAGGCTGGCCGGCAGGATAACGTGCCAGAGGATGTGCAGCGTGCCGGCGCCATCGAGCCTGGCCGCTTCCTCGAGCTCCTGCGGCACCCCCATGAAGTAGCCGCGCAGGAGGAACACCGACATGCCGAAGCCGCCGACGGCATAGATGAAGGCCAGGCCGAGATAGTTGCTGAGCAGGCCGAGCGAGCGCAGCGTCAGGAACAGCGGCACGGTCAGGATATCGGGCGGCACCATCATGGTGAGCAGGATCAGCGACAGGATGATATCGCGCCCGGGGAACTTGAAGCGCGCCAGCGCATAGGCGGTGGTCGAGGCGCAGACGAGCAGTATGGCAAGGCCGAGCGACACCGCGATGGCGCTGTTCAGCACATAGTCGCCAATCCGCGCGGTGACGAAGGCATCCGGATAGTTCTGGAACAGCCAGGCCTTGGGTGGCCCCCAAGGATCGAGGTAGAATTCCTGCCGGGACTTAAGCGAACCGCTTAGCAGCCACAGCACGGGTCCCATGGCCTGCAGCACGGCTAGCCCAAGGCCGAAATAGGCGAGCGAGGTGCCCACCGGATTGTGGCGAAAGGCGGAGCGGAGGCTAGTCATTGGCGCGGCCGAAATTGGCGGCGCGGACATAGACGAAGCTGATCACCGCGATGATGACGAAGACGATGTAGCCCATCGCCGCGGCGCGGTCGAAACGGCCGAACTGAAACGCCTCGTTGTAGAGCCGTGTGACCACCACGTCGGTGCCGAAGCCGGCCCGCGTCATCACCCAGACCACATCGAAGCTGCGCACGAACGCCCCCATCAGCGCCAGCAGGGTCGACACGAAGATGATCGGCTTGAGCGCGGGAAGGGTGATGTTGCGGAAGCGCTGCCAGGCATTGGCACCGTCGAGCTTTGCTGCTTCGTAGAGCGCGGGATCGATGGCCTGCATGCCAGCGAGAAAGATCAGCATGTGCAGCCCGGCCCAGCGCCACACCTCGATCATGGCGACGCTGAATAGCGCAAAGCCAGGTGTCGACAGCCACGAGACCTGCAGTCCGTCCAGCCCAAGCCACACCATCGCGGAGTTGAGCAGGCCGCCGAAGCGCGCCGAGGAGAGGAAAAATTGCCAGAAGGCGCCAACCACGATGATGTTGAGCGTGACGGGCAGGAACAGCATGGTGCGCGCGGTGCGCATGCCCCTCAGCGGCAGGTTGACCAGTGCGGCGAGGGCAAGTCCGGCAACGTTCTTGCCGATCACCACGATGGCGGCAAACACCGCCGTCTGGCTCAGCGAGCTGAGGAACGTCGCGTCCGAGAGCACCGCGACATAGTTCGAGAGGCCAACGAAGGTGCCGATATTCAGGCCATCGAACTGATGGACGCTGAGATACAGCCCCCAGACAATGGGAACCAGCATGAACACGGCAAGCAGTGTCATGCCGGGAAGGAGCAGCGCGAGCGGCGGAAGGTATCGCACGTTCATTGCAGGAGGCTCGCGCTGCTGATGGTGTTACTGGCCGTAAACGTAGCCTGCCGCGACCATTTCATCGAGTTTGGCCTGCATGTTGGCCGCCGCCTGCTCCGGGGTCGCGCTGCCGGCCATCATGCTCTGTATTTCGGCCTGGATGGTCGTGGTCAGCTCGCGCGGCCACACCCAGTCGAGGAACTTCGAGGTCGGCAGGTAGGTCGAGAGGTCCTTGGCAATTTCGGTGTCGACGCCGGGGACCCCCTTGTTCGAAGTGGCGATCGGCGAGATCGGATCGAGCATCATCTTGGCCTGCGCGTCTTCAGAGGCATAGGCGATGAACTGCTTGGCGAGCTCCGGGTTCTTGGACGAGCTCGAGACGCAGAGGCCGGTTTCGGCGCCGCCATAGGCGACCGGGGTGCCCGGCTGGCTCTCATATTTTGGGAACATGAACACGCCCCAGTTGAAGGTGGCGTTGGCGGTGAGGCCCGGGACGTCCCACGAGCCGCCGAAATAGGAGGCGGCGCGGCCAGCATAGAACACCGACTTCATCGCCTCTTCGTCCAGTTCGTTCGACTGCGGGTCGAGCAGGCCATCCTGCACCCAGCCATAGGCCAGCTTCAGCGCCTCGACGCTCTCGGGATCGGTGAACTTCTTCTCGCCCTTGAGCGTGGCTTCCACCAGCTCGAGCTGCTTGTTGCCGGTCGTCTGCGACAGCGAGCTCATGTAGTAGAGCGGCCACATCCAGGCATTCTTGCCCTGATGGACGACCGGGATCACGCCGGCCGCGGTCAGCGCCGGCACGGCAGCAACGAACTCTTCATAGGTCGCGGGTTCGGCAACGCCGGCAGCATCGAAGATGTCCTTGTTGTAAAAGAACGTCGTCACGTTCACCGCCGACATCGGCACGCCCCAGACCTTGCCGCCAACGGTGAAGTTGGACACGGCGCCATCGATGAAGCGGTCGCCCATCGAGGCGACGAGGTCGTCGACCGGGCTGATCAGGCCAAGGCGGGCATACGAGGTGTTCACCGGGTTGGCGGCGCACAGGATCACGTCGATCTGGTCGCCGGCGAGCACGGCGTTGTTCAGTCGGCCGAGGCCGTCGGTGATGGTGCCGCCGGCGTTCAGCGTCACGTCGGTCACCTCGGGATGCAGCGCGATGAAGCCGTCCTTCAGCTTGGCGAGCACCTCGGCGTTCACCTCCTCGGAGGCGCCGGGTGCCAGCGTGTCCCAGGTGCTTGGGCCAAAGATGACGATGGTTTCGGCCTGTGCGGGCAGCGCCAGACCGGCGGTCAGCAAGGCAGCAGTTGATACGGCGGCGAACAGTTGTGACTTCATGGTTTCGGGTCCCTGAGGCGGTGGAGTGGACTAGAGGTATGTATCTATATACCTCATTCATGCACGTTTGCTGGCGCCGCGCAAGCGCTAGTCACAGGCGCGTCACGAAGCTTTCGCGGTTCCGGTCGCGATGAGGCTGTCGACCAGGATTTCGGTCAGTTCGGCGAAGTTTGCATCGCTTGCGGCGGTGATGGAAGCGAGGCCGTCCCAGGCGAAATTCTCGCGCCGTTCGACGATGGTCTGGCCGGCGCTGAGGGTGCTCTGGCGCTCGACAACGACGCGGATGGTCTCGATGGTCAAGAGGTCGGGGCGCAGCAGGTGCGCGATGGCGGTCGAGTCGATCAGGCCGCAATAGGCGCCAAACCCGCGCCGCTCGACGAAGTCGAGCACGCCGAGCAGGAAACGCGCTGCCGGCACGCCGGAGGCTGCGAGCTTCTGGCGCTGCGCGGCGTCGAGTGTCAACTTGGGGTGCGTGCCGACATCGAGGCCGAGAGCGGTGAGGTTGAAGCCGGCTTCGAAGACGATCTGCGCGGCCTCGGGATCGACATAAACGTTCCACTCGCTTGCTGGATTGTCACCGGTGGCGCGCGAGCTGCCATAAGTCTGGAAGCCGAAAGCACCGGCAATGGCGCTGACCCTTGCGACCTTCCTGGGCAGGCTCGGGTCCTTGATCACCGCCAGGGCGAGGTTGGTCAGCGGCCCGAGGGCCGCGATCTCGATCGTGCCGGGGTAGGTGTTCGCCGCCTCGATGATCACGTCGGGGGCAAAGCGCGGATCGAGCGCACGGCTGCTTTCCGGCAGCGTCAGCTCTGCAAGGCCATCGCTGCCGTGCGAGAAGGGGTCGCGGGGGTAAGGGCGGACCAGAGGTTTGAGGGGGCCTTCGCTGACGGGGATGCTGGGCGCACCGAAATAGTCGAGAACCTGCCTTGCATTGCGGCTGCAGAAGTTCGCGGTGAGGTTGCCGGAAACCGTGGTGATGGCCTTGAGGTCGAAGGCGCCGCTGCCCAGCGCAAAGGCGATGGCGACGGAGTCGTCGATGCCGGGGTCGCAGTCGATGATCAATGGTCTCACAGCGTAGCGGCCCTTTCGAGTTTGTCGGCCCAGGCGGGCACGTCGATGGCATTCACTTCGGCAACCAGCGCGCGCCAATCGGCGGGAAGCGCCGCAAAGCCGCAATAAGCGCCGCAGATGCCGCCGGCCATGGCGGCGGTGGTGTCGGTGTCGCCGCGGGAATTGGCGCACAGTTCGATGGCGAGTGCCGGATCGCCTTTGGCGAAATGCGCGGCGGCAATCGCGGCTGGCACGGATTCAGTGCAGGGCTCGCCGGTGCCGACGACGCGCGAGATGGTTTCGGTGAACTCGATGGGCGTGGCCGAGGCGTCGGCGATGCGCAGCGCCAGGCGGATGCGCTCTGCGATGTCGGGCGCGTAGATCCAGTTGCCGTGTTCGGCACCGGCGGTGGCGCCGGCAAGCGCGGCTGCGATCACCTGGTTCCAGTCTTCACCACGCAGGCCAGCGGCGATGGCGGCGGCGATGGCGCCGGCACCGGAAATGGCGGGCGAGGTGAAGTGCGTGGGGATGCAGGAGATTTCGACGAGGTCGATCAACTGCTCCAGCCCGAGGTCGCGAAGGCCGGCGAGAATGCCGACCGGTGGGACACGCATGGCGGAGCCGTTGGTGACACCCATTCGGCCGATCTGCAGCACGTCTTCGCCTCGGGCATAGGCCAGCATGGCGCGTTTGGTGCTGGGGCCGACCGCCAGCGAGTTCTCGCCGCCGACGCCGACGAACCAGTTATTGAGATGGCGGGCGACGGTGGCGGGCTCGAAGCCTTCGAGCATGGCCTCGGTCAGCGCCATGGCCTGCTCGGTGTCGTCGGTAATGCGGCCGGCGGGATAGCCAGCGTGGTAGGGGCTGTTGGCCGGGCCGGGCTGCATGCTGGTTAGCCAGGGCAGCAGGGTCTTGAGGAATGAGTTGGGCATGCCGAAGGCATCGCCGCAGGCGGTGCCCCACAGGGCGCCAAGCACCCGGTCGCGGCGCGAGACGGGGGCGATCCTTGCGGCAGCCGCGGACATGAAGGCGGCCCACGAGCCCTCGGCTTCGCAGCAGCGGCTGGCGAGGCGCGTCGCATATTCGGCGGCCACCTTGGGCATGTCTCCTGCCAGTCGCGCGGCAATGAAAGCGCCGCCATAGGTGTCGCCGGCACCGGTGGTGTCGAACACGGCGGTTGGAATGGCGGGAACATCGATGGCTTGGCCACCCACCTGAACGGTCGAGCCGGCTTCACCATGGGTAACCACCAGCGTCGGAGCGGCGGGCTTGCTGGCGGCGAGGTACTGGGCGTCGTCGAGCACTATCGTATCCCACCGCATTCCGGCAGCTCCGGGGGCGAATTCGCCGACCATGGCGCAGGGAATGCCGCGCGTGTTCGCGGCAGCGACGATCTGCGCCGCCATCTCCCCCCAGACCGGGGCGATGATGACGTAGTCGATACCTGCCAGCGCAGCGTCGACGTCGATCTCGGCTGCCACCGGCGGCGTCGACCAGGCGAAGCGCTTCCTGTCCGTGTAGACCAGCACGCAGCGGCCATCGTCGGTATCGACGAGCGGGCTGCGCGAAATGCCGATGCCGCGGCGTGTCAGTTCCTGCAGCGATGGGCGATCGAGCACGGCGCGGGGCAAGGGATGCAGCAGCTCGACTTCGTGGCCGCGCTCGCGAATGGCGAGGGCAATGGTGGTTGCCGCGCCGCCCGGCATCCAGGTGCCGTGGCGGCCTGCAGTATCACCAAGGACGGCAACCGCCGACGAGCCCGGGGTGGCATCTGCCTTGAGGATCAGATCGGAGAGCGAGGCGTTGCCGACGACGAGGATGCGCATGGGACTATCCTGGGGTCAGGCGGTGACGGGAACCTGGCGGCCGGAGCGCTTCAGCTCCTGCAAAGGGGGGATGGTTTCGAGCATGTGCGGGGCAAGCCGGTCCCACAATATGCCGCAGGTAGGCTTTTGCGGATCGGTGACCTCGATGGTGCGGGTCGGCGTGAAGACGACGTCGACGACGGTATCGAAGGTGTCGGGGTAGAGCTTTTCGCTCAACAGCTGGCAGTCGTGCACCACAGCGGCGGCCGGGGTGTCGCTGGTGATGCGGCCGAGCGTGTAGAGAATGGCCCACTCGGCGTCGAAGAAGCCATGGCCTTTGCCGAAGCGCACGCCTTCGTGGTTGATCGCGCCGGTGCCGGTGACGAGGTAGTCGACACTGGGGAGCGCTTCGATTTCCTCGAGCGAGACCTGCCGGCCCACCCGCTCCATGCCGTCCAGCATGGCGGCGTAAGGATAGAGCTCCGGTGCAATCCGGTCGGGTTCGAGCAACCAGAAGCCGCGCTTGATCGAGTAGGTGGTGACCAGCACGGTTTTGCCGTCTTCAAGCGCCTTCAGGCGCAGCCGCTCGATGCAGTTGTCCGGCGCGATGAAGATGATCTTGGCATTCTGGTAGTGCGGATGGTTGGTCAGGCGCTCCACAGCGGCTTCACCGCCCTCGAAATCGGCGATGTATTCGGCGAAGTCCAGGTGGAACCGGCTGTCTGGCAGTGCGACCTTGCGCAACTCGCTCCACACGCGTTCGCGCACCGATGCCTTGTGATCCATTCGCCGTCCCTCTTGCTTAAGCCCCGTCCGACCCGCATATACAGGCTGACCATGTATAAAGGTCTAGTCTATAATACCTCTGATGGGCAAGTGGGATTCTCGCTGGCCTTGACAGGTGGCCAAATCATCGACGTTTCTTCCGCATCTGGGGGATTTCAAATTGGGCCGAGCATCAACGGCGAACCTGATCCATAGCGGCGTGGTCAACCACGACTCGCCTGTTCCTGCCTTCATGCAGGTCGAACAGGATTTGCGGCGGCACATCACTTCGGGCGCCATCGACGCTGATGCTCGCCTGCCGCGCGAGACGGAACTGGCAGCGCTTTACGGCGTCAGCCGCATGACGGTGCGTCGCTCGCTGGAGGGGCTGGAGCGCGGCGGATTCGTGCGGCGGGTGCACGGCGTCGGGACTATCGTCGTACCGCCGACGACATCGGTGACCGTCGACCTCAGCTCGATGGTCAGCATTTCCGACAAGATCCGGCAGCAGGGCTACGAGCCGCGAACCATCGTCGACATCCAGACCATCGCCACGCCGACGCCAATGATCCGCGCGGCACTCGCGCTCGATGCCAAGGAGACCGCCACCGTTCTGAGGCGCGTGCGCCTCGCCGACACGCGGCCCGTGCTGATCAACACCTCATGGCTCTCGACCAGCCGCTTCCCCGGGCTGGATACCGTCGAGCTCAAGGGGGGCTCGCTGTGGGGCACGCTGACCGAGCGGTACAATGTGGTTCCGAGATCGACCGACGAGTATTTCGAGATGGTGAAAGCCTCCGCCGATGAGGCGCGGCTGCTGCATGTCGAAGAGGGCGAGACGCTGATCCGGGTCACGGGCACGACCTACGATGCGGACGATGTGCCGGTGGAGCAGTGCTATTCGCTCTGGGCGGATGGGGTGCGGTTCCACTTCTCATCGAGGGGCAGGTATGGCGCGAAAAACTCTCCCGATGAGGCGTCTGAATAGGGCGATCGCCCGAGTTGCCTCGCCACGCACTGCGGTCGCCTACCGTCTTTCGCACTGCCCCGGCCCAGCGGCTAAGTCTTCCAATGCAATTGGCGCTGGCCAGACTGCTTCAGGCCCCCGCAAACCCGGCCAAATTGTCCCCTGACGCGGGGCCGGTCGACGTCTTGCTATCGGACCTATGCGCACGAAGCTTGCGCCCAAAGCCATCGATGCCCTGCCTCCCGCCCCGGACAAGCGGTGCGAGCTTCTTGCGCCCTTGATCCCCGGACCTATCGTTGGGCCGCTGTCGCCGCATTTCCTTTGATTTCGTCAAGAATGGACCTTCTGGGGGGCGTTCAATGCTCGCCGCGCAATAGCTGGGCAGCGAACGTCTAGCGGGTGTGGCCGCTTCCAGACCACGATACTTGGCCTTCCACCTTTAGAAGGTCGCCCTGCTGATGCCGTGCTTGCGGCACAGGTCCGTCGTCCCCAGCCCCGCCTCCTGCTCCTTCAAGATCCTAATGATCTGCCCTTCGTCGAACCTGCTGCGCTTCATCCGATCGTCCCTTCAAGACGCCGAACTCTGCCAAACTCCGGAGGAGATCCAGGGGCCCAGGTCACTCAGCGCGACTTACAGAGGCCCTGGCGGGCAGACCAAGACCTTTGGATGACATCTCCACCGCTTGACCCGGCAAATCTCGCGTGGCAACGTTCAATATACAGACAGTCGTTCAATCCAATGAACACCATAAGAAGCGCGGGTTGGCGATGTCTGGCGCGATCAAGGAGGCCCGTTGGTCGGGCGTCGCGCCAAAACGAGGAGGACCCACGTGACGAAAACACCGACCTATTCTCCCAGCCGTCGCGCCGTGCTGGCTGGCCTTGCCGCATCTCCCCTCGCACTTGCGGCGGGAACCTCGCTCTCGTTCGGGCAGCCGACGAGCGGTACCTTGTCCATCGCGGTCCTCGATTGGGCCGAAACGGGCATCAAGCCGGTCTTCGCCGCCTATGAGGCTGCGCGCCCCGGTGTGAAGATCGAGTACTCGCTCTTGCCCGGCGACTACCAGGGCATCCGCCAAACGCTGTTGTCGCGCCGTCTCGCCAACAAGCTGCCCGACATTACGTATCTTGCAGACATCCTGGCGACGCAGCTGGCCAACGCGGAGGTTACCGCCGACATGCGGCCGTTCCTGACCTCGGGCGGTCCTATCGGCATGACTTCGCTGGCCAAGCCTTTCCTCGACCAGTACCTGGTCACCTCGGGGCCGAACAAGGACGGCATTTTCGGCCTCCCGATCGGTGCCGACACCGTCGTGCTTTACTACAACAAGAAGCACTTCGACGACGCCGGCATCCCCTACCCGACCGATGACTGGACCTTCGAGAAGCAGATCGAGGTCGCCACCCAGCTGACCCAGAAAAACGGCAACACCACCACCCGCTATGGCCTCGCCGCCTCGGTGCCGTGGCACGCCACCTACGTTCCGGGCATCGAAGCCTTCGGCGATACGCTGCTCGACGAAAACAACATGTACAAGCTGCAGTCCGAAGCGGCGATCAAGGTCTTCACGATGTACTGGGACCAGGTCAAGGCAGGCGTCATCGCCTCGACGCCGCAGCAGACCCAGCTCGGCGGTGGCTTCCAGGCCTTTGGCGCCGGCACGGTGTCGATGCTCCAGTCAGTGCGTGCCCTGACCCCGCTCATCCGCTCGGTCACCACCGACGACTGGGACGCTGCACTCGTGCCCACCATCAACGGCGTCCGCAAGACCGGCATGGGCTCCATCGCCCAGGCGATCACCACAACGGGCCAGGCCAACAACAGCGAACTCTGCTACGACTACCTCAACTGGTTCTACTCCGAGGATGGCGGCATGAAGATCCTCGCGGCCAGCTACGGAACGGTGCCGCCGGTCGAGGCCCTCTACGACAGCCCGATCTGGACCGCGCTGCCCGGACCTCCTTACGACAACCGCGTCTTCGCGGAGTCGATCCAGTACGGCGCCATGAACCCGACGTCGATCCCGGCCGACGTTCAGGCCGTCGTCGACACGGAACTCGCGAAGGCCGAAGAGGCCGTCACGCTCAACAACGTCCCCGTGGCAGACGCGCTGAAGGCGGCTGAGGCGGTCATCAACGAAGCCATGGCCCGCGTCCTCGCCGCCGGCGGCTGACGCTCACAAAGCGAACAGGGACGGCCTGCCGCTTCCCCCGGAACGGCGGGCCTACCTTGAGCCGGCTGCGCTTCTCCCGCAGCCGGCGCTCCCTTCTGCAAACGGGGCTTATCCTCTTGAGCAAGACCGACACCGCCGAGGCCGACATGGCCGCGACACCGCGAACCGCCCCCCGCCGCAAGTCCAACGGCCGGACCAACAGCCCATTCTGGGCTGCCCTGTTCGTCGGGCCGAACCTGGTCCTGTTCACCACCTTCATGATCATCCCCATCATCTGGGGTCTCGGGCTGAGCCTGTTCGACTGGAACCTCATCGGCGAGCCGCGCTTCGTCGGCCTCGCCAACTATGTCGACATCCTCAAGGATGCGCGTGCCGTGAACTCGGTGTGGAAGACCGTCTACCTGGTCTTCCTCGGCGTCGTCCCGACGGTGATCCTGTCATTCCTGATCGCCGTGCTGATCAATACCAATTTCCCCGGCTACACCGTGTTCCGCACGATGTACCTGCTGCCGATCGTCATTTCGCTCGTCGCTTCGGCGGTGCTCTGGCGCTTCATCTACGATCCGCGCGTCGGCCCCATCGCCCAGCTGCTGAGCCTGTTCGGCGTTTCCGGCCCGAACTGGCTGCAGGATACCACCTGGGCCATGCCGGCTTTGTCACTCGTCATCGTCTGGCTCCGCCTGCCGCTTGGCGTCATTCTCTACCTGGCGGCCCTGCAGCAGATTAACCCGCAGCTCCTCGAAGCCGCCGAGATCGACGGCGCCGGCCCCTGGGCCAAGCTCCGCCACGTCATCTGGCCCAACGTCATGCCGGTGACCCTGCTGATCCTCGTCCTCACCCTGCGTGGCATTATCTTCGACAGCTTCGACATCGCCTTCGTCATGACCAAGGGCGGCCCGCTCAACTCCACCGACATCCTCGCGGTCTACATCTACGATCTCGCCTTCGCCCAGTTGCGGCTCGGCTATGCCTCGGCGCTCTCGACCGTGCTGTTTGTCATCGTCACCGTCCTGGCGCTCATCTTCAATCCGCCGCGCCGGCCGTCCAATGGAGACCCGGTATGAGCACCAGCGTCGGACATCCCTGGCGCCGCCGTTTCCACGTCGCGGCAATCATCTTCTTCGGCCTGGTGATGGCGGCGCCGTTCTACTGGATGATCATCAACTCCTTCAAGTCGAGCCGCGAGGTGGTCGCCTACCCGCCCACCTGGTGGCCGAACGAATGGCACTTCGAGAACATCGAGGCCGCGCTCGGCTTCCTCGACCCGAGCGCCATCGTCAACTCCGTGATTTTTACTGCCATCGTCACCATCGTGCAGCTGACGCTGGTGGTGATGACCGGCTTTGCGCTCGCCAAGATGCGCTTCTTTGGCCGGGGCCCTCTGCTCACGCTCTTCATCCTCACCATGTTCGTGCCCGGACAGGTCGCGCTGATCCCCACCTTCATCCTGATCCGCAACCTCAACTGGATCGACACCTTCATGGG
>CAYNRZ010000033.1:0-20355 GCA_964399695.1 uncultured Devosia sp. | reverse complement strand
GTCTTGCCCGAGCCGGTGACGCCGAGCAGCACCTGGTCGGTTTCGCCATTGTCGACGCCCTCGACCAGGTCGGCGATGGCGGTGGGCTGGTCGCCGGCCGGCTCATAGGGAGTCACGAGGCGGATCGGGATGCCGCCTTCGGATTTCTGGCGCGGCGCCGGGCGGTGGGGCTTCCACTCGGTGTTGCCCTCCACCTCCTTGCGGCCGTGGAGGATAATGTCCTCCAGCGCCTTCACCGTCGCCGAAATGCCGACCGTCTGCGCGCCGGCGAGGCTCTGGCCGGGCATGTTTTTCGCCTTCACCCGGCGCTTTGAGGCCTCGAGGTCCTCGCTGATGGCTTGGCCGGAAGGGACATGCCCGAAGCCGGCCTGCTCGGCCTCGCCGAACCCGCCGAAATCCGGGCGGTCGACCGCATTGGCCTTGGACTTCGGCGATTTCAGCGTCATGCCGGTGGCTGCCGACTTGGCGGATTTCTTGGGCTTCTCCAAAGGCGTCGGCACCAGCGGCTGCATGCCCGTGCCATTGGCTTCGGCGGCGCGGCGGGCGGCGTTGTCGAGGGCGCGCTTGTTCTTCAGCCGCTCCTGGGGGAGGCGCTGGTTCAGCCGCTCGTCCTCGGCCTTTTCGATCTCGCCGAGGAAGTCGTCGATGGAGAAGGTGGATTCCGGCTTCTCGGACTTTTTCGGCGGCATGGCGGGACTCGTTTGATCGACGTTCGGGCGCGCGGCGGGGAGCGCCGCAGCACAGCCCATACATAGGTGTGGCGACAGCTGGTGTCAGCAGCGGCGGAGACTCAACTGTAGCAGCACGGGAACGGAGTGGGAACGGGGAGGTTCCGGCCGCTCAGGGCGTCAGTTGCGCCGCGCGGATGGTGACCACCGGCGCGATGGGCTGGAAGCCGAGGTCCCATTTGTCGTTGTGGGCCCAGGTGATGGTCGCGGCGTCCTCGGGTGCGGTGTCGTTCCACAGCCGGGCGAGGGCGAGCGGATAGCCCATCGCGCCGAGGAACCAGGCGACGGTGTCGTTGGCCTGTTCGTCGCGGGCGATGAAGCTGCCGACCTGCCGGTAGGCGGAGTGGACGCTGAGGCGGACATCGGGCGGCATGAAGCGCCCGGCGCCGGCGAGGAACATGATCGAGCACACCGAGTGGCAGTCGGCGATCAGCGCGGTGTCCAGTCCGCGCTCATGGATCTGCCTGGCAATGGCGAGGCCATCGTCGAGCGAACCGCCCTCGGAGCCGAGCGCCACCGCGGCGACTTCGGGATGGGTGCGCAACAGCTTCATGAACCGCGACCAGTCGCCCACCGCAATCGGCCCCTCGATGAAGATGGCGGGGCGGGTGACGTCTCGCGTGACCAGATGGTGCACCCCGATCTCGGCGGCGGCGGCCGGCTGCAGGGTGGCGAGCGGCAGCAGGGCGAGGAGCGCAAGCATCAGGCGGCGTGGTCGGGGCATCACGAACTCCGTGGCCGGTGCCTAACCTCCCGAATGAAAGGTGCGGCGAAAGGCCGGAGTCGAAAAGCCCGGTTTGCGCATGGCAGCGGTGAGAAGGGGGGATGGGTTAGATTGCTCGCAAGGTGAGTTCGTCCACTGCGACGTGCTCAACAGGTGTAACCGTCACACCAATGTTCGTCTGCTTGAGCAGGTCGCACAAAGCCTCGCCATCGATCAGGTCGATTGCGGGTGCCCCGTCACGTGTGGCTTCACGGCGCGCTTCGGCGGTGAAGTGGCCGGTGGTCACACCTGCCAATAGGCGTCCTCGGCGCTGTCGTTCCAGTGCCAGGTGTCGTCGAAAGCCTCGATCTGCGCCTGGCTCTGATGCCCGTCCGGCGCCTTGAACAGCACGTTGTAGGTGGCGTTGGAATTGAAGGGCGGGTCGAGATAGATCAGGTCGACACTCTCGTCGGCGATGTGCTCGCGCAGCATCCGCAAGTTGTCGCCATAGTATAGCGGGTTGACCACCGGTGGGTTGGGATAGCCCTGTGGAACGGAAGCAGGCTCCAAACTCTCCCTCCCACCCAACTCCCCTGCGCCGACCTTGTGAACGGTCTCCGGCCCATCCGCCCTTTCCATTGTCGGGCTCGTATCGCAATGTACGGCGAGGGAGAGATCATGGATTCTCGGTTGTTCTGGCTCAGCCTTGCCGCCTTTGTGGGCGCCATCGAGGGTGGGCTGATTGCCGGTATCCTGCCGCTGATCAGCGCGGACCTGGGGGTTACGCTGGGGCAGGCGGGGATGCTGGTGCTGTTCTACTCGCTCGCCTATGCGCTGGGCCCGCCGCTCTTGGCGCTGCTGCTGGGCGGGGTGGGGCGGCGGCGGATTCTCGCGTGGTCGGAATTCGCGCTGGCGCTCTGCGCGCTGGCGATCGTCCTGATGCCGTTCTTCGAGGGGATCGTGGTGGTACGCACCATCCTCGCGGTGGCGGCGGGCACCTATACCGGCACGGCGATGGCGACCGCGGCGATGCTGGCGCCGCTCGGCCAGCGCGGGCGCTATATGCAGGTGATCAGCATGGGCCAGGCCATTGCCTCGCTCGCCGGGGTGCCGCTGGGCGCGCTGCTGGCCGCGCAACTGGGCTGGCGCTTCGAGTATATCGCGCTGGCCATCATGGCCGGGCTGGCGTCGCTGGCGCTCTACACCCAGCTGCCGCGCGGCATGCCCGGCGACACCATGACCATTGGCGAACGGCTCAAGGTGCTGCGCAATCCGGGGATCGGCCGCGCGCTGCTCTCGACGCTGATATTCATGCTCGGGTCGGCGCCGCTGATGGTCTATATCAGCGCCATCCTCACCGCAGCGCATGTCGGCTACGAGGCGCTGCCGCTGGTGCTGCTCGCCGGCGGCATCGGCGCGATTG
This sequence comes from uncultured Devosia sp., assembly GCA_964399695.1. Lineage (GTDB taxonomy): Bacteria > Pseudomonadota > Alphaproteobacteria > Rhizobiales > Devosiaceae > Devosia_A. The sequence goes on along the minus strand of CAYNRZ010000033.1, from coordinate 17,501 downwards.
CCTGCAGCGCCACGGCCGGGCGGATGTCGGACCGGTTCGGCAGCAAGCGGACGGCGACCATCTCGGGCCTCGCGGTGATTGCGGTGATGGGGGTGTTCATCACGCTGCCCCATGTGCCGCTCGACCTGGCGCTGCCGGCGCTGATGCTGACCGTTGGGGCACAGGGCTTCGTGGTCCGCACCTATTCGATCGCGGTGGCGAGCCACATGGCACAGATCGCGCCGAGCGCGGTGCCGGTGGCCATCTCGCTCAACATGTCGGCGTTCCAGATCGGCATGGCGATTGCCGCTGCGATGGGCGGCGCGGTGCTGGATGGGCTGGGCGCGATGGCGCTGCCGCTGATCGGCGCGCCGCTGGTGGCGCTGGCGTTGCTGATCTGGCGCCGCGTGCCCGAGGGCGAGCGCGAAGTGGCGGCGGCTTCCGTTGAGGTTCCCGGCGCGTAGCACCGCCCCCTGGTGCTTGAGAGGTCCTTAGCGGTTTGGCGCTAGCGTTCGCCGGACCAAGGGGACGGGGCATGGTGCAGCGGCGGTGGGACGGGCTGGTGGTGCTGGCAGTGTGGGCGGTGGTCGCCGCACTGCTGCTCTGGCGGGCCCATGCGCTGATGCCCGGCGCGCCGTTGCTCGGCGATATCGACGACGCCATGCGCATGGTGCAGGCAATGGACCTCGCGGCCGGGCAGGGCTGGCAGGACCTGACGCAGCATCGCGACAACGCGCCCTTCGGCGGCGCGATGCACTGGTCGCGGCTGGTCGATGCGCCGCTGGTGCTGCTGATGGGGCTGGCGACGCCAGTCTTCGGCGCTGCGGCGGCGCCGGACATCGCGGCGATGCTGTGGCCGCTGCTGCTGCTGCTGGTGTTGCTGACGCTGTCGGTGGCACTGGTGCGCCGGCTGGTGCCGGAGGCGGATCTCGCGACCGCGCTGGTGCTGCCACTGCTCAACCTGGTGCTGATCGTCGAGTTCCTGCCCGGGCGGGTCGATCACCACAACCTGCAGATCGTCCTCAGCGGCGCCACCCTGCTGCTGCTGGTCGGCTGGCGGCGGACCCGGTGGGGCGGGGCGGTTGCCGGACTGGTGGTGGCGACCAGCCTCGCGGTGGGGCTAGAGACGCTGCCATTGGCGGCAGTGGCAGGGGTCAGCATGGCGGTGTGCTGGCTGGTGGATCCCGAGCGCCATCGCTCCGGGGCTATCGGGTTCGGGCTCGGCTTCGCCTTCGGGCTGGTCGGGCAGCTCATCGTGGCGACACCGCCGGCAGCGCTGCTGGGTGCGGCGTGCGACATGCTCAGCGTCGTGTATGTGGCGGCCGGGATGGTCGGTGGGCTGGCGCTGGCGGCGAGTGCGGTCCTGGCGAGCCGGCGGGGCTGGCCGGTCCGGCTGGCGCTGCTCGGTGCAACGGGCGTCACGGCGGTGGCGGTGGCGCTCTGGATTGCGCCCAGGTGCCTCGGTGGGCCCTATGTCGACGTGCCGGAGGCCGTGTTTCCGCTGATGTTTCCGGGGATCGCAGAGGCGCAGTCGTTTGCGCAGCGGCTTGAGTACGACCTCGCCAGCGGCATTGCCTTTGCGGCGGCGACGCTGTTGGCGGTGCCGCTGAGCCTGTGGATCGCGTGGCGGAAGCGCGGCGACGCGCGGATCGACTGGCTGATCGCGGCGGGGTTCCTGGTCGTTCTGGCGCTGCTGATGCTGCTGCAGATCCGGGGGGCGCGGCTGGCCGCGCTGTTCGCGTTGCCTGCCGGCGCCTGGTTGATCACGGCCGCGCGGCGACGCTACCTGGCTCGCGGCAGCGTGGGGCGCATGCTCGGCATGGTCGGGGCGTGGCTGGGTGTCGCGACGATGGTGCAGTTCGCGCTGCTCAGCGGGGTGGTGGCGGCGCTGACGCCGGCGCAGCCGCGGTTAGGCCAGGCGGTGGCGATGTCAGGCGTCGATCCGGTGAGTTGCCTGTTGCCGGAAGCCTACGCCGAACTTGCTGCCTTGCCGCCAACCCGGCTGGTGGCGCCGATCGGCCTGAGCGCCTATGTGCTGCGCTATACGTCGCACGCGGTCCTCTCGGCAGGTTTTCACCGCAACACGCAGAGCGTCGTGGACCTGGTGGCGGTTTTCGAGGGGGACGAGGCTCGTGCGCGGAACGTCACCCGCGAGCGCGGACTGACCCATGTGGTGTCGTGTCCGGGAACCTCCCAATACCAGGGATGGGCCACGCCACACGGCTGGACCTGGCTGACGGAAGTCTCCAGCCCTGGCGCGCGTCTCAAAGTTGAGCGGATCGAACCGTGAGCTGAACATAGCAAGGCCCGGCAAGGAGGTGGAACTCCTGCCGGGCCTAATCGACCGTGGCGGCGAGGCCCCAGTCGACGGGCAGAGCGATAGGCGTTTTCGACGGCCTTGGCAAGGCAAGCACGAACAGTCCCAAGCGCACCCACGTCATGCTATTGCATACATCAAAGACGTGAGAGTCTATGAAGTAGGCATGCATGCATTTATGCCTAAAATATGCTCAAATTGCTGAGCTGCCGAGCAGGCGAGGCCTGTCCGTGGTGTCAGCGGATGGAAATTCGTTAACGAAATCAGTCCATCCCCGGCTGGCATGCCGATTGCATTCTTAATTGCATGCAATCTGAGAGGTCGGCGTGACACAACTGATCGAAGGTACCGGAATCGACAAGGTTTACGCCACGGCGACAGGGCCGCTGGTGGCGTTAACGGACGTGTCGTTCGGCATCAGGGAAGGCGAGTTCATTTCGCTGGTGGGGCCGAGCGGCTGCGGGAAGTCGACGCTGCTGTCGATCCTGGGCGGGCTCGAGCAGAAGACCGACGGCGAGCTGGTGCTGGCTGGGCAGCACCACAACAGTCCGCGCCGCGATATCGGCATGATGTTCCAGACCTCGGTGCTGTTTCCCTGGCGGACAATCCGCCAGAACGTGCGGCTACCAGGGGAAATCCTCGGGCTCGACCGGAAGCAGCAGGAAGCGCGGACCGACGAACTGCTCGACATGGTCGGGCTGAACGGCTTTGGCGACCGCTATCCGGGGGAGTTGTCGGGTGGCATGCGCCAACGCGTGGCGCTGGCACGGCTGCTGGCGCACGATCCGCGCGTGCTGCTGATGGACGAGCCGTTCGGCGCGCTCGACGAATTCACCCGCGAGACGATGAATGTCGAGCTGCTGCGCATCTGGGAAAAGACCAGGAAGACCGTGGTCTTCGTCACGCACAATATCGGCGAGGCGGTGTTCCTCAGTGACCGCGTCTTCGTGATGACGCCCCGGCCGGGACGGCTGGAGGGCATCGTCGAGGTCGACCTGCCGCGCCCGCGCAAGACCGAGGTGATGCGCGCGCCGCGCTACTCGGAACTGGTGTTCGACATCCGCCGCATGCTCGGCGTGGACCACTGAGGAGAAGCGCAATGGACATGACGGCAGACGGACAGGCGCTGGCGAATGCTGCGGCGACCCGCGATGCAGCGGTGGCGCGATTCATAGCGGCGGAAGAAGCGAGCAAGCGGCACCGGGCAATCCGCAATCGGCTGCTGGCGCTGGGGTTCGGGCTTTTCGTGATCGGGTTCTGGCACGTGACGACCGAGTTCGGCCTCGTGCACCGACTGATCATCCCATCGCCGACGGATACGTTCTGGGCGACCGGGCGCGTGATGAGCGCGGAGTATTTCTGGCCCAATGTTGCGGTGACGCTGGAGGAAATCCTCTGGGGTTTCGCGCTGGGCCTGAGCAGCGGCGTGGTGCTCGGTGTGCTGGTGGCGATGTTCGACACCGTGCGGGCGACGATCTACCCCTATCTCGTGGCGCTGCAGGCGCCGCCCAAGATCGTCCTGGCGCCGATCTTCATCACCTGGTTCGGCTTCGACCAGCCCTCCAAGATCGCAATCGCGGTGGTGATGAGCTTTTTTCCGATGTTTCTCAATACCTTGACTGGACTGAGCTCGGTGGACCCCAATGCGGTCAAGCTGATGAAGTCACTGACCGCGGGGCGGTGGAAGACGTTCCGCTACCTGCTGCTGCCGAACGCGCTGCCGATCATGATGGCGGGGGTGAAGCTGTGCTGGACGCTGGCAGTGCTCGGCGTGATCGTCGGCGAGTTTGTCGGCGCCTCGGCGGGCATCGGATACCTGATCTACGCGATGAACTTCCAGCTCGATATTGCCGGGGTGTTCTCGCTGATCATCCTGCTCTCGCTGTTCACGCTACTGGTCTACCAGCTGATCGAGTGGCTCGAGGGCCGGATCATTTTCTGGAAGCAACTTTAAGACGCAAAGACCGCGCGGCCGCAGGGCGAAGCGTGGCGGACTGGCAATAATTTCAACGGAGAGAAACCCGAATGACGCATGCGTTTCGATTGATGACTGCCGGCGCTCTGATCGGCGCCAGCCTGATTGCCCTGACCGGTATTGCTACCGCGCAGGACCTGGTGAAGTTCCACGGCGTCACCGCACAAGGCGGGCCCACGGCGCAGATGTTCCCGATCTTCATCGCCCAGGAGCAGGGCTACTACGCCGAAGAAGGCCTCGACGTGGTGCTGAACTACTCGAAGGGCTCCTCGGATGCGGCTCGTCAGCTCGCCGCCGGCAATGTCGACTGGGGCATCTTCTCCTCGGCCGCGACGATGCAGACGGTGCAGCGCGGTTTCTCCCTCAAGGCCATCATGCAGATCTATTATCCGGACACGTTCGACATCGTCGTGCCGGCAGATAGCGACGTGATGACCATGGCCGACATGAAGGGCAAGACCATCGGGCTTTCCGATCTGGCCGGTGGCGAAGTGCCAATGACGCGGGCCTCGATCGTCGAAACGGGCCTGAAGGAAGGCTCGGACGTGAAGCTGGTGGTCGCCGGCGAGGGTGACCCGACGACGATCCGCTCGTTTACCGAGGGCCGCATCCAGGCCTATTCGGGGGCAAAGCGCGACCTGCTGCTGATCCCGGCTCAGGGCATTCCGACCCGTTCGATTACACCCGAGGCGATTGCCAAGTTCCCTGGCGACGCGCTCTCGGTGCGGCTCGAAACCTATGAGGCCGATCCGGAACTGCTCGTCAAGTTCGTCCGGGCGACGCTGAAAGGCCGGGCCTGGGGCATGGCGAACTCGGACGCGACGTTCGAACTGCTTAAGACCAAGTATGCGGCTGCGTCGCTCGGCGACAACCCGGTGGCCCCGGAGTTCTGGGAGCTTGTGAAGACCTACTACACCGCGCCCGAAAGCGTGACGCAGCATGGCACGTTCCTGCCCGATGCCTGGGCATTCTACATGGACTACCTGCAGTTGGGCGAAGGCGAGCAACAGGCGCTGGCCGGTCCGGTGGATCTGAGCACGGTTCTGACCGACGACATCGTGATCAAAGCCTGGGACGGCCTGGATATCGACGCGGCAATCGCCCCTTGACCAAGTTTCGGGCTCGCGGCTTTGCCGCGGGCCCCCAAACACAGGACTTGAAGATGACCGCAGTCTCCAACGCAGCCGACGGCATCCCGCTTGTGGTGGTTGGTGCGCATCTCAGCGGTATGCCGCTCAATGGTGAGTTGCAGGCGCTGGGAGCGACCTTCGTCAAGGCGACGGCAACGGCGCCGAACTATCGTCTCTATGCGCTGCCCGGAACTGTTCCGCCCAAGCCCGGCTTGCTCCGGGTGCCCGGAGATGGGCGGGAGATCGACGTGGAGGTGTGGTCGCTGACTCCCGCTGCGTTCGGCACCTTTGTGTCGCGGATTCCCTCGCCGCTGGGGATCGGTACGCTCCAGCTCAAAGATGGCGATGTGGCCAAGGGCTTTCTGGTCGAGGCCGTCGCCGTCGACGGTGCGGACGACATCTCGCATTTTGGCGGCTGGCGCGCTTACGTGGCGCAGCGTTGATGGCGCCTGAGGCTAGGGTCTGAGGCCGGGGGCGATGGCGTCGACACTGGTGCGCACCAAGCGCAGGTGATCGCGCATGGCCGCAGCCGCGCGCTCGGCGTCGCCGGCGAGGATTGCCCGCACCACCTCCTCGTGTTCGGCGACCGACTGCATGAGGCGGCCGAGGCTGTGGAACTGTGCCTTGCGAAAGGGGGCGACGCGGTTGCGCACACCCAGTGTCACCTCGGCGAGGAAGGCATTGTGGCTGATGGCGTAGATGGTGTCGTGAAACAGCAGGTTGGTTTCGTAGTAGACGGCGATGTCGCCGCCGAGCGCTGCGGTGCGGCAGGCCACATGCGCCGCCTCGAGCCGACTGCGCTCCTCGCTGGTGGCGCTGAGGGCCGCCATTCGGGCGCAGAGGGCTTCGAGCTCGGCCATCACCGTGAAGATCTCGTTGATCTTGTCGGCGGTGAAGTTCGGGACGACTGCGCCGCGATGCGGGCGGGCCTCGACGAAGCCGATCACCTCGAGCTGGCGGATTGCCTCGCGGACAGGTGTGCGGGACACAGAGAAGCGGGCCGCGATGCTGGTTTCGTCGAGCGGGACGCCGGGGCCGATCACGCCGCGCACGATCTCGTCGGCGAGAACGGTGCGCACCCGGTCGGTCGCTGTTGGCTTGCTCCGGTGCTTTGGCATGGTCACCACGGTTTGGGCATTCGATGAGCGATGCATAGGCCAGCCCGGCGGGCGCGTCCATGCCATCTGGCCAGGCGGAACACCGCCTGACGGTCCGTCAATCCAATCCCGGTTTGCCGGTGCGCAATTGCTTGGTCTGGCCGCGCTGGGCCTTGGCTTCGAGCCGACGGTGTTTGGAGGCAAGTGTGGGGCGAGTCGGACGACGGGGCTTCGGCGGATAGAGCGCCTCGCGCAACAGTGCGGAGAGGCGGGTCAGCGCGTCGTCGCGGTTGAGCTGCTGGGTGCGGTGGCGGCTCGCTGTGATGACGATCTCGCCCTCGGTGGTGAGGCGACTACCGGCGAGGTCAGCGGCGCGACGGCGGACGGGCTCGGGCAGTGAGGGCGAGGACTTCAGGTCGAAGCGCAATTGTGCGGCGGTGGCCACCTTGTTGACGTTCTGCCCGCCCGGGCCCGGGCTGCGGATGTAGCTGATCGAGATCTCGGAGAGCGGAATCTCGACATTGGGTGATAGGACGAGGGTCTCAGGCATCAGCGCATCCCGGTGTTGCGCAATCCTAGCATGACGGGTGAGGGACGGCAGCGGCGTGAGAAGCGAACGCCGCCCAGTGGGGCGGCGTTCTGATGGTGACGCTTTGGCTGCTTAGCGTACGCGGATCGAACTGATGCGGTCGTCGGCACCGCGCAGGTCACGGACATCGCGGGAGACAACGACGCAGCGGCCGTTGAAGTTGGTGTTCTCGCAGACCAGGGCCTGGGCGCCGCCGCTCACCTCGATGGAGGAAATGCGGTCGTTCCACGAGCCAAGGCGGGCCAGTCTGTCACCGGGCTCGGCGCAGAAGCTGGCGCCACGGAAGTTGGGGCGCTCGTAGAAACAAACTTCGGCATCGCGGCCCACCGGGCGGCCGGGAATGTAGTTGAAGCCGCCATTGCCGATCTGGAAGCTGAAGCCGGGGACGGAGAAGCCGATGGACACATCGACATCGGAATTCCCGCCACCGATGGTGATGCCGCCGCCCGAAGAGACGCCATCGTCATTGCTCAGGTAGCGCGACGAGACCCAGCCGTCCGGGCCAGACTTCTCCACATAGCACCAGCCGTCCGTGCAGCGATCGATATCGACCTGCTGGCCGGCACGAAGGGTGTCGACCACAGCGTAGTTGGTCCCCGGACCAGAGCGTACGTTTACGGTTGAGGTGGCAGTCGCTGCCAAGGCGAGGCCGGGGAGTGCTGCCGCGGAAACCAGCGTCGCTGCGAAAGCGAGTTTCTTCATGTTCATTGTTTTGCCTTTCGAACGTTCGGCCCAACGGGTCAGCAGCCTTAACGCGGCGAGCCGGATCGCGGTTCCGTTCGGCAGCAGCAGTCAGTCGCTACGGTGGTACGAGCCGTTTGCTTCGATGTCACCCGAGGTGTCGGTGCCTGCACTCGAGCCTACTCCGCCCTCGGCGCTGCCATAGACACGCATCGAGCTGACCGAGTTGATCAAGATGGCGGGGAGTGTGGCCGTGCTCTCGTTGATGCGCTGGCAGTAGGACTGGAAAAAACGGTCACGGCACAGCATGACGGACACGTCACCATCGATGGCAACGGAGGCAAAGTGGTTGTCGGCGTTGTAGAGCAGGAAGTCGCGGACGACGAAACCGGCCTCGCCACAGATCGACATGCCGGTGTAGTCGCGGCCGGTATAGAGGCATACCGTACCGGAGTTGCCGGTCTTGAAGTTGAGACGGGGGCCGGTGAACGGGCCTTTCGGCTCGTGACCGAAGGCGAGCTCCGCCAGCGCCATCCAGCCTCGGCCGGAATTGGTGCGGACCTGGCACCAGAGCTTCTGGCAGCGCTCGACATAGACGCGTTCCTCCGCGCCGACATCACCGGTTACGTCATAGGTGGAGCCGGGGCCCTGGAACAGGGTCGCGCTGCTGATGGTCCAGGCCGGCGTGCCGGTTTCCAGCGCGCTGGACGGGGCAGGCATCGCCAGGGCAATCAGCGACAGCAGGATGGCGGAAATGGTGTGCTTCATCTGGGGCCCCTAAACCGATGGTGAGATTCTAGCTGTGTCGTGTGTCAGGCGAAAGGGCGTGTCGGCAACATGGGGCGATAAACTTGTTTCCCAATGTCGCCGGCAGCAAAGATTACGCATCTACCGGGCGGGTGTTGCCCTGTTCGTCAAGGGCGACGTAGACGAATCGGCCGTCCGTGACCTTGACGCGATCGGCGATGCGGTTGCGACGGGCCCAAGCCTGCATGCCCACGGTGATCGAGGTGCGGCCGACCCGCTCGATGGTGCAGTAGACACAAAGCACGTCGCCGACCTTGACCGGGGCGATGAAGGTCATGGCTTCGATGGCGACGGTGACGCAGCGGCCGCGTGCCCGCTCCATCGCGCAGATGCCGCCAGCGATATCCATCTGACTGAGCACCCAGCCGCCGAAGATGTCGCCGGCCGGGTTGGTGTCGGCTGGCATGGCGAGGGTGCGGAGCGTCAGTATCCCATGCGGTTCGACTTCGGCGAGGCTCGGATCAGTCATCGGTTCACTCCGCAGGGCCGGCGCTCAATGGACCCATCACGGGCCAGCGCCCCATCTCTTCTTCCCAGTGCCGGCGGCAGAGGGAAACATAGACAGACTTTTCGATCGAGACCTGGTCGCCGGCGACCTGCACACGGCCATCGGCGCCCTTGCGGACCACCATGGTGGCCTTGGCACCACAATAGCAGATGGTGCGGATCTCGCGCAGGACATCGGCGATGGCGAGGAGCTCGGAAGAGCCGGGGAACAGGTGCCCGCGGAAATCGGTCCTGAGGCCGTAGCACATGACAGGAACGTTCAGCCGATCCGTGACTCGTGCGAGTTGCCAGACCTGTTCGGGCGTAAGGAACTGCGCCTCATCGACCATGACGCAGTCGAGCTTGGCCTCCTGCAATTCGTCGTGGACGCGCTGATAGAGGTCGTCATCGGCGCTGAACATGTTGGCGGGGGCGGATATGCCGATGCGCGAGGAAATCACCCCTACATCCCCTTCGGCGTAGAGCGCGGAGGTGAAGAGCAGCGTACGCATGCCGCGCTCCTCGTAGTTGTAGGATGCCTGCAGCAGCAAGGTCGACTTGCCGGCGTTCATGGTGGAGTAGGAGAAGTAGAGCTTGGCCATGCCGGCTCTTGTGCCGCACGCAACGCGCTGCGGCGAGACGAAAGCTGAGGCTTCAACAAAAAATCGGCCGCCTGGCGGGGGCGGCCGATTAGTGCCGTATCGATGGCGGGAACGGGTTGGCGGCGTCGCCCGCACCAAACTTGCCGGCTGCTGTTCTTGGCGGGAGCAGCCGGCACTCGGCCAAGGCCTGGGGGAGCCTTGAACGCCAGGACAGTATCGAGGCGAGATGACATGGCTGTGACGCGCAAGCACCATAATGGCGTCACGATCTGGCCGTAGCCGAACAGTGCGGTGGGCCGTTGGAGAGGCAGATGAAGTCGACGATGAACTCGATCCTCAAGTCGCTGGTGGCGCTGGTCATGGGTGCCGCGCTGGTTGGTCCTAGTGTGGCGGAAGACCTGCCGATTGCCGGGGTCTGGCAGATGAAGGACGGCTACTCGGATTATCTGGTCGAGACGTGCGGTGCCGACAGCACCAGCCTGTGTGTCAAGCCGGTGGCCCTGCGCGGCAAGGCCGACAACGAGAGGAACCGCGCGCACCTCAACAGCTACATCGTCAAGGAGGCCAAGCAGATCGGTGCCAATCGCTGGAAGGGCAAGCTGGAGCTTTGGGGTCAGACGGCCGATGGCACGCTGGTCCTGCGGGACGCCAATTACCTGACGATCAGCGGCTGCTTCTACCTGGTGGTCTGCAACGAGTTCGAGCTTAACCGCATCAACTGATCGCAACGGGCCTGCTCAAGCGACGAAAGTCACCTGGGTGAAGCACTCCGGGACGTGGGTGTCCGCTACGCCAAAGGCGTGGGCGGACCAGCCGGCGGTCGCGGCGTCTGCCGGCCCCCGTGTCCGCAATTGCTGAAAACGTGCGAGGCAGATGCCCCAGGTGTCACCAGGTTTCGGCGGCAACGCGCGCCCATTTGCGAGCTCGCCGAGGCTGGCCCAGGGGATGGTGATCTCCGCGGTCCAGCCACCATCGATGTCCGACGGATCGTTGATGGTGCCATCGAAGTGAGTTTTCACGTCGAGGCCCGGCAGGTCGTAGTCAAGGTAGGCCCAGCGGGTGCCGCGGGGATGGTTGCCCGTCCAGAAATTGCCCGGAGCCCGCGCATAGTCGCCGCCGAAGCTGTGGACGCTGGGTGTGTGGACGTCGAAACGCGGGGTGTCCCAACGGCTGCCGCGCGTGTAGGCGTCACGCCAGATGAAGAAGACTTCGTAGACCGTACCGAGCGGGTTGAACTCCAGCTCGTAGTAGCTGTCGCCGCCATCGATGAAGAGTTCGAGGTCGTTCTCGAAGAACAGCTGTGAATCGCGCTCGGTCATGGTGGCCGCGAGGTTCGGTTCGCTGGCCCAGAAGGCAATGTAGAGATTGGTGTCGTCCCACAGCACGGCAGCGGACGTGTCGAGCGGCGCGGGCTCGCCGGTGGCCATGTCGACAAAGCGTGGGGTCCGCCGGGCTGCTGCCCAGGCTGGGCTCGACGCCCGGCCGTCGGGGCTGAGTGGCGCGGAGACGCGGTGCGCCGTGTAGCGTCCGGGTTGGTTGCCGTAGCCATTGGGGTTGGGTGGGGTTGTCGCCATTGGGAGCCGCTCAGCGAAGCTCGGTGTCGAGGGCGGCGATGAGCTGCTGCACCTCGTCGGGCGTTGTGTAGTGGGTGAACGATAGCCGCAGCACGCCGTGGGTAGGGTCGATACCGACGGCTTCGAGCAGGCGCCAGGCGTAGAAGTGACCTCCACCGGCCATGATCTTGTGCCGTGAAAGACGTTCCGCCACCGCCACACCCGGCTCGGAGAGGGCGACGGCGACCGTGGGGGCGCGGAGTTCGGCATCGGCGGGTCCAATGAGCCGCACGTTGTTCTTCTGCCGCAGATAGTCGAGCAGCGGGCGGAGCAGGGCGATTTCCTGCGCGCGCATGGCGTTGTGCGCGCGCTGGAACGGGGTGGCACCCTCGATGTCCCCGGCGAGTGCAGCGACGCGCTCGAGATAGTCGGCGATGCCCGAAGAGGCTGCGATCTGTGCGTGGTCGGGACCGGCGGGCGTCAGGCGCTTGCGCGGTTGGTCGTGGTTGAAGAAGTGGCCCTGGTTGGGCAATTCGGCGGCCAGCGCCGGGCGGATGGCCATGACGCCCTGATGTGGGCCGTACACCTTGTAGGCCGAAAACAGGTAGATGTCGCAGCCCAGCGCGAGCAGGTCCGGCAGACCGTGCGGAGCATAGGACACGCCGTCGACCACAGTGACGGCACCGAAGCTGCGGGCGCGCTGGGCGACGTCGCGCACCGGGTTGATCTCGGCGGAGATATTGGAGGCATGCGGCATGCAGACGAGCCGGACCTTGCTGTCGAGCAGCTTGTCGAGCGCGGCAAGATCCAGGCGACCGGTCTGCGGGTCGACCTGCCACTCGCGCACGGTGATGCCGCGATCGGCAAGACGGCGCCAGGCGCCGGAATTGGCCTCGTGATCCTGGTTGGTGACGATGATGGCGTCACCTGGTTTCAGCCAGCCGCCGAAGGCATGGGCCAGCGTGTAGGTGTTCGCGGAGGTCGAAGGGCCGAAGTGGACCCAGTCGACCGGCACGTTCAACGCCTCGGCCAGGCGGCGATACGAGAGATCCATCGCCTCACCGGCCGCCCGAGCCGCCGGATAGGGCGCGTAGGGCTGGACCTTGGTGGCGGTGTAGTAGTGGCCGAGTTTGTCGATGACCTGCCGCGAGGTGTAGGAGCCGCCGGCATTCTCGAAGAAGGCCCAGCCGGCAAGCGAGGGATCCGAAAAAGCCGGGAACTCGGCGCGGATCAGGGCGGGATCGAGCGGGAGGGCGTCGGCCATGGGCGGGGGTCTCGGTTGGCGCGGGAAACGGGTGCAAGTCTATCGAGGATTCGTTAGCCGACCACCGGGACGAGGGCAATGACCCACGCGGCCAGAACGGGCGAAGCCCCGGCGAGGGTGGCCGGGGCTTCCAGGGAACGGCTCGTCGCCGGGCGACGTATTGGGGGCGCATCGCCCGGCAGTGGTAGACTCAGCCGTCCTGTTCGGCAGGCTCGACCGGTGCGGCAGGTGCATCGGGCGCCGGGGGCGGTGCAGCGGGCGTGTTCACCTGCTGGCCGGGGCGGCCGTCGCGGCCCGGGCCGCGATGATCGTGCCGATCAGAGCCAGCCTTGCCAAACCCCCGGCCATCCTGACCCTGGGCCATTCGCTGCGGCATAAAGCCGGCTTTCTGCTCGTCGGTCAGGCTGTCGTAGAAAGCGCGGAGATCGGGAAGGACGGCGGCGAGGGAGGCGATGCGGGCTTCATCGATCTTGAGACGCGTCTCGATGGCCGCGATCGGATCGGCGGGCTGCGAGGCCGGCTGTTCAGCGCTTGCTGGCCGCAACGTTGCGCACGTGTCGGCAAAGGTGGTCTGGGCGGCGAGAGCCGAGGCGCGGAAGGTGTCGTAGAGCGCCTGCTGATCGGCCGTCAGTTCCAGCCGGTCGGTAATGCGGTCGAGCCGCTGGTCCATGCGGTCGGCGGCACCGGTGCCACAACGCAGGTCGACCAGTTCGAACCGGCCGGAACCGCCGTTGTTGCGGAAGTCCAGCTTGTGCTGCTGCATCTGGCCACCCTGCATGCCGCCGCGCTCGGCGGGGCGATTGCTCGGCGGGGCGGAGAACGCGGCGGGGGCGAAAGTGGTGAGGCCGATGGCGGCAACAAGCGCTGCGACGGCGGCGGTACGGGGGGTCGACATGAAGGCTCCTCTCGTCTGGTCAAGTCAGGCCGAAGTGGTTCGGCCGATGACCAGACCCTAGGGGCCCGCGACTCTCCGCAGCGTTGCCGTCGCATGAAAAGGTGGAAAGGTCGGTAGGGTTGGCCGCATGTGCTGAGCCGCACACGCACCCTCTCAGCGTTCAGCTGAAGAGGTGTAGTGCTCAAGTCCTTGATTTGTCGAACTTCCCGGAAATCCGTGGTCCCGGTTCCGGGAAGCGCTTCAGGTCACGAGGCGATATACTCGCGCAGGGCGTTGGCCTCGTGCTCGGCTTCCTCGATCTTGCGCTTGACCACGTCGCCGATGGAGACGATGCCGACCAACTCGCCGCCCTCCACCACCGGCAGGTGCCGGATGCGGTGGCGTGTCATCAGTTCCATCAGGTCGGACACCGAGGCCCGGCCATCGGTGGTGATGACTTTCGGGGTCATGACAGCACTGACCGGGGAACTGAGCAGCTTCATCGGGTCGCCTGAAAGCCGCCGGACGATGTCGCGTTCCGACAGGATGCCGGCCACGTGGCCGTTGGCGTCGACGACGACCACAGCCCCGATTCGGTGGGTATTGAGCGTGGCGACAGCGTCGCTGACAGTGGCGTCTATCGGCACCGTCTGGACCGCATGGCCCTTGGATTGAAGGATATTCTCGACTTGCATCGTATTGGTCCTCCTCTCAGGCCGATATCATGCGCCAATCGAGGGGAGTGAACAATAGCCGGGGCGCCCATTGCCCGAATAGACATGTCCCCGCCACGCGGTTGCGCGACGGGGACTGAAGCGATGCGGCGATAGACTGGCGGTCAGTTCTTCAGATTGAGTTTCTCATCCTGCGTCCCGCCATCGGCCGGTGCCGGTGCTGCGGTGGGGGCGGGCAAGCTGACCGGCTCGCCCGAAGCGGTTGCCGCGATGGTGACCTTGCCCGACAGCGCGGTCGGGTCCTGCTCGAAGGCGGCAAGATCGGCGATGCCGAGGCCAGCCGGATCGGTGGCGGTAAGCGTGACCGTGACAGTGCGGGCCTGGCCGCCGAGGAACTTGCCCAGCGACTGGGCAGCGACCAGCGCCTCATCGGTGTTGCCGAGGATGGCGAGCGTCATGCCCTGGACGAGGCCGGAGACCTGGGTGCGAAGCGCACCTTCGGGCTGGCCGGCTTCTGCCGAGGCGGCGGCAACGATCAGGCCGCTGATGCCACCGTCGTCGAGAGCAATAGTGAGATCCTTGATGGTCAGCATCTGGGCCGCCGTCATGGCCTCGGCCTCGGTGTCGCCAAACAGGGCGGCCGTCGCGTTGCCGAGGGTGCCGGAGATACGGATGCTGCCCAGTTCGGCGGCATCGAGCGCGAGGTCGCGAACGGTGATCGTCTGGTCGGCCTCGTTCCAGATCATCGAGGTAGCGGCATCGATGGTCAGGCTGTTGATGCCGCGGGCACGCAGCTCGGCGATCGGCGGCTCACCATCGGCAGGCAGCGGCACGACCAGATCGACGATCGACATGGCAACGTCGGACGGGATGGCGTTGACATAGGCGCCCAGCGTGATGTCGAGATCGGCCATCGAGGCGGTGATGCGCTCACCGGCTGCCTCGGGGTTTGGAATGTCGACAACCAGCTCGGTCATCGACATGCCTTCGAAGGCGGGAACCAGCAGGCGCCAGTTGGTTTCGAACCAGGCCGCGTCGAGGGTGGCGGCAGCCCGAACGGCGGCGATGGCGTCGTTGAAGTCGATGGACTTGAAGGTGAAGTTGTCGAACGAGATGCTGCCGGCATCCTCGCCTTCGACCGTCATCGCGAATTCGTCGAGGCCGAAAGCCGGGTAGATGCCGGGCTCGAACGAACCAACGTTGAAGGCGCTGGAGGAGACTGCGAACTTTTCGCCCTTCTCACCTGTGCCGGAACATTCAAACCCCTCGAAGGTCATCGGATCGGAAGTGAAGGCGGTAAGCATGTCGGCGTAGAACAGCACGAGCGTGCTGATCTGCTCCGGGGTCGGCTCGGTGCCGGCGGCTTGGGCTGCCTCGAGTTCCTGGGTCAGCGCGGTCATCTCAGTCATCGACATGCTGAGCGGGCGTGCGGCGAAGGCGCCGCCGGTGGCGCCGCCGATGTCGCAAGCGACCATCGGTGCGGTAACGGTGCCACCGGCGAAGGTGAAGCTCGAGTAGACCTCGGCCATCTCGGTGGAGACGGTGCCGGAGGTGAAGCCATAAAAGCCGAGCAGGGCGGCGACATCGAAGTTGAGGATGGAGGTCTCGCCGAATTCGAAGGCGACGTCCTGGGCGCCCTCGATCGAAGTGCTGCCGAGCACTGCGGACTCTGCAACGCCGTCGGCAACGTTGGTCAGCACCAGGTCACGATAGACCACCGCGACGTTGACGGGTTCGGCCTCGGTGCCGAGCGGCGGCATGGTGTAGCGAATCTCGGGGATCGTTACCGACTTGGCATCGAGCGTGGCAAGGCTGGCCAGTGACTCGGCGGGGTTCTCCGAGAGCAGGGCGCGCAGGCCTTCTTCGCTGAGATTGCCGTCCTCGACGCTGACCGAGGCAATCTCGATGCCTTCGCCGATCGGAATGGAGATGTCGTTGACGGTAAGCGTTTCGGCAGCGGCGGGGCCGGCGAGCACCAGCATGGAGGTGCCAAGAAGCAGCGAGACGGATGCTGCGCGGGAGATCTTCATTGTTTGCGTCCTCAACATTTGGCGCGGTCGGTTTGCCGCTCCACTTGCGCCGCCGACCTGATGATTTGACATAGGGCCGTGACGATAACAGAACCGCGAACGATGTCCGCGAGAATGTTGCATCTATGATTCAGGACGATGAATTGTAGCTGAACAAATCAACCTTCGCGGGCGCCGGGCTGCCAGGCGCCGAGGTCGGGAGTCTTGCCGCGGGCGATGCGCAACGCCCGATCCGAGACGACGGAGCGAACGGTTTCGGCGACGAGCACGAAGACCAGGGCGCAGAGCGGGACGAACAGCAAGGCAACGCCGAGATCGATGCCGGTATTGCCCAGGACGCGGTGGGCCGGCAGCACTTCGGTGACGAGTGCCACGACACCACCGACGAAGCAGGCCGTCATGGCGAGGATACCGGCAATGGTGAAGTTGCGCCGGGTGGTGCGGCGTTCTGCCGACTTCCCCTGTGCGGATTTGGCCCGGTCGGGCAATCCGGCCTTGCCGGCGCGGCGGATGGTGGGCAGGCGCATGCTGGTTCCCCTTACGCTATCACAACGCGGTGACAACACCATCCGAATGCGCAGTTTCGTCGTTGCTGATGGGGTGAAGCGCGGGCCATTTCGCGGCAAAGTTGCGGCGGTGCCCACAACGGGAGGACAGCATGCGACTGGCAAGGATACTGATCGGGGTCATCGCGCTGGCGATGCTGTTGATGGTCCCGGTGCGGGCCCAGACCCCTACTGAGAATGAAACGGCCTGGCAGGAGGTGATCTCGGCACAGATCGAGGCCTTCCGCAGCGGCGACGCGCCGGGGGCATTCGGCTTTGCCGCGGCGGGGTTCAAGCTGACCTTTCCCGATGCTGAGACATTCTACGCGGTGATCCTCGGCACAGGCTATGCGCCGATCGCCGAGTCGAGCAGCCACAGCTTCGGGCAGTTCCGGCTGGTCGGCGCGGGACAGGTGATGCAGATCGTGCGGTTGGTTGGTGCCGAGGATGGACGGTTTGACGCGCTGTATCAGCTGGTCCGCGAGCCGGAGGGTTGGCGGGTGCAAGGGGTGCAGCTGCAGAAGAGCAGCGCCATCGACATCTAGGTGGTCGGTTCGGGCCTTGGCGCCTGAAACCGTTGCCTTCGGGACGCGGCTGCCCTATCGGTTCGGCGGCTTCCTGAGGGGTTTGAAATGGGTTTCCTGTCCGACGCGCTGGGGCGCATCCAGCCATCTGCAACCGTTGCGATCAACTCCAAGGCGCAGGAGATGAAGCGGCAGGGGCAGGACGTGATTTCGCTTGCCGCGGGCGAGCCGGATTTCGATACGCCCGCGCATGTGCGTGCGGCGGCCATCCGTGCGATCGAGGCAGGCAAGACGCGCTACACGGCGGTGGACGGCATTGCCGAGTTGAAGGAAGCGGTGGCGCAGAAGTTCCGGCGCGATAACGGGCTGGATGT
>CAYNRZ010000032.1:0-21633 GCA_964399695.1 uncultured Devosia sp. | reverse complement strand
CCAGGTGGTCGCGATGCAGATATTGCGTCGCGCCGGCGACCTTCTTCACATCGGGAGTCAGGTGCAGCGTGTAGACCCCCGCCGCATCGCGCTCGATGTCGGGCCCGCCGGTAGCCGCCTACCAGCCGACGATGTCCCCCTCGAGCCCCGTCATCACCACCGGCCCCGGCTCCCCCTCCGCTGCAATCGCCGAGGCAATCGTCACCGGATGCGTGTCCGGGCGGTCGAGCGCGATCAGGCGGCACGCGATGCCGTCCGGGCGCTATTCTACCGACAGCGAGCGCCACAGGTAGTGGGCAGCATCCTCATCAACTCGCCTTGCCCTTGGCTTCTTCCAGCTGGAAGCGCAGCGACTTCTGCTGGGCGATCACCGCGCAGGCGATCAGCTGGAACATGTGGTACAGCATGATCGGCAAAATGATCAGGCTCACCAGCTCCGGCGTGAACAGGATCGTCGCAATCGGCACGCCGCTCGCAAGGCTCTTCGTCGAACCGCAGAACAAGAGCGTCGTGCGGTCCGCCTCCGGCAGCCCGGCGAGCTTGCCGCTCCACTCGGTGAAGAATTTCGCGACAAAGAACATCGCGATCACCGTCACCAGCGTAATCAGCAGCGGCACCAGCCCGGCCTGGCCCCACACCCCCGACACCATGCCGGCGCTGAAGGCCGAATAGACGATGAGGAGGATCGAGCCGCGGTCGACGCTGAGCGTCAGCATGCGGTGGCTCTTCACCCACGCGCCGATCCAGCGACGCAGCAATTGCCCGACAACGAACGGCAACAGGATCTGCACGGCCACGCTGCCGATGGCGGCGGGGTCGATCCCGCCCTCCGAATGCAGCAGTAGCGCGCAGAGCAGCGGCGTCAGCACCACCCCGATCATGTTCGAGATCGACGCCGCGCACACCGCCGCCGCCACATTGCCGCGGGCGAGCCCGGTCAGCGCAATCGAGGATTGCACCGTCGAGGGCAGGGCGCCGAGGAACAGGATGCCCATCCCGATGGCCGGCTCGATCAGCCCGCCGACGACCAGCGAAACGACCAGCGCCAGCAGCGGGAAGAACGCAAAGGTGGTCAAAAACACCAGCCCCTGCAGCCGCCAGTTGGCAAAGCCGGCAATC
This sequence comes from uncultured Devosia sp., assembly GCA_964399695.1. Lineage (GTDB taxonomy): Bacteria > Pseudomonadota > Alphaproteobacteria > Rhizobiales > Devosiaceae > Devosia_A. The sequence goes on along the minus strand of CAYNRZ010000032.1, from coordinate 20,514 downwards.
ACCGTCGAAGTGTCGAGCCGCGCGCCATACAAAAAGAACAGCAGCGCCACCGCGATCTGCGACACCACCCGAACGAACGCGGCAAAATCGCCCGAAGCCGGCAGCACCGAGCCGAGCAGCACCATGCCCAGCAGCGCCAGCAGATACGTGTCGACGCCGATCCGCCTCAGCCGCGCCAGAACGCCTTTGATCAAGTCCATGTCTTCCAAGTCCTCGCCGATTCGCGCCCCGCCGGCAGCCGGCCCAAGTCAGGGTCCAGTCACATGCGCTTTCACAGTCCTGCACAGGCGCGACGGCTTCGGCAAGGCCGGCCCATGCCGGAAACGCCCGGCTGGGGAGGCGAAATTCAGTCCCCCTATCGCGGGCCCACCCGCACCCCCAACCATCCCGGTCGCATCGCTATCTCGCCCCGCGCCGCGAGATACTCGACATGTGCCTTGAGCGTCGTCTCGGCCGCAATCCGCAGCCGCCCGCTGAGCGTCGGATAGATCCGCGCCCGCAACTCCCCCAGCGTCCGCGCGCCCGCCGCCACCGCCGCGATCACCTGCCCATTCCGCGCCTCGCGATGCACCTTCAGCCCCAGCGCCTGTGCCGGCCCATCGGCAACCGCCCCGCCATGACCGGGCAGGTAACGGTGCTCCGGCCGTGCCGCGATCTTTTCGAGCGAGGCGAGATAATCCCCCATGTCGCCATCCGGCACCGAAACGATGCTCGAACTCCAGCCCATCACATGGTCGCCGCTCAAGAGCGTATCGGTCCCCTCAAGCGCGAAGGCCAGATGGTTGGCGCAATGCCCCGGCGTTGCAATCGCCGTGAGCGCCATCCCGCCGATCTGCAGCCGCTCGCCATCCCCGATCACCCGGTCCGGCACCAGCGCGAAATCGCTCTCCCGCCCGGTGGCATTCCACTCCAGCACCCGCCGCTGCCGGCTCAGCCGGTGCGGCCCGTTCAACCAGATCGGCGCCCCCACCGCCTCCCGCAGCCGCCGCGCCAGCCCCGAATGGTCGCGATGCGTGTGGGTAAGGAGGATCGCTTCCACCTTCCGTCCGCCGATCGCCTTGAGCAGCGCCCGAAGGTGGGACTCATCGTCCGGACCCGGGTCGATCACGGCCAGCCGTTCGCTGCCGACGAGGTAACTGTTGGTGCCGGTAAAGGTGAACGGCCCAGCATTCGGCGCCGTCACGCGCACCACGCTGTCGCCCAACGCCACCGGCATCCCGGGGGTCGCGTCGAAATCGGTGTCGAAGCGCAGCGCTTCAGTCGGAGGTGGCATTGCGCGCGTCCCTGCGAGCGACTAGAAACGGCCTAATGCTCCACTCCCGGAAGGATTGGCAATGGCCTTGACGCTGACCACCCCGAATACCGTTCTCGGCGCGCTGGCGCCCAAGTCGGGCACCGCCCGGCTGGTGACCACTTTCGCCACCATCGTGCTCGGCACGCTGCTGCTGGCCGCCGCCGCGCAGATCAAGGTGCCGGTGATGCCGGTGCCGGTGTCGCTGCAGAGCCTTGCGGTCGCCATGCTGGCCGCCGCCTTCGGCTGGCGCATCGGGGTTGCCACAGTCGCCCTCTACATCGCCGACGGCCTCTCTGGCCTGCCGGTTTTCGCCAATGGCGGCGGCATCCACTACATCATGAGCCCGTCCTTCGGCTTCATCCTCGGCTGGCTGCCCATGGCCTACATCATCGGCCGCGCCGCCGATCTGGGCGCCGCCGGCAAGCTGCTGCCGCTGTTCGGCGCCATGCTGCTCGCCGATGCGGTGTCGTTCCTGTTCGGCTTTGCCTGGCTGCTGGTCGTCGCCAACATCATCGTGCAGTCCGGCGCCACCCTGCCGGCCTGGCTCTCCAGCTCGCCCGACCTCATCGCCACCGCCTACAAGGGCGCCGTCGAGCCCTTCATCCTCTGGGATATCCTCAAGATGGCCTTCGCCACCGTCACCATGGTCGGCGTCTGGAAGCTGCTCCCCAAGAAGGGCTGAGGCACTCCGCCAGAAACGTTTAAGGGCCGGTCGCAAGACCGGCCCTTTTCATTTCGCCGCCGCCGTCGGGAACACCCCCGACATGGTAACGAACCCATCCAGCCGCTTCACCCGGTCGAGCCAGCGCCGGATCGCCGGGTAGTCCTGCCGCGACACCCCGCCCTCTTCGCACAGCGCCAGGTCGGGGAAGCAGGCAATGTCGGCAAGGCTCGGCGCGTCCCCGGCCAGCAGCCAGCCCGCCGTCTCGCGCTCGGCAAACCACAGATGTTCGTCGATCTGCCGCAGCAGCACCCGCCCTGCGGCCTGCAGCGCCGGCACGTCGGCATCGGCGCCGAAATTCATCGCCAGCCGCGCCGCGCCCAGCGTTGCCACCAGCTCTTCGGAAATCCGCAGCCAGCGGTTCAGCTCCGCCGCCTGTCCCGGGCCGCCCAGCCAGTTGCCCTCGGCCCGCCCGGCCGCCAGGTAGCGCAGCACATCCAGCGCCCCGGCAATGGTGTTCGGCCCATCCACCAGCACCGGCAGCCGGCCTTCCGGGCTCATCCGGCGGAACCAGTCTTCGTCCTGGTCGCGGCCGGGAAAGATGTCCACCGGCACCGTGTCGTAGCCGATGCGGTTCAGCGCCATGAACAGCCGCACCTGGTAGCATTCGGCGCTGAGTTCGAAATCGTAGAGGCTCGCCATCAGATATCCAGCACCAGCCGCTCCGAGCGCGCCCGCGACACGCAGGTCAGCATGCAGTTGTTGGCCCGCTGCTCGGCCGCATTGAGATAGACGTCCTGATGCTCCGGTTCCCCGTCGAGCACGCTGACGAGGCAGGTGCCGCACGCCCCCTGTTCGCAGCTCGAAGGCGCATCGATACCATTGTCGCGTAGCACTTCGAGGAGGGTGCGGCCCGCCGGCACTTTGAGAGTCAGCGCCGAGCGCGCGAGGTCCACCGTGAAGGCCGAGCTGTTGTCGATCACCTTGTCGTTCTTGAAATACTCGAAATGCACCGCCTCATCGGGCCAGCCGATCGCCTGCGCCCGGCTCAGCACCAGCTCCAGCATCGGCCCCGGTCCGCAGACATAGAGATGCCGCGCATGCGCATGCGGCCCGACAATATGGCCGATGGCCTCAGCGGTCTCGCCGGCATCCAGTTCGAGATGCCGGATCACCGACGGCCCCAGGGCCTCGAGATCCTCGCGAAACGCCAGATGCTCTTCCGAGCGGGCGAAGACATGCAGCTCGAATGCCAGCCCCGAGCGCTTCAGCGCCTTGGCCATGGAGAGGAGCGGCGTCAGCCCGATGCCGCCCGCGATCAGCAGGGTCCTGGTCGCATCGCGCCTGAGCGGGAAATTGTTGCGCGGCTCGGAAATGGCGACCACATCGCCTTCGCGGAGGCTCTCGTGGATCAGCGCCGAACCACCGCGCGATTGCGGGTCGCGCTTCACCCCGATGATATAGCTCAGCTGCTCGCCCGGCCCGTTCGTCACCGAGTACTGCCGCACCAGCCCGTTGCTCAGATGCACATCGATATGCGCCCCCGGCTGCACGGTCGGCAGCGCGCCGTTGAGTGCCGCAAGCTCCAGTCCGACCACATCGGCGGCCGCCTGCCACTTGCGCTTGATCACCACTGTCTGCGTCGCCCGCCGCCCGACCACCAGGTCCGGCATCGTTGCCAGTTCCACCGACACCGGCTGGTAGCTGACTTCGATCGGGTCGGGCAGGCGGCTGCCCGCTGCCTCCGCTTCGATCCGGTCACGCAGCGCCGTCAGCGCCGCGTTGAACCCCCGCACCACCGCCATCGGGTCGTCGAACGTCCCCCGCGCCAGCCCGCGGATCACAGCGCGATCGGCGTCGACCGGCTGCACGAACAGCGCCGCAACTCCCGGTGCGCCATCGAGCGCCAGCATCGCCCCGAGCGGCGGCAGGGCTTCGACGCCACTGCCGGCGACCCGGGCGCCAACCAGCCCCGTCAGCACCATCTCAGGCGTCGCATTGACCGGCATCGGCCGCAGCGCCAGCCACTCGCCTGCCAGCGTCGGGATCGGCGCCGCCTCGCCCTCGCCCACCCGTGACCACACCAGCCCAAGCGCTTCCGCCACCGGATAGGTGCGGTTGGTGATCCGCCGCGCCGGCGCATCGGCCGGGTGCGCGGGGATATAGGTGCAGCCTGCCGTGCGGTTGGCATAGCGCCAGCCGTGATACTGGCACTTCAGCTCCGCGCCCTCGTTGATCCCGATGGAGAGCCGCACCCCGCGATGCAGGCACCGGTTCTCCCAGGCATTGACGTTGCCGTCATCGGCCCGCCACACCGCCAGTTCGCGCCCCAGGAGCTGCCCGTGAAACACATGCCGGAACGGCAGGTCATCGGCCGAGGCGATGGGGTACCAGGCCGCCTCGTGCATAAGGTGCTGGGAGGTCTCGCTCATGCTGCTCATCGTCATGCCGCCTGCGGGATCACGCCATAGTTGACGCCCTTGTGGCTCAGCCAGCGGCGATAGGCGATCGCGGATTTGTCGGCGCGGATCGGCGTCTCCGCCCTGGGGTCGAGCGGCAGCTTCTTGGGATACTGGTTCTCGAGGATCGGCTTGTCCTGCCCGAAAATCGTCTGCTGAAACCGCCGCATCCCCGCCAGCGTGTTCACCTCGTCGATCATCGACAGCAGCAGGTGCGCGCGCATCGTCTCCTCGCCGGTCGGCTGCGCAAAGATCGCGATCACGTCGCGCCGCTCCTCGTCGGTGGGGCAGGTCTTGTACAGCACCGCGCAATAGGGGTGCGGCACGCGATAGACATATTCGACCTCCAGCCCCTCGCTGGCGCTCAGCGCCGCGCGCGGCTGCCAGAACCGGCAGCGGGTGGCGAGAATCTCGTCGCGGCTGTCCGACACCTCGACATCATACTCCTTCACCTCGGTATGCGGTTCGGCCCCGAGAATGTCGGTGTGCACATAGGGGAAGTGGCCCATGTCGAGAAAGTTCTCGATGGCGCGCGGCGCGGACACCGCCACCCCGATCGAGCCCGCCGAGAGGTTGAACCGGTCGGCCTCGGCATATTCGGGAATCGGGAACACGTCCGCCGGCGGCTGCCCGAGGCTGGTCCACACAAAGCCATAGCGCTCCAGCATCGGCAGCGTCAGGTCCGGGTCGCCCGCCGGCCACACCCTGATGCCCCCCGCCTCCCGCCGATAGGCGAGCCTGACCCCGAACAGCGCCGTCCCCGCCTGCCGCTCCTCCGGCACGTCCTCGATCGCCGAGATCACGTGCCACTGGTCGAGGATTGCGGGAGCAAGGGAGGTCAGCATCGGGGCCATTCGGCATGTTCAATTGTTTCCAGAGTGTGGGACGCGTGCCCGCCCGCACACAAGCCTCAATCCGGCATGGCTCGTCTGCGGCTGCCCGCCGTGTGCATCGCGACTTGGCAAACCACCGCCAACAGTTTAGAATATTTCTAAACTGAACGGGTTTCGCCATGTTTTCCAGATTCTTGCAGCCGCAGCGTCGCGATTTCGACAGCCTCGACGAGCGCGAAATCCTGTCCCTCGCCGTCGCCGCCGAGGAAGAGGACGGCGCCATCTATTCCGAGATCGCGCATCGCCTGCAGTCGACCTATCCTGCCACCGCCAGCGTCTTCACCGGCATGGCCGAGGAGGAAAGCGGCCACCGCCAGCGGCTGATCGATCTCTATCGCCAGCGCTTCGGCGATCGGCTCGTGCCGATCCGGCGCGAGCATGTGCGGGGTTTCATCACGCGCAAGCCCATCTGGCTGATGAGCGCGATGAGCCTCGAGCAGGTCCGTCAGCTCGCTTGGGAGATGGAGGAGGGCGCCACCCGCTTCTATCGCGAAGCCGCCAGACGGACGACCGACGCCGCCATCCGCAAGCTCCTCGGCGATCTCGCCGACGACGAGCAGAAGCACATCGACCGCGCCGCCCATCTCGGTGCCACCGCGCTGGGGCCGGAGGAAAAGGCCGCGGAGTCCACCGAGGAACACCGCCAGTTCGTCCTCACCTATGTGCAGCCGGGCCTCGCCGGGCTGATGGATGGCTCGGTTTCCACGCTGGCCCCGGTCTTTGCCGCCGCCTTCGCCACCGGCGACACCTGGCAGACCTTCCTCGTCGGCCTCGCCGCCGCCGTAGGCGCCGGCATCTCGATGGGCTTTACCGAAGCCGCCTCCGACGATGGCAAGCTCACCGGCCGCGGTTCGCCCATCAAGCGCGGCCTCGCCGCCGGCATCATGACCACCGTGGGCGGGCTCGGCCATGCGCTCCCCTACCTGATCCACGATTTCTGGATCGCCACCGGCGTCGCTGCCGCCGTGGTGCTGGTCGAGCTCTGGGCCATCGCCTTCATCCAGCAGCGCTACATGCAGACCCCGTTCTGGCGTGCCGCGCTACAGGTCGTCCTCGGCGGCGCCCTGGTCTTTGCGGCTGGAATCCTGATCGGCAGTGCCTGAAACCACCGTTGCGCCCCCGCAACAACTTTCACTCGGATTCTTCGAATCGCCGCGATTCGGATTTCGACGATTGCCTCCGAAGTCCTTCGATGCGTAAATCTGCGGATAGGCTTATTGGGGGCGGCGATGTCTGTTTTGAAAACCACCAGAGTGATCTTGCTGGCCAGCGTGTTTTCGCTGCCATTGGGCTTTGCTGCTCAAGCTGCTGATCTGATCCTTTCTCCCGAGCCATTTGCCGACACCCCTGTCGATCTGACCTTGCCGGCCGTCTCCGGCCCCAATGGCAAGCTCGAGTTCGCGCTGGGCGGCATCACCGATCCCGACAATGCCGTCTTCCGCGCCGCCGGGTCCTTCTCCCTGCCGGTCGGTGACAGCTTCGGCCTGCAGGCCGACGTTGCCGCGCAGAGCTTTGGCGGCGACTGGTCCGTCGGCGGCGCGCTCCATGCCTTCACTCGCGATCCCAATGCCTATCTCTTCGGCGTGACCGGCGGTGTCGTCGTCGCCGATGGTGCCATGCTCGCGGCCATCGGCCCCGAAGCCGAGCTCTATCTCGACCGCGTCAGCCTCGAATTCTGGGCCGGTTGGGCCGCCATCGAATATGACGATGTCGCGCTGGACGATGATGACGGCTTCTTTGCCTTCGGCGATATCGCCTACTACATCAACGACGACTGGCGCGTCAGCCTCGGCGGCGCCTCGGTGCTGGGCACCGAGTGGCTGAACCTGGCGACCGAATATCAGTTCACCGGCATGGGCATGCCGATCTCCGGCACCGCCGAGTTCCGCGCCTATGACACCGGCGCCTACAGCGCCATGGTCGGCATCAAGGGCTACTTCGGCGATCCGGGCAAGTCGCTCATCGACCGCCACCGTCAGGACGACCCGCGCAACCGCGTGCTCGACCTGTTCGGCGCTGCGTCGAGCATGTCCGAAACCGCCGATGGTGGCCCGCCGGTCCCCGGCGACTTCGCCGACAACGAGACTGGCTGCATCGACGCCGGGTTCTTCTGGACTGGTTCGACCTGCGACTATTTCCCCGAAGCGTGATCCGGCCGGGTTCCGCTCGGCAACTCGTTGACATACTCGATGAACTTGCCGCCATCGACCCGTTCCAGCGTGGCGCGCTCGACGATGCGCACCTCGGCGTCGGGGTGCGTGCGTGACCTGACGATATCGGCAAGCGCCTGAACGTCGCCGCGATAGCCCGGCGTGTTCGCCACATAGCGGACTTCGATCTCCAGCGGACCGACCTGCGCGATCTGCCAGTACTTGGCGCCGATCAGCGGCCGCGCATTGTCCGGAATGATGGGGGCCACCGTACTCCCATCGGGAAACCGGAACAGGTGCATCGTCCGCCCGACCACCCGTTCGATCACCTTGAGCGTCCGGCCGCAGGCACATGCCGCTCCTGGGACCGCCAGATCGCCCTGCTCGTAGCGGATCAGCGGCTGCGCCGTCGACAGCAGTGGCGTCACCACCACGCGCCCGACCTCGCCCACCGGTGTCGGGTGGCCGCGCTCGTCCAGAATCTCCACCAGCGCGAGTTCTTCATTGATGTGATAGTGCGGCCCGCTCGGGCACTCATGCGCCATGCCGTGCCCTTCCTTGGAGCTGTACAGCCCCATCATCCGCGCCCCGAAGATCGTCGCGCAGTCCTCGCGCTCATCGGGAAGGATCGCCGTGGCAAAGCCCAGCACCGCATCGAATTTCTGCGCTGACCCAAGGCGCCGGGCCTCGAGCGCCAGCGCTTGCGCGGTCTTGCCTCGTCCTGTGAAATAGGCCGCGTCGTACCGGCCATAGAGCTCGAGCGCTTGTTCGGCCGTGGCAAAGCGGTTGGCTCGGACGAAACGGCCCGCGCGCGCCGAAGGCTCCCAGTCCGGCCCCCACGGCCCACCGACATGGCCCTCGGGATAGGCAGCCTCGGACCGCACATCGCCGTACCAGGCCGCCATCGTGCGCGACCAGTCGATGCTGTGCCGGCGATAGTGCCGGAACATCGCGGCCCGATTGGCCATGTTGGCCAGCCCGTTGTGCGTCGTCGTTACCTCGACGCCGGTCGAACCCGAGGTCGTGGCCTCGTAGCGGGCCCCGTGGCCCGCCGGCAGTTCGCGCGCCTGCATGCTCTGTCGCCGCTCGATCAGGTCGGCCCGCGTCACGATCGGGATCTCGTGCCAACGGCTCCAGTCGATCTCGCCGGTCGGAGTGAACACCGGATCGAGCCGGCGCGCATAGAACGGCACCTGCGCCCGCGCATGTCGCAGCAACTGGCTGAGCTGCGAGCGCTGATACTCGGCCAGCGCCTGAGGAGACCAGTACTGGCTCTCCATCAGCATCTCGTGAAATTGTTGCACTAGGCCGGTCGCGCTCATCGGGCAACTAGAACGCCCCTCCCGGCTTTCCGCAAGCCCGCCGCAGGCGGCTGGCGGGCCAGCTGCTCCGGCTCAATCCCGAGCCAACGCCGCGCCGGCACGCCCGCCATCCGGCCCCTGTCGTGGGTTGCTGCGCCGCCACACCAGTCCTGCCACCACGAGGATCGCCGCAATCGACACCAGCGATGGCACCCAGCCGGCATCCGGCCCGAACAGCACCTGGTGCATGCGTCGCCCCGGCAGCAGCGTGAAGGCGCCCGCGAGCAGCAATGCGAACAGATAGAGGCTCTGCATCTCCAGCCGATGCCGCCGCACGTCCCTTTTCACCACGATCGCGTAGAGCCCCTGGCCCAGCGTCCAGTAGGTGATGATGGTGAAGATGTGGATCGGCCCGAAGGGCCCGATCAGCCGCATCTCGTTGATGAACAGCGCACTCGTCGCCGCCACCAGCATCAGTACCACCCACACCCGGCCCAGTGTCTTGTGCAGCCGCGTACCCTTCGGCCGCCACAGCACCATTGCCCCGATCACCACGGCCACAAGCGCGGAAAAGGCATGGATCTGCACCGCGGGGCCAGCGGCGAGTAATGGATCGAGCGACATCGGAAAACCTCCCGGCACGGTGAACTTGCGCCCTCCGTCTGCGTGGCTAGACTGCGCGCCGCAACCGCAGCTTCGCGGGCGGACGGTTCGGCTACGTGAACGACACACCCCTGCATTCCACGCTTCGTGAACTGCATCGCCTCGCGCGCCAGCCGCGCAACTGGGTGGTGCTGGCGCTGCTCAGCGCCGTCGTCGGGCTGGTCGGCCCTTTCGGCACTTTCGAGGCCATGCCGCCGCTGCCGCGCATTGCCTACTGGACGGCAGTGGTTGTCGGCACCGCGCTCACCGGCACGCTGGTGGCCGGGCTCGCCGAACCCATCCTCGCCCGGCATCTGCCGCGGCTCGCCGCCGCCGCGCTCTCAGGAGCCCTGGGCGGCCCGCCGATCGCCGGGATCGTCTACCTGCTCAACCTCATGGTTTTCGGCGCCGCCGCACCCGGGTTCGACTTTCCGGTCCTCTCGCTTTACTGCGCCACCATCTCTGCCGCGGTCACCCTGCTCGGCGCCTATCTGGGCCATCACCAGGCCGCGCCCGCCGCGTCGGTCCCCCTGGCAGCGGCGCCCGCGCTCCTCGAGCGGCTGCCGCCGGCCCGGCGCGGGCGCCTCGTCCATCTCGCCGTCGCCGACCACTATGTCGATGTCACCACCGATCGTGGCACCAGCCTCGTCTTGATCCGCCTCTCCGATGCCATCCGTGAGACCGCCCCCGTCGCCGGCCTTCAGGTGCACCGCTCGCACTGGGTCGCCCGCGACGCCGTGCGCCGCGCCTTCCGGCAGGACGGCAAGCCCGTCCTCGAACTGGAGAACGGCACCCTCGTCCCCGTCAGCCGCTCCTATATCGCCGACGTCCGCGCCGCCGGCTGGCTTTGACGCCACACGCGTACGAAAAACCCATGGCGAGCCCAGCCGTGTGCTTGCGAATGCCCGCAAATCAGTCCTTTCTGGGCACAGTTGCGGGGGCATTCATGTCGGGCTTCATCAAGGTTGGCGCCACCATCGGCGCTGTGTTCTGCGTTCAGTGCTTTCTCGCCTCGGCCGCGTTCGCCGAAGGTCCGGCGGTCTCGGCACCCAACGGCAAGCTCGATCTCGCCATCGGCGCCGGCAGCGAGGATGAAAGCGGCCTGTTCAAGCTCGGCGGCTCCCTCTCGGTGCCCTTCGGCGACACGCTCGGCGCCCAGCTCGATGTGTCGATCCAGGGTATCGAAGACCCCAGTGCCTCTGCGGCGCTGCACCTGTTCACCCGCGATCCGTCGAGCTACCTCATCGGCGTCACCGCCGGGGTCGTTCGGTCCGACGCGGCACTGATGGGCGCCGTCGGCGTCGAAGGCGAACTTTATCTCGATCGCGTCTCGCTCGAAGGCTGGGTCGGCTTTGCCGGCCTCGACTATTCCGACGCCGTCGCCGTCGACAAGAGCGGCATGTTCGCGCTCGCCGACATCGCCTTCTACCCCACCGACGACCTGCGCCTCAGCCTGGGCATCGCCTCTGTGCTCGAATACGAGTCGGTCAGCCTCGGCGCCGAGTACCAGCTGCCCGACATGCCCCTCGCGCTCACCGCCGATGTGCGGCTGGGTGAGGATGGCGCCACCCGCGCCATGGCCGGCCTGCGCTTCTACATCGGCGAGGACGGCAAGACCCTGATCGACCGCCACCGCCAGGACGATCCGCGCGACCGTGGCTTCGATCTGTTCGCCGCCGCCGGGCGCCAGGTGCTCGAACGCGACCCCGTCGCTTCCGATTTCGACAACTTCCAGGATTGCGTGGACGCCGGCTTCACCTGGCACGCCGAGCACTGCGTCTGATCAGGCCTCCGCCGGCAGCTCCGACACATAGGGGATATACTTCCGCCGCCCCTGGAAGAACCCCGGCTCGAGCTTGACGAACCGGATCTCGAACTCCGGATGCAGCTGCAGCCGCACGCGCGCGGCAAACGCCGCTTCATCGCCCGCGACCGGACCCGGCACGTAGCGGAACTCGAGCGCCGTCGGCCCCACCTGCGCCAGCTGCCAGATCTGCGCCCCCAGCGCCAGCACATCGTGGTCCGAGATATTGGGCAGCACCCGCCGCCCGCCCGGCAGGCGGAACATATGCGCGATCCGCCCCATGATGTTGCTGAGGATCGGCAGCGTCCGCCCGCAGCTGCACTGCGTCCCACCCGCCGCCGCGATGTCGCCGATCTGGTAGCGGATCAGCGGCTGCGCGGTGTTGTAGAACGGGGTGATCACTACCTGCCCGGGCGTCCCCATCGGCACCGCGCGGCCATCATCGCCCACCACTTCCACCAGCATCAGCTCGGCATTGACGTGATAATGCTCGTGCTCGGCGCAGCTATGCGCCACCCGATACGTCTCCTGCGATGAGTAGAGCGGCAGGGCCCGGGCCCCGCCGAACGCCTCCCGATAGAGCGCGCGGTGATGCGGCAGCACCGCCTCCCCGAACGGCAACACCGCATCGGCGGTGATCTTCACGCCCTGCCGCAACGCCTCATGCGCCACCACCGCCACGCGCGTCACCAGCCCGCCGATATAGGCCGGCCGCTGCCGGACGATGAACTCCACCGCCTGTTCCGGTGTCGTCGCGAGATTGAGGTCATACTGCCGCCCCGCCACCCCTCCGCGCAGCACCGGAGGCCCCCAGGGCTCATGCAGCAGGCCGTCGGGCCAGCGGCCCACCGTCGGGTCCTCGCCGTAGATGCACACATGCGTGCGCGAAATGTCGATGCCGTGCCAGCCATAGGATCGTGCCGTGGCGCTGCTCGCCGTCAGCGCCGAGAGGGCGTTCTGCGTGGTGACGATCGGCCGTCCGGTCGAGCCCGAGCTTTGTGCGGCAAACGTCGCGCCATGTCCGGCCGGACGCTCCCTTGCCTGCATCTCGGCGTGGCGCGTTTGCAGGTGGTCCCGGGTGACCAGCGGCAGCTCCTCCCAGCGCTCCCAGTCGATTTCGCCGTCCGGCCGCAACACCGCGTCCAGCCGGTTCTCGTAGAACGGCACCTGCGCGCGGGCATGCCGCAGCAGATGGGTGAGCTGCGTGCGCTGATATTCGACCATCCGGGCCACCGGCCAGAACTGGCTCTCCAGCAGCATCTCATAGTGCTGGCGATGCAGCGCCCCCGGCCCGTCCACCATCGGCTAGACCACGGCCGGGGCAGGGGACCCGGACGACTGGACCGTCTCGAGTTCGAGACAGGTCTCCAGCAGCGTCCCCACCTTCTGGCACTCCCTCGCGATCTCCTTGACAAAATCGCGCAGCATGCCGCGTTCGATCACGCTTTCATCGCGCACCACCATGGCGATGTCGCGGTGGACCTGGTCGACATCGACGGGCCGGATTTCCGCCAGCCGTCCCGCCGCGATGTCATCGGCCACCGCCGAGTGGACGAAGAACCCGACGCCCTCGCCGCGTATGGCAATGCGGCGCGCCGGCCCGGTCGGCAGTTCTACCGATACCGGCGCCCGCCGGAACAGCGCCAGCGCCGCATCGGGATAGACCTGCCACCAGTTGATCGAGATCAGCCGTTTCACCCGCCTCAACACGTCCTCCATCCGCGGCGCCGGTCCCAGCTCGGCGGCGATCTCCGGGGTCGTCACCATCGGCACCCTTTCGCGCATCACCAGGAGCGGCACCAGATCGGTGATGATCGGGTCGAGATTGGGCCAGCACAGGATCCCCACCTCGATCTCGCGCTCGCGCAGCATCGCGGCGATCTGGCTCTGCCGCCCCTCGTGGATCACCACATCCACCGCCGGATATTTCTCCTGGAATCGCAGCAGCGACTCGGTGATCAGCGGCGACACGAGGCTCCTGAGAGAGCCGATCGTCACCCGCCCCCGCTCCACCCGCCGCAGCGCATCCTTGGCCTCCTGCGCCGCCGACAGCATCCGCCGCGCATAAGGCAGGAACGTCATCCCCTGGTCGGTCAGCGAAATCGTGCGGCCACGGTGGAACAGCGGCACCCCCAGCAGTTCCTCCAGCGCCCGCATCCGCATCGACACCGTCGCCTGCGTCACGTTCAGCTTCGCCGCCGCCTTGGTGAAGCTGAGGTCCTGCGCAATCCGGTCGAAGGTCTTGATCTGGTCGAGGTCCATTCTATCAACCAAGCTGATCGTTTCGCGCCGAAACCGCCTCGGCACGCCCGTCACATTGGGTAATCTGATGGAAAGGCCCCGGTCAATGCCCTGTGTCGCGCGTCTCGCGTGCGTTCGGGGCGCCGCGCCTCAGCCGAACAGCAGCACGCCCCACAGCCCGATCGCGCCCACGAAGATGCGCCAATAGGCAAACAGCGCAAAGCCGTTGCGCGACACGAAGTCGAGCAGGAACTTGACGACGAAATAGCCGGTGATGAACGCGGCGACAAAGCCGATCACCACCGCAACTCCAAGCTCGGAGGTGAGATAATCGCGGCTCTTGTAGAGATCGTAGAGGAAAGCCCCGCTCATGATCGGCAGCGAGATGAAAAAGGTGAACTCCGCCGCCGAGCGCTTGTCGGTACCCATCAGCAGCGAACCGACGATGGTCGCGCCCGAGCGCGACACGCCCGGCACCAGCGCCACCATCTGGAACAGCCCGATCTTGAAGGCGAGCAGCGGCGGGTAGGTGTAGATGTCGGTATATTTCGGGGTGAGCTTCAACTGGTCGACATAGAGCAGCACGATACCGCCAAGGATCAGCATGGTGCAGATCAGCACCGGCGTCTCGTAGATCACCGTCTTGATGAAATCATGCGCGAGGACCCCGGCCAGCGCCGCCGGCACCGAAGCGAGCAGCACCGCCAGCATGAAGCGCAGCGCGCCGGGCTTCCGCGCCAGCGCATCGCGCGCGATCTGCAGCAGCCGGGTGAAATAGACCACCACCACCGAGAGGATCGCGCCGAGCTGGATCAGCACCTCGAACAGCCGTCCCGGGCTGTCGAACCCGAGAAAATGCCCGATCAGCAACAGGTGCGCCGTCGAGGATACCGGCAGGAACTCGGTAACCCCTTCGACGATGCCGAGTGCCAGCGGCACAAAAAGACCTTGATCGCCGTTCATCTGATCCCCTACTCACCTTGAGACGGGAGCAGCGTGCTGCTCTTAGTCTGATTTGCCGAACCCCGCAAAGCGCAGATATCCTCCGCATATGACAAGGCTGCTTCAGCACCGCCTCGACCCAGCATCCCGGCTCGCCCGGCTGATGTTCGCCGAATATGGCGTTCCTGTGGACCTCGAAGATATCAAGCCATGGTTGCGTGAGCCGCAGGTGTTGGAACTCAATCCCGCCGCCACCGTCCCCATCCTCATCGAAAAGGGCGAGCCGCCGGTCGTTGGTGTCCTGGCCGTCATCCACGCCATCGAGGATCGCTATTCGCCCAGCGCCGTCAACGGGCTTTTCCCGGTCGAGCCCGCCGCGCGTGCCGAAATGTGGCGCGTGCTCGAATGGGTGCTGGTCAAGCTCAACGACGAGGTGACCCGCTACATTCTCGAGGAAAAGATCGTCAAGCGCGACCATCGCGGTGCCGCGCCCGATCCGGGCGTCCTCCGCGTCGCCAAGGCCAACCTCGGCGAGCACCTGCTCTATTTCAACTGGCTCTTCGCCACCCGCCAATGGGTCGCGGGCGAGGCGATGACGCTGGCCGATTTTGCGCTGGCCGCCCATTTCTCGACCCTCGACTACATGGGCGATGTGTTCTGGGACAAGGCCATCGAGACCCGCGACTGGTACGCCCGTATCAAGTCGCGCCCGGCCTTCCGCACCCTGCTCAACGACCGCATCCCCGGCCTCCCCGCCGCCGCCGGCTATGCCGACCTCGATTTCTGAGGCGACGGCCTCGCCGCAGGGCAGGCTCGTCGCCGAACTCAGGACGCGCGCCAACTCGCTTGGTTTCGACGCCTTCGGCATTGCGGCGGCCGATGCCCGGCCCGATCTGCCTGAAAAGCTGCGCGCTGCGCTGGCCGAGGGCTGGCATGGCGAAATGGACTGGATGGCCGAGACCGCAGAGCGCCGCGCCTCGCCCCGAAGCCTCTGGCCCGAAGCCCGCTCCATCATCATGCTCGGGATCAACTACGGGCCCGACGAGGACCCGCTCCTGCGGCTCGATCAACGCGGCATCGGCAATGTTTCGGTCTATGCCCGCAATCGCGACTATCACGAACTGATCAAGGGCAAGCTCAAGGACCTCGCCGGCCTGCTCGCCCGCCGCAGCGGGGCCGACGTGAAGGTCTTTGTCGACACAGCTCCCGTCATGGAGAAGCCGCTGGCAGAGGCCGCCGGCATCGGCTGGCAGGGCAAGCACACCGTCTTGGTCAGCCGCGAATTCGGCTCCTGGCTGTTCCTCGGCGCCATCCTCACCTCGGCCGAACTGCCGGTGGACGACCCCCACCCCGAAAGCTGCGGCTCTTGCCGGCGCTGCCTCGACATCTGCCCGACCGATGCCTTCCCCGCGCCGTTCCAGCTCGATGCCCGCCGCTGCCTCGCCTATCTCAATATCGAGCACCCCGGCCCGATCCCGCTGGAATTCCGCGCGCCCATGGGCAACCGCATCTATGGCTGCGACGATTGCCTCGCCGTCTGCCCCTGGAACAAGTTCGCCTCCGCCACCCGCGAGATGAAACTCCAGGCCCGCGACGACCTCCGCGCCCCCAGCCTCGCCGACCTTGGCCAGCTCGACGATATCGGGTTCCGCGCGATGTTTGCCGGCTCGCCGATCAAGCGGCTCGGTCACGCCCGGTTCCTCCGCAACGTGTTGATCGCCATCGGCAATTCCGGCGATCCCGCCATGGTACCGCTCGCCGAGGCCCGTTTGTCCGACCCCGAGCCGTTGATCCGTGGTGCCGCCGTCTGGGCCATGCGCCGGCTTGTGACCAAAGCGCGCGCCGACGCTCTGGCGCTTGCCTTTTTGCCCATGGAGGGCGACACCTCCGTCCGGGCAGAGTGGAGCGCGGCCGTCCAGCCGGTGCGTGCGGACGAAAGACCATCGTGATGGGCGTCTTCTTCTTTGGTATGGGTTATTCCTCGCACGCGACGGCGCGGGCACTGCACGAACTGGTGGCGCCGGACGTGCCGATCTTCGGCACTACCCGCAGCCCCGAGCGGGCCGAGGAAGAGGCCGACAGCAATATCCGCATGCATGTCTTCGACGGCGAGAAGCCGGGTCCGACGCTCGCACCGGACCTCAGGCGCTCCACCCATGTGATCCTGTCCATTCCCCCCGACGAGAAGGGTGACGCGGCCCTGCGGCTGCACCGCTCCGATCTCGATGCGGCGCGAGACCTTGAGTGGATCGGGTATTTCTCCACCGTCGGCGTCTATGGCGATTCCGGCGGGCAGTGGATCGACGAGGACGCTCCGACCTACCCCGCCAACAAGCGCTCGCAGCAGCGGGTGCTGGCCGAACAGGCCTGGCGCGACTATGGCGCGTCCATCGGGGTACCGGTCTGCATCCTCCGCCTCGCCGGCATCTATGGACCTGGCCGCTCGGCCTTCGACAAGCTGCGCGAAGGCACCGCCCGCCGCATCATCAAGCCGCGCCAGGTCTTCAACCGCATCCATGTCGCCGACATCGGCCGCCTGACTGCGCTGGCCGCACAGCGCAAGCTTGCCGGAACCTTCAACGTCTCCGACACCGAGCCGGCCCCGCCGCAGGATCTCGTCACCTATGCAGCGGACCTGATGGGCGTCGCCCCGCCGCCCGAAACCCCGTTCGCCACTGCGCATATGACCGACATGGCGCGCAGCTTTTACGCCGACAACAAGCGCGTCTCCAGCCGCCGCATCCTCGAGGCGCTGGGCACCACTCTGCTTTATCCCACCTATCGCGCCGGCCTCGACGCCATCTGGGCGGCCGGACGATGAGTGCCCCCAGGCCCGCGACGCCGCCCAGCCGCACCGTCTTGCAGGGCCGCTATGTCCGGCTCGAGCCGCTGGCGCCCGGCCATGCGGCCGATCTCTACCGCGCCTCGACACCCAACGACGCGGCCGAGCGCTTCGCCTACCTCTTCGAGGCGCCGCCCGCCTCCGAGGCAGCCATGTCGGCCTGGGTCGAAATGGCCGCCGCCGCGGCCGACCCGCTGATGTTCGCCATTGTTGACCAGGCAAGTGGTGAAGCCCGCGGTCGCCAGGCGCTGATGCGCATCGTCCCCGAGCATGGCGTCATCGAGATCGGCTCCATCTACTGGGGGCCCGGCCTCGCCCAGACCCGCGGCGCCACCGAAGCGCTCTACCTCTTCGCCCGGCACATTTTCGACGATCTGAGTTATCGCCGCTTCGAGTGGAAGTGCAATAATCGCAACGAGCCGTCAAAGCGTGCTGCGGCGCGTTTTGGCTTCACGTTCGAGGGGGTCTTCCGCCAGCACATGATCGTTAAGGGCGAAAACCGCGACACCGCCTGGTTCTCGCTGCTCGACAGCGAGTGGCCGGCCCGGAGAGCCGCCTTCGAGGCCTGGCTCGATCCGGCCAATTTCGACGCCCAGGGCCGGCAATTGCGCCCGCTGGCCCGCTGAAAACCCGTTCAGACAGCGTTCATCTTCATGGCAAATGTGGCAACCGGCGGCTATTCCGCCTCGGTTCCGTCATCTTCCGTCTCGACTGCCGGCGCCTCGCTGTCGGCATCCGGCGCAGGGGCCACCGGGGCATTGCGCATCAAGAGCGTCACCTGCTGGTCCAGAGCCGCCAGAAACCCCTCGATCCGGTGCCCGTTCTCCCCGAAATCATAGGGTCGCGCAAAGGCCACCGAGCGCATGGCGACACTCGATCCGGTCGCCCGTCCCTCGATCCGCAACGCCACTTCGTCGCGAAAGCCCAACAAAGTCATGGCGATAGCATTGATCTCGCCGGTGCCCAGCGCGTCGGCGGGCGCGACGTCGGCCAGCACCTCCCAGTCACGCTGCTCGACCAACCGTCCGACGATCTCGTGCATCTCGGTCGCTTCGATCGGATATGTCCGGGTCTGAGCATTGGGATAGAGCGCCGCAAACCCTTGCTGCGCCTCAATATTCAGCGGCTCAGGCGCCTGCGTCCCCACCAGCGTCAATGGCCGGGCGAAATCGGTGCTGGCATCTCCCAAGGCCGGAAATCGCCACGCCTGGTAGCCGTAAAAGCCGAATGGCACCAGACAGATAACTCCGAAGACGAGCCCGGCCACCGCCTTGCCCCAGCCCCGGTCACCGGTAAACCACAACCGCACGAACCCGATGATCGCCAGCAGCACCGCCAGCCCGGCCAGCCCCAGCGCCACCAGCTCGATGGTGACGAATTCGCTGGTCGTCACCAGCCGCTCGCGATGCATGAACACCGGCAGGATCGCCACCGGCAGCGCCAGACTCCCCAGCCGGCGCGACCACAGGGCAGGCAGCGAAGTGCGGATCAGGACGCGCATCTGCCAGCTCTCCCAGTGACTTAGGGATAGAGCCGCTGGCGGGTCCAGGGTTGGTCCACCGCCTTCCGCGTGAACCGCACCCGATCGTGCAGCCGGTTGGCGCCGTCCTTCCAGAACTCCATGCTCATCGGGATGGTCCGGAACCCCGACCAGTTGGCCGGCCGGCTCACCGAGTCGGTGCCAAAGCTCTTCGACAGCGTCTCCACCCGTTCGAGCAGCGCATAGCGATTGGCGAGCGGCCGCGACTGCCGCGAGGCATGCGCCCCGATCTGGCTGGCCCGTCCGCGCGTTGCGAAATAGGCGTCGGCCTCGCCGTCATCGACCCGCTCCACCGGCCCGCGCACCCGGATCTGTCGGCGCAGCGACTTCCAGTGCAACACGAAGGCACCCTTGGGATTGGCCAGCAATTGCAAGGCCTTGTCGCTCTCGAGATTGGTGAAGAAGCAATAACCCCGATGGTCGCGGGCATTCAGCAGCACCATGCGCACATCCGGCATGCCCTCGGCGTCGACGCTGGCATAGGCCATGGCGTGCGGGTCGTTCGGCTCGCTCAGTTTGGCTTCCGCGAACCAGTCTTCGAACAGTGAGCAGGGGTCAATCGGCGAGGTATCCGCGTCGTCGAACAGACGATCGGTCAAGCTCAGTGCAGCCATGATATTCCGTGCCTCATCCGGCCCCCTGCCGCTCTGGACAAGCCCGGGGGCCATGGCCATATAGGACGCGGCCGGGCGCAAATGCAATTCCAACCCGGCGATTCGAAGGAGCCCAATGCGCGACCCCTATGCCGTGCTCGGGGTGCCCAAGTCGGTTGGCGAGAAGGACCTCAAGGCAGCGTACCGCAAGCTCGCCAAGGCACACCACCCCGACCAGAACCAGGACGACCCGAAGGCCCACGCCCGTTTTGCGGAGATCAGCTCCGCCTACGACTTCCTCTCCGACCAGGAGAAGCGGAGCGCCTATGATCGCGGCGAAATCGACGCTGACGGCAACCCGCGCTTTGCCGGGTTTTCGCGCGGTGCCGGTGCGCGCCCCGGTGGCGCGGCAGGCGCCGGCGCCGGGTTTTCCGCCGAGGACATCCTCAAGGAATTCATGTCGGGTTTTGGTGGCCAGCCGCGCGGCGCGCGCGGCGGCGCGGGTAGCGCCGGCTGGGACCCGTTCACCGGCGGAATGGGCGGCGGCTTCTCGCAGTCCCGCTCCACAACCGCCAAGGGCGAGGATGTTGCAGCGACAGTGACCATCAGCCTCGAACAGGCCCACCAGGGCGGCAGCGTGCCGCTAAGGATGCCGACGGGCAAGGTGCTCAACGTCAAGCTGCCCGAAAAAGTCGAGGATGGTCAGCAGGTTCGCCTGAAAGGGCAGGGCAATCCCTCGTCGCTGACGGGCGAGCCGGGCGATGCGCTGGTCACCATCCGCTTCGAACCGCACCGGCTGTTCCGCCGCGAGGGCGCCAACCTGCGCATCGATCTCCCCATCACGCTCTATGAGGCCGTGCTGGGCGGCAAGGTCCGCGTGCCCACGCTCGATGGGGGCGCCGAACTCACCCTGCCGGCCGGCGTCAACACCCAGAAGGCCCTGCGGCTGAAGGGCAAGGGTCTCCACGGCGCCGGCGATCTTTATGTCGGGCTCCGGGTCGTTCTCCCCGAGAACGGCGACCCCGACCTCGAGAGCCTCATGCGCTTCTGGCGCGACCAGAAGCCTTACAAGGTCCGCGACTGACAGCACTCGCAACGAAAAACCCCGACCTCCTAAGAGGCCGGGGTTGATTGGTCGGAGTAGAGTGATTC
>CAYNRZ010000031.1:0-21982 GCA_964399695.1 uncultured Devosia sp. | reverse complement strand
TGGCCCGAGAAGGTGCGCACCATGCAGCGCAACTGGATCGGCAAGTCCGAGGGGCTGCGGCTGCGGTTCGAACTGGTGCCGGATGCGGCGACCACGGCGACGAGTGTCGAAGTGTTCACCACCCGGCCGGACACGATCTTCGGCGCATCTTTCCTTGCGCTGTCGCCCGACCACCCGCTGGTGGCCGAACTGTCCGCCGGCAATGCCGAGCTGACCGAGTTCGTCGCCGAATGCCGCCGCATCGGTACCGCCACCGAGGCCATCGAGACCGCGGAGAAGCGGGGCTATCGCACGGCGCTGACCGTGAAGCACCCCGCCATCGACGGCGCTGTGCTGCCGGTCTATGTCGCCAATTTCGTCCTGATGGAGTACGGCACCGGCGCCATCTTCGGCTGCCCGGCGCATGACCAGCGCGACCTGGACTTTGCCCGAAAGTACGATCTGCCGGTGAAGCCGGTGGTGTTGCCGCCCGGCGCCGATCCCGCGAACTTTGCGGTTGCGGACGTGGCCTATACCGACGCCGGAACCATCTTCAATTCCGGTTTCCTCGATGGCATGGCCATCGAGGACGCCAAGAAGGCCGCGGCTGCGCATTTTGCGGCGCGTCAGGTGGATGGCGCACCGCAGGGCAAGGTCGAGGTCAACTACCGCCTGCGCGACTGGGGTCTGTCCCGCCAGCGCTATTGGGGTGCGCCGATCCCGATCATCCACTGCGAGGTCTGCGGCTCCATTCCGGTGCCCAAGAAGGACCTGCCGGTGGTGCTGCCCGAGGATGTGAGCTTCGACAAGCCGGGTAACGCGTTGGACCACCATCCAACCTGGAAGCATGTCGACTGCCCGCAATGCGGCCGCCCGGCGCGCCGCGAGACCGACACCATGGACACGTTTGTGGACAGTTCGTGGTATTTCGCCCGCTTCACCGCGCCACATGCCGAAACGCCGACGATCCCGGACGTCGCCAACCGCTGGCTGCCGGTGGACCAGTATATCGGCGGCATCGAGCACGCGATTCTGCATCTGCTCTACTCGCGCTTTTTCACCCGCGCCATGCAGGCCACCGGCCATGTCGGGCTGAAGGAGCCGTTCAAGGGCATGTTCACCCAGGGGATGGTGACCCACGAGACCTACAAGTCCCCCGATGGCCGCTGGCTCTCGCCCGAAGAGGTGAGTTTCGAGACCGTCGCCGGCGAGCGCCGCGCCACCGAGATCGCCTCCGGCCAGCCCGTCCATATTGGCGCGGTGGAGAAGATCTCGAAATCCAAGCGCAACGGCACGGACCCCGACGACATCCTCAAGGTCTACGGCGCTGATGCGGCGCGCTGGTTCATCCTGTCGGATTCCCCGCCCGAGCGCGACGTCGAGTGGACCGAGGCTGGCGTTGAAGGCGCCACCCGCTTTCAGCAGCGCATCTGGCGGCTGGTCGGCGAGACCGTTGATCTGGCAAGGCAATCTGCTGCGCTCAGTGCCGTGGCCGACGACGCCGAAGCGCTGGCGCTGCGCAAGATCGTGCATCGCGCCGTCTTCAACGTCGGTGGCGACATCGAGGGGCTGCGATTCAACCGGGCCGTGGCGCAGATTTACGAACTGACCAATGCGCTGGTGCGGTCGGCCGGGCTGGTTGCCGCCGCGCCGGCGGCGCGCCTCAGTGCGCTGCAGGAGGGCGTGGAACGTCTGGTGCAGCTGATTGCCCCGATGATGCCCCACCTCGCCGAAAGCTGCTGGGAGGCCTTGGGCAAATCCGGTCTCGTGACCGATGCGCCCTGGCCCGCCCACGATCCGGCCTTGCTGGTGGATGACACGGTGACCATGCCGATACAGATCAACGGCAAGCGGCGTGGCGAGATCACGGTGGCCAAGGGACTTGCGGCCGCCGAGGTCGAGCAGCGCGTCTTGTCAATGGACGAGATTGTCCGCATTCTGGCCGGGCAGGCGCCGAAAAAGATCGTCATCGTACCGGACAGGATCGTCAATGTTGTCGTCTAGAGCCACGGTCCGCGCCGGCCTGATCGCGCTGGCGCTGCTGCTGCCGCTGGCGGTGGCCGGCTGTTCGAGCCTGCAGCCGGTCTATGGCGACCGCGGTATCGGCGCCGAGCGTGTGGCCCTGAGCTATGCCAAGCCTGCGACCCGGCTGGAGCAGATCATCTACCAGGACCTGGCGCTGAGCCTCGGCAAGGCCAGCGGCGGACCGTTGCTGACAGTGGTGACGACGGCCAGCAACCGGCCACTGACCCGCTCTGACGTTGCGCGGCCCTCGGAGCAACGGGAGGCGGTGGTATCCGCCGATATCGAGCTGAAGGGCGCCGATGGCACGGTGCTGTTTGCCGGCGAGCGGTCCGCCGCCGCGAGCTACAGCACGGACGGCCAGGGCCTCGCCGACACCGAAGCGCAGCGCAATGCCGAAGAGCAGGCGGCACGCGCGCTTGCCGAGACCATCCGGCTGACCGTGATCGGGGTGCTGGCCCGCTGATGGGCGCGTTGAAGGCGCACGAGGTCGACCGCTTCATAACCCGACCGGACCTGAACGAGGGCGTATTCCTTGCCTACGGTCCCGATGCCGGGCTGGTGCGTGAGGTTGGCTATCGGCTCTCCAAGCGCTTTGCCGGCGCGGGTGCCGACGAGATGAACCTGCTGGTTCTCGACGGGGGCGAACTCGACGCGGATCCGTCGCGCCTCGCGATGGAGGCCCGCACCACCTCGCTGTTCGGCGATAAGCGCGTGATCCGGGTGCGAGGCGCTGGCAAGGGCCTGACCACCGTTCTGGCGGCACTGGTGGACGATCCCGCCGGAGCGGTGATCATCATCGAAGCCGGCAATCTCACCCCCAAGGATGCGCTGCGCGCCATGGTGGAGGGCGCCAAGCTCGGCCGCGCCCTGCCCTGCTATCCCGACAATGAGCGGGCTTTGGGCGAACTGATCGCCGAAACCTTCAACAAGGCCGGCATCGCCATCGACGCCGACGCCGTCTCGACGCTGCGCGACCAGCTCGGCAATGACCGCGAGGTCACCCGACGCGAGCTGGAGAAGCTGGAGCTCTATGCCGCCGCCAGCAAGCGGCTGACCCGCGAAGACATCCTGACGCTATGCGCCGACAATGCCGCCCTGGTCCTTGACCAGGTCGTCGATGCCATGGGTGAAGGCCACGCCAGCGATCTGGAGGCCGCCCTCGCCCGCGCGCTGGCCAACGCGGTGAACCCGCAGCAGATTCTCGCCGCCGCCCTCAACCACTTCGCCGCCATGCGGCGCTGGCGGACCGAGGTCGAGGCCGGAAAGCCTGCGGCTGCAGTGCTGGACGGGGCACGGCCAAAGCCACATTTCTCGCGCCGTGCCAGCATGGAACGGCAGCTGCGCATCTGGTCCGACGAGAGCCTGAGCCTCGCGCTGGATCGGCTGCAGGCGGGGATTGCCGACAGCCGCAAGACCTACGACCTGCAGGAGACGATTGCGCGCCGCACCTTCCTCGCCGTCACGATGTTGGCGGCCGAACGCTGACGTTCCACGTGAAACAGCGGGGAATGTGGTTTGAAATCAGCAACTTGAAGTTTCGCAGCCGGTGGCGACCGACAGACAGTGCGGCATTTCCTGCCATATTTGCCATGAAGATGAACGCCTTCTGAACGGCTTTTCGGGGCCGATCGTCCTAGATCACTCTCAGCCGTTGTAGCCGGTGAGCTTGGCACAGATGCCGTCGAGCTGCTCGAGCGTGCGGTAGCGGATTTCGAGGCGGCCACCCTGGTCCTTGTGGTCGATCGCCACATGCAGGCCCAGCACATCGGAGAGGCGCTTCTCCAACGCCATGGTGTCGGCGTCCTTGCTGCCGGGCAGCGCCTTCTTCCGGGGCGTCGACGTCTGCTGCTGACTGAGCTGCTCGGCTTCGCGGACGCTGAGCCCGCCATCGATGATGCGCTTGGCCAGCATTGCCGGATCCTCGGCGGTAATCAGCGTGCGGGCATGGCCGGCAGTGAGCTCACCACGCGCCAGCATCGAGCGCACATCGTCGGGCAACTTCAACAGCCGTAGCGTGTTGGCGACATGCGAGCGCGACTTGCCGATGACCTGGGCGAGATCCTGCTGGGTATAGTCGAACTGCTCGATCAGCTGGCCGTAGCCCATGGCTTCCTCGAGTGGATTGAGATCGACGCGCTGCACGTTCTCGATGATGGCGAGCTCGAGCGCTTCCTTGTCGTCGACTTCGCGAACGAGCACCGGCACTTCGGAGAGCCCCGCAAGCTGCGAGGCCCGCCAGCGACGCTCGCCGGCGATGATTTCGAACTGGTTGGGATCGGTGGTCGGTCGAACCAGCAGCGGCTGCATCACCCCCTTCTCGCGAATCGAGTTGGCCAGCTCATCAAGCTGGCCCTGGTCGAACTCGCGGCGCGGATTGGCGCGATTGGCTATCAGGAAGTCGATGGGCAGGCGGCGTGATCCGGTCCCCGATTCGGCAAAGCGGGCACCATCGAGTGTGGACATATCGCCGATCAGGGCTGCCAGGCCGCGGCCCAGCCGTGAAGGTTTCTCGTTCATCATCGGCTCCTCACGCCGCCACCAGCTGCCGCTCGCGCCGGATGACTTCCGTAGCCAGCCGCAGATAGGCCTGGCTGCCGGCACATTTCAGGTCGTAGAGCAGGGCCGGCTTGCCATAGGACGGCGCCTCGCTCAGCCGGACATTGCGTGGAATGACAGTGTCGTAGACCAGCGACCCCATCTCGCTACGCACGTCGGCAAGGACCTGTTCCGACAGGTTGTTGCGCTTGTCATACATGGTCATGACCACGCCCTGGATCGAGAGGCGCGGGTTGAGCGTCGAGCGGATCTGCTCGATGGTCTGCAGCAGCTGGCTGAGACCCTCCAGCGCGAAGAACTCGCATTGCAGCGGCACCAGCACCGCATCGGCAGCGACCAGCGCGTTGATGGTCAGAAGGTTCAGCGACGGAGGACAGTCGATGAGGATATAGCTGACCGGCTTGTCCTCGATCCGGAAATCGCCCATGGCGCGGAAGGCGTCGCGCAGCTTGAAGGCGCGATCCTGCTGCTGCGCGATGGTCAGCTCGACGCCGAGCAGGTCAAGCGTCGACGGGATGATCGCGACATTGGGGACGCTGGTCATGACCGAGGCGCTCGCCACCCCGGCCCCACCCACCATCAGGTCGTAACTCGACACTTCGCGGTCGTCGCGGGAAATGCCGAGCCCGGTGGAGGCATTGCCCTGCGGGTCGAGGTCGACGATCAGCACCCGCTCGCCGATGGCCGCGAGCGCTGTGGCGAGGTTGATTGCCGTGGTCGTCTTGCCGACGCCGCCCTTCTGATTGGCTATGGTCAGGATACGCGCCGCCACGAGAAGGCCTCCGAGAATCGCCGCTAACTCGTTGCTTTCCTTGACAAATGCGTCAGCTCCAGCAACACGCCACCGTCACCGGTAACACTCTCGGTTAATATCACGTCAACGTTCCACGCCAAACCGCTTTCTCTCAGTTCCACCGGATGTTCCCGCCCTTTATGGAGAACGGCATGGGTGTACGGTCCGAAGAACGGCTCCATCCAGGCGCAGAGCTGGGTCAGGGAGGCAAGGGCCCGCGAGGTGATCAGGTCGGCCGGACCTGTTTCACGTGAATCAATCTGCTCGATTCGCACGTTGCGGACCTCCGCCTCAAGCTTGAGGTCTCGAATCGCCGTGCGGAGAAACGCCGCCTTCTTGCCGACCGGTTCGACCAGCGTGATCTGGCGACCGGACCCCTTGAGTGCAATGGCCAGGGGGATGGCGGGGAGCCCGCCACCGCTGCCGAGGTCGAGAATCCAGCGATCGGACGGCCTGATCAGTGGCAGCACCTGCAGGCTGTCGACGATGTGGCGCCGCCAGATGTCGGCCACTGTTTCACGTGAAACAAGATTCTGCACCGCGTTCCATTTGACCAGTAGGGCGCAAAACGATTCCAGGTCGCTAAGTACCAGCTCGGCAGGCCGGCCGAAGTTGCGAGAGTAGGCGGCCAGGTCGGCGCCGTGGCTCGCCATCAGCCGACTTTGCGCAGGCTGCCGCGCCGGATGACCGAAAGCAGCAGCGTAATCGCCGCAGGCGTCACGCCCTCGATGGCCTGCGCCTGCGCAATCGTCTGCGGCTTGGCGGCCGCCAGCTTCATCCGAACTTCCATCGACAGACCGGGCAGCTCGGCATAGTTCACCCATGCCGGAATCTCGCGGGACTCGTCACGGCGCATGGCGGCAATGTCGTTGGCCTGCCGCTCAAGGTAAACCGCGTATTGCGCGTCGATGCTCAATTGTTCCAGACGCAAGGGCGCGATCGCCGCCATCTTCGGGAACAGCTGCTGCAGCGCCGATAGATTGATGTCCGGGTAGGACATCAGCTCGAACGCCGAACGTTCGCGGCCGTCGGCATTGACGGCGATACCGGCGCGCCGTGCAACACTCGGCGACGCCACCAGACGGTCGAGCAGGGCGCGGCCATCGCGCAGCTCGGCAGCCTTCTGCTGCCAGGCGGCTGCGCGACGCGCCCCCACCAGGCCGGTCGCAACGCCGAGGTCGGTGAGCCGCTGATCGGCATTGTCGCTGCGCAGATGCAGCCTGAACTCGGCACGGGAGGTGAACATCCGGTAGGGTTCCGTGACGCCGCGCGTCACCAGGTCGTCCACCATGACCCCGAGGTAGCTCTCGGTACGCGACAGCGACAGCGGTGCGCGCCCAAGTACCGACAGCGCCGCGTTTGCGCCGGCGAGCAAGCCCTGCGCCGCCGCTTCTTCATAGCCGGTTGTGCCATTGATTTGGCCGGCAAGGAACAGGCCGGGCAGCCGCTTCAGTTCCAGTGTCAGCCGCAACTCGCGCGGATCGACATGGTCGTACTCGATGGCATAGCCCGGCCTGATGATTTCAACCTGCTCGAGCCCCGGCATGGAGCGGAGGAAACTCAGCTGCACTTCGGCGGGCAGCGAAGTCGACAGGCCGTTGGGATAGATCGTGTGATCGTCTAGCCCCTCGGGCTCGAGGAAAATCTGGTGGCTGTCACGATCGGCAAAGCGAACGATCTTGTCCTCGATCGAGGGACAGTAGCGCGGGCCCCGGCTGGCGATCCGACCGGAATACATCGCCGATCGATGCAGGTTCTCCGCGATGATGCGATGCGTCGCGGCGGTCGTGCGGGTGATATAGCAGCTGATTTGGCGCTGGGCGATCTCCGTGGTCAACGAGGAGAACGGCTCCGGCGGATCGTCACCGAGTTGCTCCTCCAGCACCGAGAAGTCGATCGTCCGGCCGTCGAGGCGGGCCGGGGTCCCCGTCTTCAGGCGACCGAGCGCCAGGCCCAGCGCCTCAAGGCGGGTGGAGAGCCCGAGCACGGGTTTCTCGCCCAGGCGGCCGGCGGGGACCGTTTCTTCACCGCGATGAATGAGCCCGCGCAGGAACGTGCCGGTGGTCAGCACCACGGCGCGGGTGCCAAAGCGGCGGCCATCGAGCAGCGCCACGCCAGTGATCCGGCCATCAATGACCTCGAGGTCGTCGACCTCGCCCTCGATCACTTCGAGATTGGGCTGCGCGGCAATGGCGGCCTGCATGGCTTCGCGGTAGAGCTTGCGATCAGCCTGGGTGCGCGGACCACGCACGGCCGGGCCCTTGCGGCGATTGAGCACGCGGAACTGGATGCCGGCGGCATCGGCGACCCGGCCCATCAAGCCGTCGAGCGCATCGATCTCGCGAACGAGGTGGCCCTTGCCGAGCCCACCAATCGCCGGATTGCAGCTCATCTCGCCGATGGTCGCGCGCTTGTGCGTGATCAGAGCCGTGGCGACGCCGAGGCGCGCCGAGGCCGCCGCGGCTTCCGCCCCGGCATGGCCGCCGCCGACAATGATGACGTCGAAGTCGCGCATGTTCTGTATTTTCCTGATCGCGCGGGTCTAGGGCAATGTTTCACGTGAATCAACTGGCACGTCGCGCCGACGGGTTGGGCTGTTCGCCACAGATTGGGACCGCTCGAAGTTTCACGTGAATCAAATGCAGGTCGCCCGGCAGGACTCATTGCCGACGTGACCCTGCTACTTCCCAATACAGAAAGCGCTGAACAGATGATCGAGCACCGACTCTGCGTCCATGCGGCCGAGCAGGCGCTCGAGCGCCGCTGAAGCGCCACGGAGGTGCTCAGCTGCGATCTCGGATCGTTCCATGGCCGCTTCCGCGTCGGAAATGGCGACAGCGGCCGCAATCAGCGCGTCCCGATCCCTCTCGCGACTGACCAGTAGATCGCCGGCACGGACCTGGCCGGCTCCCGATGCCTGGTAGAGCAGCTCAAGCAACTCAGAGAGGCCGGCGCCGCTGTTCACCGAAACGCTGTGATCCACACCTGACATCACAGCCAGATCCGCCTTTGTGCCGACCTTCATTACGGGTGGCCGGCGCCACGCCTCGTCCTCGAGTTCGGGAAACTCTGGCGGCGGCTGCGCGGGCTGATCGGGGGCCTGCAGCCACAGGACCAGTCCGGCGGATAACATGGCTTCCCGGGCGCGCGCGACGCCGATAGCCTCCGCCTTGGACTCCGTCTCCCGCAGACCCGCGCTGTCGATGAGGATCAGCAACTGGCCACTCACGGCGAGGGGCACCTCCTTCAGGTCGCGTGTAGTGCCCGGCTCATCGGAGACGATGGCCGCATCCGAACGGGAGAGGGCGTTGAGAAGGCTGGACTTGCCGGCGTTTGGCGGGCCGGCCAACACCACGCGAAACCCGTCACGAAGGATACGGCCCTGACCGGCGGAACCGGCAACACGCATTACCTCTGCATGGAGGGCCAACAGTTCGCCCCGGAAACTCTCCGGCAAAGCACCTACGTCGCTCTCGTCGGAGAAGTCGATCTGGGCCTCGAGTTCCGCCCGAAGATCGAGGAGCCGCTCGCGCCAGCCCTCAACCTGGCGGGTCAAGCCGCCTTGCATGCGGGTATAGGCCAGTGCCCGCTGGTTCTCGGTTTCGGCCTCGATCAGATCGCCGAGGCCCTGGGCTTCGACGAGATCGAGCTTGCCATTCTCGAAGGCCCGTCGGGTGAACTCGCCGGCTTCAGCCAGGCGCAGGCCCGGCATGCCGGTAAGGCCACGCAGCACCCGCTGAACGACGGCGCGGGAGCCGTGCAGGTGTATTTCGGCCGTGTCCTCCCCGGTGAAACTGGCGGGGCCGGGCATCCAAGCAACGAGACCGCGATCGACGGTCTCATCATCAATACTGATGTCGCGCAGGGTGAGATGCCGCGGCGCCGGGAGCGCGCCGCAAAGACTGTTCAACGCCGGCCCGGAGCCCGGACCGGAGAGGCGAACCACCGCAACGCCGGCGGGCAGGGCGCCCGACGACAGCGCGACAATGGTGTCGCCGGCACGCATCGCTGGATCAGGTGTTCATCGACTCGAAGAAGTCGGCATTGGTCTTGGTCTGCCGCAGCTTGTCGAGCAGGAACTCCATCGCGTCGACCGTGCCCATCGGATTGAGGATGCGGCGGAGCACGTACATCTTCTTGAGGACATCCGGCTCGCAGAGCAGCTCTTCCTTGCGGGTACCGGACTTCGTGACGTCGATGGCCGGGAACACCCGCTTGTCGGCGATCTTGCGATCGAGCACGATTTCGGCGTTACCCGTGCCCTTGAACTCTTCGAAGATCACTTCGTCCATGCGGCTGCCGGTATCGATCAGCGCGGTCGAAATGATGGTCAGCGAGCCGCCTTCCTCGATATTGCGGGCGGCGCCGAAGAAGCGCTTCGGACGCTGCAGGGCGTTGGCATCGACACCGCCGGTCAGCACCTTGCCCGAGGACGGCACCACGGTGTTGTAGGCGCGGCCGAGGCGCGTGATGTTGTCGAGCAGGATGACGACGTCGCGCTTGTGCTCGACGAGACGCTTGGCCTTTTCGATCACCATCTCGGCGACCTGAACGTGGCGGCTGGCGGGTTCGTCGAAGGTCGAGGCGATCACCTCGCCCTTCACCGTGCGCTGCATGTCGGTGACTTCTTCCGGCCGCTCATCGATGAGCAGCACGATCAGGTAGCATTCCGGATGATTATGCGCGATCGAGCGCGCAATATTCTGCATCATGATGGTCTTGCCGACGCGCGGCGGCGCAACGATCAGGCAGCGCTGACCCTTGCCGAGCGGGGCGACCAGATCGATGACGCGGCCGGAGCGGTCCTTGATCGTCGGATCTTCGATTTCCATACGGAACCGCTCGTCGGGATAGAGCGGCGTCAGGTTGTCGAAGTTGATCTTGTGGCGGACCTGCTCGGGATCCTCGAAATTGATGGTGTTGACCTTGAGCAGCGCGAAATAGCGCTCGCCTTCCTTGGGAGAGCGAATCTGGCCCTCCACCGTGTCGCCGGTCCTGAGCGAAAAGCGGCGGATCTGGCTGGGGCTGACATAGATGTCGTCGGGACCCGGCAGGTAGTTCGCGTCCGGGGAGCGGAGGAAACCGAAACCGTCGGGCAGTACCTCGACCACACCCTCACCGGTAATGTCCACCTCGCGCGCCGCCAGCTCCTTGAGGATGGCGAACATCAGCTCCTGCTTGCGCATGGTCGAGGCATTCTCGACCTCATGCGTCTCGGCGAACTTCAGCAGTTCGGCAGGTGTCTTTGCCTTGAGCTCGCTGAGCTTCATGTTTTCCATTGCGCGGAAGGCCCTTGCAAAATCGTCGTGGAGGGAAGGTGAGGGGGGAGAGGCCGCTCGGCAGCGTTGGGGAAACGCGCACTGAGGGAGCGGGGTGGGCATCAGATATATAAAAGTCGCGGCGTATTCAAGCTGGTTTGCCGCCGGCCGACGGATTCTACCGAGTCCGCCGGCCCGGATGTGCGCCGCGACCGACCGATCAGAAGGGGCGGACCACCACCGCGATGACGATGATGATGGCGAGAACGAACGGGATCTCGTTGATCAACCTGAAGAATTTTGCCGGGCGCGTGTTGCGGTCATTGGCGAAGTCCCGGGTCAGGCGACCGTACCAGCCGTGAATGCCGCTGAGCGCCAGGACCATCACCGCCTTCAGCCACATCCAGCCCTGGCTGAAATCCACGATCCCGAAGCCAAAGGCGAGCCAAAGCCCGAACAGCCAGCTGGCCACCATCGCCGGGGTGGTAATGCCGCGATAAAGGCGGCGCTCCATGACCTTGAAGGTCTCGGACTTGTCGGAACCCACCACAGCGTCGGCGTGGTAGACGAACAGCCGAGGCAGATACAGCATCCCCGCCATCCAGGCGATGATCGAGAGGATATGCAGGGCTTTGACCCACTCGTACATCAGCTGGCGTCCCTGACGGTGGCAATCAGTTGCTCAAGGTGAGCAATCGGCGTCTCGGGCACGATGCCATGACCGAGATTGAAGATATGCGGGCGATCGCGGAAGGCCCCAACGATCTGTCGGGCGCGGTTGTGCATCTGCTTGCCACCAGCCACCAGCCGCAACGGATCGAGATTGCCCTGAACCCCGAGCCCCGCCGGAAGACCGGAGGCAAAGGCCAAGGGCACGCCATAGTCGAGGCCGAGGAGGTTCACCTCGGTTTTCGCCGCGTATTCCACGAGCATTCCGGCCGCACCGCGCGGAAAGCCGATCACCGGTGCGCCCGGCACGCGGGCGCGAAGACCGGCGACGACCCGGCGGTTGGGCTCGATGACCCAGGCACGGAACGCCTCCTCGTCGAGATTGAGCGCCCAGCTCTCGAACAGCTGCACCGCATCGGCGCCAGCGGCGAACTGGCCCGCCAGATAGTCGATGCTGGTTTCAACGAGGACGTCGATCAGCCGGGCAAAAGCCTCCGGCTCGCGCAGCGCGAACAGCCGTGCGGCCGCCTGGTCGGTCGAGCCGTGCCCGGCAATCATGTAGGTCGCAACGGTCCAGGGCGAACCGCAAAAGCCGATCAGGGTCTTGTCGGGCGCAATGGCCGCCCGGATCCGTCGCACCGTCTCGAACACCGGCGCGAGATGGGCCATCGCCCGCGAGCGGTCGAGGCGATCCACCCCCTCCTTGCCGATCGGATCGAGCTGCGGGCCCTCGCCGACTTCGAAGCGGACCGACTGGCCAAGGGCATCGGGGATGACCAGAATGTCGGAAAACAGGATCGCCGCGTCGAGATCGAAACGTCGCAAGGGCTGCAGGGTGACTTCCGTCGCAAGCTCTGGGGTGTAGCAGAGTTCGAGAAAGTTCGTGGTCTGGGCCCGGACCTGCCGGTACTCGGGGAGGTACCGCCCGGCCTGGCGCATGATCCAGATCGGCAGGCGCTCGGTGCGGTGTCCGAGCACTGTCGCGAGCAGCGGCTTGGCGCCGACTTCGGCCATCGGCGTCCCCAAAGAAGAATCTAGATTCTGTATCTGTATTATCATGGCGGTGTTTTGCTGCAATTCCGCCCCATCCACAACGCAGTGGCGCGGTGACACTTGCGCGCACTCGTCGTCGCTGAGCCTGTGGACGCCCGGTGTGGACAAAGCCAGCTCAGGTCCGGAGTCCCCCGCGTTAACGGATGATTAACCATGAGCTCTGTGCGTACGAATGTGTGGACGAGCTGTGGACGAACTTGTCGCGCTTTTCGAGGTTTTCCACGATTCAGTCGTTAACGCTTCGTTAACCGTCCAGAGGGGCTGGGCTGTGGAGCAATATCGCCGGAGCGGGGACAAGTCCTCGTAGGCAGCGTCTGAACAGGATTTCCACCGCCCCGGCGGTTGCCTCAGCAAGGACAGTGTGGAAAACCCGTGCCCATGCTGATCCTCGCCTCCCAGAGCGCCGCGCGAAAGGCCCTGCTTTCCGGGGCTGGCCTGCGATTCGAGGCGCGTCCAGCGCAAATCGACGAGCGGATGCTGGAAGCCGCGGCACTGGGGAAAGGCGCCGATGCCAGAGGTGTCGCGGAGGTGCTGGCCGTGGCCAAGGCACAGGCCGTCTCTCAGCAATATCCGGGGGCATGGGTGATCGGCTCCGACCAGACGCTGGCTGCGAACGGCGAACTCTTCCATAAGCCTGCGAACCTCGCCGAGGCCGCTGAGCAGTTGGCGCGGCTGTCGGGGCGCCGTCACACGCTCAATGCCGGGGTTGCGCTGGCCCGCGATGGCACGCTGGCCTGGTCGCATGTCGAGCGGGCCGAGCTGACGATGCGCAGAACCGGCGCGGCTGAACGGCAGGCAGTTCTGGCGCTCGAGGGCGAGGCTGTGCTCGGCTCGGTGGGCGGCTATCGGCTGGAAGGGCCGTCGATCCGGCTGTTCGAAAAGGTCGAAGGCGACTATTTCACCATTCTCGGCCTGCCGCTGCTGCCTTTGCTCGCGGCGCTGCGGCGGCTGGCCCCGGAAACGCTGGACACTGCACCATGACCAAGGCCTTCGTGATCGGCCACCCGATCAAGCACTCGCGCTCGCCGCTGATCCACGGCACCTGGCTCGAGCGATACGGCATTGCCGGCAGTTACGAGCCGATCGATATCGCGCCCGAGGCGCTGCCGGAGTTCTTCGCTCGGCTGAAGTCCGGAGAGTTTGCCGGCGGCAACGTCACCATTCCGCACAAGGAGCAGGTGTTTGCGCTCTGCGACAGTGTCGATCCGCTGGCGCGGACCATCGGCGCGGTCAACACGCTGGTGGCCAGGGCCGGCCTTGTGCATGGCTTCAATACCGATTTCATGGGCTTTCTTGGTAATCTCGACCAGAACGCCCCAGGTTGGGACGCACGGCTCGAGCGCGCCATCGTCCTCGGTGCCGGCGGCGCGGCGCGGGCGATCCTCGTTGCACTGCGTGAGCGCGGGGTGAAGGACATCGTCGTGCTCAACCGCACGGTGGACAAGGCAACGGGGTTGGCCACAGCGATCGAAGGCCCGTTCCGCGGCGGACCGTTGG
Organism: uncultured Devosia sp.; assembly: GCA_964399695.1. Taxonomy (GTDB): domain Bacteria; phylum Pseudomonadota; class Alphaproteobacteria; order Rhizobiales; family Devosiaceae; genus Devosia_A. The sequence continues at coordinate 8,152 of CAYNRZ010000031.1, read as the reverse complement.
CGGATTTCGCCCGCGAGGCGCCGGGAACGGGGCTGGTGGTCAACACCACGTCGATCGGCATGCACGGCACACGATTCGAGGACCTCGACCTGACGCTGCTGCCGAAATCGGCGCTGGTGACCGATATTGTCTATGTACCGCTGGTGACGCCGCTGCTCGCCGACGCGCGGGCGCTGGGGCTCGGGACCGTCGATGGGCTGGGGATGCTCCTGCACCAGGCGGTGCCGGGCTTTGAGGCCTGGTTCGGGGTGCGGCCGGAGGTAACGGCAGAACTGCGGGCCAGGGTCGAGGCGACGCTCTGATGCTGAAGCTCGGGCTCACCGGATCGATTGCCACGGGAAAGTCGACCGTGCTCGCGGCCATCGCGGCCCTGGGCATTCCGACCTTTTCGGCCGACGAGGCGGTGCATCGGCTCTATGACGGCGGGGCAGCAGTGCAGCCGGTGGGCGCGGCCTTTCCTGGGGTGGTCGTCGACAACCGCGTCGACCGCGCGCGGCTCAGCGCCGAGCTGCTCGCGACGCCGGCGCGGTTACAGGAGCTCGAGGCCATCGTTCATCCGCTGGTCAGGGCCGAGATCCGGCAGTTTCTGGCCAAAGCGGAGCGGCAGGGCGCGGCGCTGGCGGTTGTCGATATCCCGCTGCTCTATGAGAATGGCGTCGACTGGGGCCTGGATGCCGTGATCGTCACGGCGGTCGATGCGGCCGAGCAGCACCGCCGCGCGTTGGCCCGGCCGGGGATGAGTGTGGAAAAGCTGGACGCCATCCTTGCCCGGCAGCTGCCACAAGCCGAGAAAATACGGCGCGCCGACCATGTGATCGACACCTCGGGGACCATCGCCGAGACGGGCGAGCAGGTGCGCGCACTGATTGCGGCGCTTCAGGACAAGGCGAAAACCGGCCGATGATGCGCGAAATCGTCCTCGATACCGAAACCACGGGCCTCTCGCCGCAGACCGGCGATCGCGTCGTCGAAATCGGCTGTGTCGAGCTGATCAACCACATTCCGACCGGCCGGCATTTCCACGTCTATCTGAACCCCGAGCGGCCGATGCCGGAAGAGGCCTTCCGCATCCATGGGCTCTCCACCGAGTTCCTGAGTCAAAAACCGAAATTCGCCGACGAGGCCGAGGCGTTTCTCAACTTCATCGGCGATGCGACGCTGGTGATCCACAATGCGCCGTTCGACATTGGATTCCTGAATGCCGAGCTCGAGCGGATCAAGCGGCCGAGCCTTTCCAACGCAGTGATCGATACCGTGATGGTGGCGCGCCAGCGCCATCCGGGCGCGCGCGTCAGTCTTGATGCGTTGTGCAAGCACTACGGCATCGACAATTCCAAGCGCACCCTGCACGGCGCGCTGCTCGACAGCGAAATCCTGGCAGATGTCTATCTCGAGCTGCTGGGTGGCCGGCAGGTCGGGTTGGCTCTCGTCGCCGAGAGCCGGGAGCAGACGGGTGCTGAATATCGGGCGGCACCGGCGCGCACCCGTCCGCAGCCGCTACCGCCCCGGATCAGTGCCGAGGAGGCGGCGGGTCATGCCGCGCTGGTCGCGACCTTGGGCGCCGATGCGGTGTGGACCAAGTACGCCGAGGTCGCAGCCCCGACAGAATGAGGGCCTCCCGGTGTCCCGGAAGGCCCCCATACGTGAAACGCCCGAAAGCGTCGAAATCAGTTGGGCTGGCCGTTGCCCGGAGCGGCGGCAGCGCCCTGCTGGTTCTGCATGTTGCGCACGTTCTGCAGGAAAAGCGCCTGGAAATCCACCGGGTCCATCATCAGCGGCGGGAAGCCGCCGAGCTGGACGGTGTTGGCCAGCGCATGGCGCGCAAACGGGAACAGCAGACGCGGGCACTCGACCATCAGCAGCGGCGCCAGCTGGTCTTCCGGCACGTTCCTGACCCGGAACACGCCGCCATAGACCATCTCGACCTGGAACAGCACCGTGCCGTCGCGCTCCGCCTTGGCGTTGAGGCTGATTTCGACGGCATAGATGTCGTCGGTCTGCTTCTTCACCCCGACATTGATTCCGACGGTAAATTGCGGCTGGGCGCCGCCGGTGATGATCGAGGCCGGAGCGCTGGGATTCTCGAAGCTCAGGTCGCGGATATACTGGCCAACGAGGCTGTAGCTCGGCTTTGCGGGCGCCGCGGTGCTATCTGCCGGGGTCGGGGTTGCGTCGGCCATGTTCTGTTGTCCCTGCGAGGAAATTTCGGCGCTGGGCTAGCATCTTTGCCGCGCCGCGACAAGCCGAAGCCGGGCCGGGAATGGCGGCAACGCCCGGATCAGCGGGGCCGCCACTCGTCGTCGTCGAGTTCGATGGTGTCGTTGGGCAAACGCTCACGGCGCCCGGCGCTGTACTCGGCGGTGCTGAGGTCGACCACTTCTACACGCTGGCTGAACCAGCCATAGATCAGGCTGCGGACCGGCGGCAGCAACAGGATCAGGCCGAGCGCACTGGTGAAGAACCCCGGTACGATCAGCAGCAGGGCCGCGACACCGATCATCATCGCGTCGGCGGCCCGTTGGCCCGGGAGCTTGCGGGCCGAAACGGTGGAGCGGATCTGCCCGACCATGGCAAGGCCGAGCCAGCGCAGGATCAGACCGCCGGCCACAGTGCTGAGCAGCACCAGCCCGAGCGTCAGCCAGACGCCAAGCGCCCTGCCGACCACGATGAACAGTGCAATCTCGATCAGCGGCATCGCGAGGATGCCCAGAGCGACGATACGTCCCACCTTGCCTTCCCTTTCCGTTAGGCTTCGGCCAAAGCTGAACTGGTGTGTGGCTGAGGCTTTACCTATATATAGGTCACTTGTACGGCTCCGCGAGCCGCTGTGCCCCGATTTTGCTGCCGCAGGAAGACCCCCGAGCGATGGAAGACTTTTTGGACCTCCCCACCCTGATTGCCATCGGCGTCGCCATTGTGGTGCTGTACCGGCTGCGCCAGGTGCTGGGGACGCGCACGGGCCGTGAGCGCAACCCGCTGGAGCGCCGTCCCGATGCGGCCCAGTCCCCCGTGCCGGGGGCCGACGACACCGTGGTGCCGCTGCGCCCGCGTCCCACCGACGACGATGCCGAGCGGCACGCCCGCAAGCTCGAGGCGGAGATCACGCAGTTTTCGCATGGGGATGAAGCCGTTGCCGCCGGGCTGAAGGCCATTGCCGAGGCCGATCCGGAGTTTTCGCCCAAGACCTTCATGGAAGGCGCCAAGGCCGCCTATGAGATGATCGTCACCGCCTTTGCGGCCGGCGATCGTGCCACGCTGAAGAATCTGCTCGACAAGGACGTCTATGATGGCTTCGAGCGGGCCATTCGCGAGCGCGAGCAGGCCAAGCGCAAGGTCGACTTCACCTTTGTGGGTCTGCCCAAGGTGGAAATCTCGGCCGCCGAACTGGAAAAGCGCATCGCGCAGGTCACCATCCGGTTCCACGCCGAAGTGGTATCCGCCACCCGCGACATGGACGATGGCGAGATCATCGAGGGCAATGCCGAGCAGGTGACCAATATTGCCGACGAGTGGAGCTTTGCCCGCAATACCCGCTCACGTGATCCCAACTGGAAGCTCGTCGCCACCAGCCAGCTCGAGTGAGCCACGGCGGCGGGCGCGCGGCATGTCCAAACGGCGCAACCAGTCGCCGCCCCTGAAGGATTGGCACCTTTGGGACCGTGTCGCCGACACGGTCGACCCCTTGCGTCCGCGCTCGCCGCGGCAGGCGCTGCCAGCGGAAACGGCATTGCCGAAGCCACCAGAGCCGCCCATGGCCAAGCCCAGGCCGCAGCGGCCGCTGCCGCCGATGCCGAGCTACCAGCCGACGGGACGCCCCGGCCAGGCGCCCCGGCCGGGGATCGAGCCGAACCTGCGCCAGCGCCTGGTGCGTGGCCGCGACCAGATCGACGGCACCATCGACCTGCACGGCATGAGGCAGGTCGAGGCGCATGCGGCACTGTCGCGCTTCATCCACGCCCGCGCCGCGCGCGGCGATCGCACATTGCTGGTGATCACCGGCAAGGGGCTGAAGAAGCTCGGCGACGACGCGGCGGTGATCATCGAGCGGGGGGTGTTGCGCGCCATGCTGCCGCTCTGGTTGACCTCGCCGGACCTTGCGCCACTGGTCGCCGGCTGGGATGTCGCGGCCCAGGGTCATGGCGGCGATGGGGCGTTCTATGTTCGGCTGAAGCGGACGCGGGGAGAGCGATGACGCCACTCGGTGCCAGATTGCGGGCGCTGCGCGAGGAACGCGGCGTATCGCTCAAGGAAATGGCGGCGGCGCTGCGCGTGTCGAGCGCCTATCTCAGCGCGCTCGAACATGGCAAGCGCGGCAGGCCGACCTGGATGCTGCTGCAGCGCATCATCGCGTACTTCAACATCATCTGGGACGAGGCAGAGGAACTGCAGCGCCTCGCCGAGATGAGCGACCCCCGCGTGGTGGTGGACACCGCCGGCCTCAGCCCCGAAGCCACCGAACTCGCCAACCGGCTGGCGCGTGATATCGGCAAGCTCGAGGCGGCCGACCTGACCTTCCTCAGCCACGAGATCGTGCGGCGGCTCAAATAGCCGGACCTACGGCCCCGGCGCGAAGACCTGGATGGCCAAGGGCCGGATCAGGAAATGCGCAGGCGTGTAGGTGACGATGTCGCCATCGGTATTGACCGGCATCGGCTCCTTGGTGCGGATGTCGAATTCTACCGACTTGTCAGTGCGCACCTCCTGCCAGGCGCCATGCGTGCCGCGCCGGAAATGGCCGAGCAGCAAGAGCAGCTTCCACACGCTGTCCTGTTCGAGGCTGTAGAGGTCGAGATGGCCGTCATCGATGGTGGCGTCGGCGGCGATGATCGTGCCGCCACCATAGTGGCGTCCATTGCCGACGGCGATCTGCAACGTCTTCACCCGAGCCTCGCCCGTGGGTGAGGCGATGGTGGCGCGAAACGCCCTGGCGCGGGCCAGCACCTTGAGCGCCGCCAGCGCATAGCCGAGCTTGCCCCAGCGCTTCTTGGCATCCGCCGTCAAGCCACGCGCCAGCTCGGCACTGAGCCCGATGCTGGCGACGTTGAAGAAGGGATGGCCGTTGACCTCGCCGAGATCGACGCGCTTGCGGTGTCCGGCAATGATGACATCGGCCGCCCGACCGAGATCCTCGGGAATGCCGAGGGTGCGTGCGAGATCGTTGGCCGTGCCCATTGGCAGCAGCCCCATCGGTAGGCCGGTCAGCAACAGGCCGCGCGCCGCCGAGTTGATGGTGCCATCGCCACCGCAGATGATGGCAAGCTCGAAGGCCGCGCCGCGCCGGGCGATATCGGCGCTGACCTCGTCGGGACTCTCGAACTTTTCGACGCTGACATCGATGCCGCCGCTGTCCAGCCGAGCGATCACCGGATCAAGCACGGTGGTGCCGCGGCGGGCGCGCGGATTGACGAGCATAAGGGCACGGCGGCGGGCGGGCAGGCTGGTCATCGGCAACCATTGCTGTGGGGTGGCGTCGAGATGGCACCGGGCACGGGACCGGACAATAGGGGTCCCGCTAAATTCTTGGTAAGCCATGCACGGATGATGGATTCACGTGGAACACGTCGTTGGCGGCCGGGCCCTGTCGGCTGGACAGCGTGGCGGAACCGGCCTAAGCGCTAGCCGATATTTCTGAGTACCCAGGGCGACTTTCATGCTGCGCCGGTTCTTTGCCTATTACGCCCCTTACAAGGGCCTGTTTTTTCTCGATTTCGGCTGTGCGGTCATCGCCGGACTGCTTGAGCTCGGCTTTCCGCTGGCAGTGCAGCTGTTCATCGACCGGCTGCTGCCGCTGGCTGACTGGGGGTTGATCGGGCTGGCGGCGGCGGGGCTGCTGGCGATCTACCTGTTCAGCGCCGGGCTGCAGGCCATCGTCAACTACTGGGGCCATGCGCTCGGCATCGGCATCGAAACCGACATGCGCCGGCAGGCCTTCGACCACATCCAGAAGCTGAGCTTCCGCTTTTTCGACAACACCAAGTCCGGCCAGCTGATCACCCATGTGACCAAGGACCTCGAGGAGGTGGGCGAAGTGGCCCACCACGGGCCCGAGGACCTGTTTATCGCCATCATGACCTTCATCGGCGCGTTCGTGCTGATGTTCTTCGTCCACTGGCAGCTGGCGCTGATCACCACCGCCATCGTGCCACTGGTGACCTGGCTGGTCAGCCGCTATGGCGCCAAGATGACCCAGACCTGGCAGACGCTGTTCCGACGCGTCGGCGACTTCAACGTGCGCGTTCAGGAAAGCGTCGGCGGCATCCGCGTGGTCAAGGCCTTCGCCAATGAGGACCATGAGCGCGGGCTGTTCGCGGCCAACAACGAGGCCTACCGGGCGACCAAGCTCAATGCCTATGCCTATATGACCGCCTCGATCGCACTGAGCTATCTGGGGACGCGCCTGGTGCAGCTGATCGTCATGGTCGCGGGCACCTGGTTCGTCGTGCAGGGCGAGCTGAGCTATGGCGGCTTCGTCGGCTTCCTCTTGCTGGTGAACGTCTTCTTCCGGCCGATCGACAAGATCACCTCGGTGCTCGAGAGCTACCCCAAGGGCATTGCCGGCTTCCGCCGCTTCACCACACTGATCGACACCGCGCCCGATATTGCCGACCGGCCGGGCGCGGTGGCGGTATCGGGGCTAAGGGGCGACATCGAATACAGGGATGTGCGCTTCTCCTATGGCGACATAGCACCGGTACTGGACGGGCTGAACCTGAGCATCCGCGCCGGCGAGACCATCGCCTTTGTCGGACCGTCGGGGGCGGGCAAGACCACGATCTGTTCGCTGCTGCCGCGCTTCTACGAGGTGACCGGTGGCGCCATTTCCATCGATGGCATCGATATCCGCGACATGACGCAGGCTTCGCTGCGGAGCCAGATCGGCATCGTGCAGCAGGACGTGTTCCTGTTCGGCACCTCGATCCGCGACAATGTCGCCTATGGCCGGCTCGGCGCCAGCGACGAGGAGATCTGGGAGGCGCTGGAGCGTGCGGCGCTCGCCGACTATGTCCGCTCGTTGCCCGATGGCCTCGAGACGCTGACTGGCGAACGCGGCGTGAAACTCTCGGGCGGCCAGAAGCAGCGGCTGGCGATTGCCCGGATCTTTCTGAAGAACCCGCCGATCCTCATTCTCGACGAGGCGACCTCGGCGCTCGACACCGCCACCGAATATGCCATCCAGCAGGCGCTGACCGAACTGGCCAAGGGCCGCACGACCTTGATCGTCGCGCACCGGCTGGCAACGATCCGCAATGCCGATCGCATCGTGGTCGTCGACAATGGTGGCGTGGTCGAAGCAGGCAGCCACGGCGAACTGCTGACGCGCGACGGGGCGTATGCGCGTCTGCATGGTGCGCAGTTCGGGACGGTGGGGGCGTAGGAGAGGTGTTCCCGGGCGGTGCCCGGGAACGTCAGATCCCTACAGCACGAACCGGCTGAGGTCAGTATCCGCCGCCATCTTGCCGATGCGCTGTTGCACATAGGCGGCGTCGATGGTGATCGACTGGCCGGACTTGTCGGGCGCGTCGAACGAGATGTCCTCGACCAGCCGCTCCATGATGGTGGCGAGGCGGCGGGCGCCGATGTTCTCGACCGTTGAGTTCACCTGCACTGCGGCGTCCGCGATGGCGTCGACGGCGTCGGCGGTGAATTCGAGGCTGAGGCCCTCGGTCTGCATCAAGGCGACATACTGCTTGATGAGGCTGGCGTCGGTGTCGTTGAGGATACGGATCAGATCCTCGCGGCCGAGCGCGGTGAGTTCGACCCGGATCGGCAGCCGGCCTTGCAGCTCGGGCAACAGGTCCGACGGCTTCGAGACATGGAAGGCGCCCGAGGCGATGAACAGGATGTGGTCGGTCTTCACCGGGCCGTACTTGGTCGAAACCGTCGTACCTTCGATCAGCGGCAGCAAGTCGCGCTGCACGCCTTCGCGCGACGGGCCGCCGGCATAGCCGCCCTCGCGATTGGCCACCTTGTCGATCTCGTCGATGAAGGCGATGCCGTGGTTTTCGACGAGGTCGACGGCTTCCTTGTTGAGCGCGTCCTGGTCAAGCAGCTTGTCGGCTTCCTCGGCCATCAGCGGCGCGTGCGCGTCCTTGACCTTGATCTTGCGCTTGACGCCACGACCGCCCAGCGCCTTGCCCAGCATGTCCTGGAT
>CAYNRZ010000030.1:0-23178 GCA_964399695.1 uncultured Devosia sp. | reverse complement strand
GTTCGAAGAGACGCGTCGCATGCAGATGGAGCTCAACAACAAGGCGCGCGAGAAGTCGCTGGACCAGATCGCGCACCTGCAGAAATTCGTCGACCGCTTCAAGGCCAAGGCATCCAAGGCGGCCCAGGCGCAGGCCCGCGTCAAGATGATCGCCAAGCTGAAGCCGCCCGCGGCGATGTTCGACGAGCACTCGGCGCCGTTCAACTTCCCCAATCCGAAGAAAGAGCCCGCATCGCCAATGATCACCTTCGACAATGTGTCGGTGGGCTATGGCGACAAGGTGGTGCTGCGCCACATCACCAACCGGATCGATCCGGATGACCGCATCGCGCTGATCGGCGTCAACGGTAACGGCAAGTCGACCTTCGCCAAGCTGTTGTCAGGCGACCTCAAGCCGATGGGCGGCGAAATGCGCAAGGGCCGCGGGCTGGAGATCGCCTACTTCGCGCAGCACCAGCTCGACAAGCTGAAGCCGGAATGGACCCCGTTCGAGCACATCATCGAGTTGATGCCCACCGACAGCGAGGCCAAGCGCCGCAGCCGCGTGGCCCAGATGGGTCTCACCACCTCGCGCATGGACACCAAGGTGAAGAACCTCTCGGGCGGCGAGCGCGCCCGCCTGATGCTGGGGCTGATCACCTTCGGCGGGCCGGGCATGCTGATCCTCGACGAGCCGACGAACCACCTCGATATCGACAGCCGTGACGCGCTGGTCGCCGCGCTCAACGACTACCAGGGTGCAGTGCTGATCATCAGCCACGATCGCCACCTGATCGACGCCACCGTCGACAAGCTGTGGATCGCCCAGAACGGCACCATCGAGGAATTCGATGCCGATCTCGATGCGTACCAGCGCGCGCTGACGTCGAACTCGGGCGGCAAGGGCAAGAACAAGAAGACCGCCGACGCGCCCGTCGTCGAGGATCGCAAGGGGCAGCGCCAGGACGCGGCGCAGAAGCGCGCGGATGTCGCGCCGCTGCGCAAATCGATTCGCGACGCTGAGCTCAAGCTCGAGCGGTTGCGTACCGAACTCAACCGAATTGATGGGGTCCTCGCCGATCCGAAGATCTACGACGGCGCGCCGGAACGTATTATCATCCTCGGCAAGGACAAGGCTCGCTTCGAGGCGGACATTGCCCGGGTCGAGCAGAGCTGGCTCGAACTGAACGAAGCGCTGGAAGCGGCCCAGAGGCCATGAGCAGGAAGATTGACATGATGACCATGACCGCCAGCCAGGTGATCGGACTGCTCAATCTCGAACCGCACCCCGAGGGCGGGTGGTATCGGCAGAGCTTCGCCGACCGCCCGGACAGCGCGGGCCGGCCCTTGACCACCGCGATCTACTATCTGCTCGAAGGTGGCAAGCGGAACGCCTGGCACCGGGTGGACGCCACCGAGATGTGGCACTGGTATGGTGGCGACCCCATGCGCATCGAGACCTCGCATGACGGTGTGCACCGCACGGAGTCGCTGCTCGGGCCCGACCTGATGAGCGGCGAGCGCCCGCAATTCGTTATTCCCGGCGGGCACTGGCAACGCACCACCTGCCTCGGCGACTGGTCGCTGATCGGCTGCACCGTCACCCCCGGTTTCCAGTTCTCCCGCTTCGAATTGGCTGAACCGGGCTGGGAGCCGGGTTAGCCCTTCTTCACCCACCTGCCACCGGCGTCCTGCTGCCAGTAGGTGAGTTCGTTGCCGACCGAGAGCGCGCGCCAGGCGGCGCGGGCTTCTGTCACGGCGTCGGGGTCGTGGCCGGAGAACATGTAGACGATGCGCTTGTATTCACCACCCTCGGCCGGCACTGCGCGATCGACGAAGAAGCGGATATCGGCGTCGTTGGGGTTGTGCGGCCGGGTGGTGATCAGCACCGGCTGCAGCGCATCGGCGTCGCCCCCGGCCCGCGCGTGCGGGATGAAGGCATCGTCGCGAAAGGTCCAGAGGAACTGGTCGATCTCCCCCGCCCGTTCTTCGCTGCCGGCTTCGATGATCACCTTCCAGTCACGCTCGAGGCTCTTTTCCACCAGCACCGGCAGCACGCGTTCCAGCGGCTGCGTTTCGAGATGGTAGAAGAGAATGTCGGTCATCTGGCCTATTTCGCCTCGTGCCTGTCCCTGAGCCAGCGATCGAGCAGCGCCACGCCAAAGCCGGAGGACCAGGCCGCGTTGGTCTCGGTGGTCGGCGAGCCCAGCGCCGTCGAGGCGATGTCGAGATGGGCCCAGGGCGTGTCCTTGATGAAGCGCTTCAGGAACTGCGCGGCAGTGATCGAGCCGGCCGGGCGGCCGCCCGAATTCTTGATGTCGGCGAAGCGGCTGTCGATCAGCTTGTCATAGGCCGTGCCGAGCGGCATCCGCCAGAGTTTCTCGCCGGTCGCGAGACCTGCCGCCAGCAGGTCCGCCGCTAGCCCGTCGTCGTTGGAGAAGAGCCCCGCATGCTCATGGCCGAGCGCCACGACGATGGCCCCGGTCAGCGTTGCGAGATCGACGATGGCCTTGGGCTTGAAACGTTCTTGGGTGTACCAGAGCGCATCGGCGAGGACGAGCCGACCCTCGGCATCGGTGTTGACCACCTCGATGGTGGTGCCACTCATCGCGGTCAGGATATCGCCGGGCCGCATGGCGGTGCCCGACGGCATGTTCTCCACCAGCCCGATGACGCCGACGACATCGACCCTTGCCTTGCGGCTCGCCAGGGCGTGCATCAGCCCGATCACGGTGGCGGCGCCCGCCATGTCGCCCTTCATGTCCTCCATGCCGGCACCGGGCTTGATCGAAATGCCGCCCGAGTCGAACACCACGCCCTTGCCGACGATGGCCACCGGCGCGGACCCATCGCCTCCACGCCACTGCATGATGGCGAGCCGCGCCGGACGCTCGGAGCCCTGGGCCACGGCGAGGAGCGCGTTCATTCCCAGTTCCCGCATTGCCTCTGCATCGAGAATCTCGACCTCGACGCCAAGCTCGGCCAGCGCCTCGGCGCGGGCCGCGACTTCCAGCGTGCCGAGCAGGTTGGGCGGCTCATGCACCAGGTCGCGGGCGAGGATCGTGCCCTCGGCAACCGCCATTCGGTCGGCAATCGCGCGGTCGGTTCCAGCCCTGTCGGCGACATGCAGGCTGAGACGGAACTCGGTCGGCTCGCCATTGTCGTCGCGCGGCCGCTTGTATCGGTCGAAACGGTAGTGCCGCAGGCGGAAGCCGGCCGCCAGTTCGGCGATGCTCGTCGGCGTCGCCGCCGCCTCGTCCAGCAATACGGCCGCGCTCTCGACCTTCAGCCCGATCAGCTTGGCAGCCAGCGAGCCGCCGCGATCGGTCCAGGCAGACGAGGTGCTATCGGGCTTGCCGCTGCCCAGGACGACGAGTCGCTGCGCCTCGAGTCCCGCGGGCACGAGGAGGTCCAGCATCTGGCCCTGCTTGCCGCGGAACTTGGCAGCCTCGGCGATCCGGGTCCAGTCGAGCCCCGTCGCCGCCCAGATCGCAGCGGCGCCGCCGGCCGGTGCCGAATCCTCGGCGACATAGATCACCATCGCGGCAGCGGCGGCCAGCGGCAGATCGGCGGTTTCGATGCGAACGGTATGGGCCATGAGTTGTCCGTGGGAGGTCCGGGGCGTGCCGTCACCGGATGGCGAGGGCGGGCGGAAGGTGGGACCAGAGATAGCGGCTCCCACCGTCGCGTCAATCCCGCAACACCGGGCCGGCAAGCGACGGGCCGACGCTGCGGCAAGGCGGCGCGGCCTTGCCAGCCTTACGCGAAGCAGGACAATTGCACGTCACGGCGCGCGGCGCCGAATGCGAGTTCGAGCCGCCGGCCCATGTCCAGATTGTCACGCTATCTCTTGAGGTTGTTCAGCGCGCAGGCCGGCGCGCTGTTCGCGCTCGCCGTGGTGCTGATCTTTCTCGTCCAGTGCCTGCGCGTCGCCGATGCGGGTGCGGTGCGTGGCCAGGGCCTGGGCATCATCCTGCTGCAGGCGCTGCTCTCCATGCCGGCGCTGGCGATCAGCTTCTTGTTCGTGTGCATCGCCATCGGCTTGGCGCGCGCCCTGCGCAGCCTCGCGGAAACCCGCGAGCTCCATATCATCCACGCCAATGGCCGGCTGCGCGGTCTGGTCGCGGCCATCCTCGCCTTTGCGCTCACGGGTGCGCTGTTCGCGTTGGTGCTCACTCATTTCGTCGAGCCTTTGACCCTGAGGGCCGGCACCCTGATCCGGGCCCGCATTGCCGCCGACATTGTCGGCCGGTCGCTGGTGCCGGAGCGCTTCGCCGAGGTCGCCGAGGGCGTCACCATCACGGTGGGCGGCCGGGGCCGCAATGGCGAGATCACCGGGTTTTTCGCCGATGACCGGCGCGACCCCCAGACGCAGCGCACCTACATGGCGGATACTGCCCTCCTCGCCTCCGATGGCGAGGGCTACGTGCTGCAACTCGAAAATGGCGCCATGCAGTTCCGCACCGCTGATGGGCAGTTCTCCGAAATCTCGTTTGCCCGCTACGATATCGACCTCGCGCGGCTGACCGGGGAGTTCGACGAAACCCAGTCCCAGCGCGAGACGACCAGCTGGACGCTGGTTGCGGACAGTCTCGAAAGCGGAGAGATCGACCCTGCGGCGGCCCGCCGGCTGGTGTCGCGCAGTGTGGAAGGCCTTCGCGTCCTCGCGCTCACCGCCGTGGTTGCAGCCATGGCGGCGTTCCCCTCCGGACGCCGACGGCGCGGACGGGTTCCCATCGAGCTGGTGGTGTTCGCCATCGCCTTTGCCGAACGCGGCATCACGGCGCTGACGCCGGGCAACGGCCTCCTCGCCCCCGCCAATGGCTCCATCGCCATGCTTGCCGTGGCCGTCGTCGTTCTGGTGGTCCGCTTGCGACTGCTCAGCCCAGCCCTGCGCAGGCGGACAGCATGAGCATCATCGATCGCCACGTGACCCTTCGGCTAGCTGGCAGCGTCGGGTTGACGCTCGCCATCCTTGCCGGCATCGCCGCCCTGTTTGAAACGCTGAACACCCGCCGGCTGATGGCGCTCACCGACACCGGCGGCCCGCTGCTGGCGCTGGCTGCCATCGCCACCTCCTCGGCGCAATGGCTGCTGGAGGTGCTGCCGCAGGGCGTCCTGATCGGGCTGATCGTCGGCCTGGTCGGCTTGCAGCAATCGCGCGAGATGCTGGTGCTCAAGGGTACGGGCCTGTCCATCTGGCGGCTGATGCGGGGGCCGCTGCTGGCGCTCACCGTGCTGGGTCTCGTCATCGGGCTGGGCGCCGATGCGCTGGTGGTGAGCCTCAACCGCACGCTCTCGCCCGGCAACACGCTCAGTGCGGGCGACAGCCGGCCCGGGACCATCTGGATCGAGGAACGCGGCGAGAACGCCTATGTGCTGTCGGCGGGCTTCGCTCACGCCAGCGGCGATCGGCTCGACGATGTGCAGGTCTTCCTGCCCGCCTCGCCCGGGGTTCCCCGCAGGCGCGTCGAGGCGGCGAGCGCCAGCCTCGTCGACGGCGCCTGGCAGTTTGAGACGGCGGTACAGCTGCAGGCCAACAAGGCGGCCGAGACGCTCAGCGACTATCGCCTGCCGACCACGCGGACTGCCGCGGACATGCGAGCCCGTCTCGCCTCGGTGCAGGACCGGACCTGGTACGAATTGCTGGCGGAACTCGGTGACGGCCTCAGCGATCCCGTGCAGCTCTCCGCAACGGTGACGCGGCTTCTCGAGCTCTTCGCCCTTCCCGCCGCGCTGATCGGCTCAGCAACAATTGCCTTCGCATTTACGGCCGGTTATCGAAGGGACAATAAGTATGCGACGACGGTGCTTTATGGCGTCGTTCTTGGTTTCGTGGTTTATGTGGTTTCCGAGTTGGCGGTGCGGGCAGGCGCCGCTGGTGTGATCGATCCTGTGGTCGCGGTCCTCGGGCCGCCGGCACTGGCTGCCGTCGTGGGTGTGACGGTGCTGCTCCACAGGGAAGACGGGCGGACATGAGTATGGGACGCCGAGCGCGGGGGACAATGTTGGGGCGCCTTGGTGCCGGGCTGCTGGTCAGCCTGGGGCTGATCGCGGCGATGGCGGGCCCGGCCCGCGCGCAACTGATTCCACCGGATTTCTTCGATGCCATACCCGCCGATGGCTCGCCGGCAGAGGTCGAGGCCAACGTCCTCGCCTATGATCGCGGCAGCGATCTGATCAGTGCCGAAGGCCGCGTGGTGATGCGCTACGACGGCTATGAGATCGGCTGCGACGACCTGCGCTACAACCAGCGCTCGGGCGAACTCTACTGCATCGGCAATGTCTCGGTGGTGGATCCGCAGGGCAATCGCTTCACCGCCGACCGCATCGAGGTGACGGGCGGCCTCAAGAACGCTTTCGTCGAGTCGCTGAGCGTCACTACCTCTGACGGCGCGCTGATCACGGCCCGCGACGCGCGCTACTCGCGCGAGCTCGAGACCATCCTCACCGACGCAACCTACGCCCCTTGCGGCCTGTGCATCGACGAAAAGGGCCGGCGCATCGGCTGGTCGGTGCGCGCGGCGCGCATCGTGCAGGACCCGATCAGCAAGGGCATCACCATCGAACAGCCACGTCTGGAAGTGCTGGGCACACCCGTCGCCTGGCTGCCCTGGCTGTCGCTGCCCGATCCGAGCCAGCCGCGTCGCACCGGGGTCCGGTTGCCATCGGTCGACTATTCGGGTGAGCGCGGGGTGTCGCTGACTGTCCCCTATTTCATCGCCCTGGGCGAAGACGCCGACCTGCTGCTGTCGCCGCAACTCATGAGTCGGCAGGGCTTCCTGATGGCAGCCGAGTGGGAGCAGCGTTTCGATTACGGCCAGGTCAACGTCGCGGCGTCCGGCCTGTACCAGCTTTCGCCCGGCGCGTTTGCCGGCAGCGTGGGCGAACGCGACTGGCGCGGCGCCATCCAGACCTCCGGCGCGTTCAAACTCGCGGCAGATTGGACGGCCGGCTGGTCCTACACCGCCTTCAGCGATGCCGCCTATCTCGGCGACTACGACTTCACTGATGACGGCACCCTGATCAACGAGGTGTTCGCCACCCACCTCAGCGACGACTTCTACGCCGACATCCGCATGCAGGAATATCTCGTGCTGGGCGACTACACCGCAGCCGACCAGGACAAGCAGGCCTTCGCCTTGCCCAATGCGCGGGGCGCCGGCTATTTCGATCTCGGCGCCAATGGCCAGGTGCGGACCAGCGGCAGCCTCGTCGGCGTCTATCGCGCCGCCGAGGATTCCGAGAGCTATGGCGGCGTGCCCTATGTCCTGGGCACCGAGGAGCAGAAGCAGCACGCTACGGCCGAAGCCAGCTGGCAGAACCGCTACATCACTTCGGCGGGAATCGTCGCGACGCCCTTTCTGGGCGTTCGGCTCGACGCCGCCAGCCTCGAGGGCACGGCAGCCGACGCGACGCTGCTTTCGGCCACCCCGATCGCCGCCATGGACCTGCGCTATCCGATGATCGCCATCGACGGGCTGGATACGCACCTCGTCGAACCGATCGCACAGGTTGTCTATCGCGGCTCGGACGAAACGCTGGTCGGGCTGACCAACGACAACGCCCACAGCTTCGTGCTCGATGACACGAACCTGTTCTCCTACAACCGCTTCTCCGGCACCGACCGTCAGGAGACCGGCCTCCGCGCCAATCTCGGCGGACGCTATCTCGCCAACTTCTCGAATGGCGGCTGGCTCGAGCTGATGGCTGGCCAGTCTTTCCACCTCGCTGGCAGCAACGCTTACGATACCGCCGACGAGGTCAATGTCGGGGTCAGCTCCGGCCTCGGAGCCGATGCGTCCTACGTGGTTCTGGGCGCCCGCGGCTCACCGGCGGCCGGCACCACGCTCGGCGCCAAGCTGCAGCTCGATCCGGCAGGTCCACGCATCGCGCGCGCCGGCATTGGCGCCGATGTTGCGCTTGACGAAAACACCAGCATCGGCGGCGACTACATCTACCTGCCCGCCGACAGCGCCACCGGCGTCCTCGCCGATCAGCACGAGGTGACGGTCAGGGCGCAGGTGCCGCTCGCCGACTACTGGATCGCAAGCGCCGGACTGTCATGGGATCTGGCGGCCAGCGAATGGCTGGAAGCGACCGGCGAGTTGGTCTACGACGATGGCTACTTCCTTGCCGGCGGCTATGCGAAGGCCACCGGGCCGACCCATACCAACCCGGACTCCTTCTCGTTTGGCGTCAAGCTGGCGCTGAAGGGGCCGACCGGCGCGCCGGCCTTCTAGGTGCGGATTTTGGCCGCAATCCTCTCCCAATAAGCTCCGGCGCCTCAGCGCCCTGATTCAGAAATCGAATGGTGACGATATGCTCCGCCTTCTTGCCGCCGTTGCGCTTTTCAGCCTCGCTCTCGCCGCTCCCGTCGCTGCGGCAACCAAGGTCACGGTCAACGGCGTTGCCATCAGCGACACCGAGATCGCCCAGCGCGTGCTGCTGATGAAGCTGGAAGGCGGTGGTGGCACCAAGCAGGCGATGGAGCAGCTGATCGAGGATCAATTGAAGCTGCAGGAAGCCAAGCGCTTCGGCGTCACCATTTCCGATGCCCAGGTCGATGACGCGTTCCAGAACGTTGCGCGCAACGTCAAGCTGTCGACCGACAAGCTGAACGAGCTGCTGCGCGCCAACGGCATCAGCGCCCAGACCATGAAGGAGCGCATCCGCGCCGCCCTTGCCTGGAACCAGGTGGTCGACGTGGCCGTCCGCGCCCGCGTGCAGATTTCCGACCTCGAGCTCGACCAGCAGGCCGCCGCTTCGCTCGATAGCGACAGCAGCTTTGACTACATCCTGAAGGAAGTGCTGTTCGTCGCGCCCGGTGGCAATGCCGCCGGCCGTACCGCGGCCGCCAACAAGTATCGCAGCCAGTTCGCCGGGTGCGACAGCGCCGTGCAGCTGTCGCTCGGCTTCACCGACGCTGCCGTGCGCGACATCGGCCGCCGTCATGCCACCCAGCTTCCCGACGCCATCGCCGACGAGCTCGCCAAGCTCAAGGTCGGCGGCATCACCAAGCCGCGGGTCACCGAGACCGGCGTCTCCATGCTGGCGATCTGTGAAAAGAATGCCGCGCGCGACCTGACCTTCGTCAAGAACAAGCTCCGCAACGAGCAGGGCAGCAAGGCGATGGAAGCGGAGGCCGCGAAGTATCTGGCCGACATGCGCGAGAAGGCCCGCATCGTCTACAACTAACGCGTTGTAAACCTGACTGGGGCTTTGCACGGTTGGCCTGTCGCCGGCCGTGCCTGAGCCGTGCTATTGCTCGCCCGCCTTGGCGATTGCGACGCCGGACGGGCTTGCGGTGGAGCGGAACATGGCGGACGGGCAAGAGACTTTGCCGCTGGCAATCAGCATGGGCGAGCCAGCCGGCGTCGGTCCCGACCTGATCCTGCAGCTGTTCTCGCGCCGGCAGGAGCTGAACCTGCCTCCATTCATCGTCTACGGGCAGCGCGATTTCCTCTTGCATCGCGCCGCGCGCCTCGGCCTCGAGGTCGCCATCGCCGAAACCACCCCGGATGCAGCGACCGAGCTTTTCGCCACCGCCCTACCCCTCGTTGAAGTCGAGGGCCTCGTGCCGGACAAGCCGGGCGATCCCAGCCCGCTGTCGGGCAAGGTCGTCATCGAGGCCATCGCGCTCGCGGTGGCCGACACGCTGCGCGGCGCCTGTCGCGGCGTTGTCACCGCGCCGATCCACAAGGCGGTGCTCTATGGCGCTGGCTTCAAGTTTCCCGGCCACACCGAATATCTGGCCGCGCTCTGCGCCGGTAGCGGGCCCGTGCCGATGCCGGTGATGATGATTGCGCACGAGGACCTGCGCGTCGTTCCCGCCACCATCCATGTGCCGCTCGCCGCCGTGCCGGGGCTGTTGAGCCGTGAGCTGCTGATCGGCATTGGGCGGATCGTCGCCCGCGACCTACGCACGCGCCACGGCATCGAGCGTCCCCGCATCGGCTTTGCCGGGCTCAACCCGCATGCCGGCGAAGGTGGCACGATCGGCAGCGAGGATCTCGACATCATCGCGCCGGCGGTGGCGCAGCTGAAGTTCGAGCAGATCGATGCCGAAGGCCCGATTGCCGGGGACACGCTGTTCCACCTGCCGATCTGGCGCCGCTACGACGCGGTGGTCGGCATGTATCACGATCAGGCGCTGATCCCGATCAAGGCCATGGCCTTCGACGAGGCGGTCAACATCACGCTGGGCCTGCCGATCGTCAGAACCTCGCCCGACCATGGCACCGCCTTCGACCTCGCCGGCACCGGCAAGGCCTCGCCCAACAGCTTCATTGCCGCCATCCGGCTGGCCGACCAGCTGACGCGCTGACGCTTTTCGGCGTCGTGCCGACGGTTTTCCCGCTCGGGAGCGTCACAGGAGCTGCCGCTATTCCGCCTGCGTCTCCAGCCAGGCGAGCATGTCGGCGATTTCCTTTTCCTGCGCGGCGATGATCGCCTCCGCCAATTCGCGCGCAAACGGGTCGTCGCCGTGCGCCAACTCCGCCTTCGCCATGTCGATGGCACCGCGATGGTGCGGGATCATCGAGCAGATGAAGGCGACGTCGACATCGGCGGCGGTGCCGCCCGCCATCATGTCCATGTTCATTCGGTCCATGCCGGCCATCATCTCTTCATGCGCTGGCGATGGCATCGCCATCTCCATAGCCGGCATGGCGTGCATCGCATCACCGGCATTGGCGAGGCAGATCGGGGGGAGGTCGATTGCGGCACCGTGGCCGGAGTGATCCTGGGCGAAAGCCGGTGCCGCGAGCGCAACAACCGACACAGCCAGTGCAAATTTCATCATCTGTGGTCCTCCTTGTGGACGGCCGACCCAACACCTTCCCACCATGGCAAGGTCAATGCCGCTTTCCAGCGGCTCGCGAAGGCGTTATCCCCACCGCATGCAGATCGACTCCCTGCCACCGCTGCGCGATGTCATCGCCCGTCACGGTCTCAGCGCCAGAAAGGAGCTGGGACAGAATTTCCTGCTCGACCTCAATCTGACCGCGCGCATCGCCCGGGTGGCCAAGCCGGACGAAGCGGACACCATCATCGAGGTCGGTCCTGGTCCCGGCGGCCTGACCCGCGCGCTGCTGGCCGAAGGGGCGAAACGGGTCGTCGCCATCGAGCGGGACGAGCGCGCCCTGCCCGCCCTTGCCGAAATCGCCGAGGCCTATCCGGGTCGCCTGGAGGTGCTAGCGGACGATGCACTGGAGGTCGACTATGCAAGGCTGGCAGAGGGCAAGACCCGCATCGTCGCCAACCTCCCCTACAATATCGGCACCGAGCTCCTCACCCGCTGGCTCAGCCGCGAGCCGTGGCCGAGCTTTTTCGACAGCCTGACGCTGATGTTCCAGCGCGAGGTGGCCGAGCGCATCGTTGCCGCGCCCGGTAGCGATGCCTACGGCCGGCTGGGCGTCCTCTGCGGTTGGCGCACCCAAGCGCGCATTGCCTTCAATGTCGATCGCAACGCCTTCACCCCGCCGCCCAAGGTCACCTCCAGCGTCGTACATCTGGTCCCGCGGGTGCACGGCGGCGATGTGCCGGCCAGGCGTCTCGAACACGTGACGCGCGCCGCCTTCGGGCAGCGCCGCAAGATGGTGCGGCAGAGCCTCAAGTCGCTGGGCGTCCCGCTCGAGCCGCTGCTCGCTGCTGCCGGACTGAAGGGCGACGAACGCGCCGAGACGCTGCCGGTCGACACCTTCCTCGCTATTGCCCGGGCACTGGGCTGATGGGCGGCGTCTTTGCCATCCTGCTGTCGTTCGTTGCCTTCGCCGTGCCGCTCGGCATTCCGCTGCTGGCGCAAGGCTGGCGCAGCTACGCCATTACCCTGGCGCTCGGCGCCGCATTCTTTGCGTGGCTGACCTGGGATATCGGGCGCCTGCCGCCAGGCAGCGAGAGCTTTCCCGGGCCGTTTCTCGGCGGGCTGATGCTGTTCGGCTTCGCCGGCGGCGCCATTGCCCGCTTCGTGATGCTGCTCAGCCGTCGATAGGTTCCGGCGCCAGTGTCAGCCGGCTGGTGTCGGCCACGGCCATGGTGCGCTTCAGGATCACCGCAGCGCGCCCGAGCAGCGCCGTGTTCACCTCGGCCAGGGACATGGCCGGCGTGGTTTCGGCCCAGGCCTTGAGCGTCAGGTCGTGGTCGACGGAGCGGCCATCGATGGTTTCGCGCAGCGTCACCCGGACCTTGCCCTCCGTACGCCCAGCCAGCCTCGGATGCGGACGAACGTCCACAATTGTGCAGGCCCTGATCTCGAACGACATGTTTACTCCACCCTCGTCGTCGCTGCCGCACTTTGGCAGTGCCACCCCAGCACGGGTTTTTCCACAGGCGACGACAACTAACCTTAACCCAATTCGTTAAGCGCGCCAGATGTTTGCCAACAAACTATCCACAGGCGTTGCCTTCGCGCCCAAAGCGCAACACATTGCCGGCCGGGGCTGAGGACGAGGAGAGAGAGCGCCATGCTGCGACCGGCCAGACTGATCGCGTTCCAGGCCCAGATCGAGCCCAACAAGCCCGCCATCGTTTCGGGCGAGAGCATCGTCACCTATGGCATGCTGGAGATGGGCACCCGCGCCGTGGCCCATCGCATCGCCGGATTCGGCCTGCCGCGCGGCTCGATCGTGACGCTCTCCATCGAAGCGCCGGGCCGCAACCTTGCGGTCAGTCTCGCACTTGAGCGCTGCGGTCTCGTGGGCGCCGCCTTCGCCTCGCAAACCATGTATGCGGCGCTGCCCCCGGCGGCGCTGGTCCTCACCGACAAGCCGTTCCTGATGCCCGATGGCAAGCAGTCGGTGGTCGTCGACGATTCCTGGTTTGGCGCCATTCCGCCCGGTGGCGCTGCCGTGCCCGAGCCCGGCTCCGAAGACGACTACCGGATCTTCCTCTCCTCGGGCACGACAGGCGTGCCCAAGCCGATCGTCTACACCCAGGCCTGTGCTGCCGAGCGCGTGGTGGAGATCACCACCGCGCTCGAAATGATCGGCGCGTTCGATCGGGTGCTGCAACTGTTCGGCGTGGTGGCCGCCGGCGGCTACATGGGCACGCTCGCGGCCCTCGCCCATGGCAAGACCGTGTATTTCCCCACCGCCGGGCAAGACCCGCTGCAACTGGTCCAGGTCTACCAGTGCCAGTTCATCCAATGCGCCACCCAGCAGTTGAGCGGCATGGTTGAGCGCCAGAAGCAGCGTTACCTGCCGCTGCCCTCGCTGGTCGGCATCGCCACGGGCGGCAGCATCGTGCCGCTCGAGCTGATCCGCGACGCACAGAGCCTTGTCTGCGGCCGGATCTTTCTCGCCTATGGCTCGTCGGAACTGCTCAACACGGCAATGGAACTGGTCAACGCCCACGATTTCGAAGACGGCGCCACCGGCTTCATCTGCCCATGGGCGGAAGCCGAGGTCGTCGATTCCGACCGCAACGTGCTGCCGCCCGGCGAAGTGGGCGAGCTGCGCTTCCGCGTCCAGCATCAGGCTAAGTTCGGTGGGGAGCCTGCGCCCGATGGCCGCGGCCCGTGGTTCTATCCCGGCGATGTCGGCGCCATCACCCCGGCGCGGCGGCTGATCGTGACCGGTCGCGTCACCGACCTCATCAACATCAACGGCACCAAGATGTCGCCCGAACGCATCGAGCGGTTCCTGCTCGGTTGTCCCGGCGTTAGTGACGCCGCCGTCGCCGGCTTCCGCCACGCCGATGGCAGCGAAGAAATCCGCGCCCTCGTCGTCGGCGATGCAGAGTTCGAGGCCATCCGGTCCCATGTCCGCGCCATCCTGCCGGTCGCGGCGCCAAAAATCCTGGTGCGGGTGCAGAGCATCGAACGTACCGCGCAGGGCAAGATCCGGCGCGACAGTGTCAAAGCGCTGCTGGAGACGGCATGACGACTCCCTGGTCCCTCATCGAAATGCAGGCCAAGGTCACCCCGACCGCATTGGCCCTTGTCACGCCTGACAGCGCCATGCGCTTTTCGGAACTGCGCGCCGCCGTGCTCGGCGTTGCGAGCCGGTTGTCGCGACTGCCGGTCAAGCCTGGCGACACCATCGGTATTGCCATGGCCGGACCGGACGACCAGTTGCTGTTCGCGCTCGGCGCCATGCGGCAGGGGCTCGTCACTGCGCCGGTGACGTCACCCGAGGCCTTTGCCAGCCTCGAGCGCCCTGCCCTGGTGTTGACCGACGGATCCAAGGTCAAAGCCGACGGCGTCTATACGCTCGCTGCCGATGCCAGCTGGTATCGCGCCGCGCCCGCCGACATTCCCGCCGAAGTCCCGATGCGCCGCGAAAGCCATTGCCGGGTCTATATCAGCTCGGGCAGCACCGGCAGGCCCAAGGCGATCATGCAGGATGTGGGCGGGCTGATGGACCGCATCCTCTATTCGGCAATGACCATCGATTCCGCGACCGGCGGCCGCAGGCTGCTGTCGATGATGTTCCCGGCCTCGGCCTGGGGCCTCCGCTCGGCGCTCTCTGCACTCTGCGCCGGCTGCGCAGTCTATTACTGCCGCAGCGCCGAGGATGCCCCTCGCTTCGCCCTCACCAATGGCTGCGACATGCTGCTGTGCTCGGTGCAACAGTTGCGCGCCATCGTCGAGGCGCAGCAGCAGCGCATGTTCAGCCTGCCCGAGATGGAATGCATCATCATCGCCGGCAGTTTCATGCCCGAAGGGCTGGTGCGCTCGGCGCAGGCGCTGATCGCACCGAAGGTGATGATGATCTACGGCTCGAGCGAGACCGGCATCAACACCTACGGCATTGCCCACATGCATCCCTGGGAGGATGGCGCGACCGGCTTCCTGACCCCATGGAGCGAGATCCGGATCGTCGGCGAGGATGGTCGCGACCTGCCCGCTGGTGAAGAAGGCGAGATCTATGTCCGCGCTGCCGGCCAGGTGCCCGATCTCGGCGAGCCCGCGACCGATGGCGGCCGCCGCTGGATCCGTCCGGGTGATCGTGGCCGCATGGATGCCAATGGCCGGCTGACCATCGTCGGTCGCGTCGGCTCGGTGTTCAACCTCGGCGGCATCAAGATCGCCGCCGACCGCATCGAAGAAGTCCTCTTGGCCCATCCCGCGGTCAAGGACGCCGGGGCCATCGCCGTACGCGGCGAGGACGGTGTCGATGTGATCGAGGCCGCAGTCGTGCTTTCCGCAACAGCAACGCCTGACGAGATTATCGCCTATATGCGAAAGCGCATGCCGTCGGCTGCGCCCCGGCGCGTCGTGATCGTCAAAGCCATCCCCCGCGGCGGCGACGCCAACAAGGTGCAGCGCGAAGACCTCAAGCGGATGATGTCCAACTAGACAGCGTCGATCTGTTCCTGCAGGTCCCGCACGAAATCGTCGAGATTGCGCTGCCGCAGGCGCTGCAGGCGCGAGGCGGCGAGGATCGAGCGGACGCGCGAGGTGGTGTCCTCGAGATCCTCGTTGATCAGCACATAGTCGTATTCATTGTAGTGCTGCATCTCGAGCCGGGCGTTCTTCAGCCGCTTGGAGATGGTGCCCTCGCTGTCCTGGGCCCGGCGTTCCAGCCGCTTCCGCAGTTCCACGATCGACGGTGGGAGTATGAAGATCGTCACCATGTCGGCGCGGCAGTTCTCGTAGAGCTGCAACGTGCCCTGGAAGTCGATGTCGAACAGGATGTCGCGGCCCTGACTCAGCCGCTCCTCGACCCGCGCACGCGGCGTGCCGTAGAAGTTGCCGTGCACTTCCGCACTTTCCAGCAGCTCGCCGTCGGCCTGCATGCGCTTGAACGTCGCGACATCGATGAAATGATAATGGGTGCCGTCGACCTCGTCGGTCCGCCGGGCCCGGGTGGTCACTGACACCGACAGCGCGATATTGGGATCGTCGGCGAACAGCGCCCGCGAAATCGACGACTTGCCCGCCCCCGATGGCGAGGCCAGCACCAGCATCACACCACGGCGCGGAAAATCCATGTCGACCTGCGTTTCAGTCCTGGTTGAGCGCCGGTGGCGCTATTCGATGTTCTGCACCTGCTCGCGCAGCTGATCGATCGCGGCCTTGAGATCGAGGCCGATGGCGGTCAGCCCGACATCGCTCGATTTCGAGCAGAGCGTATTCGCCTCGCGGTTAAATTCCTGTGACAGGAAGTCGAGCTTGCGGCCCACCGGCCCGCCAGCCTTCAGCAATTGCCGCGCCGCAGCCACATGCGCGCCCAGCCGGTCGAGTTCCTCCCGGATATCGGCCTTGGTGAACAGCAGCATCGCTTCCTGCGCCAGCCGCTCCTCCGCCACGGGCGCCGCATCGGTCAGCACCGCCAGCTGCTCGCGCAACCGGACCAGCATCGCCTCCCGCGTCCGCGACGGGTGCCGTTCGGCCGCGGCGGCCAGTGCCTCGATTTCGGAGATCCGCTCGGACAAGACTGCGGCAATCCGGGCCCCCTCCTCCCGCCGCGATGCCACTAGCGCGGCAGCAGCAGTGTCGACCGCCCCGAGGATGGCGGCATGGAGCTGTTCCTCTTCTTCGGGCGACAGCGGGCTCTGGTGCTGCTCGATCACGCCCTTCAGTGCCAGCAACCCGTCAAGCCGCGGCGGTTCGGCGTTGACGCGCGGCGCCAGCCATTCCAGCCCGGCGATCACCGCTTCCAGCGCCTGATGATTGATGACGACGCGGCCACCCTCGCCTTCGCGCTCAACGCCCAGCGTCACCGTCAGCGACCCGCGGGTTATCGCCTGGCCGATGCGGCGGCGGATCTCGCCTTCCAGCTGCTCGAAGCCCGGCGCCAGCCGCATGCGCAGGTCGAGCCCGCGGCCATTGACCGACTTGATTTCGACAAGGATATCCGCGCCCGGCACGCTGGCGGCGGCGCGGCCATAGCCGGTCATCGACGCAAGGCCGGCCGCGCCCATGCTGGTCACTGCACGCTCTCGCCGGCGCCCTCGGCCTGCTCGGCTTCGAGCGCTTCACGGGCGGCTTCTGACTCGGCCTCGGCCGCGGCCTTCCGATAGAGCGCGACGTTCTTTCTGTGCTGCGCATAGGTTTCGGCGAACAGGTGGCCGTCGGCCGGGTTGGCGCTCTTGGCGACGAAATACAGGTCGCGGATCGCCGCCGGATGCGCGACGGCGCGCAGCGCGTCCTCGCCCGGATTGGCGATCGGTCCGGGCGGCAGCCCGTCGATCTGGTAGGTGTTGTAGGGCGTCTCTGCCCTGAGCTCGGCCGAGGTCGGGCCGCGGGTCAGCACGGACTTGCCCTCGGTCACCCCGTAGAGCACCGTCGGGTCGGTCTGCAGCCGCATGCCCCGCTTGAGACGGTTGATGAACACGGCCGCCACCTGCGGGCGTTCGCCGGCCACTCCGGTTTCCTTCTCGACGATCGAGGCCAGCGTCACCAGTTCGGCAGGCGACTTGATCACCTCGTCGATGGACGGGTCACGGCCGGCCCAGATTTCGTCGACCGCGGCCTTCATCCGCGCCGTCATTGCGTCGAGCACGGCTTGCCGGGTATCGCCGGGGAAGAAATCGTAGCGCACGGCGAGCAGCGAGCCTTCGGGCGGCAGTTCCACCGGATCACCGGTCAGGCTGAGCGCCGGGTCATTGAGGCGCTGCGCCACCTGGTAGGAGGTCTCGCCGGGGATGACGTTGACGAAGAACTCAACCGGCTTGCCTTCGGTCAGCTCGGTGATGATGTCGGCCATCGAGGAATTGGCCTTCAGCGTGTAGACGCCGGCCTTCAGCCCGCTTTCCTTCTTCAGCGCGGTGGCGCCAAGCCGGAACAGCAGTGTGCTGGGCAGCAACTGGCCCGAGGGGATCAGTCCCTGCTCCTCCAGCCGGGCCGCAACTGTGCTGATCGAGGAGCCGCGCTCGACCGTGAAGGCGGTGTCCGTCGCCACCACGCCGTCGGCGTAGAACTGGTTGGCCGCATAGAGCAGGCCGCCGACCGCCACCACCATGCCAATGATGACCAGCGTCAGGATAGCGTTGAGAATGTCGACGATGCCCCCACGACGCCGGCGACGTTTCTCGTTGCGATCCCTGGCCATGGCGCGGTTTCCTCAGGCAGAAATTCAGCGTGGGGCCGCGGAGTCTGCCTCCCGCCTGCCCCTTGGCTCAGTCCGCCTTGCGGAAGATGAGCGAAGCGTTGGTGCCACCAAAGCCGAAGGAATTGGAGAGCGCCACATTGATCTCGCGCCGACGCGGCTTGTGCGGCACGAGGTCGATCCGGGTCTCGACCGATGGATTGTCGAGATTGATCGTGGGCGGAGCCATGCCGTCGCGCATGGCGAGGAGGCAGAAGATGGCCTCCACCGAACCGGCCGCGCCCAGCAGGTGGCCGATGGCCGACTTGGTGGAGCTCATCGACACCTTGTGCGCTGCATCGCCCAGCATGCGGGTAACCGAGCCGAGTTCGATCTCGTCGCCGAGCGGCGTCGAGGTGCCGTGGGCGTTGATGTAGTCGATATCGGCAGGCGAGATGCCGGCACGCTTGATCGCGGCCTGCATGCAGCGATAGCCGCCATCGCCATCCTCGGCCGGAGCGGTGATGTGATAGGCGTCGCCGCTCAGCCCGTAGCCGATGACCTCACCATAGATCTTGGCGCCACGGGCTTTGGCGCGCTCATATTCCTCGAGCACGACGATGCCGGCGCCCTCGCCCATCACGAAACCGTCGCGGTCCTTGTCATAGGGCCGCGAGGCCATCTCTGGACGATCGTTGAAGCCAGTGGAGAGCGCCCGGCACGCGGCGAAGCCGGCAATCGACAGCCGATTGACCGGCGATTCCGCCCCGCCTGCCACCATCACGTCGGCATCGCCCCACTGGATCAGCCGGGCGGCGTCGCCAATGGCGTGCGCGCCGGTCGAGCAGGCCGTCACCACCGAGTGGTTAGGGCCCTTCAGACCGAAGCGGATCGAGACATTGCCCGACGCCATGTTGATGATGCGACCGGGAATGAAGAACGGGCTGATCCGGCGCGGGCCCTTCTCGTGCAGCGTCACCGAGGCATCGTAGATGCCGCCAATGCCGCCAATGCCCGAGCCGATGAGCGTGCCGATCCGCTCCTGCTCCGCCTGGGTCTTGGGCGCGACGCCCGCGTCCTCGATGGCCTGCGTTGCGGCGGCCATGGCGTACACTATGAAGGGGTCGACCTTGCGCTGCTCCTTCACATCCATCCATTCGTCCGGATCGAAGGCCCCGTCGGCATATTTGCCGAGGGGGATCCGGTGGGCGATGTGGCAGGCGATGTCTTCGACCTCGAAGTCATCGATGCGCTTGGCGCCGCTCCTGGAATCGAGGATGTTGGCCCAGGTCGGTTCGATCCCGCAGCCCAAAGGGCTGACGATCCCCATCCCGGTGACGACGACGCGGCGCAGTTCCATCGGTTCAGCCAGGCCGGAGCGGTTAGCCGACGGCCTTGGTCAGATAGGCGACGGCGTCGCCGAAGCTCTGGATCGACTCTGCGGCGTCATCCGGAATCTCGACGTTGAATTCTTCTTCGAAGGCCATGACCAGTTCGACCTGATCGAGCGAGTCCGCGCCGAGATCGTCGATGAAGCTGGCCTTCTCGACCACCTTCTCCGCGTCCACGTTCAGGTGTTCGACCACGATTTTGCGGACACGATCAGCGATATCGCTCATATTCGACTTCCCTTGTTACCAGACTGTTCTAGCGTTCTTGTTCACCGGCCTCGCGGTCCGGCTCGTTTCGGCTCGCACCGGCACATGGGGCCGATCGAGGCAGACATTAGGCGCGGTCCCCAAGGCTAGCAAGTGTGCCCGGTGCCCAAATCACGGGCGGACCTAACACACTTCCATTGGCTTTGCCATATTGCAGACCGCCGGGTTTCCCCAGTGTTCAGAGCATCACCATGCCGCCATTCACGTTCAAAGTGTGGCCGGTGATATAGCCGGACTCGGTACTGGCCAGAAACACCACGGCAGCAGCAACTTCCTCGGCAGAGCCGAGCCGGCCGGACGGGACCTTGCCGAGAATGGCGTCCTTCTGCTTGTCGTTCAGCTCATCGGTCATCGCCGACCCGATGAAACCAGGCGCCACGGTGTTCACCGTGATGTTTCGCGAGGCGACTTCATAGGCCAGGGCCTTGGACATGCCGATAAGCCCAGCCTTGGAGGCCGCATAATTGCTCTGCCCCGGATTGCCGACGACGCCGACCACCGAGGTGATGCCGATGATCCGGCCATAGCGCTGCTTCATCATGCCGCGCAGCACGGCGCGAGTGAGGTGGAAGGCGGCGGTGAGATTGACCGCCAGCACCTCGTCCCATTCCTCGTCCTTCATGCGCATGAACAGGTTGTCGCGCGTCATGCCGGCATTGTTGACGAGGATATCGATGCCACCCAGCGCCTCTTCGGCGGCCGGCACCAGCTTGTCGACCGCCCCGAGGTCGGAGAGGTTGGTCGGCAGCACCGGGTGATCGGAGCCGGCCAGCATCGCCTGCGTCTCTTCCAGCGCCCCGACACGTGTGCCGCTTAGAGCGACGCGCGCGCCCTTGGCTGCCAGCGCCTTGGCAATCTCGCGGCCAATGCCGCCCGAGGCGCCCGTAACGAGGGCGCGTTTGCCCATGAGATCAAACATTTGGTGGCTCCTTCTCAGAGTCTGATTTAGGCGCCGATCTCGGCGAGAAAACTGTCCACATCCGCCGCCGTGCCGATCGACACCGCCGCAGTCTCGGGCGCGATGCGCTTGGCGAGGCCGCTCAGCACCTTGCCGGCGCCGAGTTCGACCAGCTGCGTCACACCCCCTTCGCCCACCAGCCAGCCGACGCATTCGGTCCAGCGCACCATGCCGGTGACCTGCTCGACGAGGCGCTTCTTGATCTCGGTGGGGTCGGAAATCGGCTTGGCCAGCACATTGGCGACCACCGGCACGACCGGGACGTTGAGCGTCACCGTGCTCAGCGCCTCAGCCATGGCGTCAGCCGCCGGTCGCATCAGGGCGCAGTGGAACGGTGCCGACACCGGCAGTGCCAGCGCGCGCTTGGCGCCGGCCGCCTTGCAGAGTTCCATGGCGCGTTCCACGGCAGCCTTGTGACCGGAGATCACGATCTGGCCTGGGGCGTTGTCATTGGCGATGTCGCAGACCTCGCCCTCAGCCGCGTCGGCGCAAATCTGGCGCAGCGTCGCCATGTCGAGGTTGAGGATCGCCGCCATGGCACCCTCGCCCACCGGTACCGCCTGCTGCATGGCTTGCCCTCGGGTCTTCAGCAACCGCGCCGCATCGGCAAGACTGAAGGCGCCTGCCGCCGCCAGCGCGGAGTATTCCCCGAGCGAATGCCCCGCGACAAAAGCCGCCTGGTCCTTCAGTGCGAAGCCTCGGCTCGCCAGCACCCGCGTCACCGCGACGGACACCGCCATCAGCGCGGGCTGGGCGTTCTCGGTCAGCCGCAGCGTCTCGTCGGGCCCCTCGAACATGATCGTCGACAGCTTCTGGCCCAGCGCCTCATCGACCTCGGCAAAGACGTTGCGCGCCTCCTGATAGGTGTCGGCCAAATCCTTGCCCATGCCGACAGCCTGGCTGCCCTGCCCGGGGAAGGTGAATGCGCGCTTGGTCATAAAGGTCTCCACCCAGTGGTCTTGCCGTTTGTCTGGCCCCCGGTCTCGCCAGCGGCCCTCCGGCTTTGCAGCCAGCCTATGCCCCGCCCCGCAAGGCGTCCAGTTGGCGGCGGCACTTGCCGAAGGGGTGCGGCAAAGTCAAGGCGGGATGGGCGCGGGCAGCCAATTTGCGCCAGATCAATGCCCCGTTTCCCGGGCACGCCGATGCTTCTGCCAAGGAGGCCTCCGATGTCCAAGCTCAATCGCGAATGGCATGAACTCAACCGCATGCCACCCAACGCCACCGATGCAGAGCGCGCCGACTGGCACTACCGCCACGCGCAAGCCTGCGGCTGCCGTGCCCTGACCGCGTCGATCGAAGCCTTGCTGCGTAAGCATGGCTATGAGGTGCCTGCCAAGGTAGGTTGAACCTTCCTCCCTTGCCATCTGCCCGCTTTTCTCCTATAGCCCGCCTCGAATTCGTTCGGCCGGGGGCTGAACGGAGGGTTTTGTATTGTCGGGCCTCCAGCGCCTGACCTTGCAAGATAGGGCAGTTCCCGTCCTCCCGTGTTCCCGCTCTTTAGAAGACTGCTTTGGTGCCTTTCCGGCTTCAAAGGGGCTCCGCGCCGAGCGGGTCAGTTGGACAACAACTTGAAGGAAGGCGCTCATGGCCCTTTACGAGCATATCTATCTGGCACGCCAGGACGTGTCCCCGACCCAGGTCGAGGAAATGACCGCGGCCCTGACCAATGTCATCACCGAAGGTGGCGGCAAGGTCACCAAGAACGAGTACTGGGGGCTCAAGTCGCTCTCGTACCGCATCAAGAAGAACCGCAAGGCCCACTATACCCTGCTCAACATCGACGCCCCGCATCAGGCCGTGGCCGAGATGGAGCGCCAGATGGGCATCAACGAAGACATCCTGCGTTTCCTCACCATCCGCGTCGATGCGCTGGAAGAGGGCCCGTCGGCCATGATGCAGAAGCGCGACCGCGATGACGAGCGCGGCGATCGTCCGGGTGGCCCGCGTGGCGACCGTGGCGGTTTCGACCGTCGCCCCCCGCGTCGTTTCTGATTGATCCGGAAGGAATAGCCAAATGGCCATCAAGGACCTTACCACCACCACGGCCCGCCGCCCGTTCCAGCGCCGCCGCAAGACCTGCCCGTTCTCGGGCCCGAACGCGCCCAAGATCGACTACAAGGACGTGCGCCTGCTCTCGCGCTACGTCTCGGAGCGCGGCAAGATCGTGCCGTCCCGCATCAGCGCCGTCTCGGCCCTGAAGCAGCGCGAACTGGCCCAGGCCATCAAGCGCGCTCGCTTCATCGGCATCATGCCCTACGCCGTCCAGTAAGGACGCGCAGGGACTCTTGGCGGTCGGCGCTGTAGACGCGCACCGACTCGCTGTTCTGGCGGTCGGCGCTGTAGACGCGCGCCGACTCGCCTTCTCGCTGGGGTCGCGGAATGGTTCGCGGCTCCTAACTGCCTCTCGAGGGCAGGACAGCCAAGGATAGAAATATGAAAGTCATTCTGCTCGAGCGCATCGGCCGCACCGGCCATATCGGCGACGAAGTCACCGTCAAGGACGGCTACGCCCGCAACTTCCTCCTGCCGCAGGGCAAGGCGCTGCGCGCCACCGAGGCCAACCGCAAGCGCTTCGAACGCGACCGCGCGGACATCGAGAAGCGCAACCAGG
>CAYNRZ010000029.1:0-24771 GCA_964399695.1 uncultured Devosia sp. | reverse complement strand
TCGACTGCTGGTAGACCCGCTCCTTGGCGTTGGTGGTCTGCATCAGCCGGGCCATGATGACCTCGGAAGTCGAGTAGGAGATGGTCAGGTTGTCCGACAGATCCTTGGTGATCTGGTAGCGGCGTTCCTCATTCTGAAGGTCGCGAAGTTTTTCGTCGCGATCCATCTCCAGTCGGGCGCGGTCGGCGGGGGTGCCATCGGTGAAGGCGGCCAGCGCGTCGCCTGCCGACTTCAGAACCTGCTTTTTCTCGTCGAGCTTTTTGGTCGCGACGTCGAGAAGTTCGAGCGCCATGACTTCTGCCTGCTTGAGGGCGCCGCGGAAATCGCGATACGCCTCGAGAATGGTGTGCTCGCGATCGATCTGGTTCTTGGTCTCCTTGGAGACGTCGAGATAGGTGTCGCGGATCTTGTTGAAGCGGGTGGCGATATCGCCGCGCGAGACCTTCATCCAGACGTTCGAGACACGCTCCATGAGGTCAAGCTTGCCGTCGTCGAGCTGGTCGACCATGCCCTTGGCATCGTCGCGGATGGAGTTGAAGCTCTCGGTGATGGTGTTGTAGCGCTCGCCCACATTCATGGCGGCGACCTGGCTGCGCACCACTTCGTTGAAGGCGCTGGCCTGGGTAAGGGTGCGGCCGATCAGGATGACCTTGGTCTCGTCGAGGCCGGTGATCTCCTTGAGGAGCCCGGTGATCGGCTGCTCGGCGCTCTGCTCGGGCCAGATGCCGAGCTCCTTGATGGCGCCCATCGCCTTGTCGAGATACTGCAGGGGCTTGTCCATGATTTCATTGGCCATTTGACGGTCGTCCCTTTGGTATGCGCGGTCTGCGCTCGCGCGGTTCTGGCATGATTCCCGCGGCCTTGTCGGCTGACAACCAATCGCGGCCGGGGTTTGGTCTGTTTTCCGCGATATGGTGCGAAAAAGCCGCAGGAAAAGGGCGGATGAATCGGATTTGCGGCAAGTGTTGCAGCAAGGCCAGATTGTGACATGGACGCCGGGTGGTTACGTTGCCGCCGCATGGCGCGAGCGGAGACGATGACGTGGACTTTGGTGGCAAGTATCTGTTCCGCGCAAGCCGGGCGGCGATGTGGGAAGCGCTGAACAGCACGGAGATGCTGAAGGCGGCGATCCCCGGTTGCAAGCGGATCGACTGGACCGGCGAGACGACGCTGGAGCTGGAAATCCAGGTGAATTTCGGGCTGGTGCAACCGGTGTTCAGCGGCGACCTAGCGCTGAGCGGCATCGTGCCGGCCGAACGCTACACGCTGAGCGGCAAGGGCCGCGGCGGGTTGCTGGGAATGGCAGAGGGCAGCGCCGATATCGTCTTGTCGGAGGCGGAGGGCGGCACGCGGCTGGACTTCGTGGCGCGCGGCGGCGCCGATGGCGGGATCATGAAGCTGGGTAAGGCGCTGGTTGGCTCGTCGGCGCAGAAGGTGATCGACGGGTTTTTCGTGCGGTTTGCCAATGCGATGGGCGTCGAGGTGACGCCAATCACCGAATAGGCGCTAGCTGAGACGCCAGAAGATGAGGGCGACGAGCAGCGTGATCGCCAGCGTGACGTTGAGCGTCATGCGGTAGAGTTGCAGCGCGCTGTCGATATCGTCAGGTCCCAGGATCGTGCGCCCGGTGCCGAAGCTGGGCAAATCGACCCGTTCCCCTTGATAGGCGCGCGGGCCACCCAGGGCGAAGCCGAGGGCGCCGGCTGTGGCGGCTTCGGGCCAGCCGGCATTGGGGCTGTGGTGTTTTTTCGCGTCGCTGAGCGCGGTGGCCCAGGCGGCTTCCGGGTGTGCACCTTTGACGAAGAAGGCGGCGCCGGCGATGAGCAATGCGGTGAGCCGGGCCGGGACCAGGTTGAGCAGATCATCGAAGCGGGCGGAGGCCCAGCCAAAAGCAAGGTGGCGCTTGGTCTTGTGGCCGATCATCGAATCCGCGGTGTTGACGGCCTTGTAGAGCGCGATGCCGGGCAATCCGCCGAACAGCAACCAGAACAGCGGCGCAATGACGCCGTCAGAGGTGGACTCTGCGAGGCTTTCGATGGCGGCGCGGGCAACGCCGGCTTCGTCGAGGGTCTCGGGATCGCGGCCGACAATGTGGCTGACGGCAGCCCGGCCTTCAGCCAGCGAGTGGCGAAGCGCCTTGGACACGGCGGCGACAGCGTCATGCAGGGATTTTTGGGCGAGGAGCGTGGTGGCGAGCAGTGCCTCGACGACCCAGCCAAAGGGGATGGCGCGGAGGAAGACTGCTAGCGGCACGGTGATGGCCGCGGTGGCGAGGAGTAGCAGGATGAGCGCCAGGACGCCGTTGCCCCGGCTCTTGCCGGTGTTGAGTTTGCAGTCCAGGAGGGCGATCAAGCTGCCCATCCAGATGACGGGATGGCCGATGCTGCGGACAAGCGCCTGCGGGTAACCGACGAGGCGTTCGAGGGCGAGGGCGAGTGGGGCAATGAGGGCGTGCATCAGCGGGCCAGGGCCAAGAGGGCGTCGAGGTCGAGGTGGCGCTCAAGGTGGTCGGCGAGGGCATCGAGTGTCGCCTCGATGCTGGCTTCATAGTTGAGGCCCGGTGCTGCAGCGTCGCGCAAAAAGGCGGACCGGAAGGCGTCGGAGGCAAAGAGGCCGTGGAGGTAAGTGCCCACCACAAGGCCATCGTCGCGCACCGCGCCCTCTGGATTGCCGGCGATATGGGCGAAGGGTTTGCGGCGGTCGGGACCGTCGGTGACGCCCATATGCATATGGTAGCCGGCGATTGGGGTGCCGGAGGCCGAGTGCTCGGCACGTTCGACTCGCAACTGCTTGACGGGAGCGAGCACGGTGTCGACAGCGAGCAGGCCCAGCCCCTCGCTGGTGCCCGGCTCGCCTTCGACGCCATCGGGGTCGGCGATAGTGAGGCCGAGCATCTGGTAGCCGCCGCAGATGCCGAGGACGCGGGTGCCGCGACGATGCTGGGCGAGGATGTCGATGTCCCAACCGTGCTGGCGGAGGGCAGCGAGATCGGCGCGGGTAGCTTTGGAGCCGGGGAGGATGATGAGGTCGGCAGCCGGTAGCGCGGTACCGGGAGACACGATTTCGACGGTGACGCCGGGTTCGAGCCGCAGGGGATCGAGGTCGTCGAAGTTAGCGATGCGGGGGAGACGCGGGACGACAATGCGGAAGGCGCCGCCGGTCGAGTTGCGAGAAGCGTCTTCGAGCGCGAGGACATCCTCGGCGGGGAGCTTTGCAGCGTCGGAGAAGAAGGGAATCGGGCCGAGGCATGGCACTTGTGTGCGACCGGCAATGAATTGCTTGCCAGAGTCAAACAATTGCGGATCGCCCTGGAATTTGTTGACCATGGTGGCCGCGATGCGCGCGGCGTCGGCAGGGTCGATGACGGCGAAGGTGCCGACCAGTGCCGCGATGACGCCACCCCGCTGGATATCACCGATGAGGATGACGGGGATATCTGCGGCGCGGGCAAAACCGAAATTGGCGATGTCGCCTTCGCGCAGGTTAACTTCGGAGGCGCTGCCGGCGCCTTCGACGACAATGAGGTCGCTTGCCGTGGCGAGCTCGGCATGCGCGGCCAGGACTTCAGGCAACAGTGTGCCGCGCATCCGCCAGTATTCCCGCGCCGGGAAGGAGCCGCGGCGCTGGCCGCGCACCACCAGTTGCGCACCGGTTTCATGCTCGGGCTTCAAAAGCACCGGGTTCATGGCAGTGACGGGGGCGAGGCCGGCGGCGCGGGCCTGCAGCGCCTGAGCCCTGCCGATCTCGCCGCCGTCAGCGGTGACGGCGGCATTATTGGACATGTTCTGCGGCTTGAACGGGACAACGCGCAGACCGCGGCGGGCATAGGCGCGGCAGAGCCCGGCGACGAGGAGCGACTTGCCGACGTCGGAGCCGGTGCCCATGAACATGAGGGATTTGGCGGTCATGGCGGCTTATGCCACGCCCGAGGGAGCGACGTCGATGATGTGGGCATACGAGCCCATGACGCGGCCAACGACGAGACCCATGTCCGGCTGCGGCTCGCCACGGGCATCGGTGGCGGCAAAGAGCGGGGTGCCGCGCTGCTGCCTGGCCGAGGAGTAGTGAAACTCGTGGCCAGAGAGCTGCGCGGGAAAGGGCAGCGGGCTCGAATGGGCGAGGCGGCGGTAGCCGAGAACGCGCCGGGGCCGGTCGATGCGGGTGGTGTGCGGCAGGAGGCCGGCCATGGCGTGCGATGCGCCGCTGGCGTCGATGATGGCATCGCCCAACACCATGAAGCCGCCGCACTCGCCATAGAGCAGTGCGCCGCGGTCGCGGGCGGCGGAGAGACCGGAGCGAAAGGTGGTGGCGGCAGCGAGGCGGGCGGCGTGGAGTTCGGGATAGCCGCCGGGGAGGAAGATGGCGTCGGCGTGGGGGTTGGGGGCCTCGTTGGCGAGGGGCGAAAAGAAGCTGAGTTCGGCACCGGCGCCCCGCCAGTCATCGAGCTGGTGGGCATAGAGGAAGGCGAAGGCGGCATCGCGGGCGATGGCAACATGCTGGCCGAGGGGCGGCAGGCGCGGAGTCGGTCGCGCGGGTGCTGCCAGAGGCGCTGCAAGCTGGTGCAACAGGTCGAGGTCGATATAGTCGGCGACCGCTGCGGCGGCGGCGGCGACGACGGTGTCGAAGGCCGCAACCTCGTCGGGAAGGACGAGACCGAGATGGCGCTCGGGCATGCCCATGCCATCGCGGCGCGGAATGACACCGAGCAGCGGGATGGGGAGCGGGCTAAGCGCCTGGCGCAGCATGGCTTCGTGCTTGGCGGAGGAAGCGCGGTTGACGATGAGCCCGGCGACGCGCGTATCGGGGCGCCAGGTGGAAAAGCCATGCGCGAGCGCGGCGATGGATTGGCTCTGTCGCTCGGCGTCGAGGACAAGGAGAACCGGCAAACCAAGGGTGGCGGCGAGATCGGCGGTGCTGCCGCGACCGTCGGCGGCACCATCGAAGAGGCCCATGACACCTTCGACGACAAGCAGGTCGTGCCCGGCTGCATGATCGGATGCCAGATCGCGAAGGCGCGCGGGCGACATGGCCCAGGGATCGAGATTTATGGCGGGGCGTCCAGCGACGCGCGCCAGAATGGTGGTGTCGATATAGTCGGGACCGGTCTTGGCGGGCACCACCGTCAGGCCCCGTGCGCGCAGCGCCGCGAGAAGGCCAAGAGTAATGGTGGTCTTGCCGCTGCCGGAGCGGGGGGCAGCAACAACAAATCCGGACGTTGATTTCATTGCGGGTTCAGCCCCGATCGGCGCGCCTTGACCTGAGGATTTGCCATGCTACCGGTGAGAGCGAGGGAGGCAGGGTTGGACGCATGCGCATCCTGATTCTGGGCGGAACCGAAGACGCGCGGCTGCTTGCCGAGCGCCTGGTGGCGATGGGCCATGCTGTGACCACCTCGCTGGCGGGCAAGACCAGCGAGCCGCTGTTGCCCAAGGGCGAGGTGCGGATCGGCGGGTTTGGCGGCGGGGACGGGCTGGGCAACTACCTTGTCACCAACAAGTTCGATCGCATCGTCGATGCGACGCATCCCTATGCCACGCAGATCAAGGAAAACGCCGTGCGTGGCGCGGAAATCGCCGGCATGCGGCTGGTGCGGCTGACGCGACCAGCCTGGACCGAGCCGCAATATGCATTCTGGAAGCACTTCGCGACGGCCGAGGACGCTGCGGCCGCCCTGCCCGCGGGAGCGCGTGCGCTGCTGACAATAGGGCATGGGCTGGCGGCCCCGTTCCTTGCGCGCAATGACTGCACTTTCGTCGTGCGCTCGATCGAGCCGCCCGCAAAGCCCCTGCCCGCGCATGCCACCTCGCTGATTGACCGGCCGCCGTATTTTCCGGGCGGCGAGAAGCAGGTGCTGGAGGGTCACGGCATTACCCATCTGGTCACCAAGAATTCCGGCGGGGCGCAGACCGAGGCGAAGCTGGAGGTGGCGGGCCAGTTGCGATTGCCGATCTTTATGATCGACCGGCCGGCCGTGACGCCGGCGCATGAGGTGCCGACGGTCGGGCAAGCCATCGCGGCGCTGCGGCTGGGATAGGTCGTTCACGCTGCGACACCCCGGCCGAACCGCATCACATCGAAAGGTGTAGCGGCCAGCCCGATGGCGCAAGTGGCGTGCGCCGACTTCTGCTTGGTGACCACAAGGGTGCCGGCCTTGAGAGCGACAGCCTCGGCGATGCCCGGAAGGCCAGCCAGGTCTGCGACAATGGCCGAAGGGCTGGCGAGGCGTGAGCTTTCCGCGGCGAGATCTGCGGCGGAAAAGGTGCGCATGGGCACGCCGAAATGCCTGGCGGCAAACTGGAGGGCCCCGGCGTTGGCCCGGGTATCGATGGTGGCGAGGCAGGCCATGTGCGCGGCGGGACGTCTTGCAGTGGCGAGGGCCATTTCGATCAGTGCGATGACTTCGCCGGCGGTCGCAGCGCTGGTGCAGCCGATGCCGGCGACAAGCAGGCGGGTCGAGCCGGCCATCATGGCATGACCGCCGCGCCGTGTATGGCCTTGACCACCACCCACTGGGTCACTGCCATGGTGGGGCGGAAGGCGCGATGGCCCCCGATGCGCTCGAGCGAAGAGACTTCGATGCGGGTCATCTGGCCGCCCAACTGCAGGAGGCGGGAGTAGAGCGCATGCTCGCCATCGAGTGTGGTGGCATTGGCGACAAGACGGCCGCCCGGCTTGAGGGCATGCCAGCAGGCATCGAACAGGTCGTCATTGCCAACATCGCTGCCCATGAAGATGGCGTCGGGCGGCGTGCGCTTGCGGAAGCTGGCAGGCGCCGGGTCTGCGACGATTTCGAGGTCCGGCACGCCTAGGGCGGAAGCGTTGAGCGCAATCATTTGCAACCGCTCCCCCTCAAGCTCGAAGGCGGTGGCGCGGGCATCGCGAGCGGCGCGCATCCACTCGATGGCGATGGAGCCCGAGCCGGCGCCGACATCCCAAAGAATGGCGCCGGGAAAGGGCGCGAGCTTGCCCAGCGTCGCGGTGCGCACCTCGCGGGCGGTCAGTTGCCCATCGTGAACAAAGACATCGTCGGGCAGACCCGGCACGGCGGCGAGGAGACGCGCATCGAGATCGGGCACGCAATCGATGGCGAGGACATAGGCGTCGCCGATATCGGAGGAGTGAAAATTCTCGGCTGAAGCGCTGGTCACCGCTTCGTCGCGGCCACCCAGATGCTCGAGCGTGGTGACAATGCTGCGGGAATAGCCGCGGTCGATGAGGATTTCGAGGGCGAGGTCGACGACGGAGTGCTCGGAGG
Source organism: uncultured Devosia sp. (assembly GCA_964399695.1). Lineage (GTDB taxonomy): Bacteria > Pseudomonadota > Alphaproteobacteria > Rhizobiales > Devosiaceae > Devosia_A. Next base: position 17,516 of record CAYNRZ010000029.1, on the reverse strand, counting down.
CGAGCGCCATGATGCGGTTGGCGGGCATGATGTGGGGATGCAACGCCTCGACGGGACGGCCGATGAGCGAGAGCAACGCCACAGATTGCAGCGGCCAGCGCAGGCGCGCGGCTGCGAGCTGAAAAGCGGACGGATGCGGATAGACGGCGAATTCGGACGCGACGAGATGGCGCGAAAGGGTGGCACCGATGCCGAACCACATCGGATCGCCGCTGGCGAGGATGACGGTTGGGGTGCCGCGCAGCGACAGCACCTGCTCGATCATCGCTGCCAGCGGGCCTTCCCACTCGATCAGTTTGCGGGTGTCGTCCGCAGGCGCATTGGGGGTGAAGGCGGGCTGCTCCCCACTGAGGGCACGCGCCACGGCCTCGAAGCTGCGGCGGCTGACCTGCTCGGGATCGAACAGGTCGGCAGCGGCGGGCGGCCGGTCCGAGGGCTCGATCTGTTCGAGAAAGCGCGCGGGACCCAGGATGGTGTCGGCGTAGACGAGGAGCGGCCGCACGGACTGCGGCAATTCCGACAGACCGGCCTCCCCAAGCCCGACAATGTGCAACCAGGCGGTCATGACACGGCCCCGGGGTTCAAGTGCGACTTTTGCGACAGCATTGTGACGGCTGCAACCAAGAGATAGCTGCCATGCGAGACCAAAGGAAGGCTGGAACGGGTGCGCCGCAGCTCGGATTGCGGGTCCGGATCGGCCACGGCCTGGGTGACGCCATGCGCCGAGAGTGCAGCGCTGGCAAGGGCTTGTAGTAACGGGGTGTCGCCGGGTCAAACGATTCCCCCCTCCGGCGACCTCCACATCGGAACGCTTCTGAAAATCAGTTGCAATTACAGGTGCTTGCCAGAGCATCGCCACAGGGCTATGTGCCGATGATGGCACGCCCCACCACCAATACCGCCGTCCGGATTGCTGCGCTGAGCCTGTTGGTAGGCGCTGCGGTGCTGGCACTGAAGGCATTTGCGGCGGTGGCAACCGGCTCGATCGCGCTGTTTTCGGACGCGCTGGAGAGCATCGTCAATGTCGCGACGGCGGTTGCGACGCTGGTGGCGGTGCGGCTCGCGGCACGGCCGGCAAGCGCCAGCCTGCCCTATGGCTATCATAAGGCCGAGTATTTTTCGGCGGTGCTGATCGGCATCTTCATCGCGGTGGCGGCGCTGGTGATCTTCCAGCAGGCGTGGAATGGGTTCGTAGCGCCCAGGCCGTTCGATGCCGACCCGATTGGGATCGGTGTGAGCGTCGTCGCGACAAGTCTGAACGCGGCGTGGGCGTGGTGGCTGGTGCGACAGGGGCGGAAGGAACGCTCGCCGGCGCTAGTTGCCGATGGCCGGCACCTGTGGACCGACGTCGTGTCAACAGCCGGCGTGCTGGTCGGCGTATTGCTGGCGGCGGTGACCGGCTGGGGGCAACTCGACGCGATCCTTGCGGCGCTGGTCGGGGTGACGATCCTGTGGTCGGGATGGGAACTGATCAAGCAGAGCGTCATCGGGCTGATGGACGTGGCGGTGGCGCCCAAGGAGTTGAGCCGCATCCGCGAGATCATTGCAGCCAATGCCGAGGGTGCGCTGGAGGCGCATGACGTGCGCACCCGCCGGGCGGGGAAGATGAGCTTTGTCGAGTTTCACCTGGTGGTGCCGGGGGCGATGAGCGTCGAGGTGGCGCATACGATCTGCGACCGGATCGAGGCGGCGCTGCGCGCGGCGATGGCCGACACGCAGGTGACCATTCATGTCGAGCCCGAGGCGAAAGCTAAGCACTCGGGCATCGTGGTGCTGTAGACGTCGCTGAGCGCTGTCAGTGCTCGGTGGCGCATTCGTGGTGGTCGGAGAGGACTTCGACCACGCGGCAATCGGCTACGGTGCCGTGGTGATGGCTCTCCAGCATGGCAGCGAGTTCGCCGCGGAGCGCGGTAAGGCGCGCTATCCGTTCATCCACCTCCGCCAGCCGGCCCCGGACGAGGGCGTCGAGGTCGAGGCAGGGGGCGTCGCGGTGTCGGCTGAGGCGGAGGAGTTCGCGGAGCGACGCCATGGGAAAACCCATCGCGCGCGCGTGGGCGATGAAGCGGAGGCGTCCAAGGTCGCTGGCGGAGTAGCGTCGCTGGTTGCCTTCGGTGCGCGTCGGAACATCAATCAAACCTATGGTTTCGTAGTAGCGAATGGTGGGAACCTTGACGCCGGACCGCGCAGAAAGCTCCCCAATGGACAGTTCGTGCATTTTTGACCTCGATGCGACGCAGAGGCGCGTTCGGCTGCTAACCTTCCTAAACGGAACAGGCTGCGGATTTTCGAGAGAACGCTCTTGAACCTCTAGTCGCTAGAGGGATTAGGTGTGGTGCCCAGTCAGGAATTCAAGAGGAATCGCGATGGGCGACGGGCACAATCACGCAGCAACGTTCGAGGGGCTGGACGCGGCCTACAAGCAGCGGCTGATCATCGTGACGGCGGTGAACATCGCGATGTTCTTGGTGGAGATGGCGGCGGGGCAGCTGTCTGGCAGCCAGGCGCTGAAGGCGGACGCGCTGGACTTTGCCGCCGATGGCGCGACCTATGCGCTGAGCTTCTGGGCGATCGGCCGGCCAGCGACGGTGCGCGCGGGGGCGGCGATGATGAAAGGGATCAGCCTGCTGCTGATCGGGCTGTGGGTCGGGGGCACGACGCTCTATCAGTTCCTGGTGCTGGGGGTGCCGGAGGCCGAGGTGATGAGCGTGATCGGCGCGCTCGCGCTCGCTACCAACCTGTTTTCGGTGTGGCTGCTGGCCGCGTACAAGGATGGGGACGCCAATGTGCGCTCGGTCTGGCTGTGCAGCCGGAACGATGCCCTCGGCAATGTGGCGGTGGTGATCGCCTCGGGGCTGGTGTTCCTCCTCAACTCGGGGGTGCCGGACCTGGTGGTGGCCGGGGTGATGACGGCGTTGTTTCTCAGTTCGGCCTACCAGATCATCACGCAGAGCTGGGGCGAGTGGCGACAGGTGCGGGCGGGTGGTGGGCATGAGGGCCACGACCACACGGGGCACCATCACTGACGAGCGGCCCGGTTAGTTGTTGATATCGGGAGCTGGCGCCTATGCGTTGCCGCGAGGGGGCGTAGCGTGAGCGCCGGTGCGTTGTGCACCGGGGGAGTGCTCGCCATGCCTTTGACTGCACCGCGTCAGCTCTATTTCATCATTGCCGTCGTCATCGCCCTGTTGGCGGTGATCTCGTCATTCATCCAGTTCATCCCGATCCCGGCGTTCTGGCAGATGACGGTGGCGTTCGTGATCCTGGCCCTGGCGTGCCTGGTGAAGGGCATCTAGCACCGCCCTGCCCGGCATTGCCAAGTCGCGGCGAGGCGACAAAGATGGCGGCATGAAAACTCTGCTTGTCGCCCTGATGGTACTTGCCACCAGCCTTGCCGTCTCCCCGTCCGCGTCGGCCGCGGAGTGGGGGCACTATGTCAACGAACGTTTCGGGGTGGAGGCGGATGTGCCGCCGGGGTTCGTGCCGGGTGAGCCGCCGGCCAATGGCGATGGGCTGGGCTTTTCGACGCCGACGGCGAAGCTCGGGATCTTCGGCAGCCTGATCTCGGAAGGTGATTTCGAGAGCAATGTGCGCGACCGCATCGGCTGGTCGAAGGCGGACGGCTGGGCCATCACGTACCAGACCGTGACGCCGGGCTGGGCGAGCTGGTCGGGGACGCGGGGCAGCCGGATCCTGTATGTGCGGGCGATCTCGATGTGCGGCGGCGACATGATTGGCGCCTTCGAATTCGAGTATTCGCAGGCGGACCGCGCCGCGTTCGACGCGGTGGTGGAGCGGCTGGTTGCGAGCCTCAGGGACAGCGGCACCGGCTGGCAGTGCTAGCTAGAACTCGATCCCTGCCTGGGCTTTCACGCCAGCGCGGAAGTGGTGCTTGATCTCGGTCATTTCGGTGACGAGGTCGGCGATCTCGATCAGTTCGTCCTTGGCATTGCGGCCGGTGACGATGACGTGGGTGTCGCGCGGCTTGTTGCGGAGCACATCGAGCACTTCGTCGAGCGGCAGGTAGTCGTAGCGCAGCACGATGTTGAGTTCGTCGAGGAGGACGAGCTTGTAGGCCGGATCGGCGATGAGCAACTTGGCCTGCTCCCAGGCCTTGCGGGCGGCGGCGAGATCGCGCTGGCGATCGGCGACATCCCAGGTGAAGCCTTCGCCCATGGCGTTAATGGTGACGAGTTCGGGAAATCTCTCCAGCACGTCGCGCTCGCCCGTCGACCAGGCGCCCTTGACGAACTGGACGATGCCGACCTTGAAGCCGTGGCCGAGGGCGCGGAACACCATGCCGAAGGCGGCGGTCGACTTGCCCTTGCCCTTGCCGGTGTGGACGATGAGCAGGCCCTTTTCCTCGGTCTTGGTGGCGAGGATCTTGTTCCGCGCCTCCTTCTTCTTCCGCATCTTGTCGGCGTGATAGGCGTCCCGCTCCGCCTCGGTCATCAGATCGGTCTTCTTGGGGGCGCGTTCGGGCGGGGTGGTCATTCAAAACTCTCTTGCGGTGCGCGTGAAGAGGACCCCTCATCCGCCCTTCGGGCACCTTCTCCCGCAAGGGGAGAAGGCGGCGAGGCACGATCCAGCCACTCATAGGCGGAGTTCGAGCGGGGGGTCCAGAAGCCGCGGGTGCGGGCTTCGTTGAATTTGGCGATCAGCTCGTCATAGCCGAAGCGATTGTTGAGCCGGATGAAGTCGCGCGTCGCGTCGTCTTCGACGAAGGCCTCGAAGGCGAGGTCGAAATGGTGGGTCTTGACCGCACCGGTGGTGGCGGCGAATGCGAACATGAAATCGACCGTCGCGATGATTTCGAAGGCGCCCTTGTAGCCGTGGCGCTTGACGCCATCGAGCCATTTCGGGTTGACGACGCGCGAGCGCATGACGCGGGAAATCTCTGCGTCGAGCGTGCGGGCGACGGGGCGCTCGGGGCGGGAATGGTCGTTGTGCCAGGCGGCGGGGCGGCGGCCGGTGAGGGTTTCGGCGGCGGCAACGAGGCCACCTTCGAACTGGTAGTAATTGTCGCTGTCGAGCAGGTCGTGCTCGCGATTGTCCTGGTTGTGGACGACGGCCTCGATGTCGGAGAGGCGGGCGGCGAAGCGGTCGCGCTCGGGGGTGCCCTCGGCGCGGGCGCCATAGGCATATTGGCCCCAATCGAGCACGGCATTGGCAAGGTCGGCCTTGCCCTGCCAGTTGCCGGAATCGATGAGGTTGGAGAGGCCGGCGCCATAGGCACCGGGCTTGGAGCCGAAGATGCGGTGGCCGGCGCCGACCGCGGCCTCGGACTCGGTGGCGCCGGCCTTCATCATGCCGATGGCGTCGGTACGCATGCGGGCGGCGATGGGGTTGTCGTCTTCCGGCTCATCGAGGGCGCCGATGGCGCGGACGGCCTTGTCGAAGAGCGTGATCTGGGCCGGGAAGGCATCGCGGAAGAAACCGGAGATGCGCAGGGTGACGTCGACGCGGGGGCGGCCGAGCTTGGCCAAGGGGATGATCTCGTAGCCGGAGACGCGGAGCGAGCCGGGGTCCCATACGGGCTTGGCGCCGATGAAGGCGAGCGCCTGGGCGATATCGTCGCCACCGGTGCGCATAGCGGCGGTGCCCCAGACCGAAAGGGCGAGCGAACGGAGCGGCGCGCCATGATCCTGAAAATGCCGGACCAGCAAGTTTTCGGCGGACTTCCTTCCGAGTTCCCAGGCGGTGGGGGTGGGGATGGCCCGGTTGTCGACCGAGTAGAAATTGCGGCCGGTGGGGAGCACATCGAGCCGGCCGCGCGAAGGGGCGCCGGAGGGGCCGGGGGCGATGAACCTGCCATCGAGGCCGGCGAGCAGAGCGGCCATTTCGGCGGCGCCGGAGGCGAGGAGGCGCGGGCGGATGGTGGTGTCGATGGTGGCGAGGACGGCGGCGGTGGCGGGACCAGGGGCGGGTGCCCTGCCCTCGACCAGATCGGAAGCCAACTTTTCAAGGCGTTCAACGACGTCGCCAACAGTGCGGGGGACTCCCCCCTCCACCAGGTCCGCTGGTCCCGACGCCACTCGACCATAGGTCTCGTGGCCTTCTTGCCTTGAAGGGCTCCACCGGAGCCCTTCATCGACCGGTGGTCGAGCGGCTGCGAAGTCCCCCGCAAACGGGAGAGGATCAAGAGCGGGCCCGGTCCATGGCGCGCCGAGGTCGGCGGTGAGGAGGTCGATGCCGAGTTTGAGGTCGTCGGCGAGGGCGCGGATGAGGGAGGCGTCGGCGGGGGTGTCGCCGCGGGGAACGCGGGCGAGGGCGACGGTGAGGTCGGTGAGCTGGCGGCCGGTGGGGGACTGGCCGAAGACGTGGAGGCCGTCGCGGATCTGGGCTTCCTTCAGGTCGCAGAGGAAGGTGTCGATGCGGCGGAGGTTCTCGGTGTCGTCGTCCGTCAGCGCCACGTCGCGGTCGAGGCGGGTGTCGCGGGCATAGTCGAGGATGCGGCGGCTGAGGTCGGCCAGGCGGCGGCGATCCATGCCGGAGGCGGCGTAGTATTCGTCGAGCAGGGCCTCGAGGTCCTTCAGCGGACCATAGGTTTCGGCACGGGTGAGCGGCGGCACGAGGTGATCGATGATGACGGCGCCGGTGCGGCGCTTGGCCTGGGTGCCTTCGCCCGGATCGTTGACGATGAAGGGGTAGAGCAGCGGCAGCTCGGCCCAGAGCGCGGCGGGGTAGCTCGCGGCATCGAGCGCCGCGGCCTTGCCGGGCAGCCATTCGAGCGTGCCGTGCTTGCCGTTGTGGATGGTGGCATGGGCGCCGAACTCGTGGCGCAGCCAGAGATAGGCGGCGAGATAGCCGTGCGGCGGGACGAGATCGGGCGAATGGTAGCTGGTGGTTTCGTCGAGGTGGTAGCCGCGCGAGGGCTGGATGAGGATGGCGAGATTGCCGAAGCGAAGGGCGGGGAGGTGGAAGCTGTCGCCACGGCAGAACGGGTCCGTTGCCGGATCGCCCCAGCGGGCGGTGACTTCGGACTGGATTTGAGCGGGGAGCGTCGAAAACAGTTCGCGGTAACTGGCGAGCGGGAACGGGATGCCGCTGCCGCGCTCGGGATGGGCGTTGGTGGGGCCGGACTGGAGGAGGTCGATGAGGGCGGTGCCGGTGAGGTCGCGCCAGGTGCTCCCCCCTCCACCATGCTGCGCATGGTCCCCCTCCCCCGTAAACGGGAGAGGATCGCCGACTGCGAAGCCCGCGCTCGCCAGCGCCCGCAGGATCTCCACCGTCGATTGCGGGGCGTCGTAGCCGACGCCGTTGGCGAGGCGGCCGTCGCGGATGGGGTAGTTGCCGAGGACGATGGCGACGCGGCGCTCGGCGCGCGGGGTGCGGCGCAGGCGGACCCAGTTTTCGGCGAGGGTGACGGCGCGGCGGATGCCCTCGGGATCGGGGGCATAGGCGGAGAGCGGGCACTGGGTGCGCTCGTGCCAGACGGCGTCGTGCTTGTGGCCGATGACCAGCATGCCGTGGCGGCCGTCGAGCTCGGGCAGCACCACCTGCATGGCGAGATCCTTGGCGGTGAGGCCGCGGATATCGGCGGCCCATTGCGCGCGCGGACGGCCGGATTGGATGAGCTGCATCACCGGAGCGTCGGTGCCGCGGAACGGATTGAGCTTGTCGGCGACGCTGTCGAGGCCGATGGCGAAGCCGGTGAGGTTGAGAATGACCTCCGGCGGATGCCGTTCGAAGGCGGCCTGGACGAAGCGGACACAGGCGGCCTCCTTGAGGGTGGAGACAACGAGCGCCACGGGGTTGAGGCCCCTACCCTCCAGTTCGGCGATCAGGGCTTCGAGCGTCGCGGTGCCGGCGCCTTCGAGGGCGGCGCGATAGAACAGCATCGGGACGTTGGGGCGGTCGGACGGCGGCAGCTCGTCGACGAGGCCGGTCGCGGGGTGCCAGAAGCCGAAGCGGATGAAGGGTTTGGGCGCGACTTCCGAAAGCAGACCGGTCTGCCCCCCGCCTTCCTTCTCCCCTTGTGGGAGAAGGTGCCCGAAGGGCGGATGAGGGGTCTCTTGCTGAGGTCGCGGCCCCCTCATCCGGCGCTCCGCGCCACCTTCTCCCACAAGGGGAGAAGGCGGGTGCACAACACTGGCATCACTGCTTGCCGCCAGTTTTCGCATCGCGCTTAGCAGCGTGTCCGCATTGTCTGGGCCGCCGGCGATGAAGAGGGCGTGGAGGCGCGACCAGTCGTCGGGGTGGATGGTGGAGCGTTGCTGGAGGATCGGGTCGGGGGCGGCGTCGCCCGGGAGGAGGACGAGGCGGATGGCGCCGGTGAGGGAGAGCGCGATCAGTTCGTCGACGCCATATTGCCAATAGGCGGCGCCGCCGATGAGGCGGAGGACGACAAGCTTGGCGTGGCGAACCGTCTGGTCGAGCCAGAGATCGACCGAGAGGTTGTGGGCGAGGCGAAGGAGATTGGCGAGACGCAGGCCGTCGTCGCCGGCCCGGTCGGCGGCGCCAGCCATCAGCGCCAGTTCGCTATCGGCGGCGGCGGCGAAGACGATGTCGCCCGGGCTCTGCCCGAGATCGATCGCCTCGCCATCCTGCTGGGCCACGCCGGCCTGGGCGGCTAGGAGGTGCATCAGATGGACGCCAGTGCGGGCGGAGAGATGGATCCCCGCCTGCGCGGGGATGACATCCGAGGGGTGGGGTGCATCTTGCTAGGCCGCAGCAGCGACCGCGCCATTCAGGCTTGCCGTGATCGCCGCGCGGTCGAGTGGGCTTTCGCCGATGACGACGAGGGCGGTTTCGCGGGGTTCGCCGGGCTTCCAGGGGCGGTCGAAATAGGCGGAGACGCGGGGGCCGACGGCCTGGATGGCGAGGCGGGCGCTGGCGCCGGGCAAGGCGGCGAAGCCCTTCAAGCGCAGGATGTCGTGGGCGCGGATGGCCCCTTCGATGGTGGCGAGGAGGCTCTCCTTGCTGGTGACGCCATCGAGCCGGATGGAGAAGGAATCGAAGTCGTCGTGCTCGTGCGGCTCGCCATTGTGCTCGAGCTCGTGGTGGCTGTCGCGGCCGGTGAGATTGTCCTCAGTGCTCAGGCCCATGCCGAGGAGCGCGGCGACATCGACATGGCCATTGCGGGCGCGGACGAGGCCGGTGCCGGGGCGCATTTCGGCGCGGAGGTGCTGTTCGATGGTGTCGAGCTGGGCGTCGGTGACGAGATCGGCCTTGTTGAGGATGACCATGTCGGCGGCGACCAGCTGATCCTCGAACAGTTCGCCGAGCGGGGTTTCGTGATCGAGCATGTCATCGGCCGAGCGCAGGGCGTCGACGGCGGCTTCGTCATTGGCGAAGCGGCCTTCGGCGAGGGCGGCGGCATCGGCGACGGTGACGACGCCGTCGATGGTGACCTCGGACTTGATCTCGGGCCAGTTGAAGGCGCGGATCAGCGGCTGCGGCAGGGCGAGGCCGGAGGTTTCGATGACGATGTGGTCGGGCCGATCGGGCCGGGCCAGCAGCGTCTGCATGGTGGGGATGAACTCGTCGGCGACGGTGCAGCAGATGCAGCCATTGGCGAGCTCGATCATATCCTCTTCGCGGCAGGTCTCGTCGCCGCAGCCGGCGAGGATTTCCTTATCGACGCCGAGTTCACCGAACTCGTTGACGATGAGCGCGATGCGCTTGCCATGGGCATGGGCGAGGAGGTGGCGGACAAGAGTGGTCTTGCCGGCGCCGAGGAAGCCGGTGATGACGGTGACGGGGATCTTCTCGGTCATGCGCGCGCTCCAGCAATGCCGGTGGCGGGGGTGCGGCCGAAGCGCTCGTAGAGCCAGCCGAAAAGCGGGCCGAGGATCAGCCAGAACAGCGCGCCGGTGGCGAGCGCGGTGGCGGCGAAGCTGGTCGCAAGATGGGCCGGCACGGCGGTCGGCTCATGCGGAGCGGCGGGTGCGCCGATGAGGTGTGGCGCGAGCAGCAGAACCGCGGCGATAGCCACGGCCGGCAGATTGCGCCAGCGGGCAAGGACCAGCAAGGCGGCGCCGGCCGACAGCGCGGTGCCCCACCACCAGAGCTGGCGGACACCGAGATCGGCGGCGGCCATGCCGGGAAGTTCGGGCGGGAGGCCCAGTGCCGGCGCGAGCTGGAAGGCGATGAAGCCGCCGACGCCCCAGATGGCGCCATTGCGGGCGGTGATGGGCAGGCCGCTCAGCACCGAGACCGCGCCGAGCAGCAGGGCAAAGCCGAGCCCGCCAAGCACGTTGGCAAGGACGGTGTAGAACGTGCGCTCGACGCCATCGGCCGGGGCCCAGGCCTCGGCGTCGTGGACGTGGCCATCGGCTGCCGCCTCGTGGCTGTGCTCGGGCGTGGCAACGTCGTGGCTATGGGCTTCGGGGGCGGCGCCCTCGTAGGTTTCGGCCTCGACGATCAGGGGGACGACGCGCCATTGCTGGACGGCGCTCATAGCAAGGCTGGCCGCCAGTCCCGCGAGGACCGCAGCAAAAAACAGACGCTGGAAGATGTGCATTTTGTCTCTCTTGTGTCCGCGGTCAGTGGCAGGGGAAGCCAAGGGCGTGGCGCGTATCGTGCGCGCCATTGTGAATGGCCATATCGCCGGCAAAGCCGACGCCACCAACCAGGAACAGCCCGAGAAACAGGGCTGCGACGCCGGCAATGAGACGCTGGGACAAAGTGAGGGTCGGGACGGCCGACGACTCGATCGAGGTATTCATGTGCTGACACCCTCCGTGTGCACGATGCGTATGGGCTCCACGCCCGGTTGGTGCTGGCAGGTCTCCTGGCTTCGCGGGTCGCTATGCGCTCCGGCCTTCCCGGCGAAATCTCGCCAGTGGCATTGTCGGAGAGCACTCGCCGCTTACAGTTGCGGGGGCAGCCACGGATTCGGTCCCTGATGGGTACGCCTCACCGTATTCCCTTTTGATCCCCCTGCCGATCAGAGCGAGGGGGAACCAGCAGGCTCATAGCTAGACCCTCGCGCGGGGCGGGTCAACGGCGGCGATGTCGGCTCATCGGCACGGCGCCGAGCGGACGTGACTTGCACGGCATGGCGCGGCTCCGCTCAATGCTGGGCAGCGACCGATTCGCAGGTGTCCCATGAGTCCCAGCCTTAGCGCCATTCTCCCCATCATCATGCTGATTGCCTCGAACGTCTTCATGACGGTGGCGTGGTATGGCCACCTGAAGTTCCCGCATGCCGCCATGTGGGTGGTGGTGATGGCGAGCTGGGGGATTGCGCTGTTCGAGTACTGGCTGGCGGTGCCCGCCAACCGGATCGGCTATGGCACCTATACGGCGGCGGAACTCAAGACCATTCAGGAGGTGATCAGCCTGACGGTGTTCGCCGGGTTCGCGGTGTTCGTCCTCGGCGAGAAGCTCACCTGGAACCACGCGGTGGGGTTCGGGCTGATTTTTGCCGGGGCGTTCTTCATCTTCAAGGGGCCGCTGAAATAGCAGCGGCCGGATCGCGGGAGCAATCCGGCCGGCTGAGGCTTCCCGATCGCGAGGGTTAGGGCGCGAGGCAGGCGACGAGGTTGTCGGCGAGCCGCTCGATGAGCTGGCGATAGGCGCCGGCGCCGGGTTCGATATCGGCGCCCTCGGGGTCGAGTACGCCCTGGCGGGCGGAGGTGCCCTCGGTCAGCACATCGACGACGCGCTTGTCGAATTGGGGTTCGGCAAAGACGCAGGCGGTGTCGAGTTCGGCGAGCTTGGCGCGGATTTCGGCGATGCGCGCGGCGCCCGGGGCATTCTCGGGATTGACGGTGATCGAGCCGGCGACGTTGAGGCCGAAGCGCTGCTCGAAATACTGGTAGGCGTCGTGGAAGACGACGACGGGGCGGTCCTTGACCGGCGCGAGCTTGGCCGTGACTTCGGCAGTGAGCGCTTCGAGATCGGCCTTGGTGGCGGCGGCATTGGCGGCGTAGGTCGCGGCATCGTCGGGATCGGCGGCCGACAGGGCGGCAGCGATGGCATCGACCATCACCGCAGCATTGGCGGGATCGAGGAAGAAGTGCATGTCGCGCTCTTCCTCGTGGTCGTGGCCCTCGTGGGCGTCATGGTCATGCTCTTCGGCTTCGTGGTCGTGGCCGGCTTCCGCCTCAGCCTCATGAGCATGGTCCTCGTGCGCCTCAGCGTCGTGGTCGGCGTGTTCTTCTGCGTGTTCTTCGCCCTCTTCGTTGGGCACGCCGTCGCCATCGTGGTCGTGGCCATCGAAGGTGCCGCCTTCGCGGGGTGGGAGCAGGGTAATGCCAGGGATGATGGCGAGTTCGACGATGGTGGCCTTGGGCGCGAGCGTGGCGATCGAGTCCTCGAGGAAGAGCTCCATGCCGTGGCCGGTCCAGAACACCAGTTCGGCGGCTTCGAGCGCAGCGGCGTTGGAAGGCTTGAGGCTATAGGCGTGCGGCGAGGCGGCGCCCTCGACGATGAGGTCGGGCGTGCCGAGATCGCCCATGACGCTGGCAACGAGGGCGTGGATCGGCTTGATGGAAGCGACGACGCGCGGCGCTTCGGCGAGGGCCGGAACCGCGGAGAACGCGATGGCCGTGGCAGCAAGCAGGATGGATTTGAGCGGGGCTTGCACCGGGGACACTCCAGTTCGATATGTTATGACATTACGCTTTTGCGATGTTACGACATAACGTATGAAGGCGGGGGCGGCAAGTGGTGCCGCAGAGCCAAATGGCGGCACGAATGCTACAGCGCGGCGAAAAGCTTGCCGAAGTCAACGAAGCCGGCGTTCGCCGCGACGGCCGCTGGCTGGTCGAGAATATATCACTGAGCATTGGCCGCGGGGAAATCTTGACCCTGATCGGGCCGAACGGTTCGGGCAAGACCACGACGGCCAAGCTGGTGACGGGGGTCGTGCGGCCCGACACCGGATCAGTGTGGCGGAAGCCGGGGCTCCGGGTCGGCTATGTGCCGCAGAAGCTGACGATCGACTGGACGCTGCCGTTGACGGTGAAGCGACTGATGTCGCTGACCGCGTCGCACGCGCGGGGCGAGGTGGATGCGGCGCTGGAACGGGTGGGCATTGCGCATCTGGCGCAGGCCGAAGTGCAGCACCTGTCGGGTGGCGAGTTCCAGCGGGCGCTGCTGGCGCGTGCGATGCTGCGGAAGCCCGACCTGCTGGTGCTGGACGAGCCGGTGCAGGGCGTCGATTTTTCCGGCGAGGTGGCGCTCTACGACCTGATCGGGCAAATCCGCGACGAGACCGGCTGCGGCATCCTGATGATCAGCCACGACCTGCATGTGGTGATGGCGGCGACCGACACGGTGATCTGCCTCAACGGCCATGTCTGCTGCCGCGGCGCGCCAGAGCAGGTGGCGCGGAGCCCGGAATATCTCAGCCTGTTCGGGGCGCGGGCCGCGTCGGCGCTGGCGCTCTACCAGCACCATCATGACCACACGCACCTGCCGGACGGGCGGGTGCTGGAAGCGGATGGCACGATCGTTTCGGCGCACGACCACGCGCATGATCATGCCCATGACGAGCACCATGGGCACGACCATGGCGCTCCGACGCGGAGGGCAGGCCATGCTTGACGATTTCTTCGTGCGGGCGCTGGTGGCGGGTATGGGGCTGGCGCTGGTGACCGGGCCGCTGGGCTGTTTCATCGTCTGGCGGCGCATGGCCTATTTCGGCGACACCATGGCGCATTCGGCGCTGCTCGGGGTGGCACTGAGCTTTCTGTTCCAGCTCAACCTGACCTTCGGGGTGTTCATCGTGGCCGCGGCGGTGGCCGGGGTGCTGCTGCTGCTGCAGCGGCGCAATGCCCTGTCGACCGATGCGCTGCTCGGCATTCTCAGCCATTCGACGCTGGCCATCGGGCTGGTGATGGTGGCGTTCATGAGCTGGATTCGCGTCGACCTGATGGGGTTCCTGTTCGGCGACATTCTGGCGGTGTCGATAGGCGATATCGCGGTGATCTATGGCGGCGGGATCGTGATCCTCGCGATCATCGTCTGGATGTGGCGGCCACTGCTGGCTGCGACGGTGAATACCGACATTGCCGAAGCCGAGGGATTGCGGCCGGAGGCAACGCGGATCCTGTTGATGCTGCTGCTGGCGTCGGTGATCGCGGTGGCGATGAAGCTGGTGGGCGTGTTGCTGATCACCTCGCTGCTGATCATTCCGGCGGCGACCGCACGCCGGCTGGCGGCGACGCCTGAGCAGATGGCCGTGATCGCCTCGGTGGTCGGCGCTCTGGCAGTGGCCGGCGGGTTGTTCGGATCGCTCAACTACGACACGCCAAGCGGCCCTTCGATCGTGGTGGCGGCGCTGGTGCTGTTCCTTGTTTCGATCATCTTGCCGGCGCGGTTGCGCCGAAACCGGATGGAGGTGACCTGATGGCCCACTCGCACGGCGATCATCAACATGAGCGGCCGCAGGACCTGACGCGAAACCAGGACCTGGTGCTGCGCACGCTTAACGGCGCCGACGCACCACTGTCGGCCTATGACATTCTGGACCGGTTGCGTGACGAGGGGCTGAGAGCGCCGCTGCAGGTATACCGGGCGCTCGACAAGCTGGTGGAGCATGGGCTGGCGCATCGACTGGAGTCGCTGAATGCGTTCGTGTGCTGCGCAGGTCCGGCCTGTCACCAGACGACCGATGGGCTTGCGGCGTTTGCCATCTGCACAGGCTGCGGGCGCGTGGACGAGTTCGCCGTGCCCGAAAAGGCCGCGACATTCGGCGAATGGGCAGCGACGCACGGCTTTGCGGTGGAGCGGACAACCATCGAGCTGCGCGGCCGGTGCCAGGATTGCCGGGCGAAAGCCGGGGCTGGAGCCTAGGCTCCGCCGCTGCGACGACCCGGCCGGACGATGCCGTCAGCCGGCAAGTCGCTCGGTGTCGGCGGTCGCCTGCTGTGCCTCGAGCAGACCCTTGAGCTGGTCGAGGGTCATCGGACGGGCAAACAGATAACCCTGGAACTCACGACAGCCCAGGCGCGACAGCAGGGCCGCTTCCTCGCGACGTTCGACGCCCTCGGCGGTGACCGCGAGGTTCATGGCATAGGCGTAGGTCATGGTGGATTCGACGAGTGCCGCCTGCACCGGGTCGCGGTCGATATCGGCGACCAGCGAGCGGTCGAGCTTGACCCGATCGAAGCGGAACTGGCGCAGGTAGCCGATCGAGGAATAGCCGGTGCCGAAATCGTCGAGGGCGATGGCGATGCCCTTCGAACGGAGTGCCTCGAGCGCAAGCTTGGCGCGTTCCGGCTGGGCGACGAGGAAGGTCTCGGTGACTTCGAGCTGCAGGCGCGAGGCCTCGACACCCCACTCCTTGAGCGTCTCGAGAACGGCCTTGGCAAGGCCGGGATTGCGCAGTTGCACGCCCGAGACGTTGACCGAGATCTTGATGCCTTCGATCGGGCCGATCTCGGCAATGGCGCGATGAAGCGCGAACATGCCAAGATCGTCGATGAGGCCGGACGCCTCGGCGGCGGGAATGAACTCGCCCGGGCCCATCGGCCCGCCGGCGCGGCGCTTCCAGCGCATCAGGGCTTCGACGCCGACAATGGTGCCGGCGGTGAAATCGATGATCGGCTGGTATTCGAGATCGAATTCGTTGGCTTCGAGGCCACGGCGGATGTCGGCCTGCACATCCAGGCGGCGGCGACGCTCCTCGTCCATGGCCGGATCGTATTCGACAACATGGCCACCGCCGGTTTCGCGGGCGCGAGCGAGCGCGGTCTCGCCCTGGCGCATGACAGCGCCGAAGGTGTCGCGGGTGGCCTCCGCCTCGGCATAGCCGATGCTCAGGCCAATCTTCAGCTTGAGATCGCGGACGGGCACGGGTTCGGCGGCACGGGAGAGCAGCATGGCCGCGGCCCCCTGAACCAGCTGCGCCGAGCCATCGCCACCCCGCGCCAGCATGAATTCGGCCGGACCAGTGCGCGCCAGTTCGGTGCGTTCGTCGCAGAGGGTCTCGATACGGTCGGCCATGGCTTCGAGCAGCTGTTCGCCAACTTCACGTCCATACAGGCCCACCACTTCGGTGAGCCCGTCGACACCGATGGACAGCACGGCCACGGGCAGGGTGCGCTGCTTGCGCGAGACCAGCGTGCGCAAGCGTTCCTCGAGGCCGAAGCTGTTGTATAGGCCGGTAACATCGTCGAAGCGGACGCCGAACCAGTCGCGTTCGTCGGAGGCGGCCCGCCCCTTGATGGAGGACCAGAAGGCGACAAGAACCGCGGTGGTCAAACAGCCGATGACCAGCATGACCAAGGTCGACAGCCCGGCGACGTGGCGGAATGCCGGATCGCCCGGGCGGCGCGGTTGCCAGGCGACGGTGCCCACCTCAATGCCAGCGGCATCGGAGATAATCAGAGAATCCTCGCCCGGAGCGGCGTGATCGACGAGGCGCATGAGCGGAAGGCGAAACAGTTCGGCGGTTTCGGCCAGCATCTGGTCGTCAATCTGCCTGACCAACCACAGGATGCGGCGCTGATCGCGCGGTACGCTGGCCTGGCCGGTGTTGCCATGGATGACGGCGCCGGCCAGAGCGGCGATGCCGCCATCACGCGCGACAGGGCTGAAGACCGGGGTGTCGTCACCGGACTGGGCGACGGTCTCATCAAGCCGCGCCAGCAGGGCCGCCGATCCACTGACGTGGTCGGAAAGGGTGCCGGAGACCGAGCCTCGGCTGCTCTCGCCGAAGATGATATTGCCCTCGGGATCGGTGACCATCGCGGTATCGTAGTTGTGCGAGACGCGCGCCGTGGTGCCCCAGGTCGAGTCGAACCAGGCCGGATTGGGCTCGACATAGGTGTTGATATACGCCTCGGTCCAGGTTGCCTCGTCCGAGGCGCTGTCACCGAGACTCTGAACAAGGGAACTGATGGCGGCGGAGATGGCGCTGCGCCCGCGATCGGAGTCGATCTCGTTCATCTCGTCGCTCATCTGCTGCAACCCGTAGAAGACGAGCGCGCAGACGGCCAGATAGACGACGACGGTTGGCAGGGCGACCCAGAGCGCAAATGTGCGCAAGGGGTGCTTTGGCCGCGACGGCTTGTGACGGCCGTGACGGAGGCCGGCGGACGCCCTCGATGATTTTGCCGCCTTGGCCAAGACGCGTTACCTGCAACCAGAGTGTGCTGCAGGCTAGTCGATGGCGGCTTAATGCTGCTTTAAGCCGATGGCAACGAGGTGGCGGCCGCCGGTCTTTTTGCGAGGCGCGCCCGGATGCTGTCGACGTCGGCGCGGGGCGTCGCCGCGAACAGTGCCCTGGTGTAGGGGTGCTGGGGGGCGGAGAAGAGCTGGTCGCGACTGCCCTGCTCCACCGCTTCGCCCAGGTACATCACCATGACGTCGTCGGCGATGTATTTGACCACGCTCAGATCGTGGCTGATGAAGACATAGGTGAGGCCAAGCTCGTCCTGCAGATCGGCGAGCAGGTTGAGGATCTGCGCCTGCACCGACAGGTCGAGGGCAGAAACCGGCTCGTCGAGGACCAGCAGCGAAGGGTTGAGGATGATGGCGCGGGCGATGGCGATGCGCTGGCGCTGGCCGCCCGAGAACATATGCGGGTAGCGGTTGAAGTGCTCGGGGGCGAGGCCGACCTT
>CAYNRZ010000028.1:0-28925 GCA_964399695.1 uncultured Devosia sp. | reverse complement strand
GCCCACTCGCCGTGATACTTGTCGAGCCAGCGCTCCGCCGGGGTCTTTTCGAGGTCCAGCGTCTGGCGGAAGGCGCCGAGATAGGTCGTCTCGTCCTTGCCGCCGGCCAGATAACCGCGCCGCCTGAGGCCGCCTTCGGCGAGTTCGAACACGGTGCGCGCCACATCCAGCAGCGACCCGCCGCGGAACGGCGTCTTCAGCGCCAGGCGCGGCACTTCGTTGCGCAGGGTTTCACGCTCAGCATCGGTCCAGTCACCGACCAGGTCGGCCGCCGCGCCCAGCGCCTCGTCATCATAGAGCAGCCCGGTCCACAGCGCCGCCAGCGCCAGCACCTGGTCGCGATCGCCCATGTCGGCGCCGCGCATCTCGAGGAACTGCTTCAGCCGCACCTCGGGGAACAGCGTCGAGAGGTGGTTCTCCCAATCCTTGAGATGCGGCTTCTCGCCCGGCAGCTGCGGCAGCTCGCCCTTCAAGAACGCGCGGAAACTCTCGCCGGCGGTGTTGATGTACTCGCCGTTGCGGATGACGAAATACATCGGCACGTCGAGCGCGTGCTCGGCATAGCGGTCGAAACCCATGCCCGGCTCGAAGGCGAAGCCGAGCATGCCGGTGCGCGCCTTGTCGGTGTTGAGCCAGATATGCGAGCGAAAGCTCAGATAGCCCGAGGGCTTGCCATCGATGAAGGGGGAATTGGCGCAAAGCGCCGTCACCACCGGCTGCAGCGCCAGCGACACGCGCAGCTTCTTGACCATGTCGGCTTCGTCCGAGAAGTCGAGATTGGCCTGCACCGTGGCCGAGCGATACATCATCGAGGTGCCGAGCGTGCCGACCTCGCCCATGTACTTGGTCATGATGCCATAGCGCGACTTGGGCATGGCCGGGATCTGCTTGACGCTCCACAGCGGCGTCACGCCGAGCCCGAGGAAGTGAATCCCCAGCGCTCCGCCGACCACACGACAATCCTCGAGATGCGCATCCAGCTCTGCGGCCGCATCATGGATGGTCCGTTGCGGCGCGCCGCTCAGCTCGAATTGCCCACCGGGCTCCAGCGAAATGCCACCGATGGTCGGGTTTCGGAGACCGATCGGGTTGCCGCGGTCGAAGAACGGCTGCCAGCCGGTTCGCGCGGCGATGCCGTCGAGCAGGGCATGCACACCGTTGTCGCCCCCATAGCTCACCGGCCGGATCGGGTCGGTGTGAAACACGTGTTTTTCGTGCTCGGTCCCCACACGCCATTCGGCCTTGGGTTTCGCCCCGCTCGCCATAACCTCGATCAGGTCGGCGCGCGTTTCGATCAGGGGCGAGTGTTCTTCACCGGACATGGGGGCTCCAGAGGCGTCGGATACCGGGCTCCGCCGGCTTGGCGGCGGACAATAGCCAGCCGCTTCGACAAAGCAAGCTCTATCGCCAATCACCGATGATTGACTGGATCACCGCCAGTGCCGCCACTGCCGCGGTATCGGCCCTGAGGATGCGGGGGCCGAGGCTGATCGGCACGACAAAGGCCTGCGCCAGCAGCAGTTCGCGCTCCTCGTCGGAGAACCCGCCCTCCGGACCGATGATGACCCCAACCGGCAGCCCGTCGATATCGCCGAGCGTGCCGAGCGGCGAATTGGCCGGCGCGCTCTCGTCGCAGAATACCAGCCGGCGCAAGCCCTGATCGCGCTGCCAGTGCGCGATGAGTTCGGGCAGATCGATCTCGGGCGCCAGCACCGGCACGCTCAGCACTTCGCATTGCTCGGCCGCCTCGACGATATTGGCCGCGAGCTTGTCGGCCCTGAGATTGCGCGTCTGGGTATAGCGGGTGATCACCGGCTGGATCACCCCTGCCCCCATCTCGGTGGCCTTCTGCACCAGGTAGTCGAGCCGGCCGGTCTTCAGCGGCGCAAAGCCGAACCAAAGGTCCGGCGTCTCGGTCTGGTGCGCGGTCTGCACCGCCACGGTCAGCATCGCGCCCTTCCGATGCGCGTCGGTCACCCGCGCCATCCAGGCGCCATCGCGGCCGTTGAACAGCACCAGCGCGTCGCCCGGCTTCAGCCGCATGACGTTGATCACATAGTTGGTCTGGTCGTGGTCCAGCGCCACGTCCGCCCCTTCCCGCAGCGGGTGCTGGACGTAGAGACGCGGCAGGGTCTTGTGTGATCTTGGCATCGTGCTAGGCGTGACGCTCTGTTGTGGCCGTGTCGCCATTACCGCACAGGACGAAGCCAGATGCCAAGCCCAGCCAAGCCTGACAGCGCCGTCGCCGATGCGCAGCGTGGCAACTGGGTGGATCGCTATGCGCCGGCCTGGTTGAAGCCCTACGCGCGCCTCGCCCGCTGGGATCGGCCGGTGCCGCTGCTGCTGCTGTTCTGGCCCTGCGCAATGGGCGTGGGGCTGGCGGCGGTCGCGCGGCCGGAACTCGGCTACGACGGGGTGGCTGTGCTGCTGTTCCTCATCGGCTCGGTGGCGATGCGCGGCGCCGGCTGCACCTTCAACGACATCGTCGATGCCGATATCGACGCCAAGGTGGCGCGCACCCGCTCGCGCCCGATTCCCGCTGGCCAGGTGAGCAAGCGGCGGGCCTTCATGTTCCTTGGGCTGCAGGCGCTGGTCGGGCTCGCGGTGCTGACCTACTTCAACAGCTTCACCATCGTCCTCGCGATCTCGTCGCTGGCGCTCGTCGCCATCTACCCGTTCATGAAGCGGGTGACTTGGTGGCCTCAGCTGTTCCTCGGCCTCGCCTTCAACTTCGGCGCTTTGCTGGGCTGGAGCAGTGCCACCGGCACGCTCGAGGCCCCGGCGCTGATGCTGTATTTCGGTGGGATCCTCTGGACCATCGGCTATGACACCATCTACGCCCTGCAGGATGTGGAAGACGACGCCCTGGTCGGGGTCAAGTCGACGGCCCGGCTGTTCGGTCGGCGGACGCGACTGATCGTCGGGCTGTTCTATCTGGCCACGCTGTTCGCCTGGGGCGAGGCCATGGTGCTGGCCGGGGCCAGTTGGATCAGCTTTTCAGGACTTTTGGTCGCCGCCCTGCTGTTTGCCTGGCAGGTCAAGACGCTGCATGCGGCCGAGCCCGGCAACGCGCTGGTGCGCTTCCGCTCCAACCACTGGGTCGGTCTGGCGCTGAGCCTGACGCTGCTGTTCGACTGGATCGGCTGATGCCGGAGCGCTTCCAGGAAGAGTGGCGACGGTTTTCCGGTTCGGAAGCGCGACAAATCAGGACTTTGAGCTTTCACCGTTTCGACGAAACGGTGAAAGCTCAAAAAGCTGCGGGGCCACTTCCTTTCGGAAGCAGCCCCGCCTCGTCGCTCTTTGGAGGTCGCTACGAGCTCACCGGACAGCAGAGGCTTGCATGGGATCGCCGCCGGCTAATTCAGAAGTTAACGCACGTTAACGGACGGACCAGCTTCCGGTTCCGTCCGGATTGCTGGCTCAGGTGGAGGAGGTCGAACCGGGCTTGCGGCGATTGAGAAACTGCGGTCGGCGCGAGGCGTCGGCGGCCAGGCGGCGGCGTTCGCTCGACATGCCGAGCGCCACGCCGTCGACCTGCTGCGAATAGGGCAGCAGGTTGCCGTCGCCGGCCTTGATATAGAGCGGCAGGCGGAGCTTCTTGCCCCAGTTCTGCCATTCGGCCACGACGTTGGAATTGCCGATTTCCTCGAACACGCGATAGTTCAGTTCCGGGTCGCCATGCACCAACTCGATGGCACTCGACAGCAGCCCCTCTTCGCTGATGGAGGTGGACACCGCGACGCCGACAAACTCGGTCACCGGCACCTTGATCTTGATGGCAACGCCGCTCTTTTCCAGCGTCCGGCGCACGGTAACGGTCTTGACCGGCTCCTTGGGGCCGTTGTCGTTGGCCGGACCGAAAGTCCGGGGGGCGGTCCGCTGGCGCGGGACGCGACCCTCGCCGAAAAGCAGGATGACGGTCGCGCCTTCGATCCCAAGGTTCGGATGCATAACTAGCCTCTCTGTCAACTTTCGAGAGCTTGTTGCGGCTGCCCTCGTATAGGCACCAATCTACCGACGCCCCTTGCCTCCCCGCTTAAGAAACTGGGTTAAGTTTAGGTTGTTTTGAAAAGGGTTAGCGGCAAATGACCGGGGTCGGAAAAGCTGGATGTAAAGGCATGCGATTGCCTGAAACGCTTGTGAGGAGAGCCAGTGGCACTGCTCGGCGACGAGGCTTGTCGATTTGGCGCGATGCGCCTAGAACGCCGCGCAACCGACCACCGGAACCTACATGGCCGCTGACGACCTCCCAGTTGACGACGCGAGTATTGAGCAGGACCGCGAACTGCTGCGCGGCGCCGCAGTCACCGCGGGCATCATCGCGTCGGGCTATTTCCGCAGGGAAATGAAGACCTGGACGAAGGAGAACGCCTCGCCCGTCACCGAGGCCGACATGGTGCTCGACAATTTCCTGCATGCCGCGCTCACCGCCGCCCGACCCGACTATGGCTGGCTGAGCGAGGAATCGGTCCCCGACGACAGCCGGCTCGGCTGCCGCCGCGTCTTCATTGTCGACCCGATCGATGGCACCCGCGGCTTCATGCAGGGCGATGACAGCTGGACCGTCACCATGGCGGTTGTCGAGAACGGCGTCCCGATCGCCGGCGTGGTCTACGCCCCAGCCCGCGACGAGATGTATGACGCTGCGTTAGGACACGGCGCCCGGCTCAACGGCGCGCCGCTCGTTCGCCAACGCCCGGCTACCCGCAGCCTGCCGCTGATCCCCGCGCCCGGCGCGGTGCATCAGGAACTGCAATCGGCCGGGCTCGATTATTCCCGAGGCCCTGCCTACCCCTCTCTCGCCTATCGGCTGGTGCAGGTCGCCACCGGCAAGCTCGACGCCGCCGTGGCGCGGCGCGGCTCGCAGGACTGGGATATTGCGGGGGCTGCCTGCATCCTCAACGAAGCCGGTGTCGGTTTCGAGGACGTGTGCATAGGGCCCTTGCGCTTCAATCGCCCGGAAATCCGGCACGGAGCGCTTGCGGCGCTTGTCGAGCCTTCGCTAAAAGCCGTGCTGCATGCGGCGCTGGTCAAGGTCTATGGCTGCCCGCAGCCGCAGGAAGTCGATCTGGAGCGCGTCATACCGTGAACAAGACCAAGAAGCCTGTCCCCGACAAGCAGCTGCTGCACCTCGTCATCGGTGGGGAAGTGAAGCCGGGCGACGATATCGAATTCAAGGACCTCAATGCCGTCGAGCTGGTCGGGGTCTACCCCAACTATGCCGCCGCCGAGCTCGCTTGGCGCGCCAAGGCGCAGCAGACGGTCGACAATGCCGAGATGCGCTATTTCGTGGTGCACCTCCACCGCCTGCTCAACCCCGACGACGAGTAGGGCTCAGCCCGGCTCGCGCTGAGACATCGCCTTCAACTTGGCCGCGAGTTCCTCGAGCCGCCGCTCCATGTCGTGCACCAGCACGGCAAAGCGCGCGCGGCGTTCGCGGCGCTGTTCCGGGTGCTCGATCAGATCCCGTATCGCTGCCGGCAACTGTTCGGCTCCGGTTACCGCGGTGGCGGCGTCTGCGGCGCGCAAGGCGACATCGAGTGCGTGCTGGCGTTGGACATGTGGCCCATAGACGGCGGCCGCGCCCTGCTGCAGCGGCTCGCTAAGATCGTGGCCACCAATCGGAGCAAAAGTGCCGCACACGACGCCAACCACGGAGCGAAGATAGGCATCGGCGAGAATGCCCATGCGATCGACCCAGACGATCTGGCCGGGGCCGATCGCCTTGGGCAGGTGATCGACAATCTGCAGATCATCACCGAACAGCCGTTTCAGCCGCTCGGGAGCGATCTTTTTCGGGTAGCGCGGAACCAGCAGCACCGGCGCGTTCCTTGAGGTTTCGCGAATTGCCGGTGCCAGCCGCTGCAACTCGGCGGCGTGCAGATTGCCAAAGGTCACCCAGCTTCGATCGCCCTCGTCGCCCTCGAACAGCCCGGCACCGGCCAGCTTGAGGTTGCCCACCACCTCAATGCGGTCCTCCCACACCTTGAGCTTGCGGTAGCGCTCCGCCGTGAGCTCGTCCTGCGCGAAGATTCGCAGGGCGCGGCGCATCGTCAGCCTGGTAAGGATCGGCACCAGGCGATGCCGGCGCACGCTCCGGTCCGACAGGGTGGCATTCACCACCACGATGGGCACCCCGGCCTCGCGAGCCGCCTTGAACTGGGCCGGCCAGTATTCGGATTCGACCAGGACAAGCAGGGTGGGGTGAAGGCCATCGAACAGGCGGCGCTGCTCGTCAATGGTGTCGAGCGGCATGACGAAGGTGCGGGCATACTCGCCGTCCCAGCGCCAGATGCGTTCGTAGCCGGAACTGGTTGTGGTCGAAATATGCACCGGCGGCACCACGCCGGCCCGGATCAGTGCCGGCACCAGCAACGTCGCCACCTTGGTCTCGCCAGCCGAAACGGCATGAATCCAGATGCGGGGGCCCTTGGGTGCATCGGGAAGACTCGGTCGCACCCGACGGCGATACCATGCCAGTCCCCCCTCATCGCTGGGCGAGAACCGCGACAGGACGCCATAGTGCAACAACGAGAGCGTATTGATCAGCCGGGAATAGGCTTTCCAGGCAAGCGCCTTCTTGTCGAGCTTCAATGTTGCGTCCCCCGTTCAGAAACCAGTATCGGCTCGTCTGCGCCTGCACAACCGCCCCTTGTGCGCTGCCCTTGCCGCGTCGCACGCAATCCTGCTACTCCGGCCGGCACTAGGGAGAAGTCCGCGTGCGCTTTCCGGTCGCCATTGATGCTGCAATCCTAGAGACGACACTCGCCACGGCGCGCCAGGCGATCCGCCTCGAAGCCGAGGGGCTTGCCGCCCTCGCCGATGGGCTCGATGGCAGCTTTGCGGCGCTCGTCGAGTTGATCCGCACCGCCAAGGGCCGCGTCATCCTCTCCGGGGTGGGCAAGAGCGCCCATATTGCGCGCAAGATTGCCGCGACCCTCGCTTCCACCGGCACGCCGGCCCAGTTCATCCACGGCGCCGACGCCTCGCATGGCGATCTCGGCATGATCGCGCCGGCCGATGTCGTGGTGCTGTTCTCGAAATCCGGCGATACCCGCGAGCTCGAAGACCTCGCCAATTTCTGCGCCCGCTTTGCCATTCCCCTGGCATTGATCACCGCCAATCCGGCGTCGCGGCTGGGCAAGGCCGCCAATCTCGTCATCCAGCTTCCGGCGATGGACGAGGCCTGCGACATCACCGCCGCGCCCACCACCTCGACCACAATGATGGCGGCGCTGGGCGATGCGCTCGCGGTCGTCCTCCTCCGCCAGCGCGGTTTCCGCGCCGCCGATTTCCATGTGCTGCATCCCGGCGGCGCGTTGGGTGGCGCGCTGCTCAGCGTCGCCGAAGTCATGCACAAAGGCGAGGAGCTGCCGCTGGTGACGCCGGACGCCGTGGTCTCGCACGCCATCCTCGAAATGACCTCGAAGGGTTTCGGCTGCACCGGCGTCGTCGATGCTGGCGGCTTGCTTGTCGGCATCGTCACCGATGGCGACCTCCGCCGGCACATGGCGGCGGACCTCCTCAGCCAGCCGGTCAGCGCCGTGATGACCCACGCCCCAAAAGCCATCGAGCCCGAAGCACTGCTCAGCGAGGCGCTGCGCCGGATGACCGTGGATATCCCCAAGGTCACCGCCCTGTTCGCAGTCGCGGACGGCATCCCCGTCGGCATCGTGCACCTTCACGATTGCCTGCGTGTCGGCGCCGCCTGATCGTGAGCGACCTGATCGTCATTCCGGCGCGCTATGGCTCGACCCGCCTCCCGGGAAAGCCCCTCCAGCCCATCGCCGGCCGCATGCTGATCGAACGCGTCGCCAGCGTTGCCATGGCGGCCGCCAGGGAACTAGGAGACATCGAGGTTGTCGTCGCCACCGATGACCAGCGCATTCTCGAAGCCGTGCACAGCATCGGGCTCCAGGCGGTGATGACCGCCGCCGAAATCAGCTCCGGCTCGGGCCGTGCGCTCGCTGCCGCGAAAGCCACCGGCCACGGCGATGGACTGATCGTCAACCTCCAGGGCGACGCCCCCTTCACTGCGCCTGCCCATCTGGTCGAGATCGTCCGCGACGCCCGCGCCACCGGTGCCGCCGTCACCACGCCGGTCGTCCAGCTTGACTGGCCGCGCCTCGATCGCCTGCGGCACAACAAGCAGACCACGCCGGCCAGCGGCACCACCTGCATCCGCGCCGCCGATGGCCGCGCCCTGTGGTTTTCGAAGCAGATCCTGCCGCACATGCGCCACGAGCAGAAGTTGCGCGACAGCGTGCCGCTCTCCCCGGTGCTGCAGCATATCGGGCTCTATTGCTACCGCCCCGCGGCCCTCGAAGCCTTCGAGGCGGCCGAACCGTCGCATTACGAGGTCCTTGAGGGGCTTGAGCAGTTGCGCCTCATCGAGCTCGGCCTCGAGATTCGCGCCGTCATCGTCGCCCCGGCCCGCATCACCATGAGCGGCGTCGACAGCCCCGACGATGTGGCCCGCGCCGAAGCCCTGATCGCCAAACTTGGCGATCCCTTCCTCGACTGGCGCACATGAGCCGCTTCGTCGTCGTCCGCCACGGCAACACCTTCGAGGCCGGCGAGCCACCCCGCCGCATCGGCGCCCGCACTGACCTGCCGCTCACTGCCGCCGGCCGCGCCCAGGCCGAGGCGCTCGGCCGGCACTTGGCCACCCGCGACCTGCAGTTCACCCGTGTCCTCAGCGGCCCCCTCACCCGGGCCCGCGACACCGCCCGCCTGCTGCTCCCCCATCTCGAAACCCGCCCGCCGGTCGAGACCGCAAGTTTCCTCAACGAAGTCGACCACGGCCCGGACGAAAATCAGCCGGAAGACGCGGTGCTGGCCCGCGTCGGCGCCGAAGCCTTGCGCCGCTGGGACGAGGAGGGCTTCGCGCCTGCTGGCTGGCAGGTCGATCGTGAGATGCGCCTCGCCGCCTGGCGCCAGCTCTTTGCCGAAACCCCTGCCAGCGGCGAAATTCTGCTCGTCACCAGCAATGGCGCCGCCCGCTTCGCGCTTATCGCCGCTGGCCTCGCCCGCGGGGGCCTGAAGCTCAGGACCGGCGCCTGGGGCATCATCGAGGCTGGCCGTGACGGCGTGTTGCGGCTAGTGGAGTGGGACAGGCGGCCCGAATGACCGGCCGCGACGGATCCGAGATGCACACAGTCACCCTCACCGCGCCCAATGGCCAGCAACTCGCCATCGGCAATGACAAGCCCCTCGCCTTCATCCTCGGCCCCTGCGTCATCGAAAGCCGCGACCACGCGCTGATGATGGCCAATGCCCTCGCCGAGATCGGCAGCCGCCGCAACATCCCGCTCGTCTACAAGTCGAGTTTCGACAAGGCCAACCGCACCAGCGGCAAGAGCTTTCGCGGGCCCGGGCTCGACGAGGCGCTGCGCATCTTCGAGGACGTGAAAGCCGCGACCGGCCTCCCCGTCCTCACCGATGTGCATGAGCGCGAGCAATGCGCTGCCGTCGCGGGCGTCGTCGATATCCTCCAGATCCCGGCCTTCCTCAGCCGCCAGACCGACCTCCTGCTCGCCGCCGCAGCTACCGGGCGCGTCGTCAACGTCAAGAAGGGCCAGTTCCTCGCGCCCTGGGACATGGCCAATGTGGTGAAAAAGCTCGCCGATGCCGGCGCCGCCGGCACGCTCCTCACCGAGCGCGGCACCAGCTTTGGCTACAACACGCTGGTCGTCGACATGCGCGGGTTGCCGATCATGGCCGAAACCGGCCAGCCGGTGATCTTCGATGCCACCCATTCGGTGCAGCAGCCGGGCGGCCGCGGCGAATCCTCGGGCGGCGACCGCCGCTACGCCCCGGTCCTCGCCCGCGCCGCCGTCGCGGTCGGCGTTGCCGGCGTCTTCATCGAAACCCACCAGGACCCCGACACAGCCCCCTCCGACGGCCCCAACATGATCCCGTTGGCCGAGATCGACGACCTGGTCGCGCGGTTGCTGGAATTCGATGGGTTGGCGAAGGGGTAGTGCCAGACGTAGACTTCAATCGCTTGGATATATCAGTCGGCTGAAATGATGAATGACCGCCGCCAAAGACCGCGCTCCCTCTGGCTGGAAAGGCTTGGCGCGGAGCTGCTCAAGCCGTTCTCTGCCCAAGTCCGGGCCCGAGCACGCGAGCCGTTGTTCCTGCGGATGCTCCTCGCAGGCCTCCCACCCGGCGGGACCCTCGTTGAGATCGGTTCGAGCGACGGCTGCGAGACGATCGAGGCTTTCCGCTCCGGCCGTTGCGAACGCGCGGTAATTATCGAACCGGACGCACGCAACATCGCTTCCATACGTGCAGCACTCGCGGCGGCGCGCATTCCCGCTGACAAGGTTGATATCGTAAACGGCGGCATTTCCGACGTGGCGGGCGTTCGACCGTTCTACCTTCACCCGACCCGTTCGAACTTCAACAGCGCCCTGGAAGCCGGGCCGGATGCCCAGCAGGTCGACGTGCGCTTTGTCACCCTGCCGCAATTACTAGCAGAGCAGTCCGTTGCGCCGCCTTTGCTGATCAAAATGGATATCGAGGGCTACGAGGTGGAGGTGCTCAAAGGCGCAATGGACTATCTGTTGCAGCACCCCAGCGTCGCGATTCTGATGGAGCTCCATCCGCAGCTCTACGACGCCGCGAGGTCCCTTGGTGCGCAGATGGGGAAACTCTTGGCCAACGGCTATCAGGCGCGGTTTGTCGAATCGGCGGGAACACCCGTTCCGCCATCCTTCAAGCGGCTAGGCCTGTCGCCGCGTCTGATCTCTGGTCGTCGTGGGCTCTACCATGATGTCGCTCCAGACGATGCGCTGGCCCTGTGCTGTCGCCTGCAACCCGAAGGCGAAGGAAAGGCCGCTCGTTCCGTGCTGCTTGCAGGACCTGCTTATGGCTAAGCGCGACCGGTGCCGTCAGCAGCCGGCTCGGGCCGTATTGGCGTGCCTATCGAACGGCAAATACCTGTTGACGGAATGGTGCGCTTCCAGCATCGCATGTCACGTCAAGAGCGCGACACCCGGCGGCTTTCAGATGTTCCTCGCCGGCGGAGAAGAGTCATGAACACGCCGCCCCTGCCAGACGGACTGCCGCGTTTCACCGGCAAAGTGCTGGTGCTCGGCTCTGCTCCCGGCCCGATACCTCCTGTCGATCTGGTGGATCGGCGCTTGCTCACCGTAAACGCGTCGCAGGTGACTGCCGAGGGCTGGGGGATGCCCCGACCCGACATGACACTTTTCGGCACCACGGTACTGGGCTTGCGCCCTTCCAACCGCGCGGCCCAGCAAGTCCTCAACCGCCGCGGGACTGGCTGCCTGGTCCGGATGACCGACGGCAGCGCCACATTCATTCACGACTTCAACCTGTGGCGGATGCGCTACGTCGCCGATCGCGTCGTGCCGCTCGACATTCCGACGCGCCGCGGCCTGATTGCCAATTTGGTGGGCGACGCCATAGCGCAGCGCTTCAAGCCATCGAATGGCGTCTATCTGACAGCACTGGCACTGGCGCTGGGGGCCACAGATGTTGTCATGGCAGGGTTCTCACTGACTGTGGCGGGCCATGCCTACAACAACGAGAATCACCCGCGTCACCATGTCGATGCCGACAGGGAGGTCCTGCTGGCATTGGTTGCTGCAGGTCTGGCGATCAGCACAACGTCCCCAGACTTTGCCGCGAGCTCGGGACTCCGCCTGGCTGCTCAAGACTGAGTGGTCGCCGCCCCCGGCTACGCCACGCAATGCAAGACGCGCAGGCTGGGAACTCAAGCTACCTGCCGTGATTGTCGCCCCCGATGGGCGTCTCTCCAATTGCCGCGTTTTGGGCGCATACAGGGCGTCGCTGTCTCGCGAAGGAGCGGTAGTTCGATAGATCACGTCTTAAGGCGCAACCCGGTCGCCCTCATGCCGAGAGTAGGGTGCGGCCGTTGCCGCAATGTGATCGAACAACGCCCATATTTTTGCCGGCGCCTGCTCTACCCACGACGACATGGACTCAGGGATGACCGCAGACGGCGCCGCCGCGACGGCTTCCTTTTCGGTTCTGAAGTGCCACTGCGCAGCCCCCATGTCAGCCATCATGGCCTCTGTTTTCCAGGTGTTGGAGTCCCAACTCGCAAATGGCACACCCAACGCAGCCGACGCGCAGGCGGCATGGAACCGGCCTACGGCCATGCGGGCGCTCGACGCAAAGTAGTTGAGATGCGCCACCGGCGTTCCGCCAAAGGGTCGGCGGCCCGATGACAGCCGAAAGCGCAACGGCCCCAGCCGCAATTTCTTGGAAGTAACGCTGTCGGTGCGCCCAAGCTGACGAACGATGGTCGCAGTTCCAAGGCGCCTTCGGGCCCGCAGAAGGTTGGCAAACGCCGTGACTTGCGACGACGCAAACAGGAAATCCGGCACCACAAGACAGTCATCGCGCTGCTTGCCGATCTCGGCAGCACTCCAGCTTTCCCGGGTCGCCACCAACTTGAAGGCCGCAATTTCGTCGTAGACGGGGTTCCGCTGATAGACCGCATTCACAAGGGCAGCGGGATATTTTCCGGCTATCTTTACGAGATTGCCGTTCTTGCCGTCATGGATACTCCCCTCTCCATTCACGATAATGAAATCGAAGCTGTCCTTGAACGCGTCAATCTCTTCGAGATCGCTTCCGACTTTCAGCGAACCCACCAATTTCATACCCACGCGACATAATTGCTCGCGCAAGGTTGAGCCAACGAGCTGACAGCCAAAATGATTGGAAGCAACACTTGTATCGTTGAGTATCAGCACGCGCGTCATCGAAATCTCCTGCCGGCGGTAGCGTTCGTCACCCGCCATGACTTGCGCCGAAGCCGCGTGGGGTTCCGGAAGTCTCCGGTCGTTCTCATTGGCCCATTGCAGTCATCTGCCCGTAAGACGCCGCCGATCACGCTCGGCCTGACTTCGTCCGACCAATCCCGCGATTCTCGCGACGAGGCTACCACCCACTACAGCAGCCTGGCCGCGCGTCGGCACACCCGCATGCGTGGCAAACCGTGCATAGTTCGCGCTGAAGCGCAGGCGCAGCCATAACGGCATATCCGGAAAATTCTCCAGTGCCATCGCGCTCACCATCGCCGTCAGCCGTGCACTCGCCACCTTGTTCCTGAGGCCATTCGCCGTCAGCCCATCGGGCCGATAGGTCTTCACCACCCAGGGCTCGTTGACGAACCGAACGCGGAAACGCGACGCCAGTTCGAACCACAGCAGGTTCGTTGACACGCGGAACTCTCCGTCGATCTGGGGGAACCGCCACTGGCCAAGCGCTTCTCTGAGGAAAACCTCCTTCTTGTCACCGCGCACATTGCGGATCTGCCGCATGGTGAAGAAGTCGCTGTCCGCGGGCACATTCGGAAACCGCTCCCCGATCACGCTGCCGTCCGGCCTGATTGCCAACCCTGTCACGCCGCAGAATTGTTGCCGCCGCTCCTCCGGGATGCTGTTCCAGACAGCGAGCATGCTCGCGAGAGCCCCCTCGGTCAGCTGATCGTCGTCATCCAGAATGACCAGGAACCGCCCGGTCGCAAGATCGAAGGCGCGATTGAGCGCGGCACCGCGTCCGGCGTGAGGGATCTGCTCGAAGCGCAGCGTCAGCGGCAGCGCGCGCGCCAGCCGTTGCAGCACCGGTACCGAGTCGTCGGTCTCACCATCCACGATCACCACCACCTCGAAGCTGGCGCCCGCCTGCGTGGCCAGCCCCTCGAGGAGCCCCGGTAGCAAGGCCGCCCGGTTGTGCGTGGCAACGCAAATGGAGAAGTCGGGGCTCTCGGTCATCTGGTCTCGCGGCGGGGTGCTTGACCCGCGGTGGTCCGTTGCGTACGGGATCTGAGCGGTAGCAGAAGTGGCCGGCAGCGTCATGGGGGACCAGATGAGTTTGCGTCCCCTCGTTACCCTCTGGATCGGCGATACGCTGGGGCCGATCGAACGGCTCTCACTGGCCTCGATGGTGGCCAGCGGTCACCCCACACTGCTCTACAGCTACGGAGAGCCTTCAGGCCTGCCGCCCGGCGTCGTGCTGCGCGATGCCGCCGAAGTCCTGCCGCGCGAAACAGCCGCAGCCAACCGCTACGCCAACGGGTCCTACGCGCTGTTCTCCAACCTGTTTCGCTACGAAGCCCTTCGACAGGGCCTTGGCATCTGGCTTGATACCGATGTCGTCTGCCTGTCCCCGATTGCGCGCGCAACCGGCTTTCTCGCAGGCTGGGAATCGGCGGACTACCTGAATGGAGCCGTGCTCTACGCTAAGGCAGACAGTCCGTTCGTACAAGGCGCCCTCGCCGCCTTTGCCTCCGGGCGCGTACCGCCCTGGCTGCCGTTTCATCGCGCGCCTCAGGCCTGGCTGAAACACGCGGTCGGCCGCCGCGTGACGCCGGCAGAGTTGCCGCATGGGACGTTTGGCCCCAAGGCGGTCACCGCGCTGGCGCGCCGGTACCGCCTCTTGCCGCTGGCACAGGCGCGCGAGGTGTTCTACCCGCTGCCCCCGCGCGAGGCGCGGCGGATCTTCGAGCAGGACACGAGGCTCGAGGACTATGTCCGTCCCGAAACGCTGGCCATCCATCTGTGGAATGAGAAGCTTCGGGACCTAAAACACCAGAGCCCGCCACGGGGTTCGCTGCTCCGCCAACTGTTCGAGCGCTTCGGCGTCTAGCCGGCCTCGATCGCTAAGAATTCGGCGAGTTCGGGGTCACGGTGGACCTGCTCGTCCAGTCTCGCCGCCCCAAATGTCCGCTCGAATGCGCGGCCGCGCTCGGCGATCAGTGTTGCCCTATCAAACCAGGCAAGATGCCGAAGCAGCGGGGTCAGCAGGTTGGCTCGCGGGTTGCCCCGGCCCGCCAGTTCCGGAAAGTCCGCCACGCTCAAACCTGCCTCCAGCCGCCTGAGCCGGCGCGCGTAGCGGCTGTCGGGGTTGCTGGCGAGGTCGTAATTGGCAAAACCCAGGTCGGGTTTCAGGTACTTCAGGTGCCAGTAGACGAACGAATGAAACTGCCGCCGAAGCTTGGGCCGAAACGCCTCGAAGCGTCGATCATGCGAAAACATCGTCGTCGGCCCGACCGGAAAGACCCCGATGTCGCCGCTTCCCGAGAAGGGTTCGCTGGCAAGTATGCCCAGCCGACCCTCGGCATCCCGCGCAAGATTCAGGCCTGAAAAGCACGCCATCTCGCCCTTCGCGGCCCGCCCCGATCGCACATCGGAAACCAGCCGCGCCGTGGCTTCGCCCATCGCCACGTGATCGTCATCCAGCTTGGTGGCGTGCGAGAAACGGGTCAGCGACAGGCTGAGGTTATAGTAGTTGACCAGACTGCCCGGCGCATCCGGAGGGGTGGCCCGATGCCCAGCGCTGCCGGGCGGAAACACCTCGGGAAGGTAGTGATAGACCCTGAGGCGCGGCGCAAGCTCCTGCTCCAGTCGTGCGAGAATCGCTGGCGTCTGGTCCGTGCAGCGGTTGTGCACGACGACGATTTCATCGAAATGCGCGATGTGGCTGCGGATAGCCGCTTCAACGGAAAAGCCGCCGTCCCGCACCCGCATGAACGCGCTGATGCCGGGGCGACGATCAGCGAGGTGCAGCGCATCCGGGGTGAACCGGAAGCTCTCGATGGTCTCCACCCCCATCAGGCCGCCCCGTCCTCGCTCGCCTCATCGACCACTCGCCCGGCGCGTCGGCTCAGCTCGGCCCGCTTGCGGCGGAAGCGCGGATGCATCCACAGCCAGTGGCCGGGCGCCGCGCGCACTTCGGTCTCGACAAACCGGTTCAGCGCCGCCGTCATTTCGAGGATGTCGCGCGAACTGTTGTCGGTTTCGGCCGGGTAGACCACCGGGTGCCAGACGGCGTGAAAATGCGCGCCCTTGATGCGGCGCACCGCCAGCGGCACGATGGGGAGGCCCAGTTTCCGCGCGAACGTCGCCGGCGCGTGGGTGGTCATCGCCTCTGTACCGAACAGCGGCACCGGAATGCCCTCATCGAGGCGCTGGTCGATCAGAAGCCCGATCGAACGGCCCTGCCGCAACACGGCGAACAGCCGGCGCGTGCCATCCTTGCCCTTGGGAATCTGCTCGGTGAAGCCGACCTTGCGGCGGCGCTCGGCGATGAACTCGGCCACCCAGGGATTGTTGGGTGGCCGCACGATGCCCGCGCCGAACAGGCCGGAATGGTTGGACGCGACGAAAGCCAGTTCCCAGTTGGAAAAATGCCCCGACACCATGATCGGCGGCTTGCCCGTCGCCATGGCTTCCTCGAGATGCTCCAGCCCCTCGAAGGTGAAGCGCGCCTTGCCGCTTTCGCCGGCAAAGCGCTCCAGCTGGGCGATCTCGGCGAGGTTGCGGCCGATATTGTCCCACATCTCGCGCGCCACCTGTCGGCGACCGGCTTCGTCGAGCTCGGGGAAGGCCACGGCAATGGTCTCGCGGCTCGCCTTGTCGCCCAGCAGCGGGTTCAGCACATTGCGGCCGAACCAGCCGCCGATGTTCGAGGCCGTGTCGAGGTCGAACAGCCGGAAAAAGCCTGCAAGGCCATAAACCAGCCCGGCATCGAGCAGATAGCGAAGGCGTTTGGCG
This sequence comes from uncultured Devosia sp., assembly GCA_964399695.1. Lineage (GTDB taxonomy): Bacteria > Pseudomonadota > Alphaproteobacteria > Rhizobiales > Devosiaceae > Devosia_A. Next base: position 12,366 of record CAYNRZ010000028.1, on the reverse strand, counting down.
AGGCCCGGACGCGGCCGGGCATTGGGTTCGGCGGTCAATTAGCGCCCCGCGAGGCCGAAGCGCTTATAGGCTTCATGCGCCGCCGCGGCGTCGACATAGGCCTCCTGGCGGTCGACATTCCAGTAGCTCAGCTCGTCGACGGGGATCGGCTTGCCGGTCACCGCACAGCGCACGAAGGCGCCGGGCTTGAGGATCACGTAGTCGGCATCGAGATACCGCACCTGGGCCTCGTTGGGGCTGAAGCTCTTGTCGAATATGTTCATCTGGCGCTCGCTTTGGCCGAGATATAGGCCGAATGCCCGCCGATGCAAACCGGCAGTTCTCCCAAACCGGCGCTAGAACAGGCTCTCCTGTCCACCATCGTCACCCGGCCCGCGTGTCCGGCGTTTGGGCGCCGCCGGTGCCGGCGTTGGGGCGTACGATCCGGAACCACCGCCCACTATTGCGTCCACGGCTCCCTCAGCCAGCTGGATGGCCAGCGCATCCCCCGGCTTCAGTGCCGCCGCACGCGTCGCAATCGCGCCATCCGGGCCGGTAACGATGGCAAAGCCGCGCTTGAGCACATTGCGATGGTCCATCGCGCCGAGCAGTTTGCCGAGCCCGTCCAGGCGGTCGCGCCGCCGCTCGACTTGCCGCTCGACGCCCCCGGTCGCCCGACGACCCAGCGTCTCGAGTCGCGTCGCCAGCTCCCGCGTCCGCTGCAGCAGCAGGTTCGGCGTCAGGCGCGGCGCCACGCGGCCGAGGCCGATGCGCTTGCCCTGTCCGGCATGGCGCAGGGCCGCATCCAGTTTCGAGCCCGCAAAATCCAGCCGCTGGCGCGCCGCGGCCACAATGTCCAGCGGTCGCGGCAGCCCCGCCGACGCCGCTCGCAGCCGGTCGCGGGCATTGCCCGCCACCCGCCGCGTCGCGTGGCGCTGGCGCGCGCCGAGATCGTCGACATAGCCGATCAGTTCGGCCCGCACCGGCACCGCCGCTTCGGCCGCCGCCGTGGGCGTCGGGGCGCGAAGATCAGAGGCGAAATCCACCAGCGTCGTGTCGGTCTCGTGGCCCACCGCGGTGATCACCGGGATGGCGCTGCCTGCCACCGCCCGCACCACGATCTCCTCGTTGAAGCCCCAGAGGTCCTCGATCGAGCCGCCACCGCGCGCGACGATCAGCAAGTCCGGGCGCGGGATCGGTCCATCGACGGCAAGCCGGTTGAAACCCTCGATCGCCGCCGACACCTCGGCCGCCGCCGTCTCGCCCTGCACCCGCACCGGCCAGACCAGCACGTGGCAGGGAAACCGGTCCGACAGCCGATGGAGGATATCGCGGATCACCGCACCGGTCGGCGAGGTCACGACGCCGATCACCTGCGGCAGGTAGGGCAGCTCGCGCTTCCGCTCCTTGGCGAACAGCCCTTCGGCAGCGAGCTTCTTCCGCCGCTCCTCGAGCAGCGCCATCAGCGCCCCGGCGCCGGCCGGCTCGATCTGGTCGATGACGATCTGATATTTCGACGAGCGCGGGAAGGTGGTGAGCCGCCCCGTCGCGATCACCTCCAGCCCCTCTTCGGGCCGGAAGGCGAGCTTGCCCCAACTGCCTTTCCAGATCACCGCGTCGATCGAGGCGGCCTCATCCTTCAGGGTGAAATAGGCGTGCCCCGAGCTATGCTGGCCGCGAAAGCCGGAGATCTCGCCGCGCACCCGCACATGGCCGAACTCGTCCTCGACGGTGCGCTTCACCGCCTGGGCGATTTCGGAGACGGTATATTCCCCGGCGTTGGTCTGCGGCGCGGTCATCACCGATGCGTGCGGGAAAGCGCCGAGTCCGTCAAGCGTCCGCCGCCTTCATGCGGAAGTTGAGATGCGCCGGCACAGGATGCTGCCTCAGCCGCGCTGCCAGTTCCGCCGCCGATGGCTCGCGCCCCAGCGCCTGCTGCAACCGGCCCTGCTGCAAGCTGGTCCAGAGCTGGTCGAGCAGCATCTCGCCCTCGCGGATGGTGGCAAAGCGCCGGTCGAGCAGCCTTTCCAACAGGTCGAAATCGCCCTGCCGCGCCGCGACCCGGGCCCGTCCCAGATGCACGCGCTCGTCGCTGAGGGCACTGTCGGGCAGCCCCGACGCGAAAGTCTCCAGCGTCGCCAGCCGGTCATTGGCGACAAGGAAGCCGACAATCTCGGCGGCCAGTGCCGGCGGCGCCTCGCCCGTCGCCCAGGCGGCAAGGTAATCGCGTTCAGCCACGGCCGGATCGCTGGCGACCAGCGCCTTCTGGCGCAGCCCAAGCCATGTCGCCTTCTGCGCCACCGAGCGTTCGAACAGTGTCGCAGCACCCGCGCGATCGCCGCGATCCAGCGCCGCAATGCCAAGCAGCAGCGCATGCAGCCAGGTCTCGCCCTGCGCTTCGGCACTCCGCTGCAGCGCCGCGACCCAGAGGTCAGAGATGGCGAACGTCGCCGGCACCTCGGCGAGGCTCTTTGCCGAGAACTGCCCCGCCGTCACCAGCTCGTCCCAGGCATCGCCGGGCGCGGCGACGGTGAAGTCGAGCCCTCGCGCCAGCGGCTTGCCGGTCAGCTGTGCCTGCCGCATGCCCCACGGCATGCCCTGAGATAGCCGCGTCGTCACCGGCCGCTTGGAGGCCTCTGCAAGGAAAGCATCGACATCCGTCAGCTCCGCTTTCGGGAACCGGGCATCAATGGCAGCGCCGGCTGCGCCGGCCGCCTTGGCATAGTCCGAGTCATGCGCCAGCGCCGGGGCCACCGACAGCGTCCCATAGACCTCGGTCCAGTGCAGCTCGCTCTGCGGCGGTAGCGCGAAGCGCTGGTTCTGCGTCGGCGTCACGCCGCTCTGGATTTCGAGATAGTCGCCCTCGCCGGGTCGCGCGAGATAGCTCATCCATTGCTGGCCGCCCGGCGCCATGCCGAAATAGAAGAACTTCCGGCCCACCAGCGTCGCCGTCGAGGTCTGCCCGAGCCCGACACCCTCACCGTCTAGCGAGGCGATGAAGCGCCGCTCCGCCTCGGGCGCCCGGAAGAACACCGAGGTCGCGTCCCGCCAGTTCTCCGGATAGGACCCATCGAACCGGTCCGGATCGGGAAACGGGAACCGCGCCAGCTCGTTGCCTGGCAGCACATGCTCGATCGAATAGTCCGCCGGGCTCAGCACCCGCGTGCCCGGCAGCATCGGCGCCGCCACATTGGTCCACCAATAGGCGAGCTTTTCGGTCTGGGCGCTGTTGACCAGCCGGCCATGGACGAACAGTCGGTCATCGTCCGCCGGCAGGAACAGGTCGATCTGCCAGGTCGCCTCGACGATACGGTCGAACTCGTAGAGCCTGAGGATCGGCCCGCGCTCGGTCTCGACGATGCCCGCGAACACCGGCGCCACCGTAAATGGCGTGTGCCCCGGAATGAGCCCGTTCCACTCGATGCCGCCCGAGAACCAGGCGTTCAGCGCCGCAAGATTCGCCGGCTGGAACACCGGATTGGCGAAGACCAGGTCCCGGCCGAGCGCCAGATCGCGCAGCGACATCAGCCGCCCGCCCAGATGCGGCGCCACCGTCGCCTCGAGCCGGCCATTGCTGATCGTCACTAGCGGCATCTCGCCTTCGGCCAGATCCCGGTCATAGTCGTCATAGACGAGGTAAGGCAGGATGGAGTCCTTGCCCCACTGGAAGCCATGGGCGCTCTCTTCGGCGCTGAGCCCGCGATTGGGCGGGGTGTTGATATCGGCAATCGGCTGCTGCCAGCGAAAGCGCGGCAAGCCGCTCGGCGGCCCCAGCCGCGACATCGGCATGCGCTGGGTGGATTTCTTGATCGTGGTGGGGTGCGGTTGGGTCATCTGGGGGGTCCGTCGCGCTTGCGGCGCATTCACTGTTGGGGTGCAGCTTTGCCTCCAGCCCAACCAGACAGCAAGCCAACTCTTGCCCATCTGGTCCAGTCGGAACCCACGTGCTAGACGGGCCGTGTCTCCCCGCTCCTCCCCCGGAAAGGCCTCACGGACATGCGCGTATTGGTGATTGGTTCGGGTGGCCGCGAACACGCCCTCGCCTGGGCCATCTCGAAGTCGCCGCGGCTCAGCAAGCTCTACGTCGCGCCGGGCAATGGCGGCACCGAGGCCATCGCCGAGAACGTCGCGCTCGACATCTCCGACCACGCCGCCATCATCAGTTTTGCTCAGGCGAACAGTGTCGATTTCGTCGTCATCGGCCCCGATGCACCCGCGGTCGCAGGCCTCGGCGACGATCTGCGCGCCGCCGGCCTCCTCTGCTTCGGCCCCAGCAAGGCTGCCGCCCAGCTCGAAGGCTCGAAGGCCTTCACCAAGCTGATCTGCGACGAAGCCGGCGTTCCCACCGCCCGCTATGGCCGCTTCAACGAAGAGGCCGCCGCCCTCGCCTTCGTCCGGGAGCAGGGCGCGCCCATCGTCATCAAGGCCGACGGCCTCGCCGCCGGCAAGGGCGTCACCGTCGCCATGACCCTCGAGGAAGCCGAGGACGCGGTCCGCGATTGTTTCTCCGGCGCGTTCGGTGCCTCCGGCTCCACCGTGGTCATCGAGGAATTTCTCGAAGGCGAGGAAGCCTCGATCTTTGCTCTATGCGACGGCAGCAATGTCGTCCTGCTCCCCAGTGCGCAGGATCACAAGCGGGTCTGGGATGGCGATCGCGGCCCCAATACCGGCGGCATGGGTGCCTATTCCCCGGCCCCGGTGGTCGACGAGGCCATGGCCGACCGCATCCGCGACGAGATCATCCTGCCCTCGATCCACCGCATGGCCGCGCGCGGCACGCCGTTCTCGGGCGTCCTCTTCGCCGGCATCATGGTCACCGCCACCGGCCCGAAACTCATCGAATACAATGTCCGCTTCGGCGATCCCGAGTGCCAGGTGCTGATGCTCCGCCTCAAGTCCGATGCGCTCGAGATGCTGCTCGCCACCGCCGAAGGCCGACTCGACAGCTTCGTGCCGGAATTCCGCGACGAGGTGGCGCTCACCGTGGTCATGGCCACCAGGGGCTACCCCGTCGATCCGGGCAAGGGCACCGAGATCCGCGGGGCCGAGGGCCTCGATGGCGCCGACCTCATGGTGTTCCACGCCGGCACTTTGCGCCGTGATGGCAAGCTCATCGCCAATGGCGGACGGGTGCTCAACGTCACCGCGCTGGGCCCGACCGTCGAGGCCGCGCAGGCCCGGGCCTATGCGGCCATCGAACAGATCGACTGGCCGGAAGGCTTCTGCCGCCGAGATATCGGCTGGCGCGCGGTCGAGCGCGAAAGAAGCAGGCCTTAAGCAAATTCGGCGTCACATGCAGCCAATCGCCGCGGCGGGGCGTATATTGGCAGTCTGAACCCGTTCTCGGGGGACCGCCGTGCGTGACGATGCCGAAACGCCGAACGAAGTGACGCCGCTGGTGCAGCGCGGCCTCGAAATCGTCGCGGCCCTGCGCAACGAGACGCCCCCCGCTCCCGCGCGCCGCGGCGGCGATCCGAAGATCGGCGTCGCGCTTGGCGGCGGCTCGGCCCGCGGCCTTACCCACATCCCCTTCATCGAGGCTATGGACGAGCTCGGGATCAGGCCGCACGTCATCGCCGGCACCTCGATCGGCGCGCTGATCGGCGCCGGCTGGGCCAATGGCATGAGCGGCGCGGAATTGCGCGAGCATTCCTTTGCCGTCCTCGGCACCTTGCGGATCATCGCCGGCCGGCTGTGGGGCGCCAAAGTCCGCCGCCTCGGCAGCCTGTTCCAGGCCGGGCTAAACCTCCAGCTCGATGCGCGACAGGTGGTCGATGCCTTCCTGCCCGAGGCGTTCCCGCACGAGTTCCGCGACCTCAAGTCCCGGCTCTATGTCGTCGCCACCGATTTCCAGTCCTGGCACCAGGTGGTGTTCGATCGCGGGCCGCTGCGCGAGGCAATTGCCGGCTCCATCGCCATCCCCTCGCTATTCCGGCCGGTCACCCATGCCAACCACGTCCTCGTCGATGGCGGTGTGGTCAACCCGCTGCCGCTCGACCAGGCCTCCGCCGACACCGACATCCTCGTCGCCGTCGACGTCAATGGCGATCCGTCCGACCGACTCAACCGCACCGATCACAGCGCCATCGATGTGTGGTTCGGCTCGGCGCAGATCATGATGCATTCGCTGACTGCGCACATGATGGCAGCCTATCCGCCCGACGTTTACGTCCGCCCACACCTCAACAGCTTCGGCGCCCTCGAATTCTGGCGCGTCCGCGAAATCATCGCCCATGTCGAGCGCGACAAGGACAATTTCAAACGCGCCCTCGAGCACAAGATCGAAGCCCATATCCGCCATCAGCAAGGCACGCTCCGGGCGGAAGAGCGGTAAGGGGGACACTCGGCTTGCTGCGCCTTCGAGGACCACAACAGCCGTCTCGCCGCTGTCAATCTTAAGTCTAGTCTGCGTGACACCAAGCTGGACATCACTGGGGTACGATGTAACGTCCTCCTGATCTTGCAGGAGGGCCAGATGCTTGCCGATAAAGACCGGATCTTCACCAATCTCTATGGGCAGCATGACTGGAGCCTTGCCGGCGCTCGCAAGCGCGGAGCCTGGGCAGGTACACGTGACTTCATCGATGCCGGCCGCGAGTGGATCACCAATGAGGTGAAAGCTTCGGGTCTCCGCGGGCGCGGCGGTGGCGGCTTCGCCACCGGCCTCAAATGGACCTTCATGCCCAAGGCCTCCCACGACCGGCCCCACTACCTGCTGGTCAATGCCGACGAGTCCGAACCGGGCACCTGCAAGGATCGCGAGATCATGCGCCACGATCCGCAGCACCTCGTGGAGGGGTGCCTCCTTGCCGGTCGCGCCATCGATGCGCATACGGCATTCATCTACGTGCGCGGCGAGTTCGTGCGCGAGCGGCAGCGGCTGGAGCGCGCCGTCGCGGAAGCCTACGAAGCCCGGCTGATCGGCAAGAACAACATCCATGGCTGGGACTTCGATATCGTCATCCACCACGGGGCGGGCGCTTACATCTGCGGCGAGGAAACGGCGCTGATGGAATCGCTCGAAGGCAAGAAGGGCCAGCCCCGCCTGCGGCCGCCCTTCCCGGCCGTGGCCGGTGTCTATGGCAACCCGACGACCATCAACAACGCGGAATCCATCGCCGTGGTCCCGGAAATCCTCAGGCGCTCAGGCGCCTGGTTCAGCAGCCTAGGCCGCGCCAACAATTCCGGCACCAAGCTGTTCTGCATCTCGGGACACGTCAACACGCCTGCTGTCGTCGAGGAAGAAATGGGCGTGCCGTTCCATGAGCTCATCGAGAAGCACTGCGGCGGCATCCGTGGCGGCTGGGACAACCTGCTCGCGGTGATCCCCGGTGGCGGCTCGATGCCGTGCGTGCCCGGCGAGAGGATTCGCGACGCTCGCATGGATTTCGATGGCCTGCGCGAAGCGGGCTCGGCTCTCGGCAGCGCGGCGGTGATCGTCATGGACAATTCCACCGACATCATCCGCGCCATCTGGCGGCTCAGCGCCTTCTACAAGCACGAAAGCTGCGGCCAGTGCACGCCCTGCCGCGAGGGCACCGGCTGGATTGAGCGCGTGCTCGCCAGAATGGTCGAGGGCCGCGCGCAGAAGCGCGAGATCGACATGCTGTTCGAGGTGACCAAGCAGATCGAGGGCCACACCATCTGCGGCCTCGGCGAGGCCGCCTCATGGCCGGTGCAGGGGCTGATCCGCAACTTCCGGCACGTCATCGAAGCGCGGATCGACAGCTACACCTACCGTTCCGATAGCGAAGTGGCGGCTCCGCTCGCCGCCTGAGGTCAGCCTCCCGGATACATTTCGTTACACACGCGCAATACTGCTGCACATCGGCGGCGCGACAACCGGGCCTTTCCATCGAATGGAGAGGTTCCATGAAACGCATTTTCCTGTTTGCCGCGCTGCTCACGGCCTTCGCCCTCGTGTCCGGCGCCGCCCGCGCCGAAGCGGTCGGGGTCACGTCCGGCTCCGTCAATCTGCGTGCCGGCCCGGGCACTCAGCATGTCGTGGTCGCCGTGGTCCCGGCCAACCAGCAAGTGGTCATCGTCGGCTGCCTGTCCACGGCCGCCTGGTGCGATGTCGCCTGGGCCAATTTTCGCGGCTGGATGAGCGCCAACTACATCTACGCCCATACCTCGACGGGGCAGACGGTGGTGGTCACCAATGTCTACCGGCAATACCCCGTGGTCGCGCCCTGGGTCGACGCCCGCCGCGACGCGCGCGTGCAATACCGCGTCAACCGCCGCTGGGATCGCTGGCTGGGCGAGGACTGAGGCCGGCTCACCGCCGGTCGGCGAAGAAGGCCCTGAGCAGCTCCGCCGACCGGCGCTCGCCGATGCCGGAGATCACCTCGGGCCGGTGGTGGCAATTAGGGCTCGCGAATAGCCGCACGCCGTTGTCGACCGCGCCGGCCTTCACATCCTCCGCCCCATAGACCACCCGTCGCAGCCGGGCATGGGCAATGGCGCCAGCGCACATGGCGCAGGGCTCGAGCGTCACGTAGAGATCGCAGCCATCGAGCCGGCCAGTGCCTCGCGCCGTCAGCGCCGCCCGTATCGCCAGCATCTCGGCATGCCCTGTCGGGTCATTGAGCTCGCGCATGCGGTTGCGCTCGGCGGCCAGCACGCGGTCGCCCTCGACGATCACGGCCCCAACCGGCGCCTCGCCGGCCGCCGCCGCCGCTTCCGCAAGCGACAGCGCAAGATCCATCGGGGCGAGGGTGGGGCTGGTCATGCCGCAGGTCTATCGGCAAAGCGGGACCTGGGGAAGCGCCACCGCGCGAGCACCGCGCCCGCTTGCCTTCTCCCCTTGCCGGAGAAGGGAGGCAGCCGCAAGCCGCTGACGTAGTGGCCGCGCCTCTGGTTGCTAACCTCACTCCCGCCCGTCGAACACCACCAGTTCTTCGAAATGGTTCATGTCCTCGAACGAGCAGAAGGCAGGGGCCCTCAGGTCGAGGAGCGGTGCGCGACGGTTGATGTCGGCAACCACCTCGTCGAGCATCTGCTGCCAGGCCGGCAGTGCCGCGTCCTCGAAGCGCTCGATGATGTAAGCGAAGGTGATGTGGAACACATAGTCGTCGTGGTCGGGGTGACGATAGCCGAACAGGTCGGCAAAGGTGTCGCGCCAGTCGGCCATGGCCTGCCGGTCCCGCGCCGTCACGCCTTCGACATGCAGCCCGGTGGGCAGCGCCTCGGCGACGCGCACCTTGAACTCCGGCCCGCCGGCAAAGGCGGCCAACCGTTCGGCATAGAAAGTGGTCATTTGGTCGATGGGGGTGGTGAGCGCCACGTCCTCGGGCCAATAGGGCAGCGCCCGCCGCCCTTCGATGATGCCCTGGAACAGCGTCATGTGGAGGCTCGAGAGCGGCGTGAACGCCAGTTGCTTGGCCTCCGGCATTGCGAGGTAGCGCTGCCGCGCATCGGCCAACGCCGCTGCCGTCGCCGAGCCCTCGACGAGGTGGCAGACCACGGTATTGCCGGGCTCGGGCAGGAAGCGGCCCGTCGTGTCATAGCGCGTGCCCAGATGACGCGGCGGCTCGGGATGGCGCGACTTCGCATGTTCGAGCAAGAGGGGCGAGATCGCGTCGAGGTCAGTCATCTGGGCGCTCCGTCTGAAACCGCTCGCTCCTAGGCCAGAAGCACTACCGGCTGATGACACAGGATGCCTATTGCGGCCGTGCCAGAATGGCGATCGGCGTCGCCCCCTCGTGCCAGGGCTCGCCAGAGACAAAGTCGAGCGCCGCGTCGGCGACAAAGCCGCTCGCGGCCAGTTCCGCTGCGATCGTCTCCGGGGTGTAATACTGCATCCAGTTGAGCACCTCGAACTGCCGGTCGGGCGTCGCGACGAGATAGCGCTCGAGGCTGATCCGGTCGTCCGGCCAGAGGAAGGTACGCTTGAAGCCGAAATAGTCGCCTTCAGCCCAGAACCCGTGCATGAAGCGCCGGCCACCCTCGAAGCCCTCACCCAACAGTTCCATCTGTCCCGGCGAGAAGACGTCGAAGACGAAGTGCCCGCCCGGCGCCAGTGCGGCGCGGACGCGCTGCAGCAGCCGGGCACGCTGTTCCGGCGCCATGGCGCAATAGTCGCCATAGATCATGATGATGAGGTCCTGCCCGCCCGGCAGTTCGTCCTGGAGATAGTCGGCAATCCGGTAGTCGATCGCCAGCCCCGCGGCCGCCGTATCGCGCGCATGGGCAATCGAGTTTTCCGAAAAGTCGATCCCCGTTACCCGCGCGCCGCGTTGCGCCAGCCGCTCGGCATACAGCCCCGGGCCACAGCCCAGATCCATCACCTTCCGGCCGGGCAGCGGCACACGCCTGTCGAGCCAGAAGACGAAGCCGTCGATGCTTTCCGGCCGGCGCGAGGCCGCGTCGTGGGCCGGATCGAGATGGAAGGCCAGCATCTGTCGCGCGATGTGCGGATCGGTCCAGAGCGTCGCGATGGTCATCTTCGAGAATGGTGCGGGCCGGTCGTCGAAATCTGCGAGCGCGGCATAAAGGCTGGATGTCACGGCGAAGTCCCTCTTCCCAGGGCAGCGCGATGCACTCGTGGTGTGCAGCTGTCAACGCCCGTCCCGTCCTCCAGCGTTTTCGCCTAGAGTGCGCCCCAGGAGAATCGCGATGCCCATTCGCCAGTTGCCGGAAACGCTGATCAACCGCATCGCCGCGGGCGAAGTGGTCGAGCGTCCGGCCAGCGTCGTCAAGGAGCTGGTGGAAAACGCCATCGATGCCGGCGCGCATCATATCGAGATCACCACGGCCGGCGGCGGGCGCGACCTGATCCGCATCGCCGATGACGGGGTGGGGATGAACGAGGCCGACCTCCGCCTCTCGGTCGAGCGGCATGCCACCTCGAAACTCCCCGAAGACGGGCTCGACGACATCCGCACGCTCGGTTTCCGCGGCGAGGCGCTGGCCTCGATCGGTTCGGTGGCGCATCTCAGCATCGCCTCCCGCCAGGCCGATGCCCCGTCCGGGCTGAAGCTGGTCGTCGCGCATGGCCGGAAGTCCGATCCGGTTCCCGCGCCGATGAACCGCGGCACCATCGTCGAAGTCCGCGAGCTGTTCGCCCGTGTCCCGGCGCGGCTCAAATTCCTCAAGTCAGAGCGGGCCGAGGCGGCGGCGATCACCGATATCGTCCGGCGGCTCGCCATGGCCAATCCGGCGGTGCATTTCGAGCTGAACGGCGCCGATCGCAGCGCCAGCAACTGGCCGGCAGAAGATGGGGAATCGGCGCTCCGCGCCCGCGTCGCGGCGCTGATGGGGCCCGACTTCACCGACAATGCCGTCACCGTCGCCGGCGTCCGCCACGGCGTCGTCGTCACCGGGCTCGCGGGGCTGCCCACCTTCACCCGCGCCAACGGGCTCAGCCAGTATGTCTTCGTCAATGGCCGGTCGGTCCGCGACAAGGTGCTGGTCGGCGCCATCCGCGCCGCCTATGCCGATCACGTGTTCCGCGACCGTTTTCCAGTGGTGGCGCTGTTCGTCTCGGTCGATCCGGCCGAGGTCGACGTCAACGTGCACCCGGCCAAGGCCGAACTCCGCTTCCGCGATCCGGGCGGGGTGCGCAGCGCGGTGATCAATGCGCTGGGCGAGGCGCTGGCGGCTGCCGGTTTCCGCGCCTCCTCCAGTGTGGCCGAGGACATTGTCGAGGCGTTCCGCGCGCCGATGCCGCCGCAGCGCCCCGCCGCTCCCGCCTATGCGGGCAGCTACGCGGCCCCTGCCCCGTCCTCGAGCTTTGCCGGCTTTGCCGAACCCAGCGCCCGGTTCGAGCCGGTGCCGGAAGCCCCGGTTGCGGTCCCCGCCGAGTTTCCACTCGGCACGGCCCGGGCGCAGATGTTCGACAACTTCATCGTGGCGCAGAATGGCGACAGCCTGGTGCTCGTCGATCAGCACGCCGCGCACGAACGGCTCGTCTACGAGCGCTTCAAGGCGCAGATGGCGTCTGGCCCGGTGCCGAGCCAGATGCACCTTATTCCCGCCATCGTCGAACTGCCGGAGGACGATTGCGCCCGGCTCGAGGCCGCCGCGCCCGTGCTCGAAAAGCTCGGGCTCTATCTCGAGCGCTTCGGCCCGCGCGCCGTCGCCGTGCGCGAAACCCCGGCGCTATTGGGTGACACCGACGTCACGCTCCTGATCCAGGATCTTGCCGACGGCCTCGCCGAATGGGACTCGACCGCCGCGCTCTCCGAGCGGCTCGAAGCCATCATCGGTCGCATGGCCTGCCACGGCTCGGTCCGCTCCGGCCGCCGCCTCCGCCTCGAGGAAATGAACGCCCTGCTCCGCGACATGGAATCTACGCCGCATTCCGGCCAGTGCATCCACGGCCGCCCGACCTATGTCGAGCTGAAGAAAACCGATATCGAACGGTTGTTCGGGCGGACGCGGTAG
>CAYNRZ010000027.1:4261-30302 GCA_964399695.1 uncultured Devosia sp. | reverse complement strand
GCCTGGTCCTGCAGGTCGCACTCGCCGCCCTGGTCGCAGATCGGGCAATCCAGCGGGTGGTTGATGAGCAGGAACTCCATCACGCCTTCGCGGGCCTTCTTGACCATCGGCGTGTTGGTGAACATCTCCGGCGGCTCGCCGTTCGGGCCAGGACGCAGGTCCTTGACCGACATAGCGCAGCTCGCCTGCGGCTTGGGCGGGCCGCCCTTCACCTCGACAAGACACATGCGGCAATTGCCGGCAACGCTGAGGCGCTCATGGTAGCAAAAGCGCGGGATTTCCGCGCCAGCCGCCTCGGCTGCCTGCATCAGCGTGAAGTAATCGGGGACTTCGACGAGCTGGCCGTCGACTTTTATCTGAGCCATTCGCCCTACTCCGCCGCAATCGAGGGCACGGCGCCCTCGGAAGTCGAGGACCAGGTATACTGGTCGATGCGCTTTTCGATGACGTCGCGGAAGTTGCGGATCAGGCCCTGGACCGGCCAGGCGGCCGCATCGCCGAGCGCACAGATGGTGTGCCCCTCGATCTGCTTGGTGACCTCGAACAGCATGTCGATTTCGCGCTTCTGGGCGCGGCCTTCGACCATGCGCTCAAGCACGCGCATCATCCAGCCGGTGCCCTCGCGGCACGGCGTGCACTGGCCGCAGCTCTCGTGCTTGAAGAAGGCGGCGATGCGCCAGATGGCCTTTACGATGTCGGTGGACTTATCCATCACGATCATGCCGCCGGTGCCGAAGCTCGACTTCTTCTCGCGCAGGCCGTCGAAATCCATGATGGCGGTCATCATGTCCTCGCCGCGAACGACGGGACAGGAGGCGCCGCCGGGGATCACTGCGAGGAGATTGTCCCAGCCGCCGCGGATGCCGCCACAGTGCTTTTCGATGATGTCCTTGAAGCTTTCGCCCAGCGCCTCTTCGAAGGTCGCGGGGTTGTTCACATGGCCCGAAACCATGAACAGCTTGGTGCCGGTGTTGTTCGGCCGGCCTATGCCAGCGAACCAGGCGCCGCCGCGGCGCAGGATTTCGGGCACCACGGCGATGGATTCGACATTGTTGACGGTCGTCGGGTTGCCATAGACGCCCATCGCGGCCGGGAACGGCGGCTTCAGGCGCGGCTGGCCCTTCTTGCCTTCCAGCGACTCCATCAGCGCGGTTTCTTCGCCGCAGATATAAGCGCCGGCGCCGTGATGGACGACGATGTCGAAGTCCCAGCCATGGACGTTGTTCTTGCCGATCAGCCGGGCGTCATAGGCCTGCTGGACCGCGGCTTCGAAGTTCTGGCGCTCGCGGATGAACTCGCCGCGGATATAGACATAGGCAATGTGCGCGCCCATGGCGCGGCCGGCCAGCAGGCAACCTTCGACCAGGTGATGCGGGTCGTGGCGCAGGATCTCGCGGTCCTTGCAGGTGCCGGGTTCGGACTCGTCGGCATTGACGAGAAGCTGGCTCGGACGGCCCGGGGCCTCTTCCTTGGGCATGAAGGTCCACTTCAGTGCCGTCGGGAAACCGGCGCCACCGCGGCCGCGCAGGCCCGAGCCCTTCACCTCATTGACGATCCAGTCGCGACCGCGATCGATGAACGTCTTGGTGTCCTGCCAGGCACCGCGGGCGCGCGCACCTTCGAGGCCCCAGTCGCCTGTGCCATAAAGGTTGGTGAAGATGCGGTCTTTGTCTTGCAGCATTTCGACCTACTCCGCGCGCTGGCGCGACAGCATGAACAGAAACCAGAACAGGATGCCGATGGCGGCCCCGGCAATGGTGTAGACAGCGCTCGGCGGCAGCACCATGGGCAGCAGCCAGGTGAACAGCGCGAGCGCGATAAAGACGAATACCACCCCGAGCACCAGGTTGGTCGTGGTCAGCTTGATGCTCAGGCGGGGTGCGGCCATCAGCGCGGGTCCTTCCCGAAGACCTTGCGGTACTCCGCAACGCCGCCCTTGGCGAGGGCCTTGGCCTGCTTGATCCACTCATCGCGCGCGACGCGACCGGGGAAACCGAGACCGGTCTCGAGCCGTTCGATGTCAGCCTTCTTCAAACCGGCGACCTGCGCCCAGGTGGTGATGCCGATGGCATTGAGCTTGCCTTCGAGCACCGGCCCCACGCCGGAAATCAGCTTCAGGTCGTCCTTGGCACCGACCGGTGCCGAAAATAGCGGGGTCGGCGCGCCCGCGTCCAGCGCTGGCGACGAAACGGAGCTCGCCGCAGGCACGCGCTTGGCTTTGGTGTCGGTCTTTCCGGCATCGATCTTGCCGGCCGGGGACTCGGCGCCTGTGGCGTTCTCGCGCATCGCCTTGTTGGGTTCGCCATCGGCATCGGCGGCTCGGTTGGCAGCCTTCCGCTCGCTTTCGGCCTTCGCCTGACTGACCTTCGGTGCACCGGGCGTCGGCCCCTTTACCGCCGGAGCGGCTTCGGGCGAGACATCTTTGGGAGCAGCAGCGGTCGTCGGAGCCGGAGCGGGCGCAGCGGCGGGCGCCGCAGCAGGGGCAGCGTCCGCCGGCGGCGGAGGCGGCGGGAATGGCTTGTAGGTGCGCTGCGCGGTCGGCGCCTCGGTCAGGGTCGTCTGGCCGCTGGCGGCCGCAGCATACTGCCGCGCGATCTGCGGACCGGGCTTGATGGTGTCGCCCTTGCCGGCGGCGAAGGCGTCGATGATCTCTTCCATCCGCTCGGGGGTCAGGTCTTCGTAGGTGTCGTGGAAGATCGCGACCATCGGGGCGTTGACGCAGGCACCGAGGCACTCGACCTCTTCCCAGCTCATCGTGCCGTCGGCATTGGTGTGGTGCGGTTCGTGGTGGATCTTACTCTGGCACACGGCCCGGATGTCTTCGGCGCCGCGCAGCATGCAGGGCGTGGTGCCGCACACCTGGATATGGGCCCGGGTCCCCACCGGCTGCAGCTGGAACTGGGTGTAGAACGTCGCCACTTCCAGCACGCGGATGTAGGCCATGCCCAACATGTCGCCGACGCGCTCGATTACGGCGCGGCTGACCCAGCCCTCCTGGTCCTGCGCACGCATCAGCAGCGGGATCACCGCCGATTGCTGACGACCCGGCGGATACTCGGCGATCTTCTTTTCAGCCCATTTCAGGTTCTCGGCCGAGAACGCGAATGCGGCGGGCTGGACGGCATCATCTGCAAGACGGCGGACGGACATTACCGGTCGACCTCACCGAACACGATATCGAGCGACCCCATGATGGCGGTAACGTCCGCCAGCATGTGCCCCCGGCACAGGAAATCCATGGCACTGAGATGCGCGAAACCTGGCGCACGAATCTTGCACCGGTACGGCTTGTTGGTGCCATCGGAGACAAGGTAGACGCCGAACTCGCCCTTGGGCGCCTCGACGGCGGCATAAACCTCGCCGGCCGGCACCTTGTAGCCTTCGGTGTAGAGCTTGAAGTGATGGATCAGCGCTTCCATCGACTTCTTCATCTCGCCGCGATGCGGCGGCACCACCTTGCCGTCAGTCGAGGCCACAGGGCCTTTGCCTTCCGGCGAGTTCAGCAGCGCGATGGCCTGCTTCATGATGCGGATCGACTGGCGCATTTCGTCCATACGGACGAGGTAGCGGTCGTAGCAGTCGCCGTTCTTGCCGACCACGACGTCGAAATCGAAGCGGTCGTAGCACTCGTAGGGCTGCGCCTTGCGCAAGTCCCAGGCGGCGCCAGAGCCGCGCACCATCACGCCGGAGAAGCCGAGCTTCCAGGCATCGTCGAGGCTCACCACGCCAATATCGACGTTGCGCTGCTTGTAGATGCGGCTGCCGGTCATCAGCGTCTCGAGATCGTCGAGCACCTTGAGGAACGGGTCGCAGAAGGCTTCGATATCGTCGATCAGCGCCTGCGGCAGGTCCTGATGCACGCCGCCCGGACGGAAATAGGCCGCATGCATGCGGCTCCCCGAGGCGCGCTCGTAGAAGATCATCAGCTTTTCGCGCTCATCGAAGCCCCAGAGCGGCGGGGTCAGCGCGCCAACGTCCAGCGCCTGTGTCGTCACATTGAGGATGTGCGACATGATGCGGGTGATCTCGGCATAGAGTACCCGGATCGCCTGCCCGCGGATCGGTACGGTGATGCCGAGCAGCTTTTCGACCGCGAGGCAGTAGGCATGCTCTTGCGCCATCGGTGCCGCATAGTCCAGCCGGTCGAAATACGGTACGGCCTGCAGGTAGGTCTTGGTCTCGATCAGCTTTTCGGTGCCACGGTGCAGCAGCCCAATATGTGGATCGGCGCGTGTCACCACTTCACCGTCCAGCTCGAGGATCAGGCGCATCACACCGTGGGCCGAGGGATGGATCGGCCCGAAGTTGATGGTGAAATTGCGGAGTTCTGCCTCGGCACTCATTGCTTGGCCTTCTCGTCGCCGGGCAGCACGTAGTCGGTGCCTTCCCATGGGCTCAGGTAGTCGAACTGCCGGAACTCCTGGGCGAGCTTGACCGGCTCATAGACCACGCGCTTGCGCTCTTCGTCGTAGCGCACCTCGACGAAGCCGGTGGTGGGGAAATCCTTGCGCAGCGGATGCCCGTCGAAACCGTAGTCCGTCAGGATGCGCCTCAGGTCTGGATGACCGGTGAACAGCACACCGTAAAGGTCATAGACCTCGCGCTCGAACCAGTCCGCGCCGGGGAACAGACCGGCAATGGAGGGCACCGGCTCGGTGTCGTCGGTTTCGAGTTTCACCCGAATGCGCTGGTTCCGGTGCGGGCTGAGCAGGTGATAGACCACGTCGAAGCGCTGCTCGCGCTCCGGATAGTCGACACCGCAGACATCGACGATGCTGATGAACCGGCACTGCGTGTCGTCCCGGAGGAACGTCACCACATCCACGATCGCATTGCGCTCCACCGTGACGGTGAGCTCACCTAACGCCACCCTGTGCGCCAAGACCTTGGGGCCAAGCGCCGCAGCAATATGGGCGCCGAGCGTTGCGAGCGGGTCGGCGGCCGGAATCTCATCGGATGCCATGAACTACCTCTCGATCGTGCCGTCGCGGCGAATCTTCTTCTGCAGCAGCAAGATGCCGTAAAGCAGCGCCTCTGCGGTCGGCGGGCAGCCGGGCACATAGACGTCAACCGGCATCACACGGTCGCAGCCGCGCACCACGGAGTAAGAATAGTGATAGTAGCCGCCACCATTGGCACAGCTGCCCATCGAGATGACGTAGCGCGGGCCCGGCATCTGGTCGTAGACCTTGCGCAGCGCAGGAGCCATCTTGTTGGTCAGCGTGCCGGCAACGATCAGCGCGTCAGCCTGGCGCGGCGAAGCGCGCGGCGCAGTGCCGAAGCGCTCGATGTCGTAGCGCGGCATCGACATCTGGATCATTTCGACGGCGCAGCAGGCGAGCCCTGTCTGCATCCACATCAGCGAGCCAGTACGGGCCCAGGTCACCAGCTGCGACACGGTGGTCGCGAGGAAACCCTTGTCGGCGAGTTCGTTGTTGATGCCGATCACGAACGGATCGTTGGCACCAACCGGCTGGCCGGAGCGCGGATCGACCACGCCGCGCGGCGCCGGAGCAACCAGTGTGCCGCCTTGTGCGCTCAATCCCATTCCAGAGCCCCTTTGCGCCACTCGTAAATGAAGCCGATGGTCAGGACGCCAAGGAAGATCATCACGGACCAGAAGCCGAACCAGCCGACATCCCGGAAGGCTACCGCCCACGGGAACAGCCACGCCACTTCCAGGTCGAAGATGATGAACAGGATCGACACCAGATAGAAGCGAACGTCGAACTTCATGCGCGCATCATCGAAGGCCTCGAAGCCAGCTTCAAAGGCCGAGACTTTCTCCGGGTCGGGCTGCTTCACCGCGACGAGGAATGACGACAAGAGCAGGACGATGCCGATAACGGCAGCGAGGCCGACGAACAGGACAATCGGCAGGTAGTTGCTGAGCAACTCGTTCATTGGGCAGCCTAGTGGTCAATGGCCGGTCAGGTGACCGGTTCGGGCGGCCTGCCGGGCAATTTGGGCTGGGCGGACGACACGAAATCGGTGGGATGGGCTTAGCCCACGCCCATTGGCGTTTCAAGGAAAACAAAACATGAGCATACTGCTCATCTTTGACGGGCGGACGGACGCCGGTTCACCGGAAAACACAAAGCCCCGGAGGGGCCTCCGGGGCTTGCGAAACTCAACGTCGAGGGGTGTTCAGTTCATGTGCCAAAGCACGCCGCCGGTGAGCCGGCCGCCGTCGAACCATTCACCCCAGGTGCCGGTTGCCATGCCTTCGCCGCGCACGCTGATCGAGTCGGTGAGGGCCTGCTCGATGCCGACGCCGGCAGCATACGAGCCCTCGCCGTTCACCCAGCCAGCGCCGGCCGTGCCGTATAGCAGCGTCTCCTGCGCGAGATACCCGCCGCCTTTGCCAAGGAACAATGCATCGGCACCCGTCACGCCATCGCCGTTCCAGTTGAGGCCGCCCTGGAATTCAACGCCAGCGAGCAGGCTTTCGGTCAGCGCAAAATTGGAGCCGGCGATGACGCCGACCTGCCCTACCCCACCGTCGGCCGGAACGGTGCCCAAGCCAGCTGACACGCCGGTGTAGAAGCCTTCGAAGTTGAACATCGGGCTCTGGTAGATCATGTCCGCGCCCCCGATCAGCAGGTCACCTGCAATGGCGGGCGTCGCCATGAACGCGGCAGCGGCAAGGACGGCGAGCGGTCGATTGAACATGTTTCCGGTTCCTTGACAGAACAATTGCAATTGCACCAATAATGCGCTCGCAACGCCCGCGCGCCCACCCACGACCCGGCAAGTCTTTCGAGGTGCGGCTAACGAATCCCTACCGTTGCCAATCATGGCGCGCGTTTCGCGTCATTTTGAGACAGATTGCGCGGACGCCGCGATCGAGGGACTGCTCCACTAGAAGTGCAGATTGGCGCCAAATGTGAACTGGTTGCGGTCCTCGAGCCCATCGGCAGCGAAGCCGCGCAGGTACTCGGCCCGCAGCGAGAGCGAATCGGAGACGGCCACCTCGACACCACCACCAGCCAGCAGATCATTGGCGGCGCCGCCGAGTTCGAAGCCGTAACCCGCTGCCGCATAGATCACGACTTCGTCGGTAAGCAACAACCCCGCGCGCCCTGTGACCTGGCCATAGGCGGTCTCCAAAGGTTCTTCCGTCGTCGCCTGCAGCGAAACTTCCGCGCCCACCAGCACCACTTCGAACTGCGCGTTGATGCCCAGATCGACACCAAGGCCGGGCGCCGCACCCTCTTCGCGATCATCGGCAACCACGCCATAAATGCTGGTATAGAAGCCTGACCAGTCGAAGGCCGCACCAGTAACGGGAATGCCCTCCGGTGCGGACTGGACAGCCACGGTGATCGGATCTGCAGCGCGTGCCACGCCCATGGGCAGAGCCAGCAAGGCTGCGGCCAACGCAAACTGCTTCAGCATCTGGGCCTCCTTGTCCGCTTCATCTTGATCCAACGTGCAGGACGCGCCTCGGTTGCCGCAAAGCAGACCGGTCCGCGACGCCACATCAGATGATGATGGGCACGACCTATGGCAAGCACGTGGCACCAGAGGCGTGCCGATTGCTAGAAGAGGACGTCGACGAACCAGAACACCGCAGCCCAGGCGGCGAGGCAGAACGCGATGGCGAAGAGCCAGCCTTTGGCGCGGTTTGTCATGTGGGCGACCGGACGCGATTCACTTTGCTCACTTGTAAAGAAACTACGTAGAATTGTAGCAATCACAAGTCGCGAGCGTGTTCACGCGCGACACATCGCATCCGCGATGACGGAATCGGTTCAGGGTTGCCGTCGGCAGGGACGGCCACCCAAATCAGATCGCGATTTATGAGAAAGGGTGGCGCGAGAGACGGGGCTCGAACCCGCGACCTCCGGCGTGACAGGCCGGCGCTCTAACCAACTGAGCTACTCCCGCAGAGCGGCTTTGCCGCGCAACGTGGCGTCCGTTTAGAGGGCGGGTTGTGGCAAGTCAAGCGACAAAAACCGCGCGCCCACGAACTCTTGTGTCAGGCTGATGACGGCCGCCTCACAGACCCGGCAAACAGGCCCTACCTGCCGCAAGAGTCGCGGCCAAACCCTTGAATCGTGAGAAAGATGCACGCTGCCCAAGCGGAGTGCCCAGAGGGGGCGAAGGCGAAGGCTGGTGGGCGGTGACGGTTTCGAACCGCCGACCCTCTCGGTGTAAGCGAGATGCTCTACCGCTGAGCTAACCGCCCAATCTCCAGCCGTCTGCGGCCGCCTAACTACGGGCTCGATGCCCATCGGTCAACCGCCGCCGTAAAAATCACTGTGGCCCCGGCGAGTTGCACGGGGCCACGGAAAACGACCGGACGAACCCGGAAGTAATCTTAGTTGATCGCGTCCTTCAGGCCCTTGCCGGGCTTGAACTTGGCCTGGTTGGAGGCCGGGATCTTGATCTCGGCACCGGTCGCCGGGTTGCGGCCCACGGTGGCCTTGCGCTTGGAGACGGCAAACGTGCCGAAACCCACCAGGCGCACTTCGTCGCCGCTCTTCAGCGATGCGGTGATCGCATCGAACACGGCATCAACAGCTTCACCGGCCTGCGCCTTAGTCAGGCCGGCCTTTTCGGCGACGACGCCGATCAGATCGTTCTTATTGGACATTTTGTTTCCTCACTGTGGAATGCCCGCCTGGACTGGCGAACCAAAACGCGGTGACCCTTCTTCGATTCTGACGGGAACGCAAGGAAATCCGGGCCTTTCAGCCCGCTCAACCCCGCTATTCTGTTAATGAAAGGTCAAATCGGGCCCAAGCGTGTCAGGCCTGAGGCGCAGGCGTGGCGGGTGGTGTACGGCGAATACGCAGCAGCAGCGGCAGAGCCAGCAGATACAGGCTGCCTCCGACCAGCCAGATCGCGCCCGGCCAATAGGGTTTCAAGGCAAAATAGACCGTTGAGAACAGCAGTGGACCAAAGACTGCCGAGAGGCTGACGAGGCTTGAGAGAACCCCTTGCAGCTTGCCCTGGTTGTTCTCGTCGACCTGTCGGGTTGTCATCGACTGCAGGGCCGGCATGCCGATGCCGCCGAGTGCGAACACTGGAGCGAGGGCAAACAGCACCCAGCCCTGCGTGGCGATGGCAATGAGCACCATAGCCAGCAACTCGAATCCCATTCCGGTGAGCATTGCCCAGCGTTCGCCGAGCAGCCTGGCCGCTGGCCCGGTCAACAAAGCCTGCGCGCCGGCATGGAAAACGCCCCAGACTGCCAGCGACAGGCCAATCATGTTGCCATCCCAGCCAAAGGCATCCTCACCGAAAATGGCCCACACGGTGCCGTATATGGTGCCGACGAAGTTCATGATCACGAAGATGGCGATCAGCGGCAGGAGCGCCGCAAAATTCAGCGCCCAGCCAAGTGGCCGGAAGGGATTGAGGCTGCTGAGGTCGAATCGGGTGTCGGCCGTGCCCTTGCGCGATTCCGGCAGGACGAACAGCGCGAGAGCAAAATTGGCAGCGTTCAGCAGCGCTGCCAGCAGGAACGGCGCGCGCACCCAGATCTCGCCAAGAAAGCCCCCGAGCACCGGTCCGACAATGAAGCCGATGCCAAACATGGCATGGAACAGGCCAAACCGTCGGGCCCGCTGCCCGGGTTCGGAGATGTCGGTGATGTAGGCGGTGGCGACCGCCATGTTGGCGCTGGTGATTCCAGCGATGGCACGACCCACCACCAGCAACCAGAGCTCGGGCGCGAAGGCCATCACCAGATAGTCGATAGCCGCGCCCGCAAGGGACACCAGCAGCACTGGCCGGCGGCCGAAGCGGTCGCTCAGCACGCCGAGGACCGGGGCGAATAGGAACTGCATCGCCGAATAGAGCGCCAGCATCACCCCGATTAGGGTGGCGACTTCCCCCGTATGCGTCACGTCGCGCAGCAATGCCGGCAGAATCGGAAAGATCAGCCCGATGCCTACCGCGTCCAACAGGACGGCGGACAGAATGACGATCAGCGCCTTGTTCATTGTGCTGGCTCCTGATTGCCTTCCGGGCGGCGGCAGCGGGACATACGGCGTTCGGCCAAGTGTTACAAGTCAGGCCCGGGCTGCTGCGCCGGGTTCGAGGCCGCCAAGGCGGGATGCTGCACCTCACTGCGTCCGAAAAAAATGCAGGCAAATACCTGCCATTGACATGCAGGCGTTTACCTGCATAATGACCCCAACACTGAGACGGCGATGGACGAAGACAAGGTATTCAAGGCGCTGGCCGACCCAACCCGCAGAAGGCTGCTCGACCTGTTGCACGAGAAAAATGGACAGACGCTCGGACAGCTTTGCGAAAACCTAGACATGGCGCGGCAGTCGGCGACGCAGCACCTGACGCAGCTGGAACAGGCCAATCTGGTCACCACCGCAAGGCGAGGCCGGGAGAAGCTGCACTTCATCAACCCGGTGCCGCTGCACGACATCTACGAGCGCTGGGTGCGCAAGTTCGAACTTGCGAGGCTCACGACGCTGCATGCGTTGAAAACGGAACTCGAAGGAAACCAGGAATGACGGCCAACGGGACCACCAGCTTTGTCTATGTGACCTACATCCATGCCCCGGCGGACAAAGTGTTCGACGCCATCACACGGCCAGATCTGGCCAGGCGGTACTGGGGACACGAGAACGTCTCAGACTGGCAACCGGGCTCAGCATGGGAGCACATCCGCGCCAATGACGAGCGCACGGTCGAACTGGTTGGCAAGGTCATCGAAGTCGATCCACCCAAGCGACTGGTGATCAGCTGGGCCAACGCCTCGCAGGCGGCAGACCCCGCGAGTTACAGCCGCGTCAGCTTCGACATCGTTGAGTATGACGACATGGTCAGACTCACCGTGACTCACGACGACCTCATTGCCGACAGCGGGATGGCCAGGGGCGTCAGCAAAGGCTGGCCGATCGTTCTGTCCAGCCTGAAATCGTTCGTCGAGACGGGACGCGGGCTCGACATCTTCGCCAAGCCCAAGGCGGCCTGACGCCGGGGCGCTGCCACCAACTCACTCTCTGCCACTGCCAGTCCGCGCCCTGTCCCGGGCATGGCTCGCCACACCCATGATTCTTCTCACTTCAGGAGCGACAAATGTCGACCAGCCCAAGCTACATGACCACATTCCGTGTGGACCAGAGTCCCGAAGCCGCATTCGCAGCCATCATCGACCCCCGAGCATGGTGGAGCGGCACTTTCGGGGGCAGCGCGGACGCGATTGGCTCAGAGTTCACCTATCGCTATGGCGACCTCCACTATTCCAGACAGAGGGTCACCGAACTGGTCGTTGGCCGACGTGTCGCCTGGCAGGTCATCGACGCCGAACTCAGTTTCGTCAATGACCGCACGGAGTGGACCGGGACCACCATCACTTTCGACATTGTGCGCGTCGGCGGACAGACGGAAGTGATTTTCACCCATGTCGGCCTCAAGCCCGAAGTGGAGTGCTACGACACGTGTACCGATGCATGGGCGTCGCTGATCCAGGGCAGCCTGAAGCAGTTGATCGAAACCGGCATGGGGGCGCTTCCGGAACTCGCCGATCCGGAGGCAAGTCAGGAGCGGCGTCGGTGACTGCATCCTACGCTGGCGGCTGCGCCTGCGGCGCGATCCGCTTCGAGACCGACCAGACACCGATCTTCCAGAACCATTGCCAGTGCCTCGACTGCCAGAAGCGCAGTGGCACCGGGCATGGGTCCTACCTGACGTTCATGGGGCGCAGCGAGGTGCGGATCGAAGGCGAACCCGCTGAGTGGCGGATGACGGCGGACAGTGGGCACGACAAGCTCCATGCCTTCTGCCCCACCTGCGGCACCCCGCTCTATCTCACCTTCACCGCCATGCCGGACCTGATCGCGATCCACGCGTCGGCTTTGGACGATCCCGATCTGTTCCGGCCGCAAGCACTGACCTATGCCATGCGCGGGCATGCCTGGGACTGGATGGACCCGGCCGTTCCGGCGTTTGACCGGATGGTGGTCGAGGCTCAACAGAGCTGAAGGAAAAACTAAACGGCGACCCTTGCGGGTCGCCGTTCGATTCAGTCGCTGCAACCCGCTCAGTGCGGCAGGCTGGATGTCGCCTCGTCGGCGGCTTCGGGGGTTTCGATGGCCGGCACGGCGGCCGCCTTCTCGTCCTCGTAGGTCCACTCGATCGGCTCAGGCTGGAGCACCAGCGCGTGCCTGATCACCTCGCCCATGTGGCTCACCGGGATGATCTCCATACCCTTGGTGACGTTTTCAGGGATCTCCTTGAGGTCACGGGTGTTCTCGTGCGGGATCAGCACGGTCTTGATGCCGGAGCGCAGGGCCGCCAGCAGCTTTTCCTTGAGCCCGCCGATCGGCAGCACCCTGCCCCGCAGCGTCACTTCACCTGTCATCGCTACGTCGTTGCGCACCGGAATGCCGGTCATCAGCGAGACGATGGCGGTGGCCATGGCGATACCCGCCGACGGACCATCCTTCGGGGTTGCGCCCTCCGGCACGTGCAGATGGATGTCGCGCGTATCGAAGGTCGGCGGCTTGATACCGAAATCGATCGCCCGCGACCGGACATAACCCGACGCCGCCGTGATCGACTCCTTCATCACCTCCTTGAGGTTGCCGGTGACCGTCATCCGACCCTTGCCGTGGGTCATAACGCCTTCGATGGTCAGGATCTCGCCACCCACCGAAGTCCAGGCGAGGCCCGTCACCGCGCCGACCTGCGGCTCGGCATCGAGCTTGTCGTTCCGGAAGAAGGCCGGACCGAGATATTCCTCGAGCCGCTCCGGGGTGATTTCCACCTTGGTGGCCTTCCTCGACATGATGTCGCGAACGGCCTTGCGCATCAGCTTGGAGATCTCGCGCTTCAGGCTGCGGACGCCGGCTTCCCGGGTGTAGTCGCGGATCACGGCGCGCAGCTCGTCATCGCCGAGGATGAACTCCTTGGCCTGCAGCCCATTCTCCTTGAGCGTCTCCGGGATCAGGTGACGCCGGGCGATCTCGAACTTCTCATCCTCGGTGTAGCCACTGAGCCGAATGATCTCCATGCGGTCCATCAGCGGGCCGGGGATGTTCAGCGTGTTCGAAGTGGTGACGAACATCACGTCGGAGAGATCATAGTCGACCTCGAGATAGTGGTCCGAGAACGTGTTGTTCTGTTCGGGATCGAGCACCTCGAGCAGCGCCGAAGACGGATCGCCGCGGAAGTCCTGGCCCATCTTGTCGATTTCGTCGAGGAGGAACAGCGGGTTGGACTTGCCGGCCTTCTTCAGCGACTGGATCACCTTGCCGGGCATCGAGCCGATATAGGTCCGCCGGTGGCCGCGGATTTCGGCCTCGTCGCGAACACCACCCAGTGCCATGCGCACGAACTCGCGGCCGGTTGCCTTGGCGATCGACTTGCCGAGCGAGGTCTTTCCGACGCCCGGGGGGCCGACGAGGCAGAGGATCGGGCCCTTCAGCTTGCCGGTGCGGCTTTGCACCGCCAGGTACTCGAGGATCCGCTCCTTGACCTTCTCGAGGCCGTAGTGATCCTCGTCCAGCACCTGCTCGGCATAAGCGAGGTCGCGCTTGACCTTGGACTTCTTGCCCCAGGGCAGCGTCAGCAGCCAGTCGAGGTAGTTGCGCACCACCGTCGCCTCGGCCGACATCGGGCTCATGGTCTTGAGCTTCTTGAGCTCGGCATCCGCCTTGGTGCGGGCTTCCTTGGAGAGCTTGGTCTTCTTGATCTTCTCTTCGAGCTCGGTCAGCTCGTTGGAGCCTTCCTCGCCGTCGCCAAGCTCGCGCTGGATCGCCTTCATCTGCTCGTTGAGATAGTACTCGCGCTGCGTCTTCTCCATCTGCCGCTTGACGCGGGAGCGGATGCGCTTTTCGACCTGCAGCACGCCGATCTCGCCTTCCATCAGGCCGATGATCTTCTGGAAGCGCTCCGACACCGACAGCGTCGCCAGCAGCTCTTCCTTCTGTTCGATCTTGATGACCAGGTGGCTGGCGATGGTGTCGGCGAGCTTGGAGTGGCCAGTGATCTGGCCGACCGCGCTCACGACTTCCGCCGAGACCTTCTTGTTGAGCTTGACGTAGTTCTCGAACTCGGACTGCACCGAACGGGCCAGGGCCTCGAGCTCGGTATCGTCCTCTTCGGGTTCCAGCAGCACCGAGGCTTCCGCCTCGAAGTAGTCATCGGTCTGCAGGTACTGGTCGATCTTGGCGCGGCGCAGCCCTTCGACCAGCACCTTCACCGTCCCGTCCGGCAGCTTGAGCAGCTGCAGCACGGAGGCAATGGTGCCCGTCTCATAGATGTCTGCCGGCGCCGGATCGTCGTCCTGCGCATTCTTCTGGGTGACCACCAGGATGTGCTTGTCATCCCGCATCACCTCTTCGAGGGCCTTCACGGATTTCTCGCGCCCCACAAAGAGCGGCACGATCATGCCCGGAAACACCACGATGTCGCGGAGCGGCAGAACGGGATAGACCCGCTCGCGATCAAAACCGCCGCCCTGAGTACCTTCCGACATTGCTTGTCCTTTCCCGAAGCGCACCAGATACGGGAGGGAAGTTGGCGCGCCTCCAAAGCAATCCAGCCAACGCCCGGGATGGGCCGCAAGCCTGATTCCACGAGATTAAATAGGGCGCTTGACGCAAAGGGCAAGTCAACCTGCCCAACATGGCGGGTCAATGGTTACCCCGCCGATTGTGCCCCCGCTGCATCAGGACTGGCCCGGCGCCGGACCGACATAACGCGCCCGCGGCCGGATTGGGGTGCCGCTGGTCGCCTGCTCCAGCATATGGGCCAGCCAGCCGACCGAGCGCGCGAGGGCAAACAGGGTGGTCGGCGCGTCAGCCGGCAGGCGATATCGCGCGGTGATCGCGGCGAGTACAAAGTCGACATTGGGCGCCTCCCCGGCCACTGATGCCGCGGCCCTCGCGAGTGCCGTGTACGCGGAGGGCACCTCGAACCTGGTGAGCAGCGCCAGGGCCCGGATATCGCCATCGGGATAGAGGCGGTGACCGAAGCCGGGCACGCCCCTGCCCTCTCCCAGCCAGTCGCGCAGCGCGTTGGTGGCACCATCTGCGAGGGCGCCGATGTCCTCGGCCAGCGCAGCCACTTCCGCCGAAGCGCGGCCATGACGCGGACCGCCCAATGCCGCCAATCCTGCCAGCGCGCCCGCAGCCAGCGACGAACCGGTCGACACGGTTACCCGGGCCGCAAAGGTGGAGGCATTGAGTTCGTGGTCGGCCAGCAGCACCAGCGCGCGCCGCAGCAGGTCGGCCGCTTGCGGCACCTGCCAGTATGCGGCCAGCCGCAGGTGCAGCGGCCCCTGCCCGGCACCAATCAGGGAATTTGCCAGTCTGGTCAGGGTTTCCGACGCATCGGCGCGCAAGGCGGCGACGGGACGGGCCAGGCTTGGCGGCATGGTTGCCGCCATCTGCGCAGCCTCCACCAGTGTGGCTTGCCAGCCTACACCTGAACCTGCCGCCGTCCCGATGACTGGTGAGTCGCCCCAGAGCAGCTCGGCCACGGTCTCCAGCTCCGCGGTCTCGCTCAGTCCGACCGCGTCGACACCGCGATAGTAGAGCCGTCCGCCGGCGATGGTGGTCAGTGTCGAGGACAGCACCGGCTCGCCCCAGTTGATGGTCTCGGCGGCCACCGCGGCCGAGCTGCGCCGGCCCCGCGCGCGGGTGGCGAGGCGCTCAACATCCTCGCCAAAATACAGGCTGCGACGGCTGTCGGCCGGGTCAGGCTTGGCCCGGATGCGGCCACGGCTGACGCTGGCGTAGAGCGATTGCGGTTTGGCGCCCAGTCTTGCCAGGGCCTGCTGTGCGGTCAGCCACATCGGCACACTCACATTGATCGTATCGGTCAAGATTGACGTCAATATTAGCGCGCCTATCTTCGCGCCAGCAAGCGAGAGGTGCTGCCATGAGCAATGGTCTAGAGAATGTCGTCGCCGCCGAAACCGTGCTGTCTGATGTCGATGGCGCGGCGGGGCGGCTGGTGATCCGCGGCCTGCCGCTCGGCGCCATTGCCGGGCGACTGACGGCGGAAGAGGTGGCGGCGTTGCTCTGGCAGGACTTCTTTCCCGGGCTGCCGCGCGATCTGAGGAAGCCGCTTGCTGCGGCGCGCGTCTTTGCCTGGCAGGAGTTGAGCCGGCATTTGCCCGGTGTTGCGGGCCTGTCGGTATTTGACGGTTTGCGGGCGCTGATTGCCCGGCTTCCGGACGGAGAAGGCCTGGCGGACGCGCTCGGACTCGTGGCGGCGCCGGCCGTGCTGGTGCCTGCACTGATACGGCAGCATAGTGGGCTCGCCCCCGTGAGGCCGGACCCCGACATCGGGCAGGCAGCCGACATGCTGCGCATGCTCGACGCGCGCGACACCGACCCTGCCCGGGTCGCCGCCCTCGACGCCTATCTGGTCACGGTTGCCGACCACGGGCTCAACGCTTCCACGTTCGCTGCGCGCGTAGTCGCTTCGACAGGAGCGGGACTGACGTCATCGGCCATGGCGGCGCTTGGGGCGCTCAAGGGGCCGCTTCATGGCGGGGCTCCAGGGCCGGTGCTGGATATGCTGGATGCCATCGGCACGCCCGACCGCGCCAACGCATGGATTAATGCCGAACTCGCCGCGGGTCACCGGTTGATGGGGTTCGGCCACCGCATCTATCGGGTGCGCGATCCGCGGGCTGACGCTTTGGGAGTGGCGATCCAGCGGCTTCGAAAGGCCGGCAGCGGTAACGCCGAGCGGCTCGAACTGGCGTCGGCCGTGGAAGCCACGGCGCTGGCGGCATTGGCGCGTCACAAGCCCGACCGGCCGCTCGCCACCAATGTCGAGTTCTACACCGCGTTGCTGCTCGAGGCTCTTGGCTTCCCACGCGACGCGTTCACCCCGGTGTTCGCTGCCGGGCGCATGTCGGGCTGGCTGGCGCATGCCCGCGAGCAGGCGACCGGCGGCAAGCTGATCCGGCCGAAATCGCTCTATGTCGGGCCAGCGCCGCTGGCTGCGTGACGCAATAAAGGGGCCCTCACCATGGTGAGGGCCCTTTTCGTTTGGATCGCCGTCCACGCCACCTGGTGTTCAGGCGGTTGGCGTCAGGCGGTCTTGGGCGGCAGGTGCTGGCCGGGGGTCGACATCGAGATGGCGACCTCTTCCTCGGTCATGTCGGCCGGCACGTCGGCGAACAGCGGGGTCGACAGGTAGCGCTCGCCGGTGTCGGGCAGCATGCACAGGATCGTCGAACCCGCCGGGGCCTTCTCCGCCACCTTGAGCGCAGCCGCGAAGGTCCCGCCGGCCGAAATGCCGACAAAGATGCCTTCCTGCTGGGCCAGTTGCATCGAGGCCTTCATCCCCTCCGGACCTGCCACTGGAACGACCTCATCGAACAGCTTCTCGCTGACGGCTTCGCCGGTGATCCTGGGGATAAAGTCCGGGCTCCAGCCCTGGTAAGGATGCGGCTTCCACGCCGGGTGGCTGCCGGAGGCGGGCTGCGGCTCGCCGCTGCTCAGCATCGCGGCCCCATCGGGCTCGGTGACGACGATCCTGGTTTGCGGCCGCTTGTCGCGCAGCACACGACCGACGCCGGTCAGGGTGCCGCCGGTGCCGAAACCGGTGACGAAATAGTCGAGCTTCTCGCCGTCGAAGTCGCGGAGAATTTCCTGCGCCGTCGTGCGCGAGTGCATCTCGGGATTGGCTTCATTTTCGAACTGCCGGGTCTGGAACCAGCCGTTCAGCGCCGCCAGTTCCTCGGCCTTGCGCACCATGCCGCCGGCGCGCTCGGCGGCCGGGGTCAGCACCACCTTGGCGCCGAGGAAGCGCATCAGTTTCCGCCGCTCCACCGAGAAGCTCTCGGCCATGGTGATGACCAGGGGATAGCCTTTCACCGCGCAAACCATGGCGAGACCGATGCCGGTATTGCCGCTGGTGGCCTCGACAATGGTCTGACCCGGCTTCAGCGCGCCGGACTTCTCGGCCGCCTCGATCACGCCCAGCGCCAGGCGATCCTTCACGGAACCAAGCGGGTTGAAGGCCTCGACCTTGACATAGAGATTGACGTGCTTGGGAGCGAGTTTGTTGATCCTGACGATCGGGGTGTTGCCGACCGTCCCGAGAATATCGTTGAACTTCATAGCAATGGCTCCTCGTTTGACCCTGAAGGTACAACCGGGCGGCAGGCCCCCGCAAGCCGCGACGGCCGCAGCCCGTTCTCAATCCGCGCCATCGGGAGAAAATCTGTCTCCCCACCGCAGTTTCCGCGCAAGCTTGAACGCCGCCTTGTCACGGCTCGTGACGACCTGCCGGTTCACCCCATCCGCTTTGCAGACCGTGAGCGTCACGGAGAACTTGTTTTCCTCCGGTGTGCGCAGAACCCGACCCGTGGCAGACCGGCCAAGACCGGGGCGCGCCAGCATGAGATAGCTGAACTTTTCGTCTTCATAACCGAGACTGGCGCCCTTCATCCGGATGTGCTCGCGCGAGCGCTCCAGCCGGATCGAGAAGTGGCACCAATCGGGTGCCTGCAGCGGACAGTCCCTGTCATGCGGACAGGGCGCCAGCACCGTTGCACCGAGGCTGACGAGGCGGCTGCGCAGGGCCAGCAGCCGCTGGTAGTCGCGGGGCCGTCCGGGCTCGATCGCGATCAGCACGCCGCCGGTCGCCGACCACAGCCGTTCGGCCGTACGTTGCATCGCCGCGTCGTCGAGCTCGGTCAGGGCATAGGCGCAGGTGACAAGGTCATATCGGGCGTCGAGGTCCGGGTTGGAGAGGTCACCCCGTCGGGTCGCGACAGAGCCGGCAAGGGTTTCTGCGCCAAGGCGGGATGCCAGGTCCAGAAATGCCGGGTTGTGGTCAAGCAGGGTCGCCGCGATGCCGGGGAACGCCTCGGCTGCGGCCCACGCCGCAGTTCCCGGCCCCGCCCCGGCGTCGAGCAGCGAGCGCGGCGTGAAGCCGGTGGCAAGCGCGCTCAACTCGGCCATGACGGCCTGTGCCGCGGCATAGGTCGCCGGCATGCGGCTTAGGGCATAGGCGATGGCGTCGTTGTCGCCGCCGATAACGTCACGTGAGGCGCCACGCTCGCGGTAGTGCGCCGACATGCGTCCGGCGCTCTGCACCAGCCCAACACGTGCCGCCGCCAGCGATTGAATCGCCAGTCGCAGCCCTGTCGGCAGGCCGCTCACTGGCTGCGCCGCCCGCGCAGCTCGGCAATGGCGATGGCGCCGTCCAGCGCCCGCTTGAAGTTGTCCTTGTCGAGGCTGGCGTGCTCGATGATCTCCTTCACGCGCCAGAACTCGCTGCCGCCATACGGACCGACATTGGCGCGCACGAACACGTCGGGGCGGTACGCGGCGACCGTCCCGTCGACGATGCGCTGTGACATGATCTCGCTGGCCACGATGGCGCTGTCGAACATGCTCGGCTCTTTCACCGCCAGCGTCGGGTCGGGCGTGCGCTGCACGTCGATGCCCACCGTCAGGTCGCACTTGCCCTGCAGCTGCGCCAGCGGCAGCGGATTGGTTACCCCTCCATCGAGGAAGTAGCTGCCATTGAGACCCACCGGCCGGAACAGGCTGGGAATCGCCATAGACGCGGCGATCGCCGGTCGCAGCGGGCCAGCATCAAAGATCACCTCCTGCCAGGAGTAGAAATCGGTCGCCACCACCGAGAACGGCACCTTCAGCGCGGCGAAATCGTCAGGGAAACCTTCGGGCAGAAAGGCGTGAGCCACGCCCTCGCCGTCGACCTGGATGGAGAGACCCTTGGCCAAAATCTTGGTCAGCGAGGTCATGCCGCGATTCCAGAATGTCGTCGCGATCAGCTGCAAACTGCCAAGGACGCCATAGGCGTGCTCGCGCAGTTCCGTCCCGGTCATGCCATAGGCCCAGCCGGAACCGATCAGCGCCCCGATCGAAGTGCCCGATATGACGGCGGGCCTAAGGCCCATCTCGTCCATGGCCTCGATGTAGGGGATGTGCGCCAGCCCACGCGCCGCGCCGGAGCCCAGGGCCACTCCGATATTCATGATCCAGTCCTCGCTGCGTTCGCGGCGAAAATCACGCCGCGCCGACGCGTTGGCAAGAGCCAATGCTGCATGAGGGAAAAGCCAAGGGCCCCGTCGGCGTCGGCCGGCGGAGCCCTCGATTGTGCTGCAACCGCGATCAGGCGCTGGCCGAGGCCTCTTCCTTCTTGCGATCGGAATAGATGTAGAGCGGGCGGGCGTCCTTGCCGTTCACCACTTCCTCGCTGATCACCACTTCCTCCACGCCTTCGAGCGAGGGCAGATCATACATGGTGTCGAGCAGGATGCCTTCCATGATCGAACGCAGGCCACGCGCACCG
This sequence comes from uncultured Devosia sp., assembly GCA_964399695.1. Taxonomy (GTDB): domain Bacteria; phylum Pseudomonadota; class Alphaproteobacteria; order Rhizobiales; family Devosiaceae; genus Devosia_A. The sequence goes on along the minus strand of CAYNRZ010000027.1, from coordinate 10,034 downwards.
GTCTTGCGCTCGATGGCGTGCTTGGCGATGGCCTTGAGTGCATCCTCGTGGAAGGTCAGTTCGACCTCTTCCATCGAGAACAGGCGCTGGTACTGGCGCACGAGGGCGTTCTTGGGTTCGGTCAGGATCTGGATAAGCGCCGGCTCGTCGAGATCCTCGAGCGTCGCCAGCACCGGCAGGCGGCCGATGAACTCGGGGATCAGGCCGAACTTGACTAGATCCTCGGGCTGCACGTCCTTGAGCAGGTCGCCGACACGGCGGTCCTGCGGGTCCTTGACCGTGGCCGAGAACCCGATGCCCGAGCCTTCCGAGCGGGAGGAGATGATCTTTTCGAGCCCGGCGAAGGCGCCACCGCAGATGAACAGGATGTTCGTGGTATCCACCTGCAGGAATTCCTGCTGCGGATGCTTGCGGCCGCCCTGCGGCGGCACCGAGGCCACGGTGCCTTCCATGATCTTGAGCAGGGCCTGCTGCACGCCCTCGCCCGAAACGTCACGGGTGATCGAGGGGTTGTCGGACTTCCTCGAGATCTTGTCGACTTCGTCGATATAGACGATGCCGCGCTGGGCCTTCTCGACGTTGTAGTCGGCGGCCTGCAGCAGCTTGAGAATGATGTTCTCGACGTCCTCGCCGACATAGCCGGCTTCGGTCAGCGTCGTCGCATCCGCCATGGTGAACGGCACATCGAGGATACGGGCGAGCGTCTGGGCCAGCAGCGTCTTGCCGGTACCGGTCGGGCCGATCAGCAGGATGTTGGACTTCGACAGCTCGATGTCCTGGTTCTTGGTCGAGTGATGCAGGCGCTTGTAGTGGTTGTGCACCGCCACGCTCAGCACGCGCTTGGCGCGGTACTGGCCGATGACATAGTCATCCAGAACCTTGCAGATTTCCGCTGGCGTGGGCACGCCATCGGACGACTTCACCATCGAGGTCTTGTTCTCCTCGCGGATGATGTCCATGCACAGCTCGACGCATTCATCGCAGATGAACACGGTCGGGCCAGCGATCAGCTTGCGGACCTCATGCTGGGACTTCCCGCAGAACGAGCAGTACAGCGTGTTCTTGGAGGATTCGCCGCTGGTGGTATCCTTCGACATTCGTCACTCCCGGGAGACCTGGCTCCCAAACCCGCGCCAAAATCGAAGCTAGCGCGGGACACCTGAAGAAAAGGTAAGCCGGACCGACCTTACCGGCCGGCCCGGACCCATGCAATCACGCCAGTGTCACACTTGCGTCGTGGTTTGAATCGCCGTTAACGCGCGATCCGGTCACGGGGTGTCCGGAACGGCGCGCTTGTCGTGAACCTGGTCGATAAGCCCGAATTCCTTGGCTTCCAGCGGGCTGAGGAAGCGATCGCGCTCAAGGGCGTTCTCGATCTCTTCGTAGGTACGGCCGGTGTGCTTCTCATAGATTTCGTTGAGCCGGCGCTTCAGGCCCTCGACTTCCCGGGCGTGGATAAGGATGTCCGTCACCTGGCCCTGGTAGCCGCCAGACGGCTGGTGGACCATGATTCGACTGTTGGGCAGCGCGCCGCGCATGCCCGCCTCACCAGCCGCCAGCAGGAGCGAGCCCATGGAAGCTGCCTGCCCCATCACCAGCGTCGCCACCGGCGGACGGATGAACTGCATGGTGTCGTAGATGGAAAGCCCCGCCGTCACCACGCCGCCGGGCGAGTTGATGTAGAGGTTGATTTCCTTCTTGGGGTTCTCACTCTCGAGGAACAGCAGCTGCGCCACGATGAGCGAGGCCATGCCGTCTTCGACCACACCGGTCACGAAGATGATGCGTTCCTTGAGGAGGCGCGAAAAGATGTCGTAGGAGCGTTCGCCACGGTTGGTCTGCTCGACGACCATCGGCACGAGGTTCATGTAGGTTTCGACCGGATCTCTCATCGGGAGATTTGCCCCTTCGGTGGGTTTTGGAATCAGCGTTGCGGCCGAGTTCAGGCGGAAAGCCTTTAATGCGCGGTAAAGCGACACATAGGCGGCACTGAGGCAGCCGGCAATATCCCCAATTTGGCGCAATGCAACCCATCTGCGAAAGCTGCCCTGTTGGGGAGGATCGATGGCGAACCAAAGCGCTACTGGTGCGTTCAGCTTCCAGCCGGCGGTCCGGCGGGGGAAGCCATGCCCAGCCTACATGTTCTGCTCAACAGCCGCTCCGGCACCGCAACGCTGTCCGCCGCGCAGCTGCGCGAGCGCTTCGAGGCCGTTGGGTACCGGGTCACTATCGACGACGACCATGAGCTCTCCTTTTCAGCGCGGCTGCGCATTGCGCGACGAAGTCCGGCCGATATTCTGGTCGCGGCTGGTGGCGATGGCACAGTGACGGCGCTCGCCGAGGTCGCGGCCGACACTGACCGCCCCCTGCTTGTGGTGCCGTTCGGCACTGCGAACCTTCTCGCTCGCGACCTCGCACTACCACTCGATGTCGAGGCCTGGATCACCGCCCTGCCCGATTTCGTCGAGCGAAAGATCGATCTGGGCCGGGTCAACGACCATGCTTTCCTCCATAAGGTGGTGATCGGCTTCGTGCCGGGCATTGCGGCCGCCCGCGAGAAAATTCGCGGCGTGGGCGCCATCGGAGCGCAACTGGCCTTCATTGGCTATGCGATGCGACGCATCCTGCGGGCCCGGCGTATCGCGATCGAGTTGACGCGCGACGACGAACCGCCCCACATCGACCGGGTCCAGGCGATCGCAGTCGCCAACAATGGCTATGACGAAGCGTTTGGGCATTTCTTCTCGCGCTCGACGCTCGATGCGGGCAGCCTTTCGGTCTACAAGCTGAGTTCGGTCACGCCGCTCAAGGCAATTGTACTGGGGCTCGGCGTCTTCATGGGCCGCTGGCAGGACGATGCCGCGCTCAGCATCGAGACCGCAGAGAAGCTGGTCATCCGGTCCCGGCGCAAGCGGCTAAAGGTGATGCTCGACGGCGAGGTCGAGACCATGATGACGCCGCTGACCTTTACCATCGAGAAGCAGAAGCTGCGTGTGTTGGCCCCGGCCGTGGTCGTTGCAGACGATGCCGGCCCTGCCGTGGAGGCCGCCGCATGAAGATTGCGCACGTCTCCGACCTGCATTTCGGGCGCCACATCCAGGCACTCGCCGACTCGCTGGCCGCCGACATCCGCCAGCAGGCTCCAACCCTCCTGATCGCCAGCGGCGACTTCACCCAGATCGGCAGCACGTCGGAGTTCAGGGCGGCGCGTGCCTTCCTCGACTCGCTTGGCATCCCGTTCCTCGCCGTCCCCGGAAACCATGATGTCCCCGCGGTGAACTTCCTCCGTCGCTTCCTCGCACCCTATGGTCTCTTCCGCCGGCACATCTCGCGCGAGATCGAGCCCTTCCTTGAAATGGGGGGCATTGCCTTTGCCGGCCTCAACACCGCGCGCCGGATGCGGCTCGAATGGAACTGGTCACATGGTTCCATCAGCCGGAGCCAGCTCAGCGCGCTGGAGAGACGATTCGAGCGCGCCAGTCCGGATGCCATCCGCGTCGTGATCGCCCATCATCCGCTGTTGCAGCCCGAAGTGGCTGGTGAGGTGACAATGCGCCAGGTCGACCGCGCCGACCAGGCGCTGGAAACGCTGTCACGCCTCGGCGTGCGACTGGTGATGTCGGGGCATTTCCACCTGTCCTATGTGCGCCGGCACGTGCGGGCGGTTGAGGTCGTGGAAGGTGCGCCACTCGGTGCGCGCAGCGCTGCCGCCGCTCCCCTGCTCGTGGTGCAGGCGTCGTCGGCGATCTCGACACGGCTCAGGGGCGAACCCAATGCCTACAATATCATCAGGTTCGGGCCGGAACCGGACCGCATCGATGTCGAGATGCGCGAGTGGCACGAGAGCGGCTGGCGCGCCCGCCCGCAACCTGTCCCGAGCAAGCTACCCGACGCGACCGCTGCCGTCAGCTCTTGAAGGCCACCGTCACGCCGCGCTGCCGGAAATAGGCCTGCATGAGCTTGCGGCCCTGGCGGTTGTTCTGGGCGAGCTTGGTGGGGTCGAACACTGCTTCCTTGGCGCCTTCGCGCGCCAGAGCTGACTTGAGCGCCGCGATGTGCGTGTCGAGATCGGCATTGTCCGCGCGGATCGAGGCGTAGATCGCGTCGATTGCTTCGCTGACTGTGGTATCGGCCATTCGGCAAGGCTCCGTGCGTTTCGCGTTGCAGTCCCCTAGCCGATCCTGCCGGTCATGCAAGGGGGAATAGCGGTGGTGTGCGTTCTGCCCTTCCCTCGGCTCCGCCGCCGCGTATAGGTTCAGCGCATTATCACCGGTGAGCAACGCCTTGTCCCGACCCGCCTTCGAACTGACCGACCGCCGCGCCAAGGCGGCGCCGCGAGATGTGGCCTTTTATGCCGACCCCTACGCCTTCTACGACGTGGTCCACGACCAGTCGCCGGCCTTCCACTGGGATGACTACGGTCACTGGTGCTTCGCCGGCTTCAGGGAGGTCAACGCGTTGCTGCGGGACCGTCGCTTCGGCCGGCAGATCCTGCACAAGATGACCCGCGAACAGCTCGGGATGCCTCCGCCGAAGCCGCACACCGCCGCCTTCGACCTCACCGAGAAGTATTCGCTGCTGACACTGGAGCCACCAGACCACACGCGGCTGCGTAACCTCGTCAACCGCGCCTTTGTCTCGCGCAATGTCGAGCAGTTGCGAGGCCGTATCGCAAAACTGGCGAACGAGCTTGTCGACGGTCTCGAGGCCGATGGCGGCAGCGAGTTGCTGCATAGTTTCGCCACGCCGATCCCCGCCATCGTGATCGCCGAAATGATCGGGCTGCCGGCCGAGATGGCCATGCAACTCGTTGCCTGGTCCAACCGCATGGTCGCCATGTACATGTTCGGCGTGACCTACGAGACCGAGCTCGACGCGAACTCCGCCGCCGCGGAGTTCATCGACTATGTGCGTTCCGTGATCGCCGAGCGCCGCCGCCAGCCGCGCGAGGATCTCCTCACCCACATGCTGACCTCAGAGGTCAACGGCGAGAAGCTGAGCGAGGAGGAGGTGATTTCGACCACCATCCTGCTGCTCAATGCCGGACACGAAGCCACGGTCCACACCACCGGCAATGGGATCAAGGCGATCCTCGAGTCGGGGCTGCCGGTCGAGTCGCTGTTCGCCGACGCGGCGCAGACCGAGGCAACGGTCGAAGAGTGCCTGCGCTTCGACGCGCCGTTGCACATGTTCACCCGCTACGCGCTCGAAGACGTGACACTCGAGGGTGGCCTCAGCTTCCGTCAGGGCGAAACGATCGGGCTGATGCTGGCCGCCGCCAATCGCGACCCTTCGCGCTTCGCCGAAGCCAATCGCTTCGACCCGTTCCGCAAGGACGGCCAGAATGTCAGCTTTGGCGCCGGCATTCACTTCTGCATCGGGGCGCCGCTTGCCCGCATCGAGATGCAGGAGGCGCTACGGGTGCTGTTCCAGCGCCTGCCCGGACTCAAGCTCACGGGCATGCCGCATTATCGCAACATCTACCATTTCCATGGTCTCGAAAGGCTCGACGCCAAATGGTGACCCGCACCCTCTTCGCCGCCGCCTTCGCGCTCATGGCAACCGCTGCTTTCGCCGAGCCGCTGGAGTTTTCATCCGAGGATGGCCCGGCGCTCAACATTGCCCGCAACCTGATGACCGAGGAGCGCGGCGAAGCGTTCAGCGAAGGTGAAACCGTCTCGGTGGCGCTGGTCGATCTCAACGGCGACGGCACGCGCGACATCTTCGCCTTCGCCGATTCCAGCTATTTCTGCGGCTCGGCCGGCTGCATCCC
>CAYNRZ010000027.1:0-4161 GCA_964399695.1 uncultured Devosia sp. | reverse complement strand
ACATCTTCGCCTTCGCCGATTCCAGCTATTTCTGCGGCTCGGCCGGCTGCATCCCTCGTCTTTATCGTCTGGAGGCGAGCACGGCCAAATGGCTGGAACTGCCCATCGAGTCGGACGCGATGATTAACGGCGAGCCGGCGATGTGGAGTGTCGGCGATGCCGACGGCTCCGGCTGGCGCACCCTGGAATTTCGTAGCGATCTGGTTACGCTTCAATTCCATTGGGACGGCGAGGCCTATGTGAATTAGCGAGGCCCAGTTGGTGGCCGGTCAAAAGGCGACGCGTGTCCAGTCAAATGTCTTTACCTTGCGCTGCTCGTTGTCGATTGCGGCGTCATCTTCGAGTCCAAAATCACGATAGAGCAGCGCTCCGGCAGATGGCCGCTTAGTCTTCTTGTTGACGACCACGACTGGAAGCAACGGTAGGTTGTGGTCCCTGCAGAAAATTGTGATGCCTCCGAGGCGGTTTCCGTATCCACGCGCGATGCCGCCAAACCTCCTCGCTAGGTCACCATAGGTGAGTAGCCCCGTTTTCCGCGCGTTTTCCGCTATGAACGCAGCTATCTCGCCGTTGTAGGCCTGCTCCATGCGCTTGTAGTCGGCGTCAGAAATCAACTTGCCCATAGGTCTTCCCCAGTTCCCCCAGTACCTCCGGGACCAGCCTCGGCAGATCCTCGGCGATCAAACCCGGATTGCCGAAACGTGTTGCTGCTGCCCCGTGGATCCACACGGCGGCAGAGGCGGCCTCGAACCCGGCCATGCCCTGCGCCAGCAGTCCCCCGACAATGCCGGCCAGCACGTCACCTGAACCGGCCGTGCCCAGGGTCGGCGGGGCGTTGTCGTTGATGGCGGCCCGGCCATCCGGCGCGGCGATCGCGGTGTCGCTGCCCTTGAGGATGATGGTGGCGCCGGAGCGCGCTGCAGCGTCGCGGGCGCGCTGCAGCCTGGGCCCGGCGATGTCGCCGAACAGCCGCGCGAACTCGCCTTCGTGCGGGGTCATGACCACCGGGCGCCCGGGCTTGGCTTTGATGGCACCAAACAGCACCTGGGGATCCGCCTTGAAGCTGGTCAGTGCATCGGCGTCGAGCACGGTGGCGACTCCGCTGTCGAGCAGCGCCAGTACATTGTCGCGGGTCGCTGCTCCGATGCCTGCGGCCGGGCCGATGATTGCGGACCGCACCTTGTGGTCGACCAGCAGTCGCGTCAGCCCAGCCACGTCGTCGAAGGGTTTCAACATGATGGCGGTGACATGCGCCGCGTGGACCCGCAGCGCGGCCTCTCGACCGGCGAGCGACACCAGCCCTGCCCCGCTGCGCAGCGCTGCCATGGCGCTCAGCCGGCTGGCCCCGGTCGCCAGCGGTCCGCCGGAGAGCACCAGACAATGGCCGCGCGTGAACTTGTGGCCTGCTGCCGTTGCCACCGGCACCTGCCAGAGATCGGGCGTGTTGTGCCACGTGCCGATCCCGATCTGATCAATAACCGCATCAGGAATGCCGATCTGGCGCAATGCCACTTCGCCGCAGAACTCGCGCCCCGGCAGCAGCAGGTGCCCGGGCTTCAGCCGGAAGAAGGTCACACTGCGCTCCGCCTCCACGGCGACGCCCCGCGCCGCGCCCGTGGCGCCATCGACACCGCTCGGCACATCGACAGCGACCACCGGCACGCCCGAAGCATTGATCGTACCGATCAACTCCGCCAGTTCCCCGGTGACGTCGCGGTCCAACCCGGCGCCGAGCAGTGCGTCGACAATCACGGCGGCATCGTCCAGCCCCACGTCCCGGGCGGGGACCACCGGACCTGACCAGCGCCGCGCGTTCGCAGCCGCGTCGCCCGTCAGTCGATCGAGCGAACCGAACAGTCCCAGCGTGACCTCCCGTCCGCCGGCAGCCAGCAGCCGCGCCACCACGAAGCCATCGCCACCATTGTTGCCGGGGCCGCACAGCACCACCACGCGCCCGGTGGGATAGTTCGCGGCCACCACCTCCGCCACTGCCCGCCCGGCATTTTCCATCAGCGTCAGCGACGGCACGCCGGCAGCCACCGCCAGCCGGTCCGCCTGCTGCATCTCGGCCGGCGTCAGCAGTTCGTGCATTTCAGCTGCCGGGCCGCTCGTGGTAGCTGGGCACGTCCTCGAGGTGATCGTCCCAGTTGGCGCGCGAGCCGGCGAAGATATGCGCCTCGGGGCGCAGCGACACCGGCGTGTCGAGGCTGCCCGCCGGCACCTTCAGCCGGCCACTGGCCGCAACATTGGGGAGAAATGAGCCGCAATTGACGCAGAAGCTGCGGGTGAAACGCGTGCCTTCGACCGTGAAACTGCGGACCTGGTCCTCCCCCGACAGCCAGACGAGGCGCGCATTGCTGGAGAAGAGATTGGAGGCATGGGCCGTGCCCGTGCCCTTCCGGCAGCGACTGCAATGGCAGAGAAAAAAGTTCTCGAAGCTGCCCTCGATCTCGAACCGCACCGCGCCGCACAGGCACCCGCCGCTGTGATGAGTCTCTGTCGATACAGTCATGGCCCGGCTCCCTTGCAACTGCGGCCCAGCCTTGGGCGCATTGCAGGATGGTCGGCACGGTTCGCCGCCCCGCGTCAATGCCGTACGGGCAAAAGTCGCAAACGAAAAGGGCCGTCCCGAAGGACGGCCCCTACCATATTCAAGCCGCACAGGCTTAGTGGTGATGCTCTTCGGGGACTTCGTCCTCGTCGGCCGCGATGATCTTGGTCAGTTCTTCGCGGGTCATCTTCTTGTCGGTCTTGGTGGCCTGTTCGCCAACGAACTCGACCACCTTGTTCTCGAACACCGGGGCGCGGAGGCCGGCCAGCGCCTGCGGGTTCTTGCGGTAGTAGTCGTAGACCTGCTGTTCCTGGCCGGGGAAGCGGCGCACTTCGGCGATCAGCGCCTGCTGGTGCTCTTCCTCGGTCACTTCCACCTTGTTCTGGTTGCCGATCTCGGCAACGACCAGACCGAGCCGCACGCGGCGCTCGGCGATCTTCTGGTACTGTTCCTTGGCGGCTTCCTCGGTGGTGCCTTCGTCTTCGAAGGACTTGCCGTGGTGCTCGACTTCGTGGACGACGCGCTGCCAGATGGTGTTGAACTCGGCTTCGACGAGCTGGGCCGGCACGTCGAACCGGTGGCCCTCGTCGAGCTGGTCGAGAATCTGCCGCTTGATCGCCTGGCGGCTCATCTGCTGCAGGGCACCGCCCATCTGCTCCTTGACGGCCTCACGGAGGGCTGCGACGTCATCGAGGCCGAGGCGCTTGGCAAACTCGTCGTCAAGCTCGCCGGCATTCGGGCCGTCGGCATGCAGGATCGTGACCTCGAAATCGGCCTTCTTGCCGGCGAGGTCAGCCTGGGCGTAGTCCTTGGGGAAGGTCACCTTGACCGTCTTGGTCTCGCCCTTCTTCATGCCAACCAGCTGCTCTTCGAAGCCGGGGATGAACTCACCCGAGCCTACGACCAGGTGGGCATGATCCGAGGTGCCGCCAGGGAAGGTTTCCCCCTTGATGGTGCCCTTGAAGCTCAGGCCGAGGCGGTCGCCATTTTCGACAACGGCGTCGTCACCCTTGTCGGTATAGCCGCGGTTCTCGCGGAAGACGCGCTGGACTTCCTTTTCGACGTCCTCGTCGGCGATCTCGACCACCGGGTTCTCGATCTTGATGGTGCTGAGATCCATCAGTTCGACCGGCGGCAGCACTTCGTAGCTGACTTCGAAGCTCAGGTCGGCAAGGCCATCGAGCACCTGGTTGATGGTGCCCTGGTCTTCCGGCAGGTCGACCTTGGGCTGCGCGGCGGCACGCTCGGCGCGGGCGTCCAGCGTCTCGGCCACGGTGGCGTTGATCGCGTCCGACAGCACTTCCGACATGGCGGAACGGCCATAGACCTTCTTGAGATAGGTCATCGGCACCTTGCCGGGGCGGAAGCCCTTGATGTTGGCCTGGCCCTTGATCTCGTCGAGCCGCACGTCGAGGCGGTCGTTGAGGTGCTGGGCCGGGATGACCACGGCCAGTTTGCGCTTGAGGCCCTCATTGAGGGTTTCGGTGACCTGCATTGGGTTATCCCGTTGTAAAATCTTCGTTCTTGGCCGATCAGCCATTGCTCCAAACCAGAGCTGGTGCGGGTGAGAGGGCTCGAACCTCCACGCCTTGCGGCGCTGGAACCTAAAT
>CAYNRZ010000026.1:0-32172 GCA_964399695.1 uncultured Devosia sp. | reverse complement strand
CGTCGGCCTCGACATTCATCATCACCAGGTGCTTGCCATGCTCCATCGCCATCAGATCGTAGTCGGCGGCGACGCCGGGCTTCCCGGTGGCGTCGATTACCACATCGATCAGCGGGTTGGTCACCAGCCGCTCAACCGAGGTGACGGCGAGCTTGCCGGCCTCGATGGCGGCGGTCACCCGGCTCTCGGTGTCCGCCTCGACAACCTTGGCATCATCACCATAGGCGATACGCGCGGCGTCGCGGGCGGTGTGCGGCCGGCGGGTCGCGATGGCGGCAATCTCGATGCCGCGCATCAAGGCGCCCTGCGTCACGAGATCGGTGCCCATCTCGCCCGAACCGATGACACCGATGCGGATCGGTTTGCCGGCCTCCGCCCGGGCCGCGAGGTCGCGGGCGATGCCGGTCAGGTGCACATTGGTCAGCGGGGTGGCGGGGATGTTGGCCTTCATGGGCCGGTGCTCTATCACTCGGGGCGAGAGTTGGGAACCGAGGCGCAGCGATGACCGAGCAGAAATGGCGCCCGCGCCGCAGCCATGCCGAACTCGGTCCCGCCTTCTACGATGCCGTGCAACCGGCGGCGTTTCCCGAGCAAGTCCTGCGTTATCGCAACCAGCGGGCCGCCGCCAGCGTCGGGCTCGACGGCCTCAGCGATGCCGAGTGGATCGGCCATTTCGGCCGATTCGAACCGCTGCCCGGCAGCTTCGAACAACCGCTGGCGCTGCGCTACCACGGCCACCAGTTCCGCAGCTACAATCCCGATCTCGGCGACGGCCGCGGCTTCCTCCATGCCCAGCTCGAAGAGCTTGGCAGCGGCCGGTTGCTGGACCTTGGCACCAAAGGCTCCGGCCGTACCCCCTGGTCGCGCGGCGGCGATGGCCGGCTGACGCTGAAGGGCGGGGTGCGCGAGGTGCTGGCGACGGCGATGCTCGAAGCACTCGGAGTCGACACCTCGAAGTCGTTGTCGCTCATCGAGACCGGCGAGGAGCTGGAACGTCACGACGAACCTTCGCCGACACGCGCCTCCGCACTGGTCCGGCTCAGCCACAGCCATATTCGCATCGGCAGCTTCCAGCGGCTTGGCTATCTTGGCGACGGGGCCGGGTTGCAGCGGTTGCTCGATCATGCCGTGCGTCACTACTACCCGGCGCTCTGGCAGGAGGGCGACAACCAGCGGGCCGCAAAATTCCTTGGCGCGGTCAGCGAAGCGGTGGCGGAAACCGGGGCACGCTGGATCGCGGCGGGGTTCGTCCACGGCGTGCTCAATACCGACAACATCAACATCACCGGCGAGAGCTTTGACTACGGCCCCTGGCGCTTCCTGCCGCACTACGATCCCGCATTCACCGCCGCCTATTTCGACGAGAGCGGCCTCTATGCCTTCGGCCGGCAGCCGGACACGCTGGCCTGGAACCTGACACGCCTCGCCGAAGTGCTGTTGCCGCTTGGCGAACATGCCGAGCTGGAGGCGGGGCTCAACCGATTCTGGCCGGCTTTCCAGCACGCGGTCTGGGCGGCGGTGCTGGACCGGCTGGGCCTTGAAAGCCTCGGCCAGGAAGCCGATTCGCTGCTGGTGCAGGAGGTGTTCAACGTCCTGGGCGAAACGCAGATGCCGTTCGAGCAATTCTTCTTCGATTGGCGGGGCGGCGACGGCTCGCGCGCCCTGCGCAGCCCAGCGGCCGAATACTATCGCGACCCGACCTTTGAAACGCTGTCCGGTCTGCTCACGCGGCATCCGATGGCGGCCAACGCCAATCTCGACCATCCGTACTTCGCCCGCGAGCGGCCGCGCACCATGCTGATCCACGAGATGGAGGCGCTGTGGGCGCCCATCGCCGAGGGGGACGACTGGAGTGCCTTCCACGCCGCGCTCGAGGAGATCGAGGAGATGCGGCAGGCCTATTCGGCGGCAAGCTGAAGCGTGGTGAAGTCCTCGGCGCGGCCGGCCAGCCTGTCGTAGAACTTGGCAAGGCCAGGTTCGATGGTCATGGCCAGTTCGCGGCACTGGGCGATGGCGGGAGTCGGGTCGGCTCCGGCGGCAAGCGCTGCGACCGCCTCGGCATGGAGGGCGCCGAGCTCGAGGAAACCGGGCGACTGCGCCATCGCCGCGTCCCCCACCAGCAGGTAGATCACCACCCGCTCGCTTTTGCCCTTCAGCGCCATGCCACCGGCCGGCAGGTAGGCCAGCCCGGGCGCAGCGTCGTGCGTAGGGGCGGTGACGAGGAGGTCATAGCCCATCTCCTTGCAGGCACTCTCGACGCGGCTCGCGACATTGACGGTGTCGCCCAGCGCAGAATAGTCGAAGCGGGTTTCGAGGCCCATATTGCCCACCAGCGCCTCGCCGGTGGAGATGCCCACACCGATCACCACTTCGTCGATGCCGGTCCCGCGCGCCCTGAGCCCGAAGGCGTCGGCGGCGTTCAGCGCCCGAAGCCGGGCCCGCATGCCCAAGGCGGCTTCGGCCGCGCGCCGAGGATGGTCGGCCACATCAATCGGGGCATTCCAGAACGCCATGATGGCGTCGCCGATGAACTTGTCGATGGTCCCCAGCCGGCCGGTGATCTCCTGGCCCAGCGCCCCGAACATGGTGTTGAGCAGCGCCAGGATCTGCGGCGGCGTCAGTTTCTCGCTCAGGGGCGTGAAGCCGCGCACGTCGGAGAACATCACGCTGACCTCGCGCATTTCGCCGCCCAGTTGCAGGCTCGTGCCACTGCGCTCGATCTGGGTCAGCAGCTGCGGGTCGACATAGTAGCCGAAGGCGCGGCGAATCTGGCGCTTGGCCGCATCGGTGGTGAAGAAGCGGAAGAACACCAGTGCCGCATAGAGCAGCGTCAGCCCGACCAGCGCAAAGCTCGGGTCGAGCATGATGCCATGGGCCGTGAACAGCCACCACGAAACGCCGCCGGCTATGGCCAGCGCGGCAGCGCCGGTAAACAGGCCAGCGAGTGGTCCCAGCTGCAGTACCACGATCACCATCAGCGCCCCCAGCAGCACGAAGCCGACGATCTCAAGCCCGATCACCCAGTCCGGCCGGGTCAGGTAGGTGCCCGAAAGAATCTGCTCAATGGCCTGTGCGTGGATCGAGACGCCCGGCACATTGTCGCCCAGCGTCGTCGTATGGATGTCGAGCAACCCGCTGGCCGAGGTGCCGATCAGGACGATATGGCCGGCAATCCGGTCCGCGAGCCCGCCGTAACTTTCGCCCAGCACGTCCTTGGCCGAGACATAGAGCGCCGGGTCCGGCCGGCTGTAATAGAGCCAGAGGTCGCCGTTCGAGGTGGTCGGCACGGTGAAATCGCCGATCCGCAGGCCGTCGACATAGCCGGCCGCGGCGGTGTCGCCGAACACCACCACGGTGCCGATGCCGAGCGCGAGGCGCAGTGCCTCCAGCGACAGCGTGGGGTACAGGCTGTCGCCATTGGTCCACAGCATGGGCAGGCGGCGGACGGCCGAGGTCGAGAGTTCGGTGTTGAGACTCAAGGCGGCCAGCCCCGGCGCTGCATCGCTCAGCATCGGGATGGGGGCGGCAACGCCGGTAAGGAACGGCACGCCCTCGCTGGGATCGGGGCCGCTGACGGCGAAGCCGCCACGCGGCGGGGTTTGCAGCGGCTGACCGCTCGGGGCGCGCGAGAAACCGAGGATCGCCGGCCCGCGCGACAGCGCATCGGCGAAAACCTGATCATAGTCGGGCAGGGTGGATGGGTCGATGCCGGGGAGTTCGGCGGCAATGCGGGCCGGCGACATGCGGTCTGGCTCCGGAAACAGCACGTCGAAGCCGATGGCGGCGGCGCCCAGTTCGGTCAGCCGGTCGGTCAGCCTTGCCAGCCTGTCGCGCGGCCAGGGCCACTGGCCGATCTCGGCGAGCGAGGGCTCATCGATGTCGATGACGCGGACCGGATAGGCCCCGTTCGGTCGCGGCTGCAGGCGCTGGTAGAAGTCCAGGGCAATCTCGCGCAGCACCTGCACCGGGTAGGGATCGGCGACGCGGACCCCGGCGAGCAGCAGCACAATCAACAGTCCGGTCAGTGCCGGCAGCAGCCGCGCCCACATCTTCAGCTATCCCCCGGTCAGCCGCGCTGGTCCTGGCGCGACCGGTCCGGTTCCTGCTCCTCGGGCCAGTCGGGCTGCACGGGCTTGGGCACCTCGCGGTTCAGGCAGCGGAAGGCCTGCTCGATCCGGAAGGCCCCGAGCAGGGGCGACTGGTCGGCGGCGAATGGAAACATGCCGCGCATCCGCTGGCGCGCGTCGCCCCTGAGCAGGTCCGTCGTGCCCTGGGTTTCTGCGGTGGCGAGGTCGAAGCGGCCGATCTCGCAGACTTCGTCGACATCGACGCATTGCCCGGCAAGGTTGCACATGCGCACCGCGCCCTCGATCAGCAGCAGGCTGGTGTGGTCCTCCACCACATTGAGGTCGAAGGCCGTGCCGCGAACACCCACGGTGCCGGTCGGGGTCCGGATCAGGTAGCGGTCCTTCGGCGCGCCGCCGGTGACGAAGCGGAAGGTGCCGGCCAGCGCATTGACGGCGAACTTTCCGGCCGAACCGTCGTCGCGCAGCAGATAGTCCTCGATGACGAGGCTGGAATTGGGCCCGACCACCAGTTCGGTGCGATCCGAGAAGCGGATCTGCACATTGCCCTTGCCGCCAGTGGTGACGCGATCACCGATGAAGACATCGGCGCCGACCTGCAATAGGCGGCTGGTGCCGCCGGTTTCGGCGCTGGCCTCGGGCCTGACGCCCAGCGCCGTGCCCGACGCTGCCAGCGCGGTCTCACCGCTGATGGCTGCCAGCAGTGCGAGAGCCAGAAGAAAACGCTGCATCCCGGTTCCCCGAACTTTGATCCATTCAGCAATAAACCAAACCGGGCTGAAGCGCGACAGTCCCGCAACTCTTCGCTTGCGTCGCGCCCGTCGCCTTGCAACCATGCCGACGGGGCATTGCGAAGCGCCGGGACAACCGGCGTCGACTTGGGGACGGAGACGGTCATGGTCGGACTGTTCTTGGTGCTGTTCGTGGGCCTCGAACTCAAGCACCTGATCGCGGACTATTTCCTGCAACCGGGCTGGATGCTCGCAGGCAAGGGCAATTTCATGATGCCGGGCGGTTACGCCCATGCCGGGGTCCACGCAGCGCTGAGTGCGGTGGTGCTGCTGCTCGCCGGGGTCCCGCTGGAGACACTGGTGCTGCTGGTCGTGGCCGAATTCGTCGTCCACTACCTGCTCGACTATTCCAAAATCACCTATTCGCGCGGTGTGCATGTCGACACCAACCCGCGCCGTTTCTGGGCGCTGCATGGCATCGATCAGTTCGGCCACCAGCTGACCTATGCGGTGATGATGGTGGTCGCCATGATGTCGAAGGGCCTGAGCTAAAGCTGCCCGGGCGCGGCTCTACTTGCGTGAGCGCCGGGCGGCGCGGGCGTCTTCGGGCTTTTCCACCAGTTGGGCCAGGATCTTGTCGACGAGGTCGAGATCTTCGCGCTTGCCTTCCGCCTGCTGCTGCAGGTCCACCAGGTAGGACGTGGTGTAATAGAGCCGCCGGGCCAGCAGCGACGCGACATAGAGAGCGATCTCGGGCTGGCTGCCGAGGAAGGTGATGGCGTCTTCAATGACATAGGCCTTCACCGAGGAGAGCGCCTTGACGGTGGCGCTGGACGGCATGTCGAGCAGTACCGCCATCTCGCCGAAGATCGAGCCGGGCTCGTCGATATAGCTGACCTGGGTGTCCTTGCGCATCACCTCGACCTGACCCTCGATCAGGACGAACAGCTTTCCCTCGTGGCCGCCCTCGCGGATCATGACGTGGCCAGGCTTGAAAGTCACCGCGTCGCGGCCTGCGCAGAAGTCGAGAATGTCAGACATCGTACCCTCGTCCAATATCGGCAGAATAGTGCGCCATGCGGCGGCTCTTCGTCAAACGCTCGCTAAATCAGTCGCAGTCGAAATGAAAGGGGCCGCCGAAGCGACCCCTTAAAATTCAGTGCGGGCTCAGTGATTGTCGCGGGGCAGACCGGCGGTCTGCGCCAGCCGCTGGTAGTTCACCGCTGGTTTCAGCACGCCGCCCGAGCCGAGCTGGTCGACCATACCGCGCTGGATTTCCTGCCACGGCGTCTGGTGGTCGGGGAACTTGTAGCCCCCGGCCGCCTGCAGTTCGGCCCGGCGCTTCGCAATCTCCTCGTCGGAAATCAGGATATTGGCCGAGCCCTTGTTGAGGTCGATGCGGACGCGGTCGCCGGTCCTCAGGATGGCGAGATTGCCACCGGCCGCCGCTTCGGGCGAGGCGTTGAGGATCGAGGGCGAGCCGGAGGTACCCGACTGGCGGCCGTCGCCGATACAGGCCAGCGAGGTGATGCCCTTGCTCAGCAGGTAGTTCGGCGGCCGCATGTTGACCACTTCGGCGGCACCCGGATAGCCGATAGGACCGGCACCGCGCATGAACAGCAGGCAGTGCTCGTCGATAGCCAGCGAAGGATCGTCGATGCGGTGGTGGTAGTCCTCCGGACCGTCGAAGACGATCGCCCGGCCCTCGAAGGCATCGGGGTCTGCCGGGTTCGACAGGTAGCGGTCGCGGAACTCCTGGCTGATCACGCTGGTCTTCATGACGGCGTTGTCGAACAGGTTGCCGCGCAGCACCACAAAGCCGGCCTTGTGCTTCATCGGGTTGGCGACGGTCTTGATGACCTTGTCATCGGCAACCTTGGCATTGCGGCAGTTCTCGCCGATGGTCTTGCCGTTGACGGTCGGGGCGTTCTCGCGGATCAGCCCAGCCTTCATCAGCTCGTTGACCACCGCCGGCACGCCGCCGGCATGGTAGTAGTCCTCGCCCAGATACTCGCCGGCCGGCTGCATGTTGACCAGCAGCGGCACGTCATGGCCGTAGGTCTGCCAGTCGTCGATGGTCATCTCGACGCCGATATGCTTGGCAATGGCGGTCAGGTGAATCGGCGCGTTGGTCGAGCCGCCGATGGCGGAGTTGACCACGATGGCGTTGATGAAATTGTCCTTGGTCAGGATGTCGGAGGGCTTCAAATCCTCCTTGACCATGTCGACGATGCGCATGCCGGTGCGCCAGGCCATTTCCTGCCGGTCGCGATAGGGCGCCGGGATGGCGGCCGAGCCGGGCAGCTGCATGCCGAGCGATTCGGCCATGGAGTTCATGGTCGTCGCCGTGCCCATGGTGTTGCAGTAGCCGGTGGAGGGCGCCGAGGATGCCACCACCTCGATGAACTCCTCGTAGCCGATCTCGCCGGTGGCGAGCAGCTCGCGGGCCTTCCACACAATGGTGCCCGAGCCGGTGCGCTCACCCTTGAACCAGCCGTTCAGCATCGGGCCGACCGACAGCGCGATCGCCGGAATGTTGACGGTGGCGGCGCCCATCAGCATGGCCGGGGTGGTCTTGTCGCAGCCGATGGTCAGCACGACGCCGTCGATGGGGTAGCCATAGAGCACTTCGACGAGGCTCAGATAGGCAAGGTTGCGGTCGAGGCCGGCGGTGGGGCGCTTGCCGGTTTCCTGGATCGGGTGAACCGGGAATTCCAGCGGAATGCCGCCCTGGTCGCGGATGCCGTCGCGCACGCGCTTGGCCAGTTCCATGTGGTGGCGGTTGCAGGGGCTCAGGTCCGAGCCGGTCTGCGCGATGCCGATGATCGGCTTGCCCGACTGCAGCTCCTCGCGCGAAATGCCGTAGTTGAGATAGCGCTCGAGATAGAGCGCCGTCATATCGGCGTTTTCCGGATTGTCGAACCAGGCGCGCGACCTGAGCTTCCTGGCTCCGTTTGCAGCCGCGCCGTTTGCCGAACTCATGATGCTCTCCCCTAGGCAGTTCAATATCGCGGTTCCGGGTGCGCACCAGGGCGAACGCTACGGAATACCAGCTGTTGTTGGTGGTCGTGGAATATCAGTTGGCCAGGTGACCGGCAAGGATGACCAAGGTCGCTTCCGTTCGGTCAGGCACCGGTGCTGGCGCGCGACACCAGGCTGGCCGATCGCATCATGATGGGGTCGGCAATGGCGCCGCCATTGAGCCGCCGCAGCATGCGCCGGCCGGCCTCGAGGCCCATTTCGCGGCCGTCGATATGCAGGGACGTCAGCGGCGGGTCGACATGGGCCGCGAATTCCAGGTCGCCAAAGCCGGCAATGGCAACGCGGTCGGGCACCGGCAGGCCCCGGTGGCGCGCGCCCAGCAGGGCGCCCACCGCCAGCACATCGGTGCCAAAGAACATCGCATCGCAGGCCGGGTAGGCCGCCAGAATGCGCCCGAAGGCGGCAATACCATCACTCACCCGGGCGCTGTCCTCGACGGCCTCGATGTGGCCAAGCTCGGCGCCATGGGCCGCAAGCGACTGTCGCAAGCCCTCGATGCGCTCGCCGCCGCGTCCCGAGACATGACCGCAATAGGCAATGTGCCGCCGGCCCTGGCCACCAAGGTGGTCCCCCATGATCCGCGCGGCATCGGCATTGGAAAAGCCCACCAGCATGTCGATCGGGTCGGGGCGTTGGCCCCACATTTCCAGCACCGGCACGCCAAGCGCCTGCAGCGCAGTGCGGGATTTTTCCGAGCGGACCACACCGGTGAAGATTACTCCGGCCGGCCGGAAGGGCAGGACGGCGTCGACCAGATCCGCCTCCAGCATTTCGGAATAGCCGGTCTGGGAGAACATCAGCCGAAAGCGGCTGCCTTCGAAGGCATCGATGATGCCCTGCATGGTTGCGGCGAAGTGGGGGTTTTCGAGGTTGGAGACGAACACCGTCACGATGTTGGACCGGCCCGACCGCAGTCCCGAGGCGAGGCTGTTGACCACATACCCCGTCTGCGCCACCGCCGCGGCCACCTTCTGGCGGGTTTCCTCCCGCACCTTTTCCGGCTGCGACAAGGCCCGTGAAACGGTGATTGGCGATACGCCGGCTACGCGGGCCACATCCTCGACCCGTACGGGTCGGGTGCGACGCCCGCTCTCTTCGGACGGCAAATGGCTTCTCCCCCAAGGACTGCCTAGTCAATTGGTAGCATGATCACGGCAGACGGAATTGCCAATATCTTCGGCTAACGAAGTTTTGTTCGATGCGGATGACTTCGTTCCACTTGGCCGTGCGCTCCGACCGGGTCATCGAGCCGACCTTGATCTGGTCCGACATCAGCCCGACCGCCAGGTGGCTCAGCGTCACGTCCTCGCTTTCGCCGGATCGGCCCGACTGGATGGTGTTCCATCCCAGCCGCTTGGCCGCCGAGCTGGCAGCGATCAACTCGGTGATGGTGCCGCACTGGTTGGCCTTGAGCAGCACCGCATTGCAAGCGAGCAGCGTCGCGGCCCGGTCGATCCGCCCGGCGTTGGTGGTGAGATAGTCGTCGCCGATGATCTGCAACCTGTCGCCAAGGCGCGCCGTGATCTCGGCAAAGCCCGCATCGTCGTCCTCGGCGAGCGGGTCCTCCAGCGAAATGATGGGGTAGGCCGCCACCCAGCCTGCGAGCAGGTCGATCATCTGGGTGGTGTCAAGCGCGCGTCCTTCGAGCGCCAGCTGGTAGCGTCCGTCGGAGAAAAACGACGTGGCCGCCACATCGAGGGCAATGCCGATATCGCTGCCGGGGCGGAAACCGGCGCGCTCGATAGCGCGGGTCAGCGCCTCGAGGGCATCTTCATTGGCGGCGAAGTCGGGCCAGACCCCGCCTTCGTCGGCGATGCCGTTCAGCTTGCCGGCCTCCACCATGCTGCGGGCGGCGGCCATATAGACCTCGGCGATCCACTCGGTCGCCTCGGCGAAGGACTTGGCCCCGACGGCAACGACTAGGAAATCCTGGATGTCGATGCGGTTGCCGGCATGGCGGCCGCCCCCGAAGATCTGGATCATCGGGGCCGGGATGTGTCCGTCCATGGCGTCCAGCCCGGCCAGCGTCCTCAGGTGCTGCCACAACGGCAGGCCGCGTTCCGCCGCTGCAGCCCAGGCCACCGCCTGAGAGGTGGCGACAATGGCATTGCCGCCGAGCCTGGTCTTCTGGGGCGTACCGTCGAGCGCGATCAGCGCACTGTCGACGGCACGCTGGTCCACCGCCAGCAGACCGGACAAGTGCTCGGCGATGGGGCCGTTCACTGCCGCGATGGCGCCGTTGACGCCGTAGCCCCCCAGCCGCCTGCCGCCGTCACGCCTGTCGAGTGCCTCGCGGCTGCCGGTCGAGGCGCCTGAGGGCGCAATCGAGCGACCGACTGCTCCCGAGGCGAGCCGGACCTCGACCTCGATGGTGGGCCGGCCTCGCGAATCCCAGACCTGGCGCCCTAGCACGCTGGAGATGTTAGCCATCAGGAGAGGCTCCTCGTCGAAAAAGGGTTAGCCGACCGCCGCCAATACCGAGCGCAACCCAACCGGCGGCGAAACGATCAGCGGCACGGCAATGTTGCGGACACGAGACTGGTCGGCGGCGCCAAGATACTCGACCGGCGATTTGCCATCGACGCGGGCGAGCATCAGGCAGGGCAGCAGCGCCGCCGTCCGCGCCTCTAGCCCCGGACGTTCGGCAGCCGGGAAATGCCCGAGCCAGGTATCGGCGAAGGCGGCGGCCTGGGCCAGGAGCGCCGAGGTCAGTGCGGGCATGTGCACGGCCTTGAGGATCAGGTGGTTGAGGCAGAAGGCGGCATCGAAGGCCGGATCGCCGAACCAGGCGCATTCGGCATCGAGCAGCACCGGATGGCCGTCGTGGCGCGACACGAGGATATTCTTGGGGCTGACATCGCCATGCACCAGCGCCCGCTTGTTGCGCATGGTGTTGTCGAGCACTGCGAGAATGGCCTGACCCAGCTGCGGATGGCGCGAGGCGGTAAAGCGCAGGTAGGGATCTAGACGCAACGCCTCGATCAGGTGATCGGTCGGAAAGGCGGCGGCATCGCCGGCGTCATCGAGCGTTGCCCGATGGATTCGTCCAAGCGCTTCGGCCACCGCCACCGGAACGTCGGGGCTGGCGCGGCCAGCGAGCAGTTCGGTCTTCCACAGGGCATACTCTTCCGGCGGCAGGTACTCGAGCAGCGCAACGCCGCGCGCCCGGTTTTCGGCAAACACCACTGGGGCGGCGCCGGGCATGATCTCCCCGGCGCGCCGCAACCAGGCAATCTCGTAGTGGTTGCGCTCTACCGGCGCGCGCCAGTCGGACTTCACCTTCAGCTGCGACAGCGCTCGCTTGGCGCAGAAGCTCCGACCATCGGCGAGTTCGATGCGCACGATATCGGACGACACGCCACCGGTCAGCGGCGTCACGGTCAGCTCCGATGTCACCTCGATGCCAGCCGAGGCAAACATTTCCGGCAGCAGTTCGAGCCAGCTTGCAGTCGACATCGACCCCTCCAGGTCCCTTGCCTCTTCACTAGCCCAAGCGGGGGCGGCGAAACAACGACCAAGCGGACGGCAAGACCTTTGGCCGACTTGTCAAACGCACTGCAAGCCTGAAGTGTCGGCAAAAAAGCCAGGGAGGACGAAATGGGCCGGCTTGAGGGGAAGACCATCTTCATGACCGCGGCCGCGGCAGGCATCGGCGGTGCTGCCGCCACTGCCTTCGCCCGCGAAGGGGCGCGGGTGATCGCCACGGATCGGGACGCCGCCGGTATCGCTAGAAAGGGCGACGAGCTCAGGGCGATCTCGCCAGGGCACGAGGCCTATGCCCTCGATGTCACCGACCACGCGGCCCTCGAGGCCGCCGCCGCGCGCCACAACGAGGTCAACGTGCTCTACAACGGTGCCGGCTGGGTGCATCAGGGGACGCTTGAGACCACCGGGCTCGATGACTGGCAGCTGAGCTTCGACATCAATGTCACACCGATGTTCGTGCTCACCAAGGCGTTCCTGCCCGCGTTCATCGCCCAGGGCGGCGCCACCATCGTCAACATCGCCTCGGTCGCCTCCTCGATGAAGGGGGTGCCCAATCGCGTCGCCTACATGTCGAGCAAGGCGGCGGTGATCGGCTTCACCAAGTCGGTGGCCTTCGACTTCATGAAGCATGGCATCCGGGCCAATGCACTCTGCCCCGGCAGTGTCGATTCGCCGTCGCTGCACGAGCGGGCGAAGGCGCTGGGCGAGCATGACGAGATCTGGAAAACCTTCGTTGCCCGGCAACCGATGGGTCGCATGGCCAGCGCCGAGGAGATGGCCCACATCCTCGTCTATATGGCGAGCGACGAGAGCGCCTATGCCACCGGCGCCAACTTCGTCGTCGATGGCGGCATCACAATGTAGCTGCCGCACGGATTTGGACCAACGGCGCGCTTGTCGGCACGCCAGCGCGGGTCCATGACTGGCGTGGCGTCGCAATATCGGCGCCTCCACCAGCGTCCGTCCGGGCGAAGGGCCAGCAATGACTGATAGACAAGCGCTTGAAGTGGCCGAGGAAGGCCGCATCGAGGTGGTGCCGGTAGTGACCGAGCCGCAGGGCCGGCCGTTGCTCGGGGTGTTGATGGTGATGGGGTCGGTGCTGCTGTTCGCCGCCAACGACACCGTCACAAAGACGCTGGTTTCGCAGTATCCGGTGCCGCTGGTTTCGGCGGTGCGCTACGGGGTGCATTTCTTCCTGATGCTCGCGCTCGTTGCGCCACGCCTTGGCAGGCGGCTGTTCAAGACCACGCGCACCGGGCTGGTGCTGTTCCGGTCGCTCTGCCTCGCGCTCTCGACGCTGTGCATGGGGCTGGCGCTGCAGCGGATGCCGGTGCCGGAATCGGTGGCGATCATCTTCCTCGCGCCGATCCTCGTGGTGCTGATGGCGGGCCCGGTGCTGGGCGAAAAGGTTGCCGCGGCGAGTTGGGTGGCGGCAATCGCGGGATTCGGCGGTGTGTTGCTCATCGTCCGGCCGGGTGGCGCGCTCGATCTTCTTGGCGTCCTCTATGTGCTGATGGCCGTGGCCACCTCGGTGGTCTACTACCTGCTGTCCCGCGTGCTGGCGAAGACCGAGACCACGCTCGTCCTTCTGTTCTACTCGGCGCTGGTCGGGACCCTGTGCTTTGGCGCCATGTTGCCCTGGACGTTGTCCGGGCCCGTGCCGGACTTGCCCACCCTCGCGATGTTTCTCAGCCAGGGTGTTGCCGCCGGGCTCGGGCATTACCTGTTTACCGCCGCCCATCGCGAGGCAACCTCCTCGCTGCTCGCTCCGGTCAGCTACACGCAGCTGGTCTGGGTCGGCATTCTCAGCTGGCTGGTCTTCGGGCATGTGCCGGACCTGCTGACGCTGGTGGGCATGGCAGTGGTGGGGTTGGCGGGGGCAACGATTGCCATCGTATCCACCCGCCGTCCTCGCGCGGCCGGGTCTACCACGCAGGGAATGGGTCGGGCAGCTTCGTCCAGGCGTCAGGATTGAAGGCCTTTGCCGGAACGAGGCAGGCATCCAGCCCCTTGCGGATCGCGGCCTCGTCCATCGGGTCAGTGCCGATGAACACCAGTTCCTGTCGCCGGTCGCCCCAGGTGGGGTCGAGATAGGGGCGCATCGAGGCGCGCCAGTCGGGATCGTCCGGCCAGCGCTGCTCGGGGATTGCGCTCCACCACATGCCGCGACGCCCGGTCCGCACCAGGGCACCGGCCTGGCTGAGCTCGCCGACATGATGCGGCCGGGTGGCGAGCCAGAAGAAGCCCTTGGCGCGAACGACACCCGGCCAGGCACTGTTGACGAAGCGGCTCAGCAACAGTGGATTGAACGGCCGGCGCTCGCGATAGACGAAAGAGCGGATGCCGTATTCCTCGGTCTCGGGGATATGGTCCTTGAAGCCGTTCAGTTCCTTGAACCATAGCGGGTTCATCTCGGCGCGCTCGAGGCTGAACAGCCCGGTATCAAGCACTTCGTCCAGCGGCACCTTGCCGAAATCCGTTTCGATCAGCCTTGCGTCGGGGTTCAGCGCCTTGATGATTTTCCTCGCCGCATCGCGCTGCTCCGCGGTTGCGGTCGAAACCTTGTTGAGCACCACCACATCGGCAAACTCGATCTGTTCGACCAGCAGGTCGACCAGGGCGCGCTCGTCGCCGTCGCCGGCGGTCTCGCCGCGATCGCGCAGGAAATCGTGCGAGGCGTAGTCCTTGAGCAGGTTCGCCCCATCCACCACCGTCACCATGGTGTCGAGGCGGGTGAGGTCCGAGAGGCTGACGCCGTTCTCGTCGCGAAAGTCGAAGGTGGTGGCGATCGGCAACGGTTCAGCTATCCCCGTGCCCTCTATGAGGAGGTAATCATAGCGCCCGGTCGCCGCGAGGCGGCGAACTTCGGTCAAGAGGTCCTCGCGCAGGGTGCAGCAGATGCAGCCATTCGACAGCTCCACCAATTTCTCGTCGGTGCGGCTCAGGTTGGCGCCGCCATCGCGGACCAGAGCGGCATCGATATTGACCTCGCTCATGTCGTTGACGATCACCGCGACACGGCGACCTTCGCGATTGTTGAGGATGTGATTGAGCAGCGTGGTCTTGCCGGCGCCGAGAAAACCGGAAAGCACGGTGACGGGAAGCTTGTTCATCGGGCACCTGAGTACGTAACGTTACAACATTACATTCATGCTATAGCGGCAGCCGTATCCGGTCGCAAGGGCCGTTCCATGTCCGCGTCGATGGCTGCGAGCGTTGATCGCGGCGGTTGAAGCGGGTGCAGTCAACCGCTACAGAGGCGCGGACAATCCGACCCGAGGAGCAGATCAATGAGCATCACCCGCATCCAGCCCGGCAAGCGCATGAGCCAAGCCGTTAAGCACGGCAACACCGTCTATCTCGCCGGGCAGGTGGCGACCGACTACAATGGCAGCATCGAGAAGCAGACTTCCGAGGTGCTCGAGGCCATCGACAAGCTCTTGGCCGAGGCTGGCACGTCGAAGTCCAAGGTGCTCTCCTGCCAGGTGATCCTCAACAATATCGGCGACTTCGCTGCCATGAACAGCGTCTATGACGCCTGGATCGATCCGGCCAATCCGCCGGCGCGCGCCTGCATCGAGGCTCGCCTCGCGCATCCGGCGCTCAAGGTCGAGATCATCGCCGTCGCCGCCCTCGACTGACCGCAGCTTGGCTTGCGGCCGGCAGCTTGCCGGCCGTTGGCGCTATTTGGTCTTGCTGGACACCGAGGCGCGCGGCTTGGTCGCGGCTTTTTTGGCCGGTTTGTCGTCGGACTTCTTTGTCGCCTTCTTCGGCTTTTCGGCGGGTAACGTCTTTGCCGTCTTGCTCGCGCTCTTGCCGGCGGGCTTGTCGGCTGCAGCCTTGGCGGGGGACTTGGCCGCAGACTTGCGGGCGGGCTTTGCCTTGGCCGGCGTTTCGGGCGTTGCGGCGGCCTGCAACTGGGCCAGCGCCAGCTGCCAATAGTGTTCGCTGCGGCCTTCGGGCCGGCCATCAGCCTCCCACAGGAAATAGGCGCGCTGCTGGATGGCGTCGGTGGTGAAGCTGCCGGCAGGTGGTGGTTTATCGGACACGTGTCTGACCCCTTGCTGAACGGGCGCCCACTCCAGCAGGCGCACCTCGCGACAACCAAGTCTAGCAGCGACAAACCGCAGCTTGAAGTCCCGGTTCTGCACGGCCGCCATGAGTTCGCCATCGCGGCAGCGACAAATTGACTTCCGGGCCGTCGAGGAGGATTTTCGCGCCATGGATCAACCCGACCTCAGCCCGACCACTGTGACGTTCCGCATCATGCGGGCGACGCAGTTTGCCAAGTCCTGGCGCAACAACGCCAAGCGGCTGCAGGCGCTCGCCAGCGATCCGCGCACCCCCAAGTCGGCGCGCGAGGACGCGCTGAAGGAAGCCCTGGCCGCCGCCGAAATTGTCGCCCGACGCGCCGACGAAATGGCGGAACTGGCTCGGGCTCGCGGCTACAATGCCTGGGAGGCCGATCCCAAGCTCGGTCCGCTGGTCGTCGAAATCCGCGCGGTCGAGAATGCCCTCAACTTTGCCGCCGAGACGCTGGCTCGCGACTGACCCGCACCGCCGCCTCTCGACCTTGGCGGCCAATCGGGGCAGGATGGCCCTGGCGCCGCACCAAAACCAACAAGACCAAGGCGTGCGGCGGTCTCATTGCCATGAACGAAACGCGCGCCCTGCCGGCCAGTCACGGCAGCAGTAGCGGGCATTTTGTCGAAAGATCATAGGGAGAAAGCCATGAGCCTCAACATCCTGTTTGTCGGGGGCACCGGACAGATTTCGCTGCCCTGCGTCGCCGATGCGGTCGCCAGGGGCCACAAGGTCAGCGTGTTCAATCGCGGCAAGCGCGGCGAGGCACTCCCCGCTGGCGTCGAGAGCATTGTCGGCGACATGACCGATGTCGACGCCTATCGGGCGCTGGGGCGCCGCGGCTTCGACGTGGTGGCGCAGTTCATGGTGTTCACGCCCGCACAGCTCCAGGCGGACCTCGACGCCTTTTCCGGCCACACCGGGCAATATGTCTTCATCTCCTCGGCCTCGGTCTACGAAAAGCCGGCCAGCCACTATGTGATCAGTGAAGACAAGACCCCGGCGGTCAATCCCTACTGGCCCTACAGCCAGGCCAAGATCGCCTGCGAGCAGCTGCTCAAGGGCCAGTCGGCTTTGCCCTGGACCATCGTCCGCCCCAGCCATACCGTCCGCAGTGGCTTGCCGACCATGATGAACGAAGGCGACATGATCGCCCGCCGCATGCTGGAGGGCAAACCAGTGATCGTTGCCGGCGATGGTACCTCACCCTGGACGCTGACTCGCTCGGAAGATTTCGCCAAGCCGTTCACCGGGCTCCTCGGCAACAAGGCGGCGCTCTCGGACATCTTCCACATTACCTCCGACATGGGCTTTGGCTGGGACCAGATCTATCGGGCCATCGCGCGCGGTCTCGGTGTCGAGGCCAGGATCGTCCACGTGCCCACCGACACGCTGGTCGCCTACAAGCCGGACTGGATCGGGCCGCTGCTGGGTGACAAGACCTGGGCGGCGCTGTTCGACAATTCCAAGGTCAAGCGGGTCGCCGGCGATTTCACCTGTTCGCACGATCTCGACGAGATCCTCAGCGAGCCGATCCGCTATGTGAAAGAGCGGCTGGCCGCCGGCGCCGGGGCGCCGGGCGAGCTGGACGCGCTTTATGATCGCATTACCGCCGAACAATCGGCACTGGGGCGCTGAGCAAAGGCGTCAATGGGCCGGGCTTGCACCCGGCCCCTTTTGTCATGCCGGAGCGGTGCCGGGCGCTTCCGCAGCATAGGCACCCGACAGCTGGCGATAGTACTTCGAGCGCATGGCAAGGATCGTGATCACCACGCCGAGCGCTCCGGCAATGGTGAACACCAGCGCAATGCCGCGCGCCGGCCCCGTGCCGAACCAGCTGCCGATAGTATCGGCCCCGGCGCCATCGGTCATGAACGGGATAACCACGAACTGCGTCAGCGGCCCGATCAGGAAGGCCGTCAGCGGGGAGGCCGACTGCTCGACCGACTGGGCAAAGCCGAACACCCGGCCCTGGCGCTCCAGCGGTACCACCTTTTGCAGGATGGTGTGTTCGGCCGCCTCGGCATAAGGCCCGAGCAGCATCCAGACAAAGCAGCCGCCGGCCAGCAGCCAGAACGAGGGCTGGATGGTGAACACGCAACAGACCGACCAGGTGATCAGGTTCACCAGCAGCAACGTCCTGAGCGGATTGGTCCCCAGCCCGGTCTTCGAGATCACGATGCCGCTGATGATGAAGGCGGTCGACAGCACGCCGAATGTCAGCCCCCAGAACTGAACCGAGACCAGCGACAGGCCATAGGCATCGAGAAGCGCCATGAAGATGCCGCCGAGGAAGTTGTTGAAGCAGGCAAACAGGATCAGCGCAAACAGCCCCGGCACCGTCGCGATCACCGCAATGGTGCCACGGATATCGACCCGCTTGGGCTCGGCGGGGACTTCGGGGTCGACCGGCGCGCGCTTCTCGTCGACCTCGACGAAATAAAGATGCGCGAAGGTGATGAGGGTCAGCGCCAGCGCCAGCATCAGAGTCACCAGCATGCCGCCCCAGGCCACCAGAAACCCGCTGATCACCGAGGTGGTGAGAAAGCCGATGCCGGTCACCATCCCGACAAGGCCGTTGGCCCGGTCGCGCCGGTCCTCCGGCACAAGAATCGTCACCAGTGTCGGCAGCGCGATCGAGCGGATGTTGCCCGCGATCACTCCCAGCATCACCAGCAGCACCAGTGCCCAGAGCTCCCAGCCATACGGGTTGGTGAACACTTCGGCGGGCGACAGCAGCAACAGGGCCAGCGACAGGACATAGAACCCCGCCGAGACCACGCTCGAACCCAGCATCGCCAACTTCTTGGGGTTGTGATCGACAATGCTGCCGAGCCAGAAACCGAACCCGGCGGTAAAGACCAGGTAGACACCGGCAATCGTGCCGGTGGCAAACACCGACTGGGTTTCAAGATACACCCAGAATGTCAGTGCGAACCACACCGTGAAATTGGTCACATTGGCAATCAGGTTGTTGCCGAGCAGATGATAGAACGGGGTCATTTCTTGGCCTCGCGCGTCGCAGGGTCCGCGAAGCTATTGGCGCTGGGCCCGGTTTTCAAATCACTTCGGAAATGATCACTGCCGGGCGACAGCCCGTGTCAGCAGGCACGCACGGGTCATCTGTATGTCGGACTGCCCGGGCGTGACGCCACAAACACAAAAGGCCGGGGTTGAACCCGGCCTTTGTCGCGAAACCTTGATGTTCAAGGTGGTAAATGGAGCGGGCGAAGGGATTCGAACCCTCGACCCTAACCTTGGCAAGGTTATGCTCTACCCCTGAGCTACACCCGCACTCCATCGCCGACTTACGATGCACTGGTCCCATGGGGGATTGGCAGCGGGCCGACGGGCGCCTATATGCCCAATTGAAGACGGGTTTGCAACCGCTAAATCAGCGTATTCTCTGCGTGTCGCCAGCAGGCCAAAAGTGCTTGTGGGCACGGGCAGTTAGGCGCAAAAATTCACGGGATCGGGGGCGCATCGCCACCCGGAGGCAGGAACAAATGACACTCGACGGCTTTGGCAGCGACGCAATCCAGGCGGCTCCGCCGCCGGCAGCTCTGATCAAGGACTCGACCGATCGTGCCTTCAAGGCCGATGTGATCGATGCCTCGCTCGAGGCGCCGGTGCTGGTGGATTTCTGGGCGCCCTGGTGCGGGCCTTGCCGGCAGCTGACGCCCAATCTCGAGAAGGTCATCAAGGAAAAGGCCGGCAAGATCCGGCTGGTCAAGATCAATATCGACGAGAACCCCGGTGTCGCCGGTCAGCTCGGCATCCAGTCGATTCCGGCCGTGTTCGCCTTTGCCGGCGGGCGCCCCGTCGATGCGTTTCTCGGCGCCCTGCCCGAGAGCGAGGTGCGCCGCTTTGCCGACAAGGTGATCTCGGCGGCTCCGGCCGGGCAGCCGCCGGCGGGCTCCATCGAGGAAGAAATTGCGGCGGCTGTTGCCGCTGCCGGCGAGGCACTGGCGGCCGGTGACCTCAACCAGGCCGCGCAGATCTACGGCATGGTGCTGCAGCACAAGCCCGATCATGCCGGCGCCATCATCGGCATGGCGAAGGTGTTTGTTGCGGCCGGCGATCACGAGCAGGCGCAAGCTGTGCTCGACACGTTGCCGGAAGCTGGCCGCAAGGGGGACGACTACAACTCCCTGGTTGCGGCCCTCAAGCTCGCGACCGAAGCGGCTGGTCTGTCGGAGACCGACGAGCTGGCCGCACGTGTTGCGGCCAATCCCGACGATCATCAGGCCCGCTATGACCTGGCGGTCAAGTTCAACGCCGAGGGCAAGCGCATCGAGGCCGCGGAGGCGCTGGTCGAAGTGATCAAGCGCGACCGCAACTGGAACGAGGATGCGGCGCGCAAGAAGCTGCTGGAACTGTTCGAGGCCTGGGGCTTCAAGGACCCCGCCACCATCCGCGGTCGGCGTCTGCTCTCGGCGCTGCTGTTCTCATAGGGAGGCAACATGCTGAAGCGGCCGACTTCGCCTGACGAGATTCCTGCCACCATCCCGCTGTTCCCGCTGGCCGGCGCCCTGCTGCTGCCTTACGCACGGCGGCCGCTCAACATTTTCGAGCCGCGCTATCTCGAGCTGGTCGAACATGCCCTAAGGGGCAACCGGTTGATTGGCATCATCCAGCCGGTCGATGCCAGTGTGGAAAGCCCGATGGGCGAGGCGCCGCTCGAGAGCATCGGCACGGTCGGTCGGCTGGTGCAGTTCGAGGAACTGGCCGATTCCCGCTTCTTCATCATGCTCGAGGGGCTGTGCCGCTTCGAGCTGATCAAGGACCTGCCGGCGATGACGCCCTATCGGCAGGCGATGATCTCGGCCGAGCGCTTTGCCACCGATTTCGACCGTGGCCATGGCGAGGCCGAAGTCGACCGGGCACGCTTTCTCAAGATGATGCGGGACTATGCCGAGTTCGGCAATTTCGAGCTCAACTGGGACGAGATCGAAAAGACCGGCACCGCCGACCTCGTGAACTTCTGCTGCATGGTCTCGCCCTATGGGGCCGCCGAAAAGCAGGCCCTGCTCGAGGCCGACTCGCTGCTCGCACGCGCCGAAACGCTGATCGCCATGGCCGAGTTCGAGATGGCCAGCGGCGCCGGCCCGGGCACCGCGCTCAATTGAGCGAGCAGCCAGGCATGCCTGCGAGCAAGCCGCGCGAGCTCCGGCATGTCGTCGATCCGCGCACGCTGGAGATGCTGGTTTGCCCGCTGACCAAGACGCGGCTGTCGCTTAGCGATGACGGCACCGAGCTGATCTCGATCGCCGGGCGACTGTCTTTCCCGATCAAGAAGGGCGTGCCGATGCTCAGCCTCGACGAGGCTCGCGAGTTCGACCCCGATGACATGCAGCGCCATCTGGGGCAGGGGCAGTAGCCGTCAGATCGGCAACCCCTTGAGCAGCCTTGGCCCGTGCCTGTCTATGCCTGCGGCGCGGGAAATGAGGAAGTCCTTGACGGGACCGGCGCGGTCGACCAGCCCGAGCCCGAAATCGCGCAGGGCGCGGACCGGCGCCACGTCGTTGGAGAACAGCCGGTTCATGCCGTCGGTCATGGCCGCCATCAGCGCGGTGTCCATCCGGCGCCAGCGCTGGTAGCGCGCCAGCGCGTCGGCGCTGCCGGGGTCTAGCCCAAGGCGCAGCGCTTCCACGACCACTTCAGCAAGCGCCGCGACATCCTTCAGCCCAAGGTTCAGCCCCTGCCCGGCGATGGGGTGGACGACATGCGCCGCATCGCCGATCAGCGCGAGGCGCGGGGCGATGACACTCTTTGCCAGCTGCAG
Organism: uncultured Devosia sp.; assembly: GCA_964399695.1. Classification (GTDB taxonomy): domain Bacteria; phylum Pseudomonadota; class Alphaproteobacteria; order Rhizobiales; family Devosiaceae; genus Devosia_A. The sequence goes on along the minus strand of CAYNRZ010000026.1, from coordinate 10,960 downwards.
CCGCAACGGGAAGGCCTGGATGGCATCGACAACGCTCACCTTGCCGAGCGTCGAACCCATCGCGGTCTCGATCTCGATGGCGGCGGCCTCCGGCGACAACGCCTTGATGCGCTCAGCCTCCCCGGTGGTCTCGGTCCACACCAGCGACGAGCGGTTGCCGGGTAGCGGCAGGCTGGCAAACGGCCCGGCAGGCCGAAAATGCTCCCATGCGGTGCCGTTGTGGGGCAGTTCGTGCTCGATGGTGGTGACGATGCCCGACTGCCTGTAGTCATGGGCGATCACGTCGATGCCCGCCATGCGCCTGAGGCTCGACTGCGCGCCGTCGGCGGCGATGATCAGCGGCGCGGCAATCGTCCGGCCATCGGCGAGGCCCAAGCGGCCGAGCGCCGCCCCGGCCGTATAGGCGGTGACCTCGACCGGGGCGCTGAATTCGACTTCGCCCTGCAAAGCATCGGTCAAGGCGCCGGTCACCCTGGTGTTCGGCACCAGGTGGGCAAAGGGCTCGCCCGGGGCGACCTCGCCGTCGAAGCTCAAGAAATGCGGCCGGGACATGTCGCCCTTGCCGGAATCGGTGATCTCCATGCGCAGCACTGGTTCGGCGAAGTCAGCGATCTGATCCCAGACGCCGAGCTGCTCGAGGACGCGGCGCACGCCGGCCGCAAGGGCATAGGCCCTGAGGTCCTTGGGGACGGTGAACGGCCGACGGTCGAGGATCGCCACCTTCAGTCCGCGTAGCGAACGCACCAGCGCCAGTGCCATCGCCAGCCCCACCGGGCCACCCCCGACCACCACCACGTCGTATCGCAACTCGGCTTGTTCGCTCATCAGTGGGGTCCTTCAGCTTGGACGGCGTCCTGTCCTCTATCGCGCCGCTGCCCAGTAACGGCAAGTCGCGCCAATGCCGCAGGTGATGCCTAAATCATCGGCATTTTTGCCAATTTTGCACAACTTGTCGGCACGCCACATGAAGGCGCACGTCCCGCAGGCGTCGCGTGACAGCCGCACGACCGGGTTTCCTTAACAAAATCATAAGCTTGGAAATTGCGGCGGCAATCTGGCACGGCGTTTGACTCTAGGGAGGGTGATTGGAGACGGTCCAATACCTGTATGAAAGGGGCATCCATGAAACTGGTGATAGCAATCATCAAGCCGTCGCGCCTGGAGGAGGTCCGTCAGGCCCTCAACTCGCTCGACGTCCACGGCATGACAGTGACCGAGGTTAAGGGGTACGGCCGGCAGAAGGGCCACTCCGAGATCTACCGCGGGACCGAATATGCCGTGCACTTCCTTCCCAAGCTGAAGATCGAGATTGCCGTAGACGACGCGCAGTCCGACGCCATCGTGTCTGCCATCCGCGAAAGCGCGCAGACCGGCCGCATCGGCGACGGCAAGATCTTCGTTCTCGACCTCCTCGCGGTCACGCGCATCCGTACCGGTGAAACCGGCGCGGCCGCCCTGTGATGCCGCATAGCTTTGGAGACATACCAATGATGGATTTCAAACTGTCGAAACTCGCAGGGACCGCGGCGCTTGCCACGCTGGCCCTCGCTGTGCCGGCCTTCGCCCAGGAAGCGGCGCCGGCTGCCGAGGCGGTCGCTGAAGTGGTGGCGACTGTGGACAAGGGCGACACCACCTGGATGCTGGTGTCGACCATCCTCGTGATCGCGATGACCATCCCCGGCCTCGCCCTGTTCTATGGTGGCCTCGTGCGCGCCAAGAACATGCTGTCGGTCCTGATGCAGGTGATGTCCGGCTTCTCGATCATGGCGATCCTGTGGGTCATCTACGGCTACTCGCTGGCCTTCAACGGCCCCACCGAGGGTGGGCTGGCGCTGTTCATCGGCGATTTCTCCAAGTTGTTCCTTGCCGGTGTGACCCCGTCCTCGACTGCGGCCACCTTCTCGGCCGGCGTCGAGATCCCGGAACTGACCTTCGTCATCTTCCAGCTGACCTTCGCCGCCATCACCCCGGCGCTGATCGTCGGCGCCATCGCCGAACGCATGAAGTTCGGCGCGGTGATGCTGTTCCTCGTGATCTGGTTCACCTTCTCGTACCTGCCGATCGCCCACATGGTGTGGTTCTCGGGCGGCTACCTGTTCGGGCTCGGTGCTTATGACTTTGCCGGCGGCACCGTGGTGCACATCAATGCCGGTGTGGCCGGTCTTGTGGCTGCCGTCATGCTCGGCGCCCGCAAGGAGTTCCTCAAGGAGCCGATCCCGCCGCACAACCTGGTGTGGACCTTTGTCGGCGCCTGTCTGCTGTGGGTCGGCTGGTTCGGCTTCAATGCCGGCTCCAACCTCGAGGCCACTGGTCTTGCCGCTCAGGCCACGCTGAACACCATCGTCGCTCCGGCTGCCGCTGCGCTGGCCTGGGCCGTTGCCGAGAAGTTCACCCGCGGCCATGCCTCGCTGCTGGGCGCTGCCTCGGGTGCGGTTGCCGGTCTCGTCGCCATCACGCCTGCAGCCGGCTTTGCCGGTGCGATGGGTGCCATCGTCCTTGGCGCCATTGCCGGTGTGGTCTGTCTCTGGGCCGTCGTGACGCTGAAGCCGATGTTCAAGTACGACGACGCGCTCGACGTGTTCGGCGTCCATGGCGTGGGCGGTATCGTCGGCGCTCTGGGCACGGCCATTGTCGCGGCCCCCTCCTTCGGCGGCTATCCGCTCGGCGATCCGGCGGCCTACGACATGTTCGGCCAGCTCTGGATCCAGTTCCAGGCCGTGATCATCGCGGTGGTCTGGTCGGCCGTGGTCACCGTCATCGCCATGCTGATCGTCAAGGCGGTCTTCGGCGGGGCGCGGGTGCCGGAATCGGCGGAAGCCGATGGCCTCGACCTCTCGAGCCACGGCGAGCGCGCCTACAACTGATCGACCGGATGCGGCCGGCGGGTCTCCTCCCCGTCGGCCGCGGCCAAAGCGAGGGAGCCGGGTTCCGGCTCGGCTCCCTCAGCGCCCGCTGATCGCGGCGTGCAGCTCACGTACCTCTTGGCCCGCCACAGAGGCTTCCCACTCGCAAACCGCGTGGGCTGCACACCCCGATCAACGGCCAAGGCCGCCGCTGGCGGCCGTGTCGACATAAATGCGGCGCGACCGCCGTTGATCGCCCAATTCGGCCCTGTGGCGATCCTGTCGGGCCGCATTGCGGTTAGCACCGGATTAACCCTAACCCCCTAGCATCGTCTCTGATCGGCGCTGCCCGCGCAGCCGCCGGGTTTTTGTGTTCCTTGTACAGAGTAACCGAACCGATGCCGGCACAGCCCCTGCTCGAAAGCGCCCATCGCGACATTGCGCCCACCATCGCCATCCGCATCCCGGTCCGCCTGATCGGCGCTGTGATGCTGGGATTTGTGGCGCTCGCAATGATGTCGCTCGCCAGCTGGTCGGTGGATGATCCGAGCCTCTCCTACGCGTCGGGTGATCCCGCCCGCAACTGGCTGGGCTTCCCCGGCGCGGTGCTGGCCGATCTGGGCTACCAGGTGCTCGGCCTCGGCGCGCTGGTCCTGCTGGTGCCGCCGGCGATCTGGGGCTGGGGCATGGTGCGGCTCAGGACGCCATCGCGGCTGGGCCTCAGGGCGTTGAGCTGGATTGGCGCCGTGCTCCTGGGTTGCGGGCTGTTCGGGTTCATCACCGCGCCCGACAGCTGGCCGCTGCCGACGGGCCTCGGCGGGCTGGTCGGCTCGGGCTTCTATAATCTGGCGCGTGCCGTCATCGGCGAGGATCCGCAGCCGGTCACCGGCATCCTGTTCGCCATCATCCTCGCAGCGCCCACACTGGCGCTGCTGTGGGCGGCGATGGGGCTGGGCAAGGTCACGCTGCCCAAGGTTGCCAGCAAGCCCGCACGCGGTCGCCGGACGGCCGCGGCCGTCGATGATGGCGACGACGACGTCCCTGAGCGCGATTCGGTGTTCGATGTGGTGCTGGGCGCAGTGGCGCATCTGGGCTTTTCGGCCGGCGCCGCGATGCGTCGGGTGCGCGCCAGCATCGCAGCGCGCAAGGCCGCCGAGGCGGAAGCCGAAGGCTGGCGCGACGGCGCCGTCGAGCCGAACCTCGATGGCCGGCGTCCGCAGCCAAGCGCCCGGCAGGAGCCGGCGCTGGTTGCCGAACGTCGCATCGTGCCCGACAGCGCCGATGAGCCGTCCTTCGATGCGGACGACTATGACGACATCGATGTGGACACCGAAGCTGGGCCGCCCTTCGAAGACGCAGCCCCGCGCTGGGAAATGCCGACTCCGCTGCGTGGTCCCATGGCAGCGCGCCAGCCGGTGGCGCCGGCGCCGCAGCATGCGCCCGTGCAGGTCTCGCCACGTGTCGCTGCCCCCGCTCCGCGGCCGCAACCCGGCCAGCGCGCCGTGCGCGAGGCCCAGGGCTCGCTGCTCGACGAGCCGGGCGGTTTCGAACTGCCGGCCCTCAGCCTGCTCTCGGAAGCCAAGCGCAAGGGGCTGAGTCCCGAGCATGCGCCGGAGCGGCTCGAGGAAATGGCCCGCAAGCTCGAAAGCGTGCTCGACGATTTCGGCGTCAAGGGCGACATCATCAATGTCCGCCCTGGCCCGGTGGTCACCCTGTTCGAGCTCGAGCCGGCGCCCGGCATCAAGTCGAGCCGCGTCATCTCGCTCGCCGACGACATCGCCCGCTCGATGAGCGCGATCTCGGCCCGCGTCGCCGTGGTCCCTGGCCGTAATGCCATCGGCATCGAGTTGCCCAACCAGCAGCGCGAGACCGTTTACCTGCGCGAAATGCTGTCCTCGTCGGACTTCGAGAAGATGAAGGGCAAGCTGCCGATCTGCCTCGGCAAGACCATCGGCGGCGAACCGATCATCGCCGATCTCGCCAAGATGCCGCATCTGCTCATTGCCGGCACCACCGGTTCGGGCAAGTCGGTCGGCATCAACACCATGATCCTGTCGCTGCTCTACCAGATGACGCCCGAGCAGTGCCGGCTGATCATGATCGATCCCAAGATGCTGGAACTGTCGATCTATGACGGTATCCCGCACCTCCTCACCCCGGTCGTCACCGATCCCAACAAGGCCGTGGTGGCCCTCAAGTGGGCGGTCCGCGAAATGGAAGACCGCTATCGGAAGATGAGCAAGATCGGTGTGCGCAACATCGACGGCTTCAACATGCGCGTCAGCGAGGCCAAGGCCAAGGGCGAGACCATCACCCGCACCGTGCAGACCGGCTTTGACCGCGAGACCGGAGAAGCGATCTTTGAGAGCGAGGATTTCGATCTCGAGCCCTTGCCCTATATCGTCGTCATCGTCGACGAAATGGCCGACCTGATGATGGTCGCCGGCAAGGATATCGAAGGCGCCATCCAGCGCCTCGCGCAGATGGCCCGCGCCGCCGGCATCCACATGGTCACCGCCACGCAGCGCCCCTCAGTCGATGTGATCACCGGCACCATCAAGGCGAACTTCCCCACCCGCATCAGCTTCCAGGTCACCTCCAAGATCGACAGCCGCACCATCCTTGGCGAACAGGGTGCCGAGCAGCTGCTGGGCAATGGTGACATGCTCTACATGGCCGGCGGCGGCCGCATCCGGCGCCTCCACGGCCCGTTCGTCTCCGACGGTGAGGTCGAGAGCGTCGTTGCGCACCTCAAGTCGCAGGGCTCGCCCGACTATCTCGACTCGATCACGGCCGAAGAGGACGAACTCGACGACGGCGGCGAAATGCCGGGCGACGATTACTCCGGCTCGGGCGACGAGCTCTACGACAAGGCAGTCAATGTCGTCCTCACCGACAAGAAGGTCTCGACCTCCTACATCCAGCGCCGTCTCGCCGTCGGCTACAACAAGGCCGCCACGCTCATCGAGCGCATGGAGAAGGAAGGCGTCATCTCGGCCGCCAACCATGCCGGCAAGCGCGAGATCCTCGTGGGCAACAATTCGGACGGGTACTGACTTTGTGTCCCGCGTGACTGAACACGCGGCGGTATCCCGCTGTCCTCTCACATCAACCGTGTGAGAGAGGCGGCCTCAAACAACCCCGATGGCGAAAGCCAGTCGGGTGCTTCCGCATGCCTTCCTGCCCCAGGCGGAACCTTCTCCCTCTTGCCGCAATTTCTTCCTACCCTACCTATGCATGTGAACCCGCTCAGGACGTCGCCAGCCATGATTCGCCGCAGCTTTGTCGCCATGCTTGCCCTGCTCGCCGCCGCACCAGCCGTGTTGGCGCAGGACGCCGAGCCCCGCCGGCTGACCGAGGACGAGCTGGCATTGATCCGGGAGATCAATGCGCGCAACTCGGCGGTCAAGACGATGGTCGGCCGGTTCCTCCAGATCGACACGCAGGGCCAGCGCATCGAGGGCACCTTCTATATCGAGAGACCGGGCAAGGTGCTGTTCCGCTACAATCCGCCATCGTCGGAACAGATCGTCTCGGTCGGTCGCGGCTTCTACGTCATCGATCGCAAGGAACAGACGCGCTACGCCTATCCGCAGGACAAGGTGCCGCTGCGCCAGTTCCTCGATTCCGAAATCGACCTCTTGAAGGCCAATGTCGTCGCGGTGGCGCATTCGGACGACTACTTTTCCATCACGTTGCAGGACGATACCCCGGCGGGCATCGTCAAGGTCGCCCTGGTCTTCGACCGGGAGAGCAAGGACCTCAAGCAATGGGTGCTGACGCAGCCCTCAGGTGCCGAGTTCACCTTCTCACTGTACGACGTTGAGATGGGTGTCGAAATTCCGAAGTCGTTCTTCTACATCGATCCGACCTTCCGGGCCGTCTCGGCGCCCGCGGAGTCCTGAGCAGGCGCCGCCCGCTTTACGGAACCGCGGGTGACCGGCATAAGTGAGGCCTCGATGCTGCCTGTCGGCAGAATCTTTCCCTCCGGCCTAGAAGCGTCCTTCCGATGACCGTCACCTTTGCCACCTGGAACATCAACTCGGTGCGGCTGCGCCTCGGCCTCGTCCTGCAGTTCCTCGTCGACTACAAGCCCGATATCCTGTGCCTGCAGGAGATCAAGTGCCAGAACGACCAGTTCCCGGCCAAGGAGTTCACCGCGGCCGGCTACCCCTACCAGGCCGTCCATGGGCAGAAGGGCTACCATGGGGTGGCGATCATCTCGCGCTTCCCGCTCACCGACATTTCCAGCCGGGTGTTCTGCGCCATCGAGGAAAGCCGGCACGTGTCGGCCCGTGTCGATTTCGGCCGTGGACCGCTGACGGTCCACAATTTCTACATCCCGGCCGGCGGCGACGAGCCCGATCCGGAGCTCAACCCCAAGTTCAAGCACAAGCTGGGCTTTCTTGCCGAGCTCAAGACCTGGTTCGGCGAAGCGAGCTTTGCGCAGGGTCAGCTGATCTGCGGCGATTTCAACATCGCCCCGCACGAGAACGACGTGTGGAGCCACAAGCAGCTGCTCGACGTGGTCAGCCACACCCCCGTTGAAACCGAGGCGCTCAATGCGCTGCTCACCGGTGGGCATGGCTGGGTCGATGTGGTGCGCAAGCATGTGCCCTATGACCAGAAGCTCTACTCGTGGTGGAGCTACCGGGCCCGCGACTGGGACGCCGCCGACAAGGGGCGCCGCCTCGACCATATCTGGGCGACACGCGACCTCGCGGAGCACGCCACCGGTGCCGAGATCCTCAGGCCGGCCCGAGGCTGGTCAGACAAGCCGTCGGACCACGTGCCCGTCCTCGTCCGCTTCGCGGTGAGCTGAGCCATGAGTGAGCGCCAGCTGGTCAGCTCCGGCTCCTACCTCGAGCCAGTCATCGGCTTCTCCCGCGCCGTTCGGGTGGGCAACCACATCGTCGTCGGCGGCACGGCGCCGATCGCAGCGGGCGGTGGCACCGCTGCCATTGGGGACGCCTATGGCCAGACCCGGCGCTGTCTCGAGATCGTCGGCAAGGCCATTGCCGATGCCGGCGGCCGCATGGAAGACGTCACCCGAACCCGGATCATCCTCACCGATATCGCCGACTGGGAAGCCGCCGCGCGGGCCCATGCCGAAGTATTTCGCGACATCCGGCCGGTCACGACGCTGATGGCGGTCACCGGCTTCGTCGATCCAGACTGGCTGGTCGAGATCGAGGCGGAAGCCATCATTGCCTCGTGAGGGGCCTTCTCACCCCTTACCGAGGCGGGTCCTGACGCCCTCGATCGCCCCGAGATAGCCGAGCAGTTCACCACGAATGCGGTCGGCGGCGCGGGCGGCGAGATCGGGGCTCTGGTTGGCGAGCTTGAGGAAAGCCGAGCGCGGCACCAGCAGGGTCTCGACCGCGTCGATCGCCTTGACCGTCACCGGGCGTGGCCGTTCCACCACCAGCGACATGGCGCCGATCACGGCTCCGACGGTGTGGACGAGGTACGGGTTATCCTCGGCGCCCTGCTGCATTGTAGCAATGGTGCCACTGATGAGCACGTGGGCGCCTTCCGGCTTGTCGCCCGCCGCATAGATGACAGAGCCGGGACGATAGCGTTTCCGCTCCGCGGCGAATGCGAGGAGACGCCGCTGCTCGGCATCACAGACTTCAAAGAAGTCCGCGCGTCCCAGAATGGTCGCAGCGTCGTCGAGTTGCATTCCGCCCCGTTCCTGATCAAGCCGCCCGACCGCACGTCGTCAGCCGGCCGATCGGTAGTCCCCGCCGATATAGAGCATGTCTGGCGCCAGACCGGAACGTCTTTTGCCACGCCGGGCCCCCCGGCGCGGGTTTTACACGGCTAAGCGATCAGGGAACCAGGCGATAACCGCCCTCTTCGGTCACAAGCAGGCGGGCGTTGGAGGGGTCACGCTCGATCTTCTGGCGCAGGCGGTAGATATGGGTTTCGAGCGTATGGGTGGTGACGCGGTTGTTGTAGCCCCACACCTCCTTCAGCAGCACCTCGCGGGTGATGGTCTTGGGACCCTGCCGATAGAGATACTTGAGGATATTGGTTTCCTTGTCGGTCAGGCGAACCTTGTTGCCATCGGTCGACTCGAGGACCTTGGCCGCCGGCTGGAAGCTGTAGGGCCCGATAGTGAACACCACATCCTCGCTCTGGTCGTGCTGACGCAGCGCGGCGCGGATGCGGGCAAGCAGCACCGAGAAGCGGAAGGGCTTGGTGACATAGTCATTGGCACCGGACTCGAGCCCGAGGATTTCATCGGAATCGCTGTCCTGGGCCGTCAGCATGATGATCGGGCTCTTGAAGCCCTCGCGGCGCAGGATCTTCACCGCCTCGCGACCGTCCATGTCCGGCAGCCCGACATCGAGCAGCATGAGATCGACATGTGCGTCGCGAACCTTCTCGATTGCGTCTGCCGAGGTACCAGCCTCGACGATGTCGAATTCGCGGTAGGGCAGAAGCTGATCGACCAGAGTCGTGCGCAGATCCGCGTCATCGTCGACGATCAGGATGCGTCTCTTGTTCATACTCGTACCCCAAGCCATGAGCCTGTTTCCTCAAATATTTCCGTCGTTTGCATGCGGCCAATCAAAACGGCGTGACAGTGCACAAGAACTAGAAACGTGATTTGACGAGGTTCGGTTTCACGACCGCTTGGCTTTTTTGCGACAAGCCATTGCCGAAACGGAAACGGCCGCGTCCGGAGACACGGCCGTTCACAGAAAACCGCGCCTTGAGACTCAGCCGGCCTTGGCGGCGCGCATCATGCGTTTGCGATCGTTGGGGTCGAGCCAGATCTTGCGCAGGCGGATCGACTTGGGCGTCACCTCGACGTACTCGTCGTCGGCGATGTAGCCGAGCGACTGCTCGAGGGTGAGCTTCTTGGGTGGCGTCAGGCGCACTGCCTCGTCCTTGGACGTGGTGCGGATGTTGGTCAGCTGCTTGCCCTTGAGCGCATTGACCTCGAGGTCGTTCTCGCGGCTGTGCTCGCCGATAATCATGCCTTCGTAGATGTCGACGCCGGGGTCGATCATCATCGGGCCGCGATCCTCGAGGTTCCACATGGCATAGGCGACCGACTGGCCGGTGCCGTTGGAGATCAGCACGCCGGTGCGGCGGCCCGGCAGGGCGCCCTTGTAGGGCTGGTAGTCGTGGAACAGGCGGTTGAAGATCGCCGTGCCCCGGGTGTCGCTCAGCAGTTCCGGCTGATAGCCGATCAGCGAGCGGGTCGGCACGTAGAAGCGCAGGCGGGTGCGGCCGACGCCGGAGGGGCGCATGTCGACGAGGTCGCCCTTGCGTTCGGTCAGCTTCTGGACAACCACGCCCGAATGCTCGTCATCGACGTCGATGATCACTTCCTCGATAGGTTCGAGCTTCTGGCCATTCTCCTCGCGGAAAACCACCTTGGGGCGGCCAATCGTCAGCTCGAAGCCTTCGCGGCGCATGTTCTCGATGAGCACGGCCAGTTGCAGTTCGCCACGGCCGGCGACGTCGAAGCTGTCATTGTCCTCGCCTTCGGTGACGCGGATGGCGACGTTGCCTTCGGCTTCGCGCAGCAGGCGCTCGCGGATGACGCGGGATTGCACCTTGTCACCCTCGCGGCCGGCCAGCGGGCCGTCATTGATGCGGAAGGTGACCGACAGTGTCGGCGGGTCGATCGGCTTACTCGGCAGCGGCACCGTCACCGACGGATTGACCAGCGTATCGGCGACTGTAGAGGTCTCGAGCCCGGCAATGGCGACGATGTCGCCCGCCTCGGCCACCTCGATCGGGGTCCGCTCAAGGCCACGGAAGGCGAGCACCTTCGAAATGCGGCCCTTCTCGACGATCTTGCCGTCGCGCCCAAGCGAATGGATCGGATCGCCGGCCTTCGCGGTGCCCGAGGTGATCCGGCCGGTCAGGATACGGCCGAGGAAGGGGTTGCGCTCGATGGTGGTGACCAGCATGCGGAACGGGCCCTCCTCCACCTTGGGCTCGGGCACATATTCCAGCACCTTGTCGAGCAGCGGCGCGAGGCTGTCCTTGGGACCCTCAGGCTTGTCGGACATCCAGCCCAGCTTGGCCGCGCCGTAAAGCACCGGGAAATCCAGCTGCTCGGGCGTCGCGTCCAGCGCGATGAACAGGTCGAA
>CAYNRZ010000025.1:0-39058 GCA_964399695.1 uncultured Devosia sp. | reverse complement strand
TGGACCCGAAGGACTTGCGTACCTTACGACGGCCGTTGAACGTGGTAGCCATACCAGCTCCTCATCTTTCTCGATGTCTCGGAGGCAAATGTCCAAAGACCCGACTATCAGCCGTCGGGTCTCAGGACATCTGCCTTGTTAATTTCTTCGAGGCCCCGTGAGTGACGAGGAGCCCCGGTAAAACGCGCAACTTACCGGAACGGGAAACGCCGCTGCCCCGTTACCATCACAGCGAGTCAGTGGCGCTTTGCAGGCGCCCAGCAACTCCAGGAATTTCGATTGTCCGACTCGGCCATCCAATCGCGCGAGCAGGGGACGTCCCAGATAATAGAAATGAGACGACAATAAGGCAGCACGGGACATTCCCGCGCTGCCCTGAAGTGTGTCGTAGGCGAACTTACTTGAGCTCGACCTTGGCGCCAGCGGCCTCGAGCTTCTTCTTGATGTCTTCGGCCTCGGCCTTGGACGCAGCTTCCTTGATGGCCTTGGGAGCGGCTTCCACGAGGGCCTTGGCTTCGCCGAGACCCAGACCGGTGATGGCGCGGACTTCCTTGATGACGTTGATCTTGTTGTCGCCGAACGAGGCGAGGATCACGTCGAATTCAGTCTTCTCCTCGGCGGGGGCAGCAGCAGCGGCACCCGGAGCGGCGGCGGCGACGGCGACCGGAGCGGCAGCCGAGACGCCCCACTTTTCTTCCAGCATCTTCGACAGTTCGGACGCTTCGAGAACGGTGAGGGCAGACAGGTCGTCTACGAGTTTGGCGAGATCAGCCATTTGAGTTCACTCTCTATGATCAGTTTCGGTTCAAACCGTGGAGGGCCCTTGGGCCCCTGGTGTGAGTTGGGTGCCTTAGGCGGCGTTGCTCTTTTCGGCATGGGCCGAGATGACCCGCGCAACCGCACCGCCCGGAGCCTGCAGGACAGACGCGATACGCGTGCCGGGCTGCTTGAGCATGCCGGCGAGCGTGGCGCGGAGCTGATCCAGCGAGGGCATCGTGGCGAGCGCCTTGACGTTGTTCACGTCCAGCCCGGTCTTCCCCATCGCGCCGCCCAGAATAACGAACTTCTGGTTCTTGTCGGCGAATGCGGCTGCGACTTTCGGCGCAACCATGGGATCGGCGGCATAGGCGACGACGGTCGGGCCGGTAAACAGGCCCGAGATGTCCGCGGTGTCGGTTTCCTTCAGAGCAAGCTTGGCCAGGCGGTTCTTGGCAACCTTGACCGAGCCACCGGCCTGCTTCATCTGCTTGCGCAGACTTTCCAGGTCGGCAACGGTCAGGCCGGAGTTCTGGGCAACGACAATCGATCCGGCCGCCGCAAACGACGACTGGAGCGAGCTGACGAGCTCAGCCTTTTCCGCTCTTTCCACTGCTAGTCTCCACATTTGGTCCGGTGTTGGTCGCCGGACCTCTGCCAATTGCTGCCCTCCTTGCGAAGGAACAGCGGTTGATGCCTGTCAACCGGCTGACCGCGGAGGGCGAAATGCCCGTTTGGCGGCAACTGGCCTGGTTCGAACCAGAACGAATTCCGGTCTTCACCCCATCTATGCAGGCCCCGTTCCAAATTCGCGTATCGCGAGTTCGGGCAGGGTTTATGCGGCTTGCACCGCACCCGCAGTCTCGGACAGGACTTCCGCCGACCCGAGGGCCGACGATCCGGCGGCCGAAGCCGCCGGAAACTGCTTGCCTCAGCCGTTGACCGAGGAAGGATCGACGTGCACGCCGGGGCCCATGGTGGACGACACGGCGACGCGCTTCATGTAGGTGCCCTTGGCACCGGCAGGCTTGGAACGCTGCACGGCATCGGCAAACGCCTTGATGTTCTGCAGCAGCGCTTCCTCGCTGAACGAGGCCTTGCCGACACCGGCGTGCAGAATGCCCGCCTTCTCGACGCGGAACTCCACGGCACCGCCCTTGGCCGACTTCACGGCGCCGGCGACATCGGGGGTCACGGTGCCCACCTTGGGGTTCGGCATCAGGTTGCGCGGCCCGAGGATCTTACCGAGGCGGCCGACCAGCGGCATCATGTCCGGGGTCGCGATGACGCGATCGAACTCGATCTTGCCCGACTGGACGATCTCGACGAGATCTTCGGCACCAACGATGTCGGCGCCGGCCTTGCGGGCCTCATCGGCCTTGGCATCGCGGGCGAACACGGCGACACGGACGGTCTTGCCGGTGCCGTTGGGCAGGTTCACCACGCCGCGGACCATCTGGTCGGCATGGCGGGGGTCAACGCCCAGATTGAAGGCAACCTCGACGGTCTCGTCGAACTTGGCCTTGGCGCGCTCCTTGACCATCTTCACCGCATCGGCGAGCGGGTAGAGCTTCTTGCGATCGATGCCGTCGCGGAGCGAGGCAATGCGCTTTCCTGGCTTGCTCATGATCAGCCCTCCACCTGGATGCCCATGGAACGGGCGGAGCCGGCGATCATCGTCATCGCGGCGTCAACGTCATAGGCGTTGAGGTCCTTCATCTTGGCTTCGGCGATCTCGCGGATCTGCTTCTGCGTGATGGTGGCGGCAACGTCCTTGCCGGGCTGCTTGGAACCCGAGGCCGGCTTCTTGCCGATCTTGAGACCAGCGGCCTTCTTGAGCAGATAGGTTACCGGCGGCAGCCGCGTCTCGAACGTGAAGCTCTTGTCGGCGTAGATGGTGATGACGACCGGGGTCGGCGCGCCCTTCTCCATGTCCGCGGTCTTGGCGTTGAACGCCTTGCAGAATTCCATGATGTTCAGGCCGCGCTGACCCAGCGCGGGGCCGATCGGGGGCGACGGGGTCGCCGAACCGGCAGCAACCTGAAGCTTCAGGTAGCCCGTAATCTTCTTTGCCATTTCGTTCTCCTAACGATGCCCACGATCGGGCGTTTGATCCGCGTCACCGGATCGGCGAGACGCCGTGGTCTGGGCGGAACAGGCGGCTGGCAACCGCCCTACCCTCCCACGGATGTTCCGTAACCCGAGGGTTACGGTATCCGGCCGAGGCCGGAAACTGGCTGGTCGTGCTTGCGCAACGACTGGATCAGGCCTTTTCGACCTGACCGTATTCGAGCTCCACCGGAGTGGGACGCCCGAAAATCGAAACTTCCACCTTGAGGCGCGAGCGCTCCTCGTCGACCTCTTCCACCACGCCGTTGAAGCTGGCGAAGGGACCGTCGGAAACGCGCACCTGCTCGCCGACCTCGAACGAGACGGAGGGCTTGGGGTGCTCCACGCCTTCCTGCACCTGCTGCAGGATGGCCATGGCTTCCTTCTCCGAGATCGGCATCGGCCGATCGCCAGAACCGAGGAAACCCGTGACCTTGGGCGTATTCTTGATCAGGTGATAGGCCTGATCGGTCATATCCATCTTCACCAGCACATAACCGGGGAAGAACTTGCGCTCGGTGTCGACCTTGCGCCCGCGCCGCACCTCGACGACCTTCTCGGTCGGGACGATGACGTCTTCGAACAGGTCTTCCAGCTTCTTCTGCGCAACCTTCTGGCGGATATCTTCCGCCACCTTGCGCTCGAAGTTCGAATAGGCCTGGACGATGTACCAGCGCTTGGCCATGCCGCGTCGTAGCTCCTCAGTGGTATCCGTTGCCGCTCAGCGGATCGACAGCATCAGCTGTACGAGCCACGAAATGATCTGGTCGGCGGTCAGAAAGAACAGGCTTGCGAGCACAACGAAGATCAGCACCATGACGGTTGAGATCAACGTTTCGTTGCGCGACGGCCAGGTCACCTTGCTGACTTCCTGGCGAACCTCTTGCAAGAATTTCAGGGGGTTGGCACCAGCCATCAGATCATCTTCCGTTACAGCCGCGAGGCCAAAAACATGCAACCGCGCGAGTCACCCCGAGCGGCTGTGGGGCGTATCTAAGGAATCGTCGGCCCGAATGCAAGGGTTTTGCGCGGGACGCAACCTGGCGGGTTCGGGCTCGGGAGATCAGCTGGCAGGGGCAGAGGGACTCGAACCCACGACCCTCGGTTTTGGAGACCGATGCTCTACCAACTGAGCTATACCCCTAAAACCAGCGCGATCCGTCTAGTGCCAAAGCTGTCGATGCGCAAGAGGCAAGCGACGCGGCAGCCCTCTTCTCCTCAGGCGCGTCCGGCGCTAGCGTGTGGCTGGCGCGCGGAGGGCGCGCCTGATCAACAGAACAACAGGGGACGAGCCTATGAAGATCGTACTCGCCGCGGCCATCACGGCCGCTATGCTGGTGGTTCCAGTCGTGCCGGTTTCTGCCGCCACGCTGAGCGACACCCAGAAGGACTGCCTGATCTTTCCGATGCTGAAGAAGGCCTGCTGGGAACTCGGGGCTGAACATGCCGCCGACGCCGGCAAGGCGGTCACCGAGGCTGCCGCCGAAATCAAGGTACCGGTGCGGTGGTGGAACTGCACCCGGGCTCCGGAAGGCTCGGGCTACATGTTCACGTGCTGACATGCCTGGGTCCGGCCGATGGCCGGGCCCGTCTCATCCGAAGATCGGGTGAACTGGAGCGGGTGAAGGGAATCGAACCCTCGTATTCAGCTTGGAAGGCTGCTGCTCTACCATTGAGCTACACCCGCGCCCGATGGCGCTTTTAGGGTGAGTTGTGTCGCGAGTGCAAGAGGCTCGCATGCCTCTGCGACGCTTTGCAGGAGCCGGTCGACGCCAGAGGGCAAGTTTGGTGATTGGGCAGGGAGGGCGGATGCCGCCACTCCCCCAACATAGCCGTCAGGCTCACTCGTCGCTGGCGGGCGCTGCCTCGGTGGAGAGAGCGGCGATAGAGGCGGTGGAACCACCGGGCTCGCAGATGTTGTCCTCCAGCGGGTCTTCGCCGCGGCGGATCTCGAAGACGACGGGCTCTTCCGAAACGTCCCAACCGGCGAACGACACCACGGCGTCCTGCTGCAGCACCAGCGTATCCGGACCGGTGGCACCGGCAATCACATAGAAGCCCTGCTGGCGACCGGACTTGATCACCAGGATATCACCTGCGCGAACGTCGTCGGCGATGAAGGATGCGCTGGCTGAGCGGAAGTCCACAGCCCCGTTCCTGACTTCGCCGTCTGTCTTGAGGCCGGTGATCGGCAGGACACGGGACGCGCCGAGGAACTGGCCAAAGTTGGCACCCGAGAAGGTGACGCAGCAGCTCGATTCGGCGAGGCGGGCGACAGCTTCACGCTGGCCTGCATCGGTCGAGAAGGTCGATAGCTGCATGATGCCCTCGGCGATGTCGATGCACAGCGGAATATCGTTCTCGGCTTCGGCCCGCTGCAGGCGCTCGCCCAGTGCGACAGTGGCGTTGACCAGGGCGGCATTGAAGGGCTCGCCCGTGACGCCCTCAGACTTCAGCGTGTTGAAACGTTCGACAACGGTCGGCGGACAGTTGCCCTCGAAGAAATCGGGCGGCACCTCGCAAACTTCAACAAGATCGCCGGGCAGCGATGCCGGCGCTTCGGCAAGAACGGGCTGGGAAAAGAGCGCAAGGGCAAACCCACCCAAGGCGACAGACAACATCAGATTGGTCTTCATGGTTCCTCACTTCGCCCCACGCTTATAGTACCGCAATGGTGCGTTAGGTTCCATGAAAATTGAGAATTCGTTAACACTACCAAGGGAATACGGTCATCTCAGCCGTATAAGTACGCAATTCGCCCGAAAAACAAAGGCTTGTGGCCGTGTCAAGAGCCGCGAGAGCCCCTGCCCGGCCCGGCAAAGCGCGCGTGCTGATTCTATCGCAATTGAATCAATGGCCTGGCACGAGCGCTGGCGATTGGCTGCAGGTGACGCCTATCAGGCGCCAGGTGGTGGAGGGGACTGGATTCGAACCAGTGTACGCTAAGCGAGCAGATTTACAGTCTGCCGGATTTAACCACTCTCCCACCCCTCCACAGAGCCGGAGAAACAAACGGCGCCCGTCACCGGGCGCGTCGTCGGGGCGGTTTATGTCGAGGCCGGTGGCGACTGTCAACACTCAATGCAACGGGATTGTTACAGCGCCTGGCGTGTTGGCATGGGGTTGGCTGCCGACCGCGCCTTGGGGAAGCGGGCCGGCAGCCTTGGGTCCAGCGCGGCGGCACGCGCCGGACTAGGGGGTCAGTCGTGGTCGCTGCCGTGATCGTCGCCGGAGTCATCGTCGGAGTCGTCGCTGTCGTCGTCCGAGCTATCGTCATCCGAGCTGTCGTCCGAGCTGTCGTCATCCGAACTGTCGTCCGAACTGTCATCGCCCGAACTGTCGTCGTCCGAGCTGTCGTCGTCGCGCCCGTCGCTATCATCGGGGCTGTCATCAAAATCGTCCGAGCTGTCGTCATCCAGGCGACCGTCGCTATCGTCGAACGCGTCGTCGATGTCATCGCTGCCCACGATCAGATCCTCGGCCTCGCAATGGACCGTTCCCGTGACGACCGTGTTATCAGGGAGTGTCACGGAGGTCTGGGTATGGGTATCGACGCCGACAGACGCGCAGTAGGCGGCGAGGTCGGCATCGGACAGATAGTCCTTGATGCCCCGGGCCAGGGCGGGCTGCGTTGCGGCCATGGCAACGAGCAGAGTGGCGACGGAGACGAGTGAGATGTTGCGGATCATGTTGTCCTCCAGAGAAGAATTCGTTCGACCCGATGACCGTACCGCACCGCCGCTGACAGACGCCCGGCGGGTTCTGTCAGCGCGCTGTCAGCTTGCTGGTGTTAGGCTGATCGCATGAGACGTCGCCAGCTGCTTTTGCTTTTCCTGCTCGCATCCGCGCAACTCGCCCTGGCTCCGCCCTCCTATGCGAAGGATGGCGGCGACGATGACGGGGGAGACGATGGCGACGACGATTCCGATGATGACAGCTCCGATGACGATGGCGGCGGCGATGACAGCGGCGGCGGCGATGACAGCGGCGGCGACGATGGCGGCGGCGATGACAGCGGCGGTGACGACAACGGCGGCGGTGACGACGACGGCGACGAGCGCGATGATCACGACCGGGCCTATGACGCAGTAAGTTCCGGCCAGGCAGTCCCGCTCAAGCAGGTGCTCGCCAGCTTCGCCGAAGCTTTCAAGGGCACCGTGGTGGACGTGAAACTGGTGGTGGGCAGTACGCTGAGGTACCGCATCCGCTTCATCGATGCTGCGGGTCGCGTGCGCCATGTCTACTATGACGCCACCAACGGCAAGTTGCTGCGGTAGCCGATGCGGATCCTGCTGATCGAAGATGACGACGGAATTGCCGCAAACGTGCAGGCGGCGCTGGAACACGCTGGATTCCTGGTCGAACGGGAAAGGGACGGCGAAATCGGCTGGTTTCGCGGCGACAGCGAGAATTTTGACGCCGCGGTGCTCGACCTCGGACTGCCAGTTGTCGATGGGTTGACCGTGCTCAAGCGCTGGCGAAAGGCCGGGCGCGTCCTGCCTGTGCTGGTGCTGACGGCGCGCGGCAACTGGGACGAGCGGGTCGAGGGGATTGATGCCGGCGCCGATGACTACCTCGCCAAGCCCTTTCGCGTGGAAGAACTGCTGGCCCGGGTCAGGGCCCTGCTCCGCCGTGCCGCCGGGCTCGCCTCACCGGTTATCGAGGTGGGTGACATTGCGCTCGACACGCGCGTGATGCGCGTCGCCCGCAACGGCATCCCCGTGTCGCTCAGCCCGCAGGAATACCGCCTCGTGGCCTATCTGATGCATCACCGGCTCCGAGTGGTCGGGCAACCCGAACTGACCGAGCATCTGTATTTCCAGGACCGCGAACTCGAATCCAACGCCATCGAAGTGCTGGTGCGACGGGTGCGCCAGAAGCTGGGCACAGACGCCATCGAGACGCGGCGCGGCTTCGGTTACGCCATGAAGGGCGCGCCGGAGTGAGGTTGCGATCGCTGCGGCTGCGACTGCTCATGCTGTCCGCTGGGACGGTGGCTATTGCGCTGCTGCTTGCCGGACTGGCCATCACCGCGATCTTTGCCAACCATGTGGAGCGCAATCTCGAAGCGCAGTTGCAGGCGCAGATGACACGGTTGACCGCGCTGGTCGACGTCGCCGCCGCGGCACCTGCTCTGACCTCAGCGATGGCCGACCCCCGGTTCGATGTGCCGGCGGGCGGGCTCTACTGGCAGGTCGCCGACGAGGCAGGCACCGCGATGCTCCGCTCGCGCTCGCTGTGGGACGCAAACATCGCGTTGCCGGCAGCGGTCCCGGATGCGGGAAGCCTCGAGCGGATCAGCGATCCGGCCGGACTGCCGGCCCTTGCGCTGACGCGGCAGCTGGTGTTCGAGAGCGAGAACGGCTCCCCTGCCCGCACCCTGATGCTGACGATTGCCGAGCGGACCGATGGGATCGACGCGGCCAACGCGGCGTTTCGTGACGACCTGGTGCTGGCGCTGTCGGTCCTTGCTGTGGCGTTGATGCTCGCTTCGGCGATACAAATTCAGCTCGGGCTGCGGCCGCTGGACGAAGTGCAGCGCGGCATTGCGGCGATCCGCTCAGGCGGTTCGCCACACTTGTCGGGTGACTATCCCGCCGAGGTTATGCCGCTGGTCACCGAGGTGAACGAGTTGCTCGAGCTGCAGGAGCGCAGTATCGGGTTTGCGCGCAGCCGGGCTGCCGACCTCGCCCACGGGCTGAAGACGAGCCTGACGTTGCTCAACGGCGAGGCTGAGACGATTCGGCGCGCGGGCGCCGGGGACACGGCGGACCGCGTCGAGGCCATTGCCGGGGACATGCTGGCAACGGTCGATCACCAGTTGCGCCTGTCACGGTTGCGACATCGGGCGCGACTCGAGCGACAGTCGACGCCGCTGTCGCACGCGGTGGTCCGGATTGTCGAAACGCTGCGGCGGACGCCAGCGGGCGCCGGGCTCGACTGGCAGGTGGACGTTCCCGCGACGATGAGCTTCGCCCTCGACCGGATGGACCTGATGGAACTGCTGGGGGTGTTGCTCGAGAACGCCGGCAAATGGGCAGGCTCACGCGTCGTGGTGAGTGCACAGGGTGCGATCCTCAGAATCGAGGATGATGGCCCGGGTGTGGAGGACGCCGCGCTCGCGACGCTAGGCGAGCGTGGGGTGCGGGCCGACCAGAGCCTGCCGGGCACCGGCCTCGGTCTCGCCATCGCGCGGGAAATCGTGGCCATCAATGGCGGCAGCCTGAACTTCGGACGCTCGGCTCTGGGCGGGTTGCGGGTCGAGGTGTCGATCGGCGCCGGCTGAGCTTGCTGGCAGCCGACAAAACCGCTACGCGATCACCATGAGCCGCAACAAGTTCCCGCCCAAGCCCCGTTACGACCCGGATACTGGGCCGGTTTATCTGTACGGTCTCCACACCGTGCGGGCGGCGCTCGACAATCCGCTACGTGAAAAGCGTAGCCTCCTGGTTACGCCAAATGCACTGATCCGCCTGACGGAATCCGGCGGGCTCGGGGGGCTGCGGCCTATCGAGACGACGCCAAAGGAGCTGGACCGGCTGCTCGGCGACGATGCGGTGCACCAGGGCATGGCGCTGGAAGTCGATCCGGTGGGGCGCTTCGGCCTCAACGACCTGCACAATCCGCGCCTCGTTGTCGTGCTCGACCAGTTGACCGATCCGCACAATGTCGGGGCGATCCTGAGGACGGCCTGCGCCTTTGGGGCGGACGCGGTGATCACCACGTCTCGTCACTCGCCGCGCGAAACCGGGGTGATGGCCAAGTCGGCTTCGGGCGCGCTCGACCTGGTGCCGATGATCGAGGTCCGCAATCTCGGGGATGCCATCGAGAAGCTCAAGGAGCGCGGCATGACAGTGCTGGGGCTCGATTCGGAGGCGCCGGACTTGTTGCGGCCGCGCACCGACGACACGCCGCTGGCGGTGGTGCTTGGTGCCGAAGGCAAGGGCCTCCGGCAGCGCACGCGGGAGCTGTGCGACCAGATGGTGCGGCTGGACATGCCCGGCCCGATCAAGTCGCTCAACGTTTCGAACGCCGCAGCCATCACGCTGTTCGCAGCGACGGCTGGACGGCGCTGACGCAAAGTCTGGTGCGGGTCGCCGGCGCCTATTGCGCCGCCGCAGCGATAGCGGCCTTCGCGTCCGCGGCGCCGCGAGCTGCGGCATCCGAGATCGGAGCTGCAGTGGCGGCATCGGCAGCCGCAGCTACCGCCGCGGCGGCATCGGCGGCGGCGCGGGCTGCGACCTCGGCTGCGGCCTGATCAGCGGCCGCCTTTGCAGCTGCGGCCTCTGCTTCTGCCTTGGCCTTGGCTTCAGCCTCGGCTTTTGCAGCCGCTTCGGCCTCAGCCTTGGCGGCTGCCTCCGCAGCCGCGGCGCCGGCCTCGGCCTTGGCTGCAGCTAGTGCTGCGGTCACATCCGCTTCTGCCCGCTCGGCGATGACCGCCTTGGCCGCCAGCATCTCGGCTTCCTTGGCCGCCACGCCGACCGCAGCGGCGACATCTGCTTCGGCGCGGGCCTTGATGGCAGCGGTTCTGGCTTCCGCTTCAGCGGCGGCAGCAAGCGCCTCGGCCTCCAGCCTGGCGGCGGCCAGTGCAGCTTCAGCATCCGCCTTGGCACGGGCGGCGGTAGCGATGCGATTCTCCTCGGCCTGCTTGGCCGCAGCCTCGGCGGCAAGCCGTTCCTCTTCAGCCTTTGCAGCGGCTTCAGCGGCGAGTCGTTCCTGTTCGGCCTTGGCGGCAGCTTCAGCAGCCTGCTTTTCGGCCTCGGCTTTGGCGGCGGCCTCGGCCGCCTGCTTGTCGGCCTCAGCCTTGGCAGCTGCCTCGGCCTCCGCCTTTGCAGCTGATTCCGCCTCCGCCTTTGCGGCGGCTTCCGCTTCGGCCTTGGCGGCCGCCTCGGCCTCTGCTGCCTTGGCGGCCTCTTCGGCGGCCGTGTCGGTCGCAGGTGCCGGATTGGAGGCCGCAGGCGTTTCCGCAGCGGGCGGGGGCGGCGTTTCGTTGTTGCCGCAGGCCGCCAGCAGGAGCAGTGCTCCAAGCGCGATGGGGAGGCCGATTGCCGTCAGCTGCTTGCGTGCCATTTGTGCTTCCTCCAGTTCGGGCATCGGCATTTCGCCGTTGTCCCAGACTAAACCATCAAGCGCCGCCTTGGCGCAACTTGTGAGGTGCGACCCGACCGGCTCAACTGCCGGCAGCCGTCACCACAACATTGACCGTGGCGGCGACCAGCACGGTGTTGAACAGGAATGCGAAGACCGAGTGCATCAGCACCAGTTGGCGCATCGGGCGGGTCGTCACCTGCACGTCCGAGACCTGCGCGGTCATGCCGACGACAAAGCCGAAGTACAGGAAATCCACGCCTGCCGGCTCCGGGCACTCCGGAAACGCCAGTCCGCCGGTCGGCTGGTCGGCCTCCCCGTCGGCGTCTTCATAGTACTCGTGTGCGTAGTGCAGGCTGGCCATGGTGTTGATGGTGAACCAGCCAAGCAGCACGGATATGACGCTCATGGCGATTTCCACGAGGTTTGGTGGTCCGCCGTGATTGAGCGTGAGGAACAGATAGGTGATGGCGACAATGACGATGAGAATCGCGGCGGCGAAGATTGCGGCCACCGGCGAGTCGGCGTCGGCGGCGCGGCGGCGGAGAAAGGCCGGATCGAGCCGTGGCAGCTCGAAGCCAACCAGCACCAGATAGACCGCGAACATGGTGTTGGTGGCAACCGCGACGGTGAACGCCGGCGCAATGAACAGGCAGATGGTTGCCGAGAGAACACCGGCCGCGATGGCGAGATAGAACGGGGCCTGCCGGGGAAGCTTCCAGCCTTGGGTGGCACGCTCGTTCAAGCCCGGTCCCCCACTGTCGAAGCGCCCGTTATGGGCCCTGGTGCCGGCAGCAGGATTTGAACCCGCGACCTTCTGATTACAAATCAGCTGCTCTACCAACTGAGCTATGCCGGCATTGCCCGGTCGATAGCATCGGCGGGCGGCAGGGGCAAGCTGGCTAGAACAGCCCGCCACGCCCCTGGGTGATATCGGTTCCGAATGCCGGATCGCCGGACTGGATGGCGGTGAAGGCGTCCGAATTGACCCCGATCACCGAGGTGACGAGGTTGGGGCCGGTGCCAGGCTTGAAGGCCTCGTTGATGGCAACGTCGCCGCCATTGGTCTTCACACCGGTGGTGGGGTCGATCCAGACCTGGGTCATGCCGGTCGGCATATTGAACGGGGTGGGTGGCTTGCCGGCCAGGGCCTTCTCGACGAACGAGGTGAAGATGGGGACCGCCATTTCGCCGCCGGTCGCCTGCCGGCCCATGTTGCGCGGCGTGTCGAAGCCGACATAGACGCCCACGGCCAGTTCGGGGGTGAAGCCGATGAACCAGGCATCCTTGTAGTCGTTGGAGGTGCCGGTCTTGCCGGCGACCGGACGGCCGAGGCGCTTGGCGTGGGTGCCGGTGCCGCGCTGGACGACGCCTTCCATCATCGAGGTGATCTGGAAGGCGGTCATGGGGTCGAGCACCTGCTCGCGATTGTCGATGATCAGTGGTTCGCCCTGCCCGCGCCATTCCTCACCGGCGCAGCCGTCGCAGATGCGCTCGTCATGCTTGTAGATGGTCTTGCCGTAACGATCCTGGATGCGATCGATCAGGGTCGGCACGATCTTGCGACCGCCATTGGCGATGGTCGCGTAGGCGGCGGTCATGCGCATATCGGTGGTTTCGCCGGCGCCGAGCGCCATGGCGAGCACCGGATTGAGGGAATCGTAGATGCCGAACACCTTGGCGTATTCGCTGATCAGCGGCATGCCGAGGTCCTGCGCAAGCCGGACGGTCATGACGTTACGGCTGCGCTCGATACCGCGCCTCAGGGTCTGCGGGCCGTAGAACTCCTGGGCGTAGTTCTCCGGCCGCCAGATCGAGCCATCGGAGTTGACCACCTCAATGGGGGCGTCGAGCACCACGGAGGCCGGGGTGTAGCCATTGTCGAGGGCGGCCGAATAGACGATCGGCTTGAAGGACGAACCGGGTTGCCGCAGCGCCTGGGTGGCGCGATTGAACTCGGACTCGGCAAATGAGAAGCCACCGACAAGCGCAAGGACGCGTCCGGTGCGCGGGTCCATGGCGACGAGGGCGCCCTCGATCTCGGGGACCTGTTCCAGCGTGTAGTGGCCCGGCTTGTCCGCCACCGGCGAGACATAGATGACGTCACCGGGCTTGAGGAGCGTGCCGAGTTTGCGGCTGACCCACTTGATGTCAGGGCCGGCCAGAGTGCCGGTTTCGCGGTCCGCCGAAATGCCGCCGCCCGCCTCATTTCCGGGACGCAGGCCGATGGTGCCCTCGTTGTCGCCCATCTCGAGCACCACGGCGAGCGTCCACTCGGGGACGTCGCTGAGCGGCTTGACGGCATTGACCGCCTCGCCCCACTCGCTCGAGATGTCGACCGTCGCCACCGGGCCGCGGAAGCCTTCGTTGCGGTCATAGGCGATCAACCCATCCATCAGGGCACGGCGGGCATATTCCTGATATTTTGGCTCCAGCGTCGTGCGCACGCTGAGACCGCCGCCATAGAGTTCGGCCTCGCCATAGAGGCGACCCAACTGGCGGCGCACCTCTTCGCTGAAATACTCGGCAGAATAGAGCCGGGTGCCGGTTTCGCGGGGCACCACCTGCAGCGGCTCGGCTTTGGCAGCCTCGCCCTCGGCGGCCGTGGCATAGCCATTTTCGACCATGCGATCGATCACCCAGTTGCGGCGCTCGATGGCTGCCTTGGGGTAGCGGAACGGATTGTAGTTGCTCGGCCCCTTGGGCAGCGCGGCGAGATAGGCCGCCTCGCTGAGCGTGAGCTCGTACAGCGCCTTGTCGAAATAGTTGAGCGCGGCGGCGGCGACGCCATAGGTCTGGCCACCGACGGAGCCGAGGAAGATCTCATTGAGGTAGAGCTCAAGGATCTTGTCCTTGGAGAAGGTGCCTTCGATGCGGAGCGCCAGCAGTGCTTCCTGAATCTTGCGGTCCCAAGTCTGCTCGGATGAAAGCAGGAAGTTCTTGGCGACCTGCTGGGTAATGGTCGAGGCGCCGACCAGCGGGCCGCCGCTGCCTTCCAGCTTGGCCATGACGTTGTCGCGCAGGGCGCGAACCACGCCGGAAAAATCGATGCCGCCGTGGTTGTAGAAATCCTTGTCTTCGGCCGAGATGAAGGCGTTGATCACCAGGGGCGGAATGGTCTCGATGGGCTGGAACAGCCGGCGCTCGCGGGCATATTCGGCAAGCAGCGTGCCATCGGCCGCGTGGATGCGGGTGGTGACGGGCGGCTGATAGTCCTTGAGAACCGTGTAGTCAGGCAGTTCGGCCGTGACCTGCTGGATATAGACGGCGCCAACCGCGCCGGCCGCCAGCATGCAGAAGATGGCAAAACCGAAGAGCCAGCCGAGAAGTCTGAGCATTGATTGGTGGTTCCCGTCCCGCGACGCAGTGCATGCGACGCCACATAGGGCGGAATCATATCAGAGAAGGGCGAAAATGTGGACAGAACCCGCAGGTTGCTCCCGTGGCAGCCGATGGCTGGTCCGCTGTTGCCGGGCCGCCACGCGGCCTATTCGGCGGTGGCTTCGGCCTGCAACTTGTCGAAATAGTCGGCAATGCCCCGCGCCAGCGCATCCACGACCCGGTCGCGCCATTCGGATTGCTGCAGGTTGGCGATGTCGCTGCCATTGGAGAGAAAGCCCAGTTCCACCAGCAAGGATGGGACGTCGGGCGCCTGCAGCACGAAGAAATCCGCCTGCCGCAACGGGAAGCGGCGCATGGCAACACTTGGTTCGAGCTGGTGAATCAGCGCCTCGGCGGCGAGAAACGAGCTCTTGCGCATCTCGCGCCGCATCAGGTCGACCAGAATGTCCATCACCTCCGGCGGTGACTGCGGGACGGCAAAGCCTGCGACAATGTCGTAACGGTTCTCGCCATCGGCCAGCACCTGATCGAGGACGTCGGTGGCATTCTCGTCGCGGGTATAGATGCTGGCACCGCGGATGGCGGAGTCCTGGAAGCTGTCGGCATGCAGCGAGATGAAGAGGTTGGCGCGGTTGCGGCGGGCCAGGTCGACGCGCTCATTCAGCGTAAGATAGGTATCGTCCTCGCGGGTCAGTGCCACATCGAAGCGGCCGGAATCGACCAGTACCTTCTGCAGCTGCAGCGCGAAGGTCAGCGTGATGTCCTTTTCGTGCACGCCATTGGGGGCGCTGGCGCCGTTGTCGATGCCGCCATGTCCGGGGTCGAGGACGACGAGCGGCCTGCCCTCGGGCACCGCGCCATGCGTGCCGGGATCGGTTGGCGGCGTCGCCGGCAGCGCGCCCTGGTTGGCGAGCGAGGCCTGCAGATCGGCCTCGGCGCGGGCCGAGAAGTTCTCCGGCGTATCGGGGATGAAGTCGACGACCAGGCGCGCCGGCTGATCGGCGACGGCATCGAGCATATAGGCCTGCTGCACCTGCGCCGGAGCGTTCAGCTCGAGCAGGGTACGCGCCCTGCCCTTTTCGGCCATGGCGACGGCAAAGCTCTTGATGATGCCTTCACCGGCCACGTCGGCCGGCGCGAGGATCTTGGTCTCGAACGCCTTGACGTCGATGGCGATGCGATCGGGGTCGCGCAGGGTGGCAATGGCGAACTCGGTGGGTCCGGTCAGGTCGATAATGAGGCGCGCACGCTCGGCGGTGGTCGAGACACGTGCGTCAACCACGTCCGGGTAGTCCTCGATGGACTCGAGGGTGGTCTGGGCGCTGCCGGGCGCGATGGCCACAAGCATCGCCAATACGGCCAGCAATCCAGCGAACAACCGGGCGGCCCGCCACCGCGCGGAGAAAGAATTCGGCACCGGCTCCCGCCCTTCACATTGCCCCGACGACTCGCCGGCAACACGCCGCAGCACTGGGGCAATTCTGCGGCGGTCTCGAAGCGCTACACGATTTACAACGTGTGGCAGCCGTCAAGTCCAAGTGCCAGTGCTCACAGAGAGTTTCCTGTTGCCAATTTGCGGCAACATCCCTAAAGCCATCTTGAGGCGGTCTGCTGCGAAGACCATATGGATCCCTGCGGCGCAGACTTGCGCCAAGGCCCCGATCGGTCCGCAGCGGCGAAGCTGGAGTTCCCAGTCTGGAAACTCCGCGTTTTGAAATGCGGCACATTTGGCGCCTCATACGGACGAATACCGGCCCGCTTCGGGCCGAAGAGCGGTCGACAGGCTACGGCCGACCGCTCGCAAGGAAGAGGTCTGATGGCCAGCGGGCAGTCAATCGGCGACGCAACTGATTTCAGCGTTCGCGCCGTCGTTGTCGACCGCGCCCCGGCGATCGTTCTCCTCTCCGTTACCGGCGGTTCTGCCGCCCTTCGCAAAGGCGCCTCCGGCGCCCTTTCCCTAGAACCATTCGTCTCGCGCGGAAAACCGACGTGGAGGCCGGCTTGCCGGCCCATGCTTGTCGGCGCGCGCAGGCGCGGAGTCTCATTTTATGGCTACAAAGCGCATGCTGGTGGATGGCATCCACCCGGAAGAAACACGGATTGTCGTCACTAGCGGGAACCGGCTCGAAGAGTTCGATTTCGAATCAGCGACCCGGCGCCAGCTGAGAGGCAATATCTACCTGGCCAAGGTCACCCGCGTTGAGCCGTCGCTACAGGCGGCCTTCGTCGAATATGGCGGCAACCGCCACGGCTTCCTCGCTTTCAGCGAAATCCACCCCGACTATTACCAGATCCCCGTCGCCGACCGCGAAGCCCTGCTTCGCGAGGAGGAGCACGAGGATGAGCATGAGCAGGAGGCGCCGGCCGAGGCTGCTTCGGAGGCCGCCGAGGACGACTCTAACGAGGCGGATGGCGAGTCGAGCCATATCGAGCAGGCGCCCGCCAACAGCGAGCCGGTCGAGAGTGTCGGCAGCGGCGACGCTCTGGAAGACGTGCAGGAGCGCCGCCGCGCCACCCCGCGTCGCAACCAGTACAAAATCCAGGAAGTGATCAAGCGCCGGCAGGTGATGCTGGTGCAGGTCGTCAAGGAAGAGCGCGGCAACAAGGGCGCGGCGCTGACCACCTATCTGTCGCTCGCCGGCCGCTATTCGGTGCTGATGCCGAACACGGCGCGTGGTGGCGGGATTTCCCGCAAGATCACCAACGCCGCCGACCGCAAGCGGCTCAAGGACATCGTGGGCGACCTCGAAGTGCCGCCCGGCCAGGGCATTATCCTGCGCACGGCAGGTGCCAGCCGGACCAAGGCTGAGGTGAAGCGCGACTTCGAATACCTGCAGCGCCTGTGGGAAAACGTGCGGACGCTGACGCTGAAGTCGACGGCGCCGTGCCTCGTTTATGAGGAAGGGTCGCTGATCAAGCGGACCATTCGCGACCTCTATTCCAAGGAGATCGACGAGCTGCTGGTGGCGGGGGAGTCGGCCTATCGCGAGGCCAAGGACTTCATGCGGATGATCATGCCGAGCCACGCCAAGAACGTGCAGCTCTACAAGGAAGATCAGCCGATCTTTGCGCGGTATGGCGTCGAGAACCAGCTCGACCAGATGTTCTCGCCGCAGGTGACGTTGCCTTCGGGCGGCTATCTGGTGATCAACCCGACAGAAGCGCTGGTTTCAATCGACGTGAACTCGGGTCGCGCGACCAAGGAACACAATATCGAGGACACCGCGCTCCAGACCAACCTGGAAGCCGCGGACGAAGTGGCGCGCCAACTGCGCTTGCGCGACCTTGCCGGCCTGATTGTCATCGACTTCATCGACATGGTGGAGAATCGTTCCAATCGCTCGGTGGAACGCCGGCTGAAGGAGGCGCTGAAGAATGATCGCGCCCGCATCCAGGTCGGCCGCATCAGCCATTTCGGGCTGATGGAGATGAGCCGCCAGCGCATCCGTGCCGGTGTGATCGAGAGCTCGACGCACAAGTGCCCGACCTGCTCCGGCACCGGTCTTGTCCGCTCGGTCGAAAGCGTGGCGCTGATGGTGATGCGCCAGGTCGAAGACCACGTGATGAAGAAGCCCGGCCAGTCGATCAACCTCAAGGTGCCGACGGATGTGGCGCTCTACATCCTCAATGCGAAGCGGCACACGCTGAGCGGCCTTGAGGCCAAGTACGACCTATCGATCAATGTGATGGCCGACGACCATGTCGGACCGCAGCACTTCGCCATCGAGCGCGGTGAAGCCCGCCTGCTCGAGCGTGGCGATGCCCCCGGTACGCATGTGCGGGTCGATACCGCGACGCTGGTGGAAGATAGCAGTGTCGATGATGAGGTGGTCGACGAGGTCGAGGACGAGGAAGAAGAGGCAGCGACGACTGCGCCCCGCCCCGCGCGAAGCGAGGAAAACGGCGATCGCTCCGGACGCCGTCGCCGCCGCCGTCGCCGTGGGGGCGATCGTTCCGAGGACCGTCAGGGCGAGCCGGCTTCGGCCGCCGAGATCGCCGACGACGAAGCAGAGTCTGCCGATGGTGAGCCCGCGCCGGCGGAAGCCGCTGCTGGCGATGACGAGCCGCGCCGCCGTCGGCGTCGGGGTCGCCGTGGTGGCCGCCGCAATCGCCGTCCGGAGGATGGTCAGGAGCCCGCCGGTACCGAGGCGGGGGATGAAGCCGCAGAACCGGTGGTGGAGGCCATTGCTGCTGACGTGCTGAGCCAGGACGCGATCGCAGCGACTTCCGTTGTGGCGGAGGAGCCGATGGGTGCCGAGGCAAGCGCGGTCGCTGAAGCGACGGCTACCGACGAAGCAGCGGCCAAGCCGAAGCGTGGCCGCCGCCGCAAGGCCGAGCCGGCTGCTGAAGCTGCCGCCGAGGTTGTGGAGGCCCCGGCTGCTGAGGCCGATGCGCCGGCCGAAGAAGCCAAGCCGAAGGCACGTCCGCGCACGCGAAAGCCAAAGGCTCCGGCGCCGACTGCTGAAGCCGCTCTGGCTGCTGCCGATGAACTGGCACCAGCGGCAACCGAGAGCGCGCCGGCAAAGGCCGCCGACGAGCCGCTGGCGGCAGAACCGGCAACTGCGCCGCGCCGCCGCGCCAAGAAGGAGATCCCCGACGGCGAGATTGTCGTGAGTTCGACGCCGAAGGAGCCCGAGGCGGCAACAGAAGCCGAAGACGCCAAGCCCAAGAAGGCTGGCTGGTGGCAGCGCCGCTTTGGCCTCGGCAGCTGAGCCAGACATTCTCAGATGAAACACGAGGGGCGGGCCAAACCCGCCCCTTTTTCATGCCCGCCACTGTGCCGCCACAGTTCGCAAACGCCGCATTAACCGCATCTGTTGCATTGTGCGCATCTCGGGCAGGCCATGCTCGACCTCCCTGGTTTGTGTTTGTGTCCGGAGCGAAAATTGGCACGATTGTCCCGGCTGGTGCTGGCTGCCCCGTTGTTTGCAGGGCTGCTCGCCGGATGCTCTGTTCTCCCGTTCGGTAACCTGTCGTCGCGCGACTGCCTGGCACGGGCGATGTATTTCGAGTCCAACCGCTCGAGCGATGACGGCATGCTGGCTGTCGGGACGGTGGTGATGAACCGGGTGGCCGACAAGCGCTACCCGAACACGGTCTGCGCGGTGGTCGGCCAGAAGAACCAGTTTGCCCCTGGTGTGCTGTCCAAGCCAATGAAAGAGAAGACATCGTCGGCGCGCGCGTACAATATGGCCGACAGGGTGCTTTCCGGAGCGCGACACAAGAACCTCAGTCCAGCGGTGGTGCACTTCCATACCGCCGGGTACAAGTTCCCCTATGACAACATGTATTATGTGCTCGAGGCGGGCGGGAACAACTTCTACGAGAAGCGCAAGGCCGGCACGTTCAGCAACGACCCGTTCTCAGCGCTGGCATACTGGTAGCCTCAGACCACCGGCACCGGAGGCACTGCGCCCCAGCCGAGAAAGCTGAGGGCAACCCCGATCGCCCAGGTGATCAGCACCCAGTAGATTGCCGCGACGACGACGGTCGAAACGATTCCGACCAGTGCGCCAAGCACGATCCAGACGCCATCTCGTTCAAGCAGGCCGAGCGCAATGATGCAGATGGCGACCGAGGGCGCCATGTTGGCGCCAGGGATCGGTAGCAGGACCAGCAGCGCCATGACGAAGGCGACCAGCCCCATCACGTGAACGGCCGGGCGCCGGGCGAGAAACTCGAAGCGCGGCCGCATGATCCCTTCAGCCCGCGCGAGCCAGGGTGAGGCGGCGCGGACAACGCGATGGAAGTCGACACGGCTCAGCGAGCGGTCGGTGATGATGCGCGGCAGCCAGGCATTCATGCCCAGCATCAGCTGGGCCGACAGGAACACCAGCGGTGCCCCGACCACGGCAGAAACGCCGGGCGGCATGGGTAGCGCGGTGATGATGGCGAAGATGAACATCAAGGCGCCCAGCGCGCGCCGCTTCAGTGCCTGGAGCAGGTCGCCGACGGAAATGCGATCCCGATCGTCCGCTTCCGCAATTGCCACGAGAATGGCCGAGAGGCGGTCCGCACCCTCGGCCTTGTCGACGCTCTCGATGTGAATCGGGTTATCGTGATCTGTCATCCGGGCGATGATGCCCGCCGGGCAACGTCACACGCAAGTCCGATCGGGCGCTAGAAGTCGCCGCCGATGTCGAAACCATCGCCACCGAAATCGGAATCGCCGAAATCGCCATTGTCGGAGGCGCCGGAATCCGCCTCGTTGCCCGTGTCGGCTCCCTGTCCTGCGTCCGGCTCGCTGGCGGACGCGGCGCCTGCGCCAAGCAAGGACCCGATGGCGCTGCCAAGCATCACGCCGCCGGCGACCCCGAGTGCGGTTTGCGCCGCGCCGGCGAGGAACCCGCCACCCGCGCCGCGATCCCAGGGGCCGCGTTGCCGCGCGACCGCGCGCTCGTCATCGCGATTCTGCCGGCCGTGGCCGTCGTCAAACATGCCGCCGAACAGCCCTCCGCGTCCGCGCCGTTCCGCGTCGGCTTCGAGCTCGCGGATTCGACGATCAGCAGCTTCCAGCGCCTGCTGCTGCACCACGATGGTCTGCGCCATGTAGTAGGCCGCGGCCGGCTGGCGGGCCATTTCTGCGTTGATCAGTGCTTCGGCATAGGGGTCACGGTGCGGCGCCTGTCGCGCTGCCTGAGCCAGCCTGTCAAACAGGCCCTCGATTGCGTCGCGATCGTCACGGTTCATCATGTCTATGCTCCCAGATATCGTGCTGGGCAAGACATGGGGACCGCCGCGGCCGCCGGCAATGCCGATGGAAGGCAAAATCGGACCCCTGCTCTGACGCAAATGGGAATTGACATGACGGGACGGCAAGGCACCCTAGCGCCAACCCGCGAGGTGCCCATGGCCGACGACAATTTCCCCGAAGACAGCAAGCTCACCAAGACCAAGTCCCGCTGGGCGGAACTGGGCAAGTTTCTCACCGGGCTGACCGCCCGCCCGGAGGATCAACGCCTGCCGCCGGGTCAGCACCTGGTCCGTACCTGGCCGGTACTCGATCTCGGCCAGACGCCGAACGTACCGAAGTCCGTCTGGCGGCTGGAGATAGCCGGGCTTGTCGATCATCCGCAGACATGGAGCTTCGACAACCTGATGGCGGAGCCACAGGTGGACTTCGTTTCCGATATCCACTGCGTCACCAGCTGGTCGCGCTACGACAATCACTGGCAGGGCGTATCCACCCGGCACCTCATCGAGCGGGTCGGCGTGCAGAGTGCGGCCACCCATGTGCTGTTCCAGAGCAATGACGGCTACACCACCAACATGGCGATGGAGGACTTTGCGTCGGAAGCGGCGTTGGTCGCCCATAGCTGGGAGGGCGCGCCGCTGACGCTGGAACATGGCGGCCCGGTGCGCCTCGTCGTGCCGCACCTCTACTTCTGGAAGAGCCCGAAATGGCTCAAGAAGATCGAGTTCGTTGACAAGGACCACAAGGGTTTCTGGGAGATCCGCGGCTATCACAACCACGCAGATCCCTGGAAGGAAGAGCGGTATAGCTGAGCGCCGCTAAAGCGTAAGCGGCTCCACCCTTCCGCCCTTCAGCGTCACGATGCGCGTGGCGCGGCGGGCGAGGTCGTGGTTGTGGGTGGCGATCAGGGCCGCGGCGTTCTCGGTGGCGATCAGTTCCATCAAGGCATCGAAGACCAGAGTGCTGGTATCGGGGTCGAGATTGCCGGTCGGCTCGTCGGCGAGCATGATCCGAGGACGGTTGGCGGCGGCGCGGGCGATGGCGACACGCTGCTGCTCGCCGCCCGAGAGTTCGGCCGGACGATGCTGGGCGCGGGGCGCGACGCCGAGACGGTCAAGCAGGCTCATGGCGCGCTGTTCGGCGGCCTTGCGGTCGGCGCCGGCAATAAGTTGCGGCAGCACAACATTCTCAAGGGCGCTGAATTCGGGCAGCAGGTGGTGGAACTGGTAGACATAGCCGATGGCGTTTCGGCGCAGCAGCGTGCGGCCGCGTTCGTTGAGATGACTGGTCGGGGTACCGACGATTTCCACCTCGCCCGACTGTGGTCGTTCCAGGAGCCCGCTGACATGCAACAAGGTCGACTTGCCGGCCCCGGACGGGGCGACGATGGCCACCATTTCGCCGGCGCGAACTTCGAGATCGGCCGATTCCAGCACATGAACGCTGGTTGCGCCTTCGCCATAATGGCGGTGCACGCCGGTGAGCCTGAGGTTGATGTCACTCATAGCGCAGGGCCTCGACGGGGTCATATTGGGCGGCACGCCACGCCGGATAGAGCGTGGCGAGGAAGCTGAGACCAAGGGCGACCAGCGCAATCATCGCGACTTCCGAGGGAATGGTCTTGGACGGCAGCGACGAGAGGTAGAACACCTCGGGCGGAAACAGCGTGAAGCCGAGCAGGTTCGAGAGCGTTGCACGGATCGCCTCGGCATTGGCAGCAACGATGGTGCCGAGGACAACCCCAAGCAGCGTGCCGCCGACACCGATGGCGACGCCGGCAATGGCGAAGATGCGCATGATGGCGCCGCGCGTCGCGCCCATGGTGCGCAGCACGGCAATGTCGGTGCCCTTGTCCTTCACCAGCATGATCAGGCTCGAGATAATGTTGAAGGCCGCCACCACGATGATCATCGACAGGATGACGAACATCACCGTGCCCTGGGTCTTCAGCGCCTCGAG
Organism: uncultured Devosia sp.; assembly: GCA_964399695.1. GTDB lineage: Bacteria > Pseudomonadota > Alphaproteobacteria > Rhizobiales > Devosiaceae > Devosia_A. The sequence continues at coordinate 16,110 of CAYNRZ010000025.1, read as the reverse complement.
AAAATTCTGGTGCTGCTGCTGCCAGTCGGAAAGGACCAGCGGGCGCTGCGTCGAGTTGCCGATCCGCGTGCGCATCTGCTCGATGTCGTTGGGATTGGTGACGAAGATCTCGATGGCGCTGGCGCGGTAGATGCGGTCGAAGGCGGCTTCGCGTTCCTCGTCGGTGGCGTTGGCGGCCGGCGGCGATACGCCCTCCTTCAACACCCGGTCGAACATGTTGAAATAGTCCTGGGCCGGGCGGATGGGCATGTAGAGGTAGAAGGTGTCGAACTCGGTCATGCCCAGAGAGAAGATCGCCTGCACCGGGTAGCTGCGGACCTGCGCCGAACGACCCTCCTCGTTTTCGAGACCATCGGGATTGACGAGGGTGACCGGGTCGCCAAGTTCGACGCGGAGCTTATCGGCGAGGCGCTTGCCAATTGCGATGCCATTGGCTTGGTCCCACCCATCCCAACTTCCCGCAACCAGCGTGCTGTCGAGCATGGACAGTTTGGCGATGGAGGCTCGATCGAGCCCGCGCACGATAACGCCGGTGGAATCGCTGCGCGGGCCGCCAGCCAGCGCCTGGCCCTCGACATAGGGCATGGCGGCGACGACGCCCGGGACCACCGAAATCTCCTCGGCGGCGTTGTCATAGTCGGTGAAGCGCGCCTCGATGGGATAAGCCGCAAAGTGGCCGTTGAGGCCGAGCAGTTTGCTGACGATCTCGGCATTGAAGCCGTTCATCACCGAGGTGACGACGATCAGGGTGGCAACGCCGAGGGCGATGCCGGTGAGGGTCAGGCTGGCGATCACAGAAACGAAGCGGTCGCGGCGGCGGGCGCGCAGATAGCGCCAGGCGACGAGGAACTCGAAGGGCGAGAATGGGCCGGCGGCGTCCCTGGTATCGCTCATTGCCGCAAGCCCTCCACCGGATCGAGCCGTGCCGCCCGCCAGGCGGGATAGAGTGTCGCGAGGAAGGTCAGGCCGAGCGACAGCAGCACCACGAGGGTCACCTCGCCCTGGTCGACCCGCGAGGGCAGTTCGGCCATGAAGAACAGCTCGGGCGGGAAGATGGGGATGTCGAGGATGCCGGAGACGAAGGCGCGCAGCGCCTCGGCATTGCTGGCGACGACGAGACCAAGCAGCAAGCCCAGCACGGTGCCGCTGAGCCCGATGGCAAATCCGGTCATCGAGAAGATGCGCATGATGGCGCCGCGCGTCGCGCCCATGGTGCGGAGCACAGCGATGTCGGGGCCCTTGTCCTTCACCAGCATGACAAGGCTGGCGATGATGTTGAAGGCGGCGACGAGGATGATCATCGACAGGATGACGAACATCACCACCCGCTCGACCTGCAAGGCGGAAAAGAAGGTGGCGTTGCGCTGCTGCCAGTCGGTGACGCCGAGCGTAGGGCCGGCAATTGCCTCGATGGCGGGGCGCAGCGCGGCGATCCGGTCGGGATCGGCCACGAAGAGCTCGATGCCGCTGGCCTGGTAGACGCGCTCATAGGCGGCGTCGAGTTCCTCCTGCGTGGCCATGACGCTGGGTTGCTGCGCTCCCTCGGCCAGCTGGTCCTCGTAGAGCCGGAAATAGACCTGCGCCGCCTGCATCGGCATGTAGAGGTAGTAGCTGTCGAACTCGGGCATACCGAGGTTGAAGATGACGCTCACCGGATAGGCCTGCTGCGCCACGGTGCGGCCGAATGGCGTCAGCGCCCCATTGGGGTTCACGATGGTCACCTCGTCGCCGATGGTGACCCCGAGGCGTTCGGCAAGGCGCTGGCCGATGGCGAGACCCCTGCCCTCGTCCCAATTGTCCCAGCCGCCCAGCACCGCGGCACCGCGGAGCAATTGCAGCTTGTCGAGCGAGGACGAGTCGACACCCTTGACCACGATACCGGTAGAACTCGCGTAGCCCGAGGCCAGAGCCTGCCCGCCGACATAGGGTATGGCGTAGAGCACGCCATCAACGGTTTCGAGTCGGGCGGCCAGATCGTTGTAGTCGTTGATGCCGGCGCCCTCGCCCGCCTCGACAACGAAGTGCCCGTTGATGCCGAGGATCTTGTCCAGAAGTTCGGTGCGGAAGCCGTTCATCACGCTCATCACCACGATCAGCGTGGCAACGCCGATGGCGACGCCAAGCAGCGACAGGGTGGCGATGATCGAGACAAAGCGCTCCTTGCGGCGCGCCCGCAGATAGCGGGCCGCCACCAGCCACTCGAAGCGGGAGAATGGACCGGTGGCGGCTGTGTCGGTCAAACCGTATCTCGCCGCTGCGGCACGATCAGCGCCTTGAGCCGGCCGACGGCCTCCTCGATGGACAGCGTTTCGCGCTCGCCACTCTTTCGGTGCTTGATCTCGACCTGCCCGTCCTTCAGGCCACGCGGCCCGACGATCAGTTGGTACGGGATGCCGATCAGGTCGGCGGCCGCGAACTTGCCACCTGCGCCCTGGTCGCGATCGTCGAGCAGCACATCGATGCCCTCGTCCGCAAGCTCGGAATAGAGCCGGTCGCAGGCCGCGTCGCTGGTTGTGTCACCGACCTTGAGGTTGATGACAACGGCCTCGAAGGGCGCGACGCTGACCGGCCAGATAATGCCGTTCTCGTCGTGGCTGGCTTCGATGATCGCCGGCACGAGGCGGGTAGGGCCGATGCCGTAGCTGCCCATATGCACGGTGACGTCCTTGCCGTCCGGTCCGGTGACCTTGGCGCCCATCGGTTCGGAATACTTGGTGCCGAAATAGAAGATATGACCGACCTCGATGCCGCGCGCGGCGAGCTGCCGATTGCCGGCAACGGCGGCACGGAACTCTGCCTCGGTGGTCATCTCGTCGGTTGCAGCGAACAGCGAGGTCCAGTCCTCGAAGATCGGGGCGAGGTCGCCCTCGAAATCCGTGTCGATGGCCGGGATGGGCTTTTCCAGCAGGCCGGAGTCGAGGAACACCGCACTCTCGCCGGTCTCGGCGAGAACGTGGAACTCATAGCTCATGTCGCCCCCGATCGGACCGGTGTCGGCGCGCATCGGGATGCCCGTCAGGCCGAGCCGATAGAAGGTGCGCAAGTAAGCAACGAACATGCGCTGGAAGGCCTTCTTGGCGCCCGCCTCGTCGAGGTCGAACGAGTAGGCATCCTTCATCAGGAATTCGCGGCTGCGCATGGTGCCGAAGCGCGGGCGCACCTCGTCACGGAACTTCCACTGGATGTGGTAGAGGTTGAGCGGCAGATCCTTGTAGCTGCGCACATAGGTGCGGAAGATGTCGGTGATCATCTCCTCGTTGGTCGGCCCGAACAGCATGTCGCGTTCGTGCCGGTCCTGGATGCGCAGCATCTCCTTGCCATAGGCATCGTAGCGGCCGCTTTCCTTCCAGAGGTCGGCGGACTGCAAAGTCGGCATCAGCAATTGGACGGCGCCGGAGCGGTTTTGCTCTTCTTCGATGATCCGGACGATCTTGTTCAGCACCTTGAAGCCGAGCGGCAGCCAGGTGTAGCTGCCCGCCGCCTGCTGCTTGATCATGCCGGCGCGCAACATCAGCTGATGCGAGATGATTTCGGCTTCCTTCGGCGTCTCCTTTAGGAGCGGCAGGAAGTATCGGCTCAGGCGCATGGATTCTCCTCGGCGGCAACCGGATTCGACTGCACCTGCTATAGCGCAACATGGGCAAAAGTGGAGCGTCCAAATGCGCCTCGTAATTGGGCAATCCGCTACGCCCGCCACTTGAATGAGCAGTGCGGGAGCCGGCGCTTAGGTCTTGCCGTTTCTATGTATTTTGGAGATGGCTGCCATGCAGAATCCGCTTGGCAGGGACAGATTCAGTTGTTACGGTCCAACCCATAAGAATACAGGCAACCGCAAGTTGCCGGACGTCGACAACGTCAAGGGAGGAGCGTTGGCAGCCGCTTTACAGCGTGCCTAAGACCAGCGTCATTGTCGATTAACTTATAAAGCAGGGCCTTGGCCCTGCTTTTTTCATTCCAGCTGCAAGATATGGTGCCAACTGTCTGATGTAGCAGCGGGAATGATCGGCCCCTGCGTTGGCACTCAGCTCCAGTATTCCCGCAGCCACTCGGAGCTCAGGCCCCAGAGCAGCAGCGCGGTGACCGCCCCGGCAAGCAGCGTCGTCATCAACAGCTTTGGCCATAGACGCGCGAAGGCGGGTGCGCCGCGCTCGCTGCCCTGCACCCACACACCGTCATCGACCTGGTTGCGCACCTTGAAGGGAAGCACGATGAACAGGCACAGCCACCACACGATGAAGAAGATCGCGATGTAGGTGCCGATCTGCATGGCTAGACCCTGTGGACGAAGACGGTGACGTTGGCCTTGCGGCCCCAATAGGCCGTAACCTCCCCACGCACGGCGCGCAACAGCGCCGTCTGCACCAGCTCTGCGTCACTGCGACGCTTGGGCGGGATCGACTTGAGCGTGCCGGTCACGGCGCGGCGCACGACATCGCCAATGGTGTCGTCATCTTCAAGTTCCGGAACGCCTTCGAAGGCGTAGTCGGGGCCGGAGACGACCTGGCCTGCCGAGTTGGTCACAATGCTGACCACGATGTGGCCGCCAAAGGCCAGCCGGCGCCGACCCTTCACACCACTTTCTTCGGGCGTGCAGAGGATATTGCCGTCGAGATAGAGCTCGCCGGTGCGGACTTCGCCGGGGAAATGCATAACCTCGGGGAACAGACGGACCATGTCGCCATTGCGCGCGTGGACCACTTCGGGGATGCCGTGCTGGCGGCCGAGCAGCGCATGGGCCTCAAGGTGCTGGGCCTCGCCATGCACCGGCACCAGCACGGCCGGCTTTACCCAGTCATAAAGTTGCTTCAGTTCCTCGCGGCGAGGGTGGCCGGTGGTGTGGACGAGAGCATTGGTCTGGGTGACCAGTTCAATGCCCCGATCGACCAGCAAGTTCTGGATGTCGATCACCTCCCGCTCGTTGCCCGGGATGGCCCAGGACGAGAAAATGACGCGGTCGCCGGCGTTGAAGGCGATCTCGGGGTGCTCCTCGCGGGCGATGCGGGCAATGGCGGCGCGTGCTTCACCCTGGCTGCCAGTGCACAACAGCACCACCTTGTTGCGCGGCAGGCTCTTGTACTCATTCTGATCGAGGAACGGCTCGATGCCCTCCAGCATGCCGAGTTCGCGGGCAATGCCGGAGATGCGATGCATCGCGCGCCCCGACATCACGACGCGGCGGCCGGCCTTCTTGGCAGCGCGCGCGACCGAGATGACACGGCCGACATTGGAGGCAAAGGTGGTGACGGCCACGCGATGCGGGGCGTCGGCGATCAGGGCCTCGAGTGTCGCGGCAACCTCGTCTTCGCTGGGGCTCTGGCCGTCCTTCATGGCGTTGGTCGAGTCGCAGATCAGCGCCACGCCAGAGCTGCGGTCGGCACCGATTGCCTCGAAGCGCACCCGATCGGTCGGCGGTCCGCCGACGGGGCTCGGATCGAGCTTCCAATCACCGGTGTGGAGAACGCGACCTACAGGAGTGGTCAGCAGCAGCGCGCAACTCTCAGGGATGGAGTGTGCGACATTGATTGCCTCGATGGTGAAGGGGCCGACCTGGAAGGGCTTGCCCACCAGCATGTGGCGCACTTCGATCGGCTCGACGATGTTCTCGCTGATCCGCTTGGCCGAGAGCATGGCGGAGGTGAAGGCGGTGGCATAGACGGGCCGATCGAACGCCGGCCACAGATCGAGCACGGCGCCGTAGTGATCTTCGTGGCTGTGGGTCAGGATCAACGCGAGCACATCGTCGGCGCGCTCTTCGAGAAAGGCCGGGTCGGGGAGGACCAGTTCGATGCCCGGTTGCGACGGGCCGCCGAAGGTGACGCCGCAATCAACCACGATCCACTTGCGACTGTGTTCGGGCCCAAAACCGTAGGCGGCCATGTTCATGCCAATTTCGCCCACGCCGCCAAGCGGCACGAACACCAGTTCGTCGTTCCTGGCCTTCGCCATCAGGCACCCATCCTTGCACTCGCGGTCGTGCCAAAATGCACGTCACCAGCGGTTATTGTCACGGTCTGGCCAGTGCTGGTCCTGACGACCAGCCGACCGGTTTCATCAACATCTTCGAAGATGCCACGGACCACGTCGGTCTCGCGCTGGACGGCGACTTCGGCGCCGATGCCGGCAGCCGAACGGCGCCAAAGTGCCAGAATGTCGGCAACGCCCCTGCCCGCGTCCCAGATCTCGTACGCGTCAACCCATGCATCAGCCAACTCGGCAAACACCGCTGCAGCGCTGGTCTCAATGCCGAGCTGCCGCAGCGAGGTCGCCGGGTATGGCAGGCCCTCGGGGGCTGCAACGACATTGACGCCAAGGCCGATCACCACGGCGGTGTCGCCCTGCGGCCGGCGGATTGCCTCGAGCAGCAGACCGCTCAGCTTGGCGCCGTCGGCGAGGACGTCGTTGGGCCATTTGAGCGCGATACGGCCGCCGGTAAAATCGGCGCCATCGATGCCATGGCGGATCTTTGCTGTCGGCACGATGCGGCGCAGCGCCTCGCCAAGGGCCACGCCGGCGACGAAACCCAGCGTGGCAGTGACGGCCGGGTCTGTACCGGGGACGACGAGCACGCTGGCAGCGAGGTTGCCATGCAGAGTCTGCCAGGGACGGCCGCGCCGTCCCCTGCCCGCGGTCTGCTCAAGGGCGCAGAACCACACCTCCCCGGCGTCGCCGAGGCGGGCGGCGTTCGCTGCCTCGATATTAGTCGAGCCGACACTGTCGAACCCGTTCAGTCGGTAACCCCGCGCTGCAGCCCGGGGGCCAAGCCAGAAGCCTGTCACTAGAACAGGCTTCCCGCAGCGCTCTGGGCGGCGTTGGTCAACGGGGCGCCGACCGTGACGAAGTAGGTGACGATGAGGAAACCGAGTGCGGCCATGACGATGCCGAGTTCGGCGGGCACGGCACGGTATTCGACTACCGGCTCATCGAAGTACATCACCTTGACCACGCGCAGATAATAGTAGGCGCTGACGGCACTGGCGAGCACGCCGATGACGGCGAGGACGAACAGGTTGGCCTCGATGGCGGCAAGGAACACCTGCCACTTGGCGAAGAACCCGGCGAGCGGCGGCAGGCCGATCAGCGAGAACATCAGCAGCGCCATGATGCCAGCGATGAACGGACGCTTGCGGGCGAGGCCGGCCAGTTCGCCAATGGTCTCGACGGGGCCGCTCTCGGTCCGAAGCGACAGGAGGCAGGCAAAAATGGCGACGGTCATCGCGACATAGATCGCCATGTAGAGGGCAACACCCTCGACACCCACCGCCGTGCCCGCGCTGAGGCCCACGAGGGCGAAGCCGACATGGCCGATGGAGGAATAGGCAAGCAGGCGCTTGAGGTTCTGCTGGCCGATGGCGGCGAAGGAGGCCAGCACCATCGAGGCGATGGAAAGGAAGATGATGATCTGCTGCCAGTCCTTGGTGACCGGGCCGAAGCTGACCGTCACCACTCGGATCATCAGCGCCATAGCGGCGACCTTGGGGGCGGCAGCAAAGAAGGCGGTGACCGGGGTCGGCGCGCCTTCATAGACGTCGGGCGTCCACATGTGGAACGGGACGGCGGAAATCTTGAAGGCAATGCCGGCCAGCAGGAACACCATGCCGAAGATCAGGCCGATCGAGCGATCCTCGAGCGCGATGGCGGCGACGATCTGGTCGATCTGGGTGGTGCCGGTGAAGCCATAGACCAGCGAGGCACCGTAGAGCAGCATGCCCGAGCTCAGCGCGCCAAGGACGAAGTACTTGAGGCCGGCTTCGCTGGCCCTGCCATCTTCGCGCTTCATGGCGGCGACGACGTAGAGCGCGAGGCTCTGCAGTTCGAGGCCGACATACAGGCTCATCAGGTCGTTGGCCGAGACCATGACCATCATGCCCAGCGTCGCGAGCAGGATGAGCACCGGGTACTCGAACTTGTTGAGCGTTTGCTCGGTCGCAGACGGCAGCGAAATCAGCAGCGACAGTGCCGAGGCGCCGACAACGAGGGCCTTCATGTAGAGCGAGAAACCGTCGACGATGAACCCGCCGTTGAAGACCACGCCGAGGGTAGGCTGCATCAGGATCAGGGCGAGCACGGCTGCGAGCAGCACGATGGCCGCCCAGGTGATCACCTTGCTGGGGTTGCCCTTCGAAAACAGCGAGATGAGCAGCAGCACCACCGCGCCAATGGCGAGGAGCAGCTCCGGATAGGCCGGGGCCAGCGCAGCGAAGCTCGTGATATCGGACTGCATGCCCGTCTCCTAGTGGCCGGTTGCCGCGACGACCGCCTGCGGGGCGGCGCCGATGGCATTGGCGAAGTTTTCCGCGACAAGGTTCACCGAAGCGGCGGTCGCATCGAGGATCGGCGCGGGATAGAAGCCGAAGAGGATGGTCAGAATGACCAGCGGCACCAGCACCGCGATCTCGCGCGCGTCGAGATCAAGAATGCCCTTCAGCGATTCCTTGGTCAGTGCCCCGAAGATCACGCGGCGGTAGAGCCACAGCGCATAGGCCGCCGAGAGGATAACGCCGGTTGCCGCGAAGAACGCCACCCAGGTATTGGCCTGGAAAGCGCCGAACATGGTGAGGAACTCGCCGACGAAGCCCGAGGTGCCAGGCAGGCCGACATTGGCCATGGTGAACACCATGAAGACCACGGCATAGCGCGGCATACGCTCGACGAGGCCGCCATAGGCGTCGATGTCGCGGGTATGCATGCGGTCATAGATGACGCCGACGCAGAGGAAGAGCGCCGCCGACACGATACCGTGCGAGATCATCTGAAAGATCGCGCCGTGAATGCCGTACACATTGCCCGAGAAGATGCCCATGGTGACAAAGCCCATGTGCGCCACCGAGGAGTAGGCGATCAGCTTCTTGATGTCGGTCTGCACCAGCGCCACCAGAGAGGTGATGATGATGGCCGCGATCGACAGGGTGAACACGAACGGCGCGAAATACTGCGACGCATCCGGGAACATCGCCAGCGAGAAGCGGATGAAGCCGTAGCCGCCAAGCTTGAGCAGGATCGCGGCGAGGATCACCGAGCCGCCGGTCGGCGCCTCGACGTGCGCTTCGGGCAGCCAGCGGTGGAACGGCCACATCGGCATCTTGACCGCGAAGGAGGCAAAGAAGCCGATCCACAGCCAGAACTGCGCCTCGGGCGGGAAGCGGAAGTCGAGCAGCGAACGGATGTCGAGCGTACCCGCCTGCCAGAACATGTACATGATCGCCAGCAGCATCAGCACGGTGCCGGTGAAGCTGTAGAAGAAGAACTTGTAGGTCGCCTGGATGCGCCGCTTGCCGCCCCAGATGCCGATGATCAGGAACATCGGGATCAGCGTGCCCTCGAAGAACACGTAGAACAGCGCGAGGTCGAGCGTCGCGAAGGCGCCGATCATGAAGGTTTCGAGGATGAGGAATACCATCATGTATTCCTTCACCCGCCTGGTGATCGACCCCCAGCTCGAGAGGATCACCGCTGGCATTAGTACGGCAGTGAGCGGGATGAACAGCACCGAGATGCCGTCGACACCCATGCGATAGCCGATGGAATCACCAATCCAGCGATAGTTCTCGACGAACTGGAAGCCCGGGTTGGCGGGGTCGTAGAGGAACCAAAGCCAGAGGCTGAGCAGCGCCGTGACACTGGTCACCACCATGGCGATCCAGCGCGACAGATTGGCGGTCTCGTCGCCCTTGCCACCCACGAGCAGCAGCAGCAACGCGCCCAGCGACGGCAGGAAGGTGATGACGGTGAGAAGGTGATCGCTAAGGATCATCACAGCAGCCCCCCGGCGGCGATGGCAAAAGTGAGCAGGGCCGCGATGCCGATCAGCATGGCGAAGGCATAGTGGTAGAGGTATCCGGACTGCAGCTTGACCACGCGGGCGGTAACGTCCTTCACCCGGTTGCCCAGGCCTTCGACGATCGTCCGATCGACCAGCCAGTCGTCAAAGCCCTTCCACAGGGCATTGCCCAGCCAGATCGAGGGCTTCACGAAGATGCGGTCATAGAGCTCGTCGAAGTACCACTTGTTGAGCAGGAACCGGTAGAGGCCCGGATTTGCGTCGGCGACGCGCTTGGGCATGGACGGATCGCGGATATACATCTGCCAGGCGGCGGCAAAGCCAAGGATCATGGCGATCGTCGCCGACCACTTTACCCAGAGCGGCACGTGGTGCGCGGCGTCGAGCAGTTCCTCGTTGACCACCACCGAGCCCTGGAAGAAGTGCTCGATATGCTCGGCATGGCCGAAGAACTGGCCGTAGAAGACCATACCAGCCAGCACGGCACCGACAGCAAGCACAGCGAGCGGCACCAGCATCACCAGCGGGCTCTCGTGGGCGTTGTCATAGGCACTGCCATGGTGGCCATGCCCGTGATCGTCGTGGGCGGCATGAGCGTCGTGACCGTGACCAGCATGTGCCTCGCGCGGCTTGCCGTGGAAGGTCAGGTGGATCAGGCGCCACGAATAGAAGCTGGTGAACAGCGCTGCGATGACCAGGGCCCAGAAGGCGATGTAGCCCGTGGACTCGCCGGCCGCGTAGGCCGTTTCGATGATCGCATCCTTGCTGGCGAAGCCGGCAAAACCGAGGGCAAAATCCGGAATGATGCCGGGGATACCGACGCCGGTCAGCGCCAGGGTGCCGATGATCATCATCCAGTAGGTGAAGGGGATCTTGTTCTTCAGCCCGCCCATGTTCCGCATGTCCTGCTCATGGTGCATCGCATGGATGACCGAGCCGGCACCGAGGAACAGCAGCGCCTTGAAGAAGGCGTGGGTGAACAGGTGGAACACGCCAGCCGAATACATGCCCGAGCCGAGCGCCACGAACATGTAGCCGAGCTGCGAACAGGTCGAATAGGCGATGACCCGCTTGATGTCGTTCTGCACCAGGCCGACGGTGGCGGCAAAGAACGCCGTCATTGCGCCGATCAGCATGACCGTGGTCATGGTGATGCCGGAAGCCTCGAACATCGGCGAGAGCCGGGCAACCATGAACACGCCCGCCGTCACCATGGTCGCGGCGTGGATCAGAGCCGACACCGGGGTCGGGCCTTCCATGGCGTCAGGTAGCCAGGTGTGCAGCAGGAACTGCGCGGACTTGCCCATGGCGCCCATGAACAGCAGCAGCGTCACCACGGTCATGGCGTGCAGGTCCCAGCTGAGGAACCGCATGGTGGCGTCCGCATGCTCGGGCACGGCATGGAAGGCGCCGTCGAAATCGAGATGGCCCAGGACCACGAACGCACCGAAAATGCCGAGCGCGAAGCCGAAATCGCCGACGCGGTTGACGACGAAAGCCTTCATCGCCGCGGCACTGGCCGAGGGGCGCGTGTACCAGAATCCGATCAGCAGGTACGAGGCGAGGCCGACGCCTTCCCAGCCAAAGAACATCTGCAGGAAGTTGTCGGCGGTCACCAGCATCAGCATGGCGAAGGTGAACAGCGACAGATAGGCAAAGAAGCGGGAGCGGTGCGGATCGTCGGCCATGTAGCCGATGGAATAGACATGGACGAGGCTCGAGACCGTATTCACCACGACCAGCATGATGGCGGTGAGCGTGTCGACGCGCAGAACCCAGTCGAGGCGCAGGTCGCCCGAGTGAATCCAGCTGAGCACCACCACCTTGGTCGCCTCGGCGTGCCCACCGGCCTCGGCCGCCTCGGGCGCAAACCAGTAGCCGGCAAACACCACCCAGCTCAGCAGGGCCGAGACGATCAGCAGTCCGGTGGTGATGTACTCGCTGGTGCGGTGGCCGATGATGCGACCGAGCAATCCGGCGATCAGGGCCCCGACGAGCGGGAGGAAGACAATGGCCTGGATCACTTTCGGTCAGCCCTTCAGCGAGTTGACGTCTTCGACCGCGATGGAGCCGCGGTTGCGATAGAAGATGACGAGAATGGCAAGGCCGATGGCCGCTTCCGCGGCGGCGACCGTGAGGATGAGCAGCGCGAAGACCTGGCCGGCGAGATCGCCCAGCTCGGCCGAGAACGCCACGAAGTTGAGGTTCACCGCGAGCAGGATCAACTCGATCGACATCAGGATGACGATGATGTTCTTGCGGTTGATGAAGATGCCGAACACCCCGAGGGTGAACAGGATCGCCCCGACCGTCAGGTAGTGGCCGAGCCCGATTCCAGCTTCCTGAAGCATATTAGAGCCCCTGCCCCGATTTGACCTTCACCAGTTCCACAGCCTCGTGCCGCTTGCGACCGGTCTGGCGGAACACATCCTGCCGCTTGACCCCCGGCTTGTGACGCAGCGTCAGCACAATCGCGCCAATCATGGCGACCAGCAGCACCGCGCCGGCGCCCTGGAACAGGAAGACGTAGCGCGTGTAGAGCAGTTGGCCGAGTTGGCGAGTGTTCTCCATGCCGTCCTGCATCGGCACCATGGCGCTCGACGCGACTTCCGGTGCGACGACGAAGCTGCCGGCGACCAGCAGCAGTTCGAGCAAGAGGATCAGCCCAACCACGATGCCGATCGGCGCATATTGCAGCATGCCCTGGCGCAGCGTGACGAAGTCCACATCAAGCATCATGACGACGAACAGGAACAGCACCGCAACCGCGCCGACATACACCACGATCAGGATCAGCGCGAGGAACTCGGCGCCGGCCAGCATGAACAGTCCGGAGGCATTGACGAAGGCGAGGATCAGGAACAGCACCGAATGCACAGGATTGCGCGCAGCGATCACCATCAGCGCCGATGCCACTGCGATGGCCGAAAACACGTAGAAGAAGAACAGCGGAAGGGTCATCTTCTGGCCTCAGCGATACGGGGCGTCGGCCGCGAGGTTGCGCGCAATTTCGCGTTCCCAGCGGTCACCGTTGGCGAGCAGCTTCTCCTTGGAGAAGTAGAGCTCCTCGCGGGTTTCGGTGGCGAATTCAAAGTTCGGGCCCTCGACAATGGCATCCACCGGACAGGCTTCCTGGCAGAAGCCGCAATAGATGCACTTCACCATGTCGAGGTCGTAGCGGACGGTGCGGCGTGTGCCGTCGTTCTGGCGCGGGCCGGCCTCGATGGTGATAGCCTGGGCCGGGCAGATCGCTTCGCACAGCTTGCAGGCGATGCAGCGCTCTTCGCCATTGGGATAGCGGCGCAGCGCGTGCTCCCCGCGGAAGCGCGGCGAATAGGGCAGCTTCTCGAACGGGTAGTTGATGGTCTTCTTGGGGGCGAAGAAATACTTCATCGCCAGCCCGAAGGCCGAGACGAACTCGCGGAGCAGCAGGCCATCAAGGAACTGGACAAAGCGCATCAGACGACTCCCCCGTTCCAGCCCCAACCGGTGAGCTGCAGGATAAACGCCACCACGATCACCATCAGAAGCGAGATCGGCAGGAACACCTTCCAGCCAATCCGCATCAACTGGTCGTAGCGGTAGCGCGGGACGATGGCCTTGGCCATGGCAAAGAAGAAGAACATGAAGCTGACCTTGGCAATGAACCAGATCGAGCCCGGCACCCAGTTGAAGGGCGGCAGATCGATCGGCGAGGCCCAACCGCCGAGGAACAGAATAGTGGTCAGCGCGCACATCAGCAGGATCGAGATGTACTCGCCGAGCATGAACAGCAGGTAGGGCGTCGCCGAATACTCGGTCATGAACCCGGCGACCAGCTCTGACTCACCCTCAACCAGATCGAAGGGCGGACGGTTGGTCTCGGCCAGCGACGAGATGAAGAAGATCACGAACATCGGAAACAGCGGCAGCCAGAACCAGTTGAGGAAGGCCAGCCACGGCACGCCGAGTGTGGACGCGAGGCCCATCTGGGTCTGCGCGATGACGATATCGGTGAGGTTCAGCGAGCCGACGCACAGCAGCACGGTGATGATGACGAGGCCCAGCGAGACTTCGTAGCTCACCATCTGCGCGGCGGAGCGGAGCGAGCCGAGGAACGGGTATTTCGAGTTCGAGGCCCAGCCACCGATGATGACGCCATAAACGCCCAGCGAGGAAATGGCGAAGATGTACAGGACACCGATATTGATGTCGGCCATCGCCCAGCCGAGATCGATCGGAATCACCGCCCAGCCGGCAAGCGCCAGTACCGCGGTGACCAGTGGGGCTAGGAGGAACAGCGCCTTGTCGGCACCTGCCGGAATAACAGGCTCCTTGAAGACGAACTTCAACAGATCCGCGAAGCTCTGAAGCAGGCCGAACGCGCCGACCACGTTGGGTCCGCGGCGCTGTTGCACTGCCGCCCAGATCTTGCGGTCCGCAAGCAGGATGTAAGCTGTGAACAGCAGCAGGCCGACCAGCAGCGCCAGCGCCTTCCAGACAAAGCCGACCTGCTCACCCCATCCGAGGAACGGGATGCCGAGCAGATAGTCCAGCGCTGCAATCACGAAGTCCATACCGGGCCCCTTACTCGGCGGCCTGACGCAGGCCGGCGGCCAGCGCCGCACATTCCCCCATCGTCGCGGAAGCGCGCGCGATCGGGTTCGTCAGGTAGAAATCTGCAATCGGCGAGGTGTAGCTCGCCGCCTTGGTCTTGATCGCGGCACCCGAGAGCTTCCGGATGTCGGCGATGTTGCCTGCCGCGATCTCATCGAGTCGCGCAAGGTGCGGAAACTCGGCATAGAGCGAGGCCCGAAGCTGCGCCAGCGAATTGAACGGCAAGGGCTTGCCGAGAACGGCACTCAGAGCACGGAAGATCGACCAGTCTTCCTTGGCATCGCCGGGCGGGAACACGGCGCGCTGCGCGAGCTGCACCCTGCCCTCGGTGTTGACGTAAGTGCCGGATTTCTCCGTGTAGGTCGCGGCCGGCAGGATCACGTCGGCGCGGTGCGCACCGGCATCGCCATGCGTGCCGACATAGACGACGAGGGCATTGCCCATGGCATCCATGTTGTACTCGTCGGCACCGAGCAGGAACAGCACGTCCAGCTCGCCCTTGCCGGCAAGCCCGATCTGATCGGCCGAGCAGACACCGCCATCATGCGGCACGAAGCCGATGTCGAGGCCGCCGACGCGACCGGCGGCGTTGTGCAGCAGCGCAAAGCCATTCCAGCCTTCGGCGACATTGGCGCCGGTCGCGAGCTTGGCGGCGAGCGCGATGGTGTCGCGGCCGATCTGCTTGGACTTGGCCGCGCCATGCGAAACGGCGCCTTCGCCCACGATGATCAGTGGCCTGGTCGCCTTGGCCAGCACCTCGGCGAAGCGACCCTGGCCGTTGGCGAGGTCGACCAGCGCGGAGAAGCCGTTGCCCAGGTAGTCATAGTCATAGGTCAGGTCGGCCTGGTCGCCGATCACGGCGATCGGCACGCTCTTGTTGCGCCAGGTCTTGCGGATGCGGGCATTGAGCACCGCCGCCTCGCGGCGCGGATTGGCGCCGACGATCAGGATGGCGTCGGCCTCTTCGATCCCGGCGATGGTCGGGTTGAAAAGGTAGGCCGAGCGCGGCATCGACGGATCGATCCCCGACATTGGCGGGCGGCAATCGGTCATACCGGAGCCGAGCGAGGTCATCAGCGCCTTGAGCGCATACATGTCCTCGACCGAGGCCATGTCGCCAGCAATGGCGCCAACCTTGTTGCCGCCGCCCGAGGCCTTGATGGCCTTGGCGATGGTGGTGAAGGCCTCGTCCCAGGTTGCCGGCTTCAGCTTGCCGTTGTGGCGGACATAGGGGCGGTCGAGCCGCTGGCTCTTCAGTCCGTCCCAGATGAAGCGGGTCTTGTCGGAGATCCACTCTTCGTTGATGGCGTCGTTGACGCGCGGCAGGATGCGCATCACTTCACGGCCACGGCTGTCGACGCGGATGTTGGAGCCGACGGCGTCCATGACGTCGATGGACTCGGTCTTGTTCAGCTCCCACGGGCGGGCGTGGAAGGCGTAGGGTTTCGACGTCAAAGCGCCAACCGGGCAGAGGTCGATGACATTGCCCTGCAGCTCGCTCGACAGCGCCTTCTCGAGATAGGAGGTGATCTCGGCATCCTCGCCGCGACCCAACAGACCCATCTCGGTGATGCCGGCGACTTCGGTGGTGAAGCGGACGCAGCGCGTGCAGTGGATGCAGCGGTTCATCTAGGTCTTCACCAGCGGGCCGAGGTTCTTGTCCTCGACGGCGCGCTTGTTTTCGGCGTAGCGGTTCTTGTCCACGCCATAGGCCATGGCCTGGTCCTGCAGGTCGC
>CAYNRZ010000024.1:0-39511 GCA_964399695.1 uncultured Devosia sp. | reverse complement strand
TTTGGGCATCGCAAGGCATCGGCGCTGGACTCTTTGGGACCGATTTGTCGCAGGGCGCCACGAGTCCGACATGTTCGAGAATTCGTCGTTAGCGTGACGCTGCCAGCCTCTGAAGGTGGATGAGGCCTTCTCGGCCGCAGGACAGGCGTGCCGTAAGCTTGTCTGCCGGACTTAACAGCCGCCAGAACGGCACGACCTCCATCAGGTCCTTGCCCGACTCAAGGTCTTCCAGTGCCACTTCAGCGACGACCCGAAGGTAGATGGCCGTAGTGACCGGACACATGGCATCCGCGCTGGCGCGCCTTGCAAGGTCGGACCGCATGCGGGCGATTGTGCGCTGCTGCCCCTCCGGTATCGAGGCAATATAGGATGCGATCTCTCCCGGTGACGAAATGAGCATCGTGCTCCCTGCCTTCACACCGGCGAAGTCGGAGGGCAAAGTGACGACATGTGGCGTCTTGGCTGATCCGAAACGACGGCGCCAATCGGTGACTTTTCGCTTCGATTTCAAGGCATGCCCTCCACCCTTGCCTTGAGCGCCGCAAGATACTGCACGGCCAAAGCCTCTGGATCAAAAAACAGTCTGGCAACAATCCGGTTGAGAAGGTTCGGAACTGTGGCTCTTTCGGTCGCTTCCAGTGTTGTGCCGTCTGGCACCGGGTACAAGTCGGCGCTCCTCTCCCCGAAGTAGCCGGCACTGGAAGAAAAGGTCATCGCAACTCGCGTCGCTGACGTCTCGGACCATCTGAACTCGACAAGTTCGCCGCGAGAGGTCTTTTCCGTCCAGCCTGCCTCCGTACGCTCAACCGAGACGATCTCGCGGCGCCACCCCGGCTGTGCCTCAACCGCCTCGAGCACGGCAAGGATCGCAGCTGGCGAGGCCGCGATTTCCACACTGGCAGTGCCCGTGCGTGTTTCGGGAATTGCAGCAGCCCAGAACACCGCCGCAACTAGGCAGGCCCCCACTACCGCGACGACAGTCAACACAATCATCCGCATCTCCACCTCCGTTTGGTGGCAGAGTGGTGCACGTACGCAGCACATTGAAGTATCGGGCAAAACATCAAGCCCGAACATGGTCTTAGACCTGCTGCTCCCCCGTTGTTGAAGCCGGATCTTGCCCTTTGCACCTCCTCAGTTGTCCAACCCCGACGCGTTGGAGCTAAAGAAAACTCTGCGGATCGATATCCACCTGCACCCTCAGGTTCCCCGTCACCTTCGGCCCATTGGCGAGCCAGAACCGCACATAGCCGCTCAAATCGAAGTCCTTGCCCGATTGTGCGAGCAGCCGCACCCGGTGCCGGCCACGCAGCATCGAGATCGGCGCGTCCGCCGGCCCGAACAGCTTCAGCCCCTCGGCCATTGGCGCTGCGCTCAGCAACTGCTTGGCGAAGGCAAAGGCCGGATCGTGCTCATTGGCCGAAACGATCAGCGCCGCCAGCCGTCCGAAAGGCGGCAGCCCGCCCGCCTCCCGCACCGCCAGCTCGTGGCTGTAGAACGCCTCGCGATCGCCCTTGATCATCGCCGCCATCACCGGATGCGTCGGGTGATAGGTCTGCAGCATCGCCTTGCCGCTGCGCCCCACCCGCCCCGCCCGGCCCGTCACCTGCGTCAGGATCTGGAAGGTCCGCTCCGCCGCCCGCGGATCGCCCTTGTCGAGCCCCAGATCGGCGTCCAGCACCCCCACCAGCGTCAGCTTCTCGAAATGGTGCCCCTTGGCCACCAGCTGCGTGCCGATGATCAGGTTGTATTCGCCCTTCTCGATCTCGGTGAAGCGCTGCTTGAGCTGCGTATTCGAGCCCATGTCGGAGCTGAGGATCACCGTGCGCGCCCCCGGAAACCGCGCCACCGCCTCCTCGGCCACCCGCTCGATCCCCGGCCCCACCGGCACCAGCGATTCGGTCGCCCCGCAAGAGCTGCACGCCTCGGGCGTTCGCTGCTCATGCCCGCAATGGTGGCACATCAGCACCCCGCGAAATCGGTGCTCCACCAGCCAGGCCGAGCAGTTCGGGCACTGGTATTGATAGCCGCAGGCCTTGCACAACGTCAGCGGCGCATAGCCCCGGCGGTTGAGGAACAGCAGCGCCTGCTCCCCCCGGTCCAGCGTCGCGAACACCTCGCGCGCCAGCCTGGGCGCAATCCAGTGGCCCTTCTCCGGCGGCTCCTCGCGCATGTCGATCGGCGTGATGTCGGGCAGCCGCGCCTCGGCAAAGCGCGACGTCATCACCACATGCGCATAGCGACCCAGATTGGCATTGTTCCGGCTCTCGACCGATGGCGTCGCCGAGCTGAGGATCACCTTCGCCCCCGCCTCCCGCGCCCGCACCACCGCCATGTCGCGGGCGTGGTAGTTCACCCCCTCGAACTGCTTGAACGCCCCGTCATGTTCCTCGTCGAGGACGATCAGCCCCAATTCGTGGAACGGCAGGAACAGCGCCGAACGCGCCCCCACCACCGCCCGCACCTTGCCGTCCATCACACCGCGCCAGGTCCGCGCCCGCTGCACCGGCGTCATGTCCGAATGCCACTCGCCGGGCCGCGTCCCGAAGCGCCGGGTGAAGCGTTCGAGAAACGTGTTGGTCAGCGCAATTTCGGGCAGCAGGATCAGCGCCTGCCGCCCAGCCCTCAGGCAATCGGCCACCGCCTCGAAGAACACCTCGGTCTTCCCCGACCCGGTCACGCCATCGAGCAGCGCCACCCCGAACCCCTCGGGCAGCGCCTCGATCTGCCGCAACGCACCGCCCTGCTCGGCGCTCAGGGTCGGCACCGCAGAATCCGGATCGGGGGTGAGCACGATCGGCGGCGGCGGCACCTCGATCCGCTCGAGCGCCCCGGCCTTTTCCAGCCCTTCGATCACCGAGGCAGACACGCCGGAGGCGCCGACCAGCGCCGCCTTGGCCCACACCTCGCCATCGGCGACGAGGTCCATCACCCGCAGGCGCGCCGCGGTCAGCTTCGCCGGCTCTTCCCCCGTCGCCCGGAACGCCGTCACCGGCCGCTCCGGCTCCAGCGCCTCGGTCGAGCGCAACACGCTGCGCAGCACCAGCCCCGGCGGCGCCAGCGTATAGCGGCTGACCCAGTCCACGGTCTTCAGCAGCTCATCGGACAGCGGCGGCACGTCATAGACCTGCGCGATGTCTTTCAGCCGGTTATGCGCGAAATTGTCCTTCGGCGCGCCCCACACCACGCCCAGCGTCATCCGCCCGATCAGCGGCACCGCAACGATCGAGCCGCGCTCGACCACCATCCCGGCAGGCACGCGATAGCTGTACGGCCCCTCGACCGACACGCTCACCATCACCGCGACAATGTCCGAAAGCCCGCTCATCGTGCCTGTTTTGTTCACGGCGCACGGCCGAAAGCAAGGCCTTCTGCGGCAATGTCCTCAGGCGACCTGCCCCGCCGCCCAGCCCGACGCCCAGGCCCACTGGAAATTATAGCCGCCGAGCCACCCCGTCACGTCGACGCACTCGCCGACGAAATAGAGCCCCGGCACGTTGCGTGCCTGCATCGTCGCCGAATCCAGCCCCGCCGTATCCACCCCGCCCAGCGTCACCTCGGCCGTGCGATAGCCCTCGGTGCCTGTCGGCTTAAGCGTCCAGCGCCGGAGCTGATCCTCGATCTTTGCGAACACCTTGTCCGACACATCGCCCATCATCGCCGCCACCCCGATCTCCTCGCCCAGCATCTGCGCGAGGCGCTTCGAGAGATGATGCGAGAGGATCGTCTGCAGGTGCAGTTTCGGCGTCGTCGCCCGCGCCTCGCTGAGGATCTCCCTGAGGTCGCCCTTGGGGAACAGGTCGACCACGATCGCGTCACCCTCGCGCCAATAGCTCGACACCTGCAGGATGGCCGGCCCGCTCAGCCCGCGATGGGTGAACAGCAGCGCTTCCTCGAACCCCTTGCCATTGGCGCTGACCTTGGCATCGGTCGCAATCCCGGAAAGCGGCGCCAGCTTTTCCAGCATCCGCGGCTCGAACGTCAGCGGCACCAGCGCCGGCCGCGTCTCGGTCACGGCAAGCCCGAACTGCTCGGCCAGCCGATAGGCGAACGCCGTCGCCCCCATCTTGGGGATCGACTTGCCACCCGTCGCAACGATCAGCGCGCCCGCCGAATAGGCCGCGCCGCCGGTTGCCACCTCGAACTGCCCGTCGGCATGGCTGATCGCGCCGATCTGCTCGCCCAGCCGCAGCACGCCGCCAGCCTTCTTCAGCTCGTTGAGCAGCAGGTTGACGATCTGCAGGCTCGGCCCGTCGCAGAACAGCTGCCCCAGCACCTTCTCGTGAAAGCCGATGCCATAGCTCTGTACCAGCGCGATGAAATCGGCTGGCGTGTAGCGTGCCAGCGCCGACAGCGCGAAACGCGGGTTCTGGCTCAGGAACCGGTCGCGCCCGGCCTTGGTCGTCGCATTCACATTGGTGAAATTGCAGCGCCCGCCGCCGGAAATCCGGATCTTCTCGCCCGCCGCCTCGGCATGGTCGAGCACCAGCACCTTGCGGCCGCGCTTGCCCGCCTCGATCCCGGCCATGAGACCGGCCGCGCCGGCGCCGAGAATGATGACGTCATAGTTGTTCATGATCGGGGGCATACACCGGGCCGGCTTTTATGGATACTGCCCGCGTTGCAGTCATGGACGGGAGTGAACGGATGCTTGAGGGCGCGCGCCACTGCGGCGCGGTTAGCCTGCGTGTTTCGGGGCTGCCAACCTATATCAACGATTGCCAGTGCACCCACTGCCAGAAGCGCGGTACCCTCTGGGCCTATTTCGATCTCGACGAAGTCGAGATCGTCGGCACGACCACGCAATATATGTGGGGCGGCAAGCACATCGCTTTCCACTTCTGCCCGACCTGCGGCTGCACCACGCACTGGTCGCCCCACGATCCCGAGGGCCGGCGCATGGGCATCAACACCCGGCTGCTCGAACGCGCAGCCTTAGCGGGGCTCCCCATTCGCCAGTCACCCGGCCCCCGATAGCCCTGTTGGCCATCCAGAACATGCAAATGGCATTCAACGCGGCGCTGAACTCCCGAAATCAATATTTACAGGAGACAAGCAAGCTTCGGCCATGCATCTTCTGGCGAACGTCAAGGTTTTCTGGCTATCGATGTGCAAATAGGTAACAGCTTCTGGCGACCGGCCTTCTTTGCACTTCTCGGCTTTGTTCTCGTCGCAATCCCACTGATCGGCCTTGAGTTCCATCAAGCCACCCGAAGCCACTTCGGGTTGGTTGAGCGCTGGGTGGAACTGGCAGATCGCTGCCGGGCTGCAATCGAAAATCGAACTCTACCGAACACGGCCGATCTGACACCGATTGAGCCGACAGACAGAAAGAACCACACTGAGAGCTGGCTGGACGAGAGCCAACTGCTCGTAATCGACTTCACCGTACCGCCAGAGAACTCGGAGCCCAGGCGCTGTTCTGTCGAGCGCTGGAGAAAGCGTCCTGTTGCCGATTCCACGATTGCCGCGCTGTTGCTGACTTTCATGCAAATGCGTACGGCCGCAATCGCTAGCCAAGACTATATAGACGACAATCCCGCTACAGAACTGGGGGTCCTGGTTTTGACAGGATACATGAAGCGAGAACGAAATTCTGCCGGATGTCTGGTAACCAATATGCTCGTCGCAGACTCGAACAACCACGAGGCGAAATGGTGGTTGGCAGAGAGACCGAGCCAGAAGGGACCAGGCTGCCGTTAGCTTCGCCGCTTCCACAAAGGACGGCGATGCATGCGGCGAGAGCGGAAGTCTCCCCCGATAGGCAATCCCCTATTCCTTATTGACACCGCCGTGTTTCGGCGTAGAACGCCCATCGCCGAGCAACGAGGAGCGCGCGCATGCGCCTCGACCAGCACATGACAGCGGATTTCGCGGATGCCTCCGGGCGTGCCGCTCGCGTCATGGCGACCAGCAAAACCACCAAAACCCCCTGAGCCGATCCCCGGGCCTCTCCCGCCGGGGAGCGGCCTCAAGCCAATGTGCCGCGGGGCCGATCCGGTCCCCAGCGCGGGGGAAGTGAAGGCAACAAGGAAGACCACAAATGGGTTATCGCGTCGCAGTCATCGGGGCCACGGGCAATGTGGGCCGCGAAATGCTGAACATCCTCGCCGAGCGCCGCTTCCCGGCCTCCGAGGTCATCGCCCTCGCCTCCTCGCGCTCGCAGGGCCAGGAAATCAGCTTCGGCGACAAGCGGCTGAAGGTGCAGAACCTCGAGAATTTCGATTTCACCGGCGTCGATTTCGCGCTGATGTCGGCCGGCTCGTCGGTCGCCAAGGAATATGGCGAAAAGATCGGCCGCACCGGCTGCATCGTCGTCGATAACTCGAGCTTCTGGCGCTACCATTCCGACGTGCCGCTGGTCGTCCCCGAGGTCAACGCCCACGTTCTCGATGCCTACATGGCGCAGAATGATCGCAAGAACATCATCGCCAACCCCAATTGCTCCACCGCCCAGCTCGTCGTGGCGCTGAAGCCGCTGCATGATTTTGCGAAGATCAAGCGCGTCGTCGTTGCCACCTACCAGTCGGTCTCCGGCGCCGGAAAGGAAGGCGTCGACGAGCTCTGGACCCAGACCAAGGGCATCTTCGTCAACGACACGGCGACCCCGCACAAGTTCACCAAGCAGATCGCTTTCAACGTCATTCCTCACATCGACGTCTTCATGGAAGACGGCTCGACCAAGGAGGAGTGGAAGATGGTGGTCGAGACCAAGAAGATCCTCGATCCCAGGATTAAGCTCAGCGCCACCTGCGTACGCGTGCCGGTGTTTGTCGGCCATTCCGAGGCGGTCAATCTCGAGTTCGAGAACCCCATCTCGGCCGACGAGGCCCGCGACATCCTGCGCGAGGCCCCGGGCATCTCGGTGATCGACAAGCGCGAGGCCGGCGGCTACGCCACGCCCATCGAGTCGGTCGGCGAATACGACACCTATGTCAGCCGCATCCGCGAGGACGTCACGGTCGAAAACGGCCTGTCGATCTGGGTCGTCTCCGACAATCTGCGCAAGGGCGCCGCCCTCAACACCGTGCAGATCCTCGAAACCCTGATCGAACGCCGCCTCGTCGCCAACAAGGCGGCGTAGGGCGCCAGACGGCCCCCTCATCCGTCTCGGCCTCCGGCCGATCCACCTTCTCCCACCCGGGGAGAAGGGAGGGTGCAAGAACCGATGGTTTGACGCTGTGGCGAGATCTTTCCGGTTCGCCTTCTCCCCTTGTGGGAGAAGGTGGCCGAAGGCCGGATGAGGGGTTCGCGATCTCGCCCCCGAGCCGGCGCCGAGGAACCCATGCCCCTACGCCACATCTTCCTCGCCCTAGCCATCGCCACCGTTCTCGGCCTCAGCTTCGTCGCCATCCGCTGGGGCGTCGATGAGGTGGCGCCGCTGCTGCTCACCGCCTTGCGCTATGCCTTCGCCGCCTTCCCGGCGATCCTCTTCGTCAATCGCCCCAATGTCGACTGGCGCCTGCTCGTCACCTATGGGCTCCTCATCGGCGTCGGCCAGTTCGGCCTGATCTTTCTCGCCATCAAGCTCGGCATGCCCGCCGGCCTCAGCGCGCTGGTCGTCCAGCTCCAGGTGTTCTTCACCATCCTCCTCGCCTACCTGTTCTTTGGCGAAAAGCCGCGGCCCATCCAGATCGCCGGGGCGCTCACTGCCTTTGCCGGCATCTTCATCATCGCGCTCGATCGGCTCAATGGCGCGGCCCTCCTGCCGCTGCTCCTCACCATTGCCGCCGCCATGTTCTGGGGCCTGGGCAACACCACCAGCAAGAAAGCCGGCCGCATCGACATGCTCGGCCTCGTCGTCTGGTCGAGCCTCATCCCGCCGATCCCCTTGATCGCCGCGGCCGTCTTCCTCGATGGCCCGGGCATCTTCGCCGCCGCCCTCCAAAACCTCACCTGGCGCGGCGTCGGCTCCATCGCCTTCATGGCCTATGGCGCGACCCTGTTTGGCTTCACCATGTGGGCGCGGCTCCTGAGCCTCTATCCCGCCAGCCAGGTCGCTCCCTTCGCGCTGTTCATTCCCGTCGCCGGCATCGCCAGCGCTGCGTTACTGCTGGGGGAATCGATCACCGCCAGCGAAATCGCCGGTAGCGCGCTGGTCTTTGCCGGCCTCCTTCTCAACGTCTTCGGTCCGCGGCTGTGGGCCCGCCCGGCATCGGCCGGGGACACCTGATGGCGCCGATCACCGTCCGGCGCGCCACCCGCGCCGATGCCGACGCCATCGCGGCGCTCTTCGCCGCCTCGCGACGGCTGCTGACTTTCCTGCCTGATCTGCACACGGTGGAGGAAGACCAGGCCTTCGTTCGTGATCGCGTCTTGGTCGACTATCGCGTCAGCGTCGCGGAACGCGCCGGCACCATCGTCGGCTTCATCGCCGAACTCGATGGCTGGGTGGAGCATCTCTACGTGGAGGCAACCGAACTCGGCACCGGGGTGGGTTCAGTGCTGATCGCCGACGCGCAGTCGCGCAATCACGGGCTCGACCTCTGGTGTTTCGCAGACAACCACCGCGCCCGCGCCTTCTACGAAAAGCACGGCTTCGTCGCCGTCGAGTTCACCGAGGGCCTCCGCAACGAGGAAAAGACCCCGGACATCCTCTACCGCTGGGCCCGCTGAGCGGTTTGCCTGTGAAGCCCTCATCGTGAGCCTGTCGACGCGGGCTGCCCCCCGGCATGAGCTTGCGCTCCAGCCCTCAGGCGTCCGGCCGGTAGAAGTCCCCGTCGGGATTCATCACCCACAACTCGCCGGTCGAGATGTCGAACCAGGCGCCATGCACTCCGAGCTTTCCCTCTGCCTCGAGCTGGCGGACATAGGGGAAGGTGCGGAGGTTGTTGATCGAATTGCGGATCGAGAAGCGCTCCAGCATGATCTGGCGCTCCTTGCTGGTTGCCAGTTCGTACTTGGCCACCTGCGCCGAAACCGGCGCCAGCATGCTCATCCACTTGCCGATGAAATCGCCCTCGGCCAGCGGCCCGGCTTCCGGGTCGAGCGCCGCGCGGATACCGCCGCAGCGCCCATGCCCCATCACCACGATATTGCTGACGCCCAGGCCCTTCACCGCGAACTCGATGCCCGCCGAGGTGCCGTGCTGGCCGCCGTCCGGCTGGAAGGTCGGCACCAGGTTCGCCACATTGCGCAACACGAACAACTCGCCCGGCCCCGCATCGAAAATCGTCTCGGGCGCCGCGCGGCTATCGCAGCAGGCAATGATCATCGTGGTCGGCGATTGGCCCATGTCGGCAAGCTGTTTGTAGCGCGCCTGTTCGGGTTCGAACCGCGACGCCATGAACGACTTGTAGCCGTCGAGCAAAGATGCTGGAAATCCGGACATGGTCCCGAACTACCCGTTCGGCGCCAAAAGTTCAATCACCGGCGTCCTGCCGCCACGGCATGGGCGCCATCGGAGCCACGCATGCTGATCTACCGCTTCCTCACCGGCGAGGATGATTCGTCCTTCTGTCACAAGGTCACCAAGGCCCTCAGCGAAGGCTGGGCCCTGCACGGTTCCCCCACTTATGCCTACGACGCGCTTGCCGGCCGTATGAAATGCGGCCAGGCCGTCACCAGGACCGTCTCCGACCAGCCCTACGACCCCGACAAGAAGCTCGTCGACTACCGCTGAACGCGCGTCGGGCACCCCTCATCCCCGGGCGAAGTCCCGGGGACCCAGCTTCCTCCGCACCGCCGCTACAAAATCCCCCTCAGCCGCAGGTGCTGCAGCAGGATCACCGTCTTCGCATCCCGGATTTCGCCGCTCGCCACCATGGCCAGCGCGTCCTCGAAACCCAGTTCCAGCACTTCGATGTCCTCGCCCTCCTCGACCAGCCCGCCGCCGTCCGAGACGCGTGAGCCGGCATCGTAGGCCGCGATGTAGAGCCACAGCCGCTCGGTCACCGAGCCCGGGCTCATATAGACCCCCGCCATCACCTCCTCGATGTCGGTGACGCGATATCCCGATTCTTCCTCGGCTTCCTTTTTGGCCGCGGTCACCGGGTCGTCGCCATCGAGCTTGCCGGCGCAGACCTCGATCAGGTCGCCCGCCTCACCCACCTGATAGGCCGGGAAGCGGAACTGCCGCGTCAGCACCACCGTCCCCTGCTCGCGGCAATAGAGCAGCACGCCGGCCCCATCGCCGTTCTCGTAGGTCTCGCGCGCCAGCCGCTGCCACGTGCCATTGGCGCGCTGGAAGTCGAACTCCGTGCGCGCCACCGTGCTCCAGTTCGTGCTCAGCACCGTCCGCGCCAAACCCTTGATCCGCTCACGCATCCACCAGCTCCTTTTGCCGCGTCGCAAGGAACCATTGGGAACTGAACGCATTATGAACACCAGCTTCACGGCGCGGCCATCAGCCATGCGCTAGACATCACGGCAAGCAGCGGACCGGACTCTCCGGCGCCCGCAAACCGAGGACAGGAAGATGGACCAGCATTCTGCCGGGCTCACGAACGCCAAACGGGCGCTTGTGGTGAACGGTGGACTGGCGAACCAAGCTCTCGACGAGAGCTTTGCGCGGCACGGACTCTCGCACGGGCCTGCCGCATTCCAGCTTCCTGGCGACATAACCGGGGTCACCGGCCACCGCAGCGAACGTTTGCTGACCCTTCTGGTCGCACTCGAAGCGCTGCGGGCCGCCCCCGAAGTGCTCGAACCAGCACAGTGCCGAAACGGCGCTGCTCCTAAGGTGTGACAAATCTCCCGCCGCTAGGCTTTGACCTTGGCGGCTCGGATCGCTAGAAGTCTCGAACCATTCCAAACTGGACGTCGGTCGATATCGCTCGCCGACGAGGCGAGAGACCATCATGGCGCCAGGCTCCCGGCCACTTTCCCCGCATCTGTCGATCTATCGATTCACCCTCACCATGACCATGTCCATCGTGCACCGCGCGACGGGCATCGCGCTCTATGGCGGCACGCTCCTCCTCGTCCTCTGGCTGCTCTCGGCGGCCATTGGCGGCGGGGTCTTTGACGGTGTGGTCTGGCTGTTCGGCACCTGGTTCGGCCAGCTTGTCCTCTTCGGCTACACCTTCGTGCTGTTCCACCACATGTTCGGCGGCATCCGGCACTTCGTCTGGGACTTCACCCGGATGATGGACCCCGCCGGCCGCGAACTGGCGGTGCGTTTGCAGCTCGGCGCCTCCATCCTCCTCACCCTTCTCGTCTGGGCAAGCTTCGTGTGGTTCAAATGAGCGGCAAGCCGACCCGCGCGCAAATCCTCGATCCGCGCACCCACTATGGCCACGCCAAGGCCTCGACGCGCCACTTCATCACCCAGCGGGTGACCGGCGCCCTCAACATCGCTTTCACCGCCTTCCTCGTCTGGTTCGTCGTCAGCCTCGCCGGCAGGACGCCGGCCGAGATGCTGGCGCTGGCGGCCGACCCCTTCGTCGCCATCGGCCTCGCCCTGCTGGTGATCGGGGTTTCGGTCCACATGCGTAATGGTATGCGCGACGTGCTCGAGGACTATTTCGAAGGTCGCAGCTACGTCCTGATGATGACCCTCAACACGGTGTTTGTCGGTCTCTTCCTCGTGGTGTCGCTCGGCGCCATCGCCAAGATCGTTTTCTGGGGTTAGTTCCACATGGCCGCTTACGAGATCATCGACCACGAGTTCGACGTGGTGATCGTCGGTGCCGGCGGCGCGGGCCTCCGCGCCACCCTCGGCATGGCCGAACAGGGGCTCAACACCGCCTGCATCACCAAGGTCTTCCCCACCCGCTCGCACACCGTCGCGGCGCAGGGCGGCATCGCCGCCTCGCTCTCCAACATGGGCCCTGATTCCTGGCAGTGGCACATGTACGACACCGTCAAGGGGTCGGACTGGCTCGGCGACAACGACGCCATGGAATACCTCGCCCGTGAGGCCCCGGCCGCCATCTATGAGCTCGAGCACTATGGCGTGCCCTTCTCGCGCACCGAGGAAGGCCGCATTTACCAGCGCCCCTTCGGCGGCCACATGACCGAATTCGGCGATGGCCCGCCGGTGCAGCGCACCTGCGCCGCCGCCGACCGCACCGGCCACGCCATCCTCCACACCCTCTACGGCCAGTCGCTCAGGAACAACGCGCAGTTCTTCATCGAGTATTTCGCCCTCGACCTGATCATGGGCCCCGACGGGTCCTGTCAGGGCGTCATGGCCTGGAAGCTCGATGACGGCACGCTCCACCGCTTCCGTTCGAAGCTCGTCGTGCTCGCCACCGGTGGCTATGGCCGCGCCTATTTCTCCGCCACCTCGGCCCATACCTGCACCGGCGATGGCAACGGCATGGTCGCCCGCGCCGGCCTGCCGCTCCAGGACATGGAATTCGTGCAGTTCCACCCCACCGGCATCTACGGCGCCGGCTGCCTCATCACCGAGGGCGCGCGCGGCGAAGGCGGCTACCTGGTCAATTCCGAAGGCGAGCGCTTCATGGAGCGCTATGCCCCCAACGCCAAGGATCTGGCCTCGCGCGACGTGGTCTCACGCTGCATGACCATCGAAATCCGCGAAGGCCGTGGCGTCGGCAAGAACAAGGACCACATTTTCCTCCACCTCGATCACCTCGATCCCAAGGTGCTGCACGAGCGGCTGCCGGGCATCTCGGAGTCGGCAAAGATCTTCGCCGGCGTCGACCTGACCCGCGAGCCGATCCCGGTGCTGCCGACCGTCCACTACAATATGGGCGGCATCCCCGCGAACTATCACGGCGAGGTGCTCAACCCCACCGCCGACGATCCCGACCGCGTCGTGCCCGGCCTGATGGCCGTGGGCGAGGCCGCCTGCGCCTCGGTGCACGGCGCCAACCGGCTCGGCTCTAACTCGCTGACCGACCTCGTGGTCTTCGGCCGCGCCGCCGCCCTCCGTGCCGCCAAGACCGTCGATCGCGCCGCGATGATCCCCGCCGCCATCGCGTCGGAAGACGAGCGCATCCTCTCCCGCTTCGATCGCCTGCGCCACGCCAGTGGCGGCTCGCCAACCGCCGAAGTGCGCGAAAAGATGCAGCGCATCATGCAGGAAGACGCCGCCGTGTTCCGCACGTCGGAAACCCTGCAGTCCGGTGTTAAGCGCATCGGCGAACTCTGGGGCGCCCTTGACGATCTCTCGGTCACCGACCGCTCGATGATCTGGAATTCCGACCTCGTCGAAACCCTCGAGCTCGAAAACCTCATGGCCTGTGCCGCCACCACGGTCGTCTCCGCCGAGGCCCGCCACGAAAGCCGCGGCGCCCACGCGCACGAGGACTTCCCCAACCGCGACGATGAGAACTGGCGCAAGCACACCCTGAGCTGGATCGACACCAAGACCGGCGCCGTCACCCTCGGCTACCGCCCCGTCCACGTCGACCCGCTGACCCCGGAGTCCGAAGGCGGCATCAGCCTCAAGAAGATCGCGCCCAAGGCGCGGGTGTACTAGTGAGCGTGGCGGCCGGCTATTCCGGCACCCCGCTGCCGCAAAAGCTCGGCCTGAAAGACGGCCAGCACGTGCTGTTCCTCGATCTGCCGGATGATCTCGCCGATCTCGCTACCAGCCGCACCTTCGCTTCGGCCGAGCGCACCGGCTGGGACGCTCTCGCCACCGCCCGCAATCTCGACCTCATCCACGGCTTCACCGCCTCTCGAGCCGTCCTCGAAGACAGCGCCAGGCCGCTGATGGCCGCCATCGCGCCGGCCGGCAGCATCTGGATTTCCTGGCCCAAGAAGGCTTCGAAGGTCCCCACCGACATCACCGAGGACACCATTCGCGAGGTCGTCCTCCCCATCGGCCTCGTCGACATCAAGGTCGCCGCCGTGTCCGACATCTGGTCCGGCCTCAAACTCGTCATCCGCAAGGAGCTTCGCGGCAAATGAAACACCTCACCTCCGCCGCCCTCATCTTCGCGCTCACCGCGCTTCCCGCCGTCGCGGCCCCCACCGCCGAGCAGAAGGCCGACTTCTACAAGACCTGCATGGGCATCGCCCAGGACGACACCCTCTGCTCGTGCAAGGCCGATGCCGCCATGACGCTGATCGACGAGCGCTTCATGGACGTTGTCATCTCTGGCATGAAGGGCAAGGCTCCGGCCGAGGCCGATTACTCGGCCTACAACACCTATGTCGCCAAATCGAACCAGATCTGTAAGCCGAATTACTGAGGCCCGAGCGTGAAGCGCATCAAGTTCGAAAAGGAGCAGCGCGATCGCATCGTCGGCGAGATCCAGCGCTATCTCTCCGACGAACACGATATCTCGCTGGGCGCCATTCCGTCCGAACTGCTGCTCGCCTTCTTCACCGAGCGCATCGGGCCTTACTACTACAACCAGGGCCTTTCGGACGCGCAGGCGGTGTTCGCAAAATCCCTCGATACCATCAACGACGCCATCTATGGGCTCGAGCAGCGCGAAGCCCGCGCCCGCTGAGCCCGACTGACCGGAGACTGGCCATGGCCGAACTGACGCTCCCCAAGAACTCCCGCCCCATGCCGGGCAAGACCTGGCCGAAGCCGGCTGGTGCCACGCGCCTCACCGAGTTCCGCGTCTATCGCTACGATCCGGATTCGGGCGAGAACCCGCGCATCGACACCTATTTCGTCGATCGCGACGATTGCGGCCCGATGGTTCTGGATGCCCTGCTCTGGATCAAGAACAAGGTCGATCCCACCCTCACCCTGCGCCGCTCCTGCCGCGAAGGCATCTGCGGCTCGTGCTCGATGAACATCGGCGGCGCCAATACGCTGGCCTGCACCAAGGGCATGGACGAGCTGAGTGCGCCGATCGCCATCTACCCCTTGCCGCACATGCCGGTGATCAAGGACCTCGTTCCCGATCTCTCGACCTTCTACGACCAGCACCGCTCCATCGAGCCCTGGCTGAAAACCACCACTCCGGCCCCGGACAAGGAGTGGCTGCAGTCCAAGCCCGACCGCGAAAAGCTCGACGGGCTCTACGAGTGTATCCTGTGCGCCTGCTGCTCCACCTCCTGCCCGTCCTACTGGTGGAACGGCGAGAAATATCTCGGCCCCGCCGTGCTGCTCCAGGCCTATCGCTGGCTGATCGACAGCCGCGATGAATCGACCACCGAGCGGCTCGACAATCTCGAGGATCCCTTCAAGCTCTATCGCTGCCACACCATCATGAACTGCGCCAAGGTCTGCCCCAAGGGCCTCAACCCCGCCAAGGCCATCGCCGAGATCAAGCAGATGATGGTCGAGCGCGAGTTCGCCTGAGACAGCCCGGGTGGAATATCGCACCGTCGCCCATATCGAAGAGCCGAGCGTCGCCCGCGTCCTGATCGCGGCGCTCAAGGCCCATGGTTTCCACCCGCTCGAAGGGCCCGAGCACGGCCTGCCCGGCCTTGCCGGCGTCTACGGCCCCAAGGGCATTCCCATCGAGCTGCCCGCCGATGAAGCCGCCGACGGCCAGCTGCTCGCCGAGGCGCTGGTTGCCGACATGCGGGGCCCGCCAAAGCCGCCATCCCCTTAACATCGCCACATTGGCGACGACAAAGGGGGTAGATTGCCCCGCCAGCGGTTGAGCGGCGCGGCACATGGCGCTATATCGCGCCGGTAATCACTCGTTAACGCCCAGGTCGCGGTAACGCAAAAAGGCACGGAGCACGACATATGGCGACAAGCGCACGCAGCATCATGGCGGTCGGGGTCATCACCCTGTCGCTGACGCTCGCGGGCTGCGCCAGCAGTTCGGTCGGCACCAATGGTGCGCGCACCGCGCCCGAGGACATCGCGCCCATCCAGAACGTGCCGGTCGCCAGCTCCAACCTGCCCGCCATCGGCCAGACCGGTGCCACCCAGCAGGGTCTGAGCACCCTGCCCATGCCCGGCCAGCAGCCCACGGGGAACACCCTGACCGTCGGCGGCGGTGCCGGCATCGGCCAGTCGCAGGATCCGATGCTGCAGGGACAGCAGCCCGGCCAGCTCCCCGCCCCCACCACGACTGCCGCCAATGACGGCTCGTTCGTCACCCTCGGCGCCCCCGGTGCGCTGCCGGCAACCCCGGGACGCGACCTCACCGGCGGGCTGACCATCGAGAAGCTCCTCGGCGGCTGGACCATCGTGTCGGGCGCCGAGCAGTGCAAGCTCAACCTCACCTACACCGCCAAGGCCGGCACCAGCCGCTATCGCGCCTCGACCCCGGGCTGCGCCCTGCCGGGTCTCAGCGTCGTCTCCTCCTGGCAGCTTGTCGGCACCCAGGTGCAGCTCTTCGACGAAAACAACGACATCATCGCCTCGCTGATCCTCAGCGGCAACCGCTTCATCGGCACCCTGGCCGGTGGCCAGGGCATCTCGATGGTCGGCTGAACCATGTCCGGCCGGCGGGGCCTACCCGCGCCGGGTCCTGTCGCCGCGGCCCTCGAACAACTGGTGGCCTCTGGCACGTTGCAGCCCGACCCGCTGCAGATCGCGGCGGCCGCTGCGCTCGATCGCGTTGCCACCGATCTGGGCAATACCAATCGCAAGGGCCTTGCCGTGCTGTTTAGCGGCAAGGATGAGCCGGCGCGCGGCGCCTATCTCGTCGGCCAGGTCGGTCGCGGCAAGACCATGCTGATGGACCTGTTCTTCGCCGAGGTGCCGATCCCGGCCAGGCGGCGCGTCCACTTCCACGAGTTCATGGACGAAATCCACGCCGGCATCGCCGCCTTCCGCAAGACCGCCAAGGGCAAGTCCGACAACGCCGATCCGGTCGCGGCGGTGACCAGGCCGATCGTCGCCGAACTGCGTCTCCTCTGCCTCGATGAATTTCAGGTCGGCGACATCACCAATGCCATGCTGCTCGGCCGGCTGTTCGAGAAGCTCTGGGATGGCGGCGTCACCATCGTCGCCACCTCCAATACCCGCCCCGACGATCTCTATCTCAATGGCCTCAACCGCCAGCTCGTCCTGCCCTTCATCGATGCGCTGAAGCAGCATGTCGACATCGTCGAGCTCGACGGCCCCACCGACTATCGCCGGCTGAAGTTCGAGGGCGAGGCCGTCTATCGCTTCGGCACCGGCCCCGAAGTCGATGCCGCCATGGACCGGCTCTGGCTGAAACTCACCGGTGGCAACCCGGGCACACCCGAAACCCTCGCCTCGCTCGGCCGAAGCATCCGCGTGCCCCACGCCGCCATGGGCGCCGCCCGCTTCCAGTTCGCCGATCTCTGCGAGGTCCCGCTCGGCGCCCGCGACTATGTGCGCCTGAGCCACGCCTATGAAGCGCTGATGCTCGAGCGCGTCCCGCAGTTCGACCGCACCCGGTCCGATGCAGCCAAGCGCTTCATCCTGCTGATCGACACGCTCTACGATCGGGGCGTGAAGCTGATGGCCTCCTTCGCCGCCCCGCTCGACGAACTCGCCCAGGACGACAAGACCCGCGCCGAATTCGCCCGCTGCACCTCCCGCCTCCTGGAAATGCAATCCGCCGACTACCTCGCGGCAGCGCGGCGGGGTGAGAACGCTTAGGTCTCTGCTGCCGCCTCTCCACTCCCCCCGGTCAACCGGGTACCCTTCCGGTTCCTAACCCAACGGCTGACTTGCCCCGGTCACGCATGAGGGTTAATAGGGGCGCGAAATTTCCAGCTGGAACATGACGGGGGTATTTGGATGGCGCGCAAGAAGATCGCCCTGATCGGCGCAGGTCAGATTGGTGGCACGCTGGCTTTGCTGGCCGCGACCAAGGAACTGGGTGATGTCATCCTGTTCGACGTGGTCGACGGCGTGCCGCAGGGCAAGGCGCTCGATCTCAGCCAGTCCGGCCCGGTCGAAGGCTTCAATGCCTCGCTCAAGGGCACCTCCGAATACAAGGATATCCAGGGTGCCGACGTCGTCATCGTCACCGCCGGCGTCCCCCGCAAGCCCGGCATGAGCCGCGACGACCTGCTCGAAATCAACCTCAAGGTGATGGAGCAGGTGGGCGCCGGCATCGCGAAATACGCCAAGGACGCCTTCGTCATCTGCATCACCAACCCGCTCGACGCGATGGTCTGGGCCCTGCAGAAGTTCTCGGGCCTGCCCACCAACCGCGTCGTCGGCATGGCGGGCGTGCTCGACTCGGCCCGCTTCCGCTATTTCATCGCCGATGAACTGAAGGTCTCGGTGGAAGACGTCACCGCCTTCGTCCTCGGTGGCCACGGTGACACCATGGTGCCGCTGCCGCGCTATTCCACCGTCGCCGGCATTCCGCTCACCGATCTCGTCAAGCTCGGCTGGTTGAGCAAGGACAAGCTCGAGCAGATCGTCCAGCGCACCCGCGATGGCGGCGCCGAGATCGTCGGCCTGCTGAAGACCGGCTCGGCCTTCTACGCCCCGGCCGCCTCCGCCATCGAGATGGCCGAGAGCTACTTGAAGGACAAGAAGCGCATCCTTCCCTGCGCCGCTTTCCTCACCGGCCAGTTCGGCATCAAGGACACCTATGTCGGCGTCCCGGTGGTCATCGGTGCCGGTGGTGTTGAAAAGGTCGTCGAGATCTCGCTCTCTTCGTCCGAGCAGAAGCAGTTCGACAAGTCGGTCGCGGCCGTTGCCGGCCTCGTCGACGCCTGCAAGAAGATCGCGCCCAAGCTGGCGTAAGTCGTCCGGCGCTGAAGGCCCACGCACCCGACGCGACGCGTCGGCCTCTCCGCCAGCGGCGAGGCTCTGGTGGGCCCGAGCGTGCCACAGCCCCACCTCTCCCCGCGGGGGAGAGGTCGGATCGCGAAGCGAACCGGGTGAGGGGGCCTTTGAACACCATTCGTCGGAGGCACTGACATGAACATTCACGAACACCAGGCCAAGGCCCTGCTGAAGACCTATGGCCTGCCGGTGGCCGCCGGCGTCGCCATTTTTTCGGCCGATGAAGCCGAAGCCGCCGCAAAGCAGCTCCCGGGCCCACTCTATGTGGTCAAGTCGCAGATCCATGCCGGCGGCCGCGGCAAGGGCAAGTTCACCGAGCTCGGCCCCGACGCCAAGGGCGGTGTCCGCCTCGCCAAGTCCGTGGCCGATGTCGTCGCCAACGCCAAGGAGATGCTCGGCAACACGCTGGTGACCAAGCAGACCGGCCCCGCCGGCAAGCAGGTCAACCGCCTCTATATCGAGGACGGCGCCGACATCGCGCGCGAGCTCTACTGCTCGCTGCTCGTTGATCGCTCGACCGGCACCGTCGCCTTCGTCGTCTCCACCGAAGGCGGCATGGACATCGAAGCCGTCGCCGAGCACACGCCCGACAAGATCATCACCGTCTCGATCGACCCGACCGCCGGCGTCACCGCCGCCGATGTCGCCAAGATCTCTTCGGCCCTCGGCCTCACCGGCGATGCGGCCAAGGACGCCGAAACGGTGTTCCCCGCCCTCTACAAGGCCTTTGTCGAAACCGACATGAGCCTGCTCGAAGTGAACCCGCTCATCGTCATGACCGACGGGCACCTGCGCGTCCTCGATGCCAAGGTCAGCTTCGACAACAATGCCGGCTTCCGCCACGAAGAGCTGAAGCCGCTGCGCGACCTCACCGAGGAGGACGCCAAGGAAATCGAAGCCTCGAAGTTCGACCTCGCCTATGTCGCCCTCGACGGCAATATCGGCTGCATGGTCAACGGCGCCGGTCTCGCTATGGCCACCATGGACATCATCAAGCTCTACGGCGCCGAGCCGGCGAACTTCCTCGACGTCGGCGGCGGCGCCAGTAAGGAGAAGGTGACGGCTGCCTTCAAGATCATCACCGCCGACCCGCAGGTCAAAGGCATCCTGGTCAACATCTTCGGCGGCATCATGCGCTGCGACGTCATTGCCGAAGGCGTCATCGCCGCGGTCAAGGAAGTCGGCCTCCAGGTCCCGCTGGTCGTCCGCCTCGAGGGCACCAACGTCAAGGAAGGCAAGGCCATCCTCGACCAGTCCGGCCTCGACGTCATCTCGGCCGACGATCTCGACGACGCGGCCCAGAAGGTCGTCGCCGCGGTCAAGGGCCGCGGCTGATGCATCTGGCGGCGCGCTCAGCTCTGGCACTGGTGGCGGCGCTCGGCGCCGCCCCGGCCCTTGCCGCGCCCACCGCCTATGACCTCGCCTTCGTCGACGCCTTCGCCGAAGCCTGTGTCCCGCAGCGCCTGAGCTATCCCGGCACGCAGGAAACAGCCCTCGCCAAGGGCTGGATCGCCGTCGAACGCACCGACCACCCCGAACTCGACGCCATGATGGCGATTTCGGAGGCCGCCGCCGCGGACCCCGAACTGTTCGACGCCAGCTTCGAATACCGCATCTTCGCCAAGTCCATCGACGGCACCCCGCATTACCTCCTCGTCAGCCGCGCCAGCGCGGCGATTGAAGAAGGTGGCGAGCCCTGGATCAACATCGGCTGCTATCTCTACAATTTCGAAGCCGTTGCCCCGATCGATCCCGAGCCGGTCAGCGCGCTCACCGGCCAGCCCATCGCCAACAGCCAGATCGACATGCACATCAATGGCTGGATCTGGGGACCGCCCTGCCCCATGCCGCGCACCGGCGACACCTATCTCACCTTCATTCCCGAAGTGAGCCAGTACAAGGACCAGACCGGCTTTACCGGCCTCGTCCTCAAATTCGATACCTCCGAACCCAAGCCAGACGAGGTCGTGCCGGACAGCTACTGCTGACCCGGACCGGCCGTTTCACCCGCATACGCCACACCAAGCGAGCAGAGCCAATGTCCATTCTCGTCGACAAGAACACCAAGGTCCTGGTGCAGGGGCTCACCGGCAGCGCCGGCACGCTGCATACCCAGTACGCGCTCGCCTATCACGGCACGCAGATGGTCGGCGGCATCCACCCCAAGAAAGGCGGCACCAACTGGGACGGCAAGGTCCCCGGCGTGGGCGATGTGCAGCTGCCGATCTTCGCCACGGTTGCCGAAGGCAAGCAGAAGACCGGCGCCACCGCCTCGGTGATCTACGTTCCGCCTCCGGGCGCCGCTGCCGCCATCATGGAAGCCATCGAGGCCGAGATCGAGCTGATCGTCTGCATCACCGAGGGCGTCCCGGTGCTCGACATGGTCAAGGTCAAGGCCGCGCTCGACAAGTCGAAGTCGCGCCTCATCGGACCCAACTGCCCCGGAGTCGTCACCGCCGGCGAGTGCAAGATCGGCATCATGCCGGGCAACATCTTCTCGCGCGGGTCGGTGGGCATTGTTTCGCGCTCCGGCACGCTTACCTATGAAGCGGTGTTCCAGACCACCAATGCCGGGCTTGGCCAGACCACCGCGGTCGGCATCGGCGGCGACCCGGTCAAGGGCACCGAATTCATCGATGTGCTGGAGATGTTCCTCAAGGACGACGAGACCAAGTCGATCATCATGATCGGCGAAATCGGCGGCTCCGCCGAAGAAGACGCCGCCCAGTTCCTCATCGACGAGGCCAAGCGGGGCCGCAAGAAGCCGATGGCCGGTTTCATCGCCGGACGCACCGCCCCCAAGGGCCGCACCATGGGTCACGCTGGCGCCGTAATTTCGGGCGGTAAGGGCGGCGCCGAAGAAAAAATCGCGGCCATGGAAGCGGCTGGCATCAAGGTGTCGAGTTCACCTGCCAGAATCGGCCAGACGCTGGCAGAAGTGCTCAAGGGCTGAGACCCTTCGGCGCATCGGCGAAAGTCTGCGGGGCGCGGGGGTCACAACCCGCGCCTTAACGTCAAGAAAAGGTTATGCGGGCATGGTGGCCCGCGGCAAGAAGCCCCGGTAGAGTGTTCCCGGGCAGTGAGAAGGATGGCGGGGCGAAGAGTTCCGCGACAGTGGAAATGACCCGACAAGATAAGAACGAACAGTTCTTGCTCTCTTCTTTCCTTTACGGCGGCAACGCCGACTATATCGACGGGCTCTACGCCCGCTACAAGGCCGACCCGGGCTCGATCGATCCCACCTGGGCCAGCTATTTCGGCCGGCTCGAGGATGATCTCGCCGACGTCGAAAAGAACGCCGAAGGCCCCAGCTGGCAGCGCACCGATTGGCCGCAGGCCGCCAATGGCGACCTCGTCTCCGCCCTCGACGGCAACTGGGGTGAAATCCAGGTCAAGGTGCAGAAGGCCCTGGTCGAAAAGGCCAAGGTCGAGACCGCCCCGGCGCCCACCCCGGTCGACGTGCTGCAGGCCACCCGCGACTCCATCCACGCCATCATGATGATCCGCGCCTATCGCATGCGCGGGCATCTGCATGCGGATCTCGATCCCTTGCAGCTCAAGGCCCCCGAGCCGGCGCCCGAGCTCGACCCCAGGTCCTACGGCTTCACCGAGGCCGATTACGGCCGCAAGATCTACATCGACAATTATCTGGGGCTCGAATACGCCACCGTCCCCGAGATGGTCGAGATCCTCCGCCGCACCTATTGCTCAACGGTCGGCGTCGAGTTCATGCACATCTCCGATCCCGAGGCCAAGCAGTGGCTGCAGGAGCGGATCGAGGGTCCGGACAAGTCGATCTCCTTCACCCCCGAGGGCAAGAAGGCCATCCTCAACAAGCTGGTCGAGGCCGAAGGCTTCGAAAAGTTCATCGACGTCAAGTACACCGGCACCAAGCGCTTCGGCCTTGATGGCTCCGAGGCGCTGATCCCGGCGCTCGAGCAGATCATCAAGCGCGGCGGCGCGCTCGGTGTGAAGGACATCGTGCTGGGCATGGCCCATCGCGGCCGCCTCAACGTCCTCACCCAGGTGCTGTCCAAGCCGCACCGCGCCCTGTTCCACGAGTTCAAGGGCGGGGCCTTCTACCCCGAAGAGGTCGAAGGCTCCGGCGACGTGAAGTATCACCTCGGCGCCTCGGCCGACCGCGAGTTCGACGGCAAGTCCGTCCACCTCTCGCTCACCGCCAACCCGAGCCATCTCGAAATCGTCGACCCCGTCGTCCTCGGCAAGGCCCGCGCCAAGCAGGACCAGCGTTCCGCCGTCGATGGCAAGTTCATCATGGACACCCGCCAGACCGACCGCTCGGTCGTGCTGCCGCTCCTGATCCACGGCGACGCGGCCTTTGCCGGCCAGGGCGTCGTCGCCGAATGCCTCGGGCTTTCGGGCCTCAAGGGTCACCGCACCGGCGGCTCGATCCATTTCGTCATCAACAACCAGATCGGCTTCACCACCTCGCCGATCTACTCGCGCTCCTCGCCCTACCCCACCGACGTCGCCAAGATGATCGAAGCGCCGGTGTTCCACGTGAACGGCGATGATCCCGAGGCCGTGGTCTACGCCACCAAGGTCGCCGTCGAGTTCCGCCAGCGCTTCGGCCGCCCCGTCGTCATCGACATGTTCTGCTACCGCCGCTTCGGTCACAACGAAGGCGACGAGCCGAGCTTCACCCAGCCGATGATGTACGCCAAGATCCGCAAGCACGAGACGACGCTGGATCTCTATTCCGCCCGCCTCATCGGCGAGGGTCTCGTCACCGCCGACGACGTCGAGAAGATGAAGGCCGACTGGCGCGCCCATCTCGAGACCGAGTTCGAGGCCGGCCAGAACTTCCGCCCCAACAAGACCGACTGGCTCGATGGCGTGTGGAAGGATCTGAAGCGCGCCGACATCGACGGCCCGCGCCGCGGCGACACCGGCGTCGACACGGTCGAATTGGCCAAGCTTGGCGAAAAGCTGACCCACGTCCCCGCCGGCTTCAACGTCCACAAGACGGTGAAGCGCTTCATGGACAATCGCCTCGCCGCCATCGAGGCGGGCGAAGGCATCGACTGGGCCACCGGCGAAGCCCTGGCATTCGCCACGCTCCTCACCGAAGGCCACCCGGTGCGCCTGTCTGGCCAGGACGTGGAGCGCGGCACCTTCAGCCAGCGCCACAGCGTTCTCAACGACCAGGAGAATGACGGCACCTACACCCCGCTCAACAACCTCGCGGAAGTGCAGGCGCGCTACGAAGTCATCAACTCCATGCTCTCCGAAGAGGCCGTGCTCGGCTTCGAGTATGGCTACTCGCTCGCCGAACCGAACACCCTCACCCTGTGGGAAGCCCAGTTCGGCGATTTCGCCAACGGTGCCCAGGTCGTCGTCGACCAGTTCATCTCATCGGGCGAGCGCAAGTGGTTCCGCATGTCGGGTCTGGTGATGTTGCTGCCGCATGGCTACGAGGGCCAGGGCCCCGAGCACAGCTCGGCCCGCCTCGAGCGCTATCTGCAGCTGTGCGCCGAAGACAACATGCAGGTCGCCAACTGCACCACGCCGGCCAATTATTACCACATCCTGCGCCGGCAGATGAAGCGCGACTTCCGCAAGCCGCTGATCCTGATGACGCCCAAGTCGCTGCTGCGCCACAAGAAGGCCATCAGCTCGCTGGTCGAGATGGGACCGGACTCCACCTTCCATCGCCTGCTCTGGGACGATGCCGAGGCCCCGGGCCTGCCCAAGACCACCATCAAGCTCAAGCCCGATTCCGAGATCCGTCGCGTCGTCTTGTGCACCGGCAAGGTCTATTACGATCTGCTGGAGGACCGCGAGAAGCGCGGCATCGACGATGTGTACCTGCTGCGCGTCGAGCAGCTCTACCCGTTCCCGGCCAAGGCCGTGCTCGACGAACTCAACCGCTTCCGCGGT
Source organism: uncultured Devosia sp. (assembly GCA_964399695.1). Classification (GTDB taxonomy): domain Bacteria; phylum Pseudomonadota; class Alphaproteobacteria; order Rhizobiales; family Devosiaceae; genus Devosia_A. The sequence goes on along the minus strand of CAYNRZ010000024.1, from coordinate 15,054 downwards.
GCCGAGATCGTCTGGTGTCAGGAAGAGCCCAAGAACATGGGCGCCTGGGCCTTCGTCCAGCCCTATATCGACTGGGTGCTGGAGCAGATGGGCCGGCCGGGCGAGCGGCCGCGCTATGTCGGCCGTCCGGCTTCCGCTTCGACGGCAACTGGCCTGATGCGGAAGCACCTGCAGGAATTGCAGGCCTTCCTCGAAGAGGCCTTTGCGGCGTAAACACAACCTATCGGCCGGGCGAACGGGCAGAACTGAAGGACAATGACTATGGCGACTGACATCCGGGTGCCGACGCTGGGCGAAAGCGTCACCGAGGCGACCATCGGGCAATGGTTCAAGAAGGTGGGCGACACCGTCGCCGCCGATGAACCGCTGGTTGAACTGGAAACCGACAAGGTGACCATCGAGGTCCCGGCCCCCTCGGCCGGCGTGCTCGAATCCATCACCGCCAATCCCGGCGACACCGTCAATGTCGGCGCCCTGATCGGCGCCATCGCCGCTGCCGGTGCCGCGGCCGCCGCCGCCCCCGTTGCTGCTGCCCCGGTTGCCGCCGCTGCCCCTGCAGCTCCGGCCGTCGCCGAAGCGCCCAAGGTCAACGGCAGCTCCGTGCCGCCGGCTCCGTCTGCCGCCAAGCTGATGGCCGAGAACGGCATCTCTGATGCCGACCTCGCCGGCTCGGGCAAGCGTGGCCAGGTGCTGAAGGAAGACGTGCTCGCCGCCATCGCCAAGCCCGCCGAAAAGCCCGCTGCGCCTGCGATGCCTACCGCCACGACCGGCTCGGCCGCTGCCCCGATCCCGCAGCCCAAGCCCGCTCCGGCACCGGCCGCCGCGCCGGCTCCTGCCCCGGCGCCCGCGCCGCAGGTCCGCGCCCCCATCGCCGCCGAGGATGGCGCCCGCGAAGAGCGGGTCAAGATGACCCGCCTGCGCATGACTATTGCCCGTCGCCTGAAGGACGCGCAGAACACCGCGGCCATGCTGACCACCTATAACGAGGTGGACATGCAGCCGATCATGAACCTGCGCGCCTCCTACAAGGACCTGTTCGAGAAAAAGCACGGCGTGAAGCTCGGCTTCATGGGCTTTTTCACCAAGGCCGTTGTCCATGCGCTGAAGGAAATCCCCTCGGTCAATGCCGAGATCGATGGCGACGACATCGTCTACAAGAACTACGCCCACATCGGCGTCGCCGTCGGCACCGACAAGGGCCTCGTCGTCCCGGTCGTCCGCAATGCCGACCAGATGACCATCGCCGAGATCGAAAAGGACATCGCTCGCCTCGGCAAGCTCGCCCGCGACAGCGCGCTCTCCATGGCCGACATGCAGGGCGGCACCTTCACCATCTCCAATGGTGGCGTCTATGGCTCGCTGATGTCCTCCCCGATCCTCAATGCCCCGCAATCGGGCATCCTCGGCATGCACAAGATCCAGGAACGCCCGGTCGTCGTCGCCGGCCAGATCGTCATCCGCCCGATGATGTATCTCGCCCTCAGCTACGATCACCGCATCGTCGACGGCAAGGAAGCCGTGACCTTCCTCGTCCGCGTCAAGGAAAGCCTCGAGGCGCCGGAACGCCTGGTCCTCGACCTCTGATCGCGCGACCTTTCGCATCCCCCACGGCCCCGGCTCCCCCGGGGCCGTTTGCTTTTGAGGGCTCTAGCGCCGCATTCGCCCCACCCACGATGTCATACCGGCGAAGGCCGGTATCCATCCTGAGGTCTATCGATCCCCCACCGATCGCGCCACCACCCGGCGACCCCTCCACCCGCGCCGAAGCCCCGCGACTCAGCTATAGACCGCTCGAGAGGGAGATTGCGTCGTGCCGAAACACTGGCTGGCCCTGCTGTTCGCCATTCTGGCCACGCCGGCGCTGGCCCAGACCGATGATCGCGTGCTTAACGATGTCGTCACCGTCCTCGCCGGCCTCGCCTCGGTCGGCGAAATGGCCAACCAATGCGCCCGCGCCACCGGCAACGATCCGGAAATCACCGCCGCCTTCGAGACCTTTCGCGATCGCAGCGTCCCCTGGCAGGTCATTGCCGTCACCCTGATCGGCACGCGCGGCGGCCTCGATGCCGAGATGCTGGCCGCCGAGCGCGCCGCCGAGGTCGACAAGATCGCCGATGCCTTCGCCGCCGATCCCGAGCCCGCCCGCGGCTGCCGCGACTTCGCCCGCAGCGTTGTCGACAAGGACACCGACATCGCGACGCTCTACCCGGCGGAAACCCGCCGCATGAGCGAAGCCCGCTCCGGCAAGTGGCCGGTCCTCGATGTGGCCCGCTCCGCCGAAGTCGCCGATGCGCTGGCCATGAAGCAGTTCTTTTTCATGCGCGAGACCCTGCTCGAGCGCTGTGCCACGCTGACCGGGGACGCGAAGCTCTATCGCGACGCCCGCTCCTACTGGAACCAGCAGAACTACGACGCCTTCTACTATGCCCACCAGATCCTGACCAACTGGGGCGCGCTCGCCCCGCAACATCTGGAAGCCGCACGCACGGCCGCAACGGCCGAGGCGGAGGCCGAGCTCGCCACCGCCGGCGCCACCCGCTGCCAGAAATTCGTCACCGGTCTCGAAGCCGGCGACGAGGACGTCGAGCGGCTCGTCCCCGACCTCTACGCCCGCGTCCGCACCGCCGCCGAAATCGAGCCGTGAGCCCAAGGCAGCCGACGTTCAAGCCCGCGACGGACTTGCCCTGATGCGGACTCTGGCCCAGCATGCCGCAAAACGGCAAAGGCCCGGAACGGGCAGGAGGAAACCATGGCTGACAAGGTGATGATCGTGACCGGCGGCAGCCGCGGCATCGGTGCTGCAACGGCGCGTCTCGCGGCCGCGTCCGGCTATGGCGTCATCGTCAACTACGCCGGCAATGTCGCCGCCGCCGAGGCCGTCTGCCACGACATCCATGCCACGGGCGGCGAAGCCGTTGCCGTGCGCGGCGATGTCAGCCTTCCGGACGATATCGAGCACATCTTCGCCGCCGCCGACCGCATGGGACCGCTTGCGGCGCTGGTCAACAATGCCGGCACCATCGGCCTCGGCTCCCGCGTCGAGGCCATGGACGCCGACCGCATCGCGAAACTCTTCGCCGTCAACGTCACCGGCTCGTTCCTCTGCGCCGCCGCCGCCATCCGCCGCATGTCCACCCGCCATGGCGGCAGGGGCGGTGCCATCGTCAACCTCACCTCCGCCGCCGCCAAGCTTGGCGCGCCCGGCGTCTCCGTCGACTACGCTGCCACCAAGGGCGCCATCGACACCTTCACCATCGGCCTCGCACTGGAACTCGCCGGCGAAGGGATCCGCGTCAATGCCGTGCGCCCGGGCATCATCGACACCGAGTTCCACGCCACCGGCGGCGATGCCGATCGGGTCCGCCGCATCGCGCCGGACCTGCCCATGGGCCGCGCCGGCACCAGCGAGGAGGTCGCCGAAGCCATTCTCTGGCTCGCCTCCGATGCCGCCTCCTATACCACCGGCACCATCCTCTCGGTCACCGGCGGCCGCGCGCTGACACCCTGAACGCCACGTAGCCCCAAGGACGCACCACCCACCGGCGTCCTACTGCCGACTGCCAACTCCCGACTGCCCTGCTGGAGCCCTCCATGCTGAAGCCGCTCACCCTCCTCGCCGCCCTCGCGCTTTCGACCCCCGCCCTCGCCATCCAGTGCCCGCTGTCGCACGCCATCTACGAGCAGCCCACCAGCGCCGCCCGCCTCAGCTTCCTTGAGCCTTCACGCGACTGGGCCGCCAACCAGATCGCCGGTTTCCGCCTCGACATCGCCGGCACCAGCTACGATGGCACCGTGCACATGCCCAATGGCTTCAGCCAGCCCAAGGGCCGGCTCACCAAGGACTGTGCGGAAGGCGACACCGATACCGACGCCTGCACCCTGTGGGACGGCATCGTCTACGCCCTCGTCGCTGGCCGCATCGCCGAACTGCCGCATTTCGTCGAAGACGTCCCGGTCGACGACATGGCGCCCCAGCAGCTCCTGCTGCCCGGCTTCGCCGCCAACGTCTGGTATTCGATGCTGCGCGAAGCAGCCTTCCCCGGCGAGGACATGGTCACCGACACCTTCGACCTCGTCGCCTGCGCAAAATAGTTCTGGAGCGCTTCCAGAAAAAGTGGCGACGGTTTTCCGGTTCGGAAGCGCGACAATCAAAGACCTGAGCCGTTTCAGCGTTTCGGCGAAACGATGAAATGCGCGCAGCTGCAAAACCATTTCGGTTCGGGCGCCGTTCCTTAGGCAACGCCAACCGGAGCGCGCCCTTGTCCATCGAACTCACCCTCCTCGCCTGGAGCCTCGTCCTCTTCGTCCTCTACATCGGCGTTCAGGCCAGCCAGTCGATGCGCCAATACGGCACCAAGGACCATGTCGGCGGCCGCGATGAGCTGCCACCACCCGATGCCATGCATGGCCGCGCCCGCCGGGCGCTGACCAACTTCGTCGAAACCTACGGCCTCTTCGTCGCGCTCGTCGCGGTCTCGGCCATCTCCGGCCGCTCCAACACCCTGACCGTCCTCGGCGCCCACCTCTACTTCTGGGCCCGCATTGCCTACCTGCCACTTTATCTCTTCGCCATTGCCTGGTGGCGCAGCCTCGTCTGGTGGGTCGGCTTCACCGGCCTGATCCTGCTCTGCGTCGGAGTTCTCGTCTGAAAACCGCTCCGGGCCGCACCCCGCGTCTTTCATCCGAAAGGCGGCTGGTCTATCCCTGTTTCGCGTCCTATATCGGCGGGGCGCGCTCGCCCACGGGGCGAAGCAGGAATAGCGGCTCGGAGACATCATGCCTGACAGTTTCGACCTCACGGTAATCGGTTCGGGTCCCGGCGGTTACGTCGCCGCCATCCGCGCGGCGCAGCTGGGCATGAAGGTCGCGATCGTCGAAAAGTGGCCAACCTTCGGCGGCACCTGCCTCAACATCGGCTGCATTCCAAGTAAGGCCATGCTGCACGCCTCCGAACTCTTCGAAGAGGCCGGCCACCAGTTCAAGGATTTCGGCATCGAGGTCACCCCGACGCTGAACCTCCGCCAGATGCTGCGCCACAAGGACGACACCGTCACGGCCAACGTCTCGGGCATCGAATACCTGTTCAAGAAGAACAAGATCACCGCCTTCCGCGGCACCGGCTCGATCCCTGCCGCCGGCAAGGTGCTCGTCACCCCAGAGTCCGGCCCCGGCCAGACCATCGAGACCAAGAACATCATCATCGCCACCGGCTCCGAGCCCTCGGGCCTCCCCGGCATCACCGTCGATGAAAAGAAGGTCGTCAGCTCCACCGGCGCGCTGGCCTTCTCCGAAGTGCCGAGGCGCCTCCTCGTCATCGGCGGCGGTATCATCGGGCTCGAACTCGGCTCGGTCTGGTCGCGCCTCGGCGCCAAGGTCACCGTCGTCGAATTCCTCGATCGCCTGCTCCCCGGCCTCGACAGCGAAGCTGCCCGCCAGATGCAGCGCATGCTGCAGAAGCAGGGCCTGGACTTCCGCCTCGGCACCAAGGTCACCGGCATCGAAACCCGCGCCGACGGTTCGCTGACCGCCAGGATGGAGCCGGCCGCCGGCGGCGAAGCCACCCTGTTCGACACCGATGCCGTGCTGGTCGCTGTCGGCCGCCGCCCCTACACCCAGGGCCTCGGCCTCGAAGTCGCGGGCGTAGCCCTCGATGAACGTGGCCGCGTCCGCATCGACCACGAATTCCAGACCAATGTGCCCGGCATCTACGCCATTGGCGACGTCGTCGCCGGCCCCATGCTGGCCCACAAGGCGATGGACGAGGGCCATGCCGTCGCCGAAATCATCGCCGGCCAGAAGCCGCACGTGAACTACGCCAACATCCCCTCGGTGATGTACACCAGCCCCGAGGTCGCCTGGATCGGCAAGTCCGAGGACGAGCTCAAGGCCGCCGGCATCGAATACAAGACCGGCAAGTACCCCTTCACCGCCAATGGCCGCGCCAAGGCCATGCTGGCGACCCAGGGCTATGTGAAGATCCTCGCCGACGTCACCACCGATCGCGTGCTCGGCGCCCAGATCATTTCGAAGGGCGCTGGCGAGCTCATCCACGAGATCGCCGTCCTGATGGAATTCTCCGGCGCCGCCGAAGATCTCGGCCGCACCACCCACGCCCACCCCACTCTGAGCGAAGCCATCAAGGAAGCCGCCCTGATGTGCGGCGACGGAGCCATCCACATCTAGGGGCAGCCCGCCTCGCTGCGCTCGTCCGGGACCTGCCAGAGACTACGCACGGACATTGCAGCGACCGCCTTCTCCCCTTGCGGGAGAAGGTGCCCGAAGGGCGGATGAGGGGTCCTCTGAACACACCATCAACTCGCCCCCTCACCCGCCCGCCTCCCCCTTCCGCAACATCGCCCATTGCAGCAGCTCGTCCAGCGCCGGGCACAGCGCCTGACCCATTGGCGTCAGATCATATTCCACCTTGGGCGGCACCTCCGGATAAACCCGCCGCGCCACGACGCCGTCGCGTTCGAGATCGCGCAGCTGCTGGATCAGCATCTTCTGGCTGACCGCCGGGATCGCCCGTTCCAGCGCCGAAAACCGCATCGTGCCATGCGCGAACAGCTGGAACAGGATCAGCATCTTCCAGCGCCCCTCGATGATCCTGAGCGCCTCCTCCACCCCGGCCGCCGCGAGGTCGGGCGGGACCTTACCCTTGAGTGAGTACCCCACTTTTTTGTCGGTACTTGCCATTTTCTCCACCAACCCGACATTTCGTCCGTAACGAATATGTCCGTCGACACCCGGCGGCAAGGAGAACCCGAAATGACCCTCGATCCTGCAATCGCCCGCTACTTTGCCACCGCCGACGGCAGCGACCCGCAAACCTTCGCTTCCGCCTTCGCCGCCGACGCCACCGTTCAGGATGAGGGTCGCACCCATCGCGGTCGCGACGAAATCAGCGCCTGGCGCGAAGCTGCCAACGCGAAATACCGGGTCACCGTCACCCCGAACGCCGTCGCCGAGCACGATGGCAAGACCGTGGTCACCGCGCTGGTCGCCGGCGACTTCCCCAAGGCCGGCCTGCCCGACCCGTTGTTTCTGGAATACCGCTTCGGCCTCGTGAACGACCAGATCGCGTCCCTCTCGATCGGCCTGCCGCGCTGATCACGCCCCCGTCTCCTCGACCACCCGCGCCTTCGGCCGACCCTTACGGGTGAACAGCCACACCCCGCCCAGCACCATCGCCGTACCGAGCGCGTGCCACACCGTGAACGCCTCGCCGAGAATCCCGATCGCCAGCGCCACCGTCACCACCGGCGACACATTGCCGATGATGGCGGTGCGCTCGGGCCCGATCAGCCCGATGGCCCCCGAGATGCAATAGGCCGGCAGCACCGTCGACACCGTGCCGATCGCCAGCATCAGCAAGAAGCCGTTGCCGCTCACCGCGAGGTCCGCCACCGGATGTGTAACGAGAAAATGCGCGATCACTGCCGGCCCGGCCGCGCACATCGCCACCGAAGTGAACAATTGCGGCCCCAGCCGGTCGATCAGCGGCTTGGCGAGGATCTGGTAGCTCGCATAGGTGATCGAGGCGATGAACACCAACGTGGCGCCCAGCACCACATTGTCGCCCTCGATGGCGAAGTCGTGCCAGAAGATGATGGCGATGCCCAGGTAGCTGATCAGCAGCGCCGCGATCATCGCGCCAGTCACCTTGCGCTTGAAAAACACCGCGCCGAACAGCACCACGAAGAACGGATAGGTCAAAAGGATCAGCCGGTCGAACTGCGCCGAGATATATTCCAGCGCCGCAAAATCGAGATAGCTCGACACATAATAGCCGAGCACCCCCACCCCCATCACGCGCAGCACCACCGGCACGTCGAACAGCGGCAGCGCCCCCACCGGCTGCGCCGCCCGCTTCCGCCGGTAAGCGAAAATCCCGACAACGAGGAAGATCGGCACCGCCACGATCATCCGCCAGGTCAGCGTCGTCACCGCGTCGATCCCTTCGACGAGCGCCAGCTTGATGACGATGCCCTTGGTGGCAAAGAACGCCGCGCCGGCCAGCGCCAGCACGATGCCGGCCACGGCCATCGGCGCGGCGGCGGGACGAACGGTGGAAGTCTCGGAGGTCATCTTCTTGGGTCCAGCAATCGGAACCCGCCCTCGGTGCACCTGCCGGCCGCGCCTCGGGGCGGGCCGGGTGAGCGTCGAGGTTCAGATACCGCGCACGCCCCGGTCCCGCGAAGGGATCAGGATAATTTTGCGAAGAATGGCGAGGGTCGCGTGCATGAACCCTCCGTTACGCCTCGGATTGGCCGCTGTAAAGCGGCTGAAACGATGAACGATCTGTTCGCTCACGCCCTGGGATGCGCCGCCCGATACGCGTCCAGCAGCCGGTCCGTATCCACCGCCGTATAGATCTGCGTCGTCGACAGCGAGGCGTGGCCCAAGAGTTCCTGGATCGCCCGCAAATCCCCGCCCCGACCCAGGAGATGCGTCGCAAAACTGTGCCTCAGCGCATGTGGCGTCGCCGAAGCCGGCAGGCCCAGCGCCCCGCGCAGCTGCGCCACCCGCAACTGGATCAGCCGCGGCGACAGAACGCCGCCTTTTTCGCCGCGAAACATCGGCTCGTCCGGCCCCACCCGGAACGGGCAGAGCTTGAGATACGCCTCGATGGCCCGCCGCACTTCGCCGATCATCGGCACCATGCGCGTCTTGCCACCCTTGCCGTTGACCCGCAGCACATCGGTCTCCATCGCCTGCCGCGTCAGCGCCAGCGCTTCCGAAATACGCAGGCCCGCGCCATACAGCAGCGCGATTACCGCCGTATCGCGCGCCGCCACCCAGCCCTCGTCTTCCAGTTCCGCGGTCGTCGCCACCGCCGCCTTCGCCTCCAGCACCGTCAGCGCCCGTGGCAGCGGCCGCGATTGCCGCGGCGTCCGGATCGTGTCGAGCGCCGAACTCGCCAGCACGCCCTCGCGCTCTAGAAACCGGAAAAAGCTCTTCAGCGACGACAGCGCCCGCGCGAGCGAGCGAGCGCCCACATCCTCGCCCCGCCGCGCGGCGAGAAACGCCCGAATATCGCCGGCCCTCAGATCCCTGAGCGTTACGAGCGTCACCACCCCGCCGCTATGCCCGCTCAGAAACCCGATGAACTGCCCGACGTCGCGGCCATAGGCCTCCAGCGTCTTCGCCGCCAGCCGCCGCCCCAGCATCTGCTGGCGCCACGCGGTGATCTGCGCATTCAGTTCGGCATCGGCGAGCAGCTGTGTCATGCCCCCGAGCCTAGCCGCACGTGGTTAGCGGAGCGTATCCGACGCCGCCGCTTCCCCGTTGTGTTGCCGAGTTGCATCGCCGCAGGCCAAGCGGGCAACACAAGCCCGTGAGGCCATGGTTCTGGCCCAATCGCCTGACTACCAACCACGCATGCGCGCTTGCTTCTTCCCGCTTCGCGTCCTCGTGGCGCTCCTGGCCCTGCTTGCCCCGACCCTTGCGGCCGCGGCCTGCGGTGCCCTGGGCGAAACCCGGCCGCCGCTGCGCATCGAGGCCACCGAAAGCGGCCATCTGCCTTCCCCCTGTGAAATGCAGGGCGGCAAGCGCGTCGCACCGGTGTTCTCCAACCTCGCCATTCCGAAACTGGTCGAGCTACCTCGTGCCATGCACGCCCAATGGGCCGCCGGCCTCGCCGACGACCTGATGCGGCACGGCCGCCTTCCCGCAACCGATGTGCCGCCGCCGCGTTTCGTCTGATCAGACGCTAAGCCAGCCCCCGGTTCCGACATTGCGGCCCTTTCGCCGCCTCACGAGACTTTCAGCACTATGACCGAACTCACCCTTTCGCGCCGCGGCCTCATGGCAGGAGCGGCCAGCCTCCTCGCACTGGGCCTAGCCGGTTGCGCCACCTCCGGTCCGCGCCGCATCGCCGATGCCGAACCCGTGGTGCCGCCGGACGTGCGCCAGAACTATGCCGCCCTCCCCAATGAACGCTTCCCCATCGCGGCCGCTCGCATCGAACTGGTTGATCCGCAGTACTGGCGCCAGATCGTGCCCGATCCCACCGGCGAGCGCCCCGGCACCATCGTGGTCGATACCGCCAGCCGCTTCCTCTATCTGGTGCGTGACGACGGCATGGCGATGCGCTACGGCGTCGGCATCGGCCGCGACGGTTTCACCTGGTCGGGCCGCGGCGTTGTGCAGTACAAGCGCGAGTGGCCCACCTGGACGCCGCCCGCCGAAATGATCGCGCGCCAGCCCGAGCTCGAACCCTACCGCAACGGCATGCCGCCGGGCATCGACAATCCCCTCGGCGCCCGCGCGCTCTATATTTTCAAGGATGGCCGCGACACCATTTATCGCGTCCACGGGGCCACCGACGAGCGGACCATCGGCAAGGCGATCTCGTCTGGCTGCGTCCGCCTGCTCAATCAGGATGTGATTGACCTTTTCGAGCGCGTGCCGTCCGGCACCCCCATCGTGGTCGCCTGACCGTCGCACGACGAACACGGGGGGCGAACGCCCCCCGCAAACCGTTCAGCTTCGGTTATTCTGCATTCATCATCATGGGAATGTGGGCGGCCTCGCGGCTTTTGCTTGTCCATCCGCCGTGCCGCCGCTACGACTCTCGCCGCATTCGTGGAGGGAGAAACGAGCATGACCGACAAGAAGATCCGCTGGGGCATTCTGAGCACCGCCAATATCGGGTTGAAGAAGGTCACGCCCGCCATCCTCAAATCCCCCTATAGCGAAGTCGTCGCCGTCGCCTCCCGCGACCTCGGCAAGGCCAATGCCTACCTCGCCGAGCTCGGCCTCGCCGGCAAGGCCCGCGCCTATGGCACTTACGAAGAGCTGTTCGCCGATCCCAATATCGACGCCATCTACAACCCGCTGCCCAACCACCTGCATGTCGAAATGACGCTGGCCGCCGCCCGCGCCGGCAAGCATGTGCTGTGCGAAAAGCCTATCGCGCTCAACGCCAAGGAGGCCGAGCAGCTGCGCCAGATCCCGCCCGGCATCGTCTTCTACGAAGCCTTCATGGTCCGCTTCCACCCCCAGTGGATTCGCGCCCGCGAGATCGTCCGCTCCGGCGAGTTGGGTGAACTGCGCGCCTTCCGCGGCGCCTTCACCTACTACCTCACCGACCCCACCAACGTGCGCAACCAGGCCGATATCGGCGGTGGCGGCATCTACGATATCGGCTGCTATCCCATCACCGCGGCCCGGTTCCTCTTCGATGCCGAGCCGATCCGCGCCGTGTCGCTGGTCGATCGCGACCCGGTGCTGAAGACCGACCGCCTCGCCTCGGCCCTGCTCGATTTCGGTGGCGGCCGCCAGGCCAGTTTCACCTGCTCCACCCAGACCAATCTCAGCCAGTCGCTGGAACTGATGGGGTCCAAGGGCCGGCTCGAACTGCCCGTGCCCTTCACCCCCAATACCGGCACCGCCACCGCCATCCTCGTCGATCGCGACTATGACGTCAGCGGCAATCTCAGCCGCCGCGAAATCATCCCGCCCTGCGACCAGTATACCGAGCAGGCCAACGCCTTCTGCCGCGCCATCCTCGACAACAAGCCGCTCGAATGGGGCGTCGAGGATGCCATCAAGACCATGCGCGTCATCGACGCCGTCTTCGAAAGCGAAAAGATCGGCGGCTGGGCCAAGGTGTAGCCAGCGCTCCAGGCGCGGGCTAAGTGCCCGCGCCTACTCCCCCACCACCCGCGTCACCAGCATCCGGATCGCCGGCCCGATATCTTCCCCTGGCCGCGCCTTGCGGAAGATCCCGTAGGCCCCGCCGATCACCACCCGCGCCACTGCCTCCGGCTCATCGACGCCCGCTTCCCGCAGCACCTCGATCACCGCCTCGTCGCTGGCGGCTTCCGCCACGTCCACTTGCGGCGCCGTCAGCCGGTCGGTCTCGTTATACATCTCGTCGGCATGGGGTGACCCGGCCATGAACGCGGTGATCGCCGCATATTTCGCCGCGAGCGCCGCCGCGATCCGCTCGCCGGCGCTGCCCTCATCGTGCAGCGCCTCGGCAAACCGGCCATGCAGTTCCACCAGCAGTTCGGTGACGATGGCGCTGAACACCGCCGCTTTGTCCCCGTAATATTTGTAGAGCGTAGGCTTGGCGACGCGCGCCTCCTTGGCGATGGCCTCCATGGTCACCGCCTGCAGCCCGTGCCGAAGCGCCAGATGTCGCGCCGCCCGCAAGATCTCCGCCCGCTTCTCGCTTTCGCCCATCTTCACCTCGCCAGAACGGCTGGTCTCGACTAAAAATGCGCAATCCCATTGAACGAATTGAACGAATGACATACATATCGTTCAGTTTTCACTGGAGGCACATCCCATGACTGCCCAGTCCGACCGCGTATTGCTCACCGGCATCTCCGGCTTCCTCGGCGGCCACGTCGCCCTCGAACTGCTCAAGCACGGTTACAGCGTCCGGGGCTCGGTGCGCAACCTCGCCCGCGCCGACCAGGTCCGCTCGACCCTCGTTGCCCACGGCGCCGACCCCGCGAGGCTGGAATTCGTCGCGCTTGACCTTTTGTCGGACACCGGTTGGGAGAGCGCCGTGACCGGCTGCCGCTATGTCCAGCACGTGGCCTCGCCCTTCGTGCTCGAGCAGCCCCGCGATCGCAATGACCTGATCCGCCCCGCCGTCGAAGGCACCCGCCGTGCCGTGTCCACCGTGCTGGCCGCCGGTGTCGAGCGGGTCGTGGTCACCTCTTCGGTCGCCGCCATCATCTACGGTCATCCCAATGGCGCCGGCCCGTTCGACGAGACCATCTGGACCAATCTCGACAGCCCGCAATTGACCGCCTACCAGGAATCCAAGACCCGCGCCGAGCAGGAGGCCTGGCGCATCGCCGACGGCTTCGGCGCGCGGCAGCGCCTCGCCGTGATCAACCCCGGCGCGATCCTCGGCCCGCTCCTCGACGAGGATCCCGGCACCTCCGGGCAACTGGCCATGCGGCTGCTCGATGGCTCCATGCCCGGCACGCCGCGGATGAACTTTCCGGTGGTCGATGTGCGCGACGTCGCCGCCGCCCAGGTCGCCGCCATGGCCAACCCGGCCGCCGGTGGCCATCGCTACATCCTCGCGGAACGCGACATGAGCATGCTCGAAATGGCCTGGGCCATTCGCCTCGGCCTCAACCGGCCGGGCCTCAAGGTTCCCGGCTTCGAGCTCCCCGACTGGCTGGTCCGCTTCATCGGCCTGTTCGACCGGCAGATCCGCGACAACAGCTCCGAGATCGGCCGCATCCGCCCGGTCAACACCAGCGCCGGACGCGCCCTGCTCGACCGCGCCCTCATCGCCGGTCCGGACGCCGCGGTCGCCACCGCCGCCAGCCTGTTCGCGCAAGGCCTGATCAAGGCCTGAACGACTTATCCCCGCCTCGCGCCGGAGGGCTATTCTTCCGGCGCGAACGACAATCGGAGCCAAGAAAAAACCACTAGCCCAAACCGCGACGATCCGCTAACAAGCGCTCCATCGGAACGGGGCTGTAGCTCAGTTGGGAGAGCGCGTCGTTCGCAATGACGAGGTCAGCGGTTCGATCCCGCTCAGCTCCACCATTCCGATAAATCACTGATTTTACTGGTGAATTTCGGCAGCCGTCCCGCGGACGGCGCCACTGGCTCGTCGTCGTTCCGGGGCCTCAGCCCCGGAAGGTATTCGCCGCGATCGAGGCCGGCTTCATCTCGATCGAAAAGCCCGGCCGCTGCGGCGGCATGTAGGCGGCGTTCCGGATCACGCACGGATCGACGAAGTGCTCGTGGAGGTGATCGACATATTCGATCACCCGGCCGTCCTTGGTGCCAGACACCACCAGGTAGTCGATCATCGACAGGTGCTGCACATATTCGCACAGCCCGACGCCGCCGGCATGCGGCCACACCGGCAAGCCGTACTTCGCCGCCATCAGCAGCACCGACAGCACCTCGTTCAGCCCGCCGATCCGGCAGGCATCGATCTGCACGATATCGATGGCGCCGTCCTTGATGAACTGCTTGAAAACAATACGGTTCTGGCACATCTCGCCGGTCGCCACCTTCACCGGCGCAATCGCCTCGCGGATGGCGCGGTGCCCCGAAACATCGTCCGGGCTGGTCGGCTCCTCGATGAAATACGGATTGAACCGCTTCAGCGCCGAGACCCATTCGATCGCCTGGTCGACCTCCCACACCTGGTTGGCGTCGATCATCAGGTAGCGGTCCGGCCCCATGATCGACCGAACGATCTCGAGCCGCCGGATGTCGTCGGCAAGGTCGCGCCCGACCTTCATCTTGATATGGCTGAACCCGGCCTCCACCGCCTCGGTCGCAAGCCGCGTCAGCTTCTCGTTCGAGTAGCCCAGCCACCCCGCCGAGGTCGTGTAGCAGCGATAGCCCTCGGCCTCGAGCGTCGCGATCCGCTCGGCCTTGCCCGCCTGCGCCTTGGTGAAGATCGCCAGCGCCTCATCCGGCGTGATCGCGTCGGTGAGGTAGCGGAAGTCGATGATCGCCACTAGCTGCTCGGGCGTCAGGTCCGCCACATAGCGCCACACAGGCTTGTTCGCCCGTTTGGCGATCAGGTCCCAGACCGCATTGACCACCGCCCCGGTGGCAAGGTGCATCGCGCCCTTGTCCGGCCCGATCCAGCGCAGCTGGCTGTCCCCGGTCATGTGCCGCCAGAAGCGCCCGGGGTTCTCCTCGATCCAGTCGAGCTCCAGCCCCACCACCCGCGCCGTCAGCGCTTCGATCGCCATGCAGACGATGTCATTGCCGCGCCCGATGGTGAAGGTCAGCCCGTGCCCCTCGAGCCCCTCATCGGTAGAGAGCACCACATAGGCCGCCGAATAATCCGGGTCCGGGTTCATCGCGTCCGAGCCATCGAGCGAGGCCGAAGTCGGGAACCTGAGGTCGTGGGTCAAAAGCCCGGTGATCTTCATATCATGCTGTCCATGCTGGCAGATTCACGTGCCCGATCTAGCCGCGGCGGCCCCGGCAGACCAGCCCGGCCACAGCGGAATCCGGCAAATCTCTAGAGATGGATCGAGTGCGAGCCCTCGACGGTCATCGCCTCGATCGCCTCGAAATCCCAGTCGATCCCAAGCCCGGGCT
>CAYNRZ010000023.1:0-41300 GCA_964399695.1 uncultured Devosia sp. | reverse complement strand
GCAGCAGGATTTCGGCGTTCGCCAGCTGGTCGCGCCAGATGATGATGGCCTGGAAAGTCAGCGGGCTTTCGCACAGCCCCTCGATCATCGTTTCCCGGCCGGCCTCGATGCGCTTGGCGATGGCGATTTCGCCCTCGCGGCTGAGCAGTTCGACCGAGCCCATCTCGCGCAGGTACATCCGCACCGGATCGTCGGTGCGGTCGCTGCCTTCGCGGGTGTTCGACTTCGAGGTGACGGCTGTGCCGGTCCGCTCGGCAACCTCGTTGCTTTCTTCTTCGGCGGTGTCGGGCTCGGGCTCCTCGACCTCATCCTCGTCGATGACGTTGATGCCCATGTCCGAGAACATCGCCATGATGTCTTCGATCTGGTCGGGGGACACTTCCTCGGACGGCAGAACCGCATTCACCTCTTCATAGGTGACGTAGCCGCGCTTCTTGGCGGTCTTGATCAGCTTCTTGACGGCGGCATCCGAAAGGTCGAGCAGCGGACCATCGGGCGCCTCGCTGCCGCTGCCGGCGGCAGCGATCTCGGGCTTCTCGTTATCTTTGGCTTTGGTCTGGGTCGCTGCCTTTGTGGCCATGTGCCTTGCTGCTCCGGGGCTCCGCGGCGGCGGGAGCCGCTAGTCGTTAGGTGGTCATCACTTGAGACATGGTAAAGGTCGGGCGGGATGTGACGGTTTGGTTCGCCGTCACGTGTCCGTCATCGGAACTGATTCGCTCATGTGCGAAACCGCGCGTACCCGCCGCCTGTCAAAAGCTGCGTGTCGCGCGCCCCGATAACGAACCAAACCCTTCGATCAATGCCTCGGTGCCATCGACGGTGGTGATCTGGTTCTGGATGTCTCGCAGCCTCTCGAAGGTTTCCTCGCTTGGGTCATCGCCCAGCGCCAATTCGGCTGCTCTGAGAGCCTTATTTAGCTCAACCGATTTGTAATGCAAGGCCAGCGCGTGCTTTAGGCCGGTTTCCGCATCGGGATCAGCCACTTCCGGGCCGCTCTGCCACACGCCCTGCCGGGCCAGCACGTCCCGCATGCGCGCAATCGAATCACCGTGGCCGCGCGCGACGAGGCCCTCGGCCAGGCCCTGGGCGTCGATATCGTGGCTGCGGGTCACCAGGTCGAGGATCGCCAGCAGCAGGCCGCGTGCCGCCGGTGAGGCGAATTCCAGCTGCGCCAGCGACTCCAGCCGGCTTTCGCAAAGCGCGGGATGGTTGATCAGCGTTACGAGGATCGCTGCCTCGCGCGGCGCCGCCTCGCCGCCCCGGCCGCCGCGCAGCATGCGCGAGTTGCGCAGCGTGTCCGAAACCACCAGCCGCGGCGAACTCCGCTGCTGCAGTCCTGGATTGCCGCGCCTGCCGCCCGTATTCTGCCGATTGTCCCAGCGCGGCGCCCGGATCGGGGCGAAGAACGCCTGCAGCTTCTCGTCGAAGGCCTGCTGGTAGTGGCGCTTCACCGACTGGTCGCTGATCGCCGCGGCCCGTGCCCGCAACCGGGCCTCCAGCGCCGCCCGCGCCTCCGGCGTTTCCGGCACGATGCCGCCGGTCTCGAGGCTCCAGATCACCTCGCTCAGCGCCCGCGCCCGCTCGATCACCTCGGCAAAGGCCGCCCGACCGCCGGACTTGATCAGATCATCGGGGTCCTGCCCCTCCGGCAGCGTCGCAATCTTCACCGTCCGGCCGGGTGCAAGATGCGGCAGCACCAGTTCGGTTGCCCGCGCCGCGGCGCGCTGCCCGGCGGCGTCGCCGTCGAAGCACAGCACCGGCGCCTCGCTCATCCGCCACAGCAATTGCAGGTGTTCTTCTGTCAGTGCGGTGCCGAGCGGCGCCACCGTGCCCTCGAATCCCGCCGACACCGCCGCGATCACGTCGAGATAACCTTCGACGACGATCACGGTCTTGCCCTCGCGCGCCGCCGTGCGCGCCGACTGGCCGTTGTAGAGTGTCAGCCGCTTGTGGAAGAGCTCGGTTTCCGGCGAGTTCAGGTACTTGGCCGGCACGTCCGCCGACATCGCCCGACCGCCAAACGCGATCACCCGTCCGCGGAAATCGCTGATCGGGAACATCACCCGGTTGCGGAACCGGTCATAGGGCAAGGGCTGCTCTTCGCGCACCACCACCAGCCCCGTATCGATCATCTCCTGCGCCGTCACGCCATTGGCCGCGAGATGCTCCTTCAGCCCGTTCGAACTGTCCGGTGCATAGCCGATCCGGAACCGCGTCTGTGACGCCAGGCTGACGCCGCGCTCATTGAGATATCCCCGCGCCCGCGCCCCGATGTTATGACTGAGTGCGGCTTCGAAATACGCCGTGGCGAGTTCCATGACGTCATAGAGCGAGCGTCGTGCCTCCTGTCGCGCTTCCTCGCGCTCGTCGCGCGCCGGCAGCGGCAGCCCCGCCATCGAGGCGAGCTTTTCCACGGCCTCGGGAAAGCTCATGCCGGTCTTTTCGGTCAGGAAGCGAAAATGGTCGCCCGTCGCCTTGCAGCCGAAGCAGTGGTAGATGCCCTTGCGGTCATCGGCATGGAAACTCGGGGTCTTCTCGCCATGGAACGGGCAGCAGGCCCACATGTCGCCCCGACCTGGCTGGCTCTTGCGCTTGTCCCAGATGACGTGTTCGCCCACCACCTGCGAAATCGGCAGGCGTTGGCGAATTTCGTCTAGGAAGCCGTCGGAAAAGCGCATGGCACTCAGATGGGACTGGACGGTCGGCGATCAAGCCTGACCCGTTCTACACATTTGCCCGCGCCGTGGGTGCAGGCTTTTCGCGAAATCTCCACATCCATGCCCTAGATCGCTGCAAGGCAGGCGATCCCGGCCGGGGTGCCGTTCTGCCACAGACGATTCACTTGATGTTCAGCTTCGCTGTCGTCAGTGTCCCCCCGCAACAGGGAAGACCACCACCGATGGCCGGAACAGACACCTTCACCCCCGCTCCTGCGCCCCTGGATCCCGACACCCCGCGCCTGCTTGGCCCGGCCCCGTCTGCCCGGGCCGCCCTGCTTCCCCCGCTCGCGGCGGCGCGCTGGATCGTCTTCCTGGTGCTCGCGGCCTGCGTCTATTTCTTCCATGACTTCCTCGTGCCGGTGCTGGCCGCCCTGATCATTGGCTTTGCCAGCTGGCCGCTCTACCAGCGCGTCCTCGCCTTGTTCGGCGGCAACCGCACCTATGCCGCCAGCGCCATGATTGTCGGTGTGGTGCTGTTTCTCGTCGTGCCCACGGCCATTGGCGCCACCTATCTGGCCCACGAGGTGCAGGTGCTGCTCGAGTGGGCCATCACCACAAATAGGGAGGGCGCCGCCTCGCCCGACTGGTTCCCCACGGTTCCCCTCATCGGCGAGTGGCTGATTGAACAGTGGAACCTGCATGTCGGTCGCCCCGGGGCGATTGCCGAAATGGTCGGGGCCTTCGGCGGCGCCAATATCGGCAACATCTACCGCTCGGTCCTCGCCGTCGGCGCCGGCACCCTGAACTTCCTGCTCAACATGCTGTTCATGGTGGTGGCACTGCTCTTCGTCTACCGCGACGGCGCCTATATCGCCGCCCAGCTGGACCGCTTCGGCGAAAAGATCTTCCCCACCCGCTGGGGCCGCATCTCCCGTATCGTGCCGGCCACCATCAGCTCGACCGTGACGGGCATGACGCTGATCGCCATCGGCGAAGGCATCGTGCTTGGCATCGCCTACTGGCTCGCCGGCGCCCCCTCGCCGTTCCTCCTCGGCGTCATCACTGGCGTCGCCGCGATGATCCCGGGCGGCGCGCCGCTGTCGTTCACGCTGGTCTCGGCCTATCTTGCGGCCAGCGGCTCGGTCTTTGAAGGCATCGCACTGCTGACCTGGGGCTCCGTCGAACTGTTCATCGTCGACAAGACCCTGCGCCCCAAGCTGGTGGGAGGCCCGATCAAGCTACCGTTCCTCCCAACCTTCTTCGGGCTGATCGGCGGCGTGAAGACCATGGGCTTCGTAGGCCTCTTCCTCGGACCGGTGCTGATGGCACTGCTCGTGTCCATCTGGCGCGAATGGGTACACGACCTCGACAGCCGCCAGATCGAGGCAAAGAAGGCCGAGATCGAGACGGTACCGCCCACGTCCCCGGCCAAGCTGGAAACCTGACCTTGGTGTCGGGGCTAGCTCGCCTGCCCCTTGGCCGACTGGTACATCCGCCAGGCCAGTGCAAACAGGCCGAAGGCGAACAGCAGCGCCAGGATGCCGCCGATCACCACCAGCACCTCGGCGGCCACCGTCGGCGCAAACAGCAGCGCGATGCCGAACAGCACATACAGCACCCCGTTGAGAATCACCGGCCAGATCCGCGCATAGAGTTCACGCTCACGCATCACCGTGACGATCTCCATCACCCCCACCACGATTGCCTGGAAGGCCACCAGGTAAACAATGAACCACACCCAGATCAGCGTGGAGAGGAACGGGAATACCAGAATGATTACACCGCTGATGATCGACAGCACGTTGCGGATCACGTCGAACCAGTAGTTTCCGCTCTTCGCCCCACCAAAGGTCAGGCTCCACAGCCCGATCACCCCATCGATCAGGAACAGCGCACCGCCCACCAGCACCAGCGCTGCCAGTGTCGCTCCGGGGAAGAAGATCGCATAGATCCCCACCAGCAGCAGCAACACGCCCCTGAGCGCCGTCGCCGCCGCGTAACGCCGCCTCGTTCCACCGGAAATCGCCATTTCAGCCTCCAAACAATGACCTCAAACACGGTCACGATAATCCTCTTGGTCGCCCGGCGGAAGCGCGCTCCATAAACACCCAAGGCTTGGCAGCGGCGGGCAAACATGCAATTGCCGCTCCCCGAGGAGCACCCCATGCCCATCGCCATCTACGCCCTTGCGCTTGCTGCATTCGCAGTGGGAACTGCCGAATTCGTCATCTCCGGCATCCTGCCGCCGCTGGCCGCCGACCTTGGTGTAACCATCCCGGTGGCCGGCCTGCTGGTCACGGCTTACGCGCTCGGCGTCGCGGTTGGCGGACCAGTCCTTTCGATCCTCACCCACCGCCTCTCCCAGCGAACCGTCCTGATCGGCACCTTGTCGTTGTTCTCCGCCGCCCAGTTGTTGTGCGCCTTCGCGCCAGACTACGGCATGCTGCTGGCGGCGCGTCTGCTGTCGTCTGTAGCGCATGGGCTGTTCTTTGGTGCGGGCAACGTCATGGTCGCCGCTCTCGTACCGCCCGAACGGCGTGGCGGCGCATTCTCGCTGTTCATCAGCGGTATCACGGTCGCCAATCTGCTTGGCTTGCCAGGGGGTTCGGCGATCGGCGTCGCATTTGGCTGGCGCGCCACTTTTCTGACAGTGGCCCTGATCGGAATTGTCGCCATCATCGTCCTCGCCTGGCGTCTGCCGCGTGCGCAGCCCGGCGATGCGCCGCAGGCAAGCCTCGGCGAACAGGTCTTCCAGCTGCGCCACCAGCAGGTCTGGATGAGCTACATCACCATAGCCCTGACCATGGTCGGCGCCCTCGCCTTCGGCACCTACCAGGTGCCGATCATGCTCAACGTCACCCGGCTGTCGCCCGAAATCGTGCCGTTCTATCTGCTGGCCGGCGGCGCGGGCTCGATCCTCGGCATCTGGGCCGGCGGTCGCGGCACCGACTGGAAGCCGATGCCCACCCTCATCACCGTGCTGCTGCTGCAGGCGCTACTCTATTTCACCATGCTGTTCGCCATGCACGACAAGGTCTGGATGACCGTCAACCTCATGGCAGCCAGCATCGTCGGCTTCGCCTTCTCCACCCCGCTGCAGGCCCGCGTCATCACCGCAGCGCGGCGCGCGCCGAACCTCGCGTCGGCGTTGATCTCCAGCGCCTTCAACGTCGGCATCGCCTTGGGCGCCTTCATCGGCGCCATGCTCCTCAGTGCCGGCGTATCCTACGCCGATCTGCCGGCCGTCGGGGTGGTCTCGAGCCTGCTCGCGGCCGGCACCGCCGCTTTGTCATTCCGCATCGAGCGCCGGCAGGCAGCCCGCCTGCCGGCCTGAGCCGGTTCAGCCCTGGCGCTTCACCGGGCAGGTCGAGAGCCCGAGGATCGAGTAAAGCGGGCAAGTGCCCATGAGCCCCGTCGCCAGCGGCACGATCCCGATCAGCAGCAGCCATTTCCAGGCAACCTCGCCGACGAAAAAGAACGCGGCGAGCGCCACGACGCCAACCACGACCCTGATGATGCGGTCCAGCCCGCCGACATTGTTCTTGAACATTGCTGCCTCCAATTGACCGGATCATTCCGGTATCGATGGGAGGAGATTGTCACGAGCGAGCGCACCTGTCGGTGACTAGGTCACGCCGGCTCTGGCAGATCGGCAATTCCTCGCAGATCGTCACGCCGCAGGATACGCACCGTGCCGCGATCGAGGGCAACCATCCCCTCGCGGGCAAGGCTCTCCAGTCGTCTCGACACCACCTCGCGCGCTGAGCCAATGCCCACGGCCAGTTCCTGGTGCGTCAGTCGCACCACACCCTCGGCATCGGCCCGCCGTAGAAGCTCAGCCGCCAGCCGCGCCTCGATCTTGACGAAAGCCACCTGTTCGAGAATGGCCGTCACATCGGCCAGCCGCGCCCCGAACGCCCTGAACACAAAGCCCCGAAACTTCGGCCGTTCGTCCACCCACCGGGCGAACACCGCGCGCGGCACCACGACGATCTCGACATCGGTCGCCGCGCGGGCCTCGGCCGAATAATGCGCCCCGCCGAGCAGGCACAGCGTCGTCTGCACACAGGTCTGCCCCGGCTCGACATCGTAAAGCGCGATCTCGCGGCCATTGCGTCCGGTGAGGAACACCGAGACCGCGCCACCCGCGACCAGGACGAACCCCTGCGCCTCGTCGCCCGGCCGGAACAGCACCGAACCTGCCGGGAGCTTGTGGCGCGGCAAGCGGGCCAGCGCCTCCGCCACATCAGCCTCGAAGGCCCCAAGGGGCGCGGCCTCGCCGTGTTCGGGGTGGTCCATCCGCTTAGCCCAGTGCCGCCTTCACCTTGCCGCTCGCCTTGCCGAAGTCGATACGGCCGGGATAGTCCGCCTTCAGGCTGGCGATCACCTTGCCCATGTCCTTGCCGCCGGCCGCACCGGTCTTGGCAATCGCATCCTTGATGGCGGCCTCGAGCTCGGCCTCGCTCAGCCCCTGCGGCACGAACTCGCTCAGAATAGCGATCTCCTCGCGCTCGACCATGGCGAGGTCCTCGCGTCCGGCTTTCTCGTAGATGCCCAGCGATTCCTCGCGCTGCTTGACCATCTTCTGCAGCAGGGCCAGCACCTCGGCCTCGCCGAGCGGGCCCTTGCCCTGCCCGCGCGCCTCGATGTCCTTGTCCTTGATCGCGGCATTCACCGCCCGCAGCGTCGCGGTCCGGCGCTTGTCGCCGGCCTTGAGTGCCGTCTTGTAGCCTTCGCTGATCGCCTCGCGCATTCATTCGCTCCGTGGTGCCGGTGGCACGTCGGCCACCATCAATAGATTGCCGTCCGGGTCCTTGAACGTGAAGAACACGCCATCGGTGACGGCACTGACGTCTCGCGCGCCGATTGCAATGGCGTGATTCCGCGCCGCTTCGATCGGCCCGCTGTTGAAGTGAAAGACCGGCTTGCGATCCTGAGGCCCCTCGAAGCCCTTGCTGTCGAGCACCAGACCGCTTCCGTTCCGCATCGGCAACACATGTAGGTGCCCGAACAGGATTTCTCCACCGGCCGGCAGGCCGAGCAAGGCGCGATACCAGTCGCGCGCCTTCGCAATATCGCGGACCGGCACGAACACGGCGCCGATTTCGGTGTCGATGGCCACTGGCTTGATCCCCTCGCCTTGCTCCCCATATAGCGCAATAAAGCCGGCGCGCCACTTGCGCTCCGCCGGGCCCCCTTCTAAGGAGAGGCCTCAACCGACAGCGCGGAGCGTGGTCAGGAAAAGTTGCGAGACTTTTCCGGTTCGACCACGCGACCACACAAACCTTGGAGTCCCGCCATGACCGGCTGGCAGCAGAAGCCCGCGACCGCCCTCCTCATCCTGGACGATGGCACGCGACTCGAAGGCCACGGCATCGGCGCCGTCGGGCACGCGGCTGGCGAAGTCTGCTTCAACACCGCCATGACCGGCTATCAGGAGATCCTCACCGATCCGTCCTATGCCGGCCAGATCATCACCTTTACCTTCCCCCATATCGGCAATGTCGGCACCAACGACGAAGATATCGAGACGGTGAACATGGCGGCGCTGTCCGGCATCCGCGGCTGCGTGCTCAGGGCCGACATCACCAACCCCTCCAACTACCGCGCCGTCGAAAAGCTCGACGCCTGGCTGAAAAAGCGCAACATCATCGGCATCGCCGGAGTCGACACACGGGCCCTGACGGCCCGTATCCGCGAGAAGGGCATGCCCAATGGCGTCATCGCCCACGCGCCGGACGGCTATTTCCACGAACCCTCGATGCAGGCCGAACTCCGGAACTTCCCCGGCCTCGTCGGGCTCGATCTCGCGCGTGAAGTCACCACCGCCCAGACCTACCACTGGGACCAGACCCCGTGGAGCCGCACCGAGGGCTACGGCACGCTGGAAAGCCCGGAGTTCCACGTCGTCGCGATCGACTACGGCGCCAAGCGCAACATCCTGCGCCAGCTTGCCGAACAGGGAGCCCGCGTCACGGTCGTCCCTGCTACCGCGACGGCCAAGGACGTGCTGAGCCACAACCCCGACGCCGTGTTCCTCTCCAACGGTCCCGGCGATCCGGCGGCGACCGGCAAGTATGCCGTGCCGACCATTCGGGCGCTGATGGACACCGGCAAGCCGATGTTCGGCATCTGCCTCGGGCACCAGTTGCTCGGGCTCGCGGTTGGCGGCACCACCGCCAAGATGCATCAGGGCCACCACGGCGCCAATCATCCGGTCAAGGACCTGACCACCGGCAAGGTCGAGATCACCTCGATGAACCACGGCTTTGCGGTCGATACCGACAGCCTGCCCGCTGGCGTCACCCAGACCCACGTCTCGCTGTTCGACGGCTCCAATGCCGGCCTTAGCGTCGACGGCAAGCCGATCTTTTCGGTGCAGTACCACCCCGAGGCGAGCCCGGGTCCGCACGACAGCCACTATCTGTTCACCCGGTTCCTCAACCTGGTGCGCAGCCAGAAGGGCTTGCCGCTCAAGCCCGAACAGGTCAAGCCGGGCGAAGCGGTCGCCTGAGCGCCAGCCGCAACGCAACGAAAAAGGGCCACCCAAGGGGTGGCCCTTCCTGTCTGCTGCGACAGCGGGAGGTTACTGCGCGGCCGGCAGACTGGCGACATAAGCGTCGAATTCGGCCTGATCGAGCGCCCCGTCCATGTTGGTGTCGGCGGCCGTGAACGCCTCCTGGGTGATCTCAGGCCAGATCGCCTGGGCCTCGGCGAGGCTCACGCTGGCGCTCGTGTCGGTGTCGGCCGAGGCAAAGCTCGGAGGGGCGCTCTGCGCCAGGACCGGACCCGCCATGAGGCCGAGAGCTGCGATGCCGATAACGATGTGCTTACGCATGGATGTGTCCTTCCATGAAGGTTGAAAGCGGCCCGGGGTTAATCCCGTCGCCGGCGGACGTCTGCTGCAGTCCGCAGGAATAGAACCTACCCGGCAATGTGCCCCTCACCGGGCCATCCCGGGGCTCACTCGCGGTCATTTCTGGACATTTCCCGGGCGGATCACGAAATGGAACTATTCGCCATTTCAGCCGTTTAGCGTTATTTTTGGACTCGATCCGGCAGGTCGAGCCACCTACGCGCTGACCTCGCCCCATAGCTGCGGCAGCGGTGCTGAACTGCCCGTAACGGGGTCGGTGACCGGAAGCGGCACCCGCGGAATGTTCCGGTCAGCCAACGCCCGGTCTCCCGGGCCGCCGCGCAGCAGGTCCCAATCCTGCCCGGGTGGATAGCAGCCGACGACGAGGAAATCTTCGCTGGACTGCAGCCGCCGATGTGCCACGCCCGCAGGAATGGCAACGACATCACCCGCTGCGACCTCGAACACGCGTCCCTCTGGCCCACCCAGCATCAACCGGGCCCGTCCTGCGGCAACACCCAGCGTTTCATGCGCGGTGGAGTGGTAGTGGTGGTAGGTGAAGATCGTGCTGCGCCACGCCGGTGGCCAGCCACAACGGTCGAACAGCGCTTCCAGAGCGTCTGCCGAGCAGGCGTCACGCCGCAGCGCCGCACGATACAGCAATAACGGCAGGCGGCTGTTCGCAAAAACCCCATCGTCGCTGAACCGCTCGGCGACCAACCCGGCCGCCGAGCCGGCAATGCCGCTAGACACTGCCGTTGAACGTATCGCACTGGCCGACGTCACCGCTCTGCATGCCGCGTTTCAGCCAGGCCATGCGCTGTGCCGAAGTGCCGTGGGTGAAGTTTCGCTCGGCCACCCGGCCGCGCGTCAGCGTGTCGTCGCCAATGGCGTTGGCGGCATTGATCGCCTCCTCGACGTCCCCCTGCTCCAGAAGGTTCTGCCGCTGCACATAGTTGGCCCAGACCCCGGCATAGCAATCGGCCTGCAGTTCGACCCTCACCGAATAGGCGTTCTGCTCCTCCTGGCTCATCTGGCCACGCAGCCGGTTGAACTCGGGCAGGACACCCGTGAGGTTCTGGACATGATGGCCGATCTCGTGGGCGATCACATAGGCCTGGGCGAAGTCGCCCGGCGCTCCGAACTGCTGGCGCAACTGATCGTAGAATACGAGGTCGATATACACCTTCTGGTCATTCGGACAGTAGAACGGCCCGCTCGCCGATTGCGCCAGGCCGCATCCCGACTGCGTGGCATCCGAGAACAACACCACTTTGGGCGGTGTGTAGGTCATGTTGTTCTGCTGGAACACCTCGAACCACAGGTCCTCGGTATCCTTCACCACCACCCCTACGAACTCCGCCAACTCGTCGCTGCCGGCAGTGCTCGCGGGGGCGGACCATTGCGTCGACGGTCCCGAGCTCTGTCCGCCGGCCAGCATGTCGAGCGGATTCTGCCCCGAAAGCAGCCAGATCAGACCAAACACCACGATGATGCCGACAAGGCCCAGCCCGCCTCCGGCGCGGCCGCCACCCGTGGGAATCCGGAATCCGCCGCCCGAACCGCTGCCAAGCCCACCCAGACCGCCGAGCCCGCCACCACGAGATCCGCCCTGCCCGCGCCTGTCCTCGATGTTCGAACTGCGCTCGCGCCCACGCCACTTCATCTGATGATCTCCAAATTCCCACAATCCTAGCAACAAGGCGCCGCCCGGCAAACCGGTTCCAACGGACAGCTACGCCGGTCAACACCTGGGCGACCGGCAACACCTCGTAAGCTGGCCCCGGCACGTTCCGGATCACGTTGCGGGGCACCCCACCGAGCGGAGCAACCCGCCCTTCCACGGCAGACTGCACTGGTGACTCTGCCTCCAAACGCTGCTGAACTCCCACGATGAACAGCCGATTCCTGCTGCTGATCGTGGTGATGTTTCTCGCTGGCGCCGGGTTGGTGCTTTGGCTTCGTCCCGCGCCGCCGCCCGTCGTGTTCCCGGAGCAGCGGTCGCCGCCCTCGTCGCCATCTGAATTGCCACCGGCGCCGACCGCCTCCGGCCCGGATCAATTCCTCATCCTTGCCGCCAGCTGGCAGCCCGCGTTCTGCGAAACGGCGCGCGACCGCCCCGAGTGCACGTCGCAGGGTCGCAACCGCTTCGACGCCGATCACTTCGCCCTCCACGGCCTCTGGCCCCGCGACCAGTATTGCAGCGTCTCAGCCGCCCAGCGTGAGCGAGACGAGGCTGGCAGCTGGTCGGCTCTGCCGGCGATCGAACTCGATCCGTCCACACGGCGTTTGCTCGACGAGGTGATGCCCGGCACCCGCTCGCTGCTTGACCGCCATGAGTGGATCAAGCACGGGACCTGCTTTTCCGAAGAACCGGGCCCCTATTTCGCCACCTCCATCCTGCTGCTCGCCGCGCTCAACGCCTCGCCAGTGCGCGATCTGTTTGCGGCCAACATCGGCGAAACGCTCACGCGCGACGAGATCCGAGGTGCCTTCGATGCAGCCTTCGGCCCCGGAGCAGGTGAAAGGGTCCGGATCGCCTGCGAGGACGACGGCCGCCGCCGCATCATCACCGAACTGACAATTGGCCTCTACGGCACGCCCGGACAAACGCCCAATCTGGGCAAGCTGATCCGCGCCGCCCGCCCGACCAATGGCGGCTGCGAGGGCGGGATCGTCGATGCGGTCGGCCTCCAGTAATTCAGTCGAAGTTAACCGCGCCGCTTCAGCCGAACTCAACGGCTTTCCACTAGCTTCCCGAATCTCGCAACCGCAGAAGCGGAGCCAATCATGCCGTCGACCGCCGCCGCACTGCAGATCACCGGGCTCGCCAAGAGCTTCGACCGGCCGGTCATTTCCGGCCTCGACCTTATGGTGCGCGCCGGCGAATTCTACGCGCTGCTCGGCCCCAATGGCGCGGGCAAAACCACCATCCTTCGCATGGTGGCGGGGCTCCTCCAGCCCGATGCAGGCGAGATCGCGGTGTTCGGCATCGATGCGCGGCGCGATCCGCTGCACGCCAAGTCGGTGATCGCCTGGGTCTCCGACGAGCCCATGGTCTACGATCGGCTGACCCCGCTCGAGTATCTCGAGTTCGTCGCCGGCCTCTGGCAGATCGACGCCCGCGACGCCGAACGCCATGCTCGCGAACTGCTCGGCTGGCTCGGTCTCGGCCCGCATGCCAACGAACGTTGCGGCGGCTTCTCCAAGGGCATGCTGCAGAAGGTCGCGCTTGCCGGAGCCCTGGTCCACGACCCGCAACTCATTATCCTCGACGAGCCGCTGACCGGCCTCGACGCGGGCTCAGCCCGTCAGGTCAAGGATGTGCTCAAGCAGAAGGTCGCCTCCGGCGTCACCGTCATCATGACCACCCATATTCTCGAGGTCGCCGAACGCATGGCCGAACGCATCGGCGTCATCAATCACGGCCGCCTGGTCGCCGAAGGCACGCTCGACGAATTGCGCGCCCGCATCGGCCGCGAGACAACGCTGGAAGAAATCTTCCTCGATCTCGTTGCCGAAGCCGAAGACACTCCCGCTGCAGCAATCTCGGCTGAGATCGCAGCATGACGACTGCATCGCTGTCCTGGTTCGCCGCCCACGAGCTGCGGCTCGCCTGGCGCGACTGGCTGGCCATGACCACCGGTGGCCGCCGCGTGCGCGGCATCGTGCTGTTCATCAGCCTCGGCGCTTTCTATATTGGCCTCCACGCCCTCGCTAACCATCTGCTCAGCCCATGGATCGCCGGCGGTCTCATCGCAGATCGCGAAACGCTGGTGCTGGTCACCGGCACCGGCTTCCTGTTCTGGACGGTGATGCTCAGCCAGGCGCTGGAATCGGTGACGCGCGCCTACTACGCCCGCTCCGATCTCGACCTGATCCTCTCGTCCCCGGCCTCGTCGGCCAAGGTCTTCGCCGTCCGCACCGGCGCCATCGCCTTCGGTACCATGCTGCTTGCCTGCTTGCTCGCGAGCCCGATCATCAACGTGCTCATCGCCCATGATGGCCTCAAATGGCTTAGCGCCTATGGTGTGCTCGCTGCCCTAGGGGCGTTGTCGGCCGCTATCGCGGTCATGGTCACCATTGGGCTCTTCCGCCTCGTCGGCCCGCGTCAAACGCGCCTCATCGCCCAGATCGTTGCCGGTGTCGTCGGCGCCGGCTTCGTTATCGGCATCCAGGCCGCTGCGATTCTGAGCTTCGGCAACATGAACCGCTACGCGGTGCTGCAGTCGCCCGAGTTCGTTGCCGCCGCGCCCGCCCCGGACAGCCTCTTCTGGCTGCCGGCGCACGCCGCCATGGGCAATCCACTCGATCTGGCCATCGTGCTGTTCGTCGGCCTCGGCGCGCTCGCTCTCGTCATCGCCCGAACCTCTGGCAGCTTCGCCCAGCACGCCATCGCTGCCGCCGGCGTCTCGCAAACCCGCGTCAGCCAGCGCCCGGCTCGCCCGTTCCGCACCGCTTCACAACGCCACGCGCTCCGCGTCAAGGAATGGAAGCTGCTGCGCCGCGATCCATGGCTGCTCAGCCAGACGTTGATGCAGATCCTCTATCTGGTGCCGCCCGCACTGTTTCTCTGGATTTCTTATGGCCAGAGCGCCGGCACCTATGTCGTCGTGATCCCGGTGATCGTCATGGCGGCCGGGCAGCTGGCCGGCGGTCTGTCGTGGCTGGCAATATCCGGCGAAGACGCGCACGACCTCGTCGTCACCGCCCCGATCGCCCCTCGCACCGTGCTGATCGCCAAGATCGAGGCGGTGCTGTGCGCCATCGCCGTGGTGTTCGCGCCGCTGCTGCTGATGGTCTGGATCGCCTCGTTCGATCTCGCCTGGAAGACTGCGATCTTCGTCGCCGTCTCCGCCGGGTCCGCCACCGCCATCCAGCTCTGGTTCCGTGTCCCCATGCGCCGCGCCATGTTCCGCCGCCGCCAGGTCGCGTCGCGCGCTGCCACGATCTCGGAAGCGCTAAGCTCGATCATGTGGGCAGGCACCGCCGTACTCTTCGCCGGCGACCAGTGGCTCGCCCTGCTCCCCGGCGTCCTCGCCGTCGTGGTGCTCGCCGTCGCCTGGGCCATCAGCCCCAAGGGCAAGCGCGTCTAGCTAGGCCTGCTCCTGTAGCCTCTCCGGCACCAATACGGACACGATCCAGGCCAGAAGCGCTACCGCGGCGCCCCCCCAGCCGATGCCATAAAGCCCCGCCTGTTCGAAGGCGAAGCCACCCAGAACCGCTGCCGTTGCAACGCCCAGGTTGCCCGCGGTCAGGTTCAGCGAGGCCGCCAGCGGCATCGAGCGATGCGCGATGTTGGCCAGCCGCAGCAATTGCGCCGGGAACGATCCCCAGGTCAGCATCCCGAACAGCCCGACGCATCCGATGAACGCCACCTGCCGCGTCTCGAGCGGCAAGCCACCGACCAGCGGCAGGCCAAGCAGCAGGCCGATCGTCGCAGCAATCGACAGCAGCACCGTGCGGCGCGGCCCGATCCGGTCAGCAAGCCAGCCGATGATGAAGTTGCCCAGCAGCGCCCCGATGCCAAACACCAGCATCACCACCGGCATCGCGTCCTTGCTCAGCCCCATCTCACCGGTCGCGACCGGTGCCAGGTAGGTCATCAGCATGAATCCAGAGATCGACATGAGCCCGCTAGCCAGCAGCATCATCGGCACGCCCTTGATCCGCACCACGCTCAGCCGCTGCCGGATGGTCTGGGTGTCCCCATGCAGGTTGCCGGGAAGCCTGAGCCGAAGCGTCAGCGCCGCCGCAATCCCCAGCACGCCGATGCCGATATAGGCCACCCGCCAACCGTAGACATTGGCGACCAGCGCCGCCAGCGGCACCCCCGCCGCGACCCCGATGGTTGCGCCCAGCATCACCGTAGCCATCGCCTTGCCGCGCTTGCCCGGCGCCGCAATCGCCACCGCCGTCGCCTGCGCAGTCGAGGTGAACATCCCCGCGCCACAGGCAAGAAATGTCCGCGTCACCAACAGCAGCACATAGCCAGGAAGCAGCCCCATCAGCAGCGCCGCAATGCCGAAGGCCAATTCGCCCCCCGCGACGACAGTGCGTCGGTCGACCCCACCGAGCAGCGCCGAAAGCAACGGCGTCCCGAAGCCGTAGGCGATCGAATAGCAGAACACCAGCAGCCCTGCCTGCGCGATACTGACCCCGGTTTCGGCGGCAATAGCGGGTAGGACCACGACAATAAGCGCACCTTCGACGTTCCCGGCAAATGAGCCGAGCGCCAGATACAACAGTCGCGAATCCATACTTGAGCCCCTCACTCGGCCGGCATAAGGCTCCTCGCATCCAAGGCCGTCAATCGCTCGAGTCGCGAAGGAAAGCGTTTTTGATGAGGACACTTAGCTATCGTGACGCGACAACCGCCGACCTCCCGTTCATCGTTCGCCTGATCGCCGAGGACGCCGTCGCCGCGACCCCGGATCGGCCGGACGAACCGGACCATCCTCGCTACCTCGCTGCGCTCGCCTCCATCGACGCCGATCCCAACCAGCGCCTCCTCGTCGCGGAGTATGAGGGACGCCCGGCAGGCTCGCTGCAACTGACCTTCATTCCCGGCATTGCCCGGCTCGGAGAAGCCCGCTGCCTCATCGAGGCCGTCCACATCGCGCCGGATCTGCGCTCGCGCGGCTTGGGCAGCCAGATGATCCGCTGGGCCATTGAAGAAGCCCGTGCGCGCGGTTGCGGTGTCGTGCAACTGACCTCGAACAAGAAGCGCCTCGATGCCCACCGCTTCTACCAGCGCCTCGGCTTCGCCCAGAGCCACGAGGGCTTCAAGTATTCGCTGTAACCGACGCTGCCGACTCTACTTTTCGATGGCACCGAGCCGCACCAGCACCTCGCCGGGAATGCCGTAGAACTGGATGACGTCGCGGTGGTTCCGCATCCCGCAGGCTTCGCGTTGCACGAAATAGGCATAGACCGCCTTTGCCGCCGCGCGAACAAGTGACTGCCGGTCCTCGTCGGCCCCCTTGAACTCCCGCAGCGCCGCCACAGTCTTTTCGACCATCCGCCCCTGATGGCCGAGCGACCCGGCAGTCTCGGCCATGATCTCCTGCGCAATGCCATCGGTGCCGCTGGCAAGCCGCTGGCGCAACTCGATGATGTCGTTGAGGGAAAGAGCCATATCGAGAGGCTAGCCGCACTGCCACTTCCGATCAATGCGACAGGCAAGCACCTGCCCTTCCGGCGAGGTCAAGCCTCGGCTACAAGCCGGTGTCCGTAACGGCTGAACCGATGACCGCCCGACCGTCCCGCACCGCCGCCACGCTGATCGGTTTCTCCGCCGTCCTGCTCTGGGCGCTCCTCGCGTGGCTCACCGCCATAAGCGGCAGCATGCCGGCTTTCCAGCTCACCGCCATCACCTTCGCCATCGGCGGTGTGTCGCTGCTGGTGCTTCGCCCGGGGTCGATGCGCGCGCTGCGCCAACCATTGCCGGTCTGGCTGCTCGGCGTCACCGGCCTGTTCGGCTATCACGCCGCCTACTTCTACGCCTTGCGTCACGCCCCACCCGTCGAAGCCGGGCTGATCAACTATCTCTGGCCGGTGCTGATCGTGGTGTTTTCCGCCCTGTTGCCCGGCGAGCGCCTCCGCTGGCAGCATCTTGTCGGTTCGGCACTTGCGCTCCTTGGAGCGGCACTGGTCGTCACCCGCGGCCAGGGGTTTGGGCTGGAGCCGCAATATCTCCCCGGCTATGCCGCCGCCCTCCTCGCCGCCGTTCTCTGGTCGAGCTACTCGGTGCTTTCACGACGCTTCGCCGAGGTCTCAAGCGATGCCGTCACCGGCTTCTGCCTCGCCACCGCGGTGCTGGCCACCGCCTGCCACCTCGGGTTCGAAACCAGCGTCTGGCCGACCAACTGGGCACAATGGGCCGCGATCATCGCCCTTGGCCTCGGCCCGGTCGGCCTTGCCTTCTATGTCTGGGATATCGGCATCAAACGCGGCGACATCCAGGTGCTCGGCGCCGCATCCTACGCCACCCCTTTGCTCTCGACACTGGTGCTGATCGCCTCCGGGGTCGCCGCCTACAGTCACACCGTCCTTCTCGCAGCTTTGCTGATCGTCGCCGGGGCCGTTCTTGCGGCCAAGGACCTGCTGTTCAAACAAGCGCCGGCCGCCCGCAAGGAGACGCGCATCACGCGATAGTGCTGCCCTTGCGCGGACGCTAGAACAGAAACGACGCCGTCGCGGGGTCGGCCCCAACGCGCCCGGACTTGCCCCTGTCGAGCCCGTTGATCGCCTGCAAATCGGCCCCGTCGAGTTCGAAATCGAACACGTCGATGTTCTCGATCATGCGGTCCTTGTGCGTCGTCTTGGGAATGACGACCAAACCCTCCTGCAGATGCCAGCGGATGATCACCTGGGCGATCGACTTGCCGTGTCTCCCGGCAATGCCGCCAACCGTCGTGTCGTCCAGCATCCGCCCCGACCCCAGCGGGCTCCAGCTCTCGATGCGGATGTCGTGCTGCTGGTGGTAGTCGCGCTTGTCGCGCTGCTGGAAGCGCGGATGCAGCTCGATCTGATTGACCACCGGCACTTCGCCGGTCTCGGCGATGATCCGCTCCAGGTGGTCCTGGTTGAAGTTGGACACGCCGATCGAGGCGATCCGGCCCTGCTGCTTGAGCTCCACCAGCACCTTCCACGCCTCGACATACTTGTCCTGGCTCGGCACCGGCCAATGGATCAGGAACAGGTCAAGCTGTTCGAGCCCGAGCTTGGCCATGGTCTCGTCGAAGCTCTTGAGCGCCAGGTCGCGCTGGTGGCCGCCATTGCGCAGCTTGGAGGTGATGAACAGTTCGCTCCGCGGCACGCCCGCCGACTTGATCGCCGCGCCGACCCCCTCCTCGTTCTGGTAGCCCTCAGCGGTATCAATCGAGCGATATCCCGCCTCTATGGCGTCACGTACAACACGTTCGGCAATGGTCGGCTCAACCTGCCACACGCCAAGTCCGAGCTGCGGTATGGCCTTGCCGTCGTGCAATCTGACGTTTGCGACCTTGCTCATGAAGCACTCCTGTCCGCGAAAACTGTCGGCCACACCCAATCCGGAAGAATGCGCGTCGGACGACCGATGAGTATCTGCAACTGCGACGGACAACCCGCCGCGCTGGGAAAGGTTCACGAAGCCGGAGCTGAGCACCGTGTCTATTGTCAGGTAACGACAGAACCCCAATCTCTTGAGGTTACCCATTGCGGGGCTGAAAAGCATGAAGCCGCCAGCGGCCAAGCCCGCTGGCGGCAGCTGATAAGGCGGTGCGGCGGCTGGTGGTTAGCCGGGAAACGACTCGTGCAACGCGAGAATGGCGATCAGCCGGTCTTCGTGATGGACCATGCTGGAAATATGGCCGACCGCGTCCGAACCGCGGCCCGCTTCGGGCACCGGCATCAACTGGTCGGACATCGCCTCGATGATATCG
The DNA here is from genome assembly GCA_964399695.1 of uncultured Devosia sp. Taxonomy (GTDB): domain Bacteria; phylum Pseudomonadota; class Alphaproteobacteria; order Rhizobiales; family Devosiaceae; genus Devosia_A. The sequence goes on along the minus strand of CAYNRZ010000023.1, from coordinate 22,356 downwards.
GACACCGAGTCGACAAGGATACCGACCGCCCGTCCCTCGATGGCGAGGACCAGAACGACATTGCCGGGCCCAGGCTCCAGCGCAGGACCGCCCATCACCGCCGACAGGTCGAAGACTTCCACCACATTGCCGCGAATATCCAGCACGCCGCAGGCCCCATCTGGCCGGCCCGGCAGGATCGTCGTCGGCTGCCAGCTGCGAATTTCCCGCACTGCCATGATGTCGACGCCGTAATGACTGCCATTGCAGGCGAACGTGACGAATTGATCCGCAACCCGCATGGAATCGCGGGTCGGTGGCGGCATGTCCAGCGCCTCCATGGCGCTATCGAGTGCGATGGTCATCAGAACTCGTTCCAATCTTCAGATATCGCCAGATTACCCTGGCTTCGATGAACAGAGGCTTTATTCTTTGCCTTCGACTTCGGAATACGTGCGACATTTGCCGAAGTCCGCGCGAGCTCGTTTCCGGACAGGCGGAATCTGTCGATTACATCGTCGAGAGCGCCTGCCTGCGTTTCCGTTTGCTCGATGGCCGCATTCGTCTCCTCGACAAGCGCAGCGTTGTGCTGGGTCATCTCATCGAGCTGCCGCACGGCGCCACTCACCTCTGCAATGGCAGTAGCTTGGTCGTGGCTGCTACGCGCAATCCCTGCCATTACCTCGGTGTTGCGCTTGACCAGCTCGAGCATGATGCCCAGCTTGTTGGCTGCTTCATCGACCAGCTTTGAGCCCGAGAGCACCTCTTCGCCGCTCTGCTGGATCAGTGCCTTCACCTCAGCCGAGGCACCGGCGGCCGACTGTGCAAGGCGGCGCACTTCGACGGCGACCACCGCAAAGCCCTTTCCCGCCTCGCCGGCCCGCGCTGCTTCCACCGAGGCGTTCAGCGCCAGCAGGTTGGTCTGGAAGGCAATGTCGTCGATCATGCCGATGATGTTGGAGATCTTCTGCGACGAAGACGTGATCCGTTCCATCGCTCCGGTGGCCTTGCGCATCACCACCCCGCCCTCCTCTGCAGCAAGTGATGCCTGCTGGGCCTTTTCGCTGGCATCCTGCGCCCCGGACGCATTTGCCGTCACCGTACCGGCCAGTTGCTCCATTGCGGCCGACGTTTCCTCGATGGTCGCCGCCTGCTTGGTCGTGCGCTCCGAAAGGTCGTTGGCACCCGCGAGAATCTCGCCGGTCGCGACCCTGACCCCGCGCGAGGTATCCCGCAGCTGGCTGATGATCCCTGCCAGATTGTCCACGACGGCGTTCGCATCGTCCCGCAACTTGCCGAAGGCGCCCCGGAAATCCCCTTCCATCCGCTGCGTCAGGTCCATCGCAGCCACCGCTGCCAGCACGCGCCCGGTCTCGCTGAGGCCATCATCCACCGAGGCAACGAGATTGTTGATCCCGCTGGCGACCTTGCCGAGCTCCGGATCGCTGAACTCTGCGTTCACGCGCTGGGTAAAGTCGCCGTCGAGGGCAGCCCCGACCACGGCACCGACGCCAGTCTGCAGCTCCTGCATCATCAGCATGCGAGCCTGCCGCGCCGCCTGCTCGCGCCGCTCATGTTCGCCCATCTCACGCATGCGAAGTCCGTTCTGGCGGAAGGTCTCGACCGCCTGCGCCATCGCCCCGATCTCGTCCTTTCGCGCGGCGCCCTCGACTTCGGTGTCCAGGTGGTCCGCCGCCACATCCCGCATGGCGGCTGTCATCCGGCCCAGCGGCTTCAACACCCGTCCATTGACGAGAGCAATCACCGCTGCCGTGGCCACAATCGCAAGGCCTGCGGTTACGAACAGCACGATCGAGAAGACGCGAACTGCGTTCTCCCCTTCCAGCTTTGCCGCCTCGGCCAGCGCCAGATTGTGTTCCGAGACAGCCCTAAGCGACTCTTGCAGCGCTTCTTCGGCCGCCGCCTGCCCATTCTCGAACGCGACCAGTGCCTCTGCGCTGCGCCCGGATTTCAAATCGGCCAGCAGCGCCTCCGCGACTGCTTTCCACGCTGTCCATCTGGAACGAGCGGTCTCGAAACCCGCGCGATCCGTCTCGTCGGAGATGAGCGGCTCGTACTGCACCATGGCGGTCTCGAACGCACCGACATGATCCTGATATTCTTCGAGATGCTCCGCGCGCGCCGCAGCGTCCGCGGCCAGCATGGCTTCAGCGACCGATTCCGTGGCCCTCAAGCTCTCGCCCTGCAAGCTCGAGACGACCACAAGAGAAGGAACCGTATTGCCGGTTGCCAACAACATGGCCGCCTCGGCCCGGCTTTGCGCCAGCCAGCCGGCGCCCCCCTGTGCCAGCCCAAGCGCACCAACCACAACAAGACCAGCCACCACCGTGGCCTTCAAGCTCAGCGACTTCATGATTTATGTATTCCGTGGGCGCCCTTCTGGCGCGGATGCAGCGATCTAGGCCAGGCACCAGATTTTTTCGTAAAGGGAATTTATTTAGTTTTCGGCAATAGTGATCTTCTGCAGCAGCGTTGGTGGCCGCTGGTTGTCTTGGGTACATCGCGATACAACGGCACTATGAGTCAGCGCCTGACCAGATCTGCCGACAACACCACCGTCCCCCGCACCCGCGTGGCGCCCAAGGTTGCGCGCCCGCCGCTCTACAAGGTCATCCTCATCAACGATGACTTCACCCCGCGCGAGTTCGTCGTTCGGGTTCTCAAGGCCGAGTTCCGCATTACCGGCGAACAGGCCCACCGCATCATGATCACCGCCCACACCAAGGGCTCCTGCGTGGTCGCGGTATTCACCCGCGAGGTCGCTGAAACCAAGGCCAGCCGCGCCACCGAGATGGCTCGCTCCGAAGGCTTCCCACTGCTGTTCTCCACCGAGCCGGAGGAATAGTCGCTTTGGTTGACCACCGGGATACCCGACGCTAACAAACTGCATCCGGCCAGCCAGCCCGACGCCAGCCAGCCCCGCCCTATTTGCAGCGAGGCACGCGTGTCAGCCAATCCATCCCCCGTCCAGCATCCGCCAGGCCAGTGGTATGTGCCCTCGGAAGCCCGGCCACTCTCCCATCCTGAGTTGATCGCCCGCCTCGCCACCGCGCGCGTTGTCCTTCTGGGCGAAACCCACACCCGCTACGACATCCACCGCTGGCAGTTGCATGTCGCGGCCGGCCTGCTCGCCACTCGCGGCAACATCGCTTTGGGCTTCGAGATGTTCCCTCGCCGGGTCCAGCCTCTCCTCGACGACTTTATTGCCGGTCGCTGGGCGAACCCCTCTGAGTTCCTCGCCGCCGTCGGTTGGGACCAGGTCTGGCGCTATGATGCCGCGCTCTACCTGCCGATCTTCCAGTTCTGCCGCCAGTTCGCAGTGCCCATGCTCGCCCTCAATTGCGAGCGCCCTCTGGTCACCCGCGTCGGTAAGGAAGGCTGGGAGGCTATCCCCACCGCCGAGCGAGACGGCCTGACCCCTGCCCGGCCAGCCACGGCGGCTTATCGTGCCTATCTGTCGGCGATCGCCTCCCGCAACCGCGACCCTGCTCCCCCCGGCCCACCCGCGATGGATCTCGATCGCTTTGTCCGCGCCCAGCAAACCTGGGATCGAGCCTTCGCGTGCAACATCGCTCGGGCCCTCGCCACCAACGATGCGCCGCTCGTGATCGGCGTGATCGGCCGCGGTCATCTCGAATTCGGCCATGGCACGCCGTACCAGCTTGCCGACCTGGGGATCTCCGATGTGACGGTGCTGCTACCCACCGACGGCGACTTCGATCCAGTCGCCGGGGCCGGCATCGCCGATGCCCTGTTTCGACTGCCCGAGGCGATCAATACGTGACGGACAAACGCAAAGGGCCCGGACGATGTCCGGGCCCTTCTTAATGGTTGGCAGATCAGTTCGACCAGGTCGTATAGCCGATCTTCATGGTCGTGCCGACGAAGCCGTTCACCCGGAATTGCGAGATGCGACCTTCGTTGGTCTTGGCGCAGATATAGGTGCCGACCGGAGCGTCATCGAGCGCAATCTTGGCCGTCGAGAAGCTCTCTGCATTGCAGCCCGTGAAGCCGCGATTGCTGCCGTCGCCGAGCGCCATCCGCGCTCCATTGATCGGCTGCAGGTACTTCTCGGTCGCGGTAACCGCGCGGTACCACACGTCGCCACCCGCATCGCCCGAAGCCCCATTGTCGAGGTTCATGTCCCAGGTCTGCTGCAGGTCGATCGGCCCGGTCGAATGGGTCGACGGCACAACAGGAACGAGGATCGGCGGATCGATCAGGATCGGCGGATCGACGGGAGCCGGCCCGGTGAACACCGTGAGCGAGGATGCCTTGTTGTTGATGCTGTTGGCGAGCTGATCGGTATCCGACGTGATGGTCTTGCAGGTGCCGGTCAGGTTGGTGTTGGTGCACAACCGCGCCTTGGCGCCGCCGAACAGTTCCACCGACGTGATCTTGTCGTTGAACGTGCCGTTCAGCGAGTTCCGGATGCCTGGGCCCATGCAGAACTGCGAGCCACTGAAATCCGCGCCGGTGTAGAAGCAGGCTTCCGCGCCAGCCGGAGGCTCCGGTGGAGCGGGCGGCGCAGGCGGGGGCGGCAGCGGGCCATCGCCGCAGTTGATCGACAGGCTCGGGCCACCTGATCCGATGGTGAAGCCGAAGCTGCAATCGGGATTGGACCCGCCACCCTCGTCGAAATCGTCCTCGTCGATCGCTTCGTCCTCGACGGGCACGAGATACGAGCCACTGACCCAACCGTCCGGACCTTCATGCTGGATGAAGCACCAGCCGACCGGCGCACACTCTGTGATTTCCACGACCTCGCCTGCCGTCAGTTGGTCAACCTTGGCATAGCTGGTGCCCGGACCGGTACGAACATTGACGGCAGACTTGGCGGCTGCTTCGACGGCAAGCACGGTGTTGGCAGAGATCAGTAGACCCGCTGCTGCCACCAAGGCCGTCATACCCACGCGACGAATACTCATTTCAGAGCCCCTCTCTGGCTGTGAGCGCAATTGTATGCGCATCGATGCCGGAGATAATGCTCCCGTGAAATGAACCCACACTGAATATCGCTGGTGGAATTCTTGCAGATTGCTTCGAGGCCTAGAACAGCACGATCATTCCGAACAAGGCCAACAGCAGCATCAGCAGCAGGCCCGCAACCATCAGGAAGAACACGATCTTGGCAAGGCCCGCGGCGCCTGCCGCGATACCGCTGAACCCGAGGGCACCGGCGACCACGGCGATGACGACCAGCAGGATGAAGAACTGAAACACGGTGACGCTCTCTGTTGACGCTTCTAGCTCCCAAACGCCCAAGGATCGCGCCGGTTCCAGCGTCTCCCAACTATACATTTGCCGCGCTAGTCTGGATTCAGTCGATTCGGAGAACTGCCATGCGACGTGCCCTGATCGCCGCCCTTTTTTCGCTCTCTGCCACCCCCGTCCTGTCTGGCCCTGAAGAGGCGGCGCTGCTTGCTTCATACGCTGGCAGTTGGGTCGGCGGCGGGCAGGTCACCGGGATCGAGACCGGCGATGTCGATTGCACCATGACGCTCACCGCCAATCGCTCCGGCAAGGTCAACTATTCCGGCCGATGTGACTTCGGCTCCGGCACGGCCGGTTTTACCGGCACCATGCACTACAATGACGCCGCCCGCCGCTTCGAGGCCAACACGTCGGCACAGGGCGTGTCCGGCGGCGCGGTCGGTAAGCGCCAGGGCGGTGGCATCGTCTTTTCGATGTCCGGGCTGGAAAGCTCCTATGGTACCGTCTCTTCCACGCTCTCACTCGCCGGCGGCAAGATCGGCATGAAATTCGAGCTGCTCGACAAGGACGGCAAGAAGACCGCATCCAGCATCACCTTCAACCGAACCTGAGCATCGAGATGGTCTTTTCACGGCCATTGCTTTTCGTGGCCGCGCTGTTTGGCGCAGCCGGTGTCGCACTCGCCGCGCTCGGCAGCCATTCCGGCGAGCCGAACATCGCGATTGCAGCGAACTTTCTGCAACTGCATGCTGCCGCTCTGGTCGGACTGTCCTTCTTGCCCGGCCGCCCCATGTTTCGCACTGGCCCGTGGGCACTGGCAGCTGGCACCTTGCTGTTTGCCGGCGACCTGCTGGCGCGCAGCCAGCTGGGCGCCGCGCTGTTTCCCATGGCTGCGCCCGTCGGAGGCGTTGCGATGATCCTCGGTTGGCTGGTCGTTGCAGCAGCGGTCTTGCTCATGCGCCACGACCGCTGATCGGCGACGAAACATTGGACATCCCCGCTGACCCATTTAAAGTGGACGGCGAGGAGACTTCCAATCGCTACTGCAATATCCCCCGCGGCGCCTGCCCGCCCCGCCGCCTTTCGCTATGACCGCGTGCTGATCTACGGGCTGCTCGCGCTCTTTGCGTTCATCTACATGTTTCCCGGGCTGATCGTCGTCTTCAACGCCTTCCGCAGCGGCGGCGAGGTGGCGCGCAATGGCATCATCGCCCTGCCCGAACGCATCGACTTCGGCGTGTTCGTCCGCACCTGGAACAACACCTGCGTCTCCGGCATGTGCCGCGGCCTCGGTCCCAACTTCATCAACTCGCTGATCATCACCATACCGGCGACACTGATCTCCACCGCCTTTGGCGCACTTAATGGCTATGTCCTCGCCAAATGGCGCTTCCCAGGAGACAAGTGGGTGTTCTTCGGCATTCTGTTCGGCGTGTTCATGCCCATGCAGATCACCCTGCTGCCTTGGGCCTTCGTCATGGGCCAGATCGGTCTCGCCAACTCCGTCTATGGCCTGCTGCTGATCCACTCGGTACAGGGGATCGCCTTCACCACGCTGTTCTGCCGCAACTTCTTCGCCTCGATTCCAGACGAGTTGATCAAGGCCGCGCGCGTCGACGGCGCCGGCTTCGTCCGCATCTTCGTCCGCATCATGATGCCGCTCGCCCCGCCCATCATCGCCGTCTGCCTCATCTGGCAGTTCACCTCGATCTGGAACGACTATCTCTTCGGGATGATCTTCACCTCCGGCAGTGAACAGCCGATCACCGTCGCGCTGATGTCGGCACGCGCCGGTGGCCAGAGTGCAGCCGTGATCATGGCCGCTGTCCCGCCACTGCTGGTTTATCTTCTGGGAGGGCGCTGGTTTGTCCGCGGCCTCATGCATGGTGCGCTGAAATAGCCCCCTTGAACCGCCGCGGCGGCGCGCCTACCTCCCACGAGCGGACCGGGCCCCTCTGACGATCCCCATCGTGATGTCGGACCGCATCGGAACATTCGATGCCAGGCCCGACCATCAAAGCGCTCAGCGCCCGGCTTCCTGTGTTCCTCGTGCTCAAGAGGACACCATGGACCAACTGATCTTTGCAGACTTCCTCGGACAGCCCGCCTGGATGTGGGCGGCCTTCCTCACCTTGGTCGCCGGCCTGCTGGCCTTCGACCTCGGCGTGCTCAATCGCGGCGACCGCGAAATCGGCGTCAAGCAGAGCCTGTTGCTTTCTGCCTTCTACATCGTGCTCGGCGTCGCCTTTGGCGCCTTCGTCTGGCTGAGCGTCGGCCAGCAGGCAGGTATTGAGTACCTGACCGGCTTCGTTGTCGAAAAAAGCCTTGCGATCGACAACGTCTTCGTGATCGCCACGATTTTCGGCTTCCTCGCCATTCCCCGCCAATATCAGCACCGCGTGCTGTTCTGGGGCATTCTCGGCGTCATCGTCCTCCGCGCCATCATGATCGGCGTCGGTGCAACGCTGGTCAGCCAATACGGCTGGATCCTTTACATCTTCGCGCTGTTCCTCGTCTTCACCGGCATCAAGATGCTGCTCGTCGGCGACCACTCTCCGGACATGGCGAACAACCGGATCCTGGCATTCTTCCGCAAGCGCTTCCGGGTCACCGACACGCTCGACGGTCACAAGTTCCTCGTCAGCAAGCCGCACCCGCAGACCGGCAAACCCGTCCTGTGGATGACGCCGCTGTTCCTGGCGCTGGTGATGATCGAGTTTGCCGACGTCGTCTTTGCCGTCGACTCGGTGCCGGCGATCTTTGCCATCACCACTGACGCCTACGTGGTCTACACGTCCAACATCTTCGCCATCCTCGGCCTCCGTGCGCTCTACTTCGCACTGGCCGCCATCCTTCATCGCTTCGCCTACCTGAAGCAGGCGCTGGCGGTGCTGCTGATCTTCATCGGCTCCAAGATCTTCATCGCCGATCTTCTCGGCTGGCAGAAGTTCCCCGCCGAGTGGTCCCTGGGCATAACCTTCCTGATCCTCGGGGCCGGCGTTGCTTACTCGCTGTGGCGCTCCCGCCGCGATCCGCCGGCGCTCGCAGCCGCCGACCACTGACACAAGCAGCGATCCGGCGGTCACCCGACCGCCGGATCGACAACTTGTCGCCACTATGGCGCCGCTCTGGGGGTTCCCTTCCCCATCGGGTTCCGCTATGGGACCCGCCTAGCCCACAGACTCCGACGCCGGTCCCCCGCAACAGCGGGTCCATCCGCGCGCGCCCGATGACAGAGAGCACAAGATGCCCAAACGCACCGACATCAAGTCCATCCTCATCATTGGCGCCGGGCCTATCGTCATCGGACAGGCCTGCGAGTTCGACTACTCGGGCACGCAGGCCTGCAAGGCCCTGAAGGACGAGGGCTACCGGATCATCCTGGTCAACTCCAATCCGGCGACGATCATGACCGACCCCGATCTCGCCCACGCCACCTATATCGAGCCGATCACCCCGGAAATTGTGGCCAGAATCATCGAGAAGGAGCGACCCGACGCCCTGCTCCCCACCATGGGTGGCCAGACCGCGCTCAACTGCGCGCTGTCGCTGCGCAAGATGGGCGTTCTCGACAAGTACAACGTAGAAATGATCGGCGCCGACGCAGAGGCCATCGACAAGGCCGAAGATCGCGAACTGTTCCGCGACGCCATGAAGAAGATCGGCCTCGACACGCCGCGCTCGATGCTGGCCCACAACACCATCGAGGCGCTGCAGGCGCTCGAGGTCATCGGCCTTCCCTGCATCATCCGCCCCAGCTTCACCCTGGGCGGCACCGGCGGCGGCATCGCCTACAACAAGGAAGAGTTCCTCAACATCGTCGAGACTGGCGTCGACGCCTCGCCCACCGACGAAGTCCTGATCGAAGAAAGCGTGCTCGGTTGGAAAGAGTACGAGATGGAGGTCGTCCGCGACAGGAACGACAACTGCATCATCGTCTGCTCCATCGAGAACCTCGATCCGATGGGCGTCCACACCGGCGATTCCATCACCGTCGCGCCGGCCCTGACGCTGACCGACAAGGAATACCAGATCATGCGGGACGCCTCGATCGCGGTGCTCCGCGAAATCGGCGTCGAAACCGGTGGCTCGAACGTGCAGTTCGCCATCAACCCCGCCGACGGACGGATGATCGTCATCGAAATGAACCCGCGGGTGTCGCGCTCTTCCGCCCTGGCATCGAAGGCCACCGGCTTCCCTATTGCCAAGGTCGCCGCGCGTCTCGCCGTCGGTTACACGCTGGACGAACTCGAAAACGATATCACCGGCGGCGCCACCCCGGCCTCCTTCGAGCCGACCATCGACTACGTCGTCACCAAGATCCCGCGCTTCGCCTTCGAGAAGTTTCCGGGTGCCGACACCCGCCTGACCACCTCGATGAAGTCGGTTGGCGAAGCCATGGCCATCGGCCGCACCTTCCAGGAATCGCTGCAGAAGGCTCTGCGCTCGCTGGAAACCGGGCTCACCGGCCTTAACGAGATCGGCATCCCGGACTACGTGACCGGCGCCGCCGAGGACGACAACGAGAATGCCGTGCTCGCGGCCATCTCCACGCCCACCGACAAGCGCCTCCTGCATGTCGCCGAGGCCATGCGGCTGGGCTACAGTGTCGAGGAGATCCACGACGCCTGCAAGATCGATCCGTGGTTCCTTGAGCAGATCAAGGGCATCATCGACACCGAGGCCAAGGTCCGAGAATACGGCCTGCCCCAGGACACCCAGAGCCTTCGCGGCCTGAAGTCGATGGGCTTCTCCGATCGGCGGCTCGCCGAACTTTGCGGCAAGCAGGCCAAGGATGTGCGCAGCCTCCGCCAGAGCCTCGGGGTTCGCCCGGTCTATAAGCGCATCGACACCTCGGCCGCCGAGTTCGCCTCGCCCACCGCCTACATGTACTCGACCTACGAATCGAGCTTCGCCGGCGCGGTCGAAGATGAGGCTCGTCCTTCGGATCGCAAGAAAGTAGTCATCCTCGGCGGTGGCCCCAACCGCATCGGCCAGGGCATCGAGTTCGACTATTGCTGCTGCCACGCCAGCTTCGCCCTGCAGGACGCGGGCTATGAAACCATCATGGTCAACTGCAATCCCGAAACCGTTTCGACCGACTACGACACCTCCGATCGCCTCTACTTCGAGCCGCTGACAGAGGAAGACGTCATCGAAATCCTTGAGACCGAAAAGCAGAACGGTACGCTGCACGGCGTCATCGTGCAGTTTGGCGGCCAGACCCCGCTCAACCTCGCCGACGCCGTCGAGCGCGCCGGCGTGCCCATTCTCGGCACCCAGCCGAGTTCGATCGATCTCGCCGAAGACCGCGACCTGTTTTCAAAGCTAATCAACCGCCTCGAGCTCACCCAGCCAAAGAACGGCATCGCCTACTCGCTCGAACAGGCCCGCATTGTTGCCGAGCGCCTCGGCTACCCCCTGGTGATCCGGCCCAGCTACGTGCTGGGCGGCCGTGCCATGGCCATCGTCCACTCGCCCAGCGAATTCGAGCGCTATGTCCAGGACACGCTGACCGGGCTCGTGCCGCCCGACATCCTGATCCGGTACCCCAATGACAAGACCGGCCAGATCAATTCGGTCCTCTCCGACAACCCGCTGCTCTTCGACGGCTACCTGAGCCGCGCCATCGAGATCGATGTCGATTGCCTCAGTGACGGCAAGGATGTCTTCGTCGCCGGCATCATGGAGCACATCGAGGAGGCGGGCATCCACTCGGGAGACAGCGCCTGCTCGCTGCCGCCCCAGCACCTCTCGGACGAAATCATCGCCGAGTTGAAGCGCCAGACCACGGCGCTCGCCCTGTCGCTGAAGGTCGGCGGCCTGATGAACGTCCAATACGCGCTAAAGGACGGCACGATCTACATCCTTGAAGTCAACCCCCGCGCCAGCCGCACCGTGCCTTTCGTCGCCAAGGTCATCGGCACCCCGATCGCCAAGATCGCCAGCCGCATCATGGCCGGCGAGAACCTCGCAAGCTTCAACCTCGCCGAGAAGAAACTCGAGCACATCGCTGTCAAGGAAGCCGTATTCCCCTTCAATCGCTTCCCCGGAGTGGACACTGTGCTCGGCCCGGAGATGAAGTCTACCGGCGAAGTCATGGGCATCGATACCAGCTTCCCGATCGCATTTGCCAAGTCGCAGCTCGGCGCAGGCTCCAAGCTCCCCCGCGAAGGCACCGTGTTCATTTCGGTCCGTGACGACGACAAGCCGCTGATCGTCGACTTCTGCCGCCACCTCACCGACGCCGGCTTCAAGCTGGTCGCAACCTCAGGCACCCACAAGTATCTTGCCGAGAACGGCATCACCGTCGCCAAGGTCAACAAGGTGCTGGAAGGCCGCCCCCACATCGTCGATGCGATGAAGAACGGTGGCATCCAGCTGGTGATCAACACCACCGACGGCCAGAAGTCTATTTCCGACAGCCGCGACATCCGCCGCACCGCACTGATGGGCAAGATCCCCTACTATACCACCATCCCCGGCGCCGCCGCCGCGGTGGACGGCATTATCGCCTACCGCCAGGGCAATATGGACGTGCAGACGCTGCAGAGCTACTTCTGAGACTTGGCAATGTTGCTTGGGCGACTCCGCCTCGGCAACATTGACCTCGGCGCGGGACACCCAGGTGAGGAATGGGCAAGGCAAGGACAACGCGGCTGCCTGCCCCGTTTCTACGCAACCTCCGGCTGCGTGAGGACGGCCCCCAGTCGGATGACTACCCCTTCAACCTGCCCTGGCTGGCCGATGGCTTGTTCGAGCTGAGCTTCTCAGCGCCCGTGACCATCGTTGTCGGCGAGAACGGCTCTGGGAAGTCGACATTGATCGAGGCGATCGCGGGTCTGTGCGGCTATGATGAAGCCGGCGGTGGCAAGGGCTATATGCCCATGGATCATTCCCGCGCCATCGACCGCAGCGGCATGGCCCTCGGCGATGCGCTCAGGGCCTCGTGGTTGCCTAGGGTCACTTCCGGCTGGTTCTTCAAGGCCGAGTCGTTCTTCTCTGTGGCACGCTACCTCGACGTCGCCGCACTGGAAGGCATGGGGGCGCCGCCCGATTTTCTTTCCGCCAGCCACGGCGAAGGCTTCGTGCGCTTCTTCACGGAGCGCATGTCGCGACAAGGCATCTATTTCATGGACGAGCCGGAAAGCGCCCTGTCGCCACGCCGCCAGCTGGAGCTGCTCGCCATCTTGGCCGAAATACAAAGCTCAGCTGTCTCGCAGGTGATCATGGCCACCCACTCCCCAATCCTGATGGCGGTCCCAGGTGCCACGCTGCTGCAGATCGGCCCTCGCGGGCTCCGCCCCGTCACGCTAGTCGAGACCGATCACTTCCGTCTCTACCGGGACTTCGTTGCCGATCCGGAGGAGTTTGTCGGCCAGGCACTCAAGCACGCCGGCAAGCCCTAGCGGCGCCCCCGGATCGGCGTAGAAGCGCGGTAGCTGGCAATGACCGGCTGGCGTGCTCCGCCAGGACGCTGCCCCTCGGCTCGCCGGCAAGCGGTTGACAGCATGCGCAGCAACCAGACGGCGTAGAAGTCGCTCTTTCGGAGCACGCGCATCGCTAAAACAGCTCTGCATCCGGGAGCGGCCCTTCCGGTTTAGGTCGACTTCTGCCTGCGCGTATCACCGTGATGGTCTTGGGCAATTGCCGGCTCTGTGTGAGGGAGAATAGCCGTCGGGCACCAAGTTCGGTGAGCACCGTTCCCGCGCTAAGCAGCAGTCGACCGTCGGCATCGGTTAGGTCGTGCACAAGAACGTCCCCAGGACGCGCCAGTGCCGGAACGATCTGCAGCCGCTCTTCCGACGGCATGGTCTGCGGAATCAGCAGGACGCGGCCCGCCACCTTTAGGACCCGCGGGTCATAGCGCTCCGCGTGCATTCCAAGCTTCTTGAAGGCCGCTTCCCGTGTCCGCTCCGATCCTGTTGCTTCGTCGGCCAGGTCTATGAGCACCTTCAGCACGCGCGATGCCTCCGGCAAGTCCATGCCGCTCGGCCCGTCTTTCGGCCAACCCGATCCATCAAAGCCGCGATGCGCATAGAATACAGCCCGAGCGATCCCTTCCATACGAGGCATGTTCGCGATCAGCCGAGAAGCAACCAGTCCACTCTCCTCGACTCGCAACAGTTCTTCGTCCGTCAGAGGCAAGTCGCTGCCATACTTGGCCGCAAGATCGTCGGGCAGCGAGATGACTCCCAGTGGATAGAGCAAAGCGGCCAGGTCGAGCTCCCAGAACTTCTGGATTGGCAAGTGGGGCCGTAACCGTCGCGCCCAGCGCTGTACCTTCGCGGCCTTCTGGAACACCTCGGGCCGCGCGGTCGCGAGGATGTCGCTCATCAGCTTCACGCCACTTACAAGCAGCAGCTCGAGCGAGCGCTGGGTCTCGCTTAACTCGGGAATACCCTCGATCGTTATGGATCGGTCATCCGTCACATGGCCGGTCGCCGGCGTTTCCGGTCGCAGCTGGGTTTGCGTGGGTCTCTCCTTGACCGCCATAACCTGCTCCCGCGTTTCCCCTTGCCACCGACCGGCTTTCTGCCATGCCGAAATCGCGAGGGAGCGCACTGCGCGCGGAAGTATCTGCAACCACCATTGACGGCATTCGAGTTATCGAAATCATGAAGATTAGCCGAAAACTCTTGGAACCGCGCAGTCCTTGGCCACCATAGCGGCCCTTCGACACCAGATCACGGCGAACTACGTGGCGGCGAAGTACTGCTGATCGTCGGCGTCGCCTGAATCGCTGGGGACGGGCAGTTCGGCGGCGGGCACCGGCTTGGCTAGCAATACCAGCAGTCCCTCGATCGGCTCGCCACGATCGTGTCGCAGCACCGACTCATCGACGGCCAGCACAACGAATCCGGCGTCGCGGCAGGCTTGTCGCGCCGCATCACCGTTATGGGCATAGCGCAATGACGGCCTGAGCAGCATCGGTTCCTCGCCCCGATGCCGCTCGAGCGTCAAGGCGAACAGCCCACCCGGCACAAGCACCTGCATCGCCACGGCGAGGATCGGCGCCAGCGCACCGCAATAGTTGAGCACGTCGGTAGCCGCCAGCAGATCCACCCCACCTGGATGCGCACCAAGCCAGGCCGTCAGTTCGGCCTTCTCCAACCGGTCATAGATGCCCTTGTGCTCGGCGACGGCCACCATCTCGCCGGAAAGGTCCACCCCTTCCAGAAAAGAGACACGCCTCCTGAGCCGCTCGCCCATCAGGCCGGTGCCGCAACCCAGATCGATTGCATGTCCCACCTGCCCAAGTCCGCGTGCCTCGAGCTCGCGCACAAGCAGCGCCGCCAGCCGCCGCGGAGCGTCATAGCTCAGCTTGTGCAGCAGCTCTTCCTCGAAGCGCGCCGCATAGTCGTCGAACAGCGCTTCGACATAAACAATCTCAGGTCCTTCCGGCACTGGCGCGACGCCGAGGGCTGCCAGCTTCAACCCCGCACCGAACACCCCTTCCTCATCGAGACGCGCCAGTTCCTCGAACGCGGCGATGGCGCCAGCGAGATCGCCCGCCTCCTCGCGATACCTGCCGAGGAGTGCCCAGCCCGCGGTCCAGCGCGGCGCGAGCTCGAGCGCCTGCGACATCACCTCTGCGGCGGCATCGAAATCCTGATCCTTAGCAGCGGCTTCGGCGTAACCCGCGCGTTTGTCCGCAACTACGTCGCCTGAAGAGTTCTGAAACAGCCGCAAGTTGACCTCGCCGGGAATACGGGCGCGGCATCTACGCCTTTCCAATGCTGCCGTGAAGGGGGGTAGCGCGACTTCCCGGAATGCGCGCGCTGCATGTGCCCACCCCTAAAGCGCCGCCAGTTCGCCAAACTCGTAGTGCCACCGCATTCCGCAGCCTGCGGTTTTTCGTCTTGCCGCCACAATGGCGGTGCATACAGTGCTGACGTGGATTTGCGTCGCGCGGGCGACCACTGCCAAGGCGCACCAGATTCTACGACCCGACTGCTGTCCCGCCCTCTCGAATATCCGGGACAGAGTGCCGCAATTTGTTTCAACTCGGCTCGGACGCACCCCCGCGTACCGGGCCTAAGCTGTTGGCCGCGACATATTGCAGGACGAACACTTTCCCGCTAAAAGTTAACTGTCGAATATTGCGGCCGACACTTCGTGCCTGGCGTTCATTGCGCCTGCCGTTGTCATTCCAAGAATTCGATAGGCAGAGGTCATCATTGGGGTGATGGCCGTTACGGCAGACTGCGAGAGGGACTTATATGGCTACCGGCACTGTGAAATGGTTCAACGGTCAGAAGGGTTACGGCTTCATTCAGCCTGATGAGGGTGGCGCCGACGTGTTCGTGCATATTTCTGCGGTCCAGCGTTCTGGAATGAACGGTCTGGATGAAGGTCAGAAGGTCTCCTACGAGATCATCAAGGACAAGCGGACCGGCAAGAACGCCGCGGACAACCTGCAGTCGGCGTAAGCCGCCGGCGGATCGACAACCGACAAGACGAACAGGACACGGGGGCGCAGCCGAACGGCATGCGTCCCCGTTCTTTCAGTGGGGTGCGCATCGCTCAGCGGTGGCCGCCAATGGGCCAGACCGCATGGTTCACACCCAGCGGATGATCTTGGTCTCGCTCTCCACCACGCCGTCGAGCGCGCCGATGCCATCAATAACGTGGTCCAGCTGCTCGATGCTCTCGCCCTCGATAAGCGCCATGATGTCAGGGGCACCGAACAGGGCATCCGCCCTGAGCACGCCTGGCACACGCCGCACATGCACCACGACCCGCTTTGCACCGGGGCTTCCCGTCGTCACGAATACATAGGCCTGGACATTCATTCTGTCCTCCCTCGTCAGCGCCATTTCGCGACGTCGAGCACCGCCCGGGCGGCCCGCCGCAGCCCTTCCTCACTCCCCAGCCTGCTCGCGACTCGTTAACAATTCCCTCGACGACACGCCAGTCAGGGCGCCCCTTGCGTTTTGCAGTTCGCGCCCGATATAGACCGCGGTGCGGGGTGATCGCCGCGCGCTTGACCGATGCCCGCATCGCGGGCAGTTTACTAAGACGCTTCCCCCATGAGCACCGCCAGAAGTCGCCGAGTGACTTGGCAGGAAGCAGGCTTTTATCTGGAGACGGCCATGGACAAGATCCCGATGACCATTGGTGGGCACAAGGCGCTGACCGAGGAGTTCCGTCGCCGGACCTCTGAGGACCGCCCTGCCATCATCGCCGCGATCTCCGAGGCGCGCGCCCATGGCGACCTTTCGGAAAATGCCGAGTACCATGCTGCCAAGGAGCAGCAGAGCCTCAACGAGGGCCGCATCAAGGAACTCGAGTCGATTCTTGCGCTCGCCGACATCATCGACGTCGCCAAGCTGAGCGGCACCACGGTGAAGTTTGGCGCCACCGTGACCATCGTCGATGAAGATACGGACTCGGAAAAGACCTACACCATCGTCGGGGATGTCGAAGCCGATGCCAGCAAGGGGCGTATCTCGCTGTCCTCGCCGATTGCACGGGCCCTGATCGGCAAGTCGGTTGGCGATTCGATAGAGGTCGCCGCCCCGGGCGGTGCCCGCAGCTTCGAGATTCTCGATGTCAGGTTCGGCAGCTGACAACAGCCCGTTTCGACGGCACCGCGCCCAATAATTCTGCGCCACGCCCAGGTCCTGTGCGGACCGGTGTGGCTTTTGGGTGAAACTCACAGCACTATCGGCTCGCGGCCGCACGACGCCTTGCATCAGCGGTAGGCGAACAACTATCTATTGTATATCTTTCGTCTATGCGTTCAGGAGCGTCATCGTGCACGCCAAGGTTGTGATCATCGGTTCGGGCCCTGCCGGCTACACCGCCGCCATCTATGCGGCGCGCGCCATGCTTGAGCCCGTCATGATCGCCGGTTTGCAGCCCGGCGGCCAATTGACCATCACAACTGATGTCGAGAACTACCCCGGCTTTGCCGACGTCATCCAGGGCCCCTGGCTCATGGAGCAGATGAAGGCGCAGGCCGTGCACGTCGGCACCAAAATGGTCAACGATATCATCGTCGAAGTCGATTTCGACAAGCGGCCATTCGTGCTCGTCGGGGACAGCGGCACCCGCTACACCGCCGACGCTGTCATCATCGCCACCGGCGCCCAGGCGCGCTGGCTCGGGCTGCCATCCGAGGAGAAGTTCCAGGGCTTTGGCGTGTCTGCCTGCGCGACCTGCGACGGCTTCTTCTATCGCGGCAAGGAAGTCATTGTGGTCGGCGGCGGCAATACCGCGGTCGAGGAAGCGCTGTTCCTCACCAACTTCGCCAGCAAGGTCACTGTCGTCCATCGCCGCGGCGAGTTCCGGGCCGAGCGCATCATGCAGGAGCGCCTGTTCAAGAACCCCAAGATCGAAGTGATCTGGAACGCCGAGATCGAGGAAGTCTACGGTGCCGACATGCCGCGGTCGGTTCAGGGCGTTCGCATTCGCGATACCCGCACCGGGACCGTCACCGACAGGACCGCCGATGGCGTCTTCATCGCCATCGGGCATTCGCCGGCAACCTCGATCTTCTCCGGCAAGCTCGACATGAAGCCCGGCGGCTACCTCAAGGTGGTCCCCGGCACCACGGCCACCAATGTTCCCGGCGTCTTCGCGGCAGGCGACGTGACCGACGATGTCTATCGCCAGGCCGTTACCGCCGCCGGCATGGGCTGCATGGCAGCGCTCGAGACCGAGCGATACCTTGCAGAACATGACCTGGCGGAAGCCGCTGAATAGCCATGCTCGATTGGGACAAGCTCCGCATCTTCCACACCGCCGCCGAGTCCGGAAGCTTCACGCATGCTGCCGAAAAG
Organism: uncultured Devosia sp.; assembly: GCA_964399695.1. Taxonomy (GTDB): domain Bacteria; phylum Pseudomonadota; class Alphaproteobacteria; order Rhizobiales; family Devosiaceae; genus Devosia_A. The sequence goes on along the minus strand of CAYNRZ010000023.1, from coordinate 4,354 downwards.
CTCAACATGAGCCAATCGGCCGTGAGCAGGCAGATTTCAGCGCTTGAGGAAGATCTGGGGCTGAAGCTGTTCATCCGCCATGCCCGCGGCCTGGTCTTGACCGAGGTCGGCGAACAGCTGTTCCGCACTGCCCATCGCATGCACTGGGAACTGCAGCAGGTCGAAACCCAGATGTCCGAGAGTCAGGAGGTGCCAACCGGCCCCCTGCTCGTCACCACCACCGTGGGCATCGGATCGACCTGGCTGAGTTCGCGCATCCACGAATTCCTGATGCTCTATCCCGAGATCCAGATCGAGATAAAGCTCAACGATTCCGAGCTCGATCTCGCCATGCGCGAGGCCGACGTTGCCATCCGCCTGCACCGGCCCAACCAGTCCGAGATGATTCAGCGCAAGCTGTTCACCGTGCACAATCATTTCTACGCCTCTCTGGACTATGTCGAAAAGAATGGCGCGCCGGAAAGCGTCGACCAGCTCGACCAGCACAAGATCATCAGCTTCGGCGAACCCGTGCCCTCCTACCTTGGGGACATCAACTATCTCGAGCGCCTCGGCCGCCCCGATTCCTCGCCGCGCCGCGCCACCATGAAGGTCAACGCCATCTACGGCATGATGCAGGCCTGCCGCGCCGGCATCGGCATTGCGATGCTGCCCGACTATGTGACCGAGAACGAAGCCAAGCTGACCCGCATTCTGCCGGGTATCGAGCTGCCGGCCTACGAAGCCTACTTCGTGTATCCGCCGGCCCTGAAGAATTCCAAGCGCGTCGGCGTCTTCCGCGACTTCGTGGTGGGCAAGGCCCGCGAGTGGTCGTTCTAAGGCCTCGGCTTTCAGCCAGCGTTCAGCTGGCGTCGCGTAACAGCCCGCTCACTCGGTCCTGGGGAAGCCAGCATATGCGTCGTCTTGTCACCGTCGCTCTCGCACTCTTGGTCACAGCCCCCGCCGCTGCGCAATCTTCCGGCCTGACCCCCGAACAAATCGGCGAAATCTTCTGCCTGTCGCGGATTGCCAGCGACACCGGACCGATCGAGGGGCTGCTGACCCCCGATCTTGAGGCAGTGATCGCCGAGGCCGAGCGCATGAATGCCGAGATTGCTGCCCAACACCCCGACGAAAAACCCCCACTCGGCGACGGCATTCCTTGGCAGGCTTGGCCCGACTATGCGGCAGCCTGCGACGCCGGCCCGGCCGAATTGATGATGGATGAGGCGCGGGTCGCGATCAGCTATGGTTTCCCCGAGGCGCCGGAGGCCGACTACACCGATTATCTCTGGCTTCGCCTCGTCGACGAACCGGTCACCAGACATCGCGTCTGGCGCATAGACAATCTGGCCTATGCCACCGATGGCGACCTGCGAACAACCTTGGCTTCGGCATTCATGCCCTGATCGGCCAGCGGCCTGAGCCATGCATTCCCAACATGGCTCGCATACGGCGCCCTTGGTTGATGCAGGACCAGCCTCTTAATATATCGACCGCAACAGTGGCTGAGCGCACTCCCTCCTCCTCCCGCGCTCGCTATTGTTCCCTCCTGCAGTCAGCAATGCCTGCATTCGTGGCCTCGCTCTCCCCTCGAGCGAGGCCACATTTGTTTCGAGGCCCTCGATCGGCGGCAGCGCTCGATCACACGCCCGTTACCGAATGGCAGGCTTGCTGACCTATCTCTGCACCAGTCGCATGGCTGTCATGACCCCAGCCGCATTGCTGACCAGACGGTCAAAGTTCATATTGCAGGTGTCGATGTGAGCCGCACCGTATCCTCCTCCCTCGGTCCCGCTCTGCGACACCCGGATTGAAGCCCTATCCTCCTCCCAGGGCCGAGGTCCACCGGCTGAAGGCGAATCCTCCTCCCTCGCCAGAGGCCATTACTTTCGATTTGGACTTCGGTCCCTATCATCAGGCTCCATCCTCGGATGGAGCCTCTTTTTTTTGCCGTTGACCATGGACGCGCTGACGCTGTTGGGATTGGTTGCCGTAACCGGCATGCTCCTGACCTATGCTTTCGAGCCGCGCTGCGCCTGGTTCATCCTCGCCTTCTCCCTCTTCTGCGCTCTGGGCTCCGCTTACGGCTTCCTGCAGGGCGCCTGGCCGTTCGGCGTTGTCGAGGCCATCTGGGCATTGGTGGCCCTGCGCCGCTGGTGGGGCATCGCCGCCTGAACGCCGCGGACGGGCCGGCGCCATCCCGCAAAAACGCATGGCTCCTGTTCCGAGCCAGCGTTTGTCCCCGCGCCCGGCTGTCGGCAGTATTGTGGGCATCGGGACAACACCCCTTCCTCCTCCTCCCGGGGAGTTGTTCCAGAGATTGCGGCCTACCCTCCTCCCAGGCTGCGTTCTCGACAGGTCGGCTGCCTCGGCAGTCGACCCTTTGGCCCCGCTCATCCCCTCGAGCGGGGCCTTTTTTTGCGCTCACCGGTGGGCGAACCCGTCGAGCGCCGCGACAATGGCCTCGCTGATCCCGGCCCCCGACGTCGCATGCCCCTCGCTGCCAACCAGCCGCAACTCGGCGCCCGGCCAGGCCCTCGCCAGTTCCTCTGCCGTATGGGGCGGCGCCTGCGGATCGTTGATCCCCTGCACCAGAGCCACCGGAATCCCGTCCAATCGCCCGGCTCCGGACAGCAATTGCCCGTCAGCCAGCCACGCCGCATGCCGGAAATAGTGCGTAACGATCCGGCCGCGCTGCAACCGATACGCCGGATCGTCCCACTGCGCCGGCCACCTCCCACCCGGCTCGGCCAGGACCATCGCCCCTTCCCATAGATGGAAGTCGCGTGCCGCCTTATCCCGCACCGTCGGGTCTGAGTCGCACATCAGGTCCGCGTAGGCGGCCACGAGCTGCCGCTCGTCCGCCTGCGGCGCCCCGGCCCGGAAACGCGCCCACGCCTCCGGCAGGACATCGCGCAGTCCTAAGTAAAGCCAGTCGATCTCGCTCTGCCGCGTCGTCGTCACGCCGGCAAACACCGCTGCACGCACTTGATCAGGATAGGTCTCGGCATAGGCCAGCCCCAGCGTCACGCCCCAGGACGACCCGTAGAGCACCCAGCGATCCACCCCGAAGAACCTCCGCAGCCGCTCGATATCTTCGACCAGATGCCACGTCGTGTTTGTCGCAAGCTTGACCGTTGCCTCGGCCGCGCTGGGCCTGCTGCGTCCGGCATTGCGCTGGTCGAACCCAATGATCCGGTAGCGCTCCGGATCGAAGAAGCGCCGCGTCGTCGCCGAGAACCCCGAGCCCGGCCCGCCATGCAGGATCAGCGCCGGGATCCCTTCCGGGTTCCCGGCCTCTTCCCAATAGAGCGAGTGCCCGTCCCCGACCTCAAACCAGCCTCTGGTTTGCGGCTTGCCGATCGGATAGAGCCGCCCGCTCACGAGATCTTCGAGCAGAAGTCCTGGATGCGGGCCACCGCGTCCTCAAGCTGCTGGTTCGAGGCCGCATAGCTCAGCCGCATGTGTCCGGCCAACCCGAAGGCCGTGCCATGCACCAGCGCAACGCCGGTCTCCTCGAGCAGCGCCAAGACGAACGCCTCGTCATCCACCAGCAGCCGCCCGCCACCCGACATCCGGCCCAGCAGCCGCTTCACCGAGGGGAACACATAGAACGCGCCCTCGGGCGTTAGGCAGTCCAGCCCGGTATTGGCATTGAGTCCGCGCACCACCAGGTCGCGGCGTCCCTGGAACACGTCTCGCCAGTGCTTGAGAAAGTCCTGCGGCCCGTTCAGCGCCTCCACCGCCGCCCATTGCGAGATCGACGAGGGATTGGTCGTCGACTGGCTCTGCAGCTTCACCATCGCGCCAAGCAGCGGCTTGGGCCCGGTGCAATAGCCGATGCGCCAGCCCGTCATCGCGTGCGACTTGGAAACGCCATTCATCGTCAGCGTCCGTTCGCGCAGCGCCGGCTCCACCTCGGCAATCGTCGCGAACCGCCCGCCGTCATAGACTAGGACTTCGTAGATATCGTCGGTAAGGATGTGCACATGCGGATGCCGCAGCAGCACATCGGCCAACCCGCGCAGTTCGGCCGCGCTGTAAGCTGCACCCGTCGGGTTCGATGGCGTGTTGAGGATCAGCCACTTGGTCCTGGGGCTGATCGCCTGCTCGAGCGCCTCGGGAGACAGCTTGAAGCCCGTCGAAGCGTCCGCCACCGCATAGACCGGGTTGGCGTCGCACAGCCGCACGATTTCGGGGTAGCTTACCCAGTAGGGCACCGGGATCACCACCTCATCTCCCGGATTCAGCGTCGCCATCAACGCGTTGAAGATGATCTGCTTTCCACCCGCCGCAACGAAACATTCGGCCGCAGTGACATCCAGCCCGTTATCGCGCCGGAACTTCTGCGCCACCGCTTCCTTCAACTCGG
>CAYNRZ010000022.1:0-43593 GCA_964399695.1 uncultured Devosia sp. | reverse complement strand
TCGACAATGGCGAAACCGACCAGGTGCTGCTCGGCGTCACCGGCTCGGGCAAGACTTACACCATGGCGCAGACCATCGCGCGTACGCAGCGCCCGGCTTTGATTCTCGCGCCCAACAAGACGCTGGCGGCGCAGCTTTATGGCGAGATGAAGCAGTTCTTCCCCGACAACGCGGTGGAATACTTCGTCTCCTACTACGACTACTACCAGCCCGAGGCCTATGTGCCGCGGACGGACACCTATATCGAGAAGGAATCCACCATCAACGAGCAGATCGACCGCATGCGCCACTCGGCGACGCGCGCGATGCTCGAACGCGACGACGTGATCATCGTCGCCTCGGTGAGCTGCATCTACGGCATCGGCTCGGTGGAAGATTATACGGCCATGACCTTCGACCTCAGGAAGGGCCAGAAGGTCGACCAGCGCGAGCTGCTCCGCTCGCTCACCCAGCTGCAATACAAGCGCGGCGAAGCCGGCTTCACCCGCGGCACCTTCCGCGTCCGCGGCGATACGGTGGAACTGTTCCCCGCCCACTATGAGGATGCCGCCTGGCGCATCACGCTGTTCGGCAACGAGATCGAGTCGATCGCCGAGTTCGACCCGCTGACCGGCAAGAAGGCCAGCGACCTCCTCAGCATCCGCGTCTTCGCCAATTCCCACTATGTGACGCCGCGCGCGACGCTTTCGGGCGCCATCAAGGAGATCAGGAAGGAACTCGCCGCGCGGCTGCAGGAGCTCAACGGCGCCGGCCGCTTCCTCGAGGCGCAGCGGCTGGAACAGCGCACCCTGTTCGATCTCGAAATGATGGAAGCCACCGGCTCCTGCGCCGGCATCGAGAACTACTCGCGCTATTTCTCCGGCCGCAAGCCCGGCGAGCCGCCGCCGACGCTGTTCGAATACCTGCCCGACAACGCGCTCGTGTTCATCGACGAAAGTCACGTCACGGTCGGCCAGCTCGGCGCCATGTATCGCGGCGATCTGCGGCGCAAGGCGACGCTGGCCGAATATGGCTTCCGCCTGCCCTCGGCCATGGACAACCGCCCGCTCCGCTTCGAGGAGTGGAACGCCATGCGGCCGCAGACCATCTATGTCTCGGCAACGCCCGGCAGCTGGGAGCTGGAGCAGTCCGGCGGCGTCTTCGCCGAACAGGTGATCCGCCCCACCGGCCTCATCGATCCGCCGGTCGAGATCCGGCCCGCCAAGAGCCAGGTCGACGACGTGGTCGACGAGATCCGCCAGGTGACCAAGGCCGGCTACCGCACGCTGGTGACGGTGCTGACCAAGCGCATGGCCGAGGACCTCACCGAATACATGCACGAGCAGGGCATCCGCGTTCGCTACATGCATTCCGACATCGACACCATCGAGCGCATCGAGATCATCCGCGATCTCCGCCTCGGCGGCTTCGACGTGCTGGTGGGCATCAACCTGCTGCGCGAAGGCCTCGACATCCCCGAATGCGGGCTGGTCGCCATCCTCGACGCCGACAAGGAGGGGTTCCTCCGCTCGGAAACCTCGCTGATCCAGACCATCGGCCGCGCCGCGCGCAACGTCGACGGCCGGGTGATCCTCTATGCCGACAACGTCACCGGCTCGATGGACCGCGCCATCGCCGAAACCAACCGCCGCCGCGAAAAGCAGGTCGCCTACAACGAGGCCAACGGCATCACGCCGCAAAGCGTGAAGTCGAACATCCAGAACATCGTGGACTCTGTCTACGAGCAGGACCACGTCACGGTGTCCATCGGCAAGGACAAGACCGGCCGCGAAAAAGTGCAGGCCGGGGCGAACCTTGCCGCGGTGCTCAAGGACCTGGAGCGCGAAATGCGCGAGGCGGCGACGAACCTGGAGTTTGAAAAGGCCGCGCGGCTGCGGGACGAGATTAAGCGGCTGCGGGAGATGGAATTGGATGTTCTTGACGCCAAAGTGACGGACGACGCCTAGTCGTCCGGTGCATCGCTCCGGTGGAGCGATGCGAACGCATGGCGGCCACGAGACCTATGGTCGAGTGGCGAGCGGCAGACTAGCGCGTTCAAACTCGAAGAGTTCGAAACTTCGAACCGTGCCGCAGGCAAAATCGCTCCGGTGGAGCGATTTTAGGTGAGAAGGCCATGAGAGCTGCGCTCGAATGGCGTCGCGGCGCGGCTCAGGGACGAGATCAAGCGGCTCAGGGAGATGGAGTTGGATACCTTGGAGGCCGACCCCACCGCCTGATCTGCCGCGGCCCAGGCGCACATTCTCGCGAGCCGGGTAGTTTGCGGGCAATTGTAGCGGTCTCGGCGATTGTGCCCGCGCGGCAAGCTGCTACCGTGCCCCCTGGCTTTGGGGGGCTCGCCATGAAATTCCGGATTGATTGTGCGAAGGCCGCCGTTCTGGCGCTCTCGCTGCTCGCGGCCGGAACCGTGGCGGCCAGCGCCGAACCGGCCGGCACCGCCGTCAGCGCCGCCCCGCAATCGGAAGTGACCGGCGGCAGCGATCCGCGTGTCCTGACGGTCGGCAGCGACCTGTTCATCGGCGACCTGGTCCGCACCAGCGCCTCCGGCCGCGTCGAGATCGTCTTCTCCGACGAGACCCAGCTGGTGGTCGGCCCCGGCTCGACCCTCGAAATCGCCGACTACCTGTTGCGCAGCGACGGCAGCGCCGGCAACCTCGCCGTCAAGGCGCTGGCCGGCACCTTCCGCTTCGTCTCCGGCAGCAGCGATCACGATCGCTACCGCATCCTCACCCCCACCGGTACCATCGGCGTGCGCGGCACGGCGTTCGACCTGGTGGTCGATGCGGAGGGCTCGCGCGTCGTGATGTATCGCGGCGCCACCGAACTGTGCGGCGCCAATGGCAGCTGTGCCCTCATCGCCGACAAATGCGAACTCGGGACGCTCAGCGCCAGCGGCGCCGCCGCCTCGGGTCTCACCAACACGCTCAGCCGCGACGAACGCAAGGCGCTGCGCAAGCAGTTCGTCTACGGCGCCTCGCAGCAGCCGCTCAGCCAGGATTTCCGCCTGCGCGAAACCGCCGAGTGCCTCCGCCCGGCCTTCACCCGCACCGCGCCCGGCACACCGGCCGGCGCCGGCCCCTCACCCACCGCATCCGCACCGCAGGCCGCCCCCGGCGGCGCCCCGCCATCCCCCGTGGCCGCACCCCCGCGCCCGGCCCCGACGCCCTCCAGCGACACCGGCGGCGACTGCGCCGGCAACAGCAACAAGAACCCCGGCAAGTCGCAGAACTGCAGCAAGTAGGGGTGGTGGGGCCCCCGCGAGAAATAGGTCGACTGCAACAAGGCCAACGGCATCACGCCGCAGAGCGTGAAGTCGAACATCCAGAGCATCTTGGATTCGGCCCACGAGCAGGACCACGTCAGGGTGTCGACCGGCAATGACAAGACCGGCCGGACGAAGGTGTTGGACGGGTCGAACCTCGCCTCGGGGCTCCAGGACCCGGAGCGCGAGATGTGCGAGCGGCGACGAACCTCGAATTCGAAAAGGCCGCGCGGCTCAGGGACGAAACCAAGACACTACGCGAGATGGGTTGGATATGGTGGAAGGGAGTGTGGAGTAGCGAACATCATACTCGCGAAGATGCGCCCAGCCGTTTCAACCGCCCCGAAGGCTCTGATGATGGCGGAACCGTCGTCCCGCCATCATGCTCGACTATTGCTTCAGGTGATCAGCAGCAGGCCGCGACTTCAGCCATCTGGCCAACGAGGGTGCTGACATCTTGTTAGCCTCGAACGCTGCCGCGGCGGAAGCGCGCCAATCAAGGTCACCGGCTTCCCTAAAGGTCTTGCGCAGCTCGCGAACCACGGCCAGCGCGCTTCGTGCCCACTCAACAAAATCGGCTAGGCCCCAATGTGCAACAACCTTTAGGTGAGGAAATGCGCCCTCCCCAGCACGGCTGACGGGAGTCACCAAGACTGGTATCATTTCGAGTCCTTTGGCGTCTTCGACGTTGTCCTCCATCCAGCGAGGATGGTCAGCCGCCTGCCGTGCCTTCTCTGCCCCTAGGACGCTTGATTCCTTTGCGTCCGCATGATCCTCAAAAACGAAGCACTTTCTGGCGGACAGCCACCAAGGATCTGGTGAGGCGTCGGACTCGATCTTACCTGCAGAGAATCCAAGCGCCTCCCCCAGTTTAACATGCGCCGCTTCAAAGTCCTTCCCGGTCTCAAGAGCCTCAAGGATACCGCGCTCAAATCTCGTGTAACTTCTATCGTGTAGTATCCCCAACCGCTCTAGGAGCACTTCAAGGTTCTCTATCTGAGCCATTAGCTCATCATCGTCTCCATCTTCATCGCTTGTGGCCTTCGCGTATGTAGACAGAGCAACTAGCCATGGAATTGCGTTTGCGGCCTTTTTGGCTGCCGCGAAGTGGTCTACTGCCTTGTCCTTCATGACGGCATTGCCAGTCTCACCACTCAACCAAGCGGCACTGCCGGCTAGATAGTGCCAAAGGGCTCGATACCCTCTGAGTTCCGCAGAACCCAAGTGTCCCAGAACCGACTCCGCGTGGGCCATCGCCGAGGCGTAGTCCTCTTGCCACATCGCCTCTTGATACCTGATTTCGCAGCTGACGGCTTTTTCCAGATCCGCCATGGCTGGAAACGGCTGCTGCTTCAGTTTCGATCGCTCAGCCACGATCTGTCGATTTACGCCCTCCCAATCCCTCCCATTGTCGACAAAAACCTCAAAATTCTCGACAAAATCCTCGTGCTTCTGCCCCGTTGATTGACGAACACCGAAAGACACTTCTGCCTGAAGCTCCGGATGCAAATACTGCAACCTCTTGTCGTCAGTCAGATAATCCTCAATCTCCTGCCCAGTCACGAACACAGCAGAATAATCTTCCAGCGAGCGGGTGCATCTACCAATTGCCTGAAGCACTCTAGTTTGTATGCGCTCATTGAAAAGGACCGTGGAGCCCATCCGGGCCATGAGGAACTTCTCTTGCGCGTTCGTCGCCCTTGGAAGCCCATCAACGCTCAGAAACCGACATTCATTGCCGGGAAAATCGACTCCGTCGTACCGGTTTGCCATTACGGCAACTGCAGCTTCACACGAGACGAACGGCGCCTTTGATTGCTCAATATCCTCTGCCCCGAATACGGCGTACCTCAGCTCCTTGGTGACGCTCTCTTTGGTCTTCTCTGCAACGGGGCCGCTTGGCGTAAGTATCAGTGATCGTCCGGCCTTGCGCATTAGCTCGTTTCGAAGTTTGTGGGTGTCTGAACCGTCAAGCGACAACCCTGGGAACATGAAGAAACGACGGCCCACCCCCTGATTTTCCCACCCTTTTGGCACGCTAACCCTGTGGATTGCCTGCCGACCAGTCAACCGCTCCAAATCTCCACCAGCGCCGAGGGTAGCCGACATGAACAACCTCTGATTCGCCCCGACAAATGGCGGGTGCGACCACGTCGGCGGAATTATCGGTCTGAGTAATATTTCTCTCGACGAGATATACAGATGGCATGCGCTAAGATGATCTTGAAGCGTTGACCACTGATATCCCAACTTAGTGCCATCAGTATACTCCGCGAATACAGCCGAAAGCTCATCCTTCAACGAGTAAAGTAGGGGGGTCGGTATCTTGTCGACCCACGTGGCGTCCGTGCTGTCACGCCAAGCACCTACCATCCGTGAGTAGCTTAACTTCGGAATATGCGGCCTCAGAACACCAGCGATGGCGGCCTGAAGAGGCTTGTGGTCTGGGTCCTGCGGATCGACCCGCAACGACCACATGCTCGCAATGTAGTTCTCTGACGCATGCGCATCATCAATAATCACGAGCTCTGGATCATTGAAATACGGAGCAACGTTGAATAACGAACTGTAGGTGGTTACTGCGATTACATCACGACCTCGGTACCTTGCTTTGTCAGCTGCAGCATAGTCCTTCTTGGAGCCAGTAAATGCAATTGCATCAATGCCATATTTTGACTGCGCCTGCTCCACAGTTTGGTATACGAGCTGGTTCGTCGGGCACAAATAGACGGTGCGCTCGTTCATTTTTCGACGCCGCCACTCGCCAATTAACAAACCCACGAGTGTCTTCCCGCTACCTGTGGGCAGTTGAAGGGCGACGTCGCTTTTGTCGGCAGCCGATCTAGCATACTCCCGCATCACTTCCTGCTGGTGAGGAAGGACGTCGGGGATTTTTCGCCTGGTTAGCTGTAGAAACAGCCTGTCAGGTGTTTCAGGGACGACTTCGTCCTCAACAGGAGCTTTGAACGCCATCTTCCCTCCGTAGCATCGACGCAATTGGCACTTGAGTAACCCATCTAGTAGATCACACATGTCTTTGTAACTAGCATTCCTCACACCTGCTCAATCTCAAGATCCCCAAGACCCCGATCATCAATCGTCTTCATCTGCAGGCTGAGCCGGACCTCGTCCCCCTCCAGTCGGTAGATCTGAAAGCGCCCCCCTTGTTCACCTGCGCAGTCACTCCGAAATGCGTGACCATCTCACAGGTGGCGCTCGTCGATGCTTGGACCCCGGATCAAGTCCGGGGTGACAGCGGTGGTTGGGGCCGCGTAGTGCCCTCCGCCCTCCCCTCCGCCCTCCCCTCCGCACCCCGGCCAGTGGTTGCGGCCATCGCCCCCTACCTACACAAACTCTCGCACGGCACGCCGTCGCTATCGCCGTCCAGCCGCCAGCCCCAGCTGCAATTGGCGAGATAGTACTGCGCCTCCTGGCATGAGCCGATCTGCGTGCAATAGCGCCGCGAGGGGCACGAACCGCTCGGCGCCTCCATCGCCCAGGCCAGCGCCTTCAACCGCATGCCGGATCACCAGCAACGCAGTATCCTCACAGGCTCCACCGACACGCATCAGCCTCAAGCCATCACCTTGCCTTTGGCACCGCCCCGCCGACCCCCTACCCCGTGTGGCACGCCCGTGAACAATAGTAGCACCCGTTACACCGCCAATAGTGCCGCCGCGCCTCGGCGACCGCGTCGCGGCAGTTGCTGAACTCGCCGAGGTAGATGCGGTTCTCGGCCGCCGGCAGAAAGCTGCAGCCTGACTCATGCACCTCATGGTCGCCGTTGGCCTGGGCATTCTTGTTCACATCGTAGCGCGTCATGGCGGGTTCCTTTGATCGAAAACCCGACCCCACCCCGAGTCGCCCCGGCCCCGCTGCTTGGGAACATTCCGTACGCGCCCGACCCTGGTCACGGCACTCGCTGCCTTGGGCCCGATGCCCCGCGCATGTGCAAGACCACGGCCGGCGCATGGCGCGGCCAATGCCGGGCCGGCCGTTCAGCCTCCGCTCATCTGCCGCGTGCGAAAGACCGGCCCGTCACCCGCCCGGAGCCGCACGCCATGAAAGCCCAGACACCCCACACCGCAGCTGCACAGAAGCCGTCCTTCGGACTGTTCCTCGCCGGGGTCGCGCTGGCGCTGGTCGCCGGGTGGATGGCGGCCGATGGCGCCCTCAACGGCCTGCTCGATTTCCGGCTGAAGGGCGTCGAGATCCATCTGGTCGCCGCCGACAACCCGCTGGGGTTCTGGCTGGCCGAGGGCCTGATCGCGGCGGCCGGGCTGTTCTTCCTCGTCGGCGCATTTTTCGCGCTGCGCCCGCGCCGCCGCTGACGCCCGGCAACTTTCTCGCCACCGCGCCGTCACTTTTTCGCCACTCGCGCGTTAGCTCCCCATCTGCACTCGCGCAGCGTCACGGAGTCACGCCATGTCTGTATTGATCTCTATCCTCATCACCTTCCTGGTGGTGGTCCTCGTTCTCTATCTGGTGCAGCGCCTGCCGGTCGAAGCGCGCATCAAGCAGATCATCCAGATCGTGGTGATCATCATCGGTATCATCGCACTGCTGCGCTTCCTCGGCGTCTTCTAGGCGCCTCCGGCAGGGGTGGCCCGCCCGGCGCCCCTGCCGAGCTTCCCGGGCCGAGGACGATCGGGCCTGACAACCCCTCAGTTGGTGAAGTTCAGCACCGCCTCGAGCTTGCCGCTGCCGAACTGGCGCAGCGTGAACAAGGCGCGCATGCTCTGCGTGCTGCCCGCGTAGACCATGCTCAGGCGGATACGGCAGGCCAGGGTGTCGTTGGTGGCGCGCACGGTCTCGGCCCGGGTCACCCGCAAATTGCTGACCACCGAAACAAACAGCCGGCCATTCTCGAACTTCATGCCCTTGGCCTGTTCAATGATCATTTCCTTGACGCGCGGATCCGAACAATCGATGCCGCGGAAGTCCAGCCGCTCGATATTGTCGCCTGCGGCACTGACAGGTGAAACGACCGACAAAGCGGCAACAAAAACAGATACGAGAACCAGACGTAACATCACGACACCACTTTCATTTCGACATTGAACTCGTCTCATGCCGATATGACATGGCTGTTACAGCATCGGCAAGCCGCCATTGATGGGAGAGCGGCGCAGGATTGCGGGGATGCATCGTATTCACCCGGCGCCCCTGCCCCTCGCGCGCAACGCCGGGGCGCCCGGCGAGCCCAGGCAACCAAGTCTCCCGCGCCCCGTTCTCCACCCACTAAAAGGAGAACCACCATGGCCCACCAGACCCAGCAGCACACCGACAAGACCGATGCCCAGATCATCGACCGCGTCTGGGAGCTCGCCGAAAAGATCGATTTCTGCATGTTCGTCACCTGGGACGGCGAGCGCCAGCAGGCGCGCCCGCTCTCTTCGCGGGTGCATCGCGACGAGCACGCCATCTATTTCCTCGTCTCGGCCGAGGGACACAAGAACGCCCAGATCGAGCAGTTCCCGGTGGTCAACCTCGCCTATGCCGACACCAAGGGCATGGATTATGTCTCGATCTCCGGCCGCGCCAGCGTCAGCAACGACCGCGAGAAGATCCACGATCTCTGGTCCGATTTCGACAAGGCCTGGTGGGAGAACGAACGCGATCCCGACATCCGGCTCATCACGGTGACGCCCGAGCGCGCCGAACTGTGGGATTCGCCGGGCCGGCTGATCGCCCTCACCACCATGCTCGCGGCCGCCGTCACTGGCGCCAAGCCCGAGTTCGGCGATAACGCCACCGTCCGGCTCTGAGGCAGGCGTGCTGGGCGGCGGAGGCATGCCACCTTTCCGCCGCCTTTGGCGCGTTGCTGGAGCAAAATCCCGGAGGAACCCGCCATGCGCCACGCCCTCGCCGCCCTCGCCCTCGCTGCGCTCGTCGCCAGCGCCTTCGCCCCGCTGCCCGCCATCGCCGCCTCGACCAGCACCGCCCGCGCCAGCGCCGATATCCCCATCCGCTCCGGCCCGGGCACCCGCTACGCCATCATCGGTACGCTGAAGAAGAACGCGGCCGTCTATCTCGAAACCTGCACCCGCTCGCAGAACTGGTGCCTGTTCCTTGATCGTGACGGCGACGAGGTCGGCTGGGTGCGCGGCTCCTATCTGGTCGGCTCGCCGGCCAAGCTGCAGGTGACACCCAGGCGCCTGTTCGATGACGACTGGGGCCTGTTCCCCCGCGACCGGCTGTTCCGCGAAAGCGATGGCGACGACGGCTTCGACGACTGAGCGGGCGGGCGCGAACCGATAAAATCCCAGATAAACAACGGTTTCAGCTTCGGTTCATCCAGCCTTCGCTAGGGTTCATGTCAAGGCAGTGATGCCAAATCCGAGATAAGGAACCGCTGAAATGTTCGCCACCACCTTCAAGAAGATCGCCCTCGCCGCCGCCATCGTCGTGGTCACCGCTTCCACCTCCATGGCCGCCACCTGGGCCTGGGTCGAGGACGGCTCGAACGTCTACCTCAAGCCCAACAAGCACTCGATGATCGTCAACGGCGTTGACGAAGGCCAGAAGGTCAAGATCATCGGCGAGTACGGCAGCTGGCTGAAGCTCGCCATCCCCGGCAAGGACGGCTGGGTCCGCAAGAACAAGATCAGCTACGACTATCCCGGTTGGGACGATGCCGATTGGCCGCATCACGGCGGTGGCTTCGGCTTCGGCGGCTCGCTCTGCTTCTCCGACAACAACGCCCATCTGTGCCTCGGCGCCTACAACTGATCCGCGTTAGGCCGGCTCTCCAGCCCGCCCGCCGGAGCACCTGCCCAACCCGTGCCGTCGGAGCGATCCGGCGGCGCGGTGCTGTTCAGTTTCGGTTCAGGATCGGGCGCGCATCCTTGTCGCATGGGGCTCGTCATCGATATGCGACAGGGATGCCACTCATGACCCTTCAGAACTGCCTTGCTCCCCTTGCCGGCGCCGCGCTCCTGCTCGTCGCCGGCACGGCGGCCGCCAATGCCGCCACGGCCTATGCCGCCTCCAGCGTCAATGTCCGCTCCGGTCCCGGCACCGGCTACGCCGTCGTCGATACGCTTCGCCGCGGCGAACCCGTCGATGTCGAGTTCTGCCGCGGCGTCTGGTGCTCGGTGTCCAAGCCCGGGCCGGATGGCTGGGTCAACGCCAAGTACCTGACGCAGGATTATCGGCGCGACCGAGACCGCTGGGACGATGACGAGGATTTCTATCTGTTCGATCGCCCGGTGCGGCCGCATTTCCGCCCGTGGTATCGCAGCCAGGTCTGCCTCGGCGGACCCAATGCCAGGTTCTGCGTCTGGGATTGAGCCCTACTCGACCCTGAGCCGCTCCGCATCGAGGCCGCGGGCCTCGAGCGGCGCGCGCATCCGCCGGCCGAGATACTCATTGAGGCCGTACAGGACCAGCGCCCCCACCAGCACCGAAATGCCAAAGCCGCGCGTGCCTTCCTCGGTGGCCACCACGATCGCCGCGAGGAATCCGACAAAGCCGCCGGCAATCAACAGATACCAGCGCCGCTCCGACTGCAGCCGGAGGTTGCGCGCGCTCGACAGCAGCAGTTCGCGCAGTTCACCGTCGCTCATCGCCGCCAACTCGGGCGTCGGTGCTTCGCGGCGGATCGACTGCATATAGGCCTCGACGCGCTGCCCGGCCACAGCCTCCCGCTCGCTTGCCCTGCGGCCGCGCAGCAGCAGTCCCACCACCAGCCCGACCAGGGCCAGTACCAGCGCAATTTCAAGCAGGATCACCATCGGAGGCCTCCACCGGTTCGTATCGGCACTCACATGCCCTCGCCTACCGCGTGATTCAAGGCACCGAATTCTTCGATCATACTGATCTTGTTCCCGCCCAGCCGCGTTGAGTTAGCATCGGACACTTTCCGCCGTGGGCGGAACCAGCCAAACGAGGTCACGCCATGGCGCGCTACATGTCACTCTATCTTGCCAGCGCCGTGGTCTTTTTTGTCATCGATTTCGTCTGGCTCTCGCTGGCCGGCCCCACGCTCTACAAGCGCGAGATCGGGCAACTGCTGCTTGAGCAGCCCAACCTGTTGGTCGCCGCCGGGTTCTACCTGTTCTATGTGCTGGGCCTCGTTATCCTCGTCACCGCACCGGCCAATGGCGATGTGGTCAAGGCGCTGCTGATGGGCGCCGTGCTCGGCTTTGTCGCCTACGGCACCTATGACCTGACGAACCTCTCGACCATGCGCGGCTTCACCCCCACCATTGCCGCCATCGACATGGCCTGGGGCACGTTCCTGACCGCCATCTCGGCCGCGGCCGGCGTGTTCCTGGTGAACCGCTTCCTCCCCGGCTGAAAGTCATTGCGGCCACGGCTAGTGTGCCACCCCATCGTCCTCGACCTCGGCGCGGGCAATCTTGCCCCGCCGCATCAGTTGTCGCTCGCGCGCCATCACCACGAGGCCCGCCCCGACGATGATCGCGCCACCCACCAGCCCGATCGGGTCGATCAAGTGCGAGAAGATCAGGTAGCTCAGGAGAATGTTGAGGGGCAGCGAAGTGTAGTTGAACGGCTGCAGCACGCTGGCCGGGGCCCGCGACAGCGCCACCATCATCAGCCCATGGGCGGCAATCGTCGTCACCATCACAAAGCCGATGCCCAGCAGCGATCCCGGATCCAGCGGCTTCCAGAAGAAGATGCCCACCCCGGTGGTCATCACCAGTCCGACGACACCGACATAGACCATGCTGGTCGCCGTCGAATCTTCTGCCGACACCTTGCGCGTCAGCGCCATGTAGAGCGCATAGGCGGTGGCCGAGAGCACAGCGTAGAGCACGCCCAGGTCGAGCGGCAGCCCGCCCGGCCTGACGATGACCAGCGCCCCCAGAAACCCCACCGACACCGCCGCAAAGCGAAAAACGCCGACTTTCTCGCCGAGGATCGGGATGGCGAACAGCGTCGCCAACAGTGGGTAGATCAGGACGATCGCCTGCAACTCGGCGAGCGGCACACTGATCAGCGCCGCTGCAAAGAACCAGATATCGATCACCAGCAGCGCCGCGCGCACCACCTGCAGCACCGGATAGCGCGACCGGAACGCCTGCTTGAGCGGCCCCTGCCGGCTGACCAGCACCAGCGCGAACGCTGCAAATGCCCAGAACCGCATCATCGCGATCTGGAACGGCGAATAGTCCTGCACCAGCAGCTTGGCCACCGCGTCCTGCAGCGCAAAAATCAGCACGGCGCACAGCGTCAGGCCGATGCCCAGCGCCACGTTGTCGTCCATGCGCCGGACGGCCGATTGGGGAGAAGGTGTGGTCACGTCGATCTCGAACTGGCGCGCCCCGGACCAGCAGGGTTCGAAGCGCTTTTGCGTGGCAGGCTGATCAGCCCTTCATCGTGGCGTTCTTGATCGCTCCGGCGATGGCCGTCAACAGCCCACCCCCGACAAGGCCGGTGAGGCCCTGCCCGGCAAGCGCCCCGATATCCATGCCACCGGTCGCGCCGGCCGCCACGGCTCCGCCGACCAGCCCGCTCAGTCCGGGGATCATCCCGGCCAGCCAGGTCCCTAGCCAGCCACCGATCGCGCCCGCGATCGTGTTGCCCACCGGCCCGAGATTGATCTGCTTGAGAATGTTGCCGATGACGTTGCCGCCGACGCCCCCGCCGATCAGCTGCACCAGAATAGGCACAAGTGCTTCCATGGTTCTGCTTCCCCTCACGCATCCGGCGACGCCCTCCGCGCCCCGGAGCGACGTTATATTAGCCCGAATGCAGCAGAGTCGGTAGCACTCTCCAATTACCGTCAGCGCTGCTGACAGATACTGGCGCGACAACAGGGCCAATACTTGCCGAGTCAGTGCGGCGGCCCGCACTGCCGGTGAATTGAACCCCCGCCCCGAAATCCCTATCTTGCAAACCGACTCATGACCGCCCGACCAACCCATCCGCCGCATGCCGGCGTCGCCCTCGTCACCGGTGCCGCCGATCGTATCGGCGCCAGCATCGCGCGCCGCCTCGCCGCAAGCGGCTGGGCCGTCATCGTGCACTATCGCGGCTCGCGTGAGAAAGCCGCCGGCGTCGTTGCCGACATCGAAGCCGCAGGCGGCCGCGCCACCCTGCTCGGCGCCGATCTCGCCGACCGCACCGCACGAAGCACCCTCATCGGCCGCGCCGCCGCGCCCTTTGGCCCGCTGACGCTGCTGGTCAACAATGCCTCGTCCTTCGAGCGCGATGCGGTCATCGGTCTCACCGAGGATCTCTGGGACGCCCACTTCGCCGTCCACGCCGAAGCCCCGGCCTTTCTGGCCCGCGATTTTGCTGCACAGCTTCCGGCCGGCACCGATGGCAACATCATCAACATCATCGACGCACGCGTCCTCGACCTCTCCCCGGCCTATTTCAGCTACACGCTGTCGAAATCCGTGCTCTGGACCATGACGCGCACCCTCGCCCAGTCGCTGGCGCCGCGCATCCGGGTCAACGCCGTGTCGCCCGGCCCCGCCGTGCCGCCACCCCATGTCACGCCCGAGGGGCATCGCAAGGCCCTGGCCGACCTGCCGTTGCAGCGCGCCGCGGACGGCGACGGCGTCGCCGATGGCGTGCTCGCCATCCTGTCCCTGCCCACCATGACCGGCCAGATGCTCGCGCTCGACGGTGGCGAACACCTGGAGTGGCCCGCACGGCGCGGCCCCACTCCCCGCAAGAAATGAGCGACGACACCCCACTCGGCGGCGCCGAGCTGATCCGCAGCTTTGTGAAGACCCTGCCGGCGGCGCCGGGCGTCTACCGCATGTTCGATGCGGCGGGCGAGGTGATCTATGTGGGCAAGGCGCGCAGCCTCAAGGCCCGCGTCACCAACTACACGCGCCCTGAAGGCCTCGATATCCGCATCCGCCGGATGATCGACGCCACCCGCAACATGGAGTTCGTCCGCACCGAGACCGAGGCCGAGGCGCTGCTGCTCGAGGCCAACCTGATCAAGCGTCTGAAGCCGCGCTTCAACGTTCTGCTGCGCGACGACAAGAGCTTCCCCTACATCCTCATCGCCACCGAGCACGAAGCCCCCGAACTGCGGAAGCACCGCGGCACCCGCAGCCGCAAGGGCCACTATTTCGGCCCCTTCGCCTCGGCCCTCGCCGTCAAGCGCACCATCAACTCGCTGCAGAAGGCGTTCCTCCTCCGCACCTGTTCGGACAGCTTCTACAAGGGCCGCACCCGGCCCTGCATGCTGCACCAGATCAAGCGCTGCTCCGCCCCCTGCACCGGCGAAATTTCGCTCTCCGACTATGCCGAACTGGTGGAGGAGGCCCACCAGTTCCTCTCGGGCAAGTCGAAAACCGTGCAGGATCATCTCGCGGCCGACATGAACAGCGCCGCCGAGGCCCTCGATTTCGAGCGCGCCGCCCTGCTCCGTGATCGCCTCTCCGCCCTCGCCCTGGTGCAGAGCCAGGGCGATGTGGCATCGAAGACCGTCGAGGAGGCTGACGTCTTCGCCATTTCGCACGAAGCCGGGCAGTTTTGCGTGCAGGTGTTCTTCTTCCGCGCCTACCAGAACTGGGGCAACCACGCCTTCCGGCCGCGCGCCGATGCGACGCTGTCGGACACCGAGGTGCTCGAGGCCTTCATCAGCCAGTTCTACGAGGACCGCACGCCGCCGCGCCTGGTGCTGCTCTCGCACGCCCTCAGCGAGAACGAGCTGATGGAAGAGGCATTGTCGGCCAAGGCCGGACACAAGGTCACGATCGCTGCCCCGCAGCGCGGCGAAAAGCGGGATCTGGTGCAACACGCGCTCAACAATGCCCGCGAGGCGCTGGGCCGCCAGCTCGCCGAGGGCGCCACGCAGAAGTCCCTGCTCGAAGGAGTTGCCAACCTGTTCGGCCTCGACGAGCCGCCACGCCGCATCGAGGTCTACGACAACTCGCACATCTCGGGCACCAATGCCGTCGGCGCCATGATCGTCGCCGGCACGGAAGGGCTCTCCAAGAAGCACTATCGCACCTTCAACATCAAATCGGACTCGATCACCCCCGGCGACGATTTCGGCATGATGCGCGAAGTGCTGACCCGCCGCTTCTCGCGCCTCGCCAACGAAAGCCTGCCGGATGCCGAGGACGAGCAGTCCGGCATGCCCGACTGGCCCGATCTCGTCTTCATCGATGGCGGTGCCGGCCAGCTCAACGCCGTGCGCGAGGTGATCGCCGAACTCAACCTGCCGCGCGAAGTCACCTTCATCGGCATTGCCAAGGGCGAGGAGCGCGACGCGGGCCGCGAGAAATTCTTCATCGAGGGCCGCGAGGCCTTCATGCTGCCCCACCGCGACCCCGTGCTATACTATGTGCAACGCCTCCGCGACGAAGCCCATCGCTTCGCCATCGGCACCCACCGCGCCAAGCGCCAGAAGGCGGCGATCAGCAATCCACTCGACGAAATCGAAGGCATCGGCCCGACCCGCAAGCGCGCCCTGCTGCAGCGCTTCGGCTCAGCCAAGGCCGTCAGCCGCGCCGCCCTCGCCGACCTCGCCGCAGTACCGGGCGTATCGAACGCGCTGGCCCAGCAGATCTATGACCACTTCAACGGCGGGAACTGAGGCCGTTCACCGGCTCTGCGCTAGCCCTCATGGTGCGCCCGCCGAACCACGAGGGGGTCGCACCCAACCCATCCCCGCCACATTTCAGCCATGCAAAAAACAAAAGGCGCCCGGAGGCGCCTTCGTTGTCTCAGTGCTGCAGTGCGGCTTAGTTGACGGCGCCGCGGGCGACGTTGCGGATGTCCTGGCGGGTGATGCCGAGGTCACGCAGCTGCACGTTGCTGAGCGAGTTGAGCTCACGCACGGTGCGGTTGTAGGCGGCGAACTGAGCGATTTTCTGACGGATGTTCATTTGGTTTCCCCTTCTGTTTGGTGACGCTTATCTAGGCCTTTAAACCCCACCTGAGTAGTCGTCTATCACTCACTCCAGCTATGCACTAGGCGAATGGCCGATTAACTGCCGTTAAGTTTCCGTTCATAAATCAACCCGCCAAAACCGCTCCCGCTCCACCAGCGGGCCCAAAGTCCGCGCCCGACTTTCGTCTGACATGTCAGATCTGAGGTGACAGGCGTGCCGTCCTTGGCTATACAACCGTCCATGAACCTCTCGGCCGCCACCTTCTATTGGTATTTTAGCACCGGAAGCCGCTGGCAGCCGAAGGGGCGCGTTTGACCTAAACACTCAGACAAGAAGATCCCGACGAGCCGCCAGCACCTGGCGGCTTTTTTGTCGCCCGGTCCACCCAACAGGAACCGCCGACAAATGCTCAAATCCACCGACGACCTCCGCATCACGCAACTGCGCGAACTCCGAACCCCGGAGGAGGTGATCCGCGAATTCCCGCGCACCGACGCCGCCACGCGCACGGTGCTCACCGCCCGCCACGCCATCCACAACATCCTGCATGGCCATGATGACCGCCTCGTCGTCGTCGTCGGCCCCTGCTCCATTCACGATCCGGTCGCCGCGCTCGACTATGCCCGCCGCCTCGCCCCGCTGCGCGACAAGCTCTCGGACACGCTCGAAATCGTCATGCGCGTCTATTTTGAGAAGCCCCGCACCACCGTCGGCTGGAAGGGCCTGATCAACGACCCGAACCTCGATGGCAGCTTCGACATCGACAACGGCCTGCGCCTCGCCCGCTCGCTGCTGCTCGAAGTCAACAATCTCGGCCTGCCCGCCGGCTCCGAATTCCTCGATATGACCACCCCGCAATATTTCGCCGACCTTGTCGCCTGGGGCGCCATCGGCGCGCGCACCACCGAAAGCCAGGTCCACCGCGAGCTCGCCTCGGGCCTCAGCTGCCCGGTCGGCTTCAAGAACGGCACCGACGGCAATGTGCGGATTGCGCTGGATGCGGTGAAATCGGCCAGCCAGCCGCACCATTTCCTCGCGGTGACCAAGTCCGGCCGTTCGGCCATTGCCACCACCACCGGCAATGACGACTGTCACATCATCCTGCGCGGCGGCAAGACCACCAATTACGACGCCGCAAGCGTCGAGGCGGCCGCCGCCGAGGCGGTGAAGTCCGGCATTCGCCCGACCATCATGGTCGATGCCAGCCACGCCAACTCGTCCAAGAAGCCGGAAAACCAGCCGCTGGTGCTCGCCGATGTCGGCAACCAGCTCGCGGCGGGCGACAACCGCATCATGGGCGTCATGGTGGAATCGAACCTCGTCGCCGGCCGGCAGGACCTCGTCGCCGGCCAGCCGCTGGTCTACGGTCAGTCGATCACCGATGGCTGCATCGATTGGGCGACCACCGAAGCCGCGCTCGAAAAGCTCGCGGCCTCCGTGGCGGAACGCCGCCGGGTTAGTGGGCAGCTCGTCGCCTGACGGATCTCAAGGCCGTTGCCCCTGGCAGTGGCACCGGCCTTGACCCCGCCACAGGGATGGAGTGATGTCGCGTCATGCAAATCCCACCGCAACTGCTGACGCCGCCAAACCTCCTCACCCTGGGGCGCATCGCCGCCATCCCTTTGATCTGCCTGTTCGTCGCCTCGGGCTGGGAATGGCTGCGCTGGATCGCGCTGCTGCTCTACATCCTTGCGGCGGTCAGCGACTGGCTGGATGGCTTTCTCGCCCGCTCGATGAACCTCAACTCCGCCTTCGGCCGGATGCTCGACCCCATCGCCGACAAGCTGCTGGTCGGCGCGCTGCTGGTCACCTTCGCCTGGACGCGCGATTTCAGCGCGCTCGACCTGATTCCGGCCATCGCCATCCTGATCCGCGAGATCTTCGTCTCCGGGCTGCGCGAATATCTCGGCAACCGCGCCATCACCGTGCCGGTGACGTTCCTCGCCAAGTGGAAGACCACCGCACAACTGGTCGCGCTCGGCCTCGTCATGGCCGCGCCGATGCTGCTTGGGCTGAGCTTCATCAGCCATGTCGCCCTCTGGATCGCGGGCGGCCTCACCGTCTGGACAGGTTGGGAATACCTGCGCTCCACCTGGCCGCATCTCGCCGGGCCCGAACTGTGAAGCTGCGCTATTTCGCCTGGCTGCGCGAACGCCTCAATCGCGGCGAGGAGGAGGTCTCCCCGCCTGCCGAGGTCGTCACCGTCGGCGACCTGATTCATTGGTTGCGCAGCCGCGACGAAGCCGCTGATCTGGCGATGCAGAAGCCGCAGCTGATCAAGGCTGCCATCGACACCGAAATCGTGCCGCACTCGGCCCCGATCGCCGGGGCGAAGGTCATCGCGCTGTTCCCGCCGATGACGGGCGGCTGACCATGTCGGTCCGCCTCCAGACCGCAAGTTTCGATCCCGGCGCCGAAACCAACGCTTTTCTCGCCGAGGCCGCCGGAGCCGGCGCCGCCGTGACCTTCACCGGCCTCGTCCGCTCGCGGCCGGACGATCCGGTCTCGACGCTGACGCTGGAAGTCTATCCCGAACTCGCCGAAGCCCAGCTTGGCCGCGCCATCGCCGAGGCCGTCAGCCGCTTCGGGCTCCTCCGCGCCACGGTGATCCACCGCTACGGCCCGCTGGCCGCGGGCGAACCCATCGTCCAGGTGATGACGGTCGCCCCGCATCGCGCCGCCGCCTTCGAAGGCGCAGAGTTCCTGATGGATTATTTGAAGACCGACGCCCCCTTCTGGAAGAAGGAAGCGACGCCGGACGGCGAGCGCTGGGTCGAGGCCCACGCCGAGGACGACGCCGCCCGCGCCCGCTGGCAATCCTGATCTGGAGACCCCGATGAACGACACCGACCGCAAGCACCTCGCCCGCGCCGTCGACCTCGCCGAGGCCGGCATGGCGCTCGATAACGACCCGTTCGGCTCGGTGCTGGTTTCCGCCGAGGGCGAAGTGCTGTTCGAAGGCCACAACCACACCGCCAGCGGCGACCACACCCGCCACCCCGAATTCGACATCGCCCGCTGGGCCGCCGAAAACCTGACGCCCGAACAGCGTGCCACTGCCACCGTCTACACCTCGGGTGAGCACTGCCCGATGTGCGCCGCCGCCCACGGCTGGGTCGGCCTCGGCCGCATCGTCTTTGCCGGCTCCATCGGCCAACTGACCGGCTGGCTCGCCGAAGTCGGCGCCCCACCCTCCCCGGTTCGGCCGCTGTCCATTACCGACATCCTCACCAACGCCCGCGTCGAGGGACCGGACCTGAGCTTCGCGAGCCGCCTCCGCGAGTTGCATCAGCGCCGGGCGGCGGCGTTGGGGTATGGGGTACGGACGGCGTGAGGCCAATCGAGCCGGTCTCGCGCCGCAGCGGAGCCGGTTTCTGACCCGGAGCGGGCGTCGCAGCGCTGTACCGGTGACGAGGGTGGATCGGGGCATATGCTCGCCGCCATACCCGGGTATGAAACCGTTCGCGCGCTCGGGGCTTAACGTCAGAGCTGGCTGCCCCGGAGACCGCAATGGCCAAAGTCATCATCCACGCGACCATCACTCTGGATGCCCACGACGCGAACCTTGTCAGCCAGGGCGCCGTGATGGGCATCGTCGGCGTGCCGGTGCAGGTTCGAAACCCGGAGGGCACCGGCGTGCAGACCGAATCCGGCCCGTACCTCACGGCTGCTCTTCCGGTCGCTGGCTTCGGAATTCTCGAAGTAGATACGCTTGAAGAGGCCGTCCGACTTGCGTCGCAGTCGCCATGCGCCATCGCCCATGGCGTCATCGAGGTGTGGCCGCTGCGAACAGTCGACTAGAGTGCGTGGCAGCCATTCGGTGAACGCGCCTGAGCATTATCGAGTTCGGCGGGCCCTTGCGCCGTCGCCTGTCGCCGCAGCTCAGCTGCCGACGGTCTTTCGAACCACCCACTTGTTCTTGCCGATCTGCGCCGCCTTTTCGAAGCCGGCATGTTCGAACATGGCGAGCGTCCCGGCGTGGAGGAAGGTCGGCGAGACTTTGGTGCCTCGCGTATCCTCCGGGTAGGCCTCGACGGTACCGCCCCCGAGCCTGGCGATCTCCTCGAGGGCGCCAGCCAGTGCAGCGGCCGCGACACCCTTCCCACGGTGGTGGCGGTGAACGAAGAAGCAGGTGAGTCGCCATGGCGGTGGCGCTCCCGGCAGGCTGGCCTCGTAGTTTCGCCTGTTCTTGATTTGCGGCAACTCGTCGGGCGAACCGAACTGGCACCAGCCGACGCATGCCATGTTCGAGTAGACCAATGCAGCGTACGCCTTTCCCTCGATCACCATCTGCCGCTTCCGCTCGCGCTTCTCGTCATAGGGGAGCGAAAACAGCGAGCGGTCATGAAAGCCCAGGCACCAGCATCCGCCGAACACACCATTATGCGCGTCCACGAGGGCTGCGAAATCCGGGAAGGTCTCGGGGCTCAGAGGCAGACAGGTGAGCGTCATCCAGCATATCCCGCGCCCAAGTGGCGGAAAGTTTTGGAACGAGTAACGCATGCCGAAACGGACGTTGTCGAGACATGACAATCATCCGGGACAGAGCGTAGCGCCTTGATCAGACAGCCAACGGCCGCGCATGGCTGCGGGCACGCCTCCGGCGAACACTGCCCCATGTGCGCCGCCGCCCACGGCTGGGTCGGCCTCGGCCGCATCGTTTATGCCGGCTCCATCGGGCAACTGACCGGCTGGCTCGCCGAAGTCGGCGCCTCACCTCTCCCGTCCGCCCGCTGTCGATCACCGACATCCTCAGTGACGCGCGCGTTGAGGGGCCGGAGCTTAGCTTTGCCGGGCGGTTGCGGGAGTTGCACCAGCGGCGGGCCGCGGCGTTGGGGTATGGGTAAGTAACGCTCGAGGTTGACCGGTCTAGATTAGGCTCTGGCCACGCGACAAGGACCAGAGATGAAGGGCACTAGGTTGCGCCGGATCGCGCCGCTTCCTTCGAGCTCGCCGAGTTCCTGATCCTTATCTGAAGACCTACGAGCCCTTCTGGAAGAACGAGGCGACGCCAGACGACAAGCGCTGGGTCTAGGTAAAGGACGCCGACGACACCGCTCGCGAACGCTGGAACCGCTGAGAGCGATCCGCAAGCTACATTGACAACTCGAATGTCAAAATGACATCTTACTTGTCAAAGGAGATGCTCATGGCGCGTTCCGAGGATATCAAGTCCATCATCGATCTGGTGCGCCCGGTCTTTCACGGTCTCTACAGGGCGGCCGAGACTAAGCTACGCGCGCGGGACATCTCCGTGCCACAGCGGGGCATGTTGCAGAACCTCCTCGAAAAAGGCGCGCAGACGGTGCCTTCGCTCGCGCGCAACCTGCTGGTCCAGCGGCAGTTCGCTCTGCGCCTGGCCAATGAACTCGAGACGATGCGGCTCATCGAGCGCAAGCCGAATCCGGCCCACAAGCGGTCCGATCGGTTCCAACTGTCGTCAGCCGGTGCAACACTCATTGCCGAAGTTCTGTCCGAGGAAGCAGCAGTAAGCGCCTGGGCCCTCGCCGGGGTCAGCGACGACGACCTGCGCGCAACAGCGCATGTCCTTGCGGCCCTACGGTCCCGCTTTGGTGCAGGGGGCTCCGATGCAGCGCCATAGACTCGCCACGTCGACCGGCACTTGTGACTACTGGCGCGGCGGCAAGGGACCGACGCTACTGCTCATCCACGGCGGCTGGGCCGGAGCCGAGGCCCACTGGAAGCAGGTTTGGGACGATCTGTCCAAGCAGCACCGCGTGGTCGCCATTGACCTTCCCGGCGTCTGGCATGACCTTGAGGCCGCCCTGCCCAGCTATGCGGCCTATTCGACGCTCTGTGCCGAACTGCTGACCACGCTTGACGTCACAGGAGCGATCGTGATCGGGAACTCTCTGGGGGCCAGCATCGGCTGGCAGCTCGCGCTCGATCGGCCCGATCTCGTGTCACGCTTGATCATGGTCAATGGCTTTCCGCCTCGCAAGCTGCCAATGCGCGCAATACTCAGCAAGCGGCCCTTCCGAAACCTGGCCGTAAGAAGCTTGGCCGAAGGCTTTTATGGACCGCGAATCTTCGTGAGCGGCTTTGCCGCCGAGAGCCGGGTGCCGGCGATCATCAGGGCCAACCTCACGGTGCCGTCACAACCCATGGCAGATGTTATGTTCAGCCTTCTCTGCTCGGTCGCAGAAAGAGCCCGTCAACCTCGATGTCCGGTGGACTTCATTTGGGGTGTCGCCGATCGGCTCCCCAATGTCACCCTCATCGATGGCCTCAAACTCAGGGCACGGACCCGCGGCGCCCGCCTGCTCCCCATTCCCGCCTCCGGCCACCTGCCGCAGGTCGAAAACCCATCGGCCTTTCTTGCGGCAGTGACCACCCTGCTGTCGCCGATGGATGCGGGCCGGTCTGCTATCGACGCCGGTTGAATAAAGCGCGAATGGTCCCATCAGAAGCGAGAAGGGGCCCGCCACCGGCGAGCCCCTCAAATCCACCACGAAAACCGCAGCTTACTCCGCCGCGACCTTCTTCGGCGTCACCGCTTCGGTATAGGCGTTGATCAGCGTCGAGCAGGCCTTGCCCGGCTTGAACTTGTACTCGCCGACCTCGGAAACCGGGGTCACCTCGGCGGCCGTGCCGGTGAGGAAGCACTCGTCGAAATTGCTGAGTTCCTCGGGCTTGATGTGCCGCTCGACGACCTTGAAGCCGTTCTCCTTGGCGAGCGCGATCAGCGTCTGCCGGGTGATGCCGTTGAGGAAGCAATCGGGCGTCGGCGTGTGGATCTCGTCGCCCTTGATGAAGAACACGTTCGCGCCGGTCGCCTCGGCCACCAGCCCGCGATAGTCGAGCATCAGCGCATCGGCATAGCCATTGGCCATCGCCGCGTCTTTCGACAGCGTGCAGATCATGTAGAGGCCGGCGGCCTTGGCCGAGGACGGGATCGTCTCCGGGCTCGGGCGCTTCCAGCGGCTCCACTCGAGCCGGATGCCCTTGAGCTTCTCCTCGACGGAGAAATAGCTCGGCCACACCCAGGCGGCGATGGCGAGATGCACCTTGTTGTTGCGGCCGGGAACCGAGAGCTCTTCCGAGCCGCGCCAGGCGATCGGGCGCACATAGGCATCGACGAGGCCGTTCTTTTCGAGCACGAGGCGCTTGGCCGCCTCGATCTCATCGGCCGAGTAGGGAATGGTGAAATCCAGTGTCTTGCCCGAGCGGATCAGGCGTTCGGTGTGCTCGCGCGACTTGAAGATTTCGCCGCCATAGGCCCGCTCGCCCTCGAACACGCTGCTCGCATAGTGGAGACCATGGGTCAGCACATGCAGCTTGGCGTCCTTCCAGGGAACCATCTCACCATCGAACCAGATCCAGCCCTCGCGCTGGTCCATCGGCACACCGGCCATCGTCCTTCTCCCACTCGATCTTTCGGCCCCCGCCGGGGCACTCCTGTTATAGCCTGCAATCCTGCGCCAGCGGCTTGCCCTTGGCAAACCCGAACGGCTTTGTGATAAGGCGAAGTCTGCGTCTGACGATGGAGAGAAGATGCCACCGGCCGGAATAAATGTCAACAAGGCTGACATAAATTCGACGACGCGCGCCGGCAGCGCCCTGCCGCTCGACGTCATGGGGCTCTTCTTTTTCGCCTACAGGGATTTCGTCGGCGACGCTGACGCGATGCTCGAACGCCAGGGCTTCGGGCGCGCCCACCACCGCGTGCTGTATTTCGTCAATCTGAAGCCCGGCATGCCGGTCGCCGACCTGCTCGATATCCTCAAGATCACCAAGCAGAGCCTAGCCCGTGTCCTGCGTCAGCTGGTCGACAACGGCTATGTCGAGCAGAAGACGGGCGAGACCGACCGCCGTCAGCGCCTGCTCTATGCCACGCAAAAGGGCCGCGAGTTCTTCGAGACCCTGTCGGCGACCCAGACCAGCCGCATCGAAGCCGCCATCGACGCCCTGCCCCCCGAGGGTAAGCGCACCGTGCTGAAATTCTTCGTCGGCATGGTCGAGCCCGAGGACCAGCCGCTGCTCGATCGCCTGCGCTTGACCGACGACCTCAAGGCCTGATCGGGCTACTGGCCGCCGCGCCCGAGTTCTTCGGAGCGCTTGCGCGCCGCGTCCACCGCCCGGTCCATGAGGGGGCCGAGGCCGCCCGGCGCCATCAGCACGGCGAGCGCCGCCGCAGTGGTGCCATTGGGCGAGGTCACGTTCTGCCGCAGCACTGCCGCCGGCGCCGCATCGGCCTCGAGCAATGCCGCCGCGCCGATCACCGTCGCCCGCGCCAGCTGCATCGCCTGGGCGGGCGTAAGCCCCTGTTTCTCGCCGGCCGCCGCCATCGCCTCGACCATGTTGAACACATAGGCCGGTCCCGAGCCCGAGACCGCCGTCACCGCATCGATCATCGCCTCGTCGTCGAACCAGACGACTTCACCGGCCGCCTTCAGCAGCGCGTCCGCGGTCTGCCGGTCGGCTTGGGTGATCGCGCCAAGCGCCACCGCCCCGGTGATCCCCTTGCCCAGCTGCGCCGGCGTGTTCGGCATGGTGCGCACCACGCGCTCCGTGCCCAGTCCCTCGGACAGTCTGGCAAGCGAAATTCCCGCCGCAATGGATACGACAAGTGTGTAGCCGCCCACCACCGGCTGAATCTCGGCCATCACCGCGCCGATGATCTGCGGCTTCACCGCCAGCACCAGCACCTGGGTCAAGACGCCCAGCGGGCTGTCGAGCAGCCGCACGCCGTGCTCCGTGGCAAACGCCACTGCCTGTTCCGCCGGCTTGGGGTCGACAAGCACCAGCCGGTCGGGCCTCAGCCCCCCGGCCATCCAGCCGCGCGCCAGCGCAAGGCCCATCTTGCCGGCCCCGACGAGGACGACGGGGCCGATATCTTCCAGCTTCAAGCTTCGCCTACCGTTTCGAACATCACTTCGCTGAGCGCGTCCGCGGCGCTCTTGCCTGCCCATATCACGAACTGGAAGGCCTGGTAGTAGAGATCGCACGCGTCGGTCGCCGAGCGCAGCAGCGCCTCGCATTGCTGCGGCGTTACTTCCGCCCCGCCGGTGAGGAGGTGCGAATTGCGGAACAGCACCACGCCTTCGCCATTCCACATGTCGAAATGGCCGATCCACAGCTGCTCGTTGATCAGCGCGATCAGTTGCCGGATCTCGCCGCGCCGGGCATCAGGCACGCGCAGGTCGAAGGCCGAGGCGATGTGCAGCGACTCGAGGTCTTCCATCCAGTTGAACGACACATGGTAATCCGACCAGTTGCCGCGCACGGAAATCGAAATCTCGTCGGCGTCCTGCCGCTCGAAATTCCAGTCGTTGATCGACGCGATGTGCTCGATGATGTCCACCGGATGCACGATGCGATCGGGTTCGATTTCCAACAGAAGTGTCATTGGCTGCGTCCCTTTGGGAGCTACGAGGTGGGCTGGCCCAATACACAGGCCTTACGCAAGAACACGAACTACGCCTCGAAAGCCTCGAATCGTCCCGCTGCAGGCAACCTACACGCCACCCCCGATTCCGGGGACCGAAGCAGCAGCCACTTCCAAGGCTTTCTTCTGTGGATGATCTCGGCGCGAGGGTTAACAGCCCGTTAACCCAACGAGTCTGTCCACCGCTCGTCTGACCAAAAATGGCACAGTACGCCTCATGCGACTCGCGCTATGCTTCGCGCCGCCGATGACGTTTGGGTGACACACCCGCGTCGGAAGATTTTTCGTGAAATGGTGAGGTCCGCCGGCGCGCGGGCTCAGAACAGCCCGATCGCGGCCGCCCAGCCGGTACGCAGCGCCTCGCGCCAATTGGCAAAGCCGTTGGCCTCGGCCTGCGCAATGGCGCCTTCATGGTCATAGGGCACAGCGCGAAGGCTCGCCGACCAGCGCCCGTCATGCCGTTCCAGCACCGCATAGCGGGCATCCGGGTTGCCGTAGTAGATTTGCAGCCCCACCGAGCCGGGATTGACGATCAGCTGCCCGCCATTCACCCGCACCGCCCGCCACATATGCGTGTGGCCACACAAGAGCACAGGGTTGGTCAGCGCCCCGACATGCGCCTTCACCTCATCCTCGGAAGGCAGCGTCGTGTCGCGCCCGCGGAACCAGCCATCCAGCCACGGCTCGCTGTGGCTCCTTGGCGTGCCATGGCAGAGGAACACCTCGCCCCCCGCAACCTCCGCCGTCGCCGGCAAGTCCTTCAGCCACGCCTTGTGCCCGTCATTGAGCACCGACGCGGTGAACCGATCGACCCGATCCATGTCCTCGGGCGCCCGCTCGACCACCCAGGCGTCGTGGTTGCCCATCACCGTCGGGATGTCCCATGCCATCAGCCGCTCGATGGTCCCCACCGGATCGAGCGGACCGCTGACGCAGTCGCCCAGATTGACCACCAGATCGACCCCGACCCGCGCGATATCGGCCTCCACCGCCTCGAGGGCCAGCCGGTTGCCATGAATGTCCGAGATCACCGCGATCTTCATCGTCTCAACTCGCCTAGATGCCGCGCGGGCTCGCCCAGCCATACATCAGCACGTCCGCCCAGCGCGGATAACCGCGCTCCACCGCCAGCTGCGCCGCGGCCTGGTGGTCGTATGCCACACTCTTGAGATCGGCGTTCCACCCCTGCCGCCGCTTCTCGATGATGCCATACCGCGCATCGGGCGACCCGATCTCGAACGGCAGCCCGACCGAACCGGGATTCACCACCAGCCGCCCGTCATCAAGCCGCAGGCTGCGCGGCACATGCGTGTGACCGCACAGGATCACCGGGTAGTCGAAGCCCGCGGCCTCGCGCTCGATATGCTCGCGCGGCATCAGCACCTGCCGCCCGCCCTCGAGCCCATCCATGAACGAGGCATTGTCGTCACGCGGTGTCCCGTGGCTCAGCAGCACTTCGCCTTCGAACACCTGCGTTTGTGGCACCGCACGCAGCCACGCCATCTGCGCTTCGTTCAGCGTCGCCCGCACCATGGCGTCGATATGCCAGTCGTTCTCGGGTCGGCCATCGACGATGAAACGGTCGTGGTTGCCGCGCACCGACATGAAATCCAGTGCCATCAGCCGATCGGCCACGCCGGCGGGATCGCCCGGCCCGCTGAGGAAATCTCCCAGCGACAGCGTCGCGTCGACGCCCTGGCGTTCGATATCCTCCAGCACCGCCTCGAGCGCGTGCGGGTTGCCGTGGATGTCGGAGATAACCGCCAGCCTCACTTGGACTTGAGGCTCGCGATCTCGGCCTTCAATGCCTGGATTTCACTGTCCTGCGTCTGCACCAGCTCGCGCAGCGCATCGAAATCCTCGCGCTTCACCAGCTCCATGTCGGCGACCAGCCGTTCCATCTGGGCCTTCACCATGGTGTCGACCTCGCGACGCACCCCGTCGGCGACGCCCGCCGCGTTGTTCATCAGCTTGCCCAGCTCGTCGAAAATCTTGCTGCCTTGGGTCATCGCATCCTCGGTACTCGTGTCAGGCCTATTTAGGCGGATGGCTGCGGCTTGACCAGTGCCCGCCCCGGGCTAAAAGGTCTCACTCCGATCCCGGAGCGAGTGCAGCCGCCGTGCCCTTCCCCAATATCGACCCCGTCGCCATCGCCATCGGCCCTATCGTCGTCCGCTGGTATGCGCTCGCCTACCTGTTGGGCGTGCTGCTCGGCGCGGCGTATGGCGCAACACTCCTCCGCCGGCACGGGCTCTGGCGGCACAACCAGCCCCCCTTCCCCGCCCCCGCAATCTGGGATTTCGCCTTCTGGGCCGTGCTCGGCATCGTGCTGGGCGGCCGCCTCGGCTACGTGCTGTTCTACAATCTGCCCTATTACCTCGCGAACCCCGGCGAAATCCTCGCGCTGTGGGACGGCGGGATGAGCTTTCACGGCGGCATGGCTGGGCTGATGCTGGCGGTGATCCTCTTCACCCGTCACCACAAGGGCAACATCTTGTCCGCGCTCGATCTCCTCGGCGCCATCGCCACCATCGGCATTTTCCTTGGCCGGGTGTCGAACTTCATCAATGCCGAGCTCTACGGCGCCCCCACCGACCTTCCCTGGGGCGTCATATTCCCCACCGACCCCGATCAGGTGCCGCGCCATCCCAGCCAGCTCTACGAAGCGGCCCTCGAAGGCCTGCTGCTGTTCGTCTTGATCCGCATCGCCACCAACCATCTCGGCGCGCTGAAGCGCCCCGGCCTGGTCGCTGGCCTGTTCGGTATCGGCTATGGCCTCGGCCGTATCTTCGTCGAGTTCTTCCGCCTGCCCGATATCCAGATCGGCTATCTCTTCGGGGGCTGGCTCACCATGGGCATGGTGCTCAGCCTGCCGCTGGTTGTCGCGGGAATAGCGCTGGTCGCCTATGCTATGAGGCCCGCCCATGACTGAGCGCCCGAGCCTTTCGGAGATCATCGACCTGCAGATCCGCGAGAACGGGCCGATGTCGATCGCCACCTATATGGGCCTCGCGCTGACCTACCCGCGCGGCGGCTATTACACCGCCGCCGATCCGCTCGGCACGAAGGGCGATTTCGTC
The DNA here is from genome assembly GCA_964399695.1 of uncultured Devosia sp. Classification (GTDB taxonomy): domain Bacteria; phylum Pseudomonadota; class Alphaproteobacteria; order Rhizobiales; family Devosiaceae; genus Devosia_A. Next base: position 15,012 of record CAYNRZ010000022.1, on the reverse strand, counting down.
ACCGCGCCCGAAATCAGCCAGATGTTCGGCGAGCTGATTGGCTTCTTTATCGTTAACATCTGGCAGCAGATGAGCGAGCCGAAAAGCTTCACGCTGCTCGAACTGGGCCCCGGACGCGGCACCCTGATGCAGGATGCCCTCCGCGTCGCCGCCCGTGCCGAAGGCTTTCTCGATGCCTGCCATCTGCAGCTGTTCGAAACCAATGCCGGCCTCCGCGCCCAGCAGGCCGAGCGGCTTGCGCCCTATCACCCTTATTGGTCCGACGAGATCGACCTCGTCGCCGAAGACCCGCTGATCGTCGTAGCCAACGAGTTCTTCGATGCCCTGCCGATCCGCCAGTTCGTCCGCGGCCACGAGGGCTGGCATGAGCGTCAGGTCGGGCTCATCGACGGCAAGCGCGCCTTCGGCCTGTCGCCGACGCCGCTGCCGCCATCTGTCCTGCCGCCGGCGATTGCCGACGCCCCCGAGGGCAGCGTCTACGAGGTCAGCCTCGGCGCGCAGGATGCCATGGCCCGCCTCGCGAGGCGCATCGCCGACCAGCGCGGCGCCCTCCTCGCCATCGATTACGGCTATGAGCAAACCCAGCCCGGCGAGACGCTGCAGGCCGTCAGCCGCCACGCCTATGCCGATCCCCTCGCCGCGCCCGGCGAGGTCGACCTCAGCGCCCATGTCGATTTCGGCGCGCTGCGCGAGGTCGCCGAAAAAGCTGGCCTTGGCACCGCCTTCACCACCCAGCGCGATTTCCTCGGTCGCCTCGGTATCGTCGAACGCGCCACCGCGCTTGCCCGCGCCAATCCGAGCGAACTCGACAACCTCACACTTGCCCTCAAGCGCCTGACCGACCCATCCGAGATGGGCACCCTGTTCAAGGTCTTCTGCGCCTGGCACGGCAACCTCGAACCACTGGGGTTCTGATGGCCATCCCATTCGAGACCAGCCGCCCGCTGGAGCGCGTCGAACGCCTCGCCCACGGCTTCTTCGGCCGCCGCGGCGGTGCCTCTGCCGGCGATTTCGCCAGCCTCAACATGTCCGAATCCAGCGGCGACGACCTGAATCACGTCGCCAGCAACCGCGCACAGGCGCTTGGTCTCATTGGCTTTTCCGCTGGACAACTTGCCAGCGTACGGCAGGTGCACTCCATCCGTGTCGAGACCATTACCGGTCCCACGACCACCCGCCCTGAAGTGGATGCGCTCGTTACCGCAACCCCCGGCACCGTCCTCGGTATTCTGACCGCCGACTGCGCCCCGATCCTTTATGCCGACCCCGAAGCACGCGTCATCGGCGCCGCCCATGCCGGCTGGAAAGGCGCCACCGGTGGTATTGCCGAAGCCACCATCGCCGCCATGGAAGCCATCGGCGCTCGCCGCGACCGCGTCATCGCAGCCATCGGCCCCACCATCTCCGGGCCGAACTACGAGGTCGGCCCCGAGTACGCCCGGCAGGTTCTGGAGATCGCACCGGATGCCGCGCCGTTCTTCACAACCCCGACGGGCGGGCGCGAGCATTTCGACTTGCCGGGCTTTCTCCAACACCGCCTCAACCGGGTCGGACTCGCCGCCATAGACAATCTGGCGATCTGCACCTACGCCGATCCGTCCCGCTGGTTCTCGCACCGCTACGCCACCCATCAGGGCACGACGACCGGCCGCCAGATGGCCATGATCGCGCTGCGTTGAGCCCCTGCCGACCCCGACTTCGAGAAATCCTTCACCCATCCGTCACAAGGCGCATTGCGCCCAGGGACTTGCCAAGCTAAGACCCGCCTCATGTGGAGCCGGCGACCTCCCCGCCCGGCAGCTGCGGAGCGCGCCCCGTGAAACTTGTCACCGGCAATTCCAACCGCGCGCTGGCCGAGGCCGTCGCGTCCTATCTCGAAATCCCGCTCAGCGACTGCACGGTCAAACGGTTCAACGACAAGGAAATCTTCGTCGAGATCCACGAGAACGTCCGCGGCGAGGACGTGTTCATCCTGCAGTCGACCTCCTATCCGGCCAATGACAACCTGATGGAGCTGCTGATCCTGTCCGATGCGCTCCGCCGCTCCTCGGCCCGCCGCATCACCGCCGTCATCCCCTATTTCGGGTACGCAAGGCAGGATCGAAAATCCGCCTCGCGCACCCCGATTTCCGCCAAGCTCGTCGCCAACCTCATCACCGAGGCCGGCGTCAACCGCGTGGTGACGCTCGATCTCCACGCCGCGCAGATCCAGGGGTTCTTCGATATCCCGACCGACAATCTCTACGGCGCCCCGGTCATGGTCCGCGATATCCAGAAGCACTACACCAACGGCAACGTCATGATCGTCTCGCCCGACGTCGGCGGCGTCGCCCGGGCCCGCGCCACCGCGCAGCGCATCGGTGCCGACCTCGCCATCGTCGACAAGCGCCGCCCCAAGGCCGGCGTTTCGGAAGTCATGAACATCATCGGCGATGTCGCCGGCCACGCCTGCATCCTCATCGACGACATCGTCGATTCGGGCGGCACCCTGGTCAACGCCGCGGAGGCCCTGCTCAAGGCGGGCGCCACCGAAGTCAGCGCCTACATCACCCACGGCGTGCTGTCGGATGGCGCCGCCGAGCGCATCGGCAAGAGTAAGCTCAAGGAACTGGTGATCACCGATTCCATCGAGACCACCGAAGCCGCCAAGGCCACGCCGAACATCCGCATCCTCTCCATCGCCCCGCTGATCGGCGAAGCCATCGCCCGCACCGCGTCCGAGCAGAGCGTCTCGAGTTTGCTGGACTAGCTTCCTGGTTATCCTCTCCCGTTTACGGGGGACGTCGAGGGGCAAGAGATTGCTCCGGTGGAGCAATCTCCCCGAGGAGGCCATGAGACCAATGGTCGAATGGCATAGGGACCGGCGAAGCCGGTGGGGGGGGGGGCCTCACAACGGCTGGCTGTCGGCTGCAGCTATTTCCAATACACCCGCCAGCCCCAGCCACTCGAGCATAGCCCTCGTGGCCTCCTCAGGGAAATCGGTCCACCGGACCGACTTCTGATCCCTCGGAGTGTCGAAATCCGCTCCTCTCGCGCGACATTGCCTCGAGGGCCTATGCTGCCCGCCAGAGGAGAGAAACCATGCAATACATGCTACTGCTCTATGCCGACGAAAGCGCCACCACCAGCTTCACGGAGGAGGACATGGGCAGGGCCATGTCGATAATGGGCGCCTACAATGACGTGCTGAAGAAGGCGGGCGTCTTCGTGATGACCGCTCCGCTGCAGCAGACCGACGCAGCGCGCACCGTGCGCACGGAAGGCGGCGCCGTGGACATCGGCACCTTCGCCAACAATGGCGGCGAAATGCGCGTGCATGACGGCCCCTATGCCGATACTCGCGAGCAACTGGGCGGCTTCTACGTGATCCAGGCTGCCAGCATGGAGGAAGCGCTGGATTGGGCGAAGCAGTGCCCGGCTGCGCAATGGGGCTCGATCGAGGTCCGCGAGATCTTCGAGGACTACGCAGACCTCCCCGCATGAACTTTTCCACTTCCGAAATGTAGAACTCGTCTTCGAGCCGCCGTCATAGTGGCGCCGGGCCAGGTGGCCGGCGTCAACATGGAGACAAATCATGCAGTACATGCTGCTCATCATGGGCGATGAATCGAAGATGAACACGGCGACCGTGGTCGACGACACCGGCATGAGCCCCGCCTACCACGCCTACAACACCGCACTGGTGAAGGCCGGGGTCATGCGGGGCGGCGAACGCCTGCGCCCGACTTCCGCCACCACCACGGTGCGCGTGCGCGACAAGAAGGCGGTCGTCCTCGACGGCCCCTATGCCGAAACGCAGGAACAGCTGGGCGGCTACTACCTCATCGATGTGCCGAGCCTCGACGAGGCCATCGACTGGGCCAAGCGCTGCCCCGCCGCCGAGTTCGGCACCATCGAGGTGCGGCCGATCTGGCCCACCCGGCCCGAATAGATCGACGAATGGCAGGGCGCGCGACCCGCGCCCTACCCCGAGCGGCGGCGATGATGCGGCCCGCGCCTCTGCCATCTGCAGATTCTTCCGCACCCCGGTCGAATTGGCGGAGGGGTGTCCGTCATTGTAGCGTCGGGGCACGAGACCTCGACGCGACAAGGAAAGAAATCATGGCCACCAGCAAGAAATCCCAGAACTTTTCCGCCGAGGAAAAGGCCGCGATGAAGGAGCGCGCCGAGGAGCTGAAGCGCGAAAAGCGCGGCGCCAGCGAAGCCGAGGACGCCAAGGCGGTGACCGAAAAGATCGCCGCCATGTCAGAGCCCGACCGCAGCCTCGCCACCCGCATCCACGAACTGGTCCTCGCCGCCTCGCCCGAACTCAAGGCAAAGCTCTGGTACGGCATGCCCGCCTACTACAGGGACGGCAAGAACGTCTGCTTCTTCCAGGACGCCGGCAAGTTCAAGGCGCGCTACTCAACCCTGGGCTTCAACGACGCGGCCAAGCTCGACGACGGCAACATGTGGGCCACGAGCTTCGCCATCCTGAAGCTCAGCGCCGCCGATGAGGCGCGCATCACCGCCCTCGTCAAGCAAGCCACGAGCTGAGGATCGCTCCATGCGCTACATGATGCTCATCCATCACGACGAGGTCGCCCTCGCCAACGCCCCGCAGAAGGAGCTCTGGGCCGACTATGCCGCCTTCAACGCGGCACTGGCCAAGGCCGGCGGTCAGTCCTCCGCCGGCGAGCGGCTGCAGCCGGCCTCGGCGGCCACCACCATCCGCACCACCGGCGACAAGACCGACATCCTCGACGGCCCCTATGCCGACACGCGCGAACAGCTGGCCGGCTATTTCATGCTCGATGTCGCCGATCTCGACGAGGCCATCGCCTGGGCCCGGCGCTGCCCCAGCTCGCGCTATGGCGCGATCGAGATCCGGCCCCTCGCCGAGACCTACCCCAAGCCCGACAAGAGCCTGCGGCAGGGCTGAGCGATGACCGCCGAAGACGAAGAGGCGGCACGCACGGCCGAGCAGGTCGCTCGCGACAGCTACGGCCGCCTCGTCGCCTTCCTCGCCGCCCGGACCCGCGATATCGCGGGCGCCGAGGATGCGCTGGCCGAAGCCTTCGCCACCGCCCTCGCCAGCTGGCCAGTGCAGGGCGTGCCGCGCAATCCTGACGCCTGGCTGCTGACGGTGGCGCGCCGCCGCCAGACCGATGCCATCCGCCGCCGCCGCACCCGCCTTGCCGGGGAGGAGCACATGAAACTGATTGCCGAGGAAATCGAAAGCGAGGTCGAGGCTGCCGCCAACCGCACCGACTCCATTCCCGACCGGCGCCTTGGCTTGATGTTCGCCTGCGCCCACCCAGCCATTGAGCGCGGCATGCGCGCCCCGCTGATCCTCCAGACCATCCTGGGGCTGACGGCTATCGACATCGCGTCAGCCTTCCTCATCGCCCCCGCAACGATGGGACAGCGCCTTGTCCGCGCCAAGCAGCGCATCCTCGATGCCGGCATTCCCTTCGCCATCCCGGACCTCACAGAAATCCCCGAGCGCCTCGATGCGGTGCTCGATGCCATCTATGCCGCCTATGCCAAGGGTTGGAGCGAGCTGGGGGAAGCCGAAAGCACCGATCTGTCCGACGAGGCCATCTGGCTGGCCCGCCTGATCGTCTCGCTGTTGCCCGACCAAGCCGAGGCCCGCGGCATGCTGGCGCTGATGTACTATACCAGTGCCCGAAATCCGGCGCGCCGCGACAGCAATGGCGCCTATGTCCCGCTCGACCGCCAGGACACGTCGCTCTGGGATCTCGCTCGCGTCGATGCCGCCGAAGAGCAGCTGCATCTCGCAAGCCGTGCAGGTCCTTCCGGGCGCTACCAGCTCGAGGCCGCCATCCAGTCCGCCCATGTCGCCCGCCGGCTCTCGGGCGCCGACACCGCCCCGGCCATCCTGGCGCTCTACGACCACCTCCTGACGCTCACCCACTCGCCGGTTGTCGCGCTCAATCGCGCCGTGGCGCTCGCCGAGGTGGAAGGCCCCGCAGCCGGCCTCGGGGCGCTCGACGCGCTGGCCGACGACCCGCGTATGCAAAGCTACCAACCCTACTGGGCCGCCCGTGGTCATCTCAGCGCCGAAGCGGGCCGTCGCGAGGAGGCGCACCAGGCGCTGACGCTCGCCCTCGGCCTCGCCACCGATGCCGCCGTTCGCCGCTATCTCGCCGATCGTCTCGCCACTCTCACCAGCGGCTGATCGCACGATTGCGGATGGGATTGCTCCCAACTGCCGGCAACTCGAGAGCGCGCGTAACCATGCTGGCGCGGCCGGCCGTGGCCGCTTCCGCCGCCGGGGGCTCACATGCGGACTATGATCGCGACATCCATCGCCTTGCTGCTGGCCGGCTGCACCAGCCTGCCGCAGCCAGGTTCCACCTCGGTCGTGCCGACCGTGCGCATTGTCGAAGCCGTGCGTTGCGAGGTCATGGCGGCCTTCTCGTCCGGCACCCCCGACCCGGCCAGCCTCGCCCTCTGGCCCGCACTTCTGACCATCACCACCAAGCTCGACAGTAACGCCACAGTTCAACCCGGCATGAACCTCGCGGCGGGGAAGTCTGCAAAGTTCGCCTGGAAGGCGCCCACTGCCAGCGTCAAGAACGAGAACGGCATCGCGCGCGAGTCTGTTGTCGAATACACCATCCGCGCCCTCGATCAGGCGGGCGAGGGCATGGCGTGCAACCACCCCGGCGCTCCGGCAATTGCCCAGGGCCTCGACCTGCGCGAATGGCTGCAGCAGACCGCGGCCGGCATGCCACCTCTGTCCAGCGACCTGGCGATCAAGAAGGTCGCCTACAAGAAGACCTACAAGGTCACCGCCAATGCCTCCGGCGGGCTGAGCTTCACCATTGACGACCTGACGCTCAGCCTCGAAGGCAACAGCCTTGGCCAGACCAACAGCTATGAGATCAACGTCCAGCTCAAGGAGCCGCCCAAGGCGATGCTCGCCGATGCCGGCGCCGCCGTCCCCGCGGCCTTCATCCAGGAGCTTCGCGACCAGCGCGACGAAGATGCTGAAAAGGAAACCACCATCACCGTGGCGCCCGGCCAGACGATCATCATCCAGTAGCGCGGCCACTTGTCCCACGCGCCGCTTTCCACTATAGCCCCACGCCATGAAGCGCCCGTCACCCCTGGAGGACGGGTGCGTGAGCTTTGAAACCTCAAGGTTCACACCAACCCATGAATGGAACATTCAATGGCTGCTGCTACCGAGCTTAAGGCTCAGGCGCGGAGCGGGGTGGGCAAGGGGGCCGCTCGTGCACTGCGTCGTGAAGGCCTTATCCCCGCCGTCATCTATGGCGACAAGAAGCCCCCCGTCGCGATCTCGATCTCGTACAACGAGGCGATGAAGCGCATCTACGCCGGTGGTTTCCTCTCGCACATCCTCGTCGTCGACGTTGACGGCGAAAAGCACCGCGTCATCCCGCGCGACTACCAGCTCGATCCCGTCAAGGACAAGGCGCTGCACGTCGACTTCCTGCGCGTCGGCAAGGGCGCCAAGATCAACGTCCAGGTGCCCGTCCACTTCCTCAACGAGGAAGCCAGCCCGGGCCTCAAGCGCGGTGGCACGCTCAACATCGTGCACCACACGCTGGATCTGACCGTTCAGGCCGACAATATCCCCGAGGCGATCGAGATCGATCTCACCGGCAAGGAAATCGGCGATATCATCCACATCTCCTCGATCACCCTGCCCAAGGGCGTCACCGACCACAGCCACGAAGACGATCTCACCATCGCTTCCATCGTGGCCCCGGCCGGCCTGAAGTCCGAGGACGAGGCCGAGGGTGATGAGGCCCCGGCCGCCAAGGCCTAGCCTGATGCTCGTTTCGAGCTGATCGATCCCCTATCCTGCGAGGCGACCCAAGGGTCGCCTCGTTCGTTTCGGAGATGACCCGATGCACCTCATCGTCGGCCTCGGCAATCCTGGCGAAAAGTACCGCCGGAACCGCCACAATATCGGCTTCATGGCGGTCGATGCGATCGCGCGCCGCCACGGCTTTCCCAGCTTCCGTGAGAAGTACCAGGGGCTGATTGCCGAGGGCTCGATCGACGGCGAGCGTGTGCTGCTGCTGAAGCCGCAGACCTTCATGAATTCCTCGGGCGACAGCGTACAGAAGGTCGCGAACTTCTATAAACTCGGCCCATCCGACATCTCCGTCCTCTATGACGAAATCGACCTCGCCCCGGGCAAGACCCGCGTCAAGGTCGGCGGCGGCAATGGCGGCCACAATGGCCTGCGCTCCATCGATCCGCAGATCGGCCTCGGCTACCGCCGCGTCCGTCTCGGCGTCGGCCATCCCGGCCACAAGGATCTGGTGATGCCGCATGTGCTCGGCGATTTCTCCAAGGCCGAGGAGGCCTGGCTGACCCCCCTGCTCGACGCGGTCGCCGACAATGCCATCATGATCGTCAAGGGCGACGACAACGGGCTGATGAATCGCCTCGCGCTCGCCGTCCAGGGCGACGCCGCCGAGCGCCCGCAGCGCCCCGCCACCGCCGACCCTACCCGACCAAAGGCCGCGCCGCAGAGCCACATCCGCGCCGCCCGCCCCAAGCCGACGCAGCCCAAGGTGCCCGAGACCGGGCCGATGGCCGCCATGCTGAAGAAGCTCTTCGACAAGGGCGACTAGCCTCGACGCGCTACCCGATTGACTTCCGGCGCCGATCAACCGATGTGAAGCGCAACCATTGGCGCGGCTCGTCTCGCGCCCGCAACTGAGAGTTTCCGGAGACGGCCATGGGTTTCAAGATGGGCATTGTCGGCCTGCCGAACGTCGGCAAGTCGACGCTTTTCAACGCGCTGACCCGCACGGCGGCGGCCCAGGCGGCCAACTTCCCGTTCTGCACCATCGAGCCGAACACCGGCGAAGTGGCCGTGCCCGACGCGCGCCTTGAGCAGCTCGCCAAGATCGGCAAGTCGGCCAACATCCTCCCCGCACGGATGAGCTTTGTCGACATCGCCGGCCTCGTCAAAGGTGCATCGAAGGGCGAGGGCCTCGGCAACCAGTTCCTCGCCAATATCCGCGAGTGCGACGCCATCGCCTATGTGCTGCGCTGCTTTGAAGACAGCAACATCATCCACGTCGCCAACAAGGTCGATCCGCTGGCCGACGCCGAAGTGGTCGAGACCGAGCTGATGCTCGCCGACCTCGAAAGCCTCGAGAAGCGCCGCAACGGCGTCGAAAAGAAAGCCAAGCAGGGTGACAAGGACGCCAAGGCGACGCTCGATCTCATCGATCGCGCCCTGGTCCTGCTCCGCGACGGCAAGTCCGCCCGCCTCGTCCAGCGCTCCGCCGAGGAGGAGAAGGCCTTCAACGAGCTGCAGCTCTTGACCTCCAAGCCCGCGCTGTACGTCTGCAACGTCGACGAAGCCTCTGCCGCCACCGGCAACGCCATGACCAGGCAGGTCGAGGACTATGCCAAACAGCACAACGCCGCCGTCATCGTCATCTCGGCCGAGATCGAGAGCCAGCTCGCCCAGCTGCCCGATGAGGAGCAGGCCGAGTATCTGGAATCGCTCGGCCTCCACGAGCCGGGCCTGAATCGCCTCATCCGCGAAGCCTACCAACTGCTTGGTTTGCAGACCTATTTCACCGTCGGCCCCAAGGAGACGCGCGCCTGGACGATTCACAAGGGCGACCGCGCCCCGCAGGCCGCCGGCGTCATCCACACCGATTTCGAGCGCGGCTTCATCCGCGCCCAGACCATCGCATTTGAAGACTACGTCACCCTCGGTGGCGAAGTGGCCGCCAAGGAAGCCGGCAAGGCCCGCGACGAAGGCAAGGACTATGTGGTGAAGGACGGCGACGTGATGCTGTTCAAGTTCAACACCTGATCAGACGATGCTGGGCGCGGTTGCGGCGCCGCCATCCAACTAAGGGGGGAGCCGGCCGGCCTTGCCGTTCCGCCAGCGTCGACCTATAGCTCCCCCATTAATAACCGGGCGCCCGACCGGCCTCAGCATTGCATTCGCGCGGCTCACCGGCGCCACCGGCCGAAGCCGCAAAACCTGATTGGCTCAACATGTTGGAAGCCGCACTGACCCGTTGGGGCTCGGTCATCGAAGTGTACTTTGCCGCGCCCTCTGCCCTGCTCTCCGGCAGCACCTCGTCTTTTTCGATTGTCGGCGCCATCAGCCTGGCATTGCTGGTCCTCGGCGCCGTGCTGGCGCTGGTGCTGCGCGTCCGGCAGGCCGTGCGACTCGCGCTACCGGCCCTCGTCAGCCTGGCCCTGCCCTTCGTCTACGCCATCGCCAGCATGGTCGGCACGATCGCCTCGGCGATCTTCGTGTTCGTCGTCGGCTCGCTCCTGCTGCTGATCTGGATCGCCGGCATCGCTCGCGATGCCGCCAGCCGGAAACCCGCCATCTGGCTCGCCGGCATCGGCATTCTCGGCTTCGCCCTGCTCGGCATCATGATCGAGATCACCCTCCCCGTTTCACTCCGTGCTGGCTGAGGCGATCACGACGACAGCTCCCGATCCGGCCGCTTTCATCACCAGCCACCTCCGTCTCGCGCCGATCCCGGGCATCCCGGCGCTCAAGCGCTACGCGCCGCATCCCGGCAGCGGCCTCGGCCGCCTCGCCGAACAGCAGGACGCTTCGCCCTATTGGGCTTATCTGTGGTCCGGTGGTCTCGCCCTTGCCGCCTGGCTCACCGAGCACCCCGCTGAAGCTGCCGGCCGCCGCGTCCTCGACTACGGCACCGGCAGCGGCCTCGTCGCCATGGTGGCCGCTCGGGCCGGCGCCCGGAGCGTCATCGCCATCGACAGGGACCCCTTCGCCCGCGCCGCCACCGCCCTCAACGCCGCCGCCAATGGCCTCGAGATCGCCATTGCGGACACCGTTCCCGATCCCGCCAGCTTCGACCTGGTCCTCGCCGGCGACGTGTTCTACGACGCCACTGCCGCGCAGACCTCCCTCATCGCCCTCGATGCTTTTCGCGAGCTGGGCATCCCCGTGCTGGTGGGCGATCCCGGTCGCAAGGACCTGCCCCTCGACCGACTCACCGCCATCGCCAGCTACGACGTCCCCGAGTTCGGCGGCGTCCCCGGCACCACGGTGCGTTCCAGCGTCTACCGCTATCGTCCCTGAACTTGCCTGGCCGGCCCCCGTTGACGTATACGTCAACCGCCATGAGCAACCCCGTCACCGCCGACCGTCGCCATTTCGAAGATCTCGCCATCGGCGAAACCGTCGCACTGGGTCCCGTCACCATTACCCGCGACATGATCGTGAACTTCGCCCGCGCGTACGATCCGCTGCCCTTCCACCTCGATGAGGAGGCGGCAAAGCGCTCCCTCCTCCGCGGCCTCGCCGCCTCCGGCTGGCAAACGGCCGGCCTGTCGTTGAAGATGCTGGTGGAAGCCTTTCTGAGCAAAGTCGCCTCTGCCGGCGGCCTCGGGTTTACCGACCTCAAATGGAAGAAGCCGGTGCTGAAGGGCGACACCATTTCGGGCACCGCCACCGTCGCCAGCCTCCGTCGCTCGCGCAGCCACCCGCAATGGGGCATCATCGGCATCGACCTCACCATCCGCAACCAGCGCGGCGTCGAGGTGATGACGCTGACCCTCAACAATCTGGTCGATACGCGCCACCCCGAAACCGGCACGCAGCCGCAGCCGGAGCTGCCCTACGATATCGCCCATCGGCACGTCCCCAATGCCGGAGGCGACGCATGACGCAGTGGTTCGAAGACGTGGCGCTCGACGCGCCCTACCCGCTCGGCAGCCACACCTTCACCGAGGCCGAGATTCTCGAATTCGGCGCAGGCTACGACCCGCAATATTTCCACACCGATCCGGACCTCGCCCGCCACAGCCATTTCGGCGGCCTTGTCGCGTCAGGCTGGCACACCGCGGCCATCGGCCAGCGCCTGATGGTGGACGCGCTGGGGGCCGAAGCCGAGCGCCTCGAAAGCCAGGGCCAGGCCGCCGGCGTCTCCGGTCCCTCCCCCGGCGTCAATGCCATCAGCTTCCCGCACCCGGTGCGGCCCGGCGACACGCTGAGCTACACGCTTACCGTCACCGGCAAGCGGCCGTCCAACTCGCTTCCCGGCTGGGGCATCCTGGTCAATGTCGTCGAGGCGACCAACCAGCACGGCACACGGGTCTACCGCGCCGAGCTCGTGGCCTTCTCAAAGCTCCGCGATTATCGGCCTTCGCTGCGCCTCAGGCTGCTCGAGGCGTTGACCCGCCTCGTCGGATTGGGGAAGTTGCTGGCCAATCGTCAGTGAGTCACGCCATGCGCCCCCTGCTCTTTGCCGCTGCCCTTGCCCTCGCCGCTACCCCGGCCACGGCCCAATCACTGACTGGCGTTGGGGTCGAAGGCAACTGGGGCTGCCGCGCCCTGATCGACGGCACCCGGGCGGGCCTCCTCACCATCTATGCGGGTTCCTACGGCTACGCCTCGGCCAACTTCGCCTCGAAAGCGTCCGGCACCGGCACAGTCGAGATGGCCAGCAACGGCGTGACCTTCCTCGACGGCAACCTGCTCGCCGGCGCCGGAATCGTCACCGCCATTCTCGGCTTTGATGCCGAGGGTCGCGATATCCTGCAGCTCAACACCGTCGAAAAGACCGTGCTCGTCTGCCGGCCGACCTGAGGCGGCGGGCACAGGTCCCAGAGGCAGGGGCTCAGTGCCCCTCGAAATCGATCAGCTTGAAGACGTTCACCCCGGCGTGCCGCAGCTTCTCTGCGCCGCCCAGGTCGAACAGGTCGATGACGAACCCTGCATGGCGCACTTCCGCCCCGGTGCGGCGCATTAGTGTCACCGCCGCGAGCGCCGTGCCGCCGGTCGCAATCAGGTCATCCACCATCAGCACCTTGTCGCCTTCGCCGATTACATCGGCATGGATCTCGATCGTGTCGACGCCATACTCCAGCGCGTAGTTCTGCCCGATCGTCTCACCGGGCAGTTTGCCCTTCTTGCGCACCGGCACGAACCCGACGCCCAGGGCAATCGCGACACCGGCGCCGAAGATGAAACCGCGCGCCTCGATCCCCGCCACATGCGTGATCCCCAGCCCGCGATGCGCCACCGCAATCCGCTCCACGCTCTCGCGGAACCCGGCCGGGTTCTCGATCAACGTGGTGATGTCGCGAAACAGGATGCCCTTCTTGGGATAGTCGGGGATCGAGCGGACGAGCGACTTGAGATCGAGCATGAGAAACCGTTCCGGATGATGGCAGGCCCGTGGGTGCCGGGCGAAGCGCGCCGCCGGCAATTGGCGGCGTTGGCAGGCGGCTCAACGGCGCCCCTGCACCTTGTCGACTACCTTGCGCGTCATCGCCCCGGCGCCATAGGCGGCATCCTTGGCCACCTCCAGCGCCTTGGCCCGCGCTTCCGGCGTCACCAGCTTGGGCGCCGCGGCAATCCCGGCCCTGACCAGCGGATGACCGGCGAGCCGGCGCGCGATGGCGATCGTCGCAACGGTGCGGGCAATGAACGGCATGGTCACCTCCGGAAATCAGTAAGTGCAGTATCGCCATCCCCGCCCGATGATTCAAGCACCTCGTCACTGGCCAGAAACAGCTCGGGGCCCCGCAGGGCCCCGAAATACGTCCGATCTATCGTCGGATCAGTGCTCGATCTTGGCCCAGAGCCGCTGCTTGACCGCATACATCAGGCCCGCGAACAGGATCAGGAACAGGATCACCTGCAGGCCCGTCTCCTTGCGCGCCACCATGTGCGGCTCCGACAGCCACATCAGGAACGCCGACACGTCGCGCGCCTGCTGGTCCAGCGTCGCCGCCAGCGTCTCGCCATTCTCGCCGGTGCCATAGGTCACCGAATCGTCGGCCAGCGGCGGCGCCATGCCGATGGCGTGGCCCGGGAACACATGGTTGTAGTACTTGCCTTCCGGGATTTCGATGCCCTCGGGCACCTCTTCCTCGTAGCCGGTCAACAGGGCGTAGATATAGTCGGGCCCGCCTTCCTGGTAGGGCGTCACGTAGTTGAGCAGCCAGTATGGGAACGGCTGCGTCGTGCCGCGCGCATTGGCGATCACCGAGAAGTCCGGCGGCACCACGCCGCCATTGGCGTCGCGCGCTTCCTGGTCATTGGCAAACGGCGACGGCCAGCGATCGGCCGCGATGCCGGGGCGCACCCCGCCCTCGGCCGTCGCGTCGGCAATCTCGTATTCCGCCGCAAGCGCCTTCACCTGCTCTTCGGAATATTCCGGACCGCCCTTTTCGCCGAGGTTTCGGAACGCCAGCAGTCGAGCCGAATGGCAGCTCGAGCAGACTTCGCGGAACACCTGGAACCCGCGCTGCAGCTGGTCCTTGTCGAATGTCCCGAACACGCCCGAGAAGCTCCACGGCTGCTTCTCGATGACGACAGCCTCTGCCGCCGCTGTGGGCTGAGCCCCAGCGAACAGCATAGCCGCCAGCAGCGCGCCAATGATGGTGGTTTTCTTGTGCATCTGACGACGACCCCGGATCAGTGCGCTGCGGCGGCGGCGGCGCCGCTCGACGACGATTTGGACAGGACTGCTTCCGAGATCGAGGACGGCAGCGGCTTGGGCTTTTCGAACCGTCCGAGCAGCGGCAGCACCACGAGGAAGTAGGCGAAGTAATACGCGGTGCCGATCTTGGCCAGCGTGACGTAGATGCCCTCGGCCGGCGCAGCGCCGAGATAGGTCAGCATCACGAAGTTGACCACGAACAGCCAGTAGAACCACTTGAACACCGGCCGGAACGAGCCCGAACGCACCTTGGAGGTATCCAGCCACGGCACGAAGAACAGGATCAGGATCGAACCGGCAAAGAAGATCACGCCGCCCAGCTTGCTATCGATGAACAGGATGTTGAAGTCGATAGCGCGCAGGATCGCGTAGAACGGCAGGAAGTACCACTCCGGCACGATATGGGCCGGCGTCACCTGGCTGTTCGCCATCACGTAGTTGTCGGGGTGTCCGAGAATGTTCGGGGCAAAGAACACGAACCAGGCGAACGGGATCAGGAACACCACGATCGCGAACAGGTCCTTCATCGTGTAGTACGGATGGAAGGGCACCGTGTCGCGGC
>CAYNRZ010000021.1:0-54314 GCA_964399695.1 uncultured Devosia sp. | reverse complement strand
CCATCCGCAAGGCCACCGAGCAGGCCAAGCGCCAGATGATCCGCGTGCCGCTGCGCGAAGCGCGGACCCTGCATCACGACGTGATCGGTCACCACGGTGCCGGAAAGGTCATTCTGCGTGCCGCCGTCCCCGGCACCGGCATCATCGCCGGCGGCCCGATGCGCGCCGTGTTCGAGACCCTCGGGGTCAACGACATCGTCGCCAAGTCGCAGGGCACTGCCAATCCGTACAACATGGTGCGGGCTACCTTCGATGCGCTCAAGCGCGCCGATAGCCCGCGTTCGGTCGCTGCCCGTCGCGGCCTGAAGGTCTCCGATCTTCAGTCCCGTCGTGGCGAGACCGTCGAAGGCTGATAGGGCCAGGGAGCTAGACCAATGGCCGACAAGACCATCACCATCGAGCAGATCGCCAGCCCGTCCCGCCGTCCCGCTGACCAGCGGGCGACCCTCGTCGGGCTCGGACTGAACAAGATCCGCAAGCAATCGACTCTCAAGGACACTCCCGAGGTCCGCGGCATGATCGCAAAGATCCCGCACCTCGTGCGCGTCGTCGACGCAAACTAAAGGACGAGAACCATGACCCGTCTGAACGAGCTCCGGGACAATCCGGGCGCCAACAAGAAGCGCGTTCGCGTCGGCCGCGGTATCGGCTCGGGCGTCGGCAAGACCGGTGGCCGCGGTGGCAAGGGCCAGACGGCCCGCTCCGGCGTTGCCATCAATGGCTTTGAAGGCGGCCAGATGCCGCTGCACATGCGTATGCCGAAGCGCGGCTTCAACGCCCTCAACCCGGGCGACTGGAACGAAGTGCGCATCGACCGCATCCAGGCCTATATCGACAGCGGCAAGCTCGACGCCAAGGGAGTCATCGACGCTGACGCCCTGATCGCTGCGCGCGTGATTCGCCGCAAGAAGGATGGCGTCCGCCTGATCGGTTCGGCCGGCTTCACCGCGTCCAAGGTGACCTTCAAGGTCAACTACGCGACGGCCGGTGCCACTGCCGCTATTGAATCGGCTGGCGGCAAGCTCGATATCATCCCGGCCAAGGCGCCGTGGAAGAAGACTCCGTACGCCGGTTGATCCATCGGCACGGGTGCACTCGGCCGAGCGGTCGAGTGCGCCTTTTCTGGTTTGTAGCGCCGGGAAGCGGACTTCTGCCGCCTGAGCGTTTCGAGCGCACCTGGCCTTGAAGCCTTAGGGAGCGATTATGGCGTCCGCAGCCGAACAGCTGGCCAAGAACCTTAACTTTGGGACTTTCGCAAAGGCGAAGGCCCTGCAACAGCGCATCTGGTTCACTCTGGGTGCGCTTATCGTTTATCGGTTTGGCACTTTCGTGCCCGTACCCGGCATCGATCCTGACGCCTATGCGGCGAGCTTTGCGAGTGCTTCGCAGGGCGTCATCGGCATGTTCAACATGTTCGCCGGTGGTGCTGTCGAGCGCATGGCGATCTTCGCCCTCGGCCTCATTCCCTACATCACCGCCTCCATCGTGGTGCAGGTGGTCTCGACCGCCTCGCCGCGCCTCGAAGCGCTGAAGAAGGAAGGCGAGACCGGCCGCCGCAAGATCAACCAGTACACCCGCTATCTCGCGGTGCTGTTCTGCGCCGTTCAGGCCTACGGCATCGCGGTCGGCCTCGAAAACAGCCAGGGCGTCGTGCTCAATCCGGGCTGGTTCTTCCGCCTGTCCACGGTAATCACCCTCGCCGGCGGCACCATGTTCCTGATGTGGCTGGGTGAGCAGATCACCTCGCGCGGCATCGGTAACGGCATCTCGCTGATCATCTTTGCCGGTATCGTCGCCAACCTGCCGGCTACGGTGGTGCAGACCCTCGAGCTCAGCCGCACCGGCGCGCTCTCGACCTTCTGGGTCATCGGCATCCTGCTCATCGCCATCGGCGTCATCGCCGTCATCGTCTTCTTCGAACGCGCCCAGCGCCGGCTGCTGATCCAGTATCCAAAGCGCCAGGTCGGCAACAAGATGTTCCAGGGCGACACCTCGCACCTGCCGCTGAAGCTCAACACCTCCGGCGTCATCCCGGTGATCTTCGGCTCCTCGCTGCTGCTGCTGCCGGCCACCATCCTGTCCTTCGCCTCGCAGGGCGGGGCTCCGGGTTGGTTGCAGACCACCGCGGCGCTGCTCGGGCGCGGCCAGCCGCTCTATCTGTTCCTGTTTGCGGCGCTGATCGTCTTCTTCACCTTCTTTTACACCTCCATCGTGTTCAACCCGACGGACACCGCCGACAACCTCAAGCGCTCCGGCGGCTTCATTCCCGGCATTCGTCCGGGCGAGAAGACCGCGAGCTACATTGACTACGTCCTGACCCGCATCACCGTCATCGGAGCCGCCTATCTTGTCTTCGTGGCACTCCTTCCCGAGCTGATCCATAGCCAGCTGAGCGTCAGCCAGTTCATCGGCGGCACATCGCTGCTGATCACGGTGACGGTCACCCTCGATACGGTCAGCCAGATCCAGAGCCATCTGATCGCCCAGCAATACGAGGGGCTTGTGAAGCGGTCGCGACTGGGGAGCAGACGTAAATGAGGTTGATCCTGTTGGGGCCGCCGGGCGCGGGGAAGGGGACCCAGGCCAAGGTTCTGGTCGATGCCTACGGCATCCCGCAGCTCTCGACCGGCGACATCCTGCGCTCCGCGATTGCGGCAAAGACCCCGATGGGTCTTGCGGCCAAGGAGATCATGGATCGCGGCGACCTCGTGTCCGACGCCATCGTCAACGGCATCGTCTCCGAGCGTCTCGACGCCGACGACTGCAAGGCCGGCTTCATTCTCGACGGCTTCCCGCGCACCATTCCACAGGCCGAAGCGCTTGACGGCATGCTGGCCGACAAGGGCATGGATCTCGACGCAGTGATCGAACTCACTGCAGACGCCGACGTCCTCGTGGCGCGGGTCGTCAACCGGTCCAAGGAAAGCAACCGCGCCGACGACAATCCGGACGTCATCCGGAACCGTCTGAGTGTTTATCGCGAGCAGACCGCGCCGCTGGTGGAGTTCTACCGTGGCAAGGGCATCCTGAAGAGCGTCGACGGCATGATGCCTGTCGACGAGGTTACGGCGGCCATCCGCCGGGCCGTGCATAACTAGTCTATTCCGGATCGGGCTCCCGGCTGTTGACAAGCCGGGGCCCGGTCCTTATGAACCGCGCCAGTCTCATGGATTAACGGGCTGGATTCGGTTCCTCAGTTGAGTGAGGGGTCGGACTCCGGTCCCTTGTTGTTATCAGAATCAGACGGCCCGGCTTGGTGCCGAACCGACCAAAGGAGAGCGGACGTGGCTCGTATTGCTGGCGTCAATATCCCGACCAACAAGCGCGTTGTGATTGCGCTTCAGTACATCCATGGGATCGGCGACAAGTTCGCCAAGGACATCTGCGCCAAGGTCGGTATCCCGGCCGAACGTCGTGTCAACGAGTTGACCGACGCGGAAGTCATCCAGATCCGTGAGACCATCGACCGCGACTACGTCGTGGAAGGTGATCTTCGCCGCAACGTGGCGATGAACATCAAGCGGCTGATGGACCTGGGCAACTATCGCGGCCTGCGCCACCGTCGTGGCCTGCCGGTTCGCGGTCAGCGCACCCATACCAATGCCCGCACCCGCAAGGGTCCGGCCAAGCCGATCGCCGGCAAGAAGAAGTAAGTGCCGCGCCCCTGAGGGGCGTGTGCGGAAAGCCAGGATGGGGTCGCGGGCGGTATCCGCTTCCCCGATGTAGCTGCTGGAACTACGGCAGCGCAGATATCGAAGCAAAGGACCTAAATTGGCCAAGCCAGAAGTCGCGCGCGTCAAGCGCAAGGAACGCAAGAACATCACCAACGGTGTGGCGCACGTGAATGCGTCGTTCAACAACACCATGGTCACCATCACCGACGTGCAGGGTAACACCATTTCCTGGTCGTCCTCGGGCGTGATGGGCTTTAAGGGGTCGCGCAAGTCCACCCCTTACGCCGCGCAGGTTGCGGCGGAAGATGCGGCCAAGAAGGCCCAGGAACACGGCATGAAGACCCTTGAGGTCGAAGTGCGTGGTCCGGGTTCGGGCCGCGAGTCGGCGCTGCGCGCGCTGCAGGCTGCTGGCTTCAACGTCACCAGCATCCGCGATGTCACCTCGATCCCGCACAACGGTTGCCGGCCGCGCAAGCGTCGCCGCGTGTAACTCGTCACGGTTGATCGGCTCGGCGTGCACCACCGCGCGCCGGGCCTCTAGGTACATTGCTTTGAACAGGCGGTTAGGCGGACCGCCGATTTGAAAGGACACCACCGTGACCATCCAGCGGAACTGGCAGGAACTGATCAAGCCGACCAAGTTGGACATCGTTTCGGACAGCGGCAATACGCGCGTGGCTTCGGTCACCGCCGAGCCGCTTGAGCGCGGCTATGGCCTCACCCTCGGCAACGCGCTGCGTCGCGTTCTGCTTTCTTCTCTGCAGGGCGCCGCCGTCACCGCGATCCAGATCGACGGCATTCTCCACGAATTCTCCTCGCTGCCCGGCGTGCGTGAGGACATCACCGACCTCGTGCTCAACGTCAAGGAAATCGCGCTCAGCATGAACGGGGAGGGGCCCAAGCGCCTCACCCTCAACAAGCAGGGCCCCGGCGCCGTCACCGCCGGCGATATCCGCGTGACCGGCGACATCGAGGTGCTGAACCCCGAGCTGGTCATCTGTCACCTCGACGATGGTGCCGAGATCAACATCGAGTTCACCGTCAATACCGGCAAGGGCTACGTCCCGGCGGACCGTAACCGTCCGGACGATGCGCCCATCGGCTACATCCCCGTCGATGCGCTGTTCTCGCCTGTCCGTCGCGTCTCTTACAAGGTCGACGCCACCCGCGCCGGCGAGAGCCTCGACAAGGACAAGCTGACGCTGACCGTCGAAACCAATGGCGCCATCTCGCCGGAAGACGCCGTGGCCTATGCCGCGCGGATCCTGCAGGACCAGCTGTCGGTGTTCGTCAACTTCGAAGAGCCGACCAAGGAGAAGACTCAGGACACTGTTCCCGAGCTCGCCTTCAACCCGGCGCTGCTCAAGAAGGTCGACGAGCTCGAGCTTTCGGTCCGTTCGGCCAACTGTCTCAAGAACGACAACATCGTTTACATCGGCGACCTCATCCAGAAGACGGAAGCCGAAATGCTGCGCACGCCGAACTTCGGCCGGAAGTCGCTCAACGAGATCAAGGAAGTTCTCGCCCAGATGGGTCTACATCTCGGCATGGACGTGCCGAATTGGCCGCCAGAGAACATCGACGATCTGGCCAAGCGCTACGAAGACCATTATTGATCGCGCAAACTGACAACCGCCCGTCGTGAGACGCCCGGCGTTTAGGGAGTAACAAAATGCGCCACGGTAGCACCAACCGTAAGCTCAACCGGACCTCGGCCCATCGCAAGGCCATGTTCGCCAACATGTCGGCTTCGCTGATCAAGCACGAGCAGATCGTGACCACCTTGCCCAAGGCCAAGGAGCTTCGCCCGATCGTGGAGAAGCTGATCACGCTCGGCAAGCGCGGCGATCTGCACGCCCGCCGCCAGGCCATCGCGCAGATGCGCGACGAGGACCAGGTGCGCAAGCTCTTCGCCACCATCGGTCCGCGCTACAAGGATCGTAACGGCGGCTATATCCGCATCATGAAGGCCGGCTTCCGCTTCGGCGACAATGCCCCGATGGCTGTCATCGAGCTGGTCGATCGCGATCCCGATGCCAAGGGCCTCGACTCTGGCCCGGTGGAAGCCCGCGAGTATGACGACGAGAACGTCGCCGCCTGATCTGGCGCGACTGTCACTGAGTTTGGGAAAGGCGGCCTCCGGGCCGCCTTTTCGTTTGCAGGCCGAACATATTCCGCTAAGCCGGTCGCTGAGGGTTTTCTGGGGGAGCTCGCATGACCGACAAGGGCCTCATTCTCGTCACCGGCGCCACCGGCTTCGTCGGCAAGTGGGTGGTCATTCAGCTGCTCGAGGCCGGCTATCGCGTCCGCGGCACCATTCGTTCGCTCAGCCGCGCCGAGGAGGTGCGGGCAGGGGTCTCCACCATCACGGGCAGGGAACCGCTGGCCCGTCTGGAACTGGTCGAGGCCGACCTCCTCGACGACAAGGGGTGGGCCGGGTCCATGCAGGGCGTCACCGCTGTCATGCATGTCGCCGCCGCCATCCGCGGCGACGAGCCGAAGGATCAGAGCCTCGTCATCCGGCCAGCGGTGGAGGGCACCGAGCGTGTCCTGCGCTTTGCCAATGCCGCCGGCATCAAGCGCGTCATCATGACCTCGTCCGTCGCCACGGTCGGCTACGGCCATGGCACCACGCCTGGCGGCAAGCGCGTGTTCGACGAAACCTGGTTCACGAAGTTCGAGAACCTCAAATACACCTGGGCCTACTGCGTGGGCAAAACCACTGCCGAGCGAAATGCCTGGGCCTACGCCAAGGCCAACGGCATGGAGCTGACCACCATCCACCCCGGCGCCATCGTCGGTCCGGCAGTGGACGCCGATCCCTCGATCTCTATCGGCCTTGCGACCGGTCTCCTCGAAGGCAAGACGCCGGCCATGCCCAGCAACGGCTTCGCCGTGGTCGATGTCCGCGACGTCGCCGCCCTGCACATCGCGGCGCTGGAAAAGCCCCAATCCATTGGCGAACGCTATCTTGCGACAGCGGAGTATCTGCCATTCCACGGCGTCGCCGACATCCTTCGGGCCGCTTATCCGGACTGGCCGATCACCGAGAAACGTGCCCCTGACTGGATCATCAAGCTCATCGCCCGTTTCGGCGGCCCGGCCCGGCAGATCATCGACGATATCGGCAACGAGAAGCACTACGACACCGCCAAGAGCGTCGCCCTGCTTGGCCGCCCCTACATCAGCGGCCGCGACTCCATCCTCGCCTCCGCCGAAAGTGCCATCCGGCTGGGGCTGGTTACCAAGCCCGTGCCAAAGCGCTAGCGCTCCAGGCCCCAGGCCGCATACAGCCGCTGCAACTCCCGCATCGAGCCAAGCTCGAGCAACGGCAGCCCGGCGCTCCGCACCCGCGCCAGGTTCCGCTCTAGCATTCGCGGCTGCACGATCAGGATCCACCTGACCATCTCCCACTTGAGGCTGTCCTTGTCGCCTGCAAGCGAGCCGGGCCGCTGCCGCTTCTCGAACAGCGTCCGCCTGAGATAACGGGCGAAATTGGCCCAGCGACAGTCGCCCAGCATGATGATGCCGGTCGCCCGCGCCATGCGCTGCGGCATCAGCTGCGAATAATTGCCGTCCATCACCCACCGGTCCTTGCGGATCGCGGCATCGTGTAGCGCCGTGAATTCCTCGTCGCTCCGCTGCACCCAGTCGGTATCGGGCAGGTGCCGGAACAAATCGACATGAAACGCCTCGCAGCCGAGCTTCCTGGCCAGCGCTACGGCCAGCGTCGACTTGCCCGCATTCGACGGCCCGCAGATCATGATGCGCTCGCCCATGCTGGCAAGCGGCGGAAAATCGCCCATCAGGTCCTCCCCAGACGAAAAGGGGCCACCCTCGCGGATGACCCCAAACCAAACCAAGGTGCGGCGGCCTTATTCGGCCGGCGCCATGTCCTTGCCGGTATAGACCTCATCGACCCAATACTGGTCGCGGCGGTCGAAGCCGTTGAACGGCGTGAGCGAGGCCTGCGTGTAGGCGCCCATCAGCCCGAACTCCACCCAATCGTCCTCATCGACGTCCGAGGGCAGGGTGAAGGTCTGCGGCAGCACGTCATAGCTGTCGCAGGTCGGCCCCCACACGGTGAAATCCGAGAACTCGCCGTCGTTGTCGTGCAGTCGCGGCCCGCGCCACACCCGGGTGGGCGGGGTGAAGTGCATGAACTTCACTTCCATCAGCGCGCCATAGGCACCGTCGTTGAGATACACCGACTGGCCGCCGCGCTGATGCTTGACGCGCAGCAGCAGCGAGGTCGACGAGGTCACCAGCGCCCGGCCGGGTTCGATGATCAGCTCGGGGCGCGACTTGCCGAAATTGTCCTTCACCGCAGTCGCGATCGTCTCGAAGTAATAGTCCATCGGCGGCGCTTCCGACGTCGGGTAGGGGGCCGGATAGCCACCACCGATATTCAGCCGCTTCAGCTCGATCCCGGACTCCTCGGCAATCTTGGCCGCCGCCGCGATGTGACGCTCATAGGCGTAAACGTCCTCGCACTGGCTGCCGACATGAAAGCAGAGGCTCGGCGTATAGCCCATCTGGTCGACCAGCTTCACGATCTCGGCCGCGCCGTCCTGCATCACGCCGAACTTGATGCCGAAATCGTAGGACTTCAGCGCCTTGCCGGCCTTGAAGCGGGTGGTGACCTCGATGTCCCTGCTCGGCGACACCACCGCCGCCAGCTGGTCCAGCTGCTGCGGGTGGTCGATAGTGAAGCTGCGGACCCCGAACTCCTCATAGGCGCGCTCGATCTCGCGCTTGTTCTTGATCGGGTTGTTGTAATGCATCACCGCGCCCGGCGCGTAGTCGCGCACCAGTTCCATCTCGGTGTTCGAGGCCACGTCGAAGGCCTTCAGGCCCTCTTCATGCAGCTGCTTGATCACGTGCGGCGACGGGTTGCACTTGACCGCATAGGTCAATAGCCCATCGAACCCCTTCCTGAACACCTTTACGGCCCGGTGCATCTCCTTGGCCGAGTACAGGAACGCCGGAAAATCCGGTTCCTCGGTGGCAATCAGCTGGGAGGTATTGGCGTAGATCGTCGGCGTCTCAGACATAGGCTTTGAACCTTTCGTGGTCCGAGCAAAGGAGCTCCGGTCGGGGCGGCCGGGGCGGCGAAAACGAGCGCTGCATATAGGGGCGATTGCCCCCTGTCGCAACGTCATAATTCCGCATTGCCAATCGGTAATCCGGCCACCAAATAGCTGCCTGATTTTGTGCGTTTTTCGTGACCGTTTCACGGTGAGATCGCAGGGAGATTCCGATGTCGAAACACAGCTGGCTCCTGGCTGTCGGCGGCGCGGCCATCGGCGCCGTTCTCGTTCTTGGCGGGCTGCAGGTTTTTCAGCGCGACGCTGCACCGCCACTCGCCATCACGGCCAACGCCGCCGAGTCGCAACCCACTCGCGAAGTGCCGGCCTCGCGCGCCGCCGTGCAGATGAGCTTTGCCCCGATCGTCAAGTCGGTGACCCCATCGGTGGTCAACGTCTACGCCACCACCATCAGCCAGCGCGCCACCTCGCCGTTTCTGAACGATCCGTTCTTTCAGCAGTTCTTCGGCGACAGCCCCATCATGCGCGGCCGCCCGCAGAAGTCGCAATCCCTCGGGTCGGGCGTCATCATCGACCCGAGCGGCGTCATCCTCACCAACAATCACGTCATCGAAGGCGCCACCGATATCCGCATCGCCACCACCGACGGCCAGGAATATGCCGTCGACCTCGTGCTCGATGATCCCAAGACCGACCTCGCCGTGCTCCGCGTCAAGGACCCGAAAGGCCTCACCTTCCCGGCGCTGCAGTTCGCCGATTCCGACCAGTTGCAAGTGGGCGACCTCGTCCTCGCCATCGGCAACCCCTTCGGCGTCGGCCAGACCGTTACCTCCGGCATCGTCTCGGCCCTCGCGCGCACCGGCGTCGAAAGCGACAACTACGAGTTCTTCATCCAGACCGACGCCGCCATCAACCCCGGCAATTCCGGCGGCGCGCTCGTCGATCTCGCCGGCCGGCTGGTTGGCGTCAACACCGCCATCGTCTCGCGCTCCGGCGGCTCGGTCGGCATCGGCTTCGCCATCCCCGCCAACATGGCCAAGCTCGTCGCCGAAACCGGCATTGCCGGTGGCGCCTTGGTCCGGCCCTGGTTCGGCGCCCGCCTGCAATCGGTCACCGCCGATATCGCCGACAGCTTGGGCATCGGCCTCGCCCGTGGCGCGCTGATCAGTGAACTCGCCCCCGGCGGCCCGGCCGAGCGCGCGGGTTTTCAGGATGGCGACGTCATCATCGCCGTGGACGGCTTCGCCATCCAGCAGCCCAGCGCGCTGGACTTCCGCCTCGCCACCAAGCCGGTCGGCGGCACCGCCGAGCTCGAATTTTTCCGCAATGGCGAGACGAAGAAGACCACCATCACCCTCGAGGCGGCCCCCTCCGCTGGTGACCCGGTCACCATCTCGGGCAACACCCGCTTTGCCGGCACCACCGTCGCCACCGTCACCGCCGCGCTGGCGCAGGAACTCGGTCTCCCCTTCGATACGAGGGGCGTGCTCGTCCGCGAAGTCGAACGCAACTCCCCCGCCGACGACCTCGGCATCCGCACCGGCGACCTCATCCTCAGCCTGAACGGGCAAGACCTCGTCGATGCCGAAAGCTTTGCATCCATCGCCAACGCCCGTCCCGATCGCTGGCGCGTCGTGCTACAGCGGGGCGGGCGGATCCTCCGCGCCGAGGTGAGTGGCTGAATGCAATCCCTGTTCGATGACGCGGCGCCGCGGCCGCTCGCCGAGGCCTTGCGGCCGCAGCGGCTGGCCGATGTCATCGGGCAGGATCACCTGCTTGGTCCCAACGGCCCCATCGGCCGCATGGTCGCCGCCGGCCGCGTCTCTTCCTTCATCCTGTGGGGCCCGCCCGGCGTCGGCAAGACCACCATTGCCCGCCTCGTCGCCAAGGAGGTCGGGCTGGACTTCGTCCAATTGAGCGCCGTCCTCAGCGGCGTGGCTGACCTCCGCAAGGTCATCGCCGATGCCAAGGCCCTGAGGCTTGGGGCAGGGCGCCAGACCGTGATGTTCGTCGACGAACTCCACCGCTTCAACCGCAACGTCCAGGATGCGCTGCTGCCGCATGTCGAGGACGGCACCGTCATCCTCATCGGCGCCACCACCGAGAATCCCAGCTTCTCGATGGTCGCGGCACTCCTCTCCCGCGCCAAGGTCTATGTCCTCCGCCGCTTCGAAAAGCCCGACCTTGCCATCCTCGCCGAGCGGGCCGAAGCCCATGCCAGAAAGCCACTCCCCATCGACGCCGAGGCCCGCGACGCCCTGCTCGACATGGCCGATGGCGACGGCCGCTACCTGATCGGGCTTTGCGAGGAGCTGTTCGCGCTGCCCGCGGGTACGATGCTCGACGTCGCAGGTCTCGCCGAGACCGTGCAGAAGCGCGCTCCGGTCTACGACAAGGGGCAGGAGGAACATTACAACCTCCTCAGCTGCTTCCACAAAAGCTTGCGCGGCTCCGACGTGCAGGCGGCGATGTATTGGGCCCAGCGCATGCTGGTCGGCGGCGAGCACCCCGACACCATCTTTCGCCGCCTCGCCTGCGCCGCCTCCGAGGATGTCGGCATGGCCGACCCGCAGGCCATGGTGCAGGTCATCACCGCCTGGACCGCCTTCGAGCGCACCGGCCTGCCCGAGGGCGAGCTGTTCATGGCCCAGGCCATCGCCTATGTCGCGACCGCCCCCAAATCCAACGCCGCCCATGTCGGCTTCGCCAGTGCCAAGGCCCTGGCCCAGCAGACCGGCTCACTGGCCCCGCCCAAGTCCATCCTCAACGCCCCGACCAAGCTGATGAAGGAACTCGGCTACAACAAGGGCTACCAGTACGATCACGACTGGCCCGATGCCTTCTCCGGCCAGGAGTTCTTCCCCGACGAGCTCGCCGGCGAGAACCGTCCCGCCCTCTACCTCCCCAACGAACGCGGCTTCGAACGCGAGATCAGGAAGCGCCTCGAATTCTGGATGAGCCGCCGCGAGCAGCGGCGCGCGGAGGAGGGCGGCGACTGACCCGGGCGCGCATCGAGGGACTAGCCATAGCGCCGCGCCACCCGTATTACACCGCCATGACCCCATATCTCCTCATTGGCCTCGGCGGTGCCATCGGCGCCATGTTGCGGTTCGCCATGCAATCGCTGATCGGCTATCTGCCGAACGGCTTCCCGCTGGCGACGCTGCTGATCAACATTCTCGGCTCCGTGGCCATGGGTGTCCTGGTCGGCGCACTGGCCAAATGGACGCCTGAATATCAGGAGCAGCTCCGCCTCTTCGTCGCGGTCGGTCTCTTCGGCGGCTTCACCACCTTCTCCAGCTTCTCGCTCGATGCCATCGTGCTGATCGAGCGCGGCGAACTGCTGCTGGCTGCCGCCTACATCGTGGGCTCGGCGCTTCTCGCCATTGCCGGTCTCTGGGCCGGCCTAAGCGCCGTGCGGGTGCTGGCATGAGCGGTGTTCGCCAGCAGGTCGTCGCCCGCGACGAAGACGGCATGCGGCTCGACCGCTGGTTCCAGACGCATTTCCCGCAGGTCACCTTCGGGCATCTGCAGAAACTGCTGCGCTCGGGCCAGGTCCGCGTCGACTCTGGCCGCGTCAAAACCAGCACCCGGCTCGTCTCGGGCCAGGTCGTCCGAGTCCCACCCATCGATGCCGCGCCCGAGCGCGCCGAGGGCGCCGTCAACGCGCGCGATGCCGACTTCCTCCGCGACCTGATCCTCTACGAGGACGACGAACTTTACGTCTTCAACAAGCCCCATGGCCTCGCTTCGCAGGGCGGCAGCGGCACAAAACGCCATATGGATGGCCTGCTGAAGAGCCTGCCCAACAAGAAGGGCGAGCCGCCCCGGCTGGTGCATCGGCTCGACCGCGACACCTCCGGCTGCCTCGTCGTGGCGAAGACCAAGGCCGCCGCCGCGCATTTCGGCACCATCTTCGCCTCCCGCCAGGCCCGCAAGATCTATTGGGCCGTGGTCTGGCATGCGCCGCATCCGCGCCAGGGCTCGATCTCGTGCTTCCTCGCCAAGCAGCCCACCACCGATGGCGAGCAGATGGTGGTGGTGCCGCAGAACGCCCCCGGCGCCCAGCATTCGATGACCTATTATTCCACCACCGACACCGCCGCCGGCCGCTATGCCTGGGTGACGCTGAAGCCGGTCACCGGCCGCACCCATCAGTTGCGCGTCCACATGGCCGAGCTCGGCAACCCGATCATCGGCGACCCGCGCTACTTCAACATCCAGAACTGGGAGCAGCCGGCGGAAATCTCCAAGGGCCTCCACCTGCACGCCCGCCGCATCCGCCTGCCGCTGCGCGATGGCACCGAACTCGATGTTTCCGCCCCGCTGCCGCCGCACATGCAGGCAACCTTCGACGTCCTCGGCTTCGATGCCGATCGCTACGACGCCCAATACCAGGACCCCGAGGACGACACATGAGGCTGGTGATCTTCGATCTCGACGGCACTCTGATCGACTCGGTCCAGCACTTCGTCGAAACTGTCACCGAATCCTTCACCGCCATCGGCCAGCCGGTGCCGGACGAAACCACCATCCGCTCCGTCTCCGGCATCACTGCCTGGGACGCCATGGCGCTCCTCGCCCCCGATGCGCCGCCGGACCGGGTGACGGAAATCCTCGACAGCTACCGCACGCATTACCGTGCACGGGCAGGGGTCGTGCGCGAACCGCTGTTCGCCGGAGCTCTTGACCTGCTGGCTCGGCTGCAGGCCGATCCCGGCACCATCCTTGCCGTCGCCACCGGCAAGGGCTACCAGGGCGCCATCACGCTGCTCGAGCGTCACGGCATCATCACCCGCTTCGACTCCATCCAGACCCCCGACCACAATCGCGGCAAGCCTGATCCGCAGATGATCGAGTCCGCCATGGCCCGGGTAGGTGCCCATCGGCACCAGACCGTCATGATCGGCGACACCATCCACGACATGCGCATGGCCCGCGCCGCCGGCGTCGGCGGAATTGGCGTCTCCTGGGGCTACCATGAAACACCCGACCTGCAGCGGGAGGGTGCCAGCGTCATCGTGGACCGCTTCGACGACCTGGATCCGACCATCGCGAGACTACTGGAGGGGCAGGATGCGTGAGTTCCTCGAAGAAGCCGAAGCCCACCGCAATGACGGCTATCGTGCCGCCCAGTCCCATGCCCGCCAGCAGGCGCCCAAGCGCTTCTACAAGGATGTCACCATCGGCGAGGACACCGAAGGCTTCGCGGTCCTCCTCGACGGCAAGGCCGTCCGCACCCCGGGCCTGAAGCCGATCCGCCTCCAGCAGCGCGCCATCGCCGAGGCCATCGCCGCCGAATGGCGCGCCCAGAAGGACACCATCGAATTCGCCGACATGCCGCTGGTCCGGCTGGTCAATTCCGGCGTCGAGGCCGGCGACGGCCGTGGCGACGATTTCCGCGCGGAAGTGATCAAATACTGCGGCAGCGACCTTCTGCTCTACCGCGCCGACAGCCCGCGCGAACTGGTCGCCGCGCAGGACGCCGCCTGGGACCCGATCCTCGTGGCGCTGGCCCGGCACTTGGATGTCGTCTTCCAGCCCACCATCGGCATCGTCCACGTCGCCCAGCCCGAGCGCACCCTGGCCCGGCTGGACGCGACTCTCGATGGCGAGAACCTCCTGCGCCTCACCGCAATGGCCTCGCTCATCTCACTGACTGGCTCCGGCCTCATCACCATCGCGCTGGCCAATGGCCTCGTCGCTCCGGACGCCGCTTGGTCCGCCGCCCACGTCGATGAGGATCACAACATCCGCCTTTGGGGCGAAGACGCCGAAGCCTCCCAGCGCCGCGCCTTCCGCCGCCGCGAGTTCGACGCGGCCGTGCGGCTGCTGGAGCTAAGCCGATAGCAGTGGCGCGCCGGGTCGCCCCGGTCGCAAGAGTTATGGAAACTCGGAACGAGCTAGTCGGCCACGAACTTCGCCGCCGGCACGCCATAAAGGTCGTACTCGTCGGACTCGGTCACCGTCACCGACACCATGTCGCCCGGCTTGATGCCGTCGGCTTCGTGGATGATCACGGTGCCGTCGATCTCCGGCGCGTCCCACTGGCTGCGGCCCACGGCGCGGCCCGTCTCAGGCTCCACATCGTCGACCAGCACATCGATGGTCCGGCCGACGCGCTTTGACAGCACATGCGCCGAAATTTCCTGCGCCACTTCCATCAGCCGCTCATAACGCTCGCGCTTGAGCTCGGCGGGAATGTCGTTGCCGAGGTCGTTAGCAGGTGCACCAGTCACCGGCTCATATTCGAAGCAGCCGATCCGGTCGATCTCGGCCTCTTCCAGCCAGTCGAGCAGGAACTCGAAATCTTCTTCCGTCTCGCCGGGAAAGCCGACGATGAAGTTCGAGCGGATCGCGAGGTCCGGCGCCATCGTGCGCCAGGACTTGATCCGGTCGAGCGTCTTTTCCTGGTTCGCCGGCCGCCGCATCGCCTTCAGTACCTGCGGCGAGGCGTGCTGGAACGGAATGTCCAGATAGGGGAGGATCTTGCCCTCGGCCATCAGCGGAATGACGCTGTCGACATGCGGGTAGGGGTAGACATAGTGGAGCCGCGTCCACACGCCGAGCTTCCCCATCTCCTCAGCCAGCGTCTGGAACCGCGCCGACACATCGCGCCCGCGGAACTTCGAAGTCGCGTACTTGGTGTCGACGCCGTAGGCGCTGGTATCCTGCGAGATCACCAGGATCTCCTTGGCACCGGACGCCACCAGCCGCTCGGCCTCGTAGAGCACACTCGCAATCGGTCGCGACACCAGGTCGCCGCGGATCTGCGGGATGATGCAGAACGAACAGCGGTTGTTGCAGCCCTCGGAAATCTTCAGGTACGCGTAGTGCCGCGGCGTCAGCCTGAGGCTCTGTTCCGGCACCAGGTCGACGAACTTGTTCGGCACCGGCGGCAGGTGCGCATTCACCGCGCTCACCACCTGCTCGTACTGGTGCGGACCCGACACCGCGAGGACGCTCGGGTGGGTCTTCCGGATCAGCTCTTCCTCGACCCCGAGACAGCCCGTGACGATGACTCGGCCATTCTCGCCAATAGCCTCGCCGATCGCATCGAGACTTTCCTGCTTGGCGCTGTCGAGAAAACCGCAGGTATTGACCAGCACGATATCGGCGCCCTGATAGTCGCGCGAGAAGGCATAGCCCTGCGCGCGCAGCGTCGACATGATCCGTTCGGAATCCACCAGCGCCTTGGGGCAACCCAGGCTGACGAGACCAATTTTCGGGGCGGCTTTGGCGAGGTCGTTCATGGTCGCGTGCCTATACGCCGATTGGCCGCAAAAGCAATGAAAAGCGCCCGACCTGCCCGGCATGGCAGGTCTGATCACGGCCGATCACAAGCGCGTCAGGTTACCAAACGCTCATTTGCGTGAATTGCTGACAACGCTAATCGTGTTTTGTCCCTGCGCCCGTGGCGCGTCAACACGAGGATAGTTCATGAACTTCGCCAGCCTAAGCCGCTACCAGCCCCAGGCCCTCTCGGTCCTGAGGATCGTCACCGCGCTGCTCTTCATCGCCCATGGCACCCAGAAGCTTTTTGGGTTCCCCGCAGCAGAATGGGGCACGGCCAACCTGATGTCGCTGATGGGCGTGGCTGGTATTCTGGAAGTCTTTGGCGGCCTTGCCATCCTCGTCGGCTTCATGACGCGCCCGGTGGCGTTCGTCCTCTCCGGCATGATGGCAGTGGCCTACTGGATGGCGCATGCGCCGCAGAACCCGTTCCCCGTCAACAATGGCGGCGATGCCGCCATCCTGTTCTGCTTTGCTTTCCTCTACCTCGTCTTTTCGGGCCCCGGCGCCTGGAGCGTCGATGCCATGCGGGCGAAGTCCGCCTGAGTAACTAGAGGTCCGGCGTGGTCTTCGGGCTGCGTCGGGCCGTCCGCCGCACGCTCGGCGCCGGCTGGTCCGAACCAAGGTCCGTCATCGGATCGGAAGCGTCCTCTTCCTCGGCAATGTCGTGGATCGCGTCCTTGACCTCGTCGAGCAGCGTGCTCGGCGCGCGGGACAGCGCCACCGCCCGGACCACGGTCTCGTTGGCCTTGAAATACACCAGCAGGAACTCGCACACCACGCGCAGCGCCAGCAGCGCCAGCATGCCGAACACCGCGATCTCCAACAGCCCCCACAGCCCATCGCCGAAATTGCGCCCGAACGTCGCGAACAGGTGGATCACCGCCCACAAGAGCAGCGCCGCCAGCCCCACGCCATAAAGCACCGGCACCAGCTTGGGCGACAGGATCGTATCGAGCCGGAACAGCGTCCGGCCAAGGAAGATTTTCTTCAGATCGTCCAATGTCATGGCAGTCGCCTCCAGGTCGGGCTCGAACACATCGTCTGAATCGCGCCTCTGTTTGAAGATGCGGCCCTCAGGCCACCGATACAAGTCCCCCGTCCGACATGGCAGCCACAGGCCCGAAGCGCCGCTCGAACGCGGCTCTGAGCGCGCTATCGACTTCCGGCATCGACACCAGTTGCCCCAGATCCTCGAAACTGGTCACGCCCTGGTCGGATATCCCGCACGGCACGATCCCGTCGAAATGGCTGAGCTCCGGCGCGACATTCAGCGAAATGCCGTGAAAGCTCACCCAGCGGCTGACCCTGACGCCGATCGCCGCAATCTTGTCCTCGCGTCCCGTGCCCTTGTCTGGCCGCCTGACCCACACCCCGATCCGCCCGTCACGCCGCTCGCCTACGATGTTGAACGCCGCCAGCGTGTCGATGATCAGCCCTTCCAGCCCTTGCACGAAGCAGCGCACATCACGCCCACGCTCCCTCAGGTCGAGCATGAAGTACACCACGCGTTGCCCCGGGCCATGATAGGTGTACTGCCCGCCGCGCCCGGCATCGAACACCGGGAAGCGATCCGGGGCCAGCAGGTCGCCGGCATTGGCCGAGGTGCCCGCCGTATAGAGCGGCGGGTGCTCGACCAGCCACACCAGTTCCCCGGCTTCGCCCGCCGCGATTGCAGCCGCGCGCGCCTTCATGGTCTCGAGCGCCACGGGGTAGGGGACCAGCCCCTCCTCGATCCGCCACTCGGCCGGCCGCGCATCGGCCCGCAACAAAGCCGCCGAACTGTCGCAGCGCGATACACTTGTTAACGCTTCGGTAAGCATGCGGACCCAATGCTCTGGCTACTGGTGGCTGGCGCGATTCACGCTGGCTCGGTCGTTTGTGGACTATGTATGAACACTCTAGACAAGATTGAAGTGGATATCACGGTCGAGCTCGGCGCGGCCACGATGCCCATTCACCACCTGCTCCGCATGGGGCGTGGCGCCGTGATCGAGCTCGACACCAGCGAGAGCGATCCCTTGCGCGTCTATGCCAACAACACGCTGGTCGCGCACGGCGAGGTCAAGGTCGACGATGGCAAGCTCGCCGTCTCGATCACCGAAAAGCTCCGCCGCCGTCTGTGACCCCGGCACGCGACTGTCAGCTGCTGCGGAGCTTTCGACATCGAGCGCAATTAATCGCTTGAGCCCCCCAATCGCTTTTGCTACACGCAGCCTCGCTTCGCCGAACGGCGCAGCGTTTTCCCTCGGCGTGCGGTCGTGGCGGAATTGGTAGACGCGCAGCGTTGAGGTCGCTGTGCCGCAAGGCGTGGAAGTTCGAGTCTTCTCGACCGCACCAGGGTTTCCCCTGAACTCCTCATCGGGCACATCAACACAAGCGGCCGGACCGGCTTGATTGTGACGTGGCTTTGCTGCACTTGGCGACCAATGCCAGTGGAGCCCGCCAGAGTGTGACCGACACCGCCCCACCGACAGAGCTCGTGCTCCCCAGTTTCGCCGAGGCCACCGCTGTCTGGGCCCGAATCGGGCTCCTCAGCTTCGGCGGGCCAGCCGGCCAGATCGCCCTTATGCACGGCGAACTCGTGGACGAACGCCGCTGGATCGACGAAGCGCGTTTCCTCCACGCCCTCAACTTCTGCATGTTGCTGCCAGGTCCCGAAGCGCAGCAGCTCGCCACTTATATCGGCTGGGCGCTGCATGGCTGGCGCGGCGGCCTTGTCGCCGGCCTGCTCTTTGTCCTGCCCGGCCTGGTCTGCATTCTGGCGCTGTCTGCCGCCTATGGCCTGTTGACCGATGCCGGGTGGCTTGCCGCCATGTTCTTCGGCCTCAAGGCCGCGGTTCTCGTCATCGTCGTCGAGGCGACCCTGCGCGTCGGCCGGCGCGCCCTCAAGACTCGCCTCAGCCTGGTCCTGGCCGGCGCCGCCTTCATCGCGCTCTTCATCTTCGCCTTGCCGTTCCCGTTGGTCGTGCTCGGCGCTGGGCTGGTTGGCTTCTTCGCTGCCCGCGGTGCTGGCGGCACCAACACTGCCCCCACCGCCGCTCCGATCGGCTGGCGCAGCACGCTCTCGAGCATCCTCACCTGGGCACTGGTCTGGTTTGCGCCGCTGGTGCCGCTGGCGCTGCTCCTCGGCCTCGACAGCGTCTTCGTCTCGCTCTTCGTATTCTTCTCGCAAATGGCAGTCGTCACTTTCGGCGGCGCCTATGCCGTGCTCGCCTATGTGGCGCAGGCGGCGGTGCAGGGCTTCGGCTGGTTGCGCCCGGCCGAGATGATCGACGGCCTTGCGCTTGCCGAAACCACGCCCGGCCCGCTGGTCCTCGTGCTCAGCTTTGTCGGCTTCCTAGCCGGCTTGCGCCAGGCCGGCGACCTGTGGCCTCTCGCGGCCGGCCTGCTGGGCGGCCTCATCACCGCCTGGGCCACCTTCGCGCCATCGTTCCTGTGGATCTTTGCCGGGGCGCCACATATCGACCGGCTGCGCGGCAACCGACTACTCTCAGGAGCCTTGGCCGCCATCACCGCGGCGGTGGTTGGCGTCATCCTCAACCTTGCCCTGTGGTTCGGCCTGCATGTGCTGTTCGCCGAGGTTGGGAGCCTGTCGCTCGGCCCTGTCAGCACACCCATGCCGGTTTGGCAGAGTTTCAATGCCCTTGCCCTGGCATTCGTCGCTGTCGCCGCGCTGGCGCTCTTCGCGCTGCGCCTCGGCATTCCCTGGACCTTGCTGATTCTCGCGGGGCTGGGGCTCGTCGCCCACTTGCTCGGGGTGGGTGGCCTTTAGGGCGCAGGTCTCAACGGCCCTCCGCTGCGCCAGCCCGACCAGTCTGGGTCTTCCGCGGTTTCGCCGCCTCCCAAAGACGGTGCGAGGCCCCAGGCCCAGCTATCCCGGTCACTCGCAGACCTGCGCCGCGCACTGACCTTGGTTGGCACCCTTGGCTTTCGCCAAGCGTGCCCGTCACTTGCTCACCGCCGCCGATTCCCTCATCGGCAAGTCGGTGCGTGCTGTGCCCATCTGCGGGCTACACGGCAACCCGATCGAGAAAGTGCTCGCGGGCACGCAACCAGACAACTTTGCCCACCAGCTCGGCTGTGTTGTGGGCACCGAGGGCGGCCATCACGCGCAGGCGGTGCGTCTCAACCGTCCTGCGGGATATGCCCAGTATGGTGGCGATCTCCTCATTCGTGCTGCCGTCGAGCACGTGATCGAGGATCTCCCTTTGCCGTCCCGTGAGCCGGTGCAGGCGTTCCTGCATCCGTTCGACCTCTTCCTCCGGGATCTTGTACATTGTTCTAGTCACTCCATGTCTCGCCAAGCCCCCCGGCCTACCGATGCATGTCAATACCCGCTGCCACGGGAAGGTGACGGCCCGACAAATCTCCTTGCTGCAGGGACCCCACCACCATGCATGACGCTGTGCATGGTCGACGCGTCTATGCCTGACATTTCAGTGGAGAATACGCAAGCACCTTTCGGTCATCCGCCGGCGCGGCCCAAACAACGTACCGCGGGGTACGGGTCGCATATTTGTGTCGGGAGCCGAAAACGACAATTCCTTCAGCACGCATCCGCAAATATACTTTGAAAACCCTACAATCCAGCCTGCGCCCTGCGTCTTTGATGCGCATCTCGGCACGCAACATTTCGTCAGTCATCCGGCCATCATTTTTCGCCGTTGCTGTTCGACAGCCGTGCTTCATTTGTCATCAGCATGATACAAACATGTGCATGCGAATGCAAAATTGGCTGGGCACCGCCACTGGACGTCGCAAGTGTCAAGTCCGTACCGTTACGCGCCCCCGGAAGCTTCGATCCCTTCGAGGTGAAAGCTGCGCGCCACCGTAAAGTCGCGAAGACCAAAGGCCGGTCGTCGCCCCGGCACCAGTGCGTCCACCACCGCGTCGACGTCGCCGACTGCGCTGGCATCGACCACCACGCGCTCGAAGGGCGGCACCGCTCCCAGCCGCTCGCGCTCCAGCAGTTCGAACAGCGCCACCCGCACATCGCCGCGTGTTTCGCACACGAGGCAGGCGGTGCCGTCCCCATGCGCATGCGCCGGCGGCTCCAGCCGAACGACCGCGACGCCATCGCCGGCAAGCGCCGCCAGCCTTGCCGCGTCGGTTTCGATGCGGACCGGCACCGATTGCCGGCGAGCCGCAAACGGCGCTCCACTAGCCATCCGCCTTCGCCCCCGGAATGTAGTTGAGGATGGGCCCGAGCCAGCGCTCGACTTCGGCAATGCTCATGCCCTTGCGCCGCGCGTAGTCCTCGACCTGGTCCCGTTCCACTTTTGCCACCCCGAAATAATAGCTCTCGGGATGGCTGAGATAGAGGCCCGATACCGACGAGCCCGGCCACATCGCATAGCTCTCCGTCAGGCTGACACCGATCCGCTGCCTGGCGTTGAGCAGGTGGAACAGCGTGGTCTTTTCGGTGTGGTCGGGCTGCGCCGGATAGCCCGGGGCAGGGCGGATGCCCTTGTACGGCTCACCGATCAGCTCGCCCGGCGCGAAATTCTCGTCCTTGCCGTAGCCCCAGAACTCCTTGCGCACCCGCTCATGCATCAGCTCGGCGAAAGCTTCCGCGAAGCGGTCGGCTAGCGCCTTGATCAGGATCGAGGAATAATCGTCGTTCTTGCGCTCGTAGCGTTCCGCCACGGCGACCTCCTCAAGCCCCGCCGTCACCACGAACCCGCCGACATAGTCCGGCGTGCCCACCGGCGCGACGAAGTCGGCCAGCGCCAGCTGGGCCTTGCCACCCGACTTCGACAGCTGCTGGCGCAACGTGAAGAACGTTGCCAGCTCCTCGCTGCGGCCCTCATCGGTGAACAGCTGGATATCGTCGCCAACCTGGTTGGCCGGCCAGAACCCGATCACCGCCTTGGGACGGAACCAGTTCTTCTGGATGACTTCGCGCAGCATCTGCTGCGCGTCATCCCACAGCTGCCGCGCGGCCGGGCCCTGCACCGGATCCTCCAGCAGGGCAGGGTAGCGCCCTTTCATTTCCCAGGCCTGGAAGAACGGCGTCCAGTCGATATAGCGGGCAATCTCGCTGAGATCGTAGTTCTCGAACACCTTGGTGCCGAAAAAACTCGGCTTGGGCGGGATGTAGTTCCCCCAGTCAGGCGAATACCGGTTGGCCCGCGCCAACGCGAGCGGCGTCCGCTGCTTGTCGGCCTCGGTCTGCCGGTGCTTTTCGGCCAGCCGGTCATATTCGGCCCGCGTATCGGCGACATAGGTCGGGCGCTGTTCGGGCGACAGCAGCGCCGACACCACGCCCACCGCGCGGCTGGCGTCATGCACATGTACGGTCGGTCCGCCGCTATATTGCGGGTGGATTTTCACCGCCGTATGCACCCGGCTCGTCGTCGCCCCGCCGATCAGCAGCGGAATCGAGAAGCCCTCGCGCTCCATTTCGGAGGCGACATGCACCATCTCGTCGAGCGACGGCGTGATCAGCCCGCTCAGCCCGATCACATCGACCTTTTCGGCCTTCGCCGTCTCGAGGATCTTCGCCGTCGGCACCATCACGCCCAGATCGATGATCTCGTAGTTGTTGCAGCTCAGGACGACCCCGACGATGTTCTTGCCGATGTCGTGCACATCGCCCTTCACCGTGGCCATCAGGATCTTGCCAGCGCTCTGCCGTCCCGTTGCATTGCCGTCGGCGTTTTTCTCCGCCTCCATGTAGGGCAGCAGGTGCGCCACCGCCTGCTTCATCACCCGGGCCGATTTAACCACCTGCGGCAGGAACATCTTGCCCGCGCCGAACAGGTCGCCGACGACACTCATCCCCGCCATCAGCGGTCCCTCAATGACATGCAGCGGCCGTTCGGCCTTCAGCCGTGCCTCCTCGGTATCGGCGTCGATGAACTCGGTGATGCCATTGACCAGCGCATGGGCGATCCGCTCCTCCACCGGCTTTTCGCGCCAGCTCAGGTCCTTGGCCTTCTGCTCGCCGCCAGCCTGGCCCTTGTAGCCCTCGGCAATTTCGAGCAGCCGCTCGGTCGCGTCGGCGCGGCGGTTGAAGATCACGTCCTCGCAGGCTTCCCGCAGCACCGGGTCGAGCGAATCGTACACCGCCAGCTGCCCGGCATTGACGATGCCCATGTCCATCCCCGCCTGGATGGCGTGGTAGAGGAACACCGAATGCATCGCCTCGCGCACCGGCTCATTGCCGCGGAACGAGAAGCTGAGGTTCGAAACGCCGCCCGAAATATGCACATGCGGCAGCGTCCGGGTGATCTCCCGCGTCGCCTCGATGAAGGCGATGCCGTAGCCGGCATGTTCCTCGATGCCCGTCGCCACGGCGAACACGTTCGGGTCGAAAATGATGTCCTCGGGCGGGAAGCCGACCTCATCGACAAGGATGCGATAGGCCCGGGTGCAGATCTCCACCTTGCGCTCATAGGTGTCGGCCTGGCCGTCCTCGTCGAACGCCATCACCACCACCGCCGCGCCATAGTCGCGCACCAGCCGCGCCTGCTCGATGAACTTGTCGACGCCTTCCTTCATGGAGATCGAGTTGACCAGCGCCTTGCCCTGAACGCACTTGAGCCCCGCCTCGATCACGGAGAACTTCGACGAATCGATCATCAGCGGCACCCTGGCAATGTCTGGTTCCGCCGCGAGCAGGTTGAGGAACTCGGTCATCACCTTCTCGCTGTCGATCAGGCCCTCATCCATGTTGATGTCGATGACCTGCGCGCCGTTCTGCACCTGGTCGCGCGCCACATCGAGCGCCGCCGTGTAGTCGCCCGCGGTGATCAGCTTCCGGAACCGCGCCGAGCCCGTCACATTGGTTCGCTCGCCAATGTTGACGAACGGAATCTCCTCGGTGAGCGTGAATGGCTCGAGACCCGAAAGTCTCATTAGATGAGGAGCTTCTGGGATTTTCCTCGGCTTGTACTTCGAGACGGCTTCACCGATCGCCCGGATGTGATCCGGCGTCGAACCACAACAGCCGCCAACAATGTTCAGGAACCCGTCGCGCGCGAACCCTTCGAGTTGCCGCGCCATGAATTCCGGTGTCTCGTCATAGCCGCCGAACTCGTTGGGTAGCCCGGCATTGGGGTAGGCGCAGATCATCGTGTCGGCGACATCGCTGAGCTCGGCGATGTGCGCCCGCATGGCGTTGGCCCCGAGCGCGCAGTTGAGCCCGATGGTCAGGGGCTTCGCATGCCGCACCGAATACCAGAACGCCGTCGGCGTCTGGCCCGACAGCGTCCGGCCGCTAAGATCGGTGATCGTCCCAGAAATCATCACCGGCAGCTCGTAGCCGCGCTCGCGGAAGATCTTTCGTGCCGCGAAGATGCCGGCCTTGGTGTTCAGCGTATCGGTGATCGTCTCGAACAGCAGCAGCTCGGTGCCGCCATCGATCAGCCCGTTGATCTGCTCGCTATAGGTCGCGACGATCTCGTCGAACGTCACCGCCCTGTGCCCCGGATTGCTCACATCGGTCGACATTGACGCCGTCTTGTTCAGTGGCCCGAGCGAGCCCGCCACGAACCTCCGCCTGCCGTCCTTGGCCGCGGCGATCTTCGCGGCCTCGCGAGCAATCCGCGCGCCCTCATAATTCAGCTCATAGGCCAGCGCCTGCATGCCGTAGTCGGCCATCACGATGCCGGTCGACGAAAACGTGTTGGTTTCGCAGATGTCCGCCCCGGCGAGGAAATACTCCACGTGGATATCGCGGATGGCATCGGGCAGCGTCAGGTTGAGCAGGTCGTTGTTGCCCCGCACATCGATGTGCCAGTCCCTGAACCGCTCGCCGCGATAGTCGGCCTCGTCGAGCTTCAGCCGCTGAATCATCGTCCCGTAGGCGCCATCGAAGATGAGGATGCGCTCGGCGGCGGCCGCGAGCAGCGCCTTGCGCACCTCGTCGCCATCCGGCAAGGAATTTCTATCGATCTGAGGGACTTGCGTTGCGGTCATCGCTCGACTTTCTGCGATCGGTTGCGCCACGATAGGGGCATGAGGCCAATCGCTCGCACGATACATATAAAGATTTCTTTATATCATGTCGCGAGATGGAACAAGCAACCCCATTTCCCGGTCCCGTTGCCGGCTGACAATACGACCCACGGAGCGCGAGGCCCATGACAATTCCGACCTTGTTGCTCCCCGGGCTTGGCTGCACCGCCGAAATCTGGAGCGGGCAGGCGCCCGGCCTCTGGTCGCGCGGCCCGGTCGGCATCGCCAATCACCTTGTGGGCGACTCGATCGCTGCCATGGCCGGGCACATCATTGCTTCAGCGCCACCACGCTTCGCCGTTGCCGGCATTTCGATGGGGGGCTACATCGCCCTCGAGATCTGGCGCCAGGCACCCGAGCGGGTGCTTGGGCTCGCCCTGGTCGATACACGCGCCGATCCCGACTCGCCTGAAGCCACCGCCAAACGCCGCGATGCGGTGGCGCTGGCTCAGTCAGGCAAGTTTCGCCAGGTCCTCCTCAACGCCTTCCCGCTCGCCGTTCATCCCGACCATGTCGCCAACCAGCCGCTCCGCGACCTGCACCTCAGGATGAGCCTCGCCAACGGCGTCGAAGCCTATGCCCGCCATCAGGGGGCCATCATCGGCCGCCCGGACTCGCGCCCCGACCTGGCCGGAATCACCGTGCCCACCACAGTCATCGTCGGCCAAGGCGATCGTCTGACTCCGCCAGAGCTCTCAGAGGAAATGGCCGCCGCGATTCCCGGCGCAGCCCTGGAAGTGATCGCCGCAGCCGGTCACCTGGCCCTAGCCGAACAGCCCGAGGCAACCACCGCCGCGCTGCTGCGCTGGCTGGACCGACTGCAATAGCCGGCATTTGAGGCAAATTAACCCGGCCTCAACCACGTTCGCCGTGTTGAGCCCAGTTTTGGAACGCTTCGGTTACCATGCGCCGAACTCCAGTATCCGAGGCTTGGATTTGTCTTTGCGTCTCCGCGGTTTCGTCCGCGCCGTTCGTCCGGCTTTGGCCGTCCTGTTTTTGGCCCCGTTCCTCGTCGCCTGTAGCGGCGGCGGCTTCGGCGGGCTTGGCGTTCCCCATGTCGAGCGCAAGGCCTTTTCCTCCAAGGAATTCGGCGTTGCCGTCTCGCCGCGCGTCTCCACCGCCAAGAACCCGCCGCGCGGGGGAGGGCGCCAGCTGGTCGGCAAGCCCTATACCGTGCGCGGGGTAACCTACACGCCGCAGCAGGACCCGACCGGCTACGTCGCTTCGGGCAGCGCCTCCTGGTATGGCGCCGATTTCCACGGCCGCCGCACCGCCAATGGCGAGATCTTCTCGGCCAATGCCATCTCAGGCGCACACCCTACGCTGCCGCTGCCCAGCTATGTGCGCGTCACCAATCTCGACAATGGCCGCTCCATGCTGGTCCGCGTCAACGATCGAGGCCCCTACCTCCACGGCCGGGTGATGGACTTGAGCTATCGGGCCGCCGAAATCCTCGGCTATGCCAACAAGGGCGTCGGCAATCTCCAGGTCCAGTATGTCGGCCCTGCGCCGCTCAACGGCGACGACACCCGAATGCTGCTCGCCAGCGTCGACAAGCCTACGCGGCTCGAGCAGGGCACCACCCGCCTCGCCCTGAATGGCGGCGATACCGCCCCTGCCAGCAATCCCGACCCGCTGGGCGACCTGATCGGCCTCTTCGGCTATGCCGAACCCACCGCCATTGACGCGAGCATCAACGCCGCCCACGCCGCCGCCGACGACATGGCGACGCGCGCCGACGCGCTCCAGCCCTACCTCGCGAGCGTCGACGACGACGTCCGCGCCATCGATCTGCGCCTTGGCCTCTTCACCTCCGCCGATCGTTCCGACGAGGTGGCGGCGGCCTTCGCCATGTTGGGCGCGGTCAGCGAAACCCCGGTCCGCATCGCCGCTGGCGATGCCACCGAGCTCCGCCTCACGCATTTGCGACCGGGTGTGGCACGCGATGACGTGGTTTCACTGGCGCGGGAGCTTGGACTCGACGATTTGGTTCTCTATTAGTCTTGTTTGCGGTCAACGGGACCGCGACGGGGTGAGAGTTGCGGAACTTCGGCCTCAGACTGCTGATCGTGCTTTTCACGGTGCTTTCCGGCGCCGCGGGCAGCTTTGCGCAGGACTTCGAGACCAAGGCCAGGTTCGCGGTGCTGATGGACTACGAGTCCGGCACGCTGCTCTTCAACAAGGCCGCCGACGAGCGCCTCGAGCCGGCCAGCATGTCCAAGCTGATGACCATCGCGGTGGTCTTCGACCTGCTGCAGCAGAAAAAGCTCAACCTCAACGACGAGTTCTTCATCTCCGAGCACGCCTGGCGCGACGGCGGCGCGGCCTCTGGTGGCTCCACCATGTTCGCCGAGCTCAATTCAAAGGTGAAGGTCATCGACCTGGTCCGCTCGGTCATCATCCAGTCGGGAAATGACGCTGCCATCGCGCTGGCCGAAGGCATTGCCGGCAGCGAGACCAGCTTTGCCCAGATGATGAATCGGCTGGGCCAGGAGATCGGCCTCAAGAACTCCAACTTCGTCAATTCGACCGGCCTGCCGGATCCCGATCAATACTCCACCGCCCGCGACCTTGCGATCATCGCGCGCTTCCTGATCGCGCAGTTCCCAGAATACTACTCGATCTTTTCCGAGCCGGAATTCACCTGGAACAAGATCCGCCAGCTCAACCGCAACTCGTTGCTCGAACTCGGCATCGGCGTCGACGGGCTGAAGACCGGTCACACCGAGGCCTCCGGCTATGGCGAAGTCGTCTCCACCGCCGCCGGCGGGCGCCGGCTGATCGCCGTGCTGCACGGCCTCACCTCGATGTCCGAACGCACCGAGGAAGCCCGCAAGCTCGTCACCTGGGGCACCCGCGGCTTCGAGCTGATCCCGGTCTATCCCGAGGGCAGCGTCATCGCGAACGCCGATGTCTATGGCGGCAGCGAACCGCAGGTGCCGCTCGTGGGCAAAGGCAAGATCGATCTGTTCCTGCCCAAGGGTGCACAGAACTGCCCGCAGGCCAACGTGACCTACAACGCCCCCATCCTGCCGCCCGTCGCCAAGGGCGAACAGCTCGGCGAACTCAATGTCATGTGCAACGGGGTTGTCGTGCAGGTGACGCCGCTCTATGCCGGTGCCGACGTCGAAGAGGGCGATATCGTCCGCAAGGCGACCGATGCGCTGAAGGAACTGGCGCTGGGCTGGCTGTAGCGCGCTTTCCAGGAAGTATGCTTGATGTTCACCGCTGCCGGAAATGCGCGCGCCCGCTTCATCACCTTTGAGGGCGGGGAGGGCGTCGGCAAGTCCAGTCAGGTCAAGCGCCTGCTGGTCCGGCTGAACCGGCTCGGCATCGATGCCGTCCGCACCCGCGAGCCCGGCGGCACCCCCACAGCCGAAGCCGTCCGCGCCTTCATCCTCCAGGGACGCTCGGAAAGCTGGGGGCCCGGTGCCGAAGCGGTGCTGTTTGCCGCCGCCCGCCTCGACCACGTCAACAACCTCGTCGCGCCCAGCCTCCGGAGCGGCAAGTGGGTGATCTCGGACCGTTTCCACGACTCGACCCGCGCCTACCAGGGCCTCACCGGCGGCGTCGACACGCGCCTCATCGACGGGCTCGAGGATCTGGCGCTGAACGGCAACCTGCCGGACCTCACCATCGTCCTCGACATGGATCCCGAGCTCGCCTTCAACCGCGTCAACGCCCGCGAGCTCGAAACCGCCTTGCAGGGCACCGGCGATCGCTTCGAGAAGGAAGACCTCGACTGGCACCGCCGCCTGCGCCAGGGCTTCCTCGCCATCGCCGCCGCCAATCCGCAGCGCTGCGTCGTCCTCCCCGCCAACCAGAGCGAGCAGGCGCTCGAGGACGAGATCTGGGACCTGATGACCCGGCGCTTCGAGGAGCTGCCGGAGCTCGGCGCGT
Organism: uncultured Devosia sp.; assembly: GCA_964399695.1. Classification (GTDB taxonomy): domain Bacteria; phylum Pseudomonadota; class Alphaproteobacteria; order Rhizobiales; family Devosiaceae; genus Devosia_A. The sequence continues at coordinate 25,435 of CAYNRZ010000021.1, read as the reverse complement.
CGTGACCACCACCTATGAGGAGCGCGAGCCCGACCAGCTGCCGGGCATAGCGCCCCCGGAATATAACAGCGACCTTCGCGGCCACGCCGCCGCCCTTGCCACCCTGCGCGAACGGCTTGCCGCCGGCCGCTTGCCAGGCGGCGTGCTGCTGCATGGCCCGCGTGGTATCGGCAAGGCGACGCTGGCCTTCGCCTTCGCCCGCGAGGTGTTCACCACGACCGGTGACGAAAGCGCCGGCCACGTCGCCGCTCAGGTTGCAGCGGGCGCCTATCCCAACCTCTTCGTCCTCCGCCGCGCCCCCAAGGACAGCGGCAAGGGCTACGACACCGTCATCAAGGCCGACGCCGTCCGCGCCCTCATCGAACAGATGCACCGCACGCGGGGCAGGGCGGGCCACCGCATCGCCATCCTCGACGCCATCGACGACTGCAACACCGCGTCCGCCAATGCGCTCCTCAAGATCCTCGAGGAACCGCCTGCCGACACCACCTTCCTCCTCGTCTCCCACCGTCCCGGCGCGCTGCTACCCACCATTCGCTCGCGCTGCATCGAACTCGCCCTCCGCCCGCTCGCCGATACCGACGTCCGTGCCGTGCTCGACGCCTCCGGCACCGACACCGATCCGGGCACGATCGACCGCGCCGTGGCGCTCGCCGCCGGCAGCCCGCGCCGTGGTCTCGAAGCCCTGCAGCTGGGCAGTGCTGACGCCCTCGAGGCTCTCCGCGCCTGGCTCGGCAATCCCGCATCCGCCCCGCCGGCCGCACGCATCGCGCTCGCCGATCTCCTCGCCGCCGACAAGGACGGCGCCCAGATGCGCTTTGCCCGCGAGCTGATCTTCGACTGGCTGGCCGCCGAAGCCCGCGACGCTGCCGTCTCCGGCCCACGCCAGCGGCTTGCCTCGGCTTCCGAGCTATGGGAGAAGGCCGGGCAATCCCTTGCCGACGCCGATGCCTACAACCTCGACATGCGGCAGACCCTGGTGGCGCTCTTCGATGCCATCAGAAGGCACTGCGCCATTGCAGCATGATCGCCGTTCCCACCGAGCCAAGATGACCAGCAAGCCCTTTTACGTCACCACCGCGATTTCCTATCCCAACGGCGCCCCGCATATCGGGCACGCCTACGAGATGATCGCGACCGACGCCATCGCCCGCTGGAAGCGGCTCGAGGGCCGCGAGGTCTATTTCCTCACCGGCACCGACGAGCACGGCATTAAGATGGTGCAGACCGCCGCCCGCGAAGGCGTCACCCCGCGCGAGCTGGCCGATCGCAACTCCGCCGAGTTCAAGCGCCTCGCCGCGGTGCTGAACGTCTCCAACGACGACTTCATCCGCACCACCGAGGAGCGCCACCACAAGTCCTCGCAGGCGATTTGGCAGCAGATGGCCGCCAACCACAATGGCGACATCTTCCAGTCCACCTACCAGGGCTGGTACTCGGTGCGCGACGAGGCCTATTTCGACGAAGCCGAGCTGACCGAAAAGGACGGCAAGCGCTTTGCCCCCTCCGGCGCCGAAGTCGAATGGGTCGAGGAGCCGACCTATTTCTTCCGCCTCTCGGCCTATCAGCAGAAGCTGCTGGACCTCTACGAGGCCAACCCCGACTTCATCGCGCCCAGGGAGCGCCGCAACGAGATCATCTCCTTCGTCAAGGGCGGCCTGCAAGACCTCTCGGTCTCCCGCACCACCTTCGACTGGGGCATCCCGGTGCCCGGCGCCCCCGGCCACGTCATGTATGTCTGGGTCGACGCGCTGACCAACTACATCACCGGCGTCGGCTATCCCGACACCGAGAGCGCGCTGTTCAAGAAGTTCTGGCCGGCCGATCTGCACGTCATCGGCAAGGACATCATCCGCTTCCACACCGTCTATTGGCCGGCCTTCCTGATGAGCGCCGGCATCGAGGTGCAGCACCGCGTCTTCGCCCACGGTTTCCTGACCGTCGACGGCCAGAAGATGAGCAAGTCGCTGGGCAACGTCATCGACCCGTTCTTCCTTGTAGACACCTTCGGCCCCGACGCGCTGCGCTACTTCCTTCTGCGCGAAGTCTCCTTCGGCAACGATGGCGACTACAGCCACGAAAAGCTGGTCAACCGCGCCAATGCCGATCTCGCCAACAACCTCGGCAATCTCGCGCAGCGCTCGCTGTCGATGATCAACAAGAACTGCGAGGGCAGGGTGCCCACCCCCGGGCCGCTGACCGATGCCGACAACGCCATGCTGGCGGAAGTCGACACCGCGCTGACCGCCGCCCAGTCCGCCATGGACGAACAACTGGTCCATGACGCTGCCGGCGCCCTCATTGCCGCGCTCAGCGCCGCCAACAACTATTTCGCCGGCCAGGAGCCCTGGGCGCTGAAGAAGACCGATCCCGATCGCATGGCGACGGTGCTCTACGTCACCGCCGACACGGTCCGCCGCCTCACCATCCCGATGCTGGCCTTCGTGCCCGCCTCGGCGGCGCGCCTGCTCGATCAGCTCGCGGTACCCGAGGCGCAGCGCACGCTTGCCGATGCGTTTAAGCCCAACCAGCTCGTCCCCGGCACCGAACTGCCGGTGCCGCAGGGCGTCTTCGCCCGTCTGGAGCGGCCGGCAGAGGCCTGAGACCATGCTGATCGACAGCCACTGCCACCTCGATTTCCCGGAACTGGCCGCCGATCGCGCCGGCGTGCTGGCCCGCGCCCGCGCCGCCGGCATCGACCGCATGGTCACCATCTCGACCCGCGTCAAGCGCTTCGCCGAGATCACCGCCATCGCCGAGGCCCATCCGGAAATCTGGTGCTCCGTCGGCACCCATCCGCACCACGCCGATGAGGAACTCGACATCACCGCCGATGACCTCGTCGCCCTCAGTGTCCATCCGCGCTGCATCGCCATCGGCGAAGCCGGCCTCGACTACCACTACGACACCGCCCCGCGCGAAGCGCAGGCCACCGGCTTTCACCGCCACATCGACGCGGCCCGCCGCACCGGCCTGCCGCTGGTCATCCACGCCCGCTCGGCCGACGCCGATGTCGCGGCCATCCTTGAAGAACAGACAGGGCAGGGGCCCTTCCCCTTCGTCCTGCACTGCTTCACCGCCGGCACCGACTTGGCCCGCACCGCCTTGGCGCTCGGCGGCTACATCTCGTTCTCCGGCATCGTCACCTTCAAGAATGCCGAGGAGATCCGCGAGGTCGCGCGCTTCGTGCCAGCGGATCGCTATCTCGTCGAAACCGACGCGCCATATCTCGCGCCCGCGCCACATCGCGGCGCCACCAACGAGCCATCCTTCGTGCGCCACACCGCCGAGCATCTCGCCTCGGTGCGTGGCATCTCGCTCGACCAGCTTGGCCGCGAAACATCCGACAACTTTTATCGACTTTTCTCGAAAGCCAGGCGCGACTGATGGCACCGGCCCAACGCATCGTCGCGACCATCATGGGCTGCGGTTCCTCCGGCGGCGTTCCGCGCATCGGCGGCCACTGGGGCGTCTGCGATCCGGACAATCCGAAAAACCGCCGCCGCCGCTGCTCGCTGCTCCTTGAGGGCTTTACCGAAGGCGCCGACCAGCCCACACGCATCATCATCGACACCGGCTGCGATCTCCGCGAACAGCTGCTCGACGCCAATGTCGATCGCGTCGACGCCGTGCTCTACACCCACGAGCATGCCGACCACACCCACGGCATCGACGACCTGCGCGTCCTCGCCCTCAACCAGCGCAAGCGCATCGACGTCTATTTCAGCCAGGAAGCGGCCAACCGGATCGTGCCGAGCTTTGCCTACTGCTTCACCGCGCCGCCCGGCAGCGGCTACCCGCCGATCCTCAACCAGCACCTGCTCGAAGCCGGCGACAAGCTCACCATCTCGGGCCCAGGTGGCAACATCGAAATACATCCATTCTTACAGGATCATGGCGACATTTCCTCACTCGGTTTCCGAGTTCAGAATTTCGCCTATTCCTGCGATCTGAGCGGCATTCCGGACGTCTCCGTGCCCGCCGTTTCCGGCCTCGACGTCTGGATCCTCGACGCGCTGCGCCCGACGCCGCACCCGAGCCATCTTAGCCTTTCCGAGGCGCTGGACCTCATCGCCGAGCGCCAGCCGCGCCACGCCGTGCTCACCAACCTCCACATCGATCTCGACTACAACCAGACCGATGCCATGACCCCGGACCATGTCCGCCCGGCCTATGACGGGCTCAAGATCGACCTGACCACCGGCGAGATCATCAGCCCACGCTAAGGAGCCTCCCATGATCGAAGCCATCGACACCGGCATCATTGCCTCCAGCGCTCCGATCAGCGATTGCGTCCGCGCCGGCCGCCACGTCTGGCTCGTCGTGATCGCCGAGGATCCGGTTACCGGCGCCATCACCGATGGCGACATCGAAGCCCAGACCCGGCAGGCGCTGTCCAACCTTCAGCAAGCCATCCGCGCCGCCGGTGGCGAACTCACCAACCTGGTGCAGGTCCAGATCTTCCTCATCGACAGCGCCGACGCCAAGGGGATGAACCGGGTCTATGCCGAGTTCTTCAATCGCAAGCCATATCCGATCCGCGCCACCGTCGTCGTCAAGGAACTGCTGGCCAAGGGCCTCAGGATCGAGATCACCGCCACGGCCGTGCTCGATCACGATCCCGCACCCATTTCAGTTCCATAATATGTCTTATGCGAATCAAGGAGGATGCTTCGTGACCGATATTGCCAACCTCGCCCGCCGCCTGACCCTCGGCCATCTCAACCGTGTGCACGATGTCGATCCGGCGCCCTACGCCGCCATCACCCGCGATGACGCCTTCGCCATCCAGCGCGCCGTGCAGTCGGGCCTTGGCGTCGCCACCGGCCTGATCAAGACCGCCATCGCGCCCGACGGGCTTGGCGCCGCAGCTCCGATCTACGCCTCGGGCTTCGGCCACAACGGATTCAAGCTGCCAGCCGCCAATGTCATCGGCCTGGAGCTCGAGATCGGCCTCGTTCTCGGCGCCGACCTCAGCGTCGAGGCTGCGGCCGACGATGTCGCCGCCATCGACGCCATCGACCACTATTTCGTCGGCGTCGAGATCTGCGGCACCCGCTATGCCGATCGCGCCGCCGCCGGCTATGAAGGCGGCCTCGCCGACAACATGGCCGCCCTTGGCTACGTCATGGACCCAACGCCGCGTGACGTCGGCGCCGAGATCGAGGGCTTCGACGTCGAACTCCACTTCGCCGGCCGGCAGATCCACTTCGCGCCGACCAAGCACTCCTTCGGCACCGTGCTCGCCTCCTACATCGCCTACGCCCGCAACCAGCAGCCGCATCTGCCGCTCAAGGCCGGCACCGTGGTCACCACCGGCTCCCTCTGCGGCCTCGTGCCGATCCGCGGCACCGGCGCCGTCCTCGGCAAGCTCGGCAACCACACCGTGTCGTTCGACATCGTCTGATCGAGGAACTCCCATGCAGCCGTCCCGCGACATCTCCCGCCTGCTCGAAATCATGGCGGCACTGCGCAACCCGGATGGCGGCTGCCCCTGGGACCTCGAGCAGGATTTCCGCTCGATCAGCAAATACACCATCGAGGAAGCCTACGAGGTCGCCGACGCCATCGAGCGCGAAGACTTTGCCGACCTCCGCGACGAACTCGGCGATCTCCTGCTCCAGCCGGTCTTTCACGCCCAGATGGCGTCCGAGAAGCAGCTCTTCGATTTCGGTGACGTCATTTATGCCATTACCGAGAAAATGATACGCCGACATCCTCATGTCTTCGGCGAGGAAGCGGCGCGCAGCGCCGGCGGCGCCAAGGCCAAGTGGGACGAGGTCAAGGCCGACGAACGCGCGAAGAAGGCTGAGCAGCGCGGTGCTCAATCCGCCTCCATCCTCGACGATGTGCCCGATGCCCTGCCCGCCCTGATGCGCGCCGAAAAGCTCACCCGGCGCGCCGCCAAGGTCGGCTTCGACTGGCCGAACTGGCGCGAGACCATGGCCAAGGTCACCGAGGAACTCGGCGAAGTCGAAGCGGCCGCGACCACGGGCGCCGACCAGGCTCATATCGAGGAAGAGATCGGCGACCTCTTGTTCGCCGCGGTCAATCTCGCCCGCCAGCTCGGCGTCGAGCCCGAGGCCGCCTTGCGCGCCGCCAACAGCAAGTTCACCCGCCGCTTCCGACACGTCGAAGCCCGCGCCGCCGAAGACGGCGTGCCACTGCCCGAAGCCGGCCTAACCCGCCTCGACGGCTACTGGAACGAAATCCGCGCCCGCGAACGCAAGAGCTGAGGCGCCGAGGCGATCTAGGCCGCGTCCGACCCTTCGATGCGCCCGGCGAATCTCGCCACGAACGCCGCCGTATGCCGCGGCTCGACCCGAACCTCATAGACCTGGCCGTCATCGTCCGGCTCACCACGCCCGAGGATCTCGGCATGGCCATAGAGCCAGCCCATATCGGCCCCGGCCGTATGCGGCACATGCACGCGATAGACCCGCGCCGCGCTCGACAGCACCGTCTCGATGGCGAGCAGCAGGGCATCGGTCCCCTCTCCGGTCACCGCCGATACCGGCACGGTTGCCGCGACCTTGCCCACCGGATGCACGCTGGCAAGTGCCAGCACATTGCCGTCCTCGTCGCGTTCCAGCAGGTCCAGCTTGTTCCACACCTCGATAATCGGGGCGCCTTCGGTCAGCGCCCCAAGTTCGCCCAGCACCGTCAGCACGTCCTGTGCCTGCGCCGCGTGGTCGGGGTTGGCCACATCGCGCACATGCAGGATCACGTCGGCTTCCAGCACCTCTTCCAGCGTCGCGCGGAACGCGGCGATCAGTTCGGTCGGCAGGTCGGAGACGAAACCCACCGTGTCCGACAGCATCACCTCACGCCCGTGCGGCAGCTCGATCCGGCGCACCGTGGTGTCCAGCGTCGCGAACAACTGGTCCTTGGCAAACACCCCTGCCCCGGTCAACCGGTTGAACAGGCTCGACTTTCCGGCATTGGTGTAACCGACGAGCGCCACCACCAGATACGGCGCGGCGTCACGCCGGCCCTTCTGTTGCGCCCGCGTCGCCCGCACCTTCTCGATCCGCTCTTCCAGCAGCTTGATGCGGTCCTGCAACTGCCGCCGGTCGCTTTCCAGCTGCGTTTCGCCGGGGCCGCCCATGAAGCCGAAGCCGCCCGAGCCGCGCTGCCGTTCAAGGTGAGTCCACGAGCGGACCAGCCGGCTCTTCTGATAGTTGAGATGGGCAAGCTCCACCTGCAGCACGCCCTCCCGGGTCGCCGCACGCTCGCCGAAGATTTCGAGGATCAGCCCGGTGCGGTCCAGCACCTTGGTGCCGGTCTCCTTCTCGAGGTTCCGCTGCTGGATCGGGTGCAGCGCCGCGTCCACAAGCAGCAGCTCGATATCGTCTGCCTTCACGCGCGCTGCGATCTCGGCAACGGTACCGCCGCCGATGAAGGTAGCGGGCTTGATCTCGCGCACCCTCACAATGTCGGAAAACACGATCTCGACACGTATCGCATTCGCCAGCCCTTCGAACTCGGCCTTGCGGGCCTCGATCGAGTGGCCTGAGGTGCTGCCGCGAACGTCTGGCACAATCAGTCCGATGCGCGTCGGCGCCTGGCGATGATCGATAAAGGGCCGAGGGCCGCTATGGTCCTCGGCAGTCTCGTCTTCTGAGGTCATGGGACCTTTGTCAGCTCTCGTTGCTATGCTCGGGGTCGAACAACTGGATCGGTGCGCCCGGCATGATGGTGGAGATGGCGTGCTTGTACACCAGTTGCGACTGCGCATCGCGGCGCAGCAGCAGGCAGAAATTGTCGAACCACGTAATCGCGCCCTGCAGTTTGACGCCGTTCACGAGAAAGATCGTGACCGGCACCTTCTGCTTGCGCACGTGATTGAGAAACGCATCCTGGAGGTTCTGCGTCTTTTCGCTGGGGGGCATTCGTTGGCCTCTTCTCGCGTATGGTTGCGGGTCAGCCGTTGCCCGGCGCCCATTTATCGAGCGAAAGCAGCCACCGCCCTCGCCCGCATGCTCTGAGTTCTCCCAACCGCGGGGAGACTATGGCACAACGTCTATGTCGTGCCTACCCGCGCGGGATGCAAGCGGGCGATGCATCCTCACAGTCCGAGGCTCTTGATCTTGCGGTGCAGCGCGCTGCGCTCCATGCCCACGAACTCGGCGGTCTTGGAGATGTTCCCGCCGAACCGCTCGATCTGCGCCAGGAGGTATTGCCGCTCGAACACCTCGCGCGCGTCCCGCAGCGGCAGGCTCATCAGGTGCGCCGACGAATCGTTGTCGCCCACCGTCGGCAGCACTTCGCCGATGTCGGATGGCAGGAGGGCCGCGCTGATCACCCCGTCGGGCGGCGTCTGGTCCTTGACCATGATCAGCAGCCGCTCGATCGAGTTGCGCAACTGCCGCGCATTGCCTGGCCAGTCCTGTGCCTGCAGCACCGCGATGGCGTCCTCGCCGATCGTCATGCTCTTGAGGTTGTGCAGCCGGCAGATCTGCTCGATGAACATCTCGACCAGCGGCGGAATGTCCTCGCGCCGGTCCTTCAGCGGCGTCAGCTGCACCGGCACGATCGAGAGCCGGTGGAACAGGTCCGAGCGCAGTTGCCCCTGTTCGATCAGTTGCGCCACGTTCTGCGAGCTCGACGAGATGATCCTCACGTCGATCGGCACACTGACCGTACCGCCGACGCGGTTGAACTTGCTTTCGACCAACGTCCTCAGCAGCGATTGCTGCGCCGCCGCCGGCAGGGCCGCCACCTCGGACAGGTAGAGCGTGCCGCCATGCGCCCGCTCCAGGGCCCCGACCTCGGTCCGTACCGTCCCTGTCTTTTCCCGTGACTCGCGGCCGAACAGCACCGTCGACACCTCGTCGGGCGAATAGAGCGAACAGTTGATCTCGATAAAGGGCGCCGCCATTCGCGACGACTTCTGGTGCACCATCCGGGCCGTCAGCCCCTTGCCCGTGCCAGATGCCCCCGCAATGAAGATCCGCGAATTGGTCGGCGCCGACTTCTCGATCAGCGCCCGCAACTGATGCAGCGCCGGCGAATTGCCTACGAGGTCCGCCGCCGCATTCGAGCGTTCGCGCAGGTCCGCAACCTCGCTCCTCAGCCGCGTCGCCTCCATCGCCCGCTGCGTGATCAGGAGCAGCCGGTCCACCTTGAACGGCTTCTCGATATAGTCATAGGCGCCGCGCCGGATGGCGGAGACCGCCGTCTCGACATTGCCATGCCCCGAAATCATCACCACCGGCATGTCCGGGTGCTGCGCCTGCAGCACGTCCAGCAGTTGCAGACCGTCCAGGCGGCTGCCCTGCATCCAGATGTCGAGGAACACCAGGCTCGGCCGCCGCCGCGCGATTTCGTTCAGCCCGGAATCGGCGTCATGCGCCTGCCGGGCCTCATAGCCTTCGTCCTCCAGAATACCCGCAATCAGGTCGCGGATGTCGTCTTCGTCATCGATGATCAGGATATCGAGGGCCATCAGTTGTTATCGACCGCATGCAATCGCGGTTCCTCCTGCTTGTCGCCCGTGGGCGTTGCCCCGCCCGCACTATTGTTGTCGTCAGGTTGCTTCTGCGCCTCTGCTGCGGCGCGTTCGGCCTCCGTCATTTCGGAAGGCGCTGCTGGCGCCTCCATGCCCGTCTCGGCCTCGTCTTCGTCCCACAGCGGCAGCGTGAAGGTAAAACAGGCGCCCTCCCGGCCATTCTCGTCCGGTTCGGCATCGACCAGGTCGACCTTGCCGCCATGCTGTTCGATGATCTTGGCGACGATGGCAAGCCCCAGTCCTGTACCCTTTTCCCGCGTCGTCACATAGGGTTCGAGCAGCCGCTGCCGGTTTTCTTTCGGCCAGCCCTTGCCATTGTCCGACACCGAGATGCGCACCATCTCGCCCTCGGGCCGCGCTTCCACCACGATGCGCGGGCTCTTGATCGCCTCGAGTCCCGCGCCTTCGATCGCTTCGACGGCATTCTTGATCAGGTTGGTCAGCACCTGGCTGATCAGCCGCGGATCGAACGATCCGATGATCGGCTCGTCCGGCAGTTGCATGCGGATATCAACTTCAGGCAGCCGCACGCCCTCGAGGAACACCGCTTGCCGCACCGCTTCGCTGAGATTGCCCTTCTCCAGCCGCGCTTCCGGCATCCGCGCGAACGAGGAGAACTCGTCGACCATCCGGCCGATGTCGCCCACCTGCCGCACGATGGTGTTGATGCACTTGTCGAACACTTCGAAATCGTCGGTCAGCTTGCCGGCATAGCGGCGCCTGAGCCGCTCGGCGCTGAGCTGGATTGGTGTCAGCGGGTTCTTGATCTCATGCGCAATCCGGCGCGCCACGTCGGCCCAGGCGCCGGTGCGCTGCGCCGAGAGCAGGTCGGTGATGTCGTCGAGCGTCACCACGAAGCCCTTGGACTCCGTCATCGTGCCTTCGCGCGTCAGCTGCACCTGATAGGTGCGATAGTCCGGGCCCGAGCCGATCTCGATCTGGTCGCGGATCTGGCCGCGCCGCGACGACTTGGCGCGCTCGATGATCGGCGCCAACGCCGGGATCACGTCCTCGATCTTTTCGCCGACCAGCGAGATTTCATCCTGCCCGAGCATCGCGGCCGCCCGCGCATTGACCAGCGTGATCGCCCCGAACGGGTCCAGCCCGACAATGCCGGCCGACACGCCCTCCACCACCGCCTCGGTGAACTGCCGGCGCTTTTCGTTGGTCTCATTGGCCGCCACCAGCGCCAGCCGCTGCGAGCGCAACTGCTGGGTCATGGTGTTGAACCGGTTCGACAGGTCGCGCAGGTCGCCCCTGCCCTCCTGGACTGGCACCACCACATCGAGATTGCCCTGCGACACGCGGCTCGACGCGATCATCAGGTTTCGGATCGGGTCGACGAAGCGGTTGGCAAGCGCAATGCCGATCCACACCGCCGCGAGCAGCAGCACCAGCGCCAGGCCCACATACATCAGCGTAAACGTGATCTGCAGCACCAGCCGGTTGCTCTCGTACTGCCGGTACTCCGAAATGTTGTCGTCGGTCAGCTGCATGAACTGCAGCACTTCGGGGTCCACGGGCCGCGCCACGAACAGATAGGTGTTGTCGTAGCCCCTGAGCTTGACCACCGACCCGACCAGATTGGTCCGTCCCGGACGGATCTCCGTCGGCGTGCCCTCGACCACGCCCGCCGTCAGCCCCTCCGGCACCCGCGGCGCGGTCCCTGGCGCATTGATCTGCGCCTTCATCAGCGTGTCGCCATCCGCCGAAATCAGCGAGGCGAAGGGCAGCGAACGGTTGACCGCCAGCGCGGTCAGGATGCGCTGGAACTTCACCCGGTCTGTCTCGAACGTGCCCCGCGCCTGCTCCAGCTCGCTCGCCACCCAGATGATGTCGTCGCGCAGCACCTGCGCATGCTCCAGCATGTAGGATCGTGCCACCAGTCGCGACGACTCGACGATCGAGCGCGTCCGCTCGCTGAACCACTGGTCCAACCCCTGGTTGAGCGTGATCATTGCCACCACCGCCACGAGCAGCGCCGGCACTGCAGCCACCATGCCGAACATGGTCACCATGCGCACCTGCATGCTGGCGCCCGGCTCTCCCCGCATCTTGGCGCGGATCAGCAGCATGGCCTCGGTGACCACCAGCGCCACCACCGCCAGCACCAGCAGGCCGTTCACCACCCAGATGATCGTCCAGACTTCCGGCGTTGGCTCGATGTCGGTCGCGCCCGTCATGATCAGGAACGATCCCGACGACACGAACACCGACAGCAGCACGATCACCAGCCCGACCGTGCGGATCGCCTGCCGGCTGGCATCGCCGAACAGCAATGCCCGCGCCGGCGCGGCGTCAGGCAATCGGGCGTCGTCGTTGAGATCGGTCAATGCCGCGGTGCTGGTCATTCTCAGCCCGGTCTGGGGGACGGGCCGACAAGGTGACCCAGTTCGCCCGACCCTTCAAGACAATTGTTGCCAAAATGTGACACTCGTGATCGACCGCCCTACGGGCGGTCAAATCGCTCCGGTGGAGCGATTTGAGATCACGAGGCCCGGAGAGCTATGCTCGGAGGGCTCCGGACCATCGGACATCGCCCGTCAGCAGGCTCCGGTGGAGCGATTTTAGGTCACAGGGCCACGAGACTTCGACCCGTCCCGCAGGGGCAGATCAGTCTAGTGGACTGATCTGAGGCGAGAAGGCCATGAGACCTATGGTCGAATGGCTGGTCGAGTGGCACCAAAATATCGGATTTCTTGGGTAAACCGCACCGCGCCATCGGCTTTGACGACGGAGACTCGCGCCAAGGCGCCATCTGCGTCGGCGCCCCACCCCTACCCCTGCCGCCGGCTCTGCTTCACGATCTCGATCGCATGCGCCCGGATCTTCTTGCGCAACGTATTCCGGTTCAGCCCCAAGAGGTCCGCCGCCTTGATCTGGTTGCCACCACAGGCATTCAGCGCCATCGCGATCAGCGGCGCCTCCACCCGGTCGATCACCCGCTGGTAGAGCCCCGCGGGCGGCAGGTTCGGCTCATACTCGCGTAGCAATTGGGCCACATGCGTTTCGACCGCAGTCGCCACGTCCACCGGCCCCGAGGTCGTCGGAGTCGGCTGCCGGTCGGCGAGGTTCAGCTCGCTCTGCACGATCTCGAGCGAGATGTTCTCGTCCGCGTAGAGCGCCGACAGTCGCCGCACCAGGTTCTCGAGCTCGCGCACGTTCCCCGGCCAGCTGTAGTTCTGCATCAGGCGGATCGCGTCCGGCGCGATGGTCTTGACCGGCTCGCCTTCGCGCTGCGCGACGCGCAGGAAATGCTGCACCAGGTCGGAAATATCGTCGCTGCGCTCACGCAATGGCGGCAGCCGGATCGGCACCACGTTCAGCCGATAGTAGAGATCCTCGCGGAACAGCCCCTGCCGGATCATCTGGCTGAGGTCGCGGTGCGTCGCCGCGACGATGCGGACATTGGATTTGATCGGCGTGCGCCCGCCGACCATGGTGTATTCGCCTTCCTGCAAGACGCGCAGAAGCCGGGTCTGCGCATCCATCGGCATATCGCCGATTTCGTCGAGGAAGAGCGTGCCGCCCTCGGCCTGCTCGAACCGGCCCGACGAGCGCGCCGTCGCCCCGGTGAAGGCGCCCTTCTCGTGCCCGAACAGTTCCGCCTCGATCAGGTCGCGCGGAATAGCCGCCATGTTGATCGCCACGAACGGCCCGTTGCGCCGTTTGCCGAAATTGTGCAGCGCCCGCGCCACCAGCTCCTTGCCGGTGCCGCTTTCGCCGGTGATCATCACCGTGAGGTCGGTCTGCATCAGCCGCGCCAGCGCCCGGTAGATGTCCTGCATCGCAGGCGAACGGCCGACCAGCGGCATCGTCTCGCCCGGCTCCTCCTCCTCGCGCGCGGTCTTGGCCGGCTTCTTGGCATCGGCCAGCGCCCGCGCCACCACGCTCAGCACTTCGGCGATGTCGAAGGGCTTGGGCAGGTACTCGTAGGCGCCGACCTCATTGGCGCGGATCGCCGTCATGAAGGTGTTCTGCGCGCTCATCACCACCACCGGCAGGTCGGGGCGCAGCTTCTTGATCTTGGGCATGATGTCGAAGGCATTGCCGTCCGGCATCGCCACGTCGGTGATGAGGATATCCCCTTCCCCGCGGCTCACCCAGTTCCACATCGTCGACAGGTTCCCCGTCGGCCGTACTTCATATCCCGCCCGCGTCAGCGCCTGGTTCAGCACCATGCGGATCGCGGCATCGTCGTCGGCGAGCAGCACTGTGTGGCTCATTTGCCCAGAACCTCTTCAGTCTCTTGCGTGTGCGGCTGCGTTGCCACCGGCAGCAGGATGCGGAACCGCGTCCGGCCCGGGCGACTGTCCATGTCGACCACGCCACCATGGTCGCCGATGATCTTGGCCACCAGTGCCAGCCCCAGGCCGGAGCCATTGGGTTTGGAAGTCACGAACGGATCGAAGATGATCGGCACCATATCCGCAGGGATCCCGGGCCCGTTATCCTCGATGATGATCTCGAGCGGCAACGAGATGCGGTCGGCCACCCCCTGCACCGAAATGCGGATGCCGGGGCGGAAGGCCGTCGAAAACTTGATTTCGGGTTTCGGTGTTCGTTCAAGCGCTTCGGCGGCATTCTTCACGAGGTTCAGGAACACCTGGATCAACTGATCGCGGTTGCCCGCCACCGGCGGCAACGACGGATCGTAGTCCTCGTGGAAAGTGATGCCCTTGGCGACGCCACTCTTGGCCAGGAGCTTCACCCGCTCCAGCACCACATGGATATTGATCGGCTCGCGCTCGATGGGCCGGTCGTCGCCGAACACTTCCACCCGGTCGATCAGGTCGACGATCCGGTCCACCTCATCGCGCACCAGCCGCGCCAGCGGCAGCTCGTCCGGCGTCACGCTCTGCTCGAGCAGTTGCGCCGCCCCGCGAATGCCCGACAGCGGGTTCTTGATCTCATGGGCCAGCATCGAGGCGAGCCCAGTCACCGAACGCGCTGCGCCCCGGCTCACCAGTTGCCGGTCGATCTTGTCGGCCATGGTGCGCTCCTGGAACAGGAGCGCGATCCGTCCGTCCGAGTCCGACAGTGGCGAGGCAAAGGCGTCGACCACCCGGTCGTCGCGCGCATCGCCGAACCGCGATGAGCCTACCCGCACACGGTATTCCGTCATCGGCGCCCGCCGCTCCACCACTGAGCGGATCAGCCCGATGATCGGCGAACCGAACGCAATCAGGTCATTGAGCTTTTGCCGGCTCAGCACGCTCTGCGACGCGCCGAAAAACGCCTCCGCCGCATAGTTGACGAAGATGATCGACAGGTCTTCCCCACACACCAGCACCGGCTGCGGCAAGGCCTGCAGCACCGATGTGGACAGCGATGGCAGTGGCGGCTTGCTCATGCGGCCTGTCTCCAGTCGGTGCCGAACAGATCGGGGATCATCGCGAGCACTTCATCGGCATTCTCGCCCGTCAGCAGGCGCTGGCGCACCGCCTTGTCGAGCCCGCCACCCGCTGCCTCGAGATACCAGTCGAGATGCTTGCGGGCCATGCGATTGCCCAGCGCGCGCCCATACGCCGAGAGCATCGCCTCGTAGTGCCCGCTGACCAGCTCGGCCAGAGCCGCGCCTGTCGGTGTCTCCGGCCCCGCCTGCCCGGCCAGCGCCGCGCCGATCTGTCCGACCACCCAGGGCTGCCCCTGCGCGCCGCGGCCGATCATCACCGCATCGGCACCGGACTGTCGCAGCGCCTCGCGCGCCGTTGCGAGGTCGACGATGTCGCCATTGACCACTACCGGCACATCCACCGCCTCGACCACCTCACGCACCAGCTGCCAGCGCGCCGTCCCCTTGTAGAACTGCTGCCGCGTCCGCCCGTGCACCGTGATCATCTGCGCCCCGGCATCCACCGCGCGCTTGGCGAGGCTCGCCGCATTGAGGCTCTCATCATCCCAGCCGAGCCGCATCTTTACCGTCACCGGCAGCGGCGTTGCGCCCACCACCGCGTCAATCAGCTTCAGCGCCTCGTCCGGCACGCGCATCAGCGCCGAGCCGGCATAACCATTGGTCACCCGCTTGGATGGGCAGCCCATGTTGATGTCGATGATGTCGGCCCCAGCCGCGTACGCAATCTCGGCGCCCCGCGCCATCCATTCCGCTTCGCATCCGGCCAGTTGCACCACATGCGGCAGCGGCCCGGATTTGGTGAGCTTGCGCACCATCTCATCCATGCCGGTGGCAAGGGCATTGCTGGCGATCATCTCCGACACCACCAGCCCCGCGCCATAGCGCGCCGCGACCGCGCGCATCGGCGCGTCGGTGATCCCGGCCATCGGCGCGAGGAGACAGCGATTGGGCAGTTCGTGGCCCGAGATGCTCAAGCCGCAGGCAAAATCAGACACCACCACCTGCACTGGAATTGTTCAATTGCCGGAAATGCCCGCAGAATAGTCAAAATCGCGGCCAGCGCAACCATGAAGGCGTTCTGCCGTCCAACTCGTTTCTGGAAGCCTTGCCCCATCCCGGAGCGCCCGCTACAGCAGCGGCGAACCCGCCGCCCGCAACGCTCCGGAGTGTCGATGTCCAACGACAGGTCCATCGCCGTCATCGTTGTCGCCGCCGGTCGCGGCGAGCGCGCTTCTGCTAGCCGAGAGGACGCGCCAAAGCAATACCGCAGCGTCGCCGGCACGCCCGTCCTGGCGCGCACCATCGCCTCCTTCCTCGATCATCCGGGCGTCGCCTGGGTGCTGCCGGTCATCCACCCGGACCACGCCGCCCGCTATGCCGCCCTCGATCTCCACCACCCGCGCCTGTTGCCGCCCGTCCACGGCGCCGATACCCGCCAGGGCTCGGTGCTCGCCGGGCTCGAGGCACTATCGCCGCACGCCCCCGATCTCGTCCTCATCCAGGATGCCGCGCGCCCGCTGGTCGATGCCGCCACCATCGCCGGTGTCGTCACCGCCCTCGACACCGCGTCCGCCGCCCTGCCCGTCGTGCCCGTCACCGACACCATCAAGCGCTCCTTCGATGGCGCCACCGTTTCCGGCACCGAGGACCGTCGCCAGCTCTATGCCGCACAGACCCCGCAGGGCTTCCGCTTCGCCGAAATCCTCGCCGCCCACCGCCGCGCCGCCACCGAACCCACCGAGTTCACCGACGATGCCGCCATCGCCGAATGGGCCGGCCACACGGTCCAGCTCACCACCGGCCACATCCACAACCTGAAGATCACCCATCCCGAGGATTTCCGCCGCGCCGAACGGCTGCTGGGCGAGGAGACGCGCATGGAAACCCGTACCGGCACCGGCTTCGACGTCCACCCCTTCGAGCCCGGCGACGCCGTCTGGCTCGGCGGCATCCGCATCCCTCACGATATGAAGCTCAAGGGCCATTCCGACGCCGACGTGGCGCTCCACGCCCTCACCGACGCCATTCTCGGTGCCATCGGCGAAGGCGACATCGGCCAGCACTTCCCGCCCTCCGACGAGCGCTGGCGCGGCGCCGCCTCGTCGATCTTCGTCGAACACGCCGCCGGCCTCGTCCGCCAGCGCGGCGGCCGCATCGTCAATCTCGACATCACCATCGTCTGCGAGGCCCCGCGCATCGGCCCGCATGTCGCCGCCATGAAGGCCGCCATCGCCGCGGCCGCCGGCATTTCCTCCTCGCGCGTCGCCATCAAGGCCACCACCAGCGAGGAGCTCGGCTTTGTCGGCCGCCGCGAAGGCATCGTCGCCATGGCCTCGGCCAGTGTCGAACATCCCCGGGAGGATTGAGATGAAGCTGCCTGACGACATCGCCGCCCTCGCCGCCGAAACCGTCGCGGCGCTCATCGCCAACGGCCTCACCGTCGCCACCGCCGAAAGCTGCACCGGCGGCCTCATCGCCGGCGCACTGACGTCGATCTCAGGCTCGTCGGCCACCCTCTATGGCGGCTACGTCACCTATGCCAACGAGGCCAAGCTCGCCATGGTCGGCGTGCCCTTCGGCCTCCTCCGCCAGCACGGCGCGGTGTCGAAACCCGTCGCCATAGCCATGGCCGAAGGCGCGCTCGCCACCGCCGGCACCCACCTCGCCATCGCCGTCACCGGCATCGCCGGCCCCGATGGCGGCAGCGCGGACAAGCCCGTCGGCACCGTCCACTTCGCCCTCACCAGCGAAGACGGCACCACCCACGTAAAGAAGCTCTTCGCCGACATGGACCGGGACGCCGTCCGCCACGCCACGGTCCTCCAGGCCCTCAGGATGCTGCTCAAGGCTGCGAAAGCCGACCGCTAGATCCCCGTTGGCCGCATCCCGGCCCAGCCGGTGGCCTTTTCGATGGCATTGCCGAGCGACAAGAGCTTGTGTTCGCCCCGCATCGGCCCGACAATCTGCAGCCCGAACGGCATCCCACCTTCGGTGAACCCACCCGGCGTCACGAGGATCGGGTGACAGGTCATCGTCAGCCGGCACGCCATGCGCTGCCACATGAAATAGCGGTCGAATACCGTGCCATCGATCTCGCTGACCCATTCCACCTCGGCCGGCGGCGCCGTCACCGGCGTTGCAGGCGTGATGAACACGTCATAGTCGCGCAACAGCTTGGCCATGCGCATGAAGATCGCCGTCCGCTCCTTGATGCCCCAGGCCAGCTCCTCGGCCGGCGTCGCCATCCCCTGCTTGATATTGCGCAGATAGTCCGGCCGCAGCATCTCGGGCTTGGTCCGGACCGCGTCGGGCGAGTCGAGATAGAACCCGAACATCTCGATCACTTCCCACGCCCGGTCGGCCGTCGAGAAATCGAACTCCACATCGTCGATCTTGGCACCGAGGCTCTCGAGCTTCGCCCGCGCCTTGGCGTAGGCGGCCCGCACCTCGGGCGCGATCGGCAGCCCGCCGACATCCTTGTTCCAGGCGATCCGCACATCCGAGAGGTCGACATCGGCGAGATCGAGGAACACCTTCGGGTCCTCGTCGATCGAGGTCGCGCTGATGTCGGACACCCCGGCCATTGCCGCCAGCAGCAGCCCGGCATCCTCCGACGAGCGCGCCATCGGACCTAGCACCACATGCGGCGTCCACGCGTCGCCGAACCCATCGAGCGGCACCCGCCCCGGCGACGTCCTCAGCCCCACGATATTGCAGAACGATGGCGGGTAGCGGATCGAACCGCCGCTGTCGCCACCATCGGCCACCGGCAGCAACCCCGCCGACACCGCCGCCGCGCCACCGCTCGAACCGCCACCGTGCTTGCTGAGGTCCCACGGGTTCCGCGTCACCCCGAACACATCGTTGAACGCCAGCGTTCCCACGCCATAGGACGGCGTATTGGTCTTGCCGATGATCAGAGCCCCGGCCGCCTTGAGGTTGGCGACCATCGCGACGTCCCGGTCGGCCACCGGGTCATCCAGTTGCGCCCGCGACCCGAAGGTCGTCGGGAAGCCCTTGACGTGATTGAGGTCCTTCACCGCCGTCGGCAGCCCGTGCAGCACGCCCAGCGCCTCCCCCGCCGCGCGCGCCTGATCAGCGCCCTCCGCCAGCTTCAGCGCCGCGCTCTCGGGCAGCATGTTGACGATCGAATTCAGCTTGGGGTTCGCCTCCTCGATCCGCCCGAGAAAGGCCTTGGTGACCTCCACAGACGAGATCTCGCCGCTGGCCAGCAGCTGGGCGAGTTCCTTGGCGGGGCGATAGTAGAGCGGCTGGTCGGTCACGGCATTGCCTCGAGAGATGAAGTCATCCCCCATTGTATGCAATCGCCATGCCATCGCCTAATCGCCGGGCAGCCGGTTGGAAACGGGCGTCGCAGCAGCCGGTGTCGCCTACGCCAAAGGCAGCCTGCTGCCCTCTGCGGCACTCACCCGAAGCGGCGATCCGCCTCGTCGGCGAAGGCATCGAGGATTTCGTCCTGCTTGGACGCAAAGGCCGGCTCGGCCACTGCCGCCACCAGCGGGTTCGACATCTTGAAATCGAGGTCGAACCTTATCCGCGTCCCCTGCCCCTCGGGCGTGAACGTCCACTTGCTGTCCAGATAGGCGAACGGCCCGTCCACCGCCTTGGCGGTGATCGTCATCGCCACCGGGTCAGCCACCACGCGGCTGGTATAGGCCTGCTTGATCGGCCCGAACTGCACGGTCATCTTGGCCAGCACCGCACCCCCGGCCTCGTCCCGCACCTCCATCGCGCTGCAATTGGGCACGAAGCGCGGGTAGGCTTCGAGGTCACTGACAAGGTCGAACATCCGCTGCGGCAGATGCGGCACATGCCGCTCGAGAAACACGTCAGGCATCGTTCAACTCAACCATGCGTCACCTTGGCCAGCCGCGCCGCGCGCAGCTTCTCGAAATCCTCACCCGCGTGGTGCGACGAACGCGTCAGCGGGCTCGACGACACGAGGAGGAACCCCTTGGCCTGCGCCACCGTCGCATAGGACTTGAACTCGTCGGGCGTCACGAAGCGCGCGACCGGGTGGTGCCGCTTGGTCGGCGCCAGGTACTGCCCGATGGTCAGGAAGTCCACATCTGCAGACCTGAGGTCGTCCATCAGCTGCAGCACCTCGTTCCGCTCTTCGCCCAGCCCGACCATGATGCCGGACTTGGTGAACATCGTCGGATCGAGCTCCTTCACCCGCTGCAGCAGCCGGATCGAGTGGAAATACCGCGCCCCCGGCCGCACCTTCAGGTACTTCGACGGCACCGTCTCGAGGTTGTGGTTGAACACGTCGGGCTTGGCCGCCACCACCACTTCCAGCGCCCCGGGCTTCCTCAGAAAGTCAGGCGTCAGGATCTCGATCGTCGTCTTCGGCGTCCGCGCCCGGATCGCCCGGATCACCTGGGCAAAATGCTCTGCCCCACCATCCGGCAGGTCGTCGCGGTCCACGGAGGTGATCACCACATGGGCGAGCCCGAGCTTTTCCACCGCATTGGCGACATTCTCGGGCTCGTTGACATCCAGCGCCAGCGGCAGCCCGGTGCGCACATTGCAGAACGCGCACGCCCGGGTGCAGATCTCGCCCATGATCATCATGGTCGCGTGCTTCTTGCTCCAGCACTCCCCGATATTGGGGCAGCCGGCCTCCTCGCACACGGTGACGAGGTTGTTCGAACGCACGATCTCCTGCGTCTCGCGATAGACCAGCGATCCGGGCGCCTTGACCCGGATCCAGTCCGGCTTGCGCAACATCTCGTGTTCCGGCCGGTTGGCCTTTTCGGGATGGCGGGGGCGATTGTCGAGCAGTGTGACCAAGACAGTCCCTTTCCATGACGCCTGAGGCGCCTCGTCCCGACCGGCAACGCCATCGCCGCCAGCCGACTACGATATCGCGCCCCGCGTCCAGCCCTTCAAGGCGCAGCGGGCCACGCGAACCGCAACTCTACTTCACGATCACCCGCGCCACGAGGATCACCGCAATCGCGCCAATGGTCGCCGTGATCACCTGGCTCAGCAGCGCATTGCCGATCGGCAGCGTGATCCCGGCAACGCTCAGCAGCCACCCGCCGACAAACGCCCCGATCACCCCGACGATCAGGTTGCGGATCAACCCGCCGCCGCCCAGCAGCAGGCTCGCCAGCCACCCGGCGACGAGGCCGATACCGAGAAAGATCAGCAGCGCAGTCAAATCAGGCGACATGATCGGAATGTCCTCCGGCGGAACCAGCATCAAATGTTGAGCGCGCGCCCATAGGCATCGAGCACGCTTTCCTTCATCGTCTCGCTCAGCGTCGGATGCGGGAAGATCGTGTGCATCAGGTCTTCCTCGGTGGTCTCGAGCCCCATGGCCACGACGAACCCCTGGATCAGCTCGGTCACCTCGGCGCCCACCATATGCGCGCCCAAGAGCTCGCCGGTCTTGGCATCGAAGATCGTCTTCACCAGCCCCTCGGGCTCACCCAGCGCAATCGCCTTGCCATTGCCCACGAACGGGAACCGCCCGACCTTGATCTCGCGCCCGGCTTCCTTGGCCTTGGCCTCGGTCAGCCCGACGCTGGCGATCTGCGGCTCGCAATAGGTGCAACCCGGCACCTTGGACTTGTCCAGCCCGTGCACGCCCTTGATTCCGGCAATCGTTTCCACCGTGATCACCGCCTCATGCTCGGCCTTGTGCGCCAGCATCGGCGGGCCGGCCACGTCGCCGATCGCCCACACACCCGGCACATTCGTCCGTCCATAGTGGTCGATGACGATGGCGCCACGCTCGATCTTCACCCCGAGCTTTTCGAGCCCCAGGTTCTCGGTGTTGCATTGCACACCCACCGCTGAAATCAGCGCATCGGCCGAAATCGTCAGCTTGTCGCCGCTCTTGGGCTCGATATGCGCGGTGATCCCGTCCTTGGTCTTGTCGACCTTGGCGACCTTGGCATCGGTGATGATCTTGATGCCGCGCTTTTCGAAGCGCTTCTTCACGTGCGCGGCGATCTCGGCATCCTCGACCGGCAGGATCGTCGGCAGCAGCTCCACCACCGTCACTTCCGCCCCAAGCGAGCGGTAGAACGAAGCGAACTCCATGCCGATGGCGCCCGAGCCCATGATCACGAGGCTCTTGGGGAACTTCGCCGGCTTCATCGCCTCGAAATAGGTCCAGATCTTTTCGCCATCCGGCTCGATCCCGGGCAGCACGCGCGGCCGCGCACCAGTGGCGATGATGATGTTCTTGGCCTTGTAGGTGCCTTCCGGCAGCACCGTCTTCGGCGCTGGCCACTGCGGCTCCACCGGCTTCTTGGTCATCTTCTTGACCACGATTTCGCCGGGCGCCGTCAGTTGCGCCTCGCCCCAGATGATGTCGACCTTGTTCTTCTTCATCAGGAACTGCACGCCATTGTTCATCTGGCCGGCAATCTTGCGCGACCGGTCGACAATCGCGCCGATATCGAAGCCGAAACTGTCGGCCTTCAGCCCATAATCCTTGGCATGGCCCATATGGCCGTAGATTTCCGCCGAGCGCAGCAGCGCCTTGGTCGGAATGCACCCCCAGTTCGAGCAGATGCCCGCCATGTGCTCGCGCTCGACAATCGCCGTCTTCAGCCCGAGCTGTGCTGCGCGGATCGCCGCGATATAGCCGCCGGGACCGGCGCCGATGACGATGAGATCGTAGCTGTCAGCCATTTGGCCTGCCTTTCGTCGAAAATCCGGGGAACGCAAGCGCTCCCGTGGAGCCCTAGAGCCCGAGTACCTGCTTCACCAGCGGCGCGAGGCCCGTGCCGATGGCGCGGGTATTGGCTGGATCAAGATGGATGCCGTCGCGAATATCGGTCTTCGCCACCGTACCGGCATCGAAGAAATACACCTGCTGCTCGTCGGCGCGCTTCGCGTATTCGCGGGCGAAGTCCACCGAGGTGGCGATCGCCTCGTCGGGACCGAAATGGTTCATCATGTCGTCCCACTCACCCAGGATGATCGGCGGCGGCGACACGAGGATGATCGCCGGTTCCTCCTGCATCCGGCCGGCATAGTGCCCACGGATGATCTGCACCAGCCGCGCCATGCCCCGGCTCGCCTCACCCGCCGTCCGCCCATGGAACGGCTTGATGTCGTTGGTCCCGAGCATGATGATGATCAGGTCGAGCGGCGAATGGCTCTCGAGCAGCGTCGGCAACACCCGCGCGCCGTTGCGGTCGGCGCTGGCAAACCAGTCGTCATGCACCGTCGTCCGCCCGCCCAGCCCCTCGGCAATCACCCGCGCCTGACCATTCAGCGCCACTTCCAGCGCCGTCGGCCAGCGATCCTCATAGGCATGCCGCGGCCCCCCGGGGATCGGATTGGCCCCGAAGGTCAGGCTGTCGCCATAGGCGAGGATGGTTTTCATCGCCCTGCCCTTACGCCAGCATCATCACGGGCGTTTCGACCAGCGTCTTGAACGCCGCGAGCAGCTCCGCCCCCAGCGCGCCATCCACTGCACGGTGATCGCAGCTCAGCGTCACCGTCATGAAGTTGCCGGTCTTGATCTGGCCCTTCTCGACATAGACCCGCTCCTCGCCGGCACCCACCGCAAGGATGGTGCCATGCGGCGGATTGATCACCGCGGCGAATTCCTTGATCCCGAACATCCCGAGATTGCTGACCGAAGACGTGCCGCCCTGATACTCCGCCGGGGTCAGCTTCTTCGAGCGGGCGCGGCCCGCCAGATCCTTGACCTCGTCGGAGATCTGGCGCAGCGACTTGGTCTCGCAGGCCTTCACCACCGGGGTGAACAGCCCGCCCGGCACCGAGACCGCCACCGCGACATCGGCATGCTTGTGATAGAGGATCGAATCCCCGGCCCAGGTCGCATTGGCCGTCGGCACCTTCATCAGCGCCGCCGCCCAGGCCTTCATCACGAAATCATTGACCGACAGCTTGTAGCTCGGCTTGCCGTCCTTGACCGGCGCCGCCGCATTGATCTGCTCGCGCGCCGCCAAGAGCGCGTCGATCTTGCAGTCGAGCGTCAGGTAGAAATGCGGGACGGTCTGCTTGGACTCGGTGAGCCGCGCCGCCACCACCTTGCGCATGCCGTCGTTCGGCACCAGCTCGTAGCTGCCCTCGGGATAGAGCGACAGCACCTGCGCCTTGGTCATCCCGCCGGCCATCGCCGCGCCACCGGAAGCCGCCGCAGCCGCACCTGCCGCCGGGGCCGCCGCCTTCAGCGGCGCCTTGCCGGACTTGGCCGCCTCGACATC
Source organism: uncultured Devosia sp. (assembly GCA_964399695.1). Lineage (GTDB taxonomy): Bacteria > Pseudomonadota > Alphaproteobacteria > Rhizobiales > Devosiaceae > Devosia_A. The sequence continues at coordinate 1,347 of CAYNRZ010000021.1, read as the reverse complement.
CTTCTTCACCACACGCCCATGCGGACCCGTGCCGCTGATCGCGTTCAGCGCAATGCCCGCCTCCGTCGCCAGCCGCTTGGCCAGCGGCGAGGCAAATACCCGCGCGCCATTCGCGGCGGGCGCCGCAGCCGGAGCCTTGGCCGCCGGCACCGGTGCCACCGCCGAACCCGTCGTCGCACTCGGCATCTGCGCCGCAGGCGCTGCCTTCACAGCTTCCGCCTTCGGAGCTTCAGGCGCCTTGGCGGCCGGCGCGGCGGCAGGCGCCGACACCTTGGTCTCGCCCTCGGTCAGGATCACTGCGATCACCGCGTTGACCTTGACGTTCTCGGTGCCCTCGGGAACCACGATCTGCCCGATCCGGCCCTCGTCCACGGCTTCGACTTCCATCGTCGCCTTGTCCGTCTCGATCTCGGCGATCACATCGCCCGAAGAGACCGTGTCGCCTTCCTTGACGTGCCACTTGGCAAGCTTGCCCTCCTCCATCGTGGGGGAGAGCGCGGGCATGGTGATGTTGATGCTCATAGGGTTTGCCTCACTCGCCGATATCTTCGTTCCACAGTTCCGGATGCTCTTCGATGAACTTGGCCATCATGTGCTCGCAACGCGCCTCATGCGCATCGTGAACCGCGACGCCAGCCAGCGACAGCACGTCCTGGAACCCTTTGAAATTTTTCGATTCCGCCACCACCACCCGGGAAATCCCGAACTGGATGATCGTGCCGGTGCACATCATGCAGGGGCTGAGCGTGGTGTAGCACGTCACGTCCCTGTAAGTCTTTTGCCGCCCGGCATTCTGGATCGCGTCCATCTCGCCATGCAGGATCGGATCGCCCTTCTGCACGCGCCGGTTATGCCCGCGCCCGATGATCTCGCCATTCCTGACCAGCACCGACCCAATCGGAATCCCGCCCTCGCGCAACCCCTGCTGCGCCTCCTCATAGGCGGCATCGAGGAACTGCTGGTCGTCGTTCGATGTCGTCAATTGGTCTCTCCCGAGCCGACCAGCGTCAACCTGAGGCCGTTGATGTCTTTGTCTAGCCTGCTCAGGATCGCCCAGCGCAACACGAAGAAGCTCAACGCGGTGGATACTCCGAGGCTGACTAGGCGGTGAGTCGTACTGATCCAATCCGGAGTGACTGCGCTGCCGGAGCCAAGCCTCCAGACCAATGTGAACAGAAAGCTGATCACGAACCCGGCGATGAACGATACCAAGAAGCTCATGACCGTGAACCTCCAAAACACCGACCAGAGCAGTCCGGTTACGGACCTCAGTTTGGCTTCAGCCATGCCCTACCCCCGGTACGTCACGGCATTCACCGCCGCGATGACCTCGTCGACATTGGGCAG
>CAYNRZ010000020.1:0-56273 GCA_964399695.1 uncultured Devosia sp. | reverse complement strand
CGGCAGGTTGGACGTGGCGTTCGTCGCGGGCACGCCCCAACCACCCGACTGCCATACCCGACCGATCTGGACCGAACCGCTGGTGGTGGTGCTATCGGATGGGCATCGCCTCGCCGGGCAGTCCGCAATCACTTGGTCCGATCTGGTCGGCGAGACTTTCATTGTTCGCTATGGTGGCACCGGCCCGCAGGTCCATGACCATATCGTGCTGCGCCTTGCCGGGCGTTGGCCCGCACCGTCGATCCTGCGCTTTGATGTGGGGCGCGGCACGCTGCTATCTATGGTCGGACAAGGCTTCGGCATCACTATCGTCGGCGAGGCCACGTCATTATTGCCGACGACCGGCATCGTCTTCCTGCCCTTCCTCGATGAACCGGAGCCGGTTGCCTTTACAGCCGTCTGGTCGCCGTTCAATCGCAGCTCCGCACTGAAAAATCTACTCAACCTCGCAGGCAAAATGAAGCGTGACGGCGATTCGCCCAATCGTTTCCTAGATGGCACTCGACCGGCACGATAACGGCAAAGGCGACCCGTCCTATTTGCCGCCGATAGTATCCGGCAGCCCTCCGGCATCCTCTTTCCTGTTGCCCGTCCCGATTTTGCCTACTCTCTGATCGGCTCCGTCTTTTTTTGCCGACTGGAGCCTGTATGCGCGGAGGCCGAATCCTTTGGGGGCAGATTGGTGCCGTCTTCACCATCGTTCTGGTGATGGTGTGGGCAGCGACGCAATGGACGGCGTTCCGCCTCGGCTTCCAGCCGCAGCTTGGAGCACCATGGTTCGAGCTGGCGGGCCTGCCGGTCTATTATCCGCCCGCCTTCTTCTGGTGGTGGTTTTCGTTCGACGCCTACGCGCCCGCGATCTTCGTCGAGGGCGGCATCATCGCGGTATCGGGCGGCTTCCTCGCCATCGCCGCCGCCATCTTCATGTCGATCATCCGGGCGCGGGAAGCGCGCAACGTCGCCACCTATGGATCGGCGCGATGGGCCGAGGGCAAGGAAATCCATGCGGCCGGATTGCTCGGCCCCGATGGCGTCCTGCTCGGCCGATACGACCGGGACTATCTGCGCCATGATGGTCCTGAGCATGTCCTATGCTTCGCCCCGACGCGCAGCGGCAAAGGTGTCGGGCTGGTGGTGCCGACGCTGCTGACATGGCCGGCATCCGCCATCGTTCACGACATAAAGGGCGAGAACTGGACCCTGACAGCGGGCTTTCGCGCGAAGCATGGCCGTGTGCTGCTGTTCGATCCCACGAACGCCAGATCGTCCGCCTACAATCCGTTGCTCGAAGTCCGGCAAGGCGAATGGGAAGTCCGCGACGTGCAGAATATCGCGGATATTCTGGTCGATCCCGAAGGCAGTCTCGACAAGCGCAACCATTGGGAAAAGACCAGCCATAGCTTGCTGGTCGGCGCGATCCTGCATGTTCTCTATGCGGAGAAGGACAAGACCTTGGCGGGCGTCGCCAACTTCCTGTCCGATCCCCGCCGCCCGGTCGAGGCAACCTTGCGCGCGATGATGGACACGCCGCATCTCGGCGAAGCAGGCGCTCATCCCGTCATCGCGTCGTCCGCCCGCGAACTGTTGAACAAATCCGAGAACGAGCGGTCGGGCGTGCTCTCCACCGCCATGTCGTTTCTCGGCCTCTACCGCGATCCCGTGGTGGCGCGGGTGACGGCGCGGTGCGACTGGCGCATTGCCGACCTGGTCGGCAGCCGCCAGCCCGTCACGCTCTATCTGGTCGTGCCGCCATCCGACATAAACCGCACCAAGCCGCTCATTCGCCTGATCCTCAACCAGATCGGCAGGCGGTTGACCGAGGAACTGACCACCTCCGGCAAGCGCCATCGGCTGCTGTTGATGCTGGACGAGTTTCCGGCGCTCGGCCGGCTCGACTTCTTTGAATCGGCGCTCGCCTTCATGGCGGGGTATGGAATCAAAGGCTTCCTGATCGCGCAGAGCCTCAACCAGATCGAGCGCGCCTATGGCCCGAACAACGCGATCCTCGACAACTGCCATGTGCGCGTCAGCTTCGCCACGAACGACGAAAGGACGGCCAAGCGGGTGAGCGACGCACTCGGCACCGCGACCGAACTGCGCGACTCCACCAACTACGCCGGGCACAGATTGGCCCCGTGGCTTGGGCATCTCATGGTTTCACGGCAGGAGACGGCCCGCCCGCTACTCACGCCGGGCGAAATCATGCAGCTTCCGCCCACCGATGAAATCGTGATGGTCGCGGGCACACCGCCGATCCGCGCGACCAAGGCCCGCTATTTCGAGGACGCGCGGTTGCAGGAACGCATCCTGACCCCGCCCGATCTGGTCGCCGCTCCGCTGGCGCCCAGTCCATCCGCCGATGATTGGTCCGGCCGTGTGGTCGCGGCGGAAAGCCATTCCGCGACCGACGCCGCACACGGGGCCGAGGGCGATCCGGCCAATGCTGGCATCCGCCGCGAGCCGGAGCTGCCTGAGCATGAGGAAATCGTCGCCCCGCCGCCATCACCCGAACAGGAGTTCGAGTTTGTGGACGACGAGCCGGACGTTGACGCGGCCAAGGCCCGCGCCATGCGCCAACGTATGAGGATGGTCGCGCGGCAGGTCGCATTGAACCCCGATGACGGAATCGACCTTTGAGGACACGACCATGGCAACCAGAACCCGCCTGAATCTCTATTTCGACCCCGCGCTCATTCCGCAGATCGAAGCGATGGCGCTGCGCCGCTCGGTGGCGCTGCGCCGTAATGTCTCAAAATCCGCCATCGTGGAGGCGGCGGTCATATCTTACCTGTCCGGCGATGCCGACGACCAGCTTGAAGCCGCCATGTCGCGCCGCATGGACAAGCTCGGCCGCCAGATCGACACGCTCGACCTGGATCTCGCCGTCCTCGGCGAGACGGTCGCGCAGTTCATCCATTTCTGGATGACCATCACACCGCCGCTTACGGGAGCCGCACAATCCGCTGCCCGAGCGAAAGGCGCGGAGCGGTTCGAGGGCTTCATGCAAAATCTCGGCCGGCGTCTGGCGACGGGCGACAGGTTCCTCAAGGAGCTGTCGCGTGACCTCGACTCACTTCCCGACGATCAGTTGCCGGACGAGTCCGAGAGCAACGGCGATCAAGAATGAGTATTCGGACCCATCCTATTTACCGCCGTTCGCCGCCGATCACCGCCGCCTCATAGATACTTGTTGAACCGGCCGCATTTCGGTCTCTCTTAATCGACCCCGATCCGGGGACCGCCTGTTGCGCCCCGCCAGAAGCCGGGGCCGACATGACCACCAACCACCACAGACAGGAAGCGATCCAGCGCGGCGCGCGCATGTTGCGCACCGCGCTCGGCCCCGCCATTGCCCGGCTGCTCGAAGACCCGGCCGTGGTCGAGGTAATGTTGAACCCGGACGGTCGCCTTTGGGTGGACCGGCTGTCCGAAGGGCTTTCCGACACGGGCGAACGCCTGTCCGCCGCCGATGGCGAACGCATCGTGCGGCTGGTCGCGCATCATGTCGGCGCAGAGGTTCATGCCCGCAGCCCCCGCGTCTCGGCAGAGCTGCCCGAGAGCGGGGAACGGTTCGAGGGCCTTTTGCCGCCCGTGGTCGCCGCGCCGGCCTTCGCCATCCGTAAACCTGCCGTCGCGGTGTTCACGCTCGACGACTATGTGGCCGCCGGCATCATGTCTGCCGATCAGGCGGAAACGCTGCGCGAAGCCGTCGCAGCCCGCGCCAATATCTTGGTGGCGGGCGGCACTTCCACCGGCAAGACCACGCTCACCAATGCCCTTTTGGCGGAGGTCGCCAAGGGCGCGGATCGTGTCGTCATCATCGAAGACACCCGCGAGCTGCAATGTGCCGCGCCCAATCTGGTGGCGCTGCGCACCAAGGATGGCGTCGCCAGCCTGTCGGACCTTGTGCGGTCCTCGCTGCGCCTGCGCCCCGACCGCATCCCGATTGGGGAGGTGCGCGGATCGGAAGCCCTCGACCTGCTCAAAGCATGGGGCACGGGCCATCCCGGCGGGATCGGCACCATTCACGCCGGCACCGGCATCGGCGCGCTTCGTCGCCTTGAACAGCTCATCCAAGAGGCTGTCGTCACGGTCCCGCGTGCGCTGATCGCCGAGACTATCGACCTTGTTGCCGTCCTTTCCGGGCGCGGTTCCGCGCGCCGGCTGGCCGAGCTTGCCCGCGTCGAGGGGCTGGGGCCGGACGGCGACTACCGCATCACGCATCCCATCCCTTCGGCAATCCCCACCAGCACAGGAGAATCTTCATGATCCGCACCCTTACGCGCGGCTATCGCTTCGCCACGACCGCCGCATCTGCCCTTGCCATCAGCCTCATGCTTGCCCCGGCCGCCCATGCGTCCGGTTCGTCGATGCCGTGGGAAGCACCGCTCCAAAGCATCCTCCAGTCCATCGAAGGGCCGGTCGCCAAGATCATCGCCGTCATCATCATCATCGTGACCGGCCTGACTTTGGCCTTCGGCGATACGGGCGGCGGCTTTCGCAAGCTGATCCAGATCGTGTTCGGCCTGTCCATCGCCTTCGCGGCGTCGAGCTTCTTCCTGTCGTTCTTCTCGTTCGGCGGCGGGGCGCTCATCTGATGGCGGGCGGCCTCGAACAGCTCGACGCGGTGCCGGGGTTCACGGTCCCGGTCCATCGGGCGCTGACCGAGCATATTTTGCTCGGCGGCGCACCGCGCTCCATCGCGATTCTGAACGGCACGCTGGCCGGGGCCGTGGGCCTCGGCCTGCGCCTCTGGCTGGTCGGCATCGCCATCTGGGCCATCGGTCATTTCGCGGCCGTGTGGGCGGCAAAGCGCGATCCCCTCTTTGTCGAGGTCGGGCGGCGGCATCTGCGCATCCCCGGCCATCTGGCGGTGTGAGGGAGGCGCGTCGATGATGAACCTTGCCGAATACCGCAGCACCGCCACCCGACTCGCCGACTATCTGCCATGGGCGGCACTGGTCGGCTCCGGCGTCGTCTTGAACAAGGATGGGAGTTTTCAGAGGACCGCGAAGTTTCGCGGCCCCGATCTGGATTCCGCCGTCGCGGCCGAGCTGGTCGCCGTCGCCGGCCGCATCAACAACGCCGTGCGCCGTCTCGGCTCCGGCTGGAGCATCTTCGTCGAGGCACAGCGCAGCGAGGCGGCGACCTATCCCGATAGCATCTTTCCTGATCCCGCGTCGGCGCTGGTCGATGCGGAACGGAAGGCTGATTTCGAGGAAGCGGACGCGCATTTCGTGTCCGGCTACTTCCTCACCTTCCTCTGGCTGCCCCCGGCCGAGGAAGCCGCCCGCACTGAGGCATGGCTCTATGAGGGCCGCGAGAAAACCGGCGTGGACCCGTGGGAGCTGATGCGCGGCTTCATCGACCGCACCGACCGCGTGCTGGCGCTGCTCGACGGCTTCATGCCCGAGTGCCGTTGGATGGATGACGGCGCAACGCTGACCTACCTCCATTCCACCATCTCAACCAACCGCCATCGCGTGCGCGTGCCCGAGGTGCCGATGCACCTCGACGCGCTGCTCGCCGACCAGCCGTTGACCGGCGGGCTGGAGCCGCGCCTTGGCGATGCACATCTGCGCGTCCTGACCATCGTGGGATTCCCCACCGCGACGACGCCGGGCCTGCTCGACGAAATGAACCGGCTGCCGTTCTCCTACAGGTGGAGCACGCGCGCGATCCTGCTCGACAAGACCGATGCGACCCGGTTGCTGACCCGCATCCGTCGCCAGTGGTTTGCCAAGCGCAAGTCCGTAGCGGCGATCTTGAAAGAGGTGATGACCAACGAGGCGTCCGCCCTTGTGGACACCGACGCCGCCAACAAGGCGCTCGACGCCGACATGGCGTTGCAGGAGCTCGGCGCGGACGTGGCGGGCATGGCCTATGTCACGGCGACCGTCACCGTTTGGGATGCCGACCCGCGCGTGGCGCAAGAGAAGCTGCGCCTGGTCGAGAAGATCGTTCAGGGCCGTGACTTCACCGTCATGCCCGAGAGCGTCAACGCGGTTGACGCATGGCTCGGCAGTCTGCCCGGACACGCCTACGCCAATGTCCGCCAGCCGCCCATCAGCACTTTGAATCTCGCCCACATGATCCCGCTTTCAGCGGTGTGGGCGGGGCCGGAACGGGACGAGCATTTCGGTGCGCCCCCTTTGCTCTTTGGAAAGACTGAAGGCTCAACCCCGTTCCGGCTAAGTCTCCATGTCGGCGACGTAGGACACACCCTTGTCGTTGGCCCGACCGGCGCGGGGAAGTCCGTCCTGCTCGCGCTCATGGCCTTGCAGTTCCGCCGCTATGCAGGATCGCAGGTCTTCGCCTTTGACTTCGGCGGTTCGATCCGGGCCGCGTCGCTCGCCATGGGCGGCGACTGGCACGACCTCGGCGGCGGGCTGACAGAAGGGGCCGAGGCGTCCGTCTCGCTCCAGCCGCTCGCCCGCATCCACGACACCTATGAACGCGCATGGGCGGCGGACTGGATTGCCGCCATCCTCATACGCGCGGGCGTCGCCATCACACCCGAGGTCAAAGAGTATCTTTGGACGGCGCTGACTTCGCTTGCGTCCGCGCCGGTTGAAGAACGCACCATCACCGGCCTTGCCGTGCTGCTCCAGTCGAACGACTTGAAGCAGGCATTGCGCCCGTTCTGCGTCGGAGGTGCCTATGGCCGGCTGCTCGACGCCGAGGCGGAACATCTCGGCTCGGCCGATGTGCAAGCCTTCGAGATCGAGGGCCTTGTCGGGACCGGCGCGGCCCCCGCCGTGCTCGCCTATCTGTTCCATCGCATCGGTGACCGGCTCGACGGGCGGCCCACGCTGCTCATCATCGACGAGGGCTGGCTTGCGCTGGACGATGAGGCATTCGCCGGCCAGCTCCGCGAATGGCTGAAAACGCTCCGCAAGAAAAACGCTAGCGTCATTTTCGCCACGCAAAGCCTGTCCGACATTGATGGGAGCAACATCGCGCCCGCCATCATCGAGAGCTGCCCGACGCGGCTCTTGCTGCCGAACGAGCGCGCCATCGAGCCGCAGATTACAGCCATCTATCGCCGCTTCGGCCTCAATGACCGCCAGATAGAAATCCTCGCAAGGGCCACGCCCAAGCGGGATTATTACTGCCAAAGCCGCAGGGGCAATCGCCTGTTCGAGCTTGGCCTGTCCGAAGTCGGCCTCGCGCTTTGCGCCGCATCCGCCAAATCCGACCAGACGCTCATTGCACAAATCCTCGCCGAGCACGGACGCGACGGCTTCCTCGCCGCATGGCTGCGCGAGCGCGGCGTCGATTGGGCGGCCGACCTGATCCCGAACCTCACCAATCTTGCCGACCGGCCGGAATCCGCCGCGCCGGCCCGGCTCGATACCCACCCCACACAGGAGATTCTTCCATGACCTATCCCAAGATCGTCGGGGCCTCGGCCCTCGCGCTGGCGCTCGCCGTGCCCGTCACGCTTTCGCCCATGCTGGCAAGCCCGGCCCATGCCCAGCTTTTCGGCCGGATCGTCTATGACCCGTCCAACTATGCGCAGAACGTGCTCACGGCCGCGCGCACGCTGGAGCAGATCAACAACCAGATTCAGAGCCTCCAGAACGAGGCGCAGATGCTCATCAATCAGGCCCGCAACCTTGCGAGCCTGCCGCATAGCTCGCTCCAGCAGCTCCAGCAGAACGTCCAGCGCACGCAGCAGCTTCTCGGGCAGGCTCAAAATCTCGCGTTCGAGGTCGGCCAGATCGACCAAGCGTTCCAGAGCCAATACGGCAATGTCTCGCTGTCCGCGACCGACGCCCAGCTTGTCGCCGATGCGCGCGGCCGTTGGGAAAATACGGTTGGCGGTTTGCAGGACGCCATGCGCGTGCAGGCTGGCGTCGTCGGCAACATCGACAGCAATCGCGCCGAGATGGCCGCGCTTGTCGGCCAGAGCCAAGGCGCGACCGGCGCGCTGCAAGCCACGCAGGCCGGCAACCAGCTCCTTGCCCTCCAGTCGCTGCAGCTTTCCGACCTGATCGCGCTCATCTCGGCGAACGGGCGGGCCGACGCGCTGACCGAGGCCGAGCGTGCGACCGCCGCCGAACAAGGCCGCGAGCAGCGCCGTCGCTTCCTCACGCCCGGCACCGGCTACCAGCCGGGCAACGCGCAGATGTTCAACAACGGCAACAACTGACCGGGAGGCTCGCCATGGACGGCAAGATGCTGGCCCGGCTCGGGGCCGTGGTGTTCATCGCCATCGCCGTCACGGCGACCGCAATCGACATGGCGCGGAAGGATGAACCTTCCGCGCCACCCCCTGCGCCGGCCTTCCAGCCCCCGGCCGACCCGTTGCGCGAAACCCTGCGCCACTGCCAGCAGCTCGGCGAGGCGGCGGCAAGTGACGCCGGCTGCCTCGCCGCATGGGCTGAATCCCGCGACCGCTTCCTCGGCCGTGATCGCAGCGAGGCGCGCTGACCATGGGCAACACGGGCGTCATCGACAATTTCCTCGGCGTATTCACCTCCTACATCGACAGCGGTTTCGGCCTGCTCGGCGGCGAGGTCGCCTTCATCGCCACGACGCTCATTGTCATCGACGTGACGCTCGCCGCGCTCTTTTGGGCATGGGGCGCGGATGACGACATCATCGCGCGCTTGGTCAGGAAGACCCTGTTTGTCGGGGTATTCGCCTACATCATTTCCAACTGGAACAATCTCGCGCGCATCGTCTTCGAGAGCTTCGCCGGCCTCGGCCTCCTGGCGTCGGGCACCAGCTTTTCGGTTGCGGACCTGATGCGGCCGGGCCGCGTGGCGCAGACCGGCCTCGACGCCGGCCGCCCGCTGCTCGATTCCATTTCCGACCTGATGGGCTGGATCGCCTTCTTTGAGAACTTCATCCAGATCGCGTGCCTGCTGTTCGCATGGGCGCTCGTGGTGTTGGCCTTCTTCATCCTCGCCATCCAGCTTTTCGTGACCCTCATCGAGTTCAAGCTGACCACGCTTGCCGGCTTCGTCCTCATCCCCTTCGGCCTGTTCGGCAAGACCGCCTTCATGGCCGAGAAGGTCTTGGGCAACGTGGTGTCCTCCGGCATCAAGGTTCTGGTGCTCGCCGTTATCATCGGTATCGGCAGCACCTTGTTTTCGCAGTTCACGGCCGGTTTCGGTGGCCAGACCCCGAGTATCGACGACGCCATGGCGATTGTGCTCGCCGCGCTGTCGCTGCTCGGCCTCGGCATCTTCGGCCCCGGCATCGCCAACGGCATCGTCTCGGGCGGCCCGCAGCTCGGGGCGGGTGCTGCCGTAGGCACGGGCCTCGCTGCCGGCGGCATGGTGCTTGCGGGCGGCGCGGCGGCTGGCGGCGGGGCCATGCTGGCCGCGAAGGGCGGCGCTGCTGCCCTGTCCGGTGGGGCCGCGGCCGTTCGCGGCGGCGCGACGGCCGCGGGAGCGGCGACCGCTGCATATAGCCTAGGCTCACTCGGCCAGACCGGAGCGGCAGGCGTTGCTTCCGGCCTCGGCGGTGTTGCACGCGCCGCAGGCTCGGCCGCCATCTCGCCGCTAAAACGCGCTGCCTCTAATGCAACATCCCAAGTAAGCGAAAGCGTCAAGTCCAGCTTCGCCGATGGCGTGCGCGCCGGTTTCGGTGCGACGGGCGGCGCGTCCTCCATGGGCACGGTAGGCAGCGCCAGCGCCAGCGCCACTGCGGCAGCCGCGCCGCCGACTTCCCCCGCTGGTCCTCCGGCTTGGGCGCAGCGGATGCAGCGCCGGCAGGCCCTCAATCACGGCACCACCATGTCAGCACATGCCGTTCGCTCCGGCGACAGCCACGGCTCCGGTTCCTCCGTCAACCTTTCCGAAAGTGACCGCTCATGAGCATCTTCAAACGACCCGCAACCCATTACGGCAAATCACCCGAACCCGAGACGCCATATCAGAAGGCCGCGCAGGCGTGGGACGAGCGTATCGGCTCGGCCCGCGTGCAGGCGAGGAACTGGCGGCTCATGGCCTTCGGTTCTCTGATCCTTTCCGCCGGCTTCGCCTCGGCGCTGGTCTGGCAATCCGCACGGGGGACCGTGGTGCCTTGGGTGGTGCAGGTCGATAATCTCGGACAGGCGCAGACCGTCGCGCCCGCGAACGCGGATTATCGCCCGACTGACCCGCAGATCGCTTTCCATCTCGGCCGCTTCATCGAGCAGGTCCGCGCGATCCCGGCCGACGCCATCATCGTCCGCCAGAATTGGCTTCGGGCTTATGAGTGGACCACGGATCGCGGCGCGGCTGCCTTGAACGACTACGCCCGCGCCAATGATCCCTTTGCCAAGGTCGGCCGTCAGCAGGTCGCCGTCGAGGTCTCGAGCGTCATCCGCGCATCCCCCAACAGCTTTCGGGTAGCGTGGACCGAACGCCATTTCGAGAGCGGCCAGCTCGCCACGACCGAACGCTGGACCGCGATCCTGACCATCGTGATCCAGCCACCGCGCAATGCCGAGCGCCTGCGCGCCAATCCGCTCGGAATCTACGTCAACGCAATTTCATGGTCGCGGGAGATGAGCCAATGAGGACGATCACCCGCACCCCGGCCGTTGCCGCCATGCTGCTTTCGGCCACCATGCTTGCGGGCTGCGCCACCAATCGCGCCCAGCAATGGAGCTATGACGATACCGTGCCGCCGCTGCCGACCGTGCAGGCGGCCGTCACCAACGACACGCCCCGGCCGCTGCATGTCCCGCCGGCATGGACCGTGGCGCGGGGCGGCGAGGCTGCCGGCACGCCGACCGGCCGCGTCGAGAATGCCAACGCCGCCGCCCGCGTCGAGCCGCGCCGCGAAGGCTACTACAACGCGATCCAGATTTATCCGTGGAGCGAAGGCGCGCTCTATCAGGTCTATGCCGCAGTTGGGCAGATCACGACCATTGCGCTGGAGCCGGGCGAGAGCCTGACCGGCGCGGGGCCGATCGCGGCCGGCGACACCGCGCGTTGGATCATCGGCGACACCGAGAGCGGCAGCGGTGCGAACCGCCGCGTCCATATCCTTGTGAAGCCGACACGCACGGACATTTCCACCAACCTTGTCGTCACCACCGACCGGCGCACTTACATGATCGAGCTGCGCGCGCGGGAATCGCTCTATATGCCTGCCGTGGCTTGGGCCTATCCCGCAACGCCTGCCAGTCAGCGCCAGACAGTCCCGGCCGCGCCCGTCATGCCGGCCGAGACCGCTAGGAATTACCGCTACGGCCTGACAGGCGACAGCCCGCCGTGGCGACCCAGCTCTGTCTTCGACGATGGCCGCCGCGTCTATGTCGTCTTCCCGGCCGGGATCGTGCAGGGCGAGATGCCGCCGATCTTCGTGCTCGGCTCCAATGGCGAGCAGCAGATCGTCAACAGTCGAGTCCACCAGAACGTCCTGATCGTTGACCGGCTGTTCGGCACGGCCGAGCTGCGCCTTGGCAGCGGCAACCGCCAGCAGGTCGTCAGGATCGTCCGCATCAACCCGACGCAGGCCGCCGCCGCGCAGCCCGCCAGCGCGACCGGAGACTCCCCGTCATGACAGACAACACCATCACCGACACCGCTGCACCCATGCGGCTGCGCGCCGAGCCGCCCCGCGTCACCCGCCTGTCCCGCAAGATGCTGGCAGGCGCTGGCGCTGTCGCGCTTCTCGGCATCGGGGGCGCACTGATCTACGCGCTCCAGACCCGCGATGCAGGACCGGGCAGCGAAGAACTCTATTCGACCGAGAACCGACCCACGGCGGACGGGCTATCCGGCCTGCCGCGCGACTACACCGGCCCGGTGCTCGGCCCGGCGCTGCCGGGCGACCTCGGCCGTCCGATCCTCGACGCCCAGAACCGAGGGCAGCCCGTCGCACCGCCTACGATGGCGACGCCCGCCGTCGATCCCGACGAACAGCGCCGTCTCGCCGAGGAAGAAGCCGCGCGCTTGAGCAACGTGTTCTTCCAGTCCGGCCCGCGCACCGGAGCGCCAGACGGAACGGTCATGCCGGGCCTCGCCGGAATCGGCGCGCAGCCGGACGGGACGGGGCAGAATCGGCATACGGCGTTTCTCAACGGGCCGGTGGACCGGCAGACCGTCGCCCCGGATCGCGTCATGCCGCCAGCGTCGCCCTATATTCTTCAGGCCGGGGCCGTGATCCCGGCCGCGCTCATCACCGGCATCCGTTCGGACCTTCCCGGCCAGATCACCGCGCAGGTCACGGAAAACGTCTATGACAGCCCGACCGGCTCGCTGCTCCTGATCCCGCAGGGCACGCGCATCATCGGCCAATACGACGATGGCGTGACCTTCGGCCAGCGCCGCGTGTTGTTGGTGTGGAACCGCCTGATCCTGCCGGGCGGCCGCTCCATCGTTCTGGAGCGCCTGCCGGGCGCGGACGCCAGCGGCTATGCCGGCCTTGAGGATGGCGTCGATTATCATTGGTGGGATCTGATGAAGGCCGCAGGGCTGTCCACGCTGCTCGCAGTCGGCACAGAACTGGCGACCAGCGACGAGGACCGGCTTATCCGGGCCATCCGCGACGGGGCGCAGGATACCGTCAATCAGGCCGGGCAGCAGATCGTCCAGCGCCAGTTGCAGGTCGCACCGACGCTGACCATCCGGCCGGGCTTCCCGGTCAGGATCATCGTCACCCGCGACCTTGTATTCGAACCGGCAGGAGGTTGAGCATGACCAAGCTGAAACTCGGCCCGCTGCCCGACGACAAGCCCGTCAAGGTGACGGTGGAGCTGCCTGCGGCGCTTCACCGCGATCTGGTCGCCTATGCCGAGGTGCTGGCCCGCGAGAGCGGCCAGCCCGTCGCCGATCCCGTCAGGCTGATCGTGCCCATGTTGGAGCGGTTCATCGCAACGGATCGCGGTTTCGCCAAGGCACGGCGAGCCACAAGCTAAGTCCTATCCTGACAGCAGGGGTGCCGCCAGCGCATCACCGCAAATGCGGCACGCTACAGGCCGCCGACTGCCCTCCATGGTTCGCCTAATTCCGGGGCCTATAGCGCCCCGGAATCCACCAGAACCAAGGAGGATTCCATGTGCGCAGAGCGCCGCCGCGCCCGCAAAGGGCGACCGCGACACCCGGTCCCCGAACCACTTCCCGACGATCTTTTCGACTACGCCGACGAACCCACGCCGGATGGCCGGGAACGCCGCAGGTCGCCGCTTCGCATCGTCGATGTTGAGACGCTGCCGGTCTTCGACGACTGGCCCGAGAAGGTGCCGATCACCGAGGAAGAACTGCAAATCTTTGAGCGGCATTTCGGGCATGTGCTCGACCGGCTATTCGGCCCCATCGACCCCGATCCAGACAATCAGGGCTTGCCATCGTTATCATCCGATGATAACAGTAAGTCATGAGCGAGGATCGTGACCAGAGCCTCGACACGCTTCTGGACCTCGACGGTCAGGTGCTTGTCGTCGATCCCGAGGGCGGCCATTGGGTGAAGTTCATCGTCACCCGCGTTCCGGCATCGCCGGAAAAGCCGCACGGCCTCGATTACTCGCTCACGCTTCACGGGCCTTCGGGCGAACGGCTGGTCGGCTTCGATAACGCCCATCCGGTCGGCCGGGGCAGACGCGGCGAGCCGATGGACCATCGACACCGCCTCCAGACCGTGAAGCCCTACGCCTACGAGGACGCGGCCACGCTGCTGGCCGACTTCTGGCAGGCGGTGGACGCGGTATTGAAGGAGCGAGGCGTAACATGACCACATTGAAAGTCGGGATCGCCGGCTATGACGAGATGAAGGCCCGCACCATGCGGATCGCCAAGGGCGAGGAAAAGCCGGCGGCGGACGATCCGAAGGTGTGGTTCACATCCATGGAATCCTTCGCGCAACTCCTGTCCAGCGGGAACCGCGAGCTGCTACGCGTCATCGACGAGCAGTCGCCCGGCTCGCTGGAGGAACTGTCGCGGATCACGGGACGGGCAAAGCCCAACCTGTCCCGAACCCTCAAGAAGATGGCGAGCTACGGCCTTGTCCGCATGGACCCCGGCGAAGGCCAGAAGCTCGTGCCCAAGGTGCTGCATGATCGTGTCGAGCTGGCCTTGCCCTTGCTCGAACGCCGCGCGGCGAAAGGAGGCGCGCTATGAACATTCATTCCCCGCACGTCGCCCAACGCGCCGCGCTCTATCTGCGCGTCTCGACGGCGCGGCAGGCCGAGCATGACGTGTCGATCCCCGACCAGAAGCGGCAGGGCGAAGCCTATTGCGAGTCTCGCGGCTATCAGCTTGTGGAAACCTTCGTCGAGCCGGGTGCATCGGCGACCAACGACCGCCGCCCCGAGTTCCAGCGCATGATCGAAGCCGGCACGTCGAAGCCGCCAGCGTTCGACGTGGTGGTGGTGCATAGCTTCTCGCGGTTCTTTCGCGACGAATTTGAAATGGAATACTACTACCGGAAGCTGGCGAAGAACGGCGTCAAGCTCGTATCCATGACGCAGGAACTTGGTGACGATCCGATCCACCAGATGATGCGGCGGATCATGTCACTGTTCGACGAATACCAGTCAAAGGAGAACGCCAAGCACGTCCTGCGCGCCTTGAAGGAGAACGCGCGGCAAGGCTTCTGGAACGGTTCGCTGCCGCCCATCGGCTACCGCGTCGTCGATGCCGAGCAGCGCGGCACGAAGATGAAGAAGAAGCTGGAAATCGACCCGCTGCACGCCGACACCGTGCGGCTGATCTTCCGCCTCGCATCGGAAGGCGACGGCACGTCCGGCCCCATGGGCGTCAAGAACATTGTCAGCTACCTCAACAGGAACAGCATGTTCACTCGCAGCGGCGGGCGTTGGGGCATCGGCCAGCTTCACCGTGTCCTGACCCGCCGCACCTATGTCGGCGAACATCGCTTCAATCGCCGTTCCAAGAAAGGCGAGGTGAAGCCGGAGGAAGAAGTCGTCACCGTCGCGGTGCCGCCGCTGATCGACCTTGAGATATTCGAGGCGGTGCAGAAGCGGTTGCAGGTCAACAACCCGAAGGTGACACCGCCACGCGTCGTCAGCGGCCCGAACCTGCTGACCGGCATTTGCTATTGCGGCAATTGCGGCGGGGCTATGACGCTGCGCACCGGCAAGAACGGCCGCTATCGCTATTATGCCTGTTCGATCCGGGCGCGGCAGGGCGAAACCGGCTGCAAGGGCCGCGCGATCCCGATGGACAAGCTCGACCGCATCGTGGTCAGCCACATCGAGGAAAGGCTGCTGGACCCCGAGCGGATCGAAGACGTGCTCGCCTCGCTATTGGATCGCCGGCAGGAGAGCGTCGAGCGGCGCAGCCAGCACATCGCCGAATTGAACCAGCGCGCGGCCGAGGCCGACATGCGCCTCAAGCGGCTCTATGAAGCTATCGAAGCCGGTTCACTCGATCCGGCCGAATCCGCCCTCGGCGAACGCATCGCCGGCCTTACAGCGATACGGGATCAGGCACGGGCCGACGCCGCAAGGACCGAGGCCATGCTGAAAAGCTCGGCCCATCAGGGCCTCACAGGGGCGGCCGTGCGGGAACTGGCGAGCGAAGCGCGCGCCGGGCTTCGGCTTGAAAAGAGCGGCTATCGGCGGGATCACGTCCGGGCTTTCGCCCAGCATGTCGAGGTCGCGGACGACGCGATCTACATCAACGGCAGCAAAAGCACGCTGTTGAGGATGCTGATAGCTACTAAAGGAGGGAAATCGGCGGGAATCGGCGTTCCCGGTTTTATACCGAAGTGGCGGAGAGAGAGGGATTCGAACCCTCGAGACGGTTACCCGCCTACACACTTTCCAGGCGTGCGCCTTCGACCACTCGGCCATCTCTCCGCGGGCAGGGTACCGGGGCGGAGCACCGGGCTGCAGTGTCTGAAGCCGCGAGCGCGGCGGGGCGGTCGAACCCCTGTTTCAGGCGCGCGCAATATACTCATCGCGCCGGCCATAGCAAGGGACCTTGCATGGCTTCCCGTACAAGCCGCGCGACCTACAGTTGCGGCCTTGTCCGGCCGGTAGGCGCCGACTAAGAAGAACGGACATGGAGTGCTGCCGCGGCGTGCGTCGCGCGGCCTCCCAACGTGTTCGGCGACGGGAGGGGACCAATATCCGATGCGGTTGATCTTGCGGATACTTGGCACGTGGCTGGTGGCGATGGCGCTCATCCTCGGTGTCATCGACGGCACAAAGTCACTGGCCGCCAACAGCCTCGTCTTTACCAGTTTCGCCGAGGCCTGGACCTGGGTGAATGCCGAAAGCCTGGCCGTCACCCGCACGTTTCTTCAATCCCGGCTGTTTGGCCCCCTGCTCGAAACGGTCTCCGATGCGGTGTTTTCGGCCCCCGCATGGCTTGTCATCGCCATCCCCGGGCTGCTGATCGCCTGGATGGGGCGCTCGCGCCGCGTCCGGCTCTTCGTGCGGCACGACCAGATCTAGCCTTCACGGCGGCGCGATACGGTAGATCGCCAGCGGGCCCGCCGCCTCGATCGGCACCAGCCAGTCCGGATGCCGGCCCTCGGCGAACTGCCGCACCAGCGCATCATCCGCCGTATCGGGCAGGCCGCGCAGCTCCGGCATTCCTTTGCAGATTGCCACCAGTTCCAGCTGCCGCCGCTGTGCAATCGCCAATGCCTCGGCTTGTGTCGCATTGAAGAACCGGAGCGTGTCGCCAATGCCATCGATATTGCGGTGATACGGCGCGCCTACCACCGCATGCGGCGTGTAGGCCAGGACATGCGACCCCAGATCGATCAGCGACATCACGCGCGACGGCGGCAGCGCCGCCAGCGCCGCATAGCCCTCCGGCATCCGGCAGGCGCTGAGCGCGGCCCCGCCGCTGGCCGGCGCCGTCCCGGACACTGCGGGCACCAGCGCATTGATGGCCAGCCCGACGGCGATGCCGGCGCCGCCGAACCAGCAGAGCAACATCCCGATCCCCGCCAGCACGCTCCGGTCGAGATAGGCTTTTCGCAGCAGCGAAATCGCCACCGCCACCGCGGGCAGCGCCAGCGGCACAGCAAGGCGTGCGCCCCGCACCTGCAGCAGCATCACCAGCGCTGTCAGTGCCACAAAACCCAGATAGATCAACCAGTTGGTCCGCCGGCCATCGGCACGCAGCACCTGCCACACGCCAGTCAAGAGCGCCACCACCACCGGCAGCAGCGCGGCGATCAGAAATGCCGGTGCCGCCGGCAGCGCCACCCACAGCGGCTTGGCCTCTTCGATCTGGTCGATCCAGTTGGCGAGCAGCCAGGGGTCGAGCTCGGCATAGGGGCCACGCAGGCACTGCGGAAAGGCCAGCGCGAGCCCACCCGCGATCACCCCCCCAACCACCAGTCCGGCCACCAGCCGCTGCCACGCAGGTCGCCCCGCCAGCGGCAGCACCGCACACAATACCAGCCCCACACCAGCCGCCGCCGCGGCAACCACATAGACCGGCGAGATCGCGTCACAGGCCGGCACCAGCCAGCGCTCCGGTGGCACCGCAATCACGAAGTGCCCCAGCGTGCCCCCCGCCAGGCTGATCCCGAACAGCGCCAGCGGCCGCGCCAGCCGCTGATCGGCAATCCAGCCGACGCCGAAGGCAAAGATGGCCGCGCCCACCGCTGGCAGGCTCTCCGCCCCGATGGCCAGCGCCGTGGCAGCGGCAAGGCCCGCGCCCACCGCCAGCATCGGGCGCCGCGTCGCACCCAGCGCGCACCACGCCATCACCAGTGTGAGAACGATCTGCGCCGAGTGATGATCGATCCGGCCGGGAACGAACTCGGTTAGCGTCACCAGCGAAAAGGCCGGCAGCAGCAATCCCGCCAGCAGCGCCTCGCGCCCACCCAGCCGCACAGCAATCCCGGCGGTGGCTGTCAGTGCGACGAGCAGCAGCAGCATTGGCCAGACATAGGCGGCAACGGTCTCCGCCACCCCCGAGCCCAGTGGCGAGAACACCAGCATCAGTCCGGCCAGCGGCGCATCGATCAGCCGCGACCAGTGGATCGAGGCGCCGTATGGGGTGTTCAGCCGGTACTGGGTGGTGTCGAACCAGCCCTGGCCCGCCACGAGGTCGCGCACCTGCACCAGCCGCATGGCGTCATCGGTGTCGTTGAACAGCGGCACCGAAGCCGCGGTGCTCAGCGCGCGCACCACCAGCACCGCAGCGGTCATCGCGAAAACCAGAGCCACCAGCCGCCAGTCGATGCCGTCGTCGCGCCCGTCCATCTCGCCTCACCCGCCTCGTCAACCCCTGACTAGCGCACAAGGCTTAAGGTCGGTTGAAGCGCGCCGGTTGACGGCAGGGGCACTGCCTCCCTAACCTTCGGCTTGTTCTGCTTGAGGGGGATGCCTTGGTTGCTGGGCTGTTGTTTGTCATCGGACTTGTGAGCATTCTCGCCAGCCTCGGCCTCGTCGGGCTTGCCGCGCCGGGGCTGCTGGCGCGCTACAACGCGGCCATGGCCGAAAATGCCGACGTGCTGGCCACCGCTCTCGCCATCGGGCGCGACCTGCAATGGGCCGTGACCCCCATCGTCGGCGGGCTGCTGCTCATGGCGGTGGCGCGGGTCATCGTGCTGTTGGCCGCGATCAATCGCAGCCTGCGCGGCAACGCCTAGCGCAAAGAGCGCCTGTCAGCCGGCGGCCATCGCCGGCAGGATCGCCCCATCCAGCGCCAGCGCGAACGCCATCGGCGACAGCGCCAGTGCCAGTGCCAGCGGTTGGCTCAAACGCGCGATCCGCGCGATGAGAAAGATCGCAGTGATCAGCAGGACCGAGCCCAACAGCAGCGCGACGCTGTGCTGGAACACCAGGAATGTCAGCATGCCGGCCATGATGCGCACCTCCCTTGCGAGCGCTTCCAGGAAGACTTGAGCGCTTTCGGCGTCTCAGCGACACAGGGAAGGGCTCGAGCCGGAGTCCGTCAACTCCACCGCGCAGCATGCCAGCATGCCGTTGCCCCGGCCTTGCCTGATTGGATCGGGCTTGGCTCAAACTTGAGGCAAATTCCGCCGTGCCTCAGTTTGCTCCGGCCGGCGCGCCATTGGCCCAGGTGACACTCTCGTTGTTGAGCATCACCGTCGAAATCGACATCTTGCCCGAGCCCTGCTGCAACTCGCGCGCATGCGCCAGATAAACCAGTGCATTGTTCTCGGCATCATAGATGCGGGAAACGCGCAGGCTCTTCCAGATCAGCGAGCGCGACTGCTTGAAGATTTCCTCGCCGCCCTTGTTCATGTTGATGTCGCCGATGGTGATTGGGCCCGCGGCCGAGCAATCCACCGCCGAATAGGACGGATCCTCGAACCAGTTGCCCTGCTGCAGCCGGTCGAGCAGGCTGCGGTTGAAATAGGCGACATGGCAGACGACGCCCTGCACTTCGGGATCGGCTACCGCCTCGACGCTGATGTCATTGCCGGTCCAGTCGACGCCGACGCTGCCCACATTGGTGCCCTGGTTGTTGCCACAGGCGGCGAGCAGCCCGGTGAGGACGACGACGGAGCCGATTGAGGCGAGGCGCTTGAGCATGGTGGTGTCCCGGTTGGCGTGTGGTTGAGGGGCAATGTGGGAACCCCCGCATTGGTTCACAAGCCCGCGAGCTAACCGTGGTCCGGGCGCCGCATCCGGTCCTCGAGCAGCCGCACCAGCAGCGACAGCGAGATCGTCATGATCAGGTAGAGGAAGGCAACGACGTTGTAGGTCTCGAAGAACTTGAACGTCCCCGAGGAGTAGACCTTGCCCAGCTGGGTGATGTCCTGCACCCCCAGCGCCGAGACCAGCGCGGAATCCTTGATCATCGACACGAAGTCGTTGCCCAGCGGCGGCAGGATGGTGCGCAGCGCCTGCGGCGCCACGATGTGGCGGAACGTGTTCCAGCGGCTGAGGCCAAGCGAGCGCGCCGCCTCGATCTGTCCGCGATCCACCGCTTCGATCCCGGCCCGGAAGATTTCGGAGATGAAGGCCGAGTAGCAAACCGTCAGCGCCACGATGGCGCGCCAGGTGAAGTCGAAATTGCGGATGGTGAGCTCGTTCGCCCAGCCAACCGAAATCAGCGGCGTCAGCAGCCAGTTCGCCGCCTCCACCATCGCCGGCGCCCCGACGAAGGCGACATAGAAGAGCGCCACGAGGATGGGCACGCCGCGGACGATTTCGACATAGAACGTCGCCGGCTGCACCAGCCACTGGTTGCCCGAGGTCCGGGCCAACGCCACCGCCAGCCCGAGCACGGCCGCAAGGCCGAAGGCCACCAGCGTCACCCACGCCGTGGTCACCACGCCCTTGCTCAGCGTCGCGAAGATTTCCGAGTAGCCCTCGTCGGCGACCACCGCCCACAAGATGACGAGCCCGAGCAGCGCGATGGCGAGCAGCCACCACGGAAAGATCGTCGATGTCTTGGGGGTGCGCCGGGAAACTGGCATGGCAATGGCGCCGCCGCCCGCAATGGCGGCGACGCCGATTTGTCGATTACTGGCTCTGGCCGTAGTCGAAGAACCACTTCTTGATCAGCGCATCCAGCGACCCATCGGCCTTCATTTCGGCCAGCGCGGCATTGAACGGCGCCACCAGATCCGAGCCCGGGGTCAGGATGAAGCCCAGCGGCTCGGCCTTGATCGGCTCGCCCACCTGCTTGAACGCGCCGGGGTCGGCGCCGATATAGCCCGCCGAAGCCGCCTGGTCGGCGATCACTGCGTCGACGTCGCCGGATTTGAGCGCCTGCACCGAGGCACCGAATGTGTCGAACAGCTTGACGCGCGGGTTTGCCTCGTCGCCGTCCAGCACATCGTAGATCGCTGTGTAGAACGCCGAGGTGCCGGCCTGCGCACCGAACAGCAGGTCGGTGTTCTCGGCAAAGCTCGCCTTGCTGGTGATCCGCTCCTCATCGGCGCGAACGAGGAAATACTGCTCGACCGTGATGAAGGGTTCGGTGAAGTCGATCTGCTCTTCGCGCTCGGCATTGATGGTGATGCCATCGGCGCCGATGTCGAACTGGCCGGTGCGCACGGATTCGATCATCACGTCCCAGGCGGTCAGGTTCCAGCTCACCTTGGCATTCAGCCGCTTGGCGATCTCGTTGATCAGGTCATATTCCAGCCCGATGCCTTCGCCCGTCTTGGGATCGGCAAAGTTGAGCGGATAATAGGCGTTCTCGGTCACGGCATTGATGGTGCGGCCACCGAGGTCGGGCAGGGCCTGGGCCGCGGCGGGATGCGCCATGGCGAGCGCCAGCAGCGGGGCGGCAAGAGCGGCGAGGACGGGCTTCATGAGGCGGCAATCTCCCTGTTGTCGTTGCATCCGGCGACTGACGGCAAGCACCGGGCTTGCCGGACATTATCTTTGAAGCTCTGGCGCGCTCAACCGGATTGTTGGAAACGGCGTTGCGCGCAAACGCCTCACCCGGCAATCGGTTTGTGCGCTGCGGCAGGGCCGTGCGGACGATCGATATGGCCGAGGTCGCGGTCCGGGTCGATCCGGTCGCGCACCATCTGCTTCAATTGCTTCACATCGGGAAAGCCGCCGTCGCGCTTGCGCTCCCAGATCAGTTCGCCGTCGAGATGGATCTCGAAGATGCCGCCCGTGCCGGGCACCAGCGTCACCGCACCGATCTCGAGGCTGAAGGTCGAGAGCACCTCCTGCGCCATCCAGGCGGCGCGCAGCAGCCAGTTGCATTGCGTGCAATAGGCGATCGTGAGCTTCGGCTTCGCCTCGCTCATACCTGTGGGTCCGACCACGAGGCGAAGACGTTCGAGGGCAGCACGATCACATCGTCATCCTCGTTCTCGCGCTGCTTCAGCGCCACCAGTTGCGCCGTGGTGGCATTGACCCGCTGCGCCAGCAGCCGCGCGATCTGCAGCAGCCAGGACGGCCGGGCTTCCAGCACCTTGAGCGCGTCGGCAATCACATAGACCTGCACATCGGTCAGCGCCCGGACGCTGGCGCTGTGCGGCCGGTCGAGCAGCACGCTCATCTCGCCGAAGATGGCGCCCGGCTGCCGGATGGCGGAAACGAAGTTGCCGTCGCGCAGCACCTCGACCTCGCCCTCTTTCAGCACGATCAGGCTGCCCGTGCGGCCGCCCTGCGCAATCAACTCGGTGCCGGCCGGAAAGAAGTCGAACTCCAGCCATTCGTCCGTCCCGTCCGCCATGTCCCGCTCCGCACTGTTGCGGGCCGATGGTAGCCGAGCATGGGCGGGATGCAAGCCGGGGAGATTGTTCCCGTCCTGCTGGCGCGCGACGCCCCGGGGCGATAGGGATCGAGGCAATCCCGGAGCATACCGTGTCCGACCTCGACCTGCCGACCAGCCCCAGGCCCCGATTTCAGGTGCTCGACATCCTGCGCGGCATCGCCATCCTCGCCATGGTGGTCTTCCATGTCGGCTGGGACCTCTACTATTTCGGCTTCAGCCCCGTCGATGTGACCACCGATCCCGGCTGGGTGGTGTTCCAGAAATCCATCCTCACCACTTTCCTGTGGCTGGTCGGCGCCGGGCTGTGGCTGGGTCATGGCAGCGGCATCCGCTGGCGCGTCTTCTGGCGCCGCTGGCTCCTCATCGCCGTCGCCGCGCTGCTCGTCACCGCCGGCACGCTGTGGCTGCTGCCCGAATACTTCGTCTTCTTCGGCGTCCTCCACGCCATCGCGCTGTTCTCGCTCATGGCGCTGCCGCTGCTCCGCCTGCCGGCCCTCGGCCAGTTGGCCATCGGCGCCGCGGTGATCGCCTTGTCGTTCAGCTTCACCGATCCGGCCTTCACCGCTCGCTGGCTCGCCTGGATTGGTTTCTGGCCGGTCTCGCCACCCACCAGCGACGTCGTGCCGATCTTTCCGTGGTTCGGCGTCGTCATCCTCGGCATTGCCGAGTTCCGCCTCTTGGCTGCCACCGGCTTCGGCCGCCGCTGGCTGACTTGGCACAGCGACCTGCCCATCGCCCGCGGCCTCGCCTTCCTCGGGCGCTGGAGCCTCCCCATCTACCTTGTCCATCAGCCGGTGATCATCGGCGCCCTCTGGGTGCTGATGCAGCTGCAGGGCCAGCCGGTGATGCCGGCCCCGGCTCCGGAGTTTTCGACCGAAACCTCCGGCTTTCTGCAAAGCTGCAACGCCAGCTGCGCCGCCGGTGGCGGCACGGCCGAGCAGTGCAGCACCTACTGCGACTGCGCCCTCGATCAGATCGCCGCGCAGAACCTGTGGTCCGCCGTCGCGTCGGCAGACCGCACTGCGGCCGAACAACTCCTCGTCGATGGCGTCACCCGGCTCTGCCGCGAGATGTCGCGCTAGCGCGCTTTCAGGAAAGGTTGCAGACCTTTCCGGTTCGAAAGCGCGACCGCCAAAGCACCTGAGCGATTTCAGCGCTTCAACGAAACGGTGAAGCGCGCCCAGGCGCAACCTCTGGCCCGGCAATCCAGTTTTCCGGTTTCCCTGCGGTCCGCTGGTGCTATATCGGCCCCAGAGGAAGGGGAGAGACTCATGCATATCGTCGTCACCGGCGCCGCCGGCAATCTTGGCTCCAAACTGCGCGCCCTGCTCGAGCGGTCGGATTGGTGCTCGCGCATCACCGCCATCGATGTGGTGCCGTTCGAAGCCGGGCCCAAGACCACCGCTGTCAGGGCCGATGTCGGCAATGCCCACGATGAGGGCTGGATCCTCCCGGTCCGCGCCGCCGACGGGGTGGTGAACTACGCCAGCGCCAATCCCGCGCCCAATGGCACCTGGGACCAGTCCGCCCGCTCCATGGACATGACCCTCAATCTGCTGCTCCATGCCGGCAAGGAGCGTCCCTGCCGCTACATCTTTGCCTCGTCCAACCACGCCATGGGCGGCTACAAGGATGCGCCGCTGCCGCCGGATGGCAAGATCCGCATGTCCACCATCCCCCTCAGCGGCACGCATTTCTATGTGCCCGGCAAGGGCTACGAATACGGCGCCGCCTATGGCGCAACCAAGATCCTCGGCGAGCGCGCGTGCCTCGCCCACGCCAGCGCCTCGGGCGGCCAACTGACCACCGTGTCCCTCCGCATCGGCTATTGCCAGCGCGGCGAAAACCTGCCGACCACTCTGCGCGCCAGCGGCGCCGCACCCGGCGAGGCCGTCGGCCAGGCGCCCGAGGAATACCAGCGCGATCTCAAATGGTTCCGCAACATGTGGCTGTCGAACGGCGATCTCGATCGCCTGCTCGAGGCCGCGCTGACCGCCGATGCCGCCAACTGGCCGGGCCCCGGCATCGTCGTCTCCGGCATGTCCAACAACACCGGCATGGCCTGGGATCTCGACGAGGCAGCCGCCTGGATCGGCTATCGCCCCTCCGACGACGTCTGGGACGGTCTGCGCCGCGCCGGCATGGCCTGACCACAAAAAAGACGGGCCGGTCGAACCGGCCCGCCTCTTCACTGCCTGTCCGGCGTTCAGCGATAGGGGTAGCCGGCCTTTTCCATGACCGCGGCATAGTCCTTGAACGCCTGCACCACCTTGGCCGAGCGCGGGCTCGCGGCCGCGATCTCGTCCCAGAAGCTGGCGCTGTCGGCGATCACCTGCGCCCATTCCTCGGGCGGCAGGGAGGTCAGCTCCATCTTCTCGCCCTCGACGCGCAGCTTGGCTTCTCCGCCCCAGTACCAGACGTCGCGATAATAGTGCGACTGGTCGATGGTCGAGCGGAACAGCTGCTGCAGGTGCGGCGGCACCTTGTTCCAGCTGTTGGTATTGGCGAAATACGAGCCGAACCAGGCGCCGGTGACACTGTTGGTCAGCGCATACTTGCACACATCGGCCCAGCCCACTTCATAGGCCTCGGTGAAGCCGCACCAGGCGACGCCGTCGAGCTGGCCGGTCTGCAGCGCCACTTCCACGTCGTCCCACGGCACCGTCACCGGGATCAGGCCATAGCGCGACAGGAATTTGCCTGCGGTCGGCACGCCGAACACGCGCTTGCCGTTCATGTCGGCGAGCGACCGGATCGGCTCCTTGGTGAAAATGTGCAGCGGGTCCCACGCGCCGGTCGACAGCCAGGTCACGTTGTCGACCTCGCCATATGCCTCCGCCCAGATCTCGTTCAGCCCGTAATAGGTGAACAGCGCCGGCACATCGAGGCTGTAGCGCGTGGCGAACGGGAAATAGCCGCCGAACACCGAGATATCGACCGGCGACGACATGGTCGCATCGTCGGACTGCACCGCGTCGATGGTGCCGTTCTGCAGCGAGCGGAACAGCTCGGCCGTCGGCACCAGCTGGTCGGCGTAATACAGTTCGATCTCCATCTCGCCATTGGCCGCCGCATTGAACGCGTCGATCTGCGGCTTGATCACATGCGCGCCGAGCGGGGCGCCCGAATAGGTCTGCAGCCGCCACTTGATCGGCGCCTGCGCCTTGACGATGGCTGGGGCCGCGAGCGTGCCGGCCACGGCCGCCGCACCGCCGAGGCCGGCGCGCTGCAGGAATTTGCGGCGCGAGGCGAGTATCTTCTCCGAGGGGGAAAGTGACTTGTCTTCAATGTCCATTGCGATGCTCCCTGCTGCAATAGTGGTGGTTGAACATAGGCCTCTTTCGGGGTCAGCCCTTGGTGTAGATCTGGGCCGGCAGCCACAGTGCGATCTCCGGGAAGATCATCAGCAGCACAATGGTCAGCACCATGATCAGCAGGAAGGGCGTGATCGAGCGGTAGATGTCGGTGAGGGTGATTTCCTTGGGCGCCATCGAGCGCATCAGGAACAGGTTGTAGCCGAACGGCGGCGTGATGTAGGCGATCTGGCAGGTGATCGTGTACAGGATCCCGAACCAGATCAGGTTGAATTCCAGCGCCTTGACCAGCGGGATATAGAGCGGCGCGACGATCACCAGCATGGCGGTGTCGTCGAGGAACATGCCCAGGACGATGAAGCTCGCCATGATCATGATCATGATCTGCCAGCGGTCGAGCCCCCAGTCGTTGATGAACAGGCTCTCGATGGCACGCGACGCGCCCAGCCCGTCGAAGATCGCCCCGAACGCCAGCGCCGCAAGGATCAGCCACAGGAACATCGCCGAAACCGACATGGTCTTGTGCGCAATCTGGTGAATGGTCTTCCAGCTCAGCCGCCCCTTCAGCGCCGCTGCGATGGTCGCCGCCACCGCGCCGAACACCGAGCTTTCGACGAGGCTCAGGACGCCCATCACGAACAGACCCATCATCGAAAAGAAGATGAGGAACGGGATGATGCCTGCCCGCGCCAGCTTCAGTTTCTCGATCAGCGGCATGTTCAGCTCTTCGTCGGTCACCACCGGCGCGAGCTTGGGATTGAGCTTGGTGGCGATCACCACATAGGCGATGAACAGCGCCGCCATCAGCAGCCCGGGAAACACCCCGGCAAGCCACAGCTGGCCCACCGGCTGCCGGGCAATCATGCCGTAGAGCACCAGCACCACGCTGGGCGGCACCAGGATCCCCAGTGACGATCCGCCCTGCACCACGCCCGAGATCAGCAGCTTGTCATAGCCGCGCCGCAGCATTTCGGGCAGCGCGATGGTTGCGCCGATCGCCATGCCGGCGACCGACAGCCCGTTCATCGCCGAAATGATCACCATCAGCACGATCGTGCCGATAGCGAGCCCGCCACGCACTCGTCCGAACCACACATGCAGCGCCCGGTAGAGGTCGTCGGCAATGCCGGATTCTGCCAGCACATAACCCATGTAGATGAACATGGGCAGCGTCAGCATGGCGAACCAGTTGAACAGCTTGAATGCCGCGCTGAACGGCATCTCGATGGCGCCGGGACCATAGAGCAGCAGCGCCGCACCGGCCGCCACGAAGCCGATTGCCGCGAACACCCGCTGCCCGGTCAGCAGCAGCACCGCCATCGAGGCAAACATCAAGAGGGCGATGGTCTCGTAACTCACGCGATCGTCCTTCCGCGCACGGCGGCATAGTGTTTGAACACCAGCGAAACGGCCTGCAGGATCATCATCACGATGCACCCCACCATCAGCGCCTTGATCGGGATCACCGACGGGTTCCACATCGAAAAGCGCGTCTCGTTGGTGGCAATCGCGTAGCTGAGGCTCGAGATCGAGCCGGCCAGCATCACCCCCAGATAGAACAGCAGGCACCACACCGTGATCAGGTCGAGCATGGCCTTGCCGCGTTCGGACAGGTGCGAATAGATGAGGTCCATCCGCACATGGTCATTATCCTTCAGCGTCTTGGGCCCGGCCATGAAATAGTAGGCCGCAAGGATGAACTGGGCCAACTCGATGCACCAGTGCAGCGGATAGTCCAGGTTGCGCGTCACCGCATCCAGCAGCAGCACCGCGCCCATCGCAAAGATCAGGTACATGGCAATCAGCCCGACCCAGTCGGACATCTTGTCGATGACCCGCACATAGTCGCGGATCAGTCGTGGCATTCTGGCCTCTGGCGCGGCGGCACTCATCTCAGCTCCACTCCGGCCGATTGCAGCGCGGCCGCCAGCTCGACCGGCGGCTGACTGTCGGAAACGAGAATATCCACCGCACCCAGCTCGCAGACCCGGAAGGCGGCGCGCCGCCCGAACTTGTTGGCGCTGGCCACGATGATCACCTGCTGCGCATTGGCGATCATGGCGCGCGCCACATGCGCCTCCTCGATATCGGCATCCATCACGCCCGCTTCGGCATCCACGGCCGCAACCGTCAGGATGGCGCTGTCGGCCTGGAACGTTGCGATCTGCGCAATGGCGAGGGGGCCCAGAGTCTCCGAATTGTCGGCGGCATATCGGCCCCCGATCAGGTAAATCGCGTTGTCCGGCGCGCCCTGCGCCATGGTGCGCGCGATATCGGCCGAATTGGTCACCACCGTCAGCCGGCCGATATCGGCGATGGCCGCCGCGCCGATCAGCGTCGTCGACCCGGTATCGATGAACACCGTGTCGCCCGGTTCGAGCAGCGCGCGCAGCTTGCGCCCGATTTCCTGCTTGGCATCGGCTTGCTCGCCCATGCGCTCGAGAAAGCTGGCCTCGGCATGCAGGCGCGGCCGCTTGGCGCCGCCATGCACCTTCTGCACCAGGCCGCTTTCGGCCAGTTGCGTCAGGTCCCGACGCACGGTTTCCGCTGAAACGTCAAAGCGCGCCGCAAGCGCGTCGACCGACGCCTGACCTTCTTGGCCAATGATGGCGGCTATTTTCGCCTGGCGGTCCCGCGGCTTCATTCCAACCCTCTCGAAGGGAAGGCTAGCCGATGGATTTTGCCCATGTCAACGAAGCAACTGCCCGATTTCTGGGCAAGAACGGTGATTCAGCCTCGATTGCTGACCATTCAGGCAAAGGTTAACCGAAATTTATCAGCTCGCCGGCGCTTGCGCGACACGGCTCAGGCAGAACGCCCTTATCAGCCGGCCAGGGGCCGATGCCGCACCTAGTCTTCCGGAGAAACCGGGCCAGTGCCAATCGTGGGTTTGCGTCGCGGGTTCGGCAGGCCCACCAGACCTGCGATCATGGTTTCCTCGGCACCGGTGAACAGGCCAAGCAGCACGCCAGTCCCGCACAGGACTGCGAAAGCGATCATCACAGCGATCAGGACGAAACCACCAAGAAATCGGCGGACCATGGTAAGGGTCTCTGCATTGGACAGGTGCGCGTGCCCGCCGCGGCCCGCTCAAACCTGATTATCTGCCTGATGGTCGCGAAAAGCAACTACGGCTTCAGACCCGCAGGAACCGGTGGCGCCTCATACAGCGCCGTGATCACCACCCGGCCATTGCCGGCGAGGTATGGATCGTTGGGGAACAACGGTTCGGCCGTGGCCCGTCCTTCGACGGCGTCGAAACGATCGTCCGCCACCCCGAACTCGCCCAATAGCGTACGCACCACATTGGCGCGGTCTGCCGACAGCTCCCAGGCACCGTAGCGCGGGTTGGGATACGAGGCCCCGGCCGCCGTATGCCCGGACATCTTGAACTGGTTGGGCATGCGCGCCAGGATCGGCGCAATCGCCGCAATCGCCTTGCGTGTCAGCTCGTAGGGATGTTTCGAGCCCTCGGGGAACATCGGCCGTCCTTCCTGGTCGAGGATGACGATGTTCAGCCCTTCCTTGGTCTCCTCAACGATCAGGTTGTCCTCGATCGAGGTGATCTCGGGCATCGCCTGCCAGGCCTGCTTGATGCTGGCGGCGGCGGCATGGAAATCCGCCTGCTGCTTGGATCTGAGGTCGATGTCGGACGGCTTTTGCTTGTCGAAGCTGGCGCCGCCCTCGCCGTTCCAGCCGCCGGTCGTGGCGGTCTCCAGCCCCTTGGTGTCACTCTTGGGCGCGGTCAGCACTTCGCCCTGGCGATCGGTGGGAGATCCCGACAGCTTGGCGCCGGCATTGTCGAACGCGGTGCCGCCCATCAGCCCGCCGGCGCCGCTGGTCGATTCCGCGATATTGGGGGGCGCGAAGTAATCGGCGAGGCCCTTCTTCTGCTCTGGCGTCGCCATCGAGATCAGCCACAGCAAGAGGAAGAACGCCATCATCGCCGTCACGAAGTCGGCATAGGCTATCTTCCAGGCACCACCATGGTGGCCGTGCCCGCCCTTCTTGACCTTCTTGATGATGATCGGCTGGTCGTTGCGCGCCATGGCCCGCCTCTCCTCGCAGTCGGCTCAGCCGGATCAGGTGGTGGCAGGCAGGTTGGCGGTGGCTTCGTCGATTTCGGCAAAGGTCGGCCGCACTTCGCTCATCAGCGCCTTGCGCGCGAACTCGATGGCGATGGACGGCGCATAGCCGGCCATGTGCGCCAGCAGCCCCACCTTCATCGACAGGAAATACTTGGTTTCCGCCTCGTAGGTGTTGCGCAGGGCCTGCGCCATCGGGCCGAAAAAGCCGTAGGCGACGAACACACCCAGGAACGTACCAACGAGCGCGCCGCCGATCAGGTGGCCCAGCACTTCGGGCGGCTCGGAAATCGCGCCCATGGTCTTGATCACGCCCAGCACCGCCGCGACGATGCCCAGCGCCGGGGTGCCGTCGGCCAGCGCCTGCACAGCGGTGACGACCCGCTCGGTCTCCTGATGGTGGGTCTCGAGTTCCTCGTCCATCAACGCTTCCATTTCATGGACGTTGTTGGTGCCCAGCGTGATCATCCGCAGGTAGTCGCACATGAACTCCACCGCATGGTGGTTGGCGCTGAACTTGGGGAATGCCTTGAAGATCGCGGAATTCTCGGGGTCTTCGACATGCGGCTCCAGCGCCAGCACGCCCTTGGACTGCACCAGCTTGAACAGCGTGAACTGCAGCCCGAGCAGCTCGACATAGCTCGCCTTGTTGTACTTCGGCCCGCGGAACAGCGTGCCGAACACCCCCAGCGAAGCCTTCAGCACCGGCCCGGTATTGCCGATGATGAACGCGCCGATCGCGGCGCCCAGAATGATCACCGCTTCGAACGGCTGCCAGAGCACCTCGAGATGGCCGCCCATGGCCGCGTAGCCGCCGAACACGCAGATGATGACGGTGAGGATACCGATGATGAGACGCATGAAACTGGGTGCCCGGACGCATGGAACTTGAGGACAAGGCGCTTTGCCTCACCACGATGCTAGCGGCCGCGGCTTTATGATCGATGAACGACGATGCTCAGGACTGAACTGAGCTTGCGACTTTTCCAGCCGCCTATTCGTGATCGATGCGCTGGCGTGTCGTGCGCCCTGGCAGCGACGCTCCCGCCCCGGCCAGCGCCCCGAGCAGGCGCTCGACCAGCGCCAGCTCGCCCGGCCGGTTGCGCGCCGTGCGTTGCAGCTCCACCAGCAGTGCCGAAGTGGTGTTGAGCCGGCCGACCGCCACCCGCGCCACGTGCAGCGCCAGCGCCGGATCAGCCGCAAAGCTGGCGGCGGCATCGGCCATGACCCGCACTGTAACTGGCCCCTCGGCGCGCACGCTGGCGCTGTGCGGACTTTCGAGCAGCACGGCCATCTCGCCGATCAGCGCGCCGGGCCGGTCGATGCTGGCCAGCACCACACCCTCGCGCAGCACGGTGAGCTTGCCTTGCTCGAGCACGTAGACCCGGCCGGAACGCCCGCCCTCGCGCGTCAGGAATGTGCCCTCTGGCAGCGTTTCGGTCGGCAGGTTCAGGGCAAATTCCGGCAGTTCGGTCATCGGTCTCGAAAAAGCAGGAGGGAATTGCTCCTATCCGTAGCCTGCCCGCCTCGATGGGAAAAGGGGCCGGTTACCACCGCCCGCTGCGCTATTCCGCAGCCCTCAGCCTGTGCGTCTCGATGATTCCGCGGATTTCCGCGCGGCATGAGCCGCAATTGGTCCCCGCCTTGGTCACCGCGCCGATGGCCTCCAGTGTCGTGCACCCCTCGGTGGTGACCGCGCGGGCAATGGTGTTGCTGCCAACCGAAAAACACGAGC
Organism: uncultured Devosia sp.; assembly: GCA_964399695.1. Classification (GTDB taxonomy): domain Bacteria; phylum Pseudomonadota; class Alphaproteobacteria; order Rhizobiales; family Devosiaceae; genus Devosia_A. The sequence goes on along the minus strand of CAYNRZ010000020.1, from coordinate 25,045 downwards.
AGACGATCGCGCCGACATCCGGCATGTCGGCACCGGGCCGGCCGGCCAGCACCGCGGAGCCGCTCACCGTTTCGGCGGCCAGCAACCCGACGGCCCACTGCCGCGCCACCAGCACCGGGTCGGGCGACAGATACAGCGCAAAGCTCAGCCGCCCATCTTCGATCAGGGCAAAGCTGCGGCGACCCGAACCGATATCGTGAAGCGCGATCAGCGGCGCGTCGCTGGCGATCCCGAAGCTCGACCGCACCCACGCCTCCCAGTCGGCCGGCTCACTGCCAATCGCAATCTCGCCGCGCACGCCCTCCGGCGCTTCGGCCACCGCCCAGTACGCACAGTCCGACAGCGTCGGACGGCGGCGCGCGACGAAAAAGCCATAGAGGCGCACCTCGAACGGCTCTGCCTGCACCATTGCCATCTTCAGCGCCGGCTGGTGCGATGTCGGATCGACCTTGGCCGTCACCAGCGTATCGACGCGTCCGCTTGAGGCAAACTGGTCCGTCCAGTGCATCGGCGCAAACAGCTGGCCCCGGCGCTGCCGGTCGGTCACCAGCGCGCGCAGCACTGCGCTGCCATGTCCATTGCCCAGCCGCACCAGTGTGGCGCGACCAATGCCGAGCCGAGCCGCATCGTCGGGATGGATCTCTACGAACGGCTCGGCGTAATGGCTCGACAGCCGCGCCGCCTTGCCGGTCCGCGTCATCGTGTGCCAGTGGTCGCGCACCCGCCCGGTATTGAGGATGAAGCTGCCCGGCGCCGGCTGGAACGGCGGCGGGGGAGTCACCGGCACGAACCGCGCCCGCCGATCCGGCGTGTAAAACCCGCCATCGGCGAACATCCGCGCCACGGGCTGCTGCCGCACCGGCCATTGCGTCGGGGGCAGGGCGTCGTAATCCGCCCCGACCAGTCCCGTCAGGTCGAAGTCCCGGCTGCCATGGTTCTCGAACCCCGAGAGCGCCGCATGCTCGGCAAAGATCTGCCCCGGCCCCGCATAGTCGAACGCGCTGGCATACCCCATGCGCTGCGCCACTTGTGTGACGATCCACCAGTCCGGGCGCGCCTCGCCCGGCAGTTCGAGGAACGGCCTTTGCCGCGAGATTCGGCGCTCCGAATTGGTCACCGTGCCGTCCTTTTCGCCCCAACCCGCCGCCGGCAGCCGCACATCGGCGACAACCCCGGTATCGGTGTTCCGGCTCATGTCGGACACCACCACGAACGGGCAGGCGGCCAGCGCCGCGCGCACCAGGTCGGCCTCCGGCATCGAGTCGACCGGGTTGGTCGCCATGATCCACACCGCCCGGATCTCGCCGCGCGCCATCGCGGCAAACAGTTCCACGGCCCTCAGCCCAGGCTTCGTCGCCATGCGATCGCTGCCCCAGAACCGGCCCACCCGGTCGATGGCGTCCGGCGTGAAATCCATATGCGCCGCCAGCATGTTGGCAAGCCCGCCCACCTCGCGCCCACCCATCGCATTGGGCTGGCCCGTCACCGAAAACGGCCCCATCCCCTCCCGCCCGATCCGGCCGGTGATGAGGTGGCAATTGATGATGGCATTGACCTTGTCGGTCCCCGACGCCGACTGGTTCACCCCCTGCGAGTAGACCGTCACCACCTTCTCGGTCTCGGCGAACCAGTCGTAGAACAGCCCGATCGCGTGCGCGGACAGCCCCGTCGCCGCGGCAACCCGCGCGATTGTCCAGTCTGCGGCAGCCCGCAGCGCCTCCTCACGGCCACTGGTATGGTCCGCAACGAACCCCGGCGCCTCGACGCCCCTGGCGGCCAGATGCGCCAGCAACCCGACGAACAGCGCGCTGTCCCCGTCCGCTTGCAGCGGCAGGTGCAGGTCGGCGATATCGGCCGTCACCGTCCGGCGCGGATCGATCAGCACCACCCGCATGGCCGGCCGTTCCGCCTTCGCCTTCACCATCCGCTGGTACAGCACGGGGTGGCACCAGCCCAGATTGCTGCCGACCAGCACCACGAGATCGGCCAATTCCAGGTCCTCGTAGTTCCCCGGCACCGTGTCCGACCCGAAGGCGCGCTTGTGTCCGGCCACCGACGAGGCCATGCACAGCCGCGAATTGGTATCCATGTTCGCCGAACCGATGAATCCCTTCATCAGCTTGTTGGCGACATAATAGTCCTCGGTCAGCAGCTGCCCCGAACCATAGATCGCCACCGCATCCGGGCCATGTTCCGCAATGGTCCGGCTGAACGTGTCGGCAACCAGTCCCAGCGCCGCGTCCCAGCTGGCCCGCTCGCCGCCGATTTCCGGGTAGAGCAGCCGTCCCTCCAGCCCCAGCGTCTCCCCCAGCGCCGACCCTTTCGAGCACAGCCGCCCGAAATTGGCCGGATGCTGCGGGTCGCCGGCAATGGCCACCGATCCGTCCGCCTGCGGTGTCGCCAGCACCCCGCACCCCACCCCGCAGTAGGGGCAGGTGGTCTTGACTGGTTTCATCAAGTGGACATCCGGGTTTCCCTCTCCCTCCGGGGGAGAGGGTGGATCGGCCGTAGGCCGAGACGGGTGAGGGGTCGCTGGCAAGCCGTGCTCATTCGGCCGCCACGGCCACGAACTCGGCGGCAATGAAGATGCGCCCATCGACCACCTCGATGGGGTAGGTGCGCACCTCGCCCTCGTCGGCACCCAGCGCCTTGCCGGTCGCGAGATCGAAGACCCAGTTGTGCAGCGGACAGGTCACCGATGCCCCGTGCACGATCCCCTCGCTTAGCGGCCCCTGCTTGTGCGGGCAGCGGTTCTCGATGGCGAAAACCTGGTCTTCCTGCGTGCGGAACACTGCAATCTTGCCGCCGGGCGTCGTGACGCAGCGCGCCCCGCGTCGCGGAATGGCGTTGATGTTGCCGATCTCGATCCAGTTGCTCATGGCCCGTTCCAGTCTCATTCCGCCGGCACCGGCATGCCGAACTCGGCCATTGCGGCAAACTCGTGCGCGTCCTTGCCATTCACCCGTTCTTCCCACGGGTCGATCTGGGCAAAGCGCTGCGAATAGACGAAGCGCTCGAAATAGTGCCGCCGCTTGACCCGGTCGGTCACCACATTGGCGAGGATCGAGGGCGTCCCCACCCGCTTGGCCCATTTGTAGATGCGCTCGAGATAGCGCCCCTGCTCGCGATAGAGCTGGGTCAACGCCACGATGATCTCCAGCGCTTCGTCTTCCGTGTCGGCATGGCACAACAACTCGGTACCCTTGATGTCGAGCCCCGCCGCCCCGGCGAAATGGATGTCGTAGCCGCTGTCGACGCAGATGACGCCGATATCCTTGCACGTCGCCTCGGCGCAGTTGCGTGGACAGCCCGAAACCGCCAGCTTCACCTTGGCTGGCGTCCACGCCCCCCACATGAACTTTTCGAGCCTTATGCCGAGCCCGGTCGAATCCTGCGTTCCGAACCGGCACCAGTCCGACCCCACGCAGGTCTTCACCGTTCTGAGCCCTTTGGCATAGGCCGCGCCCGACACCATCCCCGCCGCATTGAGGTCGGCCCACACCGCCGGCAGGTCCTCCTTCTTGACGCCCAACAGGTCGATGCGCTGCCCACCGGTCACCTTCACCGCTGGGATCTTGAACTTGTCGGCCACGTCCGCGATGGCGCGCAGTTCGTTGGGGTTGGTCATCCCGCCCCACATGCGCGGCACCACCGAATAGGTGCCGTCCTTCTGGATATTGGCGTGCACACGCTCGTTGATGAACCGGCTCTGCCCGTCATCCTCGTATTCGCCGGGCCAGTCGCAGACGAGGTAATAGTTCAGCGCCGGCCGGCACTTGGCGCAGCCGCAACTGGTCTTCCATTCCAGCTCCTGCATCACTGCAGGGATCGACTTCAGCGACTTGGCAATGATTAGCCGGCGCACGTCGTCATGGCCCAGTTCCGTGCACGGGCACATCGGCTGCACCGCCGCAGGGTTATACGCATCGCCCAGCGTCACATGCAGCAGTTGCTCCACCAGACCGGTGCACGAGCCGCAGCTCGCCGACGCCTTGGTGTGCGCCCTGACCCCATCGAGGTCCTTCAGCCCCTTGGCAACGATGGTCGAAGTGATCTTGCCCTTGCACACGCCGTTGCAGCCACAGATCTCTGCCTCATCCGGCAAGGCTGCAACGGCCGCCATAGGGTCCAGCGGGGTGCCCCCCTGATAGGCCTGGCCGAAAATCAGCGTGTCGCGCATGGCGCGCGTGTCGGTGCCGTTCTTCAGCATGTCGAAGAACCATGGCCCATCCGCCGTCTCGCCATAGAGCACGGCGCCGATGATCCGGTCGTCCTTCAGGATCAGCCGCTTGTAGACGCCCGCCGTGGCGTCGCGCAGCACGATCTCCTCGCGATCCTCGCCCTCGCCGAAATCGCCGGCCGAGTAAAGGTCGATGCCGGTGACCTTGAGCCGCGTCGCCGTGTGCTGGTGGACGAATGCCACCCCGTGGTCGCCGCAAAGATGCGCCGCCAGCACATTGGCCTGCTGATACAGCGGCGCGACCAGCCCGTAGCAGGTGCCGCCGACCTCGGCGCATTCGCCCAGCGCATAGATCGCGGGGTCCGAGGTCTGCATCTGGTCGTTGACCACGATGCCGCGATTGACCGCCAGCCCGGCCTCTTTCCCGAGCGCCGCGTTGGGCCGGATCCCCACCGCCATCACCACGATGTCGGCCTTGATCCGCGTACCATCGTCCAGCAGCACCGCCTCGACGCGGTCGGTCCCGAGGATTTCCTTGGTGTTGGCCCGGGTGATGACCTCGATGCCGCGCCGCTCCAGCTCCTTTTGCAGGAGGTACCCTGCGGCCGGGTCGAGCTGGCGCTCCATCAGCGTTGGCGAGATGTGCAGCACCGTGACGCTCATCCCCTGGTTCAGCAGTCCCGCCGCCGCTTCCAGGCCGAGCAGCCCGCCGCCGATCACCACCGCATGGCCGCGCGCCTTGGCCGCCAGCATCATGGCGTGCACGTCGTCGAGGTCGCGATAGGTCAGGACACCCGGCAGCTTGTGCCCCGGCACCGGAATGATGAACGGCACCGAACCGGTGGCGATGATCAGCTTGTCATATTCGGCCGACGCCCCCTGTTCGGAGCGCACGATGCGCCTCTCCCGGTCGATCTCGACGACCTTGTGCCCCTTGTAGAGCATGATCTGGTTTTCGATGTACCAGGCATCGCCATGGATGATGATGTCCTCGAACGACTTCTCGCCCGACAGCACCGGCGACAGCATGATCCGGTCGTAATTGACCCGCGGCTCCGCATTGAAGATCGTGACGCTGTAGCGGCCCGGCTCGGCCTCCAGCAGCTTCTCCAGAGCACGGCCCGGGGCCATGCCGTTGCCGATGACGACAAGCTTCTCGGTCATGGTCATCACCCTCAGGCGGCTTCGACGAAGCGGTGGCGTTCATAAAGGAACTTCAGCACCGCCTCCCGGCACTTGAGGTAGGTCCGGTCGCCCGCTAGCGCGATGCGGTCGCGCGGCCGCGCGAGCGGCACCTCCAGCACTTCCCCGATGCGCGCTGACGGCCCGTTGGTCATCATCACGATCCGGTCGCTCAGCAGCACCGCCTCGTCCACATCATGGGTGATCATCACCATGGTCGAGCCCAGCCGCGCCTGGATATCCATCACCGCGTCCTGCAGATGCGCCCGTGTCAGCGCGTCCAGCGCGCCGAACGGCTCGTCGAGCAGCAGGATCTTGGGCTGCATCGCCAGGGCCCGGGCAATCCCCACCCGCTGCTTCATGCCGCCCGAAATTTCCGCCGGTCGCTTGTCCTTGGCATGCGACATCTGCACGAGGTCGAGGTTCTGCATGATCCAGTCATGCCGCTCAGCGCGACTCTTGCTCCGGCCGAACACCTTGCTGACGCCAAGCGCAATGTTCTCGTAGACCGTCAGCCAGGGCAGCAGCGAATGGTTCTGGAACACCACGGCGCGGTCGGGGCCGGGCCCGCTGATCTCGCGGCTTTCCAGCTGGATACCGCCCGACGACACTTCCGTCAGTCCGGCAATCAGGTTGAGCAGCGTGGACTTGCCGCAGCCCGAATGCCCGATGATCGAGATCACCTCGCCCTTGGCAATGTCGAGCGAGATATCCTTGAGCACTTCCGAGCGCTGGCCGCCGCGGTCGAAATGCTTGTCGACGTTTTCAATGCGCAGATAGGACATTGCAGCGCTCCTCAGTTCGCGGTCGTGCCGCGGGTGACGAAGGCGCCAATGGCCGCCACCAGCCGGTCGAGGATGAACCCGACCACGCCGATATAGGCGAGCGCCACGATGATGTCGGAGAGGCGCGAGCTGTTCCACGCATCCCAGATGAAGAACCCGATGCCGACCCCGCCGGTCAGCATCTCGGCGGCGACGATCGCGAGCCAACTCAGCCCCACCCCGATCCGCAAGCCCGTGAACATGTACGGGGCCGCGGCCGGGATCATGATCTTGAAGAAGAACTCGAACTGGTTGAGCTGCAGGATGCGCGCCACGTTGCGATAGTCCTGCGGAATGTTGCGCACCCCGACGGCCGTGTTGATGACGATCGGCCACACCGCGGTGATGAAGATCACGAAGATCGCCGAAGGCGAAGCGTCCATGAACGCCGCCAGCGACAGCGGCAGCCAGGCCAGCGGCGGCACCGTGCGCAGGATCTGGAAGATCGGGTCGAGCCCGCGCATCGCCCAGACCGATTGTCCGATCACCGCCCCCACCAGAATGCCGACCGCGGCGGCAAGCCCGAACCCGATCGCCACCCGCTGCAGCGACGCGAAAATGCGCAGCCCCAGCCCGATATCGCCCTGGCCGTAGTCGAAGAACGGGCTGTAGATCAGCTCCGCCGCCTCCGCCCACACCCGGCTCGGTGCCGGCAGCGACGCCCCGGGTGACGAGCACAGGATCTCCCACACCACCAGCACCACCGTCAGCACCAGCAGCGGCGGCGCCACATGGGCAACCAGTTGCGCCACCAGCTTGCGGGGCGAGCGGGGGCGCGACGCTGCCTTGGGCAGGGCAATCACCGTGGCCTTGTTGGCGGGCTTGGGCGTTTCGGCAGCAACGAGGCGCTGGACGGTGGCCGTCATGATCATTTGTCCTTTCGGAGCCGGACGGGAAATCGGTGCGGGAGCATGCCCCGCACCCTTCACGCAAGGGGTCAGGCCATGGCCTTGATGGCGAGGCTGTCGAGATAGGCGGACGGGTTGGCCGGATCGAACACCTTGCCGTCAAAGAAGGTCTCCGGACCCCGCGACGTGCCGTCCGGGATATCGGCGGCGGCGACGCCGAGGGCCGCGGCTGCGCCGCGCCAGATGTCCTCGCGGTTCACCATGTCCACCGTCGCCACGATGTCGGTCGTCGCCGGCAGGTAGCCCCAGCGGATATTCTCGGTGAGGAACCAGGCGTCGTGGCTCTTGAACGGATAGGACGCGTGGTCCTTCCAGAACTTCATCTCGAGGCCGGTGGCGGTCTCCACCCGGCCATTGCCGTAGTTGATGTCGCCCTTGAGCCGCCCGGCAACGTCGGTCGGCGGCACGTTGAACCAGGCGCGCTTGCCAAGGATATTGGCCATCTCCTCCTTGTTCTCGATGGCGTCGCACCAGGCCTGGGCTTCCATGGTCGCCATCAGGATCGCCTGCGTCGCCATCGGATTGGCCTCGATGAAGTCGTTGCGCAGGCCCAGCGCCTTTTCCGGGTGGTGCTTCCACAACTCGCCGGTGGTTGCGGCGGTAAAGCCGATCCCCTGGTTGACCAGCTGCTCGTTCCACGGCTCGCCGACGCAGAACGCGTCCATCGTGCCGACCTTCATGTTGGCCACCATCTGCGGCGGCGGCACGGTGATCACCGAGACTTCGCTGTTGGGGTCGATGCCGCCGGCTGCCAGCCAGTAGCGGATCCACAGATCATGGGTGCCACCGGGGAAGGTCATGGCGATATTGACTTCGGTGCCGGCAGCCTTGCGCTCGGCAAACACCGCCTTGAGCGGCGAGCTGTCGAGGCCGACGCCGACATCCTTGTATTCCTGGGCCACCGAGATGCCCTGGCTGTCGTAGTTCAGCCGGGCGATAATCGACATCGGCACCGGCGTGCCGCCCGTCACGGTGCCAAGGCTCATCAGGTAGGGCAGCGGCGTCAGGATATGCGCGCCATCGATGCCGTTGGCGGCGCCGCCAAGCACCAGATTGTCGCGCGTTGCGCCCCAGGAAGCCTGCTTCAGCACCTCGACATCGGGCACGCCATGCTTGGCGAACAGTCCCTTCTCGCGGGCAATGATCAGCGGTGCCGCGTCGGTCAGGGCAATGAAGCCGAGCTTGGCACCGGTCACTTCCGGTCCCGCGCCCTGGGCAAAGGCACCGGAGGGGAACAGCGTCCGCGCCGCCATCAGCGTTGCGGCGGTGGCAGTCGCGCCCTTGAGAAAGCCCCGGCGGTTCGTCGTCGATTTTCGCATCAAGTTCTCCAGCAGTGCCGATCGGAAAAACAAAAAGGCTGCCAACAGATCGCGCACCGGTCGGGGACCGTGCGTGAATCGGTTGGCAGCCTTGCCTGGGTGACGCCCGTCATTGGACATCGAATGTGGGAAGCCGTCTCGGGAGGAGCGCTTCGCCAATAACGTTGCACGAAGCGTGCCAATTCGGCGGTGAGGCAATTTTGCCAGGAAAGTCAGTCGCTTGGCGATCCGTCGCCGGACACCTCGGCGGCGCGAGCCCGCCCGCAACGGCGCAAAATCACGCCAGACTGCCTATTTCGCGATCAAAATCCGGTATTGCCCACGCTGTGCTCAATCCAGGTGACGCTGGCTCTCGATGTAGCCTTCCAGCGCTTCCGGCCGGAACACCTCGCCATCGAAGAACCGGTCGGGACCGAGCTCGAGCGGCCCTTCCGGCGTCATGATCTCGCCGGCCACGGCCCGTTCACCATCGGTCTTGAAATCCTCGGCCGGCACCGGCACACCCATCGGCGCCAGGGCGGCCCGATAGAGGTCCGGCCGGAAACACGTCGCGGCGGTGGCTGCGTTCTCCGCGCTCGCCACCACCTCGCCCCAGCGCACCATCTGCGAGTAGTACCACAGCGCGTGGCTCTTCCACGGAAAGTTGGCCGCGCTGCGGTGGGGCATGAAATAGTCCGGCACCTGCCGCATCGCACCCGCCCCGCTGTCGAGCCGCCCGGTCAGCGCCCGTTCGACGATCTCGGCCGGTGCATCGAGATAGGCGGCGCGCGACATGATATTGGCCGCCTCGCGATGGTTCGCCGGATCGCTGCACCACACCCCGGCGCGATAGATAGCCCGGACCACCCCTGCCACCACCTCGCCGTTTTCGGCCGCCCATGTCGAGCGCATGCCGATCACCTTGTCCGGGCTCGACTGCCAGATCGAGGCCTTCACTGTCGCGATATGCGCGCCCTTGCTGGCAACCCCGATGCTGTTCCACGGCTCGCCGACACAATAGCCGTCAATGCCGCCACTTCCCAGCGCATCGGGCAGCAATGGCGGCGGCAGCACCACGATCTCGATATCGCGGTCCGGCCTTATGCCGCTCGCCGCCAGCCAGTAGCGCAACTCGTAATTGTGCGACGAGGTCTGGTGCACCACCCCGAAGCGCAGCTTGCGCGGCGATGCCTTGACCACCTTGGCCAGCGCCGCACCCGCCGGGCCCGCCGCAAGATCGCCCGGCGCCCCCGCATCCGCCATCGCCTGCCACAGCTCGGCGCTCACCGTGATGCCGTTATTGCCGAGCCCCAGCACCACCGGCGTGATCATCGGCGTCGCGATCGGCGTCAGCCCCAGGCTCGCCGCCAGCGGCATCGGCGCGAGCATCTGCGCAATGTCGAAATGCCCGATGGCGGCGCGGTCGCGGATATTGGCCCAGCTGGTTTCCTTGACGAGGTGCAGCGCCAGCCCCTCGTCTTCGGCAAAGCCATGCTCATGCGCCACCACCATCAGCACGCTGTCCATCAGCGGCAGGAACCCGGCGGTCAGATGGTGCGTGGCCATACCAATATCCTCAGTTGCCGAGCAGGTCGGCGGCAGTGATCAGGCTCTGGGCGATCTCGATGATGCGCCGGTTCTTGTTCATCGCGGTCGAGCGCAGCAGCTGATAGGCCTCGGCTTCGCTCAGCCCCCGCGTCGCCATCAAAATCCCCTTGGCCTGGTCGATGATCTTGCGGTCCTCGAGCTCGCTCCGCGCCTGTTCCAGCTCGCGCGTCAGCCGCGAAAACGCGTTGAACCGCGAAATCGCCATGTCGAGGATGGGCTTGACCCGCTCCTTCTTCAGCCCATCGACCACATAGGCCGACACCCCCGCCTCGACCGCCTTTTCGATCATCGCGCCATCCGAGCGGTCGACGAACATCGCGATCGGCCGCTGGATCGCCCGCGACAGCACGAAGAAATGCTCGAGCGTATCGCGCTTGGGGTTTTCGAGGTCGATCACGATCACATCGGGCATCGCCGCCTCGATGGTCCGCCCCACCTCGTTGACGTCGTGTATGGCGACCACCCGGCTGTGCCCGGCCTCGCGCAGCCCCTCCTCGATGATCGAGGCGCGGATACGATTCTCGTCGATGATCAGGATGGAGAGCTCGGAACGCGCCATGCGCGATACATACGCCGCCGCCCAAAATCCGCGCAAGGCCGGAGTCTGCATGGCAAATAGGCAGAAACGGCGTGTGAAATCGTCCGGCACCGCCAGAAGGTCGCCAGCCTTCCACACCAACCCGCGGGCCCTCAACTTCTGAAATGCGACCAGTCGAAGACTTGCGCAGTCTCGCCGTGCTGCGAAACGGCGAAATACTTTAACCGCTGCCATCTGTCGGGAGGTCACGATAGTCTTGCGCGCAGTGCCCTCCTGATTCGGAGCAAGTGTGCGACGGCTGCATCGAGGCGATGAATTTCATCCCGGGACGTTGCGCATGCACGTGTCCGGATTGCGGATCAACAATGAACGCGCCGTGCTGACCGCCGTCGCCACCCAGCCCGGGCGATCTGCGGCGCAGATCGCGCGCGCCACCGGCCTTGGCCCCCAGTCGGTCATGCGCATCCTGGCCGAACAGGAGCAGGCCGGGCTCATCCTCAGGGGCGAGGTGATCCGGGGCCAGCGCGGGCAACCGGCAACGCCCATCACCCTCAATCCCGACGGCGCCTTCATCATCGGCTGCGAGATCGGCTGGCGGCACGCGTACATTATGCTGCGCAACTTCACCGGCGGCATCCTTGCCGAGCACCATCGCACCTACCGATTTCCCGATGCCTTCGCCATCATCGAGGAGATCGGCGCCATGGCCCGGCAATTCGCGGGGCGCCTGTCCGACCTTCAGCGCTCCCGGCTGCTGGGCATGGGCCTCGCCATGCCGAGTGGCATCGGCCGGAACATCGATCTGTTCGGGGCGCCACCCGAACAGGCGGCCGCCTGGAATGCCATGGATATCCCGGCCGCCGCCGCCGCTGCCTCGGGCATGGAGGTGTTCCCCTTCAACGATGGCAACGCGGCCTGCTGGGCCGAACTGGCGGCCCACCCGCCGCCCCGTCCCGCCAACATGGCCTATTTTTACGTCGGAACCGCCGTCGGTGCGGGGCTGATCGCCGAGGGGCGGCTCTGGGAAGGGCCGACCGGAAATTCCGCCAATCTCGGCTCGATGCTGATCACCGACCGAAACGGCCGCCCGGAATTCGTCCACCTCGTGGCCTCGATCCTCGCGCTGGAACGGCGCTTGGTAGAGGCCGGCTTGACGTCGCCCGGCCCGAACCTCGCCGAGTGGGACTGGAACGCGCTGGAACCGGTCGTGGGCCCCTGGCTGGAAGATGCCGCCCATGCCCTCGCACACGCCATCATCAACACCTATGCGGTGATGGAATTCAGCGTGGCGCTCGTCGATGGTGCCATGCCGCGCCCGCTGGTCGAACGGCTGGTTGCCGCCGTGCAGCGGCAGGTGCAGCTCCTCCCCACCCTCACCGCCGACCGTCCCGTGGTCCAGATCGGCCGCCTCGGCCCCACCGCCGCCGCCCGCGGCGCCGCCCTCAAACCCATCTACCGCCGGTTCTACTCCCCCGAACGAAGCGACATGACAGGCCGCTGAACCAACGCCGACGCCGATCGGCCCACCAGAGCCCCGCCGCCAGCCGCCCACCTCCTCCGGCACCCCCTGCCGCCCCGCGGCCTGCTAAGGGCAGCTTCAACAGCGCCCATAGCCGGGCATGCAGGTTTTCATGCGCCGCAACACGCTCGCGGGTGAGCGAGGTGGGTTTGGACATGGGAGGTCTCCGCCAGAGGGGGTTTGGGCGGAGGAGGATACGGCGCGTGGAGGGGGTGGGGGATAAGAGGGGGGCAAATGTCTGGCAAATGGACCGCGATTCGCCTAATGAAATAGCACTCGCAGTCTCGGGCCTTCGATCATAGACCTCGCGTTCTCCACAAAGGCAATGCGGACGATCTGTCAGTCAGCATCAGCTGCCACCGAAGTGTACGGCTCGGAAGTCGCACGATTGCTACTTTCGCGCCTTGCCGATATGCGCGCGGCCGACGATTTTGAGCAAATCATGTCCTTGTTTGCCTGCGAAAGCGACGAATCTGCGGGCACGGTGAAGGTGTACCTTCTAAAAAAAGATGGATCCCACATTTTGGCGAAGATTAACCACCGCGCAATCCCGCTCAATCAAGATCTGACGGTAAACTGGTCGCAAGTGACTCGACTGCAAATAATGAAGGTGGAGGTCACAAATTGAGTGAACCCCACTATTTCGAGCCAACGTGGCTCTCGCCTCCAGGCAACACGATCGCTGACCTCATTCAGCTCAAGGGGGTCGATCAAAGTGATCTGGCCGATCTGGCAGGTGAGCGGGTGGAAGTGATTGAGGACCTACTGGTTGGGCGCGGCAGGCTCACCAAGTCGATCGCAATAGCTCTTGCAGAACTGCTAGGCGGCAGCGAACGCTTCTGGCTCAACAGGGACCGGCAATACCAAGAAGACATAACACGCCATCGCTTGTTGGTCGATGAAGAGCCGAGCCAGTGGCTAGCCGAAATACCGGTTACCGAACTGATGAATCTCGGCTGGATACCAAAGGTCGACGTTAAGCGGCGACTACAGGTGGCGCTCGACTACTTCGGCGCGTCGGATCTGTCCGCGTGGAGGAAGAGCTACTCAGGGCTCGTATCGGCAGTCTCCTTCCGGACCTCGCCGACCTTCTCTTCCCATCTGGGATCTGTTTTGGCCTGGTTGCGAATGGGGCAACTGGGCGCGCGAGATCAGGCGGACAACAGGTTCGACCCAACAAGATTGGCAGAATTAGTGGGCGAGATGCGATCTCTCACCCGGTTGAAACGTCCAGCAGACTTCATTCCAAGGCTGACTGCGCTCTGCAACTCAGCAGGCGTTGCCCTGGTGGTTGCTGAGGCACCAAAAGGGTGCAAGGCAAGCGGAGGGACTTGGGTGACCGACGACGGCGTCGCCATCTGCCTCCTTAGTCGCAGATATCGAACCGATGATCAGTTCTGGTTCACCTTCTTCCATGAGATTGGTCATCTGTGCCTGCACAGTGATCGTTCAATCTTCTTGGAGAATGGTGACGGTGGGCAAAATGATGAAGAGATTGAAGCCAACCAGTTTTCGCAGGATGTCTTGATTCCGCACGCCGAGCGGGTGGAACTTATGAACCTCACGAAATCTCGGAAGGCTGTGATCCGCTTCGCACTTCACAGCGGAACTAGCGCCGGCATCGTGACCGGCCAGATGCAGCATCTTGGGATTATCCCTCCCACTTGGCTGAACGATCTCAAGCGGCGTCTAGAGTGGGATGCTACCCCCTAAAGTGACGGTAGATCTGAGGCGACTTCTGCCAGTTGCATAGCGCGTCCTCCATTACCTGCATCCCGAGTCCTAACTCCAGTCCGAGTTCTACAACTCGCCTTTCGGCCGCGACTTTGGACATTGGAGCCGTAGGGTCCCCGGTAAGCAGAAGGCGAGCGCCACGAAGTGGGCCGGTCGCGCCATCCAGGTAAGGTGTTCCGGGCTCAATCGGGGCGATGCCCAGTTTCCCGAGCATCGCCAAGTAATCGAACTTGCCGAGACGTCCAAAGCGTCGAACGACGCTCATTCCATCGTAAAGCGCCGCAAACGTGATTGTTGGATCTTGTCCCATTCGTTGGTGAATCGACCTTATCATTTCCGGATGGCCTCCAGCGCCACCAACCCAGTCGACGTAACTTCTGAACACCTCCCGTAGCTGGTCGAGGCTCTCGTACTTCCGATGATTGCTAAAGCGCCTGGAGACCCCGTCGGATCTCATGCTGGCAACCGCAGTGGGTAGCCACTGCTCGAAGGCATCAAAATGGTCTCGGATAGTGATCCACGACCACGGCTGGCCTTCGTGTAGTCGCCCATACACATCGCGTGCCAAGCGCCAGCCATCGATCTCATGCTTGCCGAAGTGAGTCCCAAGGAATACGAGCCACGATGCTTGGTCGATATCACCAACTCTATTGGCGAGCACTGCCGCTCTGAATGGGTCAAAGATGTCCCTGCTCGGATTCGATCTATCGGCTGAGTGTCGGCCATCTCGCAAATAATGGGCAAACTCGACTCGCCTAAGGCTGTCTACAAACTGCAGAGAAAGTGTTTCTGAGCTGTTGGGTGGTTGCAGGCCTGGTAAGGCGAACGCACTGAAAGAAATAAGCCTGCCTCTGATGCGCGCGGCGCGAGCGTCTTTGTCTCCCTGACCCATGCTAAATGCCCAATCCGGCCAGAAGATTGTCTTGTTGTTCAACCAACTTACGTTCCCTCTTACGTATGTAGTCGCGATAGATGTTCGTCGACATTTTCTGCTTTAGCCTTGCGACTTCGCGGAGTTCGTTGGTCGGCAGGTGTTCCCGTTGGCGAGTGAGAGCGAAGATATCAAGGAGTCGCGCCAAGTCCTCCCAATAGGGCTCCATTAGTTTCCTTTTGTGGTCCTGCCCCAGGCGGAGCGCAGTCTCCACCTTCAGCAACTCCCGCAAAGATGGCCAAGGGTCGCCTGGTGGCATATGTGGCATCACCACTCCTTCTTGATATCCCTCCTCAATGTATCGCCGGGCAGCGTCACGATTCTTATCGTAAAGATGAAGGCTGCCCACAGAATGAAAGTATGTTCCCAGTTCTAGCCCAAGCTGTCGCGCAAATATTTCCTGTATCATTGTAAATGCGAATATATCATGTGGCAGTCCGATAAAGGCGTCATTGGAGCGCATGGACGCCATAAAGTCTAACTTTCCACCCCGTCGAAAAAATTGAAGAGTGCACGTGCAGGGAATGTCGTTGTATTTCTTCGTCAAGTCCTCTGCGCTAAAGAGTTGAATGACAGCCTGTCTAGAGTCGTCCCGCTGCAAGTTCTTTCGCACATTGTCAATCTGATTGATGCCTCGAAGTGAGAAAAGCCGGGGGCCGTAGGCACCATGCACAGTTCCGTCAGTTTCTGCGGCGTCCGAATAACGTGCCAGATAGTAGCTGATGGTGCCAACATCATCGCGTCCGGATAAATACCATAAAAGTTCACCGAGGCAGCTGAAAATAGTCCCCTTAGTTTCAGTGCCACTTAGTCTTGATCGGGGGTTATTAAGCGTCAGGAGAGCGCCACGAATCTCAACCGCGTCACCTTTTGTGGGTCGTATCTTTTCCTTCGACCGAAGTAGCGCTCGAATGACCTTTTGCATAAGGTCATCAAGGGTGTCGGCTTTAGCGTGCAACATATCCCCCCAAGCGACTCGTCTAGTCGCGTCAAGGTAGATGGGGTACGAGGCATTTTCTAGTTGCCGTCAAAATTCCTAGCGAGGGCAGCGTGATTGAACCCAGGTGACGAACAATCTTCGTGGTCCGGTGCTCCTTCATTTCACATCTTCAGCGCACAAGCGGCGGTGTCATAGGGGTTCGGAAATTCATGATGCCCCCCAATTCCACCCCCAGCGGTTTACATCTCGGCCTGAGCCCCTACATTAGCCTCTCGCGCCCGTGGCTCACTCTGTCGCGCGGCTGATTGAGGTTGGGATCGTGGTGCCTCGCGCCGGTCCCCGCAAAAGACCTCGCCAAACCACTCTGAAAGGCATGGATATGACCAAAGCCAAGAGCGGCGACATTGTTCGCATCAATTACACCGGCCGCCTCACCGACGGCACCCAGTTCGACAGTTCGGCCGGCCGCGAGCCGCTTGAGTTCACCCTCGGCACCGGCGAGGTGATCCCCGGGCTCGACGCGCATCTCGAAGGCATGGAGCCGGGCGCCAAGAGCACCGTCACCATTCCGCCCGAGGCCGCCTATGGCCCGCGCCGCGAGGACGCCATCCAGACCATCGACCGCGCCGGCGTGCCGCCCGATCTCGATCTCGCGGTGGGCAAGCAGCTGCAGGCCCGCACCTCCTCCGGGGCGCTGCTGCCGATCACCGTCATCGAGTTCGACGACAAGGTGGTCAAGTTCGACGCCAACCACCCGCTGGCCGGCAAGGCCCTGGTGTTCGACGTCGAGCTGCTGGAGATTGTGAAGGCGGCGTAAGCCTCCCGCCGCGTTGCGCAGACCTCTCCCCCTTGGGGGAGAGGTTAGGGGTGGCGTACTGATGAGCTGGTCGCCATTCGAGCGTAGCTCTCATGGCCTTCTTGCCTTGAAAGGCTCCACCGGAGCCTTTCATCCGGCTATGCCGGACCGGCGGCAAAGTCCCCGCTGCTTTCAGAAGCGACCCGGTTCGTAGCTCAAATCGCGCCACTGGCGCGATTTGACGGTTCGCGAGAGCGAACCGTCGCTACTCATCCCCCATCTTCAGCGCCTGAATGAACGCCTCCTGCGGAATCTCCACGCTGCCGAACTGCCGCATCCGCTTCTTGCCGCGCTTCTGCGCTTCCAGCAGCTTGCGCTTGCGCGTTGCGTCGCCGCCATAGCATTTCGCCGTCACGTCCTTGCGCAGCGCGCGGATGGTTTCGCGGGCGATGATCTTGCCGCCGATCGCCGCCTGGATCGGGATGACGAACAGGTGCGGCGGGATCAGCTCTTTCAGCTTCTCGCACATCTGTCGCCCGCGCGATTCTGCCGCGTTGCGGTGCACCAGCATGCTCAGCGCATCCACCGGCTCGGAATTGACGAGGATCGAGAGGCGCACCAGGTCACCCTCGCGATAGTCGCTGAGCGTATAGTCGAAGCTGGCATAGCCCTTCGACATACTCTTCAGCCGGTCGTAGAAATCGAACACCACCTCGTTGAGCGGCAGGTCATATTCCACCATGGCGCGGTTGCCGACATAGGTCATGTTGCGCTGGATGCCGCGACGGTCCTGGCAGAGCTTCAAAATCGCGCCGAGATACTCGTCCGGCGTCAAAATCGTCGCCTTGATCCAGGGCTCCGAGATGTGGTCGATCTTCACCACATCCGGCAGGTCGGCAGGGTTATGCAGGTGCAGCATCTCGCCATTGGTGAGGTTCACCTCATAGACCACGCTCGGCGCCGTCGCGATCAGGTCGAGGTCGAACTCGCGCGCCAGCCGCTCCTGGATGATCTCGAGGTGGAGCAGCCCGAGGAACCCGCAGCGGAAGCCGAAGCCGAGCGCGGCGCTGGTCTCCATTTCATACGAAAAGCTGGCGTCGTTGAGCCGTAGCTTCCCCATCGCCTCGCGCAGCACTTCGAATTCCGAGGCATCCACCGGGAACAGCCCGCAGAACACCACCGGCTGCGCCGGCCGGAACCCCGGCAGCGCCTTGGCGGTGGGTTTCTTGTCGTCGGTGATGGTGTCGCCGACATTGGTGTCGGCCACCTGCTTGATCGAGGCAGTGAAGAACCCGATCTCGCCCGGCCCCAGCACATCCACCGTCACCAGCTTGGGGGTGAACACGCCCACCCGGTCCAGCTCATAGGTGGCGTTGGCATTCATCATCCGGATCTTCTGACCCTTGCGGATCGTGCCGTCGACGACGCGGATGAGGACGATGACGCCCAGATACGTGTCGTACCAGCTGTCGACCAGCAGCGCCTTCAGTGGCGCATTGATGTCGCCCTGCGGCGCCGGCAGGCGATGGACGATCGCTTCGAGCACGAGGTCGATGCCGAGCCCGGTCTTGGCCGAAATCTCGACGGCATCGGACGCGTCGAGCCCGATCACGTCCTCGATCTGCTGCTTCACCCGCGGCACATCGGCGGCCGGCAGGTCCACCTTGTTGAGCACCGGCACGATCTCGTGGTTCGCATCCAGCGCGTGGTAGACGTTCGCCAGCGTCTGCGCCTCGACGCCCTGCGATGCGTCCACCACCAGCAGCGAGCCCTCGACGGCCGACATCGAGCGGCTGACCTCATAAGCGAAGTCGACATGGCCGGGCGTGTCGATCAGGTTGAGGACATAGTCCTCGCCGTTCTGCGCCTTGTAGTTCAGCCGCACCGTCTGCGCCTTGATGGTGATGCCGCGCTCGCGCTCGATATCCATCGAGTCGAGCACCTGCTCCTTCATCTCGCGCGCCTCGAGCCCGCCCGTCAGCTGGATCAGCCGGTCGGCAAGCGTCGATTTGCCATGGTCGATATGGGCGACGATGGAGAAATTGCGGATATGGTCTAGCTCAATACTCATGGGCCGCTGATAGCAGGGCCGCAGGCCTTGGCAAAGATGGTTTCGCGGGGGTTAACAGCGCCGCGCTTGCATGGGTCGCACGACGGGCGTATCAGCCCCGCCCTTCAGCCGGATCGTCCGGCCTGCGGAGGCCAACATGCACTTCAAGCGCAAACGTCCCAAGCACCGGCGCGCCGGCTGCCTCTATTGCAAACCGCACAAGGCCAATGGCGCCTGCCCGCGCCATCTGGACATGCAGTTCGGCAACCGCCGGCGCTACGAAGCCGGCAAGGTCATGCTGGCCGAAGCGTGAGCCCGCCGGCCCGAACCCGCTACGGCGTGCAGTCGAAGCCGCGCTGGCTGCCGTTCACATAGGGGAAGCAGCTGGTCATCCCGGGCTCGGGCCGCTTGTAGATCCAGTATTCGCCGCCGAACATGTGATAGACGCAGACCAGCGCCACCACCCCGCCAATCGGGGCGACCCGGGTGTCGAGCACCCGCGACGATTGCGGCGTCGCCACCCAGCTGCCGTCGCCCGTATGGCTGACGGTGCCGCGCGCTTCGGCGGGGCAGACATGATATTCGTGCGGGGCGGCAATCGCGGGCGAACCGCCAGCGGCAAGACTCGCGACCAGGGCGAAAAGCGGGATCAGGCGACGCATGGCACTTACTCTCCTGTTGGTGCCGCGCTCACGGCGGCTTTGCGGGAGAGATTGTGACCGGAGCGCTGAACCCGAACTGAATGCCGGGCGCAGAATAGAGTCAGGATTTCAAATGGTTAACGGCCCATCGACGCGGCGCGCGCAACCGTGTGGTCCCGCCGGGCGTTCCCTGTTGCCATGCTGACCGCCCGCTTCTGCCGCACCATCGTTCTCGCCTGCCTCGCCCAACCCTTCGCAGCGGTGGCTGAAGACATCCCGCTGCCGCGTCAGCGGCCGGCGGTGGAGCTCGCTGCCACCCCCGATACCCCGCCCATCCCGCGCGCCCGCCCAGCGGCACCGGCACCCGCAACAGCCATTCAGCCTGCCACCGCGCCGCCGGCCGGCACTCCGCCAGCACAGGATCCCCCGGCCACCCCACCGGACACGGCCCCGCTGCCGGGCACGCCCGACGGCTCCGCTCCGGGGGCCGGCGAGCCCGCACCCGCACCACCTGCCGATCCACCGCGCGTCTACCAGACCGCCTGTCCCGCCGTGCTCAATGGCGATGCCATCGCCGAGCCCTTGCCGCCGATTTCCGAAGCCTCATGCGGCCTCCAGTCGCCGCTGGCGCTCTCCGCCGTCACGGCCAACGGGCGGCAGATCCCGTTCAACACCCCCGTCACCACCGATTGCGGCATGGCCACGGCGCTCCCCGGCTGGATCGGCGATGTAGATCGCTTCCTCCTCGCCACCGAAAACACCCGCATCGCCACCGTCAATGTCGGCACCGGCTACATGTGCCGCAACGTCAACAATGGCGCCGCCGGCAATCTCAGCTTCCACGCCTTCGGCAACGCCGTCGATGTCATGGGTTTCACGCTCGAAGATGGCCGCACCATAGCTGTCGAAACCGCCTGGCCCGGCACCATCCCCGACGGCAGCCAGCTCATCCGCTTCGCCCACGCCGCCGCCTGCACCCGCTTCACCACCGTCCTCGGCCCCGAAGCCGACGCCCAGCACCAGGACCATCTCCACCTCGACCTCGGCTGCCACGGCAAGACCTGCACGGCAAGGTTGTGCCAGTAGGGGCGTGAGGCGACATGGTAGCGACGCGGATATCCACCGGGCGGCCGGCGACATTGGTGCGCATGCGGCCATCCTGCGGCAGCCGCTGCTCGGCAATGTCGAGATGCGCGAGTATTTTGAGGCGGGAAATGATGCTGGAGAACATGCCGGCCTCCGGCGCCACTTGGAGCATCAGATCGCCATGGATGCGGAACAGCAGCTGCGGGCCGGTGCGGCCCTGCCGCAGGTGGATGTCGGACGCGCCGCGCTCCACGGCTTGCCGAAGCATGTCCTGCACGAAGCGCACCACCGGCGCACCGCTGGCCGCATCGCGTAATAATTCGGCATCGCCGGCCACCGCAGCGGCGGAGAGTGTGGCGCTGAGCTCTTCGGCCTCGTCATCGGCGGTGCCGAAGAAGCTCTGCAGAGCCGTCTCAAGCTGCGTGCTGCTCAGGCGCAGCCGCCGGACTGGCAGGCTCAGCTTCAGCGCCACGGCATTGGCGGCGAAATCATCGAGCGGATCGAGCATGCCGAGCACCAGCACCTCGTCCTCCACCCGGATCGGCAACACCCCGGCGTGGCGCAGGAACGGCTCGCCGAGACGTTCCGGAAACAGCGGCGCCTCGGGCAGCTCCGCGTCAGCGATATCGGCGATGCCGAGTTGGTCTGCCAGCATGGCCCGGAGTCGGGCCTCGGTCATCAGGCCGAGTTCGACAAGCGCTTGGTCGACTCGCTTGTCGGCCTTTGCAGCTGCGGCCCGGGCGCGATTGAGTTCGTCGGCAGTTACGGTGGCGCCGTTTTCTAGCGCCGACAACAAGGAACGGGACAGCAGGGAGGACGAATCTCGGGTTCCCGAGACAGCAGCGCGCTCGATCGTCACCGTCCGCTCCTGATGTCGGCCCCAGCTCGGCAATGCGAGTCGATAAGTGGGACTATAGTGCCGAAATTGATTCGCATTAGCAAACGACGATGCCAGATGTCTTTAGGATGCGCAGAAACGTCAGCGCGTACTACGGAGCCATTGGACGAAACTGCCAGCCAATCGACATGACGACACCGTCTCTTTCACACAATTGCAGCGTTCCGCGCGTCCAGCCCCTATCGACAAATGTATGCCCTACAGAATCGCGGCTGAACGTATGAAAATCGCAAAATTGCAGATCCTCCTCCGCCGCTGATTTTACCCACCCGCTTCCTTCCAGTTTGCTGAGAGCCGCCTGTGCATCATCCCCGATGCTCACGCCAAAGGCGCGCCCAGATGCCAGCGTACCCTCTGCGCCCGAGATGAATAGCGAGATCTTCTTTTCGTACGTTATATAGAACAATACAGAAATCAGCATCACAATTGATATTACAGAGAGATAAGCAAGCCCCTTCATAATATATACTTTCTCAGGCTGGTCTTTGAATAAATCTCACCTAACAGTTGATGTCAGCATCCCGGAGTTGCTGCGCATCTAGCAGCGGCCGCGCCACTCCCCGGCGCGCCGCTCTCCATAAAGTCACGCATGGAGCCCTGATTATAGTACGTAAAATTGAAATAATCGTGATTGTCCATAAGCATCTCCCAAGAGTCTTCAGCTGAGGGCAGCCATTGTTCCGTGTTAATTGCGTGACCCTGAGCTAGAATGACTCCCAACATTGCAGCGCTGTTACTGTTTGCCGATCTTCGATCAAAACCTTCGCGGCCCAACATCTCATAGCCAAGGTAGTAATATACTGTTGTCGAGAGAAGTCCATTCACCGCTCGCCCAGCAGCCAACACACTATCATCCGATGCATTGATACGATAGGCCGCAGCCGTTGTCCGCAAGGTCGGCATACCAAGAGGCTCCCCCTGTATCACGTACTGCTGTTGTGGATCGCCCCTGGATAGGGACGTCCATGCAATACCATCGTCTCGGTCAGTGGGATTTCGGAAGTCCCCTTCCCGCAGTCCAACCACTGACTGCAGCCGCTCCCCTGCGCCTGACGGCACACCTGCATAC
This sequence comes from uncultured Devosia sp., assembly GCA_964399695.1. GTDB lineage: Bacteria > Pseudomonadota > Alphaproteobacteria > Rhizobiales > Devosiaceae > Devosia_A. The sequence continues at coordinate 2,843 of CAYNRZ010000020.1, read as the reverse complement.
GAGAACCGCTCGTTGTCCGCTGCACCAAGGCTCTCAGCAACTACTATGAATGCATGATACGCATCCCCAAGGTGCCCATTCCAAGCGGCCTCAATGTAGCGAACCACCAACCAAGCTGCATGCCCATTCCGATCACTCTTGTTGATCGGATCATTGGCCCCATACGAATACCGGTTCGTCCCCACGCCCGGGTCGTCCTGGCTCCACCAGTCCGGTGACAGGAACCGGCCGAGCGCCGCGTCGTAGTAGCGGGCGTTGAGATAGTTGAGCCCGGTTTCGGGGTCGAAGCGCTCTCCGATCCAGCCTTTCGATTCGGCTGGGCTGAGTGGCACGAGGACGGTTTCCACCTGCGTGCCGAACGGCGCGTAGGTGGCGACGCGGGTGGGGGCACCGACGGCGTCGGTGACTTTGCAGGCGGTCGGCACCGCCGATGCAGGGCTCCTGTGGAGCCCTGCAAGCCAAGAAGGCCATGAGAGCTATGCTCGAATGGCGCGGACCGAGGCCAGGTGGTCGCGATGCAGATATTGCGTCGCGCCGGCGACCTTCTTCACATCGGGGCTGAGGTGCAGCGTGTAGACGCCCGCCGCATCGCGCTCGATGTCGGGCCCGAGACTTCGAGCCGTCCCGCTGGGCGGATCAGTCCGGTGGACTGATCCGAGGGGAGAAGGCCATGAGAGCTATGCTCGAATGGCGGATCAGCCGTTCCAGCGACCAGGTCGGGCCATAGCGATGGGTCTGGTTGCCATTGTCGTCCTGATAGAAGACGTGACGACGGAGAGGGTGGCGGGGGCACTTCGGCCTCATCGTCGGCGGTGCCGAAGAAGCTCTGCAGCGCCGTCTCGAGTTGCGCGCTGCTGAGGCGCAGCCGCCGGACCGGCAGGTTCAGCTTCAGGGCAACGGCATTGGCGGAAAAATCGTCGAGCGGATCGAGCATGCCGAGCACCAGCACCTCGTCCTCCACCCGGATCGGCAGCACCCCGGCGTGGCGCAAGAACGGCTCGCCGAGACGATCTGGAAAGAGCGGCGCTTCGGGCAGGTCGGCGTCGGAGATATCGGCGATGCCGAGTTGCTCCGTCAGCAGGGACCGGAGCCGGGCCTCGGTCATCAGGCCGAGTTCGACGAGCGCTTGGTCGACCCGCTTGTCGGCTTGTGCCGCTGCGGCCCGGGCACGGTTGAGGTCGTCGGTAGAGACGACCGCGCTATCTTCGACCACCGAGATCAGCGCGGGGACCACTAGGTTTGAAAGTGGTCGCGATGTCGACACAACAGCGCCTTTGATCGTCACCGTATACTCCTGGCGTCCGCCTCAGCTGGCAATGGCAATGCGCGCACATGAGAGGCTACAGGATTGATTTTGAGTCGCAACTGTGCGGGCCATACTAGTCGTCATTCTCGGGAAACAAACAAAAGCCGGTACGACACCGCGCTGTGGTGTCTTGCGGCGGGATGGTCGGGATTGAGTAGTTCGCGTCACCGCGCGTTGGTGCGTAGGTGGAACTGACGCCGGTCTTTCGCTGTCGGAACGTAGCGGCGGCGCGGACGGCGGCGAACGCCTATTACCGAACTAGCTTTTAGCTGGAGGGGAAACTGGGCACCCCAGGTGGGAAGAGACCGCTCAAGTAGGTGCTTCAGCGGACCATAGCCACTGCCGATACATTTTCATCCTCAAAAGTACTTCACTTTGTGACAGTCGCCCAAACTCACGAACAATTTCTACCACGCTTGAGTACTGGGACAGGCAGCTGACGGCATACTCAAATGACCTACGTCCGACAGCGCGTTCGTCAAAATGAACACGAGAGAATTCCCTCTGCTGCTCCATTGTCGCTTTTCCGGAAACGAACAACGCAATATCGGATGGAACCGTCGCAGTGTACGAAACTCCGCCAAACGAAACATCTTCTCCCACCGTTTGTATTGATAATATCATTGCACCGCCATCGAGTGCGTACACGCATCTCTTCATGCGCTCGTCAACAAATATGCACTTGAGTTCGGCTAAATCGAAACGCCTTATTATTGCCTCGGCGGTGTCACGTATTGAGTAGGGCATTCTATCCGATCCCTAACAAATCTCATTGACATTGACTGCGCAGAGCTCTTCAGCCCTCTTCATCCACCAAACGCCGCTCTCATCTTTAACTGACTTGTATCCCCGTTCCATTAGGTATTCCACTTCCTTAACCAAGGCCCCCTCCGCGGTGGCCGGGTCTCTCGTGAGTCTGAACGAATGTCCACGGTCAACGCCTTGCTGTAAGAACTTTTCATTAGCATCCCAAACCTTCGGATTGTATCCGTCTTGGACGAGGGCTGCCCAGTTTTCGTCACTAAACTTAAAGTGTCTGGCGGTGAGGTGATCCGCCACTTTCGCATAATTATCAGACGCGTTCCCCAAGACGGTGTACGAGGCCGAGTCGTGCTTCACGGCTGCCGATAGGATGTCGTCTACAGAGGCCGCGGCCACGTCGATAGCCTGACCTGAGCCTAGCTTGAGCAGCGCCTTGCTGCCGCCGCCATACCCACCTCCGGGCAGGATAAGGCCTAGGGATGCACCCCCAACACTGATCGCTTTATCCAAATCCGATGCGTTTGGATCCGTAAGGGTCGTTGTCACATCGTAAGCATCGTAGGCTGAACTCCCAATTTCAATGATCAGCCAAATGGCGCCGATAACGATTTGAAACAAATGCCCATTCCGATCACTCCCATTGATCGGATCGTTCGCCGCATACGCATACCTGTTCGTCCCGACGCCCGGGTCATCCTGGCTCCACCAGTCGGGTGACAAGAACCGGCCGAGCGCCGCGTCGTAGTAGCGGGCGTTGAGGTAGGTGAGGCCGGTT
>CAYNRZ010000019.1:0-56574 GCA_964399695.1 uncultured Devosia sp. | reverse complement strand
CTCGGCATCCGCCTGGCCCAGGAAGGCTACACGGTCGGCGTCATCAACTCGACCACCTACGAGGAGGCCAATGGCGTCCTGCCCAGCTGGATCAAGCAGCGCTCGCGCTGGATCAAGGGCTACATGCAGACCTGGCTGGTGCACATGCGCCACCCGATCCAACTGTGGCGATCCATCGGCACGAGGGGCTTTTTCGCCTTCCATTTCTTCATTGGCGCACCGCCCTTCACCATGCTGCTGGCGCCGGTGCTTTGGGCCATCACGTTGCTGGTCTGGCTGACCAACTCCCTCGATGTCGGCTGGCTGTTCCCCGAGCCGTTCGGCACCATGGCGCTGTTCAACCTCGTGATCGGCAACCTGTTCCTCGCCTATTTCGGGGTGATCGCGGCGCTCAAGCGCAAGTACTACGACCTCGTCCCGGTCGGCATCCTGCTGCCGTTCTACTGGGTGCTGCACTCCATCGCCGCTTACAAGGCCTTCTGGCAGCTGCTGTTCAATCCGCACTACTGGGAAAAGACCGAGCATGGCACCTCGACCGTCACCCAGCAGACGCTGGAAGACGTGAAACGGGAGCATGCATGAGCCTCCTCGATCACGCCATCGCCCCCGTCCGGCCCGGCGTACGCCCGCCCCTCTGGCGGCCTGCGACTGTGTTGTGGTCGCTGGGCGCGGTGCTGGTGCTGCTGCTCCTCGCGCTGCACGTGCTCGACGCCGGCTACCTGCGGCACGACGTCATGCAGTTGCAGTTCGGCGAGGGCTGGCGCAGCGGCGGCTGGCTGTCCCAGGTGGTGCTCCGCTTTGTCGACCTGCTGCCGGGCACCACGCTGCAGCACATCATGCTGTCGGTCACCGCGGCCGTCGTTGTCGGCCTGGCCTTTGGCGCGCTTTACGATCGGCTGCGCAGCAACGGCTGGTTCCGCATCGGGGCCTTCGCCGTGCTCATCGCGCTGCTGCTGCACGCCGGTGTGCTCTATACGATGACCGCCTCGGCCAGCGACATCCCGCTCTACATCGCCTTTGCCGCACTGATCCCCTCCATTCGGGCCCTGGAGAATGTGGGCGACGTGCAGGCGGCCATCGGCGTCGGCTTGCTGCTGCCGCTGCTGCTGCTGGCCAGCCCCGCGGCCACCTTGCTCATCCTGCCTATTGCCATCGCGTCGGCGCTCGCCGATCCTGATGCAAGGCGCGACCCGCGCGCCTTCGTCGCCATGTTGCTGGTGACGGTGCTGCCCAGCATCATTGTCGCCATTGGCATTCTCGGCTTCGTCGCCCAGTCCGGTCTGGATCTGGCCTCGGCGCTGCTGCCCTATGTCAATGCCTATGCCAGCCCGCACTTCGACGGCGAAGCCTTCGAGGCGGGGCTCGCCGCGCTGCTGGCTTTCGCGCCCGCGCTGCTGGTGCCCTTGCTGTACTGCGTCTGGCCCGATCTGCCGGAACGGCGTCATGCGCTCAGTGCTCTGGCCGTCTTCGGCCTGCCGCTCTATCTCGTTGCGGCCCGTGCCACGCTCGCAACCGGCATGGAGACCATCGTACCGCCGCTGGCGCTGCTGGCCGCCTTCGTGTCGTGGCTGACGGTGGTGCGGCTGCCCTTTGCGCTGCGCCTGCTGTCGCTGATGGCCCTGGCCCTGGCCGTTGTGACCAGCTGGAGCCTCACCGACCTGTGGGACGCGCAGTTGTGGAAGTCGGCGCTGTTTGCAGCGCCACCGGCAGACCTCCGCGGGCTCTGGCCGGCGCCGTGATCGCGCCGGCCAGCGTGCCGCCTGACCTCAGTCCGCCGAACCGATGGCTTCCAGCTCGTAGGGCGTCGTCTGGTAGATCTCGTTGATCCAGTTCTGGAACATCAGGTGCGCATGGCTGCGCCAGCGGTTCTCGGGTTCCTTGCTGGCATCCCCGTCCGGAAACAGGTTCCGCGGCAGCTCGGGGTTGAGACCGGCCTTCACGTCGCGCTCATACTCGTCGGCCAGCGAGCGATTGTCGTACTCGAGGTGATTGAGCATGAACAGCGCGCGCCGCCGCCGGTCCTCGATCAGGCACACGCCGATCTCGTCATTGTCGATCAGCACGTCCAGGTCGGCCGGCAGGCTCGACTTGTCGATGTCGTTGTAGCGGCTGACCGGGATCATCGGGCTGTCCGAAAAGCCACGCAGCCACGGGGTGGGCCCCCCGACGAGCTTGTGCCGAAACACGCCGAACGCCTTCTTGTCCATCCGGTGCCGGCGCGCCCGGTGGAAATGGTGCAGCGCCGCCTGTGCCCCCCAGCAGATGAACATGGTGTGGTGCACGTTGGTCTGCGTCCACGGCATGATTTCCAGCATCTCGGACCAGTACTTCACCTCCTCGAACGGGATATGCGCGATCGGCGCCCCGGTGACGATGAAGCCGTCGAACTTGCGCTCCCGCACCTCCTCCCAGGTGGAATAGAAGGTGCGCAGATAGTCGTCCGAGGTGTGCTTGGACTGGTGGTCGGTGATCCGGACCAGCGTCAGGTCGATCTGCAGCGGCGTCGAGCCGATCAGCCGGGCGAACTGCGTCTCGGTCCGTTCCTTGTTGGGCATCAGGTTCAGGAGCCCGATCTGCAGCGGGCGGATATCCTGGCGCGCAGCGCGCGAGGAATCCATCACCGTGACCCCCTCGGCTTCGAGGGTCCTGCGGGCGGGAAGGTCGTCTGGAATGCGAATGGGCATGGTCTGCCTCACATGAGAAGGAAATCGGGAAAAGCGGTTGCTGTGGCGCCTTGCGGCGCTATCGCATTCGCTTGCCGATCGCCGCTGCCACCACCTTCAGGAAGTCCGTGCCGCTCGTCAGGTTGGCGATGTCCCTGGCCTCGACGGTATAGCCGTGCTGGTCCGCCAGTGCCTGATAACGCGGCAGCCGGTCGTGCAGCAGCGCTTCAAAACCCCAGGCGCCAAACGCCGCTGGGTCCACAGCGGCATCGTCGCTGACACTGTTGAGCCGTTTGAACTCCTCCCACTTCGCCGCAAGGAACGGCGGGCGGTAATACATCGGCTTGGGGCTCTGCTTGAAGCGCCGCACCAGTTCGGCCGCGTCTCCCTCGGTTCCGCGGATATACACCAGCACCGTGTTCGCGCTCAGCGCCCGGATCACCGGATCATCGGGGTTGTCGCAATCGACCACCTCTATCAGCGAGCCGCCGGTGTCTGCGATGAAGTTGGCGTAGCCATAGAGCTTGTCCGCCCGCTCGATGAAATAGGGCACATCGAGCAGTGCCGCGATCTCGGCGACCCGGTGCTGCTCCTGCCGGCGCTGGTATTCGGCGAGCGGCAACCCGCCCTTTTCCACATCGCCCGGCCGCCCGAGATAGCTCGACAGCGGGTCCAGATTGGCAAAGGTGATGTTGCTTTCGATCTTGATCGAGTCCGAGCGCAGCAGGTGCCTCAGGAACGGCACCTTCATCGCCTCGGCCTTGAAGTTGTCGACGATGAACTCGCCCATGTAGCGGGTGCCGATGCGATAGTCGGCCGAGTAGTGGAACCACTCGTTCTGCCGCAGCAGCGCCGCCAGCCGCGTCTTGCCCACGCCGGCCATGCCGAACACCGTCACCGCGTGGCGCGGGGCGGCAAGGAACTGCTCTGGCGTCTCATACAGCATGGCACAGCGTCCGGCGTTTCGAGCCCGTCTTTCCGGGTGCTTGGCGTTTACCCGTTGCCCGCCCGCGCGACAAGGGCGCCGCGGTGGTTGGCAGTCCCCGGCAAGACTTGCCGCCTCGCTCGGACTCTTTTGCCCCTGATCAGGGAGCGGCGTCCGGCAACACCGAAGGAAACCAAGTCAAATCAATGATATGGCCGATTGGCATCGCGCTTGCATTGTACCTGGCGAACCGACGTGTCCGCACGTCCATGGGGGTTTCGGAGTTTACAATGGGCATCTACGGCGCTCTTTCGACCGCAGTCACCGGGCTACGCGCCCAGTCCTTCGCGCTTGAGAACATCTCGGGCAACATCGCCAACAGCCAGACCACCGGCTTCAAGCGCATCGATACCGATTTCGTCGACCTGATCCCCGATGCCTCGCAGAAGCGGCAGACGGCAGGCTCGGTGCTGGCACAGTCGCGGTCGACCAACAACGTCCAGGGCGACGTGCGCGGCACCTCGACCGACACCAACATGGCCATTAATGGCAACGGCTTCTTCGTGGTCGAGCCCCGCATCGGTCAGTCCGATGGTGTCGCAGTGTTCGGCGGCGCCAGCTACTACACCCGCCGCGGCGATTTTGAGCTCGACAAGAACGGCTACCTCGTCAACGGCGCCGGCTACTATCTGAAGGGTCTGCCGATCGACACCGCCACCGGCAACCTCTCGGGCTCCGTGCCGCAGGTGCTGCGCCTGTCCAATGCTTTCCTGCCGGCGCAGCAGACCACCCGCGTCAACTATGAGCTCAACCTGCCGCAGTTGCCCAAGACGCTGCGCTACCAGGAATCGCAGACCCCCGGCAGCGAACTGCTGGCGGCCGAGGATTTCCTCACCCTCACCGCCGACGAGCCCGCTGCGGCGCTGGGCGGCACCGTGCTGGGCACTGCCAACGCCAGCACCGTGGCCTCGGCCGGCGACAGCCTCACCATCGATATCGGCGGCTCCCCCGTGACCATCAGCTTCATCGACGACGGCACCGGTTCGACCGGCACAACGGTCGACATCACCGACCCGGCCACCGACACGATTGACGAAATGCTGGCCTACATCACCGGCCAGTTGACCGGCGGCAGCATCAGCGTCAACGCCGATGGCCGCATCGAGGTCGCCTCGGCCAACGTCGCCGACGGCCTCACCATCACCGACGGCACCACCGGCACCGCAGCCACCGGCTTCGGCCTCGCGGACGGCAGCTACGCCGCCACCGTTTCCGATGCCACCGCGCTCGCGGCACGCGTCGACACCGTGACCGCCCAGCAGTCCGACAACTTCATCTCGCAGTCCATCTCGGGTGGCGCCATTACCGTCTACGCGGCCAACGGCGCACCCGCCGACATCCAGATGCGCTGGGCCAAGGTCAACTCCACCGAGAACGGCGGCGCCGAGCGCTGGAACCTGTTCGTGATGACCAATGGCGACGCCACCGGCACCGGCACGATGTGGACTCGCATCGGCGGCGACTACACCTTCGGTACCGATGGCTCGCCCAATCCGGCCATCGAATACACCGACATCCCCAACCTCACGGTCAATGGCGTGACGGTCGGCGACATCCGCCTGCAGCACGGGTTGACCGGCCTCACCCAGTTCAACGACGCCAACGGCACGGCTTCGGTGACGGCCATGACCCAGAATGGCTACGCGGCCGGCGAATTCGTCTCCGTGGCCGTCAACGACAATGGCCGTGTCGTCGTCAGCTACACCAATGGCGAGCAGGTCGAAGTCGCCCAGGTGGTGATCGCCAACTTCAACGCCGTCAATGCGCTCAAGCGCATGGATGGCGGCGTCTTCGCGGCTACCTCGGAATCGGGCGAGCCGATCCTCGAGGAGGGCGGCAGCGTCCTCGGTGCCTCGCTGGAATCGTCGAACACCGACATTTCGGAGGAGTTCACCAAGCTCATCGTCACCCAGCAGGCCTACGCCGCCGGCACCCGCATCGTCTCGACCGCCGACCAGATGCTGCAGGAAGCCCTCAACATGGTGCGCTGACGGCGCGCGACACTCACCCGGCGCCGGGCTAGGCGCCGGGCCATGCATTGCGCCTCGTGCGGTGCATGAACATGTGCAGGTAAGGAGTACTCGCAATGGGCATTTCGGTCGCCCTCAGCAACGCCCTGTCCGGCATGCGCGTCGGTCAATCGGCGCTGGAGGTCGTGTCCAGCAACGTCGCGAACGCAGGCACCCCCGGCTACAACCGGCGCTCGGTAAGCGTTATCGACTCCCTCGGCGTCAGCTCCACCTGGGCCCGCGAGGGCGGGGTGACCCGCGCCTTCAACGAAAGCCTGCAGCAGCACTACACCGGCACCCTCGCCGAAACCGGCTTCGCCAGCGTCCGCGCCGACTATGTCGATCGGGTGCAGACCCTGTTCGGCAAACCCGGCACCACCGGCTCGCTCGACAGCACCTTCAACGCCTTCCAGACATCGCTGTCGACACTGGCCTCCAACACCGACAGCTTCGCCTCCCGCGCCGATACGGTGCAGAAGGCCCAGACCCTCGCCGGCACGCTCAACCAGCTGAGCAGCGACATCCAGGCCCTCCGCCAGGAGGTCGAGACGCAGATGGCCAGTTCGGTCGATACGCTCAACTCCGAGCTGGCCGCGCTGGAAAAGGTCAACAACCGCCTCGCCGACCAGGGCATCGACCAGACCTCGCGCGCCACGCTGCTCGACCAGCGCGATCGGCTCGTCACCTCGCTCTCCGAAAAGCTCGACCTCAAGGTCACCTATCGCAACGACGATACCGTGGCGCTGATGACCAAGTCGGGCGTCGGCATCCTCGACGTCAAGCGCTCCGTATTCAGCTTCGATACGGCGGGCACGCTCTCGCCGACGAGCCAGTTCAACATCGATGATTCCAAGAGCAGCGTCGGCACGCTCAAGCTGACCACCCCGTCCGGCCTGTCGCTGGATCTGGTCAAGCAGAACGTGCTGCAGTCCGGCACGCTCGCTGCCTATGTCGAGCTGCGCGACAAGACGCTGGTGCAGGCGCAGGACCAGCTCGACGAGATTGCTGCCGCGCTGGCCCAGGCCATGTCCACGGTGACGACAGAGGGGACGCCGGCGACGGCCGGGGCGGCGGCGGGCTACGATGTCGATCTGTCCGACGTGCGGAACGGCAACGAGATCAGCTTCAGCTACCTCTTGGGCGGCGTCACCCGCACCGTCCGCGCCCTTCGCGTCGATGACACCAGCAAGCTGCCGATGGACTATGTGGACGCCAATGGCGCGCGCGTCATCGGCGTCGATTTCTCCGCTGGTGCCGGCTCGGTGGCCAACCAGTTGCAGACTGCGCTCGGCACCGCCTTCACCATTTCCAGCCCTGCACCGGACACGCTGCGCGTCCTTGACGATGGCGCCGCCGGCACCACCGAAATCGTTGGCCTCAAGACCCTCACCACGGTAACCGGCACGCAGACCGGCGACCTGGGCGTGTCGCTCTTTGTGGACTATGGCGATACCGACTTCACCAATGCCCTCGATGGCATCGGCCAGAAGCGTGGCTTCGCCGGCCGCATCCGCGTCAACAGCGCCATCGCCACCGACAACACCCTGCTGGTCAAATACACCGGCACCACCTCGCTCGGCGACGCGGCGCGGGTCAACGGGCTGATCGACAACCTGGACACCCTGAAGTTCTCCGGCGCGCTCAGCGCGTCGGGCGTCGACAGCGGCTTCCGCCTCGCCGGCACCGTCAGCGACTTCATCAGCCAGACCATCAACTTCCAGGGCAACTCCGCCGCCGCCGCCATCTCGGAAAGCGAAACCCAGTCGCTTTCGCTCGAAGCGCTCACCCAGCGGCTCGACAGCGAGTACGCCGTCAATGTCGATGAAGAGATGGCACGGCTGATGGAACTGCAGAACGCCTACGCCGCCAATGCCCGTGTGCTGTCCGTCGTGCAGGAACTGCTCGACGCCCTGATGAACGCCTGAGGTCCGCCATGACGCTCGTCAACAAGACCATGTTCCCGCTGAACAACAGCATCCGGAACATCACCAGCATGAAGACGGTGTTCGACAAGCTGCAGCTGCAGCTGGCCACCGGCGAAAAGGCCACCAACCTCGCCGAAATGGGGTCGGATCGCTATTTCGATCTCGGCCTCCGCCAGCGGATCGCGCGCATCGAGGCCTACGAGAGCAACATCACCACCGTCGGCATTCGGCTCTCGACGCTCGACACCACGCTGTCGCGTATCGACGAGATCGAATCCGATGCCCGCGCCGCGGCGGTCTCGGGCATTGGCGGCTCCGAGAAGGTGAACCTGGCCACCTTCCCGACGCTCGCCGCCTCGCGCCTGGACGAGGTGCTCAGCCTGCTCAACACCGATGTCAACGGCCGCTACCTGTTCGGCGGCTCCACCACCGAGACCCCGCCGGTCGCCAGCGGCGACGCCGTGCTCAACGGTGCCAACGGCAAAGCCGGTCTCAAGCAGCTCGTCTCCGAGCGCCGCCTCGCCGATCTGGGCACCGGCAATATGGGCCGCCTCGCGGTGACCAGTGCCACCGACACCGTCACGCTTGCCGAAGACGGGGTCCATCCGTTCGGCCTGAAGCTCTCGACGGCAGTTTCATCGACCAGCGCCATCACGGTCTCGCCGCCCGCCGGCAGCCCGCCGCAGCAGACCATCCAGTTCGGCGCCACGCTGCCTGTTGCCGGCGACACCGTCAGCATCAGCGTCGTCTTGCCCGATGGCACCGAGGACCAGATCGTCCTCACCGCATCCAACGATCCGTCGGCGCCCGGCACGTTCCAGATCGGCGCCGACCCCGACGCCACCGCCGCCAGCTTTGCCGCGGCGCTGACCGCTTCGATCCAGCAGTTTGCCACCACCGACCTCGCGTCCGCCTCTGCCTTTGCCGCCGCGGACGACTTTTTCTACGGCCAGGGCGAGAGCGCCATGCGGGTCGACGGCCCGCCTTTCGAGACTGCCACCGCGCAGGTGGTCGGCACCAGCGCCGACACGGTGCTCTGGTACACCGGTGAGGACAGCGCCAATCCGCGCAAGACCGTCATCGCCAAGGTGGGGGAGGGCACCAGCATCGACTACGGCGTCCAGGCCAACGAGGGCGGCATCGCCCGGCTGGTCCGGACGCTGGGCGCTGTAGCGGCCCAGAGCTTCCCGGATGGCGACGCCACCTCCGAAGCACGCTTCACCGCCATGGCCAGCCGCAACGCCTCGCGCCTTGCCGAGAACAATTCCGACTCCAGCTCCATCGCCGCCATCACCGTGGAGCTCGGCCTCGCCAGCGCCTCGGCCGGGCAGGTGGCCGAGCGGCACACCGCATACAAGGCGCAGCTCACCAACATGCTCGATGAGATCGAGACTGCCGTGCCAGAGGAAGTTGCCATGCAGATCCTCGCGCTCAAGACCCGGCTGGAGGCGAGCTACCAGACCACGTCCATGCTCAGCCAGCTCTCGCTGGTCAACTACATTTAGCCGCCGCAACCAGCCCGCAAAAAGCAAAAAGGCCCGCGATGCGGGCCTTCTTCATTGGCACTTTGGCGCTGCCTCAGCCGCCGCGCAGGCCCGCCGCGATCTCGCGGTTGATATTGATCAGCACCGTCAGCTTGCCAGGCTCGCGCTTGTCCTGGATCGACAGCGTCTGCTTCATCACGAACAGCCCGAGATTGGCGATGTTCTCGCGCAGCGCTTTGGGCAGTTCGCTCTCTTCGCCGGTCACCGAGCCGAGAAACACCGTCCACAGCTTGCGGTTGAACATCAGCGCCGCGTCGAGCTCGTGCCGGGTGTTGTCCCAGTCGTCGCGCACCCGCTGCAGCTGAGCCGCTGCCTTGGAGAGCAGATTGGCTTCGAGGAGACGCGGGGTGACCGTCTGTCGTCCCACCTGCTGGTAGGCGAGCGCAGCGTTATGTTGCATGTTGGAGAAGTTCCTGCTCGTACTGGATCAGCTTTTTGGCAGCCTTCAGAGCTTTATACAGCGAGCCGGTTAATATCTCGTTATTGATTTCGTCAACAATGGGCGTTGTTGATGGCGCGGCTGTGACGATGTCGTTGATCAGCGCAAAATAGTCCTGCGTCAGCCGGTCCACATTATCGTTGATATACATCAGCTGCACCGCCAGGTAGATGCGCTTGGCCGGGCTGTCGGCCGTCTCGAAGGTCAGGATGTCCTTCTCGCGCAGAATTGGCGATTTGCCGTCGATGAACAGCCGGGTGCGCTGATCCGAGTTGGTGATCACGCAGTTGCCGACAATAAGCTTTTCGCCTGGCTTCAGCTCGACTTTGAGCGACATGCCACCTCTCCTCGGGGAATCGTCCCGCCGATAATGTGGCCTATCTCGTCACCAAACCGCTACCGCGACGACGAGAACTAGAACAGCCGCAGCACGGCCTGGTCGGATTGCGAGGCCATCGACAGGGCAGTGGAGCTGAGCTGCTGCCGGGTCTGCAGCGCGAGGAGGTTCGCCGCTTCCTCGTTGGTATCGGCCAGCGTCAGGTTCGCCGCGCCGGTCTCCAGCGTATTGATCATCTTCTTGGTGAAGTCGGTGCGGTTCTGCACGATCGAGAGGTTCGAGCCGAACGCGGAGGATTGTGAGCGGAGCGCTCCCAAGGCATCGGCCAGCACCGACAGGCGCGCGTCGATATCGGTGTCGCTGTCGAAGTCCGAACCAAGCGCGCTCTCGATCTCGAGGAACGCATTGTCGATGGCGGTCGCCTCGCCATCCTCATCCTTGGCCTGGATCTCGATGGTCGAGGTGCCGGTCTCATTGAAGGTGTGCTTCAGCTTGTCGCCGCGCAACAGGTTGATGCCGTTGAACGATGCGTCGTCGGCGAACTTGTCAAGCTGGTCGCGCAACTCGTTGAACTGCTTGACCAGATTGGCGCGCACATCGTTGCCGCCGATATCGACTTCGCCCGTCGAACCGTCGATCTCGCCGTCGCTGCCAACGCCGGTGACGGTCAGGTCCTCGGTAGAAAGGTTCTCGATCCTGAGCTTGCCCGCGTCATTCGAGGCGCGGATCTTGCCGGCGAGTCCGACGGCGGAGTTGATCGTCTGAACCTGCTGGTCGACGGTGTAGGTACCGGATGTGGCGCCAGCCAGCTGCGTGCCGGACGTGCCGAAGACGGTCGCCGCGTCAGCGCCGCCCACGGTGACGGTGTTAGACCCGTCGGCCGCTCCCTCAAGGTCGATGCGGTTGCCGGTACCGCCGACGGTGATGCCGGAAACACCCTGGGCTGCGAGTTGTGCCTGGATATAAGCGCGCGCGTCGGTAACGTTGCCTGCATTCGCCGCCGTTAGGTTGATCGTTGCCGTGGCAGAGCCATTGGACACCGTGATCTGCTTGGTGCCGGCACTAGCGCCCGGCGTTCCGGCGGAGGCCGTGATGCCCCAAGTGGCGTTCAACCCACTTGCATCGCTATCGCCATTGACGGAGAGGACCTCGATGCTGGAGGTCGGGCCGGTAGACGTGCTCGAGAGCGTGACGCTGGTCCCATCGTTGGTGGCTGTCGCGCCATAACCAAGGAAGGTGAACCCGAAGTTGAGGAAGTCGGTGAACTCGTCGATGTCGTCGATCACCGCATCGTTGTTGCCGACAGATGTGACCCCGAGATCCCCGATGTAGGTAAGGGGCAACGATGCGCCATCGATCTCCAGATTGAACTCGACTACGTCAGACGGTCCCCACGCCGTTGTGTCGGGCTGGAAGGTGAAAGTGTTTGTACCAGAAGTCGGCCCTGGCGATTGGTAGTCGGCGCTCGCCGCGAACGTGGACTGTACTGCACCGGAACTGCCAAGCGAGACTTCGACGGCGGTGTCGCCGACCGCGCCACCGGAGAAACCCAGCAGCCCGGTTGCAGCGCTGTCGATGCCAAAGCTTTGCGTCTTGAACGACTTGTCCTGCCGCGCCTGGCGCAGCGTCGACTGCATGGACTCGACCGTCTTGGTGATCGAACTGAGGCCGTTATCCGCCGCTTCGATGGTCTTGATGCCGCTCGACATCGAGTCCAGCAGGCTCGCCATGTCGGAGGCCCGACTGTTCAGCGACGAGGCCGTGAAGAAATTGGTGGGGTTGTCGAGGGCCGAATTGACCTTGAGGCCTGTCGCGAGCCGTTCCTGCGTCTTGGCCATCGACTCGGCCGTCGACTGCAGGCTCAAGAGGTTCGAGCGAACCGCCTTGGACAAATTGACGTCCATTACGCACGCGACCTTTCTGGTCAGCAAACTGCTCGCTACTGCGAGCAAACCAAATATGGGTAAACTCTAGGGTCCGATCTGCGAAGAAACGCTTAACGACGGAACCTAAGTCGCTCATGCACAAACATAAAAGCAGAAGGCGGACCCTGGGGCCCGCCTTCGAGAGAACTTGCTATGCCAGTTCTTAGAACAGGCGGAGCACGGCCTGGTCGGACTGCGAGGCCATCGACAGGGCCGTCGAAGACAGCTGCTGGCGGGTCTGCAGGGCGAGGAGGTTTGCGGCCTCTTCGTTGGTGTCGGCGAGGGTCAGGTTCGCGGCACCGGTCTCGAGCGTGTTGATCATCTTCTTGGTGAAGTCCGTGCGGTTCTGCACGATCGACAGGTTCGAGCCGAAGGCCGACGACTGCGAACGCAGCGTGCCGAGGGCATCAGACAGGGTCGACAGCTTGGAGTCGATCGTCGCGTCGCTGTCGAAATCGGCGTTCTCGGCGGCAGTGATGCCGAGCGAGGTGTTGTTGATCGAGGTGGCTTCACCGTCGGCATCCTTGGCCTGGATGTCGATCGTCGAAGTGCCGGTCTCGTTGAACGTCAGCTTCAGCTTGTCGCCACGCAGCAGGTTGATACCGTTGAACGAGGCGTCATCGGCCAGCTTGTCGAGCTGGTCGCGCAACTCGTTGAACTGCTTGACCAGGTTCTTGCGAACCTCGTTGCCGCCGATGTCGACTTCGCCGGTGGTGCCGTCGACTTCGCCGTCGGTACCAACGCCGGTCACGGTCAGGTCTTCGGTCGAGAGGTTCTCGATGCGAAGCTTGCCGCTGTCGTTGGAAGCGCGGATCTTGCCAGACAGCGAGGTGTTGGCGTTGATCTCGGTGACCAGGGCGTCAACGGTCTTGACGGCACCCTCGACGGCTTCGACGCCATCGGTGGAGGCCGCAACACCCAGGCTGGTCGCACCATCGCCGGTGGCGGTGAAGTTCACGCCGTCGGCGCGGCTGATCGCGAGGTTATCGCTGCCGTCGAACGCGGCAGTGAAGCCGCTGGCCGACAGGGCGGTCTCGAGGTCGGCGAGCGTCGAAGTCGCGGTGATCGCATAGCTGACGGTGTCGTCGCCGGCGGTCAGCGTGATGGTGTCGCCGTCGAAGGCCTGCAGGGCCGCATCGTTGGCAACAGCAACCGTACCGGTCGAGGTCGCCGAGGTTGCAGCTTCGTCGATGGTGTTGAGGTCGATTTCGACAGCAGTCTCGCCAACGGAGCCGCCTTCGAACGAGATCGTTTTCACCGAAGTGTCGCCGATGGTCGTCGCGTCCAACGCGTAGGAACCAGTCTTGAACGACTTGTCCTGCCGCGCCTGGCGGAGCGTGGACTGCATCGACTCGACGGTCTTGGTGATGGAGCTGAGGCCGTTATCGGCAGCTTCGATCGTCTTGATACCGCTCGACATGGAGTCGAGGAGGCTGGACATGTCCGACGCACGGCTGTTCAGCGATGCAGCGGTGAAGAAGTTGGTCGGGTTGTCGAGAGCCGAGTTGACCTTGAGGCCGGTGGCGAGACGCTCCTGCGTCTTGGCCATCGATTCAGCGGTTGACTGCAGGCTCAGCAGGTTCGAACGAACCGCCTTTGACAGGTTGACTTCCATTTGAGACGCCCTTTCTGGGTCGAACGCATTACTACCGCCTCTTCCTGAGACGTGAGCCGATCTTTCTCCCGAGCGCCCTTAAAAAGCCTTAAGCCCGCCCGGGGAATTAAGTCGAAATGCGCGGAACGTTGGCATGGTAAATGCGGCGTCTACGCGCGGCGCCCAAGTGTCCGTTCCTGCAACGAAAAAGGGCGGACCGAAGCCCGCCCTTACATAACCAGCGATGTCGAAAACGCTTAGAACAGCCGGAGCACGGCCTGGTCGGACTGCGAGGCCATCGACAGGGCTGTGGAACTGAGCTGCTGGCGGGTCTGCAGGGCGAGGAGGTTTGCGGCCTCTTCGTTGGTGTCGGCGAGGGTCAGGTTCGCGGCACCGGTTTCGAGGGTGTTGATCATCTTCTTGGTGAAGTCCGTGCGGTTCTGCACGATGGAGAGGTTCGAGCCGAACGAGGAGGCGTGCGACCGCAGCTTGCCAAGCGCATCGGCCAGCACCTCCAGCTTGGCGTCCAGCGTCACGTCGCTGTCGAAGTCGGCATCGACCACATAGTCGATCTCGAGGCTGGCATTGTTGATGGCGATCGGGTCGGCGTCTTCGTTCTTGGCCTGGATCTCGATAGTCGAGGACCCGGTCTCGTTGAACGTCAGCTTCAGCTTGTCGCCACGCAGCAGGTTGATACCGTTGAACGAGGCATCGTCCGAGAACTTGTCGAGCTGGTCGCGCAACTCGTTGAACTGCTTCACGAGGTTCTTGCGAACCGTGTTCAGGTCAACCGTCGACGTGCCCGTCGTGCCATCGACTTCGCCGTCGGTGCCGATACCCGTGACCGTGAGATCAGAGGTCGAGAGGTTCTCGATCCTGAGCTTGTTGTTGTCGTTGGAGGCGCGGATCTTGCCGGACAGCGAGGTGTTGGCGTTGATCTCGTTGACCAGCGCGTCAACGCTCTTCACGGCACCGACCACCGCTTCGACGCCGTCGGTGGAAGCCGCGACACCCAGGCTGGTCGCGCCATCGCCGGTGGCGGTGAAGTTCACGCCGTCGGCACGGCTGATCGCGAGGTTATCGCTGCCGTCGAACGCAGCGGTGAAGCCGCTCGCAGAAAGGGCGGTCTCGAGGTCGGCAAGCGTCGAAGCGCCGGTGATCGCGTAGCTGACGGTATCGTCACCGGCGGTCAGCGTGATGGTGTCGCCGGCGAAGGCCTGCAGGGCCGCATCGTTGGCAACAGCAACCGTGCCGGTCGACGTCGCGGGCGTCGCGGCTTCGTCGATGGTGTTGAGGTCGATCGACACCGGTGTTGTGCCGACCGCGCCGCCATCGAACGAAATCGTCTTGATCGAAGTGGTGCCGATCGTCGTTTCGTCCAGCGCATAGGACATCGTCTTGAACGACTTGTCCTGGCGCGCCTGGCGCAGCGTCGACTGCATGGTCTCGACGGTCTTGGTGATCGAGCTGAGGCCGTTGTCGGCAGCCTCGATCACCTTGATGCCGTTCGACATCGCATCGAGCAGGCTCGCCATATCGGAGGCGCGGCTGTTGAGCGACGAGGCGGTGAAGAAGTTGGTCGGGTTGTCCAGCGCCGAATTGACCTTGAGGCCAGTGGCGAGGCGCTCCTGCGTCTTGCCCATCATATCGGCGGTGGACTGCAGGCTCAGCAGGTTCGAGCGAACTGCTTTGGAAAGGTTGACGTCCGACATCGGGCTGGGTCCTTCTGGCTAGGCTTGACTGTCTCGTCCTGAGATGTGGTCAGCCTATGCCCCAGCCGTTTGAATATGGTTAACAAGCTCCTTTCCAGCGCGGTTAATTTTGTCCTGCGTTCATGGCCGGTGCGAGGCCCGAACGCCCGGATTGCCGGCCTTTGCTGCCGGACGTGCCGAACCCGCGGCAATGGCGGCATGCATGCTGACGCGCGGGCTCGTTAGGAAACACTGCGGCGCCCGGGCGTTCTGAGAGACGTGGAATCAGCCGGTCGCTAGACCACAAGGTCGCGCAATGGCAGCGAGCCCTGCGCCGGCAGCTTCGCACTGCCCAGCCGCTGTATGATCTCGCGTTCAGATGTCGGCTTGGGCGACAACTGCCCGCTGATCAGCGCCACCGCAAACACCGAGCCGGGCGGCGCCGGCGGCGCGGGCAGGGGGGCAAGGCCGGTCGGTGCGCTGTTCTCGGTCGATGTGGTGGTGCGGGCCGGCTCCGACTGTGCAGTCGACCGCGTCATGGAATCAAACAGCGACGGGCGAGCCCCAAGGCTGGCCACGTTCGCTTGGATCGGTTCAGGCGCTATCCTGGCGCTCATTGCCCGTGTTCCCGGTTAGATTCCGGCACACTATCGCAAACCGAACCTTGCGCCCGGGTTGTGATGACCGGGCGCATTTGTCTCAAATTGGAACGAAAGGATGTGGCGCCTTTCGGTTACCTCGGCTGCGAGGCGAACTTCTCCACCAGCCGGGTCGCTCCCGAAACCACCAGCAGATCGTCCTTTTCCACGACGATCTCGGGCGTCGCCGGCATGAACGCAGTCTGCGGCCGCTTGACCCCCATCACGGTGACGTTGTGGCGAGCGGTGATGTTGGCGGCCCTCAGGCTCTGGCCGACGACGCTCCAGGGCGGACGGACCTTCGCGATGGCAAAGCCATCATCGAACTCGATGAAGTCGACCATCTTGCCGACCACCAGGTGGGCGACCCTCTCGCCCATGGCCGCCTCGGGCAGCACAACGTGATGCGCCCCCGTCCGCTCGAGGATGCGTGCGTGGTTGGTATTGACGGCCTTGGCCCAGATGTCCGGAATGGCCAGCTCACTGAGTGCCAGCACCGTCAGCACACTTGCCTCGATGTTGGATCCGATGCCCACGACGACATGCTGGAACTCTTGGATGCCCAGCTGCTTGAGGGCGTCGGCATCCGAGCTGTCGGCCTCCACGGCATGGGTGAGGCGTTCTGCCGATTTCTGCACGAGCGTTGCATCGGAATCGATGCCAAGGACCTCGTGTCCAAGGCTCATCAGCGACTCCGATACTGCCGTGCCGAAGCGGCCCAGCCCGATGATCGCGACACGGCGATCGCGTGACGGTTTGCTGCTATCCGACAATTGGCCGCTCCTCTGGATATCGATAGGGTTGCACGCGCTCGTTGAGCGCCAGTGCCGTCGCAAAAGTGATGGTGCCGACCCGGCCAACGAACATCAGGATGATGATCACTACCTGACCGATCGGGGGCAGTCCCGCGGTGATGCCGGTCGATAGCCCCACGGTCGCGAAGGCCGAGATCGTCTCGAACAACACGTCCTCGAGCGCAAAGTCGGTCACCGAGGCGAGGATCAGTGTCCCGATGGCGACCGATGCAGTGGCCAGCAGCACGACACTGAGCGCCTGTCTTTGCGTCGCCTGGCCGATCCGCCGGCGGAAGGCGTTGGTATCGCGCGAGCCCCTGATCTCGGCCCAGACGACAAACCCGAGCAGGACGAACGTGGTGACCTTGATGCCGCCTGCGGTGCCGGCGCTGCCGCCGCCGATGAACATCAGCGCATAGGTCAGCAGCAGCGTCTCGGTATTCATCGCGCCGATATCGATGCTGTTGAAGCCGGCGGTTCGCGCCATCACCGAGTGCGACGCTGCGTTCAGGATGCGGTCTGGCCAATCGAGGCCGGCCAGCGTGTTGTTCCATTCGTAAGCCGCCGTGCCCACCACCCCGACCACGAGCAGCACCGCTGTGCCGATCAGGGTGATGCGGGCATGCAGCGACATCCCCGCCGCGCGCCGTCGATAGAGCTCGTAGAGCACAGGAAAGCCCACGCCGCCAATGACCACCGCGCCCATCAAGGGCAGCAGCACCATCGGGTCGCGCGCAAACTGCATCAGGCTGTCCGAATAGGTGGAAAAGCCGGCGTTGTTGAACGCCGAGACGGATTGGAACAGCGCATGCCAGGCTGCTTCGGCAGGGGGCACGCCATAGACGAGGCTCAGCCGTGCCTGCAGGATCAGTGCGACGACCAGTTGTACCACCACCGTGACCACGAAGATCAGGCGCAGCACACTGGCCACGTCACCCACGCCGACACTCTTGGTCTCCGCCTGGGCGGCGATACGGCCCCCGATGCCCAGCCGCCTTGTAACGACCAGCGTCAGCAGGGTAGCCCCCGTCATGATGCCGAAACCGCCGATCTGGAACAGAACCAGTATCACGCCCTGGCCAAACCCCGACCAGTAAGTCGGTGTATCGACCACGATAAGGCCGGTGACGCACACCGCCGAAGTTGCTGTGAACAGCGCCACCAGAAACGGAGCGCCCGTACCGGATGCTGCCGACACCGGCAGCATGAGCATTGCCGTCCCCAAAAGGATGGCGCCCAGAAAGCCGAGCGGCACAAGACGAGCGGGATGCTGGATAGACCGCCGGATCCTGGTCATGCTTGACAACTTGCCCGATCCGCGGTGGCAGCGCTGCGCTGCCAGGGCGTCGAGTACCCTTGCTTGGTTCGACGAGGGCGCTGCTCTACTGCCGCCCCCACCAGCAAGTCAATCTACGGCCGGCATGGCTGGCATGCCGCGCCGTCATGTCGTTGACCTAAAGCGCCCGGTTGATCGACACCCCGGCGGCCGGGCGCGGTGCATTGCCGCCGACAATCCCGTTGGCCGAATAAGTGCGGGGCCGTTCTCGGGCGGCCATGGCCTCGGCAACATCGGTCAGCAGGTCCTCGGTCACCGAACGCGCCGTCGCAATTACCCTGAGGTTCTCGGCCATCTGCATCGCCAGCCGCTCGTGGCTGGCCTGCAACGTCGCCAGCGCAGTGGGCGCCTCGCGCTTCAACCGGTCGACTTGCCGCTGAACAGCGCGGGCGAGCCCCATGTAGTCCTGCGCCAGCCGGGTTTTCTCGGCGGTCAGCTCGCTTGCCGCCCGCGCCCTGCCGGCACGCAGCAGCACGGTTTCCTGGTTCAGGATGCCAACAAGGCTATCCAACGTGGTCTGCGCCACGCCGCAGAGGTCTGCGGCGGGGAGCTGGTCGAGCGAGGCAAGTCGTTCAGCGGCGGTCGGCATGTTGGTCATGCTCCAATACGGTTCAGGCTGGTCTGGTTGGCTTCCTGCAGGGCGAGCAGATCGGGAAGCAGCGCGTCCGCGAGTCCGATCCCGCCAGAGCGGGTCAGGGTCATGGCCATCTGTTCGGCCTGCATCCCGCGCCAGGTCTCCTCGGCAAAGCCGCCGCCCATCACGCTCTCGTCGGTCTTGATCGAGGAGAACATCTGCTTCATCAAAGTGTTGAGGAAAACCCCCTCAAGCTCTTCCGCTTGCTGGCGCAGTTGCAGAAGCTTCTGGGGCGAAATCGTTCCAGGCGCGGGAGCAACCGGGGTGATCGTGCTCATCACATCACCTCGATTTCGGCCTGCAGCGCGCCCGCGGCCTTGATCGCCTGGAGGATGGCGATCAGGTCGCGCGGCGCGATGCCCAGCGCATTGAGCCCATCGACCAGTTCCCGCAACGACACCGACTCCCGCACCAGCGCCAGGTTGCTGTCGGTGGTCTGCACCGTAATGTCGGTGCGCGGCTCCACCGCCGTTTCGCCCAGGCTGAACGGCTCGGGCTGCACCACCTCGGGGTTCTCGGCAATCGACACCGTCAGGTTCGACTGGGCCACCGCCACCGTCGACACCCGCACATCATTGCCCATCACGATCAGCCCGGAATTCTCGTCGATTACGATCTTGGCTGGCATGTCGGTCTGGACGACCAGTTGCTCGATATCGGTCAAGAGGTCGACGATATTGCCGTTGAAGTTATGCGGCAGGTTGATCCGCACCGTCGCCGGGTCCTCCGGCGTCGCGCAGGGCGTGCCGATGAAGTCGTTGATCGCCAGCGCCACCCGCCGCGACGTGGTGAGGTCAGGGTTGCGCAGCGCCAGCCGCAGTGATCGCTGCGCCCCGAGCACGAAATCGATCTCACGCTCGATCAGCCCGCCCGACGAAATCCGGCCCGTCGTCGGCACGCCCGAAACGATCGAGGCCGCGTCGCCGCCGGCCGAAAAGCCGTTGATGGTCACCGAACCCTGCGCGATTGCGTACACCTCGCCGTCGGCGCCCAGCAGTGGCGTTACCAGCAGAGTACCACCCTGCAGCGACTTGGCGTCGCCGAGCGCCGCCACATTGACATCGAGCCGTGAGCCCTGCGTCGAGAAGGCTGGCAGGTTGGCCGTCACCATCACCGCCGCGACATTGGCGGTTCGCATGCTTTCGCCGCGGGTGTTGACCCCCAGTCGCTCCAGCATGGCCTGCAGGCTCTGCTTGGTGAACGGCGAGTTGTTGAGGCTGTCGCCGGTGCCGTTGAGCCCGACCACGAGGCCATACCCGACCAACTGGTTGTCTCGCACGCCCTCGATATTGACGATGTCCTTGATCCGGGCCGAAGAGGCCTGGACCGTCATCGGCTGCAGCAGCAGCGCCGCGGCCATCAGGCCGGCCAGCAGGCGCTTGAGCAATTGGTTCTGCATCGTGTCGTCCCCGAACATCCGGCGCATCCCCATGCACCGTCATCTGCCCAATCAGTAGCGAGAACCGTGCCAACTCGTTGCTCTGGCGGTAAGGCGTTGAAAGGACGTATGAAATCGAGACTTGGTCAGGGCTGTGGGCGCCCGCGGGGCAGTTCCTGCCGGGTAGATTAACCTTTGCTTAACCGGCGGCGGCAGATTTTGCCGGTTGTGGATGCCTGGGGTGAGTCTGGTGCGGGTCGACAGCAATACGCGCGTATCGGGAGTGACGAGCCGCAGCGGAGCACGCGGTGCGTCCGGTGGCGACTTCGTCATCGGCGGCCCCGCCGGCGCTGCGCGCCCGGCAGCGCTTGCCACGCCGTCCGGTGTTGCCGGCATCGAGGGCTTGCTTGCGTTGCAGGCCGTCGGCGATCCGCTTGAACGTCGACGCCGGGCCGTCCGGCGCGGGCAGGGGCTTCTCGACCAGCTGGAATCGCTGCGCCGCGACCTGCTCGTCGGACGCGTCGATCCGGCCCGTCTCGACGCCATGCTCGACCTCCTCGCCGAAGCCCGTGAACGCGATGAGCCCGGCCTCGACTCCCTGCTCGACGATATCGAATTGCGCGTCCGCGTCGAACTGGCCAAGCACGGCCGGTTTCCCGCGTTCTAGCAGGGCCTTCGGCCGTTAAGCAGCCGCCGTTTCCGCGCTTGCCCGACCTGTTCCGCGCCACTATAAGGCGCCCCTATAGGGCGTTTGGAATCGAGTCAGGTAATGCAGACTGAAGTTCTTGAATACCGGCCCAGTGATGATGAGCCGTTCATGAACCCGCGCCAGCGGGAGTATTTCCGGCAGAAGCTCGAGCGTTGGCGCGAGGACATCCTGCGAGAGAGTCGCGAGACCCTCGACAACCTCCAGGAAGAGAGCCAGAACCACCCTGACATGGCGGACCGGGCCTCCTCCGAGAGTGATCGGGCGCTGGAACTCAGAACCCGCGACCGCCAACGCAAGCTGATCGCCAAGATTGACTCCGCATTGAAGCGCATCGAGGACGGCACCTACGGCTATTGCGAGGAAACCGGCGACCCCATCGGGCTCGCCCGGCTCGATGCGCGTCCCATCGCCACCCTGAGCCTGGAGGCCCAGGAGATGCATGAGCGGCGCGAGAAGGTCTATCGCGACGAATAGGAACTGACATGGGCCCGCAGCGATGCGGGCCCAGTCGTTTCCGACGTCGCCCGGGTGTCGCGCCTTTGCGCCGCGCGAGGGCCAACGCATGTCTCAGCCAGCCGGTCTTGATGCGTCCACGCGTCCACTTCTGATCAGGATTGCTGTGGCGGTTCTGGTCCGTGCCGACGGTTTGACACTGGTCGTGCGCAAGCGCGGCTCCTCGATCTTCATGCAGCCCGGCGGCAAGATCGATTCCGGCGAGAACGCCTTGCAGGCGCTGGTTCGCGAACTGCATGAGGAACTCGCCCTCGTCGTAACCCCCGGTGACTGCCGGCCACTCGGCCACTTCCGCGCTACTGCAGCCAACGAGGCAGACGCGATGGTCGAGGCCGACGCGTTCGTCGTCCACCTGGGTGGCGGGGCCGCAACCCGCATCGCCGTCCAGGCAGAACTTGCCGAATGCCGCTGGATCGATGCCGCCAGTCCCGGCGACATTGCACTCGCGACCCTCAGCCGCGAGCACATCCTGCCGGCATGGCGGCTCAGCCGAGGTAGCGCCGCTCCAGATGCGCCATGAAGTGGGCCGGGTTGAGCTTTTCGCCCGTCGCCCGCTCCAGCAGCTCCGGGGTCGAGTACTTGCTGGCCTGCGTCCAGATCTTCTCGCGCCGCCACTCGTTCAGTCCGACGAAGCGGCCATGCCGCATGTCGTCGCGCGCCGATGGCTGCTCCCGCTCGATGGCATCCCACATCTGCGCCGCGATCAGCGCTCCCAGCGTATAGCTCGGGAAGTAGCCGATCGCCCCGCCCGGCCAGTGCACGTCCTGCATCGGGCCATCGCGCATGTTGTCGATGGTCGACAGCCCCAGATACGCGCGCATCTTGGCGTCCCAGATCTCCGGCACGTCGCGGGGTGCGATCGAGCCGTCGATCAGCCCCTGCTCGATCTCGAAGCGCAGGATCACGTGCAGCGGGTAGGTGGCCTCATCGGCGTCGACCCGGATATAGCCTCGCTCGATCAGGTGGATATGGCCCAGCACATCCTCGAGGTCGAAGCCGTCCAGCGCCGCCGCCCCCAGATGCTCGCTGACCTGGGGCAGCGCCCATTCCCAGAACTCGGCTGACCGGGCGATCTGCTTTTCGACGAAGAGGCTCTGGCTTTCGTGGATGGCCATCCCGCGCGCCCGGCCCACTGGCCAATGCGCCCACTCGAGCGGCAGGTTCTGCTCATAGAGCCCGTGCCCGGTCTCGTGCAGGATGCCCATCAGCGATGAGATGAACTCCGCTTCGACATAGCGGGTGGTCATCCGTACGTCCGTCGGCACCCCGCCGCAGAACGGATGGTGCGAGATGTCCAGCCGGCCGTGGTCGAAGTCGAATCCCACCGCCTCCATCATCGCGAGGCCAAGCGCCTTCTGCCTGTCGATGGGGAAGGGCGCGTTCAGCGGCTTCAGCGGGCGCTTGCCAAGCTTTTCGGCCTGCCGGTCCAGCGCCTTGGGGACAAAATCCTTGAGGAAGCTCTTCAGCGTATCGAACACCGGCGCAATGTCGGCCACACGGTTGCCGGGGTCATACTGCTCCATCATCGCGTCATAAGGCGACAGACCCAGCACATCGGCGCGCAGCGCCGCCTCCTCGCGCGCCAGCGCCACCACCCCCTCGAAGGCGGGCAGGAACGTTTTCCAGTCCCCGCTCGGCCTCAGCTCGCGCCACAGCTGCTCCGAGCGGATCCGCCCCGCCACCTGCCGGCGAACGAAATCGCCCGAAAGGCACGTCATGTTGGTATAGACGCGCCGGAACTCCGCGACCGCCAGCCCCTGCATCTCGTCGAGGGGCTCGCTCTCGGCCGCCGCCAACAGGTCGCCCACCTCGGGCGCCGTCGCCATCTCGTGATACAACCCGGCCAGCACCGACATCGCCTCGGCCCGCTTCTCGCCGCCGCCCACCGGCATCATCACCGCCTCGTCGACGCCCAGCATCGATTGCGCATGCTCGATCGCCTCGAGCCGGCGGTTGAGGTCATCGAGCTTGGCGAAGGCGGAATTGGCAGACATCGGGAACTCCTGCGATGGGGAGGTCTGGTTAAACCGTGTACCCGTCGCGGGCAAGCGGAGTGGCGGTCAGGCTGGGCCGCTGCTGGCGATCTGGTGCCGCTGGACGCTCGCGCCAACGATCATCGCCAGCATCTCGGACTCCGGCCCGTCCTCGCGGAAGGCCAGCAACGCGCTTTCCGTGTCCCAGCACTCGTAGACATTGACCAGATCGGCCTCGAGTGGATCGGCCGCAACAACGAAGGCCCGGCAGCCTTCGTTGCTGCGGGCCAGCCTCATCGCCTCCAGCGAGGCTTGAACAAACGCCTCCCGCGTTCCCGGCTTGAGCTTCAGCCACCCAGAAACGATAATCATCTGTCCTCCTGCAGGCTCACTGCCTCCAGCCAAATCGGGCCCGGCCCGGCTTGTCCACCTCAAATGGGGAAGGGCGCAGCCGGGGAGACTGCGCCCTCATGTTTGGCCGGCCCTTCTGGACCTGGCCGCCTGCCACCGGCACCAATGGGGGATTGTGCCGGTGGAGAATTCCGTTGCTGGCTAGAAGGGCATGATCGCGTCGGCGATCTGCTGGCCGTAGCGTGGCTGCTGCACTGCCGTGATCTGCCCGCGCCCGCCGTAGGAGATGCGCGCCTCGGCGATCTTGCTCGAGGCAATGGTGTTGTCCGAGCCGATATCCTCGGGCCGGACGATGCCGGCGACGATCAGGTCGCGCACTTCGAAGTTCACCCGCACTTCCTGCCGTCCCTCGATGACCAGGTTGCCGTTCGGCAGCACCTGCACCACCACCGCCGCCACCTGCGTCTCGAGGCTTTCAGAGCGGTTGACCGAGCCGGCGCCGCCGTCGGTCAGCGAGCCGGCGGTGCTGAGTTCGCCCGAGGCCTCGATATCTGCGAGCGGCACATTGCCGCCGAAGATCGAGCCCAGCACGCCGCCGACGCTGCCCGAACTCGCGGAACTGCGTTCGCGCTCGGTGGTGTTGTTGATCTTGGCGCTGTCGTCGATGGTGACTGTTACCGTCAGGATGTCGCCGATGCGATGGGCCCGCTGATCCTTGAAGAAGCCGCGTGCTTCGTTCGAGAACAGCGAGTTCGGCTGATACGACGCCGGCACCAGTTCCGGCATCGGCATCTGCACCGGCCGATAACCCTGCTGCGCGGTCGGGTCGGCGATGGCCGTCAGCTTGGGCTTCTCGCCCACCGAGGCGAGCTGGTCCAGGGTCGAACAGCCGCCTAAAAGGGCAAGCAGTGCTGCGGTGGCGGCGATCTTGATGGCGTTCATCGGAATGTCCTTCCGCCTACTGGAGGCCGGCGACGTCATAGCCGCCCGACCGGATTTCAACTGTTCCGGGCGCCGTGACGACGCCGGAGAGGATCTTGTTGGAGACCGGGTTCATTACCCGCACCGGCGCGCCCATCACGCCATCGCTGAGCGACTGGCCCTGCATCGTCAGTGTCATGGCACCCGCCTGGATCAGCACGGTCACCTGCGTGTTGCGCTTCACCGCCAGCGGCAGGCTGACATCGGCCGTCCGCAGCATCAGCCCGGCCCGGGCATTGCGCTTCATCGCCTTGCCGAGCAGGTCGTCGAGGTGGGCCACACCGCTGCGGTCGGCGAGTTCGGCCGGCACCAGCCGCATTTCGATGTCGGCCGCGTCCAGCACTTCGCCGGCCCTGATTTCGCTGGTGAGATGCGGCGCTTCGACAAGGAACGCCACCCGCCCCGCCACTTCGACCGGCAGGTCTTCCCCGGCAACCGCGAAGCGGGCGGAAAAGCTGCTGGCGCCAGCGCGGTAGTCGAGCCCGAGCAGGCGGACCGGCTCGGCCACCATCTCGGCATTCAGCACCAGCCTCTCGTCGGCAAGCCGCGCATCGATCACCGTACCCTCGAGCCCCAGTCCGTCTGCCGCGATGGCCTCGCTCACCATGCTGGCGAGCACGCTGGCATCGATCCGTGTCGCCTCGCGCGACACCCGCACCTTGTCGACCGTGCCCGCGGCGTAACCGGCAAGGCCGATCCGTGCCGCCGCCGCCTCGACTTCTGCGAGGCTGACCAGCCCGGTAGTGCCAGGCTTCGGCGCCCGGAACAGCGGCGTCGTCGCCAGCGCGCCGGCATCGTCGAACATGTCGCCCACCGTGACGATCGGCGCGGTAACGCTGACCTCGGCCCGCAGCACCGGGGCAGCGAGCGCCGTCGTGGTGGCGAGGGCGGCAAAGAGTGCGGAAAGCAGGAAGGAACGCATTTATCTCTCCTCGCTCAGCGCAGCTGCGTGGTGGATTGCATCATCTGGTCGGCCCCGGAGATCACCCGGGCATTCATTTCATAGGCGCGCTGTGCCGCGATCAGGTCGGCGATTTCGGTCACCGAGTTGACATTGGCCGCTTCCAGATAGCCCTGCAGCAGCCCGCCCATCCCGTCATTGTTCGGCGTGCCGGTCTGGGCCGGGCCACTCGACGGCGTTTCGACGAACAGGTTGTCGCCGATCGACTTCAGCCCTGCCTTGTTGGCAAAGCGTGCCAGCTGCAACTGGCCGAGCTGGGTTGCGGTCGTCGAGGTGCCGAGGAACGCTTCCACCGTGCCGTCTTCGGCAATGGTCACCTGATTGGCTGTGTCGGGGATCACGATCCCCGGCTGCAGGGCATAGCCATCGACGTTGACCAGCTGCCCGGACGGGCTGCGCTCGAACGAGCCGTCTCGGGTATAACCGGTGCGGCCATCGGGCATGTCGATGATGAAGAAGCCTTCGCCGTTCACGGCGATGTCCAGCTCCTTTTCGGTGGGCGAGGGAGTGCCCTGGCTCATCACCCGCGGCGTTGCCGCGGTGCGCACGCCCGAGCCGATCTCGACGCCAACCGGCACGATCGTGCCAGATTCCGACGTCGCCGAGCCTGCTGGCCGAAACGACTGGTAGAGCATGTCCTGGAACTCGGCCCGCTGGCGCTTGTAGCCGGTGGTCCGCATGTTCGCGATGTTGTTGGAGATCACTTCAACGTTGCGTTCCTGGGCCGACATGCCGGTGGACGCGATGTAGAGGGCTTTCATCTGGCGATCTCCTTAGGCGTTAAGCGAGCCGAGCCGCCGGATGGCGTCGCGGCGGATGTCGTCCTGCCGCTGCGCCAGGGAGGCGAGGCTTTCATAGGCCCGCTGTACGCGGATCATTTCACTCATCTCGGCGACGCCCGAGACGTTGGATTTTTCGATCGAGCCCTGCACAACGCTGGTCTCTGCTGCCGCCACGGGGGTGCCGCCGGCAAACAGCGAGCTGCCCTCGCGGGTCAGCTCCTGCAGGTTGTCGAACTCGACGAGGCGCAGCCGGCCCTTGGTGCCGGCGCTGGACGAGATCGTGCCATCCGCGGCAATGCCGATATCGGTCTCGCTGGTGTCAAAGCTGATCGGACCACCATCGGAGAGCACCGGGTTGCCATTCATATCCACCAGCAGGCCCTGCCGGTCGATGGCAAGGGTACCGCCGCGGCTCCAGCGCTCGCCCGCCGGCGTCTGCACTGCCATGAAGCCTTCGCCAACCAGCGCCACGTCCAGCGGGTTGCCGGTCTCGACCAGCGCCCCGCCGCTGAAGTCGCCCACGGTACCCAGGCTTTCGACAAAGCTCAGCTGCTGGTCCGGATAGGCGAAATCCCGGTCGCGGGCCACCGGCGCCAGGTATTCCTGGAACAGCAGCGCCTGGGCCTTGAATCCCGTGGTGTTCATGTTGGCGATGTTGTTCGCCACCACGTCCATTTGCCGCTGCAGAGAGAGCTGCCGCGACAGGTTGATGAGTTGCGCATTTTCCATGGCGCAAGGTCCCCGTTCTGTCCCCGGACCTTCCGACCTCCCCAGGCCATCCGATCCGCAATTTACACTGCAGAAAGCATGCCAGATCGAGAATGCGTGTAAAATCAGCAGGATAGAGGATGGCCGCCCAGTCCGGGCTGCCGGCTGGGGATGTCACCGGGCATAAACTGCTCGGCAATTTCTGCCGGTTTGGCTGTGTGTTGTAACCATTCGTTAACCCTCGGGCGCTTAGCTGACTTGCGGGACTGGAATCGTCTGGTCTGCTGGGGGTTTCCGCATGGCGGCAGAGGCCGAAGTCGAAGGTGGCGAGGTTGCAGCTCCCACCAAGAAGAAGCTGCCGATCATGCTCATTGCCATGATCGCCGCTGGCATTGTCGTCATCGGTGGCGGCGCGGCAGCCTATTTCCTTCTGTTCTCGGCGCCTCAAGAAGCTGCTCACGACGCGCATGCCGCGGCGGTTCACGAGAGCTTCATCTTCAACCTGCCGCCCATGACGGTGAACCTCAACACCGACGATGGCAACGCGCGCTTCATGAAGCTCACCATCGCGCTCGAAGTCGCCGATGAAGAGGTGATGGTCGAAATCCAGCCGCGTATGGCCAAAGTCGTCGACGCCTTCCAGGTCTATCTGCGCGAGTTGCGCGTCTCTGATCTCGAGGGGTCGGCCGGCATCTACCGCTTGAAGGAAGAGTTGTTGCGCCGCGTCAACCTCGCGATCTTCCCGGCCCAGGTGGACAGCATCCTGTTCAAGGAAATCCTGGTGCAGTGATGGCTGGGCCCAATGATCAGGACAAGCTGACCGAAGACTGGGGACTCGACGACGCTCTCGCCGGTGTCACCGGCAGCGCCGCCTCCGACGTTACTGAAGAAGGGGTCAGCAGCGAATGGGCCGCCATGCTCGAGGCCGCCAGCGAAGGCGATGCCGGCACTGACCGCGTGCTCAATCAGGACGAAATCGACAGTCTCCTCGGCTTCGATCCAAACTCCGGTGCGGGCGTCGAGCTCTCCGGCGTCCAGGCCCTTATCAACTCCGCGCTCGTCAGCTACGAGCGACTGCCCATGCTGGAGATCGTGTTCGACCGGCTGGTGCGCCTGTCGACGACCTCGCTGCGCAACTTCACGTCCGACAATGTCGAGGTCGCCCTCGACTCCATTTCCTCGGTGCGTTTCGGCGACTACCTGAACTCCATCCCGCTGCCGGCCATCCTCTCGGTCATCAAGGCCGAGGAGTGGGACAATTACGGCCTGTTCACCGTCGACTCCGCCCTCATCTACTCGATGATCGACGTGTTGCTCGGCGGGCGCCGCGTCGGCGGAAACATCCGCATCGAGGGGCGCCCCTACACCACCATCGAGATGGCGCTGTCGCGCCGCATGATCGAGGTGATCCTCGATGACATGCACAAGGCCTTCGAGCCGCTCACCGAGGTCAATTTCCGGGTCGAGCGGCTGGAGACCAATCCGCGTTTCGCCGCGATTTCCCGTCCGGCCAACGCCGCCATCCTGATCGAACTCCGGATCGAGATGGATGATCGTGGCGGCAAGGTCGAGATCCTCTTGCCCTATTCCACCATCGAGCCCATCCGCGAGCAGCTCTTGCAGATGTATATGGGCGAAAAGTTCGGCCGCGATCCGATCTGGGAAGGGCACCTCGCCACCGAGATATTCGCCGCGGACGTCGAGATCGATGCGATCCTGCACGAGGTCAAGCTACCGCTCAGCCGTGTCCTCGGCCTCAAGCCCGGCGATACCGTGATGTTCGATCGCTCGCCCAGCGATCCGATCAAGCTGCGCTGCGGCGATGTCGAGCTGACCGAGGCCATCATGGGCCATATCGGCAACAATGTCTCGGTTCGGGTGTCCCGGCCGCTCAATCCACCCAAGGTCACCATGGCGGCCTTCGAGGCCATCGATAACAAAGAGGAGGCGCGCTGATGTTCGGTCTGCCGTTCGGCGTGGTCGTCGAAACCCTGGTGGCGGTCCTGCTCGCCACCACAATCGGTTACTGCGTCATTCTCAACCAGCGCCTGAAGCGCCTGCATTCCGATCGCGACCAGTTGCGCAAGATGGTCTCCGACCTCGTTTCGGCCACCACTCTGGCCAATGCCGCCATCCAGGAGCTCAAGGCCACCGCCCAGGACGCGGAAACCGTGCTTGAGATGCGCCTTGGCGCCGCCGAGAAGTTCGGCGTCGAGCTGGCCAACCACGTCAATGCGGGCCAGCAGATCCTCGACAAGATCTCGCGCATCACCACGGCGGCCCGCAACGGCGTGCCACTTGCCGAGGACCGCATGCCAGAGCCGACCCGGCTGCAATCGGCCCTGGCCCAACTGAGCCAGCGCCACCGCATTCGCGGTGATGCCGCGTGAAGACCCCGCGTCTGGTTCCGACCCTCATCGTTGCCGCGACGGCGCTGCTGGTCCTCAAGACCATCGGCATCGTGACCGAGGGCGGCTATGTGCTGGTCGGCTCCAGCGTGGCTGTCGCAGCCGGAGGAGGTGGTGGTGACCATGGCGGAGCAGCGCCGGCCGAAGGTGAGTCCGCCTCCGACGTCACCATGCCCGGCGAGCATACCATGGAGGACAGCAGTCCGACCCTCGCCGACACCGACGAGACCCTGCCCCTCGAGGAAGAGGGGGCCGGCGCGCACGGCGGCGGCGGCGATCACGGTGCCGCCGATGACGCGACGCATGCCGAAGACGAGGCGCACGCGGAAGCCGAAGTGACCGCGGAAGCGGAGCCAGAAGCCGCAGCAGGCGCCGATGCGGCCGCCTTGGCCCCTTGCCCCCCAACCGATGCCGAGGCTGCAGCGACGGACCACGGCGAGGGCGAACACGCTACGGACGAGGCCGCCGCGGCCGACTGCCTGCCTGTCGCCGAAAGTGACTTGCCCGTTATCCTCGATGGTACCGGCGCCGTCATCCCGATGGTCGACAGCACCGTCGGCGCCAGCCAGCCGCTGCTGGTCGAGCGTCTTGGCGAGCGCCGTGAGGCCCTCGAGACGCAGGCCGCCGAACTCGAGATGCGCATGGCTCTGGTCGAAGCCGCCGAAAAGCGG
Source organism: uncultured Devosia sp. (assembly GCA_964399695.1). Lineage (GTDB taxonomy): Bacteria > Pseudomonadota > Alphaproteobacteria > Rhizobiales > Devosiaceae > Devosia_A. The sequence goes on along the minus strand of CAYNRZ010000019.1, from coordinate 26,625 downwards.
CTCGAAGAGCGCAGCGCTGAGCTGAGGGCGCTCGAGGCCAAGATCAACGCCCTTGTCGACCAGCAGAAGTCGGACGAGCGCGAACAGTTCGTCTCGCTTGTGGCCATGTACGAGACCATGAAGCCCAAGGAAGCCGCACTGATCTTTGACGCGCTCGACCTGCCGGTGCTGGTCCGCGTCGCCCAGGCAATGAGCCCCAAGAAGATGGGGCCGATCATGGCCAAGATGGACCCCAACAAGGCCAAGTCGCTGACAGCCATGCTGGTCGCGGCCGAAACACCCCAGCCGCAGCTGGCCGATGCCCCGGCCGCTACCGCCGAACTGCCGCAGATCGTCGGTCAGTAGCAGGCATTCTCTGGTGTTTTCGCGCTTGGGGTTAGCCCGGCGTTAAGCCCGGCTTCCTATGCTCAAGCCTCCAGAAGGTTAGGCGGCAGAAGCCGGTTATGACGATTTCGGGGGCATTTGTTGGCATGGCCGTTGCGGCCGCGCGGCGGCTTGTGGCCATCGCGCTGGTGGCGTTTGCCTGCCTGTCTCCGGCGGTCGCCGCCGACAAGGCGCAACTCATCGCGACCGAGGAGCAGGGCTTTGGCCGCCTGATCCTGTCCTTCCCCGGGCGGCTTGATCTGCCCGAATACGAGGTCCGCTACGACAACAACGTGCTGGCCATCGAGTTTGCTGATCCGATCTCGATTCCACTGCCGGACATTTCGTCCGCCATGCCCAACTACGCCACCATCGCGCGCACCGATCCGGACAATCGGGGTATCCGTGTCGGCCTGCGCAGCCCGGTGACCGTCAACCAGATGCAGGCCGGCGAACAACTCTATATCGACCTGTTGCCCGCCGGCTGGCAGGGCTTGCCGCCCTCGCTGCCCGACGAAGTGGTCGCCGAACTGGCCGACCGCGCCAAGCGGGCCGCTGAAGTCGCCGAGCAGCAGCGCAAGGCCGCCGAAGCCGAGGCCCTGCAACCGGTGGCGACGCTCCGCGTCGGGCGCAACCCCACATTCTTTCGCCTGCAGTTCGACTGGAGCACCGACACCAAGGCGAAGTTCGCCCTCAGTGCGGAAGGGGCCGTGCTCACCTTCGACTGGCCCGTGGAGATCGACCTCTACGCGCTCAAGTCCGAGCTGCCATCCCAGATCCGCGGTGTGACCAATGCCGTTGGCGCCTCCGGCTCCGTCGTCAAGTTGGCACTTGCAGAGGGCGTAGTCCCGCGCTTTTACGAACAGTCGCCGACCCAGTTCGTTGTCGACATCGACCTGCCGACCGAGGAGGGCGTTGCCGCCGCCCTCAAGGTCGAGGAGGCCGCCGAGCAGCTCGCGCGTGAGGCCGCCGCGCAGGCCAGTGCCGCCAAAGCGGGAGAAGACGAGGGGGGCGAACTCGTTCCTGCCGGCCCCGCAAGTGCCGAAATCGTCCCCGAGGCCTCCGTGGTCGGCAAGACCGTGCGCATCGCCTTCCCCTTCGACCAGGACACCCCCGCCGCCGTCTTCCGGCGCGGCGACACCATCTGGATGGTGTTCGACAGCCCGCAGTCGATTGCCGCTCCGGAGCGCTCCGAAGCGCTGGACAGCGTGGCGCGCAAGTTCGACGTCGTCTCATCGGGCCAGACCCGCATCGTTCGCATGGACCTCGCCACCGACCGTCTGGCGACCCTCGGCTCCGAGGGACGGTCCTGGATCTTGTCGCTGGGCGACGTGCTGCTGGGCGCCACCGAGCCCGTGATCCTCAGCCGCGAGCGCAGCGACACGGGTGAACTCGACATGCGCGCCGATCTCGCGCGGCCCGGCACGGTCCATGCCCTCCACGATCCCGATGCCGGCGACACCCTCAGCATCGTCACCATCCTGCCGCCGGCGCGCGGCATCGTCCGCGACATGCGATATGTCGACTTCGACGCGCTGCGCTCGGCCCATGGCCTCGTCATCCGGCCCCGAAACGAGACGCTCGACGTCCGGGTCGATGGCAACGAGGCCGTGATCACCGCAGAAGGCGGGCTGACCCTCTCCGACGCCGATGCGGCCCGGGTGTTCGATGGCGGCAACGCCGCCGCGACCCGCGCCAGCTACCTCGACCTGCAGCTTTGGCGCGAGGACGACCCGTCCGAATTCGCCCATCGCACCGGCGAAGTCATGACCCGCGCCGCCACCGGCGAAGGCCGCATGCGCGACCTCGCCCGGCTCGATCTCGCCACCCTCTATGTCGCCAACGAACTGAGCTACGAGGCCCTCGGCGTCCTGCGGATCCTCTCGGCCCAACTCAGCGATGAGGACCTGCGCAAGAAGACCCGCCTGGTCGAAGCCATTGCCTCGACGCTCGCCGGACGCCCCAATGATGCCATCGCCGTCCTCTCCACCGGCACCTTCCCCGAAGAGACCGATGCGCTGCTCTGGCGCACCATGGCCCGCGTCGATGCCGAGGACTATACCGGCGCCCGCCTCGATGCCATCGCCGGCCGGCAGGCGGTCTCGGCCTATCCCAACTGGGTGCGCAACCGCTTCCATCTGGCCGCACTGCGGGCCGCGGTCGAAACCCGTGATATCAAGCTCGCGCTCGAACTGCTCAGCGATATCGATTTCGCGACCCTCACCCCCGAAGATGTCAGCCGCTATCAACTGCTGCAGGGTCGGGTCGCCGAGCTTGAGGGCAAGCCCGAGGATGCCCTCGACGCCTATGGCCTCGTCGTTGCCGCCGAGTTCCGTCCCACCCGCGCCGAGGCGGTCTATCGTACGCTGGTCGTGCTCGATGACACCAAGCGCATCGATCTCACCAAAGCCACCGAGACCCTCGCCGCCGAAGCGATGATGTGGCGCGGCAACCGCCTCGAATCCGACATGCGCCGCCTCCTCGCCGATCTCTACTTCCGCAACAAGGACTACCGGCAGGGCTTCGAGACGGTGAAGATCGCCGCCGCCAGCTTCCCCGACAGTTCGGTCACCGACCAGTTGCTGGTCGATGCCCAGTTGCGCTTCGAGGACCTGTTCCTCAACGGCACCGCCGATGCCCTCGACGACCTCGATGCCCTGGCGCTCTACTACGACTATCGTGACCTCACACCGCCGGGTGCCAAGGGCGACGAGATGATCCGCAATCTCGCGCGCCGCCTCGTCCGCATCGACCTGCTGCAGCAGGCCGGCGACCTCCTTCAGTATCAGGTCGACAGCCGCCTCAAGGGCGTCGGCCGCGCCCAGGTGGCCGCCGATCTCGCCATCATCCGCATCGCCGACCGCGATCCGGAAGCGGCGCTGCGCGTCCTCAATGCCACCCGCATTCCGGAATTGCCGCCGACGCTGGAGCGGCAGCGGCGCGTGCTCGAGGCCCGCGCCCTGATCGATGCCGGCCGGCAGGATCTGGCGCTTGATCTCATCTCGCGCCTGTCGGGTCGTGACATCGACCTGCTGCGCATCGAAGGCTACTGGAAGTCCCGCAACTACCGCATGGCCGCCGAACTGCTGGAGATCGTCCACACCCCCGATCGTGCCGATTCAACGATGTCGCGGGCCGATCGGGGTGGCGTGTTGCGGGCCGCCGTTGGCTTCGTGCTCGCGGGCGACGCGCTTGGCCTGTCTCGGCTGCGCAGCAAGTTCTCCGGTCTGATGTCCAATTCCGCCGAATGGCCGATGTTCGAGTATGTCACCCGCGACGTCGAGGCCCAGTCCGACGAGTTCAAGGCCATTGCCCGCGAGGTGGCCGCCATCGATGCGCTGGATGCGTTCCTCGCATCCTACCGCCAGCTCTATCCGGCCCATTCCGAGCTGATGCCGCAGAAGGCCTCGTCGCCACAGGCCTGACCGCTATCCGCCCACGAAGCTGCGCACCAGCGATCCGGCGACAAGGTTCCAGCCGTCGACCAAGACGAAGAAGATCAGCTTGAACGGCAGTGAGATCACCACCGGCGGCAGCATCATCATGCCCATCGACATCAGCACCGAGGCGACCACCATGTCGATGATCACGAAGGGCAGGAACAGCAGGAAGCCGATCTCGAACGCGCGTCGGAGCTCGGAGATCATGAATGCTGGCACCATCACCTGCAGCGGAACGGCCGCCGGGTCTTCCGGCACCTCCTGTCCCGACATGTCGATGAACAGCCTGAGGTCCGCCTCGCGCACATTGGCCGCCATGAACGTCCGGATAGGTGCCGCCGCTGCATCGAATGCGGCGGGCAACTCGATCTGACCCGCGATCAGCGGCGCAATGCCATTGTCGTAGCTTTGCTGCAGCGTCGGCCCCATCACGAACAGCGTGAGGAACAGCGCGAGGCTGACCATCACCGAGTTCGGTGGCGCCGTCTGCAGCCCGATCGCGGTCCTGAGCAGCGACAGCACCACCACGATACGGGTGAAGCTCGTCACCATCACCAGGAGCGAGGGCGCCAGCGACAACAGCGTCACCAGCCCGATCAGCTGCACCGCCCGCTCGGTCAGTGTCGCGTCGTCGCCGAAATCGACCGAGATATCCTGCCCGAAAGCGAGGCTGGGGAGGAGGATGGCCGCGACGAACGCGACAAGCGTGACGAGACGTCCGATGACGACCCGTTTACCGGCCGTCGGCCCGTCCTGTGCCTGTGTAGTCGCGTGCCGCGCCAATGCCGCTTCGCCCGTTATCCGCCGCTGCTGCTGGCCTTGTAGCTGAGTCGAGGGGGCGCTGACCGGAGTTATCCCCAGTTGCCGGCGGCATCGGGATGACTTCTGGCTCGATTGCCGTGCGTTGCCGCATCAGCCCTGTGTGCCGCAACGAGCCCGACTGCCGTAGTGCCGCTGCCCGCGTCATCTCCTTGATCCGCTCGCCGGCGCGCACCGGTGCCGGCGGGAGAGGGACCTCGCCCCCGGCCGGCTCCGGCGCCTTGCCGCGGACCGCCGGGGCAGGCGCATGGCTGGCGCGCACCACTGGAATTCCGGTTTCCACCACCAGGTCCTGTCCGCCACCAACCATGATCACGTGCTCGACATCGTCGCGTCGGACAATCAGCAGTTGTCGCCGTGGGTCAATCTGCAACTGCTCCACCACGCCCAGTCGCCGGTTGCGGCCGCGACCCAGCGTCGATGTGCTGTTCATCGTGATCTTCAGCAGCCAAAGGCCCAGCACGGCCAGCGCCAGCACCGCCACCAGCGCCAGCGCCGAGGTGATGAGCGTGGTTCCCGATTCGCCGATCAGGCCGGTAATGAACTGCATGCCGCGCTCCTTGCCGGGTGGCCACCGGCGTTGCCAGGAACAATCTGCCCACTATAAGCCCGCAATTGTGCAGAATGCGAGGCTCGACTGCAGTCGGTCGCGTATAGTTAACGGCTGATTAACTTTTGACCGGCAAGAATTGCCCACTTGTCCCAATTCCGGGCAGATCGGCGACAGACGGCCATGAAACTGCAGCTCCTGACGGCGCTCACCGAAAAGATGCGCTGGCACCAGACGCGACAGACGCTGCTGGCCGAAAACGTCGCCAATGCCGAGACTCCGGGCTATCGCGGCAAGGACCTCAAGGCTTTCACCATCGAGGACCGCAGGCAAGCGCTCTCGACCGCCACCATGTCCACGGCGACCACCCAGCCGGGCCACATCAGTGTCAGCGGCGGGGAACCTGGCGGCTTTGGCACCCGGAGCCTCAACAATTTCGAGATCACTCCCGAGGGCAACGGCATCACGCTCGAAGACGAGATGATGAAGGTCGCCAGCAACCAGGTCGACTACCAGACCATCACCGCCCTTTACACCCGCTCGCTCAAGCTGATCCGCACCGCCCTCGGCAAACAGGTCTAGGCCATCTCATGAACGACTTTCTCAGCTCCCTGAAGATCGCCGCCACCGGGCTACATGCCCAGTCGGCGCGCATGCGCATCATCGCCGAGAACCTAGCCAATGCCGAGTCGGCCGGCAGGACGCCGGATGAGGAGCCGTACCGGCGCAAGATACCGACCTTCAAGGCCGTGATGGATGCCGAGGCCGGCGGTACCGTCGTCAAGATCGGCCGAGTGGCCCTGGACCAGTCCGAGTTCAACAGCCGCTATGAGCCGGGCCACCCGGCCGCCGACGAAGCCGGCTTCGTGCGCTACCCCAATGTCACTTCGCTGGTCGAGACCATGGACATGCGCGAGGCCCAGCGCAGCTACGAGGCCAACTTGAACGTCGTCTCCGTCACCCGGCAGATGCTGGGCTCCACCATCGATATCCTGCGCAGCTAAGGACCTGAGCCATGGCCATCCCGTTCGCAGCCGCCACCAATGCCTATGCCAGCGCCGCACGGCTGATGGGGCAGGCGCCGCGCCCTGCCATCGACCAGGTCGCGAGCCTCGGCGGTGGCAATGACGATTTCGGCAAGCTGGTCACCCAGGCTGTTCAGGGCGTGGTCGACAGCGGCAATGCCGCCGATGCCAAGGCCATGGACCTCGTAAACGGCAAGGGGGACATGGTCGATGTCGTCACCGCCATCAGCCAGACCCAACTCGCCATGGAGACCATGGTCACCGTGCGCGATCGCGTGATCACGGCCTACGAAGAAATCATGCGGATGCCGATCTGACTTCACGCGGCGCCAGCGGGCGACTCGCGCTAAGGGTGGGTTGGTGGCGACGGGCAGGGGGCTCGGACATGAGCGGTGAAACGGTTCTCGATCTCGCCCGCGAAGGCATCTGGGTGATGATCCTTGTCGCCGCCCCCATGATGATCGTGGGCCTGCTCGTCGGCGTGGTCATCGCCCTGTTCCAGGCCCTGACCCAGATCCAGGAAATGACGCTGGTCTTCGTGCCCAAGATCCTCTCGATCTTCATCGTCATGCTGCTGGCACTGCCCTTCATGGGCTCGACCCTCGGCACCTACATGCAGCGCCTCGCCGACATGATCATCGTTGGCGGATAGACGCTGATGATTTCGCTCAACTGGCTGCCGGGCACCGCCTTTGTCTACCTGCTGATCTTCGCGCGCGTCGGCTCGATGCTCATGCTGATCCCGGCGCTCGGCGAAACCACCATTCCCGCCCGCATGCGCCTGACCTTTGCGCTGGCCCTGGCTCTGATCCTCTACCCGCTGGTTGAAGACCTGATGCCGGCACTGCCGGCCAATGTCTTTGAAGTGGTGGCGCTGATCCTGCACGAGATCGCCATCGGCCTGATGCTGGGCATCATCGCGCGTCTGGCGGTTTCGGGCACGCAAACCGCCGGGGCGGTCATCGCATCGCAGTCCGGCCTCTCGGTGGCACAGGCAGCCGACCCCACCAATGGCGGTGCCCAGGGCGCACTGATCGGCGCCTTCCTGTCGTTCCTCGGTATCGCGCTGATCTTTGCCACCGACCTCCATCACGTCGCCATTTCCGCTGTCTACGACAGCTACATGATCTTCTCGGTCCGCGATCCGCTGATGTTCGGCGATGCAGCGCAGACCGTGCTTGAAACGGTCGCCGCCGCCTTCGTCATCGGCGTCCAGATGTCGGCCCCCTTCATCGTGCTCGGCCTCGTCTTCAATCTCGGCATGGGCATTCTCAGCCGGCTGATGCCGCAACTGCAGGTGTTCTTCATCGCCATGCCGGCCACCGTCAGCGTCGGGCTCATCCTGATGGCGCTGCTCTTGACCTCGATGATGGGGCTCTACCTCATGCACTACGAAGGCGTGCTGGCCACGCTGCGTGGCGCCTCGTGACAGCTGAAGCCAGCGCATGAGCGACGAGGCCCCCGAACAGTCTTCGAAAACCGAAGACCCTACCGAGAAAAAGCTCAGGGACGCCCAGGAAAAGGGCGATGTGGTCAAGTCCCAGGAGGTCAACACCTGGTTCATCCTCGCCGGCTCGGCCCTGGTTTTCCTGCTGCTGGCGGTCCCCACGGCCGAGGGGCTGTCGCAAAGCCTCGCGGGCCTGCTCGCCAATGCCGAGAAGTATGAGATTGGTGGCTCGGCGCTCGCCGCGTTCTGGATGGACCTCGCCGGCAACATGCTGATGGTGTCCATTCTGCCGTCCATCGTGCTGTTCGCCGCTGCCATCGGCGCCAATCTCATCCAGCACCCGCCGCTGCTCTCGACCGAGCCGATCACGCCGAAGCTGTCCAAGATTAACCCGATCGAAGGCTTCAAGCGCCTGTTTTCCAAGGACGCGCTGGTCAATTTCCTCAAGGGGCTCGTCAAGATCGCCATCGTCAGCGCCGTGCTGTGGTTCGTGCTGGCGCCCGAGGCCGAGCGGGCCGAGTCGATGATGTTTGTCGAACCGGGCATGATCCTCGCCGACTTCATGAATCTCTCCATGAAGATCTTCGGCGCCGTGCTCGCCATCGTCACGGTGATCGCCATTGCCGACTTCATCTACCAGCGCCAGCGCTGGTGGAACCGCATGAAGATGACGCTGCAGGAGACCAAGGACGAGTACAAGCAGCAGGAAGGCGACCCCAAGATCAAGGGCCGCATCCGCCAGATCCGCTTCGAGCGCAGCCGTCGCCGCATGATGGCCGCCGTGCCCGATGCCACCGTGGTCATCACCAACCCGACCCACTACGCCGTTGCACTGAAATACGACCGCTCGATGGGGGCGCCGCAATGCGTCGCCAAGGGCGCCGATGCCATCGCGCTGCGCATCCGCGAACTGGCGAGGGAACACGACGTCCCCATCGTCGAAAACCCGCCGCTTGCCCGCGCCCTCTACGCCTCGGTCGATATCGACCAGACCATCCCCACCGAGCACTTCAAGGCCGTCGCCGAAGTCATCGGCTTCGTCATGCGGCTGAAGGGCCGCAGCACTTGGCGGGCGAGTTGAGTCGATTGCGAACGATCGGCGCCCGGTCATCGGGGAAAACCCCTTTGCCGCTCCCAAGCGGCGCCACCATTTGCTAGACCGGATGGAGGCCTGATTCGCCATGATCTCCGGGAGAGTACGACAGCGTATGGCGCCGCTTCCGCTAGACGATGACAACTATCCCGACCCGCTCGTCTCGCGGGGGCGCAGCGGCACCGGGCTGTGGCGCGTGCTGGCGCTCGCCGGCTTCTTCGTGATCGTTGCCGTGCTGCTGTCGACCCTTGGCGACCTGATCCCGGCTGACCTGATCCTGATCTTTCTGGGCCTCCTCGCCGTCACCGGCGTGTTCAGCCTTTTTGCGCTCGCCGCCGGCCTGATGCGCTTCGGGGCAGGGGAGGAGAGCCAGTCTCTCTCGCGCGCCATCGTCGACAGCCTGCCCTATGGCACTGTCGTCACCGATCGTGACGGCAAGATCTCCTACGTCAACGCACACTATGGCGAATTCGTCGGCGGCATCAGCAATGGCGTGCCCGTCTCGGTGCCGCGCCTGTTCGCCGGCCAGTCCGAGGCCAGCGAGGCGATCTATCGCGTCTCGCGCGCCGCCCGTGAGGGCCGCCCGGCCGACGAAGACATCCGCATCATTGGCGGTCTCGGCGGCTCGGTGGGAGGCTCGAACCGCGCCTTCTGGTACCGCGTCGGCGTCCGCGCCCTGCCGCAACTCGACAGCACCGGCAAACCGCTGGTGCTTTGGAGCGTCGAGGACATCACGCGCGACCGCGAGCGTCAGGACAACGCCTTCCTCGAGCTGCAGCGGGCCATCGACTATCTCGACCACGCCCCCGCCGGCTTCTTTTCCGCCGATGCCCGTGGCCGCATCCAGTATCTCAACTCGACCCTCGCCGACTGGCTGGGTTACGACCTCGCCGAGTTCGAGTCCGACCGCATCCAGATGAGCGACATCGTCCGCGGCGACGGCGCCAGCCTCCTGATGCGCGGCCGCTCCGATGGCGAAATCCGCACCGAGATCATCGATATCGACCTGGTGCGTCGTAACGGCACGACCCTGCCGGTCCGCCTGCTTCATCGTGCCGCCCGCCTCGCCGATGGCGAACTCGGCGAAACCCGCACCCTCGTCCTCGATCGCCGCCAGGGCACCGACAAGGAAGAGGCCCTGCGCGCCTCCGAAGTGCGCTTCTCGCGCTTCTTCAACGACACGCCTTTCGCCATCGCCACACTCGACCGCGAAGGCCGGATCGTCCGCACCAACGCCCCGTTCAGCCGCATCTTCGATTGGTCCGGCGGCGAGCAGACCATCGACATGCAGCCCATGGCCGACCTGATCGCCGAGCAGAACCGCCCGGCCTTCGCCGATGCCATCGCCGCGGCCCTTGCCGACAAGTCCGACATCGAGCCGGTCGATGCCGCCCTGTCGCGCGGCGGCGACCACGCCGTGCGCCTCTACGTTTCCGCCTCCGAGGAACTCGCCGGCTCGCCCGAGCGCGTCAACGTCTACGCCCTCGACATGACCGAGCAGCGCAAGCTCGAAGCCCAGTTCGCCCAGGGCCAGAAGATGCAGGCCGTCGGCCAGCTCGCCGGCGGCGTCGCCCACGACTTCAACAACGTCCTGACCGCCATCATCGGCTTCTCCGACCTGTTGCTCTTGAAGCACAAGCCCGGCGATCCCTCGTTCAACGACCTGATGTCGATCAAGAACAGCGCCAACCGCGCCGCCGGCCTCACCCGCCAGCTGCTCGCCTTCTCGCGCCGCCAGACGCTCCGCCCGCAGGTCCTCGAGATCCCGGGCCACCTCGACGATCTGACGGTGCTCCTGAAGCGCCTCATCGGCGAGCAGATCACCCTCGATGTCGAGCACGCCCCGAAGGTCTGGCCGGTCAAGGCTGACCTCGTCCAGCTCGAGCAGGTGGTGGTCAACCTCGTCGTCAACGCCCGCGACGCCATGCCCGATGGCGGCGCCATCACCATCCGCACCCGCAATGTGACCGAGGCCGAGGCGGCCAGCTTCACCTATCGCGGCATGCCCGCCGCCGATTACGTGCTGATCGAGGTCGAGGACACCGGCACCGGCATGCCACCCGAGATCATCGAGAAGATCTTCGAGCCGTTCTTTTCCACCAAGGAACTCGGCAAGGGCACCGGCCTCGGCCTCTCCACCGTCTACGGCATCGTCAAGCAGAGCGCCGGCTTCATCTATCCGGACTCAGTGGTGGGCGAAGGCACCACCTTCCGCATCTTCCTGCCGCGCCACATCCCCGCCGACAACGAAGCCCCGGTCAAGGCGGCCGCCGCCGCCCCCGTCAAGGACCTCACTGGCCACGAGCGCATCCTCCTGGTCGAGGACGAGGACAGCGTCCGCACCTTCTCCGCCCGTGCGCTCCGCACCACAGGCTACGAGGTCATGGAAGCCGAGTCCGGCGACGAGGCCCTCGAAATGCTCGAGGACTGCAACTACGATATCGACCTGATGATCTCCGACGTCGTCATGCCCGAAATGGACGGCCCGACGCTGTTGACCCATGTCAGGAAGCGCGCGCCCGACCTCAAGGTGATCTTCGTTTCCGGCTATGCCGAGGAGAATGTCCGCCAGGACATCGCCGACAACCGAAGTGTCGAGTTCCTGCCCAAGCCGTACTCGCTCGACCAGATCAATTCCAAGGTCAAGGAAGTCCTCGGCAAGGGCACGCTGCTCGCCGACTGACCGTCACCCGCCGCGCCCCATGGCGCTCTGCCGCTTTGCGGCCTATATGGCGGGGATGAACACGCTTGCGCCGACCCGCCTCGATCAGTTCCTTGCCGCCGTCGACACCGCCGCCGCCGATGGTAGCCTCGTCCGGTTGTCGCTGCGCATGCCGTTCGGCGAAGACGACACGCTCGTCAGCGTCGACATCAAGCCCGCCTTGATCCGCGAAGCGCTGAAGCTCAGCTTCACCTTCCACCACAAGACGCGTGACCTGGTGCAAAACCATCCGCCGGCCGGCGCCATCGGACAGCTCCGGCGCCTGCTCGACCAGGACTTCCGCCAGGCCTTCCTGTTCACCACCGGCTTTGACTTGCAATACGACGCGCAGGGCAAGGCGCCGCGTTTGAAGCAGACCCCGCCGACCAGCAAAGCCGCGGCCGCGCTCACCCATGATCGGCAGAAGGCCCGCCCGCTCGCCGCCACCCGCCCCTGGCTCGCCGAACTCGGCGTCACCGATGCCGAAGGCCAGGTGCTGAAGACCGCCGGCGACAAATACCGGCAGATCAACCGCTACGTCGAAATCCTCGGCCCGCTGCTGAAATCCATCCCGGCCGACCGGCTGCACCGCATCCTCGATATGGGCGCCGGCAAGGGCTACCTCACCTTCGCGGTGGCTGACTACGTGGCCTCAACCCTCGGCAGCGACGCGAAAGTCACCGGCGTCGAGCTGCGCCCCGACCTCGTCACCCTGTGCAATGGCATTGCCGACAAGGCTGGCCTCGCCAACCTCGATTTCGCCGCCGGCAGCATCGCCGACTATGACGCCAAGGGCGCCGATGTCCTCATCGCGCTCCACGCCTGCGACACCGCCACCGACGACGCCATCGCCCAGGGCATCGCCGCCGAAGCCGAACTGATCGTCGTCGCCCCGTGCTGCCACAAGCAGATCCGCCGCGAAATCGAGCGGGCAGGGGTCACCCACGCCCTGCAATTCGTCACCCGCCACGGCATCTTCCTCGAGCGCCAGGCCGAAATGGTCACCGACGCCATCCGCGCCATGGTGCTCGAGCATTTCGGCTACGAAACCAAGGTCTTCCAGTTCGTCTCCGACGTCCACACCCCGAAAAACGTCCTCATCACCGCCCGCCGCACCGGCCGCCGCGACAACAGCGCGCTGGAACGCATCAGGGATGCCAAGGCGTTCTTCGGCATCCACCGGCACTATCTCGAGACGGCGGCGGGGTTGTAGGCACTTCAACATGCGCACCACCGATAATGCAGTCGGGATTCCTCTCCCGCTTGCGGGGGAGGGGGACCAGCCGTAGGCTGGTGGAGGGGGGAGCCACGACAGCGGAGCCCGCAGTGCGGTCACCAGACTTCATTCGCGAGCGCGCGAGATCAATGCGTCGTACACTGACGCAGCCCGAGCGCACTCTCTGGTCCCTGCTGCGCCGCAACGAACTCGGCCTGCACTTCCGCCGTCAGCACCCGATAGGGCCGTATATCCTCGATTTCTACTGCGCGGCAGCACGTTTGGCGATCGAGGTCGACGGCCCGGTCCACGACGACCAGCAGGCTCGCGACGAGCGCCGCACCGCTTGGCTGGCGACCGAAGGCATCCACGTCCTTCGCTTCTCCACCGCCGATGTCGAGTCCCGGCCGGCCGCTGTCCTCAAGGCTATTGCGCTCGCTGCGCCCCCCTCCACCGCCTGACGGCGGTCCCCCTCCCCCGCAAGCGGGAGAGGATGTCGGTGCGCCACCGATGCTTCAGTCGGGAGTCCTCTCCCGCTTGCGGGGGAGGGGGACCAGCGAAGCTGGTGGAGGGGGGAGCGGCACACACGGCCCCTGGTAACGGGTCGGTGCCTAAGCCACCCGCTCTTTCGGCAGGGCCAGGCCGTACCTAACCCACCACCCCCGCAATCACCTCCCGCAGCCTCTCCGCCCCGGTGAACTGCACCGCCCGCCACCCGGCCCGCCGTGCCGCCGCGACATTGTCGGCCACATCGTCGACAAACACGATCTCTTCCGGCACGGCCCCGACCTGTTCCATTGCCAGCCGGTAGAACTCCGCATCCGGCTTCCGCGTGCCCAGCGCCGCCGAATAGGCAATGCCGTCGACATGCGCGCCGAGCCCCATCTCGGCCATCAGGTAAGCGGCCCGGATATGCTCCTGGTTGGTCGCCAGATACACCTTCAGCCCGGTCGCCCGCGCCTCATCCAGCGCCGCAAGGTCGTCCGCCAACACGCGCGAATCATTGCGCATCCAGTACGCAACCAGCTGCTCTGCCTCGATCTCCGGCGCGATCTCCGCCAGCACCGCCGCCAGCCGCGGCATCATCGGCTCGCGACCGGTGACGATCGCCTCCCAGTAGCGGTTGAAGAACGCCGCCCGCAGCCGTTCGTAACTCAAGCCGAGCTCCGCCTTGAGCTCCGAAAACACCGGTCGGCCGTCGGCGGGTCGGCCATGCACCAGCACCCCGTCGACATCCACCATCAGCACCCGGATCGGGCTGCTGCCGGGCAAAATCACCCCGCAACCCGACCGTTCGGCAGCGGCGTGCCCGGCGCCACCAGCTTCTGGTCGGCCAGCGCGTCCCAGAACCCGGCGGGGATCGCCGTGTTCCACCACTTGAGGATGCCATCGAGCTCGGCAATCGACTTCGGCCCGGTCAGCACCGAGCAGACCACCGGATGTGCCACGCAGAACTGCAGCGCTGCTGCGCCCAGCGGAATGCCATGCGCGTCGGCAACGGCGCGCAGCTTTGCCACCTTCTCGACGATATGCGGCGGCGCCTTCTGATAGGCGCCATTGCTCGGCCCCCAGATATCGGTGCCGGCGAGCACGCCCGCCGCGAACGGCCCGGCGGCGATCATCGAAGTGCCGCGCTTCTGCGCCGTCGGGTATAGCGCCTCGAGCGGGGTCTGCTCGATCAGGTTGTAGCGGTTGGCGAGGAGGAACACGTCCCAGTCGCCGATATCGAAGGCGCTGAGCAGCACCGGCACCTCGTTGACGCCGAGCCCGATCGCCTTCACCGCCCCGGTCCGGCGCAGCTCGTCCAGCGCCTTGTAGCCGCCGCCGGCGAGGTCCGCCCAGTGCTTCTTGTTCAGCTCTTCGCCATGCGTCTGCACGCCGATATCGTGCACCAGCAGCACGTCGAGATGGCCAAGCCCCATGCGCTGCAGGCTGTCCTCATAGGACCGCATGATCGCATCGTAGGAATAGTCGTAGACGATCTCGAACGGGAACGGTCGCGTCCACGGATGCTCCATCGTCCGCTCGGCATCCGAGCGGACCGGGCGCAGCAGCCGCCCGACCTTGGTGGAAATCGCAATCCCGTCGTCGCGATAGCGCAGCGCATCGCCCATCATGTGCTCGGCCCGGCCTGAGCCATAATGCGGCGCGGTGTCGAAATAGCCGATCTCGGCATCCCGCGCCGCGCTCACCAGCGCGCGCGCCGTGTCATCGCTGACGTCGGTGCCGTTCATACCGGCCAGTGTGGCGCTGCCGAAGCCGAGCTCAGTGAACTCGAGGCTGGTCCTGCCCACGCGGCGCTTCTTGAATGCAGTCATGTCCTCGACTCCCTTGTCCGAACGGCGCCGGAAACTGACATGTTAGCCAGCAGCGGTAAAGCCGACCAAGGGCGAAGCGAGGCAGGTTTCCGGCGGCCGGGGGGCTGGCAACCAGGTTGTCGCAAGAACAACCGACCGACCAACATTCTCGATGTCATCCCGGGCTTGACCCGGGATCCATCTCACAGCCGGCGCAGATATAGCACTGGACCCCGGGTCGAGCCGGGGTGACAGTAGCAGGTGGAGCGATATCGTGCTCGCCCGCCGGGTCGACTCAACCGTCCCAGGCCGCCATTGGTGCCCCCTCAGAGCGCCTTCACCACCACGGTCTCGGCCGCGTCCCACGCCACCGCGTTCTTCAGCGGCAGGCCGAACTGGGCCTCCTCGATCTCGAACACGTCGCCGGGCTCGGTCTTGATGCCATCGGCAAAGCTCAGGGTCGCCGTGCCGAACATGTGCACATGCACGTCACCCGGCTCGCGGAACAGCTTGTACTTGAAATGGTGGTGCTCAAGGTTCGCGATGGTGTGGCTCATGTTGTCCTCGCCACTGAGGAACGGCTTCTCCCAGATCACCTTGCCGTCGCGGAGGATGCGCGACATGCCCGAGACGTTGCGCGGCAGCTCGCCCAGTCGCAGCTCCGGCCCGAACGAGCACCAGCGCAGCTTCGAATGCGCGAGGAACAGGTAGTTCACCCGTTCGGTCACGTGGTCGGAAAACTCGTTGCCCAGCGCGAAGCCGACGCGGAAGGGGGTGCCGTCCTTGCCGATCACGTAGATGCCGGCCATTTCCGGCTCCTCGCCCGCGTCCTTGGCAAAGGCCGGGGAGGGGATCGGCGCGCCCGGGTTGGCGACGATGTGGCCATTGCCCTTGTAGAACCACTCGGGCTGCACGCCCTCTTCGCCGGGCTTGGGCTTGCCACCCTCGAGGCCCATGCGGAACATCTTCATCGAGTCCGTGAGCGGCGCCTCGGCCGCCGCCTGGTCGGATTTGTGCATCGCGTCGCGCGTCGAGGCCGAACCCAGATGGGTGAGGCCCGTACCCGTCACATAGAGGTGCGCCGCATCGGGATGATCGATCGGCGCCAGCAGCCGGCCCTCGGCAGCGATCGCGGCCTTGTCGACCTTGTGGCCCAGCCCCTTCTCGATGATCACCGCCCTCAGCGAGAGCCCGCGCTCCACCGCTTCCATCGCGAGATCATAGACTCGCGTCGCGCCGCTCACGGTGCTGGTGACGCCGCCCTGGGTCGCTGCGACCGCACGGCGGCCCTGCTCGTCGAGGAACTGGATCAGGTGCATGGGGCTCTCCTCCGCCTTGTCTGTTCGCGCCCCTATAGCGCGCGGCGCGCCGCCTTGCATCAGGCAAAAAGCAGTAAGCCACACGCCGGGCCGGCCCATCGAGGCGATTCGTCTGCCTCACGTGCCTCAGCCACTTAACGGCACGCCCGATGTTCTTGTTTTTCCCCTTGACGAAATAGCAACAAAATGAGAACAAAATGCATACACGGCAATTCACCCGGCCCGGTTTGCACCCCGCAGACTGAAGTGAAATAAGGATGGTCCAAATGGCATCTGTAACGCCTCTGCGCGTGGTTGAGGGATCAATGGACAAGGACAAGGCGCTGGCTGCAGCGCTGAGCCAGATCGAACGGAGCTTCGGCAAGGGCACGGTGATGCGCTTTGGTGAAGGCGCCATCGCGCAGGTCGAGGCCATCTCCACCGGTTCGCTCGGTCTCGATATTGCGCTCGGCATCGGCGGCCTGCCGCGCGGCCGCATCATCGAGGTGTTCGGGCCGGAAAGCTCGGGCAAGACCACACTGGCGCTGCATGTCGTTGCCGAGGCGCAAAAGAGCGGTGGCACTGCCGCCTTCATCGATGCCGAGCATGCGCTCGATCCGATCTATGCCCGCAAGTTGGGCGTCAAGGTCGACGAGCTGCTGATCTCCCAGCCCGACACCGGCGAGCAGGCGCTTGAGATCGCCGACACGCTGGTGCGCTCCGGCGCCATTGACGTTCTGGTGGTCGATTCCGTTGCGGCGCTGACCCCCAAGGCTGAACTCGAAGGCGAAATGGGCGATTCCATGCCCGGCCTCCAGGCCCGCTTGATGAGCCAGGCCATGCGCAAGCTCACCGGCTCAATCTCCAAGTCGAAGGCCATGGTCATCTTCATCAACCAGATCCGCATGAAGATCGGCGTGATGTACGGCTCGCCCGAGACGACCACCGGCGGCAACGCCCTCAAGTTCTACTCTTCTGTCCGCCTCGATATCCGCCGCATCGGCGCCATCAAGGACCGAGAGGAAGTCATCGGCAACCAGACCCGCGTCAAGGTGGTCAAGAACAAGCTGGCCCCGCCGTTCCGCCAGGTCGAGTTCGACATCATGTATGGCGAAGGCATCTCCAAGACCGGCGAGTTGCTCGATCTGGGCGTCAAGTCCGGCCTCGTTGAAAAGTCGGGTGCCTGGTTCTCCTATGACAGCCAGCGGCTGGGGCAGGGGCGCGAGAATTCCCGCCAGTTCCTCAAGGACAATCCGGAAGTTGCCAACGCCATCGAGCAGGGCGTCCGCCAGAGCGCCGGGGTCCTTTCCGAGGCGCTGCTGGCCGGTCCCGAGGGCGATGAAGCCGACGACGCCGACGTGTGATCGCATCGGCTGTCGGGTCCTTCCTCCAAAGGGCGCCTTCGGGTGCCCTTTTCGTTCTCGGGAGGGCGAAAAGCCGTTCAGACGGCGTTCATCTCCGTGGCAAACGCGGCAGTGCTGTGGCGACATTGTGACGGCGCGCCCCTGCTGCTTCTGGACAGCAGCATCGGCCCCGCGATAGAAGGCGTTTCCTTTGCTGTGGCGGGGCTCCGGCCTCGCCTTTTGCTGTCGGCCTTCTGAAGAAAGATCTCCCCATGACGAGCGTAAACGACATCCGGTCGAGCTTCCTCGGCTTCTTCGAGAAGAACGACCACGAGGCCGTCGCGTCGAGTCCCCTCGTGCCGCGCAATGACCCCACGCTGATGTTCACCAACGCCGGCATGGTGCAGTTCAAGAACGTCTTCACCGGCCTCGAGAAGCGCCCTTACCAGCGCGCCACCACCGCGCAGAAATGCGTGCGTGCCGGCGGCAAGCACAACGATCTCGATAATGTCGGCTTCACCGCCCGGCACCATACGTTCTTCGAAATGCTCGGTAATTTCTCGTTTGGCGACTATTTCAAGGAGCACGCCATCGAGCTCGCCTGGACCCTCCTGACCAAGGAGTGGGGCCTGCCCAAGGACAAGCTCACCGCCACCATCTACGAAGATGACGACGAGGCGATGGCGCTGTGGAAGAAGATTGCCGGCCTCCCCGAGGATCGCATCGTGCGGCTCGGCGCCAAGTCGAACTTCTGGCAGATGGGCGACACCGGCCCCTGCGGCCCGTGCTCCGAGATCTTCTACGACCACGGCGACAAGTACTGGGGCGGCCCTCCGGGCTCGCCCGAGGAAGATGGCGACCGTTTCGTCGAGATCTGGAACCTCGTCTTCATGCAGTTCGAGCAGCTGCCGGATGGCACCCGTCTCAACCTGCCAAAGCCTTCCGTGGACACGGGTTCCGGCCTCGAGCGTGTCGCCGCCGTCATGCAGGGCACCAACAACAATTACGAGATCGACCTGTTCAGGGCGCTGACTTCGGCCACCATGCAGGCCACCGGTTTCAACGGCGATCCGACCAGCCCGAGCCTCCGCGTCATCGCCGATCACCTGCGCTCGATGAGCTTCCTCATCGCTGAAGGCGTGCTGCCCTCCAACGAGGGTCGCGGCTACGTGCTGCGCCGGATAATGCGCCGCGCCATGCGGCATGCCACCCTGCTTGGCTCGGAAGAACCAGCGATTCACCGCATCGTCCCCACCTTGGTGCGGGAGATGGGCCAGGCCTATCCCGAACTCGTCCGTGGCGAGCAACTGATCGAAGAGACCGTCCGTCTGGAGGAGCAGCGGTTCCTCAAGACCCTCGGCCGCGGCCTCGCCATCCTCGAGGACGCCACCAAGGATCTCGGCAAGGGCGACATGCTCGATGGCGTCACCGCCTTCAAGCTCTACGACACCTTCGGCTTCCCGCTCGACCTGACCCAGGATGCGCTGCGCCTGCGCGGCATCAATGTCGACCTTTCCGGCTTCGAGGACGCCATGGCCCGCCAGCGCGCCGAGGCGCGCAAGAGCTGGGCCGGCTCCGGCGAGGCGGGCGAGGACAAGGTCTGGTTCGCGGTTGCCGACAAGGTCGGTCCCACCGAGTTCCTCGGCTATGAGACCGAGACGGCCGAAGGCGTCGTCACCGCGCTCGTCAAGGCCGGGCAGATGGTCGATGCGCTGGCCGCTGGCGAGGAAGGCTTTGTCGTCCTCAACCAGACGCCGTTCTATGGCGAGAGCGGCGGCCAGGTCGGCGACACCGGCAAGCTGGTTGGCGACGGTGTTGCAGCCGAAGTCGTCGAGACCGTCAAACATCACGGCGTCTTCGGCCACCGGGTCAAGGTCACCGAGGGCACGCTGAAGCTCGACGCGCCGCTGGCGCTGGTGGTCGATCATGACCGGCGCTCGGCCATCCGCGCCAACCACTCGGCCACCCACCTGCTGCACGAGGCCCTGCGCATCGTGTTGGGCGATCACGTCGCCCAGAAAGGCTCGCTGGTGGCGCCTGACCGGCTGCGCTTCGATTTCGTCCACACCAAGCCGATCACGCCCCAGGAAATGGCCGAGATCGAGGATATCGCCAACCGGATCGTCCTCCAGAACACCAAGGTCGAGACCCGCCTCATGGGTGTCGAAGAGGCGAAGCAGTCCGGCGCTCGCGCCCTGTTCGGCGAGAAATACGGCGACGAGGTCCGCGTCGTCGCCATGGGCGAGCCCACCGGCAACGGCATGGGCTGGTCGGTCGAGCTATGCGGCGGCACCCACGTCAGCCGGACCGGCGACATCGGGCTGATCACCGTGCTCGGCGACACCGGCGTGTCTGCCGGCGTCCGCCGCATCGAGGCACTCACCGCCCACAATGCCCGCCACCATGCCCGCACCAACAGCAACCTGGTGCAGGGCGCTGCCGATCTGCTCCGGGCCCAGCCCACGGAAGTGCTGACCCGTATCGAGACCTTGCAGGAGAACCTCAAGAGGGCCGAGCGCGCCCTCAGCGAAGCTCAGAAGAAGCTGGCGCTGGGCGGCACCTCCGGCGCTGCCGCTTCTGCAGCTGACACCGTCAATGGCATTGCCTTTGTCGGGC
The DNA here is from genome assembly GCA_964399695.1 of uncultured Devosia sp. GTDB lineage: Bacteria > Pseudomonadota > Alphaproteobacteria > Rhizobiales > Devosiaceae > Devosia_A. Next base: position 6,417 of record CAYNRZ010000019.1, on the reverse strand, counting down.
GCGTCGTCGAAGGCGTCGCCGCCAGGGACCTGCGTGGCCTCGTCGACATCGAGAAGAAAAATCTCGGTTCGGGTGTCGTTGCGCTCGTCCTCAAGGGCGAGGATGGCAAGGGCACGGCGGCGATTGGCGTCAGCGACGACCTGGTCGGCAAGTATTCCGCCGCCGATCTCATCAAGCATGCCACCGCGGCGCTTGGCGGGCAGGGCGGTGGTGGCCGGCCCGATATGGCCCAGGGCGGTGGTCCGGACGGCAGCAAGGCAGATGCCGCCATTGCCGCCATCCGCGCGGCGCTGTGATCGCTTGACAGCCTAGACCGGGTCGGGCCCCGGCCCGGCGTCTCCGGTCGGGTCATCGCTAGGCCGTTTTCCGGGGAACTCGCCGAACCGGCCGGCAACGCGGGCTCGCCTGCCATCGATGATGACATTGGCGAGGCCCGCCGCAACCACGACGCTCATGCCCGTGAGCGCCAGTGCATCCGGGACCTCATTGAAAAACAGCACGCCGAGCAGCAGCGCCCAGAGGATCTGGCTGTACTGGATCGGCGCGACCCGGCTGGCCGGCGCCATTGACAGCGCCACCACCTGCAACAGGTAGCCGGCGCCGGCGGCCAATCCGCTGGCGACCAGCACAAGCAGCGTCATGCCGTCGGGCAGGGTGAATCCTCCCAGCAGCATCAGCCCGTTGAAGGCGGCCGTATAGAGCAGCGGCAGGGCGAAGAGGCTCATACGCCGCTCCTCACCCGCCACCATGCGCGTGATCACCAGCGCTGCGGCCGCGGCAAACGCGAACCCGAGCGCCGCAAGATGCCCCAGTTGCAGCTCGCGGAAGCCGGGCCTCACCACCAGCAGCACGCCCACGAAGCTGACCAGCACCAGCACCCAGCGGCTCAGCGGCACATGCTCGCGCAGCACGACGACGGACAGGATGGCGATGAACACCGGCATCATGAAGATGATGCAATAGGCGTCTGCCAGCGGCACGCTGATGAAGGCGTAGACGGCCAGCACGTTCGAGGCCATGCGCAGCAGCGCAATGGCGTGGACATGCAGCGGATTGGTCAGCTGGAAAGTGTCGCGCCACCGCTCCGTCTTGGGTTTGCCGAACAGGCCCGGCAGCAGCGAGAACAGCGCGATGGCAAAGCCGATCTCGAACGGACCGAGACTTTGTCCCAGCCCCTTCACCAGAGCGTCGGAGGCCGAATAGACGGCATAGGCGACGAGCGCGACGGCAATTCCGAGGCTCGCTCGACTCAGTGCGGCCACCGTTACTTTCCGGGTACCGAGCGGGACGTGCCGCTGCTCGGCGCCTCGTCGTCGATCTCCTCGATCGGCGGGCTCGCCGCCGCGGCGGCCGAGGCAGGTCCGAACACCGACAGGCGTGAGAAGATGCGGACGCGGGCGCCATCCGACATGACGTTGAGAATGCCGCCGGTCACCACAACGGCAAGTCCCAAATAGGTCACGAGGTCAGGATATTCGCGATAGAACAGCGCGCCGAAGATCACTGCCCACAGGATCTGGCTATACTGGCCCGGTGCCAACTGACTGGCCGGCACCAGCCGGGTCGCGGCGATGAACAGGATGTTCCCCGTGCCGCCCAGCGCCCCGATGGTCAACAGCATGGTGAACTGCTCCGCCGTCGGCAACTGGAAGTCCTGCATCATCATGATGCCGTTGAAGATGACGATATAGCCGAGCGGAATCCCGAGCAGGCTCACCCGCTTCTCCAGCGGCGCAATCTTGCGCAGCACCGTGGTGGTAATGCCGCCCATCACAGCCGCAAACACGGCCGCAAGGTGCCCCAGCTGCAGCTCCCGGAATCCGGGCCGCACCACCAGCAGCACGCCGACGAAGCTCAGCGCCAGGAATAGCCAGCGATGCCCCGACACTTTCTCGCCAAGAAACGACGACGATAGCGCGACCACGAAGATCGGCGCGAGGAACGCCAGCGAGTAGGCCTCGGCCAACGGGATGTGGGTGAAGGCGTAGATGATCGCCATGTTGCCCATCACGCCGGTGATGGCGCGCAGGTTCACCAGCACCGGGTGCTTCATGTGCAGCGTTTCGCGCCAATGCTCCCCCTTGGGCTTGGTGAAGATGGCGGGGATGAACGAGAACAGCGCCGTCCAGAAGGCGATCTCGTAGACCGACAGTCCGGTCCCGAACCCCTTGATGATGGCATCGCAGCACGAATAGAGCAGGTACGCAGCAAGCGCAAAACCGACGCCGGCGGGCATCTTGGAGAATCCACGACAAGAGGGAACGGCAGATTATGTACGATCCTATACGCGGGGCACATGTCGCCGTCGATGGGCAAAAGTGCTGGTAGCGTTCAAAACTGCCACCGCGCTGACTTGTCGCCTCGTCATCCTCAAGGTTGGAAAATGCACCGCAACCAAAGGCTTGACGCCCGCCTGCCGTCTGCATCTCATGGAACGGGGGAGAGACACAATCATGCTCAGGCGCCTTGCTGTCTTGCCATTGCTGGCGTTCGCGTCACCGGCCGTCGCGCAGGTCGAGGGCTTTTCCGGTGTCACCGAGGTGGCGCAGGGCGCGCCCTACCTCATGACCTATCAGGGGACTCTCGCGGGTGACGAAGTGTTCGGGTTCACCCGACGCGGCGACGACTCGCTGATCTATGATCGGTACGGTAATTCCGATGTCGCGCCGGAGACCCAGCCGGTCCAGCTCTATGCTCCCGATGCCCCGGGTGACTATGACGCCGTCATCCAGATCGACTTCGAGGTGCGCTGGCGCCTGCCGGTTTCCGTGACACCCGCCAGTGTGTTCATGTCGGCGCCCGCAGCCGCCCGGCCGGGGGAGTGGGTCGATGTCACCTGGACCGGTCCCGGTGGCTTCGATGACCGCATTCGCGTCGCTCGCCCGGGGGATCCGGACAGCGTCGAAGTGCTGTCCTCGATCGTCAACGGGTCACCGTCTGGCGTAAAGCTGCCGGATGAGGAGGGCACGTTCGAGCTCCGCTACACCATGGGCAGCGAACCGGAAGCCGCAGTACTGGGCCGGACCACCATCATTGTCGGTGCCCAGGCAGCTTATGATCAGGCCCTCGCCGACGCGGGCGGTCTGGTCGAACTCGTGGTCCCGCCACAGGTCCAGGCGGGCGGTCCGGTCGATATCGGCTTTGGCACCCTGTCCAGCAGCTGGATGGTCCAGTTCGTCCGCCCGGGCGAGGACAGGTTCCTCGACGGACAGGGCGGCACCTTCGGCTATCTGGTCGCCAACCCGTTGCAGCTCGACGCCCCCGCCGAGCCCGGAGCCTACGAGGTCGTCGCCCTCGATCCCGACGGGCTGGTGCGGGCTCGCGTGCCGGTCACCGTCACTCCGGCATCAGCCACGGTCGCCATCCTGTCCGACGACCCTGCCTCCAACTATGTCGAGGTACAGTGGACTGGTCCGGCTGGGAACCACGACCGCATCGGTTTTGCCTTGGCCGGTGCTCCGGCGGGCGAACTCGAAGCGCTTTCCATCAACTACATCGCACTCGAGGACAGCGTCACCATCGTGCGCCGGCCGGTTGCCTCCGGCGACTACGAGCTGCGCTACGTTCAGGTGGTGTCGGGTCGCGACGTCGTCCTCGCGACCCAACCTTATCGCGTGCCCTAGTTGCAGCCCAGATCGAGGCCCTGCCAGCTGAGGCTGCATTTCACCCGCTCAAGCGTCGCGTAGTCTTCACTGGTCGGCACCTCGCCATTGGGCTTGATGATCATGAGGTCCATGACGATGCTGCCTTGGTCGCTGGCCAGCCCGGCCTGGGTAAAGCCGCGCCCGGTATCGTCATAGGTTCCTTCGCGCAGGAACCCGTCGTCGCGGAGGATCGTCTCCGAATAGGTGCGCCCCAGCGCCGGCTTGCCGAGCGTATTGAGGAACAGTTCGCCAGGCCCGGTGCGCTCGAACAGGAACACACTGCCGGTATAGCTGATCCGCGACTGCGCCGCCTGTTCCGACACGGTCATCTCCGCAGGCAGGTCGGCGAAAGCCGGCGGCTCGGCCATGGCATACTTGTTCTTCTCGATCTCGAGTTCGCCAGGCAGGTCGAGTGAATCCATGTCGACCGCCATCGGCAGGAAATAATGGTTCATCGGCCCCTTCTGGATGATCCGCTTCACCGGATTTCCGCCCGTTCCGGCCGAAGACCAGCCATTCACGCGATTGAAGAAGCTCGTGCCGGCCGAATTGAACCCCATGATGCCGGGTGTGTAGTAGAGCGCGATTTCGTAGTCGCCCGCGGTCTGCATCGACTCCTCGGTGATCGAGCAACTGCCGATGTCGAGCAGGCGCTCGCCCAGCCGGTAGCCCGATATCGGTCCGGAATACTCGCGCTCGCCGATGCCCTGGATCCAGTCCGTCTGCAGGCGGTCGACCACGTCCAGCGGGTCGACCTTCTCGTCGATGGCCAGCAGTCGCGCGCAGACATTGCGCACCGCCTCCTTGATGTCGGTGATCCAGCTGTCAGGCGGCGTCGGGGGCAGGGCGACACGTGCGAGGAAAAGATCGTCGGCAGCCCTCAGGTTGTAAGTCTCGTCGGGCCCCATGCCCACCATGTAGAACAGCACCTCAGGGTCGACATTCCACTTCACCAGCTCCTTCACCATCAGCGCGAGGCTGTTGCGGGTGTCGCCCTGCGCCGCCATCGCGCCGCGGTCGCTCAGCGCCTGCATGAAGGCGTTCTCGTCGGCATAGGGGGCGTGAAAGCCCACGGTGGAGCCCGGCTCGACCATCCGGTCGATATAGGTGCCGACGCCTTCCTGGCTGGACCACGCCGAACCGCCGAGAAAGGCGAAGGCACAGGCCGAGTAGCACTCGCTGCCGCGCTCGACCACGGTGGCAATGTGGTTGGCGCGCAGGAAATCGGCCAGCGCCAGGCCCTCCGAATAGCTGCCGCCCGGCCCGCTCATGGTCAGCACGGCTGTGGGCATCCCATCGGGGCCGGAGCAGGAGAGGCCGCAGGCGACGAACCGCTCGTACATCAGCTTCAACGTGTCGAGATCGCCAGGGTCGGTCGGCCCTTCATAGTGCAGATGCGGCACCGGATGCGCCGCCGAATACTGCATCGACACGATGGAGATGGTGGCCGCAGCCGCCGGACTAGTGGCAGTGGATGCGAACAGGGCGATGGCGGCAAGCGGCGTGAGCAGTCTTGGCATTGGCGGATTCCCCTCTTTTTCCCGAAGGATAGCATCGGTAGGACGCCTCCCGTCCAGTATCCCTTGGGTACCTGCGGCAAGTTTATCGCCGCGGCAGATGGGCGAGGAAATCCAGCACCACCCGGTTGAACACCGCCGGCCGTTGCAGGGGCGCAAAGTGGCTCACCTCCGTCAGGAGCTGGAATTGCGCACCCGGGATCGCCGCCGCGAGATACTCCGCATGGGCCCGGGTAATGAACTCGTCATGCTCGCCGATGAGACTGAGCACCGGTACGCTGACGCCACCGAGTTCGTCTGCGGACAGGTTCGGCTGGCTTGCCTGCATCACACTCACCGCCTCCTGCATGACATCGAAACCGCTTGGGTCCGGCGAAAGCGCAGCGTGGTCGGCGACGTGGCGGGCAAGGATGCGGCCAATGGTGTCGGTCATCTCGAACGGTCTGACGCCGGTGTCATCGACATTGCAGGCAAAAAACACCAGTCCGTCCACGCGCTCCGGATGCGTCAGGGCGAGGAGCAGCCCGGTATCGGCGCCATCGCTCCAGCCGACGATGGCGGCCCGTGCAACGCCGAAATGCTCGAGCACGGCGAGCGCGTCCTCCGCCAGCCTCCGATAGCTGAACGGCGTGCCGTCCCAGCTCGAGCGGCCGTGCCCGCGTGTGTCCACGACGATGACGCGATAGCCGGCCGCGAGGAGCTCCGGCACCTGGTGGCCCCAGTTGCCGGCATTGCCCAGCCCGCCATGCAGCAGCAAGACGGCGGGACCGCTGCCCCAGCTGGCGCACCAGAGCCTGGCCCCATCACGAAAGACAACGCCGCTGTCGCCAGCGGGCGGCAGCGGCGGAACGCCGGATTGCTCCAGCCTGGTCAGGTCGTCGTCGCGGTAGTCGTCCATTCCGTCACCTCCGTGGTCGATCCACGACGATCGACCGGCGGCAGCTTCGACAACCGCGACGTGGAGCTTACTGGAAGCCCATGGCCTTCTTGAAATTAGCGTCGACCGCATCGAGGAAGCCGAGCGTCGACAGCCACTTCTGGTCCGGGCCAACCAGCAGCGCCAGGTCCTTGGTCATCTGACCGGCCTCGACGGTGTCGATGCAGACCTTTTCCAGCGTCTCGGAGAACCGTGCCAGCTCGGCATTGCCGTCGAGCTTGGCCCGGTGCGCGAGCCCGCGCGTCCACGCAAAGATCGAGGCGATGGAGTTGGTCGAGGTCTCCTTGCCCTGCTGGTGCTGGCGATAGTGGCGGGTCAC
>CAYNRZ010000018.1:0-65498 GCA_964399695.1 uncultured Devosia sp. | reverse complement strand
GCTGCCAGGTGCATGGCGCGCCCAAGCTCGATCCGTTCGAGGTGCTCGACCGCCGGACCACTCGTTTCATGGGCAAGGGCGCGGCTTGGAACTACATCGCCATGCAGGAGGCGATCGCCAATTCCGGGCTGGAAGAGAAAGACATCAAGAATCCTCGCACCGGCATCATCATGGGTTCGGGTGGCCCCTCGACCCGCACCGTGATCGAAGCTGGCGACATCACACGCGACAAGGGCCCAAAGCGCATCGGGCCGCTGGCCGTGCCCAAGGCGATGAGCTCGACAGCCTCGGCGACGCTGGCGACGCCGTTCGGCATCCAGGGCGTCAACTACTCGATCACCTCGGCCTGTGCGACGTCCAAGCACTGCATTGGCGCCGGTTATGAGCAGATCCAGTGGGGCAAGCAGGACATCGTGTTCGCTGGTGGCCACGAGGATCTCGACTGGTCGCTGTCGAACCTGTTCGACGCGATGGGCGCAATGTCGACCGACTTCAACGCCACGCCGGAAAAGGCCTCGCGCGCCTATGATGCGAAGCGCGACGGCTTCGTCATCGCCGGCGGCGCCGGCGTCGTCGTGCTTGAAGAATACGAGCACGCCAAGGCGCGCGGCGCGACCATCTATGCCGAACTCGTCGGCTATGGCGCGACCTCAGACGGCTACGACATGGTTGCGCCCTCGGGCGAAGGCGCCATTCGCTGCATGCAGCAGGCGCTGGCCACTGTTGGGGGCAAGGTTGACTATATCAACCCGCATGCCACCTCGACGCCCGTTGGCGACCTCAAGGAAATGGAAGCGATCCGCACCGTGTTCGGCTCCGGCGATGCCTGCCCGCCCATTTCGGCGACCAAGTCGCTCACCGGCCACTCGCTCGGCGCAACGGGTGTGCAGGAATCGATCTACTGCATCCTGATGATGCAGAACCGGTTCCTGTGCGAGAGCGCCAATATCGAGGAACTCGATCCGGCTTTTGCCGATATGCCGATCCTCAGGCAGCGCCGCGACAATGTCGATATCGGCATTGCGCTGTCGAACAGTTTCGGCTTCGGCGGCACCAATGCGACGCTGGTGTTCAAGCACCCGGACGCGTAGGTCCGGTCAGTAGGTCAGTTCCGAGAACCGCGCCTCGCGCCCATCGTAGAGCAGCAGCCGCCCCACCAGCGGCTTGCCGACACCTGTGACTAGCTTGATGGCCTCCATGGCCATCAGTGTGCCGATGACGCCGGTGACGGCGCCCAACACCCCAACCACCTCGCAGGCGGGCAGATCGGCTTCGTCCGGGGTGTCGGGATAGAGGTCGCGAAACCCCGGGCCTCCGGGCGCGAACACCGTCACCTGGCCATCGAACATCGAGACGGCGCCGGAGACCAGCGGCTTGCCCGTTGCTGCCGCGGCGGCCGCCGCAATGGCGCGCGTGCCGAAATTGTCGGTGCCGTCGACGACAAGGTCGTAGGCACCGATCAGCGCTGCGGCATTGTCGGCGGTCAAGCGGTCGGCATGACCGACAAAGTTCACGTGCGGATTGAGGTGGGCCACAAACTCCCCGGCGCTGTCGGCTTTCGGGCTATCGGTGGCCTCGACGGTGTGGATGACCTGCCGCTGGAGGTTGGAGAGGGACACCGTGTCGTGATCGATGACGCCAAGGGTCCCGACGCCGGCGGCGGCAAGGTAGGCGATGACGGGGCTGCCGAGACCTCCCGCACCGATGACGAGCACGCGCGCCGCCTTCAGTTTCTGCTGGCCCTCGCCACCAACACCCCGGAGGACGATATGGCGGGCATAGCGCTTCGTCTCCTCAGGCGAGAGTGCGCTCACGGGTAGCCTGTCACCGGCACCGCAATGAACCGCCGGTCCGGCCCCTCGAAGCCATTGGTGTAAACGGACAGCACGGCGACCGGCGACAGACCCCTGCCGGCCCATTCCAGCGGCGCAAAAACCCCATAGAGCCGGTAGGCGACGGTGCAGCCGCGCGAGGCGGGGACGGACTGATCGGCGTGCAATTCGGTTGTGCCACCAGCCACTTCCAGCGTCAGGACATAGCCCACCGGCGGGTCGAACCCGTAGTCAGTGGTGCAGGGGCCGGAATAGTCCGGTAGCGTCGTGGTCAGGGTCAGCGTGGCGGGATCCTGCAGCGCGTCGAGGCCATAGCCTGGCTTGCCGAAGCTCAGCAGGCTGCCGTCGCCTGCGGGTTCGCCATCGCCATTCAGCGCCACTGTGGATACGGGCGTGGTGATGGCAAGGGTGTCGAAATGGGGCTCGGCCTCGGTGCGCGCCTCGTCTCGCGCGTCGGCGAGGGTGGCGGCCTCATCCTCTAGCCGGACGCGGAACGGCGAGCCGGCCGCCCAGGTATCCCCGGCCACATCTAGAATCGTCAGGTTGGCATAGGGAAAACCCGAGCCATCCTGGATGCCAAACTCTTCGAAGGCGAAGTAGCGGCCATCTTCGGAGAAGCCCAGCGGGTTGAACTGGGCAGCGTCGCCGGCCAGCGCCGGGTATGCGAGGACGGCCAGCCCGGCAAGGCTAGCGGCCAGTCGAGCCGTGCCCGCCATCGCCCCGTTCGGTTTCATCGAGTGTCTCCCTGAGCGTGAACGCGACGGCACTGAACGGCGCGACCACCATCTGCGCGATGCGGTCGCCGCGCCTGATCTCGAAGGCCGCCTGGCCGTGATTGACCAGCAGCACCTTCACTTCGCCGCGATAATCGGCATCGACCGTTCCCGGCGCGTTGAGGACGGTCACACCGAACTTGGCCGCGAGACCCGAGCGCGGCCGGATCTGCGCCTCGAAACCTTCCGGCAGCGCGATCGCGAGGCCGGTCGGCACCATGCCGTAGCGGCCAGGCGCGATGGCCAGCACTTCGCCCGGTGGAATGGCTGCCGCGAGGTCGACCCCCGCGGCGCCCGATGTCATCTGGCGCGGGAGCGGCAGCCCCCGGCCATGGTCGAGCCAGACGAGCCCGATCTCGACCGGAGCGGCCATCAGCGCGTATCGACCACGGCGAAGAGTTCCTTGGGCAGGTTGGCCGTGCCATCGATCAGCCCGAGGAACGGAATGACGATCTCGGCCGACTTGCCGTCGCCGCTCAGCGTCATGTTGGTTTCGATGACCTTGTTGCCCTTGATGCGGATGGTGACGTTGTGGCCATCGAGATAGGCCTTCATCATCTGGGCGGTCTCTTCGTCCTGGCCTTCGGTGACCTGGCTCGACATGTTCTCGGTGGCGAAAGCAACGCGCACGACGCCCGGGCTGACCACGGTGAAGGTGGCGTCCTCGCTGGGACCCTCGGAGCCGCTCAGGGTCGCGAGTTCGCCTTCCTTGACGCTGACGCAGGTGGCGCTGCCATCGGCGTTCTCGGTCAGAACGTCACCTTCCTCAACGCAAAAGCCATCGCTCGAGTCCGCCTCCGGAGCGGCTTCCGCCATCTGCTTGATCATGGGGTAGAACTCGGCGCCCATGGTCATGGTGGTGGTCGCCTTGCCGGTCGTTTCGCTCAGGACGTCGATCTCGGCCGTCATGTCGATGCAGCCGGCCAGCATGCCGGTCAGGGCAACAACGCCGGTGACGCGGCCCAGTGTTTTCAGGTTCATCTTGTTTTCCTCAACAGCCGCTTTCCGGCCCCTCTGCCAGTCTAGGCAGGGCATGGTGGACGGGCAAGCGTGCCGGGCCGGTCTATGATTCTGAAGATGAACGCCTGCTGAACCCGCTATGACGAAGTCGCAGCGAGGAGCCGCACAATCGCGATCAGCAGGGTGGCGGAGAGGAGCCCGAAGGCGACGACGATCATGGCGCGTGACCAGAACTGCCATGGGGTGAGACGCGACCGGCGCACCTGCTCGGCATCCATCAGCGCCTCGGCCTTGTCCGCAAGGGTCGGGAGACGCCCGAGCGTTTCCACCGCGACGTCGAAATGCTCCTTGAGGTCTTCGAGGCGACCGAGCGGGCCGGCCGCCTGTCTCAGCCAGTCGCCGACCACGGGCTCGCTCAGCGTCCAGATATCGAGATCCGGATCGAGGCTGCGGGCCACGCCTTCGACCAGGACCATCGACTTCTGCAAGAGGATCAGCTCGGGCCGCGCCCGCATCTGGAACAGCTCGGTGGTCGAAAACAGCTGGCCGAGCACATTGGCCATCGAGATTTCGCTGGCCCGGCGGCCCTGCAATGGCGCGCCGATGGCCCGGAGCGCCAGCGCGAACTCGTCCACCGACTGGTTCTGCGGCACATAACCGATGTCGAAGTGCCGCCTCGCGATCAGCATGTAGTCGCCCTTGATGAAGCCGTAGACGACATCGGCGAGAAAGCGCCGTTCCTTGCGGGTGAGACGCCCCATGATGCCGAAGTCGACCGCGATGACGTCGCTGGTCGCCGGGTCGGCAAACAGGTTTCCCGGATGCAGGTCGGCGTGGAAGTAGCCGTCACGCACCGCCTGCCTGAGGAACGATTGCAGCAGATTGGCCGCCAGCCGCTTGCGATCGACGCCGGCGGCGTCGAGTGCGGCCAGATCATTGAGCGGAATGCCCGAGACCCAGCTGGTGGTCAGCACGTTCTCGGCCATGTGCGACCACATCACCTCCGGGATGACGAAGCCGCGGTCATTGCTGATGTTCTCGGCCAGTTGCGAGATCGCCGCAGCTTCCAGCCGCAAGTCGAGCTCGATGCGGGCCGAACGCTCCAGCGTCGCCACCATGTCGAGCGGCCGCAGGCGGCGGAGGGGCGGCGCGAACCGCTCGGCCAGCGCGGCGCCGGCCCGGTAAGCCTCGAGGTCGGCGGCAAAGCGCTCCGATACGCCGGGCCGCAGGATCTTGACCGCCACGTCGCGGCGCGTGCCGTTCTCGACCAGCACGGCGCGGTGGACCTGTGCAATGGACGCGGCGGCGATGGGTGGGGAGAGCTCGACCAGGTCACCGGCCCGCTCGCCCAGTGCGGATTTCAGGATCGCGGGAACCAGCGCCGGATCGAAGGGCGCCATTTTGTCCTGCAGCACGGCGAGGTCGGTGGCAATCTCGGGGCCGACGATGTCGGGGCGGGTGGCGAGGGTCTGGCCGAACTTCACATAGGTCGGCCCAAGGCGATTGAGCGCTCGGGTCAGCCGGTCGACACGGCCGGTCTTTCTGACTTCGGGGCGCTCGAGCAGCCGGCCCAGCCGGACACCGGCTCGCATCACCGGCGGCAGGGCCGCATTGTCGGCGAGCGACAGCGCGCCCTCGCGTGCGAGAATGAAGCCGGCACGCAGCAGGCGGAAATAGGCGGCGAACCTCATGCGTCAGAGCTTCCAGGCCGCGTGGAGCGCAGCGATGTTGCCGGTCATGGCCGTGTGGGTGACGCGCCTGAAGCCGGCGGCGGCGATCATCTGGCTGAAACGTTCGGGCGAGGGGAACTTGCGGATCGATTCAACCAGGTACTGGTACGGTTGCGCGTCGCCGGTCACCGCCCTGCCGATTGGCGGGATCACGCGGTCGGAGAACTGGGCATAGATCGCGTCGAGGCCGGGGACATCGACCTGGCTGAACTCGAGGCAGAGAAAACGGCCGCCGCGCTTGAGCACGCGATGGGCCTCGGCCAGCGCCCTGTCGATACGCGGCACGTTCCGGATGCCGAAGGCAATGGTGTAGGCGTCGAAACTGGCATCCTCGAAAGGCAGTTCCTCGGCATTGGCCTCGACGAACCGCACCTGGTCGGGAAAGCGCCAGCTCCTCGCCCGCTCGGCACCGACACGGAGCATGTCGGAATTGATGTCGGAGACCGTCACCTCGGCATAGCCGACCGAGGCATTGATGATGCGCTCTGCGATATCGCCGGTACCACCAGCCATGTCGAGCACGCGCCAGGGGGTCTTGCCCTGCCGCGGCGGCGCCAGCCGGGCCACCATGGCATCCTTCCACAGCCGGTGCACACCGCCGCTCATCAGGTCGTTCATCAGGTCATAGCGATCGGCGACGCGATGGAACACGTCATTGACGAGGCCCTGCTTTTCCTCAAGGCGGACGGTGCGTTCGCCGAAATGCGTGGTCTCGGGGGTGGCGGTCATCGGGAGGTCTCCACAAGTCGCGCGGTTATATAGCAAGCTCCGGGGGGTTGGAATGCGCGAAAGGCGCGCAGCCCGGATGCCCGACGAAGCCCTTGCGCGCGACGACCCGAGGCGCGACATCAGGCGGCTGCTGGAGAGCCACCATGCCGGAACTGCCCGAAGTCGAGACCGTACGCCGGGGGCTCGAGCCCTATGTGACGGGAGCCCGGATCGTTGCTGTCGAGCTCAGGCGGCCGGACCTGAGGTTTCCATGGCCCAACGCGTTTGCCGAGACGCTGACCGGCGCTACGATCGCTGCTGCCGAACGGCGGGCCAAGTACCTGCTGTTCCGTCTGTCGAGCGGGCCGACCTGGCTCAGCCATCTGGGCATGACCGGCAGTTACCGGTTTGCCGATTTCGCCTTCAAGTCGCCCTCGCGCTACTACGAGCCGACGGCGACGGAAAAGCACGACCATGTGCAGCTGCACCTCGCTCATCCGGTGCATGGCGAAATGCTCCTCATCTACAATGACGCGCGCCGGTTCGGCTTCATGGACCTGTTCAGCGACGAGGCGGACAGCGCCTATCTCAAGGACCTCGGGCCCGAGCCGCTCTCGAATGCCTTCAGCGCGCAGTCGATGGCTGAGCGCTTTCGCGGCCGGATCGCGCCGATGAAGGCGGTGCTGCTCGACCAGCGCGTCGTCGCGGGGCTGGGCAATATCTATGTCAGCGAGGCATTGCACCGCGCCCACATCCATCCTGAACGGCAGGCGGGGACACTGGTCCGGGGCGACGGCACGCCGGATCCGGCACTGGAAAGACTCGCAGTCGCCGTGCGCGAGGTGCTCAACGAAGCTGTCGCGGCCGGCGGCTCGACGCTCAGGGACTTCCGCAATGCCGACGGCGGGTCGGGCTATTTCCAGCACAGTTTCTCGGTCTATGACCGCGAAGGCGCGCCGTGCCCGACGCCGGGTTGCGACGGGACGATCACTCGGATCGTCCAATCGGGCCGTTCGAGCTTCTTCTGCCCGCGCTGCCAGCACTGAGGCGTGCGGGAATCCAGTTGACTGGACCCGGTATCGCGACTATAGACGCCCCACCTTGGCGGCCCGTATGCCGCCGATTTCATTTCATGTCCGGATGCAGGCGATCAGCGCCGCCGCCGGCCAGCGCGCCAAGAGGATTTCATGGCCAACACGCCGTCCGCCAAAAAGGCCACCCGCAAGATCGCCGCTCGTACCGAGGTGAACAAGTCGCGCCGCTCGCGCATGCGCACCTTCATCCGCAAGGTCGAAGAGGCAATCACCAGCGGCGACCACGCGGCGGCGATGACGGCCCTCAAGGCTGCCGAGCCCGAGATCGTCCGGGCGTCGCAGAAGGGCATCGTCCATGCCAATGTCGCGGCCCGCAAGGTCAGCCGCCTCAACCACCGTATCAAGGCGCTGTCGGCCTGATCCTGACGATCGAGCGTTGATGTTTTCGGGGCCCTGCGGGGCCCCTTTGCATTTGTACGCGTTGTTGTGCCGTCACTGGTGTGCGACAGTCTGCGTGACGGAACTGTGACTGGATTGCGACAGTCGCGCGTCTGGATTGCGAATGGCCGCAAGGGGCGCTCCATCGGGCCTCCCGCGAGGGGCCCAAACCCGGGCGTGAGGGGAAATAAATGGCCCAAAACGGCCGCATCGCAAGTAACCGGCGTACGCGAAAAAGCCTATATCCCGCCTGATTCCGCTATGAGTCCCAGTGTGTTATTTTGGGACATTCCGGGGGGGCTCCTGAAAGGAAATTGCAATCGCCGGAGTCAAGCCCCTAGAGTCGAAAAAGGCTGGTTGATTGCCGAAAACGGGGTGTCTAGAATGGCCTTCATCGCTAGGGGGCCACGGCAACAAGACCGTAAAACCCGGGGCGGGTCTTAACTGATTGTGACGGCGGAAAGCTTGACCGATGTATATGCACGGCATGCGGCGGACAGCTCAGAGCAACAGTTTCGAGTTCAGTTGGCGGCGTATCTGTTTAGTCTTGCGGTGAAGTAAGACACCTGCATTTCGGACCTCCAGGAGCGTCCGGATCATTGACAGTGATACGAGTGCGATGTCGCGGCTATTGCCGCGGCAGGGGAGTCTGCGCGCGCTGAAGGGCGCGCTTGGGTTGGCGGAGCTGTGCCCAAACGGGACGGCATCGAACGAGATTGGGGCTAAGAGAATTCAATGGCATTGAACGCAGCGGCGGCGGGTCGAACCTCTTGGGTTCGACCAGACAATGACATTACCGGTTTGAACGACAGCGAGGACAATAGCACCCAGGCACACGGGACCAAGACGATGAGCAATGACCGGCAGGGCTCGAGCGGCGAGATGTTCCAGCGTGTCCGTGCCCGTCTGCGCGCCGCCGTTGGCGAGGATTCCTTCAATTCCTGGTTCACCCGTCTCGAACTCGAGGAGGTCGTGGACGACGTCGTCTATGTCACGGTGCCGACGCGTTTCCTGTGTTCGTGGATGCAGGCGCACTACGCTGATAAGATCGTCGCGGCCTTCCGGGCGGAGGTGCCGAGCGTCGAGCGGGTACAGGTCGCTGTCCGGGTCAATGGCCAGGTTCGGCCGCGGCTGCATCCCGAGCCGCCGCGTGAGGAACGTCCTGCCGGTGATGCCAGCCCAGCTGCCGCACGTCCGGCGCGCGAGCCAGTGGCGCCGCCGCGGGGTGATGCCCTGTCCGGCTCGACCCTCGACCCGCGCATGACCTTCGAAACCTTCGTGCCGGGGGCGTCCAATGAGATGGCGCTGCAGGTGGCGCGCCAAGTGGCCAATGCGGTGCTCAATAACACCGTGAGCTACAACCCGATCTATCTGCATTCGAGCGTGGGACTGGGCAAGTCCCACCTGCTCAATGCCGTCGCCTGGGCGGCAGGCGCCGCCGAACCCGGCCGGAACATCGTCTATCTGACGGCCGACCATTTCATGTACCACTTCATCACCGCGGTGCAGCGGCAGTCGGCGCTGGCGCTGAAGGACTGGCTGCGGCGGGTCGACCTGCTGCTGATCGACGACATGCAGTTCCTGCAGGGCAAGTCGGCCACCGAGTTCGGCCATACGCTGGGCACGCTGCTGACCGGCGCCAAGCAGGTGGTGGTGGCCGGCGACGCGGCCCCGCGCGATCTCGAAATGCTCGACGAACGGGTGCGCTCGCGCCTTTCGGGCGGCCTTGTGGTCGGCATTGACTCCTTCGATCTCGAGCTCCGCCGGGCCATCGTGGCGCGCCGGGTCGAGCAGGCCAATATCCGGCTGGGCGAAACCCGTTTCCCCGCCGAGGTGATGGACTATGTCGCCCATATGGTGGTGAGCCATGGCCGGGATCTCGACGGCGCCGTCAACCGGCTGCTGGCTGCCAACCAGCTGAGCAAGGAGCCGATCACCATTCCGATGGCGGAGCGGGCGCTCTCGGACCTGATCCGGCCGCGCGACAACAAGCGGGTGCGCATCGAAGACATCCTCAAGATCGTTTCGCGCCACTACAAGGTCGCCCGCAATGACCTGCTGAGTTCGCGACGCTCGCGCGATGTGGTGCGGCCGCGCCAGATCGCCATGTATCTCGCCAAGTCGCTGACCTCGCGGTCGCTCCCCGAGATCGGACGTCGCTTCGGCGGTCGCGATCACACCACGGTGCTGCATTCGGTGCGCAAGGTGGAGCAGATGATCAAGGACGACGCCGATCTCGGCCAGGAAATCGAGCTGCTGAAACGCATGCTGGAAGAATAAGGCGTGTCCGGCCGCAGGGCCGGTACGCGGGGCGCCAGGCGGGCGCCCCTTTGGGTAGGCCCCGTCGGGTCGAAAGTTCGTAGTGGCGTGAGTGAGAGAGGCGTGGTGAAACCACAGCTGATGTTGACGATCCGCAGGGGTCTCAAGCGATTGCGGGTGGGCGAGGGTATCGCCAGCCGCACGGCGCGGAGTTCGGCGGAGAGTGCGCGACCGGCGGACAGCGCCTGGCACGAGATGCTGCAGCGTCTCGACCGGGAAGATGCCGAGCGCCGGCTTGAGGCGATGGAGCGTGCGCTGAACCGCAGCGCCGAACATTAGGCCCGGGCGTCAGTTTTCCGTGGGCGTGGCGCCTGCCGGTGCCGCGTGCACTTGCGTTTTCGCCTTCGAATTGCCAAGGTCGCAGCCCGGTTTTGCCGGGCTTTTCGTATGCTGGCGTCAGGGGTCTCAAGGGTTATGAAAGTCACACTCGAGCGCAATCATCTGCTCAAGTCACTGGGCCATGTGCATCGGGTGGTCGAACGTCGGAACACCTATCCGATCCTCGCCAACGTGTTGATCAAGGCACAGGACGGCAAGCTCGACCTCAGGGCCACCGATCTCGACATCGAAGTCACCGAGAGCGTTCCGGCAATGGTCGGCACGGCGGGTTCGACCACGGTGCCCGCCCATACCCTCTATGAAATCGTGCGCAAGCTCGCCGATGGCGCCGAGGTGCGACTCGAGACCGAGGGCGGCGAGCAGCTGCTGGTCAGCTCGGGCCGGTCGCGCTTCCACCTTTCCTGCCTCGCGCCCGACAGCTTCCCCGATCTCAAGTCCGGCAGCTTCACCCATCAGTTCGGAATGCCCGCTTCGGCATTGCGCGAGCTGATCGAGCGCACGCAGTTCGCCATCTCCAACGAGGAGACGCGCTACTATCTCAACGGCATCTACATGCACACGCTGGACAGCAATGGCGAGCCGGCGCTGCGCGCCGTCGCCACTGATGGCCACCGCATGGCGCGCGCCGAAACGGCGGCACCCGCCGGTGCCAAGGGAATGCCCGGCATCATCGTGCCGAAAAAGACCGTATCGGAAGTGCAGAAGCTGCTCGATGGGGCCGAGGGCGATGTGGATGTCGAGATTTCCGACACCAAGATCCGCTTCACCCTGGGCGGCGTGGTGCTGCTGTCCAAGCTCATCGAAGGCACGTTCCCGGACTATGACCGGGTGACGCCCAAGAACAACGACAAGCGCATGCTGGTCGATCGCGGCAGCTTTGCCATCGCCGTCGACCGCGTCTCGACCATTGCGTCGGACCGCGGCGGCAAGGCGGTCAAGCTCAACATGCGCGAGGGCCAGCTGGAGCTCAGCGTCACCAATCCCGACCATGGCACGGCGAGCGAGGAACTGGCGGTCGAGTTCGAACCCGAGAGCTTCGAGATCGGCTTCAACGCTCGTTACCTCCTCGATATCATCGGGCAGATCCGTTCCGACAATGCCGTGTTTATGTTCAACGATGCCGGCTCGCCGACGCTGGTGAAGGAAGACGGCGAGGCGCGGGCGCTCTATGTGCTGATGCCTATGCGCGTCTAGCAGAGGCCGCGTGAATGGTGAATTGTGCGTGGTGAACGGACGCCCGGTCCGCCAGCCACTCGCTCCTCACAATTCACCATTCAGCAGTTGATCCCCCTCCGCTCCATTTCCCGGCTCCGGCTTAGCCACTTCCGCAACTACCTGACGGCCGCCCTCGATCTCGACGGGCGGCATCTGGTGCTGGTCGGGCCGAACGGGGCGGGCAAGACCAACCTGCTTGAGGCGATCTCGCTGCTGTCGCCGGGGCGCGGGTTGCGCGGAGCTCCGTTTGAGGATGTCGCGGCGCTCGGCTCGGACGGCAGCTGGGCGGTGGCCGCAACCATCGAGACGCCGGCGGGTCCGGTCGATATCGGTACCGGCTCGGGCGGAACCGAAGGCGGTCGGCGCGTTCGTATCAACGGCGCCAATGCCCGCACCATCGAGGAAATGAGCGCCTATCTGCGCGTCCTGTGGCTGACGCCGGCAATGGACGGGCTGTTCACCGGCCCGGCCGGGGACCGGCGGCGCTTTCTCGACCGGCTGGTGACCACGCTGATCCCCAGCCACTCGGCCACAGTGTCGGATTACGAGAAGGCCATGCGGCAGCGCAACCGACTGCTTGAGGAGCAGGCCGACAGCCGCTGGCTCGATGCGCTCGAAGCTCAGATGGCTGCGCTGGGTGCCGCCGTCCACCTGGCGCGCGCCGACAGCCTGTCCGATCTCGAGGCTCTGGTCGCGGCCGAGCCTGGTACCGACTTCCCAACGGCACGGCTCGGCCTCAGCGCCATGGAGGAACTGGCCGACAGCGCCGGCTCCTCGGCCGAACTTGAACAGACGCTCCGCGACATCTGGGCGAGGGGGCGCCATGTCGACCGGGCTGCGGGCCGCACCCTCGTCGGCCCGCATCGGATCGACCTCGAAATCGTGCATGTGCAGAAGGCGATGCCGGCAGCGCTGGGCTCGACTGGCGAGCAGAAGGCGCTGCTGATCGGGCTGGTCCTCGCCCATGCGCGGCTGGTCAAGCGCAGCACCGGTATTGCGCCATTCCTCCTCCTCGACGAGATCGCGGCGCATCTCGATCCCGGCCGTCGCGCCGCACTGTTCGCCGCCCTCGACGGGCTGGGCGCGCAGTGTTTCATGACGGGCACCGACCCCATGCTGTTCGAAGCGCTGGGCGGGGACGCGCAGCGTGTGGCGGTGAAAGACGGTCATCTCGCCACAGGGGATTGACGCTGGCGCCCTCTATTGCGCCAAAGCCTTGCAAAACGGGCTCAAAATCGCCATTTGGCTTGGGTATGCCCTCTCGATCCGCTAGACAAAATCAGCGGACCTGCTGACCTGATTCGGGACCCCCCTTGAGCACCTCCGAAGCCTCCCCCACTCCCGCCGAGTATGGCGCCGATTCCATCAAGGTCCTGAAGGGCCTCGACGCGGTGCGCAAGCGCCCAGGCATGTATATCGGCGACACCGATGACGGTTCGGGCCTGCACCACATGGTCTATGAGGTGGTGGACAACGCCATCGATGAGGCGCTGGCAGGGCACGCGGATCTCGTGACCGTGACGCTGAACGCCGACGGTTCGGTGACGGTGATTGACAACGGTCGCGGCATTCCCACCGACATCCACAAGGAAGAGGGTGTCTCGGCGGCCGAGGTCATCATGACCCAGCTGCACGCCGGCGGTAAGTTCGACCAGAATTCGTACAAGGTGTCGGGCGGTCTTCACGGCGTCGGCGTCTCGGTGGTGAACGCGCTGTCGGTCAAGCTGAAGCTGAAGGTGCGCAGCCACGGCAAGATCCATGAGATGAGCTTCACCCATGGCGAGCCGGATGCGCCGCTCGCGCAGACCGGCACCTATGTCCCCAACAAGCAGCCCGGGACCTATGAAGGTCGCTCCGGCACCGAGGTGACGTTCACGCCCTCGGCCGAAACCTTCACCATGGTGGAGTTCGACTACAAGACGCTGGAGCATCGGCTGCGCGAGCTGGCGTTCCTCAATTCCGGCGTTCGCATTTTCCTCCGCGACCAGCGCCACCCGGAGCCGGTCGAGACCGAGCTCTACTATGAAGGCGGGCTCGAGGCGTTCGTGCGCTACCTCGACAACGCCAAGACGCCGCTGATCTCCAGCCCGATCATGCTGAAGTCCGAAAAGGACGGGATCACGGTCGAGGTGGCGCTGTGGTGGAACGACAGCTACCACGAGAACGTGTTGTGCTTCACCAACAACATCCCGCAGCGCGATGGCGGCACGCATCTGGCTGGCCTGCGCGCCGCGCTGACCCGGCAGGTGACCAATTATGCCGACCAGAGCGGCATCCTGAAGCGCGAGAAGGTGACTCTGACCGGCGACGACACGCGCGAAGGGCTGACCTGCGTGTTGTCGGTGAAGGTGCCCGACCCGAAATTCTCCAGCCAGACCAAGGACAAGCTGGTCTCGTCCGAAGTGCGGCCAGTGGTGGAGAACGGCGTCAACGACAAGCTGCAGCAGTGGCTGGAAGAACATCCGGCGGAAGCCAAGACGCTGGTGGCCAAGGTGGCGGAAGCCGCCGCCGCGCGTGAAGCCGCGCGCAAGGCACGCGAGCTGACCCGCCGCAAGTCGGCGCTCGACATCAACTTCCTCGCCGGCAAGCTCAAGGACTGCTCGGAGAAGGACCCGGCCAAGTCCGAGATCTTCATCGTCGAGGGCGATTCCGCCGGTGGCTCGGCCACGCAGGGCCGCGACCGGCAGACCCAGGCCGTGCTGCCCTTGCGCGGCAAGATCCTCAATGTCGAGCGCGCGCGCTTCGACCGCATGCTGGGCTCGGAGACCATCGGCAACCTGGTGATGGCGCTCGGCACCTCGATCGGCCGCGAGGAGTTCAACCCGGACAAGCTGCGCTACCACAAGATCATCATCATGACGGACGCCGACGTCGACGGCGCCCATATCCGCACGCTGCTCCTCACCTTCTTCTACCGGCAGATGCGGACGCTGATCGACCGGGGCCACATCTACATCGCGCAGCCGCCGCTTTACAAACTGAAGCGCGGCCAGTCCGAACAGTACCTCAAGGACGAGCGGGCGCTGGAAGACTACCTGATCGAGGCCGGCACCGACGAGGCCGTGCTGACAACACGCGACGGCGTGGCGCATGCGGGTCCGGACCTGCTCGCCATCGTGCGGCAGGCACGCGAGCTGGTGCACACTATCGACGGGCTCAATACCCGCTACAACCGCTCCTTGATCGAGCAGGCCGCCATCGTCGGTGGCCTCAATGCCGACATGCTGATCGACACCGAACAGGCGCAGGCCGTGGCCGACCGCATCGCGCGCCGGCTCGACCGGCTGGCCGACGAGGTCGAACGCGGCTGGGCGGGTGCGCCGGATGGCCAGGGCGGCATGATCTTCACCCGCACGGTTCGCGGCGTCACCGAACGGCACGCCATCGACGCACAGTTGCTGGCCAGCACCGATGCGCGCCGCATCCGCCAGCTGGTCGACCGGCTCGACGACATCTATGGCGGGGTGGCGCAGATCAAGCGCAAGGAGCTCGTGACCGACATCTTCGGCCCGGCCTCACTGTTCGCGGCGGTCTCGGCCGCCGGCCGAAAGGGCATTTCGCTTCAGCGCTACAAAGGCCTTGGCGAGATGAACCCCGAGCAATTGTGGGAGACCACGCTCGACCCCAATGCGCGGACCCTGCTGCAGGTGCAGATCAAGGAAACCGACGACCACGACCGCCTGTTCTCCGAACTGATGGGCGACCTGGTCGAACCGCGCCGCGACTTCATCCAGGACAATGCGCTGAACGTGGCGAACCTGGACGTTTAGGGTTTCGTGCCCTGGCGCCTGCTTGGTCAGGCCATTCAGTTGAAAAAAGTGGCTCCCGCGCCGAGGGGCGCGGGAGCCTGGTAGAACCTGACTAAGCCTTCGCGAGCGCCTGTTCGATATCGGCGATGATGTCGTCGGCGTGCTCGATGCCCACCGAGATGCGGACGAGGTCCTCGGAGACGCCGGCGCGGGCCAGTTCTTCAGGGTTGAGCTGGCGGTGCGTCGTCGAAGCCGGGTGGCAGGCCAGCGACTTGGCATCGCCGATATTGACCAGCCGGAAGATCAGTTGCAGCGCGTCGATGAAGCGGCCTCCGGCGTCCTTGCCGCCCTCGATGCCGAAGCTGAGGATACCCGAGGGCGCCCCCTTGGCATATTTCCTCGCAAGCGCGTTGTACTTGTTGCCGGCAAGCCCGGCATAGTTGACCCACTTCACCTTGGGGTGCTTTTCGAGGAATTCCGCCACTTTCAGAGCATTGGCGGTGTGCCGCTCCATCCGGAGGCCAAGGGTTTCGAGACCAATCAGCAGCAGGAACGCATTGTGCGGCGAAAGCGCCGCGCCGGTATTGCGCAGCGGCACGACGCGGCAGCGGCCGATAAAGGCCGCAGGCCCGAGCGCCTCGGTATAGACCACGCCGTGATAGGACGGGTCGGGCTGGTTCAGCATCGGAAAGCGCTCGGCATTGGCCTTCCAGTCGAACTTGCCGGAATCGACGATGATGCCGCCGATCGAGTTGCCGTGCCCACCGATATACTTGGTCAGCGAGTGGACGACGATGTCGGCGCCGAAATCGAACGGCCGCGTGAGGTAGGGGGTGGCGACGGTGTTGTCGACGATCAGCGGCACGCCGTGCTTGTGGGCAATCTGGCTCAGCCGTTCGAGGTCGACGACATTGCCGGCCGGATTGCCGATGGATTCGCAGTAGACCGCACGCGTGTTCTTGTCGATCAGCCGGTCGAAGGCATCGAAATCGTCGGCCGCCGCCATCCGGACCTCGATCCCCTGGCGCGGGAAGGTGTGCATGAACAGGTTGTAGGTGCCGCCATAGAGCTGGCTGGTCGAGATGATGTTGTCCCCGGCCTGGGCGATGGCCTGGATGGCATAGGTGATGGCCGCCATGCCCGAGGCGACGCAGAGCCCGCCAATGCCGCCCTCCATCTCGGCGACGCGCTGCTCGAGCACCGCCGTGGTCGGGTTCATGATGCGGGTATAAATGTTGCCAGCCACCTTCAGGTCGAAGAGATCGGCACCGTGCTGGGTGTCGTCGAAGGTGTATGAGGTGGTCTGGTAGATCGGCACCGCCGCTGCCTTGGTGGTCGGCTCCGGGCTATAGCCGGCGTGCAGAGCAAGGGTTTCCAGCTTCAAGGTCTGTCCTTTCGAGGCTTCCATTCGCGGCGCCGATTCCTAACCAATTCCGGCGGCAGCGCCAGTGCGGGCGTCAGGGGTCAGCAAAGAAATGTTGCGGGGGTGACACACCGCGCAATGGGACTGCTTAAGGCCACATAAACCGGCCACATTTAGCTTCGATACGCGAAGGATCGCGCATCTGCACCGGTGTCAGGCGCCGCCCACAGAGGGCCGCACGCCAAAGCGCCGCAGGCGATCCTTCCTTTCACAGGGCGGATTGCGGAACAGATCATGCGCAAGAAGAATCCCGGGGCCCTGTTCATGGATTTCCAGATCTCGCCGGATGATCGGGTCGGCGCCCGGACGGGCGGCCGCGGCAAGTCCAGCCGCGCCAAGGCGAAGCCGGCCCGCGCCGAGCGGGGCGGCCGGATCGAGCCCGGCTTCGCCGATCCCGACGACGTGCATGTCGATGACGAGCGCCCGACCCGCGCCCGGCCGTCCCGCAAGGGTCGCGCCTCGACGCGCGGCAGGGCGAAAGGCGCACGGGGCAAGCGCGCCAAGAAGCCATGGACGTTCGGCCGGGTGGTGCTGACACTGATTTCCTGGATGTTCATCCTCGGCATCTGGGCCGGCGTCGCTGTCGCGGGCGTGGTGATCTACTACGCCGTGCAACTGCCCTCCGCCGACAGCTGGCGCGTGCCCGATCGCGAAGCCAATATCCGGATCGTCGCGTCCGACGGACAGCTGATCTCGAACCGCGGCAAAACCGGCGGTGAAGCCGTGTCGCTGCGCGAGCTGCCCTATTATGTGCCGGCGGCGTTCATCGCCATCGAAGACCGGCGCTTCTACGACCATTTCGGCGTCGACGTGATCGGCCTTGCCTCGGTGGCGCTCGAGAGCGTGCAGGCCGGCGAGGTGACGCGCGGCGCGTCGACCATCACCCAGCAGCTCGCCAAGAACCTGTTCCTCACGCCCGACCAGACACTGGGCCGCAAGGTGCAGGAAGCCTTGCTCGCCATCTGGCTGGAGCAGAACTACACCAAGGACGAGATCCTCGAGCTCTATCTCAACCGCAGCTATTTCGGGCATGAGCGCTACGGCGTCGAGGCTGCAGCGCAGTATTACTTCGGCAAATCGGCGCGCAACCTGTCGCTCAATGAGGCCGCGATCCTTGCCGGCTCGTTGCAGGCGCCGTCGCGGCTGAACCCCAAGGGCAGCAATACCGAGGCGATCAAGACCCGCCAGGGCCTGGTGCTCGCCGCCATGGCGCGCGACGGCTACATCACGGCAGCGGAAGCGCAGGCCGCCAAGATCGACCCCAGCCAGACGGTCCGCACCAAGGTGCTCGGCGCCGAATCCTATGTGGCCGACTGGGTCGAAAGCCTGATGACCGCCTATCTGGGCGAGGTGAAGGAAGACGTGGTGGTCTACACCACCATCAACTGGGACCTGCAGAAGGAGGCCGAGTTCGTCGTCAAGGAAGCCGTCGCCAAACATGGCGCCGAAATGGGCTTTACCCAGGGCGCGCTGGTGGCGATGGATGTCGATGGCTCGGTGCGGGCCCTGGTCGGCGGCGTCGACTACCAGCAGAGCCAGTTCAACCGGGCCGTCACCGCGCGGCGCCAGCCCGGCTCGACCTTCAAGCCCTTCGTCTATCTCGCCGGCATGGAAAAGGGCTACACGCCCGATACCATCGCCGAGGATGGGCCGATCGACATCAATGGTTGGAGCCCCGAAAACGCCGACGGCAAATATGCCGGCCAGATGACGCTGCGCCAGGCGCTGGCCCTGTCGCGCAACACCATCTCGGCGCTCTTGGCCAATGATGTCGGGCCCGACAAGGTGGTCGAGGCAGCGATGCGCATGGGGATTTCTTCGCCGCTGTCGCCGGTGCCGTCGATCGCGCTGGGCACCCAGGAAGTCTCGCTGCTCGAGCTGACGGCCGCCTACACGCCGTTTGCCAATGGCGGCATCGGGGTCATCGCCAATGTCATCACCCGCATCGAGGACAAGGACGGCAAAGTGCTCTACGAGGCCGTGCCGGCCGGTCCGGGCCGCGTCATCCAGCCCAATATCGTCGCGGAAATGAACGACATGCTGCATGCCGCCGTCGAGATCGGTACGGGCAAGCGGGCCCAGCTCAATGGCTGGCCGATGGCCGGCAAGACCGGTACCAGCCAGAAGGCGCGCGACGCGCTGTTCGTCGGCTACACCTCGCGCATGGTGGCAGGCGTCTGGCTCGGCAATGACGATGATGTCGGCACCAAGCTGTCGGGCGGTAACGTGCCCGTCGAGATCTGGAGCCAGTTCATGGCCAAGGCACATGAGGGCATTCCGGTCGCCGAACTGCCAGGGGCGTTCACGACGCCGGGTCCGCTCGACACGCAACTGCAGCCCATGGAGCAGCCGGCGACCGAGCGACCGCGCAAGACTCTGGTCGATCTGCTCGACGACATCTTCGGGGGCGGCTGAGCCGAGCCAGGTTCAGGCCGCCATCAGCGCCGCGACATGAGCCGCGACGCCCTCGGACAAGCCCTGCCGGTCATAGCCGCCTTCCAGCATGGAGACGACACGGCCATCGCAGCACCGCTGCGCCACCTCGAGCAGGCGCTCGGTCACCCAGGTGAAGTCGGCAGCACGCCATTCGAGCCCGGCCAGCGGATCGAGAATGTGGGCGTCAAACCCAGCCGAGATCATCAGGATGTCCGGGGCGAAGGCCTCGAGCGCCGGAAGGATGCGCTCCCCATAGGCCGCCCGCATCGCTTCGCCGCCCGAGCCTGGTGGCAGCGCGGCGTTGCAGATGTTGCCGACGCCGGTAAAGGACGGGTCACCGGTGCCGGGATAAAGCGGCATCTGGTGGCTCGAGGCATAGAACACCGTCGGGTCGTCCTTGAAGATGTCCTCGGTGCCATTGCCGTGGTGCACGTCGAAATCGACAATGGCGATGCGCCCGGCGCCATATTTGCGCTGCGCCTCGCGCGCAACCACCGCGATGGAATTGACGAGGCAGAAACCCATCGGCCGGTCGATCTCGGCATGGTGACCGGGCGGGCGCACCGCGCAGAAGGCGTTCTTCACTTCGCCCAGCGCCACCGCTTCCAGTGCCGCCAGCCCGGCGCCGAGCGCGACCGAGGCGGCATCGAGCGAGCCCGATGAGATGAAAGTGTCCTCATCGATCCGGCCGATGCCCTCGGCCGGGCGGGCCCGGCGCAGGGATTCGAGATAGGTGGGCCCGTGGACCAGTTCGGCCAGCCCGAGATCGGCGAAACCGGCGTCGCGGCGAACGAGGCCGGAGAACTGTGGCGCCGCCAGCGCCGCTTCGACGGCACGGATACGCTCGGCCCGTTCGGGATGACCCGCCGGGGTGGTGTGCTGATCGAAATTGCGCTGCGAAAGTAAGAGAGTGGCCATGCCCCGCCAGCCTGACCGCCGCCGATTTGTCCTCTGTGCAGCTTGACGCCGTGCGACGCGGCTTGTCAAACAGCCCGCCATGCACAACCACCCGGAAAATGGTGAGATCAACAAGTTGGCCGCGGCCCTGCGCGCCGGCGGACTCGTGGCGTTCCCCACAGAGACGGTCTACGGGCTGGGCGCCGACGCGACCAATTCGGACGCAGTGCTGCGCATCTATGAGACCAAGGGACGGCCGCGTTTCAATCCGCTGATCGTGCATGTCGCCGATCTCGAGATGGCACAGCGCTACGTCGTGCTCTCACCGCTTGCCCGCCGGCTGGCCGGTTTCTGGCCCGGGCCACTGACGCTGGTCTTGCCGCGTCGGCCTGAGGCAGGTCTCAGCGACATCGTCACCGCCGGGCTCGACACGGTCGGCATCCGCGTGCCGGCGCATCCGCTGGCCGAGGCGCTGATCCGCGCCGCCGACCGACCGATCGCGGCGCCATCGGCCAATCGCTCAGGGAAGCTGTCGCCGACGACGGCGGCGCAGGTGCGCGCGAATTTCGGTGACCGGGTGCCCGTTCTGGATGGTGGCGCGGCGGCGGCGGGGCTGGAATCGACGATCCTTGCGGTCGATGGCGATGCGGTGACCCAGCTTCGGGCCGGCGCGCTGCCGCGCGAGGAGATCGAGGCCTTTCTCGGCCACCCTATCGCCGTCGCGGCGGCCAATGCTGCCATCTCGGCGCCCGGCATGCTGGCCTCGCACTATGCCCCCGACGCGCATTTGCGGCTCGACGCCCAGCGCCCCGAGCCGGGCGAAGCCTATCTCGGGTTCGGCCCGGGACCACAGACGCCCCACAGCCTCTCGGTCACCGGCGACCTGCGCGAGGCGGCACGCAACCTCTTTTCGATGCTGCACGAGATGGACCGGACGCATCAGCGCATCGCCGTGGCGCCGATCCCCGCCACCGGGTTGGGCGAAGCGATCAACGATCGGCTACGCCGGGCCGCCGCGCCGCGCGACCGCTAACCCCGCAGCAGCGCCTCGATCTGGGCGCGATTCGGCATCGATGGTGCCGTGCCCGGTTTCTGGACGCTCAGAGCCGCGGTCGCACAGCCGAAGCGCACGGATTCGATTGGGCTCATGCCCTCAGCCAAAGCCACGGCGAAACCGCCATTGAAGGCGTCGCCTGCGCCGGTGGTGTCGACGACATGAGTCACAGGAAACGCCGGGACCAGTGTCTCGCCGGCCTCGCCCAGAAGCAGTGCGCCATTCTCGCCCAGCGTGATCACTGCGTTTCGCGCACCGCGCCGGACAAGCTCGGCCGCGGCGGTGCGGGCTTCCATGGAATTGGTGACCGGCAGGCCGGTAAGGCTCGCCGCCTCGGTCTCGTTGGGGGTGATGTAGTCGCAGAGCGGGTAGATCGCCTCGGGCGCGGCAACCGCCGGGGCGGGATTGAGAATGGTGACGACGCCATGCTGCCGTGCCAGCGCCAGCCCGGCCATGGCGGTCGCTACAGGCTGCTCGAACTGGGTCAGGAACACGCCTGCCGAGGCAATAGCGGTTTCAGCCGCCGCAACGTCCTTCGGCGACAGCCGCCCCGCCGCGCCGCTTTCGACAATGATCGCGTTGTTTCCCGTCTCGGTCGAAACGAAAATAAAGGCCGCCCCGGTCGGCAGGTCCGCGTCCTCGATCACCGACGAGACATCGATGCCGTCGGCGGCCCAGGCGCGCCGGGCCATTTCGCCAAAGGTGTCGCGGCCGATGCGGGTGATCATCCCCACCTCCGCCCCGGCCCGGGCGGCGGCAATAGCCTGGTTGGAGCCCTTGCCGCCCGGCCCGTCCTTGAAGCCCTGCCCGAGGATGGTTTCACCCATCACCGGCAGTCGCGGCGCCCGGAACGCCAGGTCGGCTACGAAGATCCCCAGCACAGCGACCCTGGCGCGCGTCATGTTCCCCTCCCTCGTCGCAGCTTGCTCAGCTCAGTTTGCCGTCCTTCAGCGCGGCAAGGATCCAGTCGCGATAGGTCTGGTCCTTGTCCGCGATTTCCGGCACCACCTTGCTGGCCTCGGTCATGAAGTACAGATAGTCGCGCCCCATCGCCTCGCCACGCCCGGTATGCATGTCGACGGCAAAATCCGGAATCTCGGGAAGCCGCTCGCCGAAGGCGATGACGTGCTTGGCCCAGTTCACCATGTCGTCGGTGGTGCGATCCTTGGTGCTGGTCGCCAGCACCCGGATGGCGTGGGCCGCGAACAGGAACCGGTCGTGGCTCGGCCGGTCGAAGCGCTGGTGGTTGCGATAGAGCGTCTCGACCAAGACCGGGGCGTCGCGATTGCCGAAGCCGATATCCTCGACGGCGATCACCGCCAGCCGGTCCCACAGCTTCTGCTCGAGTTCGGGGCTGGTGAGATACATCTCCCAGCCGAGCAGCATGGCATTGTCGAGCATGCCGCGACGGATGGATTTCTGCAGCGCCGAGATCACCTCGTCGGCCGGAAAGCCGTTCTCGGTGGTGGTACGCTGCCAGGGATCGGGCGCCTGCTTGACCTTGGTCATTGCTTGCCCGCCCAGTCGGCCAGCTGCGTCCAGAGC
Organism: uncultured Devosia sp.; assembly: GCA_964399695.1. GTDB lineage: Bacteria > Pseudomonadota > Alphaproteobacteria > Rhizobiales > Devosiaceae > Devosia_A. Next base: position 43,046 of record CAYNRZ010000018.1, on the reverse strand, counting down.
TTTGCATAGCCTGCCCATTCGACGAAGGGCGGCGGGGCCCAGTGCGGGCCGCAATCGGAGGTGAAGGCCACCGAACGGCCCTCGCCGAACTGCCCGGCGACGATCAGCGGGTCGCCGCCGACGCGCACCAGCACCTCGCCCTCGGGCTTGGCCACCACTTCGTTGTAGCCGAGCAGCGCTGGCCACGGCCCATCGAGGCCAGCAACGATGGGATGATTGGTGTCGGTCACATGGGGGACGAGGCCCTGCGGCGCCTCGACCCGGTCATCGAACCGGCTCATGCGCACCGGCAACACGTCTTCCACGGGCGTGCCGGCATAGCGGGCCTTGGCGTCGATGCCCTGGAAGGTGAGATAGCCGCCCACCATCACGAAGCCGCCGCCGGCCTGCACGTAGTCCCGAATCGCGGCCAAACGGTCGGGCAGCACCTTCGAGCGTGAAAACGTCTCGGGGTGGAGCAGCAGCGTGTTGGCGCCGATATCGGACAGCATCACCACGTCATAGGCGGCGAGCGCCTCGGCGGTCGCCGGAAAATCGCGGGCGGCGACATGGGCCGGCTGGTAGTCGACCGTCCAGCCGCCGGCGACCAGCGCGTCGCGCAGCCAGCGCACGCCTTCGGCATATTCGGTGGTGGTGAAGCTGTCGAAACCCTTCTGGTGGATGGAATGCACCGTCCAGGATTCACCGGCGATCAAGATGCGCTTGGTCATTTGGCGCGTCGTCCTTTCAAAGCGTCCCGAGGGACGGTCAATACAGTCTGTCGTTTCATGCCGGTTCGACCCTGGGCGGGCCGACCGAGCCGCGGGGGATCAGTTCCACCGGCAACCTCGTCAGCATGGGGGGGCTTTCGCCGTTCAGCAGCGCCAGAAGGGTGTGGAATCCCGCGCGGCCCAGCGCCTCGACCGGCTGGCGAACCGCAGTCAAGGGTGGGCTGAACAGGGTGCAGAACGGCATGTCGTCGAAACTCACCAGCGACAGGTCGTCGGGCATCGAAAGGCCCAGTTCGCGGATGGCATGCAGCGTGCCGATGGTAATGTAGTCGCTCGAGGCAAACAGCGCCGTGGGCGGGTTCGGTCCGGTCAGCAGACGGATGGCTTCTGCCTTGGCAAAGTCCGGCGAGAAGCTGCCGCGCGCGAGCACCGCTTCCTCGACGGCGATGCCGGCCTCGTCCATGGCGCGCCGATAGCCTTCGAAGCGCTCTCGCACGGTGAACAGGCCGGTCGGCCCGCCGATATAGCCGATGCGGCGGTGGCCAGCCTCGATCAGGTGGCGGGTCGCGAGATAGGCGCCGCGCTTGTTCTCCACAAAGATGCGCGGCACATCGGCGCCCGCAATGTCCTCGTCGGCGATTACCACATTGCGACGCTTGGCGATCAGCCGAGCCAGCGTGCCGTCATCGGGGGTATTGGTCAGCAGCAGCAGCCCATCGACATGGCCATCCTGCAGCCGCTCGAGCGAAGCCACTTCACGGGCCCGGCTGGAACGGGTCGAGCTGATGAAGACGGTGTAGCCGTGGCGATCGGCCTCGTCCTCGAAGGCGGAGGCGAGTTCGGCGAAGAACGGTTCGCGGATTTCCGGCGTCACCAGACCCACCGCCTCGGTCTTGCCGGTCGACAGGCGCTTGGCCATCAGGTTCGGGCGATAATCCAGCGCGCGAATGGCGTCATCGATGCGCGCCGAAGTGCCCGGTGGCAACTCGATGCGGTGGTTCAGATAGCGCGACACGGTGGTCGGCGACACGCCGGCCTGCTGCGCCACATCGTGGATGGTCGCCATCGTTTTCCCCCTCGAAACGAAAGCTAGAACGCTGAAATGGGTTTAGTAAAGCGGTTTCGTAAGCAAGAATCCCTGTTCTCGTCACCAGACGATCGGATGCGTGGCGCCGGTTGCGACATTGACGAAGCCCTCGGGCGCCAGCGGCGATGGCGCCACCAGCACCCAGCGCCAAGGCGCGCAGGTCAACGTCGCGAACGCCAGCCGCTCCGGAAATCCCGGCCACCAGCGCGGCGAGAAGGTCGGCTCGTACATCCACTCGACCTTCGCGCCTTCTGCATAGAGCGCCTGCATTTCGGCATCGAGTTCGGTAGCGGGGCGGCAACTCATCAGGCCGCCGACCTCGTAGTTCACCGTCGCAACGAGCTTCCCTTCGCGTACCAGCGCCCAGCCGCCCTGGATGTCGGTGAGGGCGTTGACGGCCTCGGCCATCGCCGCGTCGGACGAGCCGGTTACCCAGATGTTGTGCTTGTCGTGGCCAAGTGAGGCGGCGAGCGCCGTGTCCGGTGTCCGCGGCCCGGTACCGAGCCAGAACATCTTGGCGACCTTCCCCTCTCCCGAGAAGCGATCGACGATGGCGAATTTGGTGACGTTGCGCTCCGGGTCCCGCTGCACCAGTCCATCGGCGACCGGCAGCTCCATCTCGATGAAGTCGTCGGCCCAGTGGAACGGCCGCAGCAGTGCTGCCTGCATCGTCTCACGGCCCGGCGCGGCGGGAATTGCGAAGTCTGCGGCACCCAGCCGGCGCTGGATATTGACGGTCCTTGTCGCCCAATCGGGCCAGTCGATCTTCGGGACCGGCGCGGTATAAGCCCCGGCCCGCGAAACTTCGGCACCATCGGCCCACACGGCCGCGATCCCGACCTTCGCCACGTCGTCGAGCAGTACTATGTCGGCATAGCGCCCCGGTGCGAGGCTGCCGACCCAGGGGGTCAGACGCATGTGCCGAGCGGGGTTGACCGTCACCATCTGGATGGCAATCTCGGGCGCCAGCCCGGCCTCGATCGCCAGCCGGACATTATGGTCGGTGGCGCCGAGCTTCAGCGTGTCGCTGGCGGAGCGATCATCGGTGGTCAGCGCAAACTGCGACCAGTCGCCGAGGCCATCGGCGAGCAAGCCCTTGATCATGTCCGGCAGCGAATGCGGCCTGAGTTCCATGAACAGGCCGCGGCGCAGCTTGTCGCGCACTTCCTCCGGCGTCCACGCCTCGTGATCCGATGCCATGCCCGCAGCAGCAAAGGCGTTGATCTCGTTGAGACCCCGCAAGCCCGCCGCGTGACCCTCGACGACGCCGCGCGCCTCAAAGGTCGCGCGGATCATGCCCCAGAGCCGCTCATGCGAGGGGTTCTCGGGGTTCCACACCGCCGGCCAGTCCATCACCTCGTCGAGGCCGGCGACCTGCAGCGACTGCGACAGGAAGTGCTTCTGTTCGGCATAGCCGAAATGCCCACCACCCCATTCATAGGCGGTGGGCGGCACGGCCGAGCCAGGGAGCGGGAAGATCTTGGCCGGCGAGCCGGCGCGACGGGCGGTCAGCCAGAACTCGAGATTCTGCGGGCCATCGACATTGGAAAACTCGTGGCTCGCCTCGCAGGTCCAGGTGCAGCCATGCGGGACCACCAGTGCGGCTTCCCATTCCGGCGTCAGGTGCGAGCTCTCGATATGTTTGTGTACCTCCCCGAAGCCGGGCACGGCGCTGAGATCAGGCTCATGAAACCGCTCCTTCACCTCGCCGGAAAAGCTCCCGGCCGGCCCGACCCAGGCGATGCGCCGGCCGCGGATGACGATCTCCTGGTCGGTGAGCCACATGCGCGAATGCACATCCAGCAGCCTGCCAACGCGCAGGGACCTGTCGGCGGGGCGCTTGCCCAGCGCCACCAGCGTCAGGTCCTGCCGGAGGACGACTTCGTCGGCAGCGTCGATCAGCAGGTCATCGGGCAAATGGGTCACAGGCCGCGCTCCGCCTTCCACAGCCCGATCAGTCGCAGGCTCTCGGCGACAATGGCCGCGATGATCCTCTCGCCCTTCTCGGGCGTCGCCGGGCGCGGGTCACCAAAAACTCCGGAGCGGTTGAAACTCGAGAGCTGCATCGGCACCGAGCCGAACAGCGGCGGGAACTCGGGATATTCGGGCGCGGCGCGCTCCATCTTCACCGCTTCGGGCTCGAGCGCCAGCAGCATCGAGGTTTCGACCTCGTCAGCGTGGTAGAAGCCCGGACCGGCAGGCTTGCTGTCGACCGTTTCGGCGGCAACAGTCTCAAGGTGCGGATAGTCGAGATGCAGGACGGGGAGGCCGGCCTCATGCAGGGCACGTGCCGCAAGCGCAATGGGTTCGCGGTTGCCGAAATGGCCGTTGACCGTGACGAGGCCTTTGACGCCCATGCGCTTCAGACCCATGCCGATGTCGGCGACGCTGGCCCTGAGCGTATCGGGCGATAGCGACAGCGTCCCGGCCCAGCCTTCCGCCGTCCAGGCATCGCCATAAGCGATGGCCGGCAGCAGCAAGGCATCGGCGCCCTCGGCGATGCGGCGCGCGACACCCGCGGCCAGCTGCGTGTCGGTCAAGAGCGGCAGATGCGCGCCATGCTGCTCCACGGCGCCCACCGGCAGCACGGCAATCAGCCCGGATGGCAGCCTGGCGGCAATGTCGGTCCAGCTGGCGCTTGCGGCATCGAGCATCAGATTGCCTCCACGATGGCAGGAATAGTGCGGTCTGTAGGGGTACTGGACGAGAAGACCGCCGCGGCGACAAGGGCTGGATACTGGCTCAACAGGGCTTCCGCGAATGCATTTGACAACCGGCTTCGGAGTGTCGTTACATTGTGATGTAAACCGGTTTACCGGACGGGGGTCAAATGGGTTCAACGCTTATCCACGGGGCGACGGTGCTCACCGTGGATGCTGGTCACCAGGTGTTCGAGGATGGCTGGATCGCCGTCGTCGATGGCCGGATCAGCGGCGTCGGACCCCGGTCCAACTGTCCCGACACAGCGGGTTTCGACGAGGCTTTCGACCTCGCCGGCCATCTCGTCATGCCCGGCCTCGTCAATGCCCATACGCACTCGGCCATGGTGCTGTTCCGCGGCCGGTCGGAAGGCCAGAGCCTGCTCACCATGGAGGGCTGGTACAACTCTATCCGCGAGCCCGAGCTGTCGCTCGTCGCCTCCGATATCCGACCCGCCGTGGCGTTGAGCTGCGCCGAAATGGCGCTGGGCGGCACCACCACCTTCTGCGACCAGTATTTCTTTGCCGAAGAGATCGCGGCGGCGGTGAAAGAGACCGGCCTCCGCGCCGTGATTGCCTATGGCATCGTTCAACTGGGCGACCAAGCGCGTGGGGCCGAAGAGCTGGCCACGGCCACGGCCTTCCTCGAACAACAGCGGTCATCGGATGGGCGGGTGATCCCGTGGTTCGGTCCGCACGCGCCCTATGTCGACAATACCGAGGCCCTGTTGCGGCAAGAGGTTGAGGTGGCCAACCGCTTCGGGGTTGGGCTGCATCTCCACATGGCCTGCGGCCCCGAAGACAACGAGGAGACGCTGCGCCGCTACGGCAAGACGGCTGCGGTGGCGCTCGAGGAACTCGGGTTCTTCGAGGGTCGCATTCATGCCGCCCATTGCATCGACCTCAGCGACGAGGACATTGCGGTGTTCGCGCGGGCGCCGCACGCTTCGGTGTCCTACAATGCCAGCGCCGGGCTGCGTTCGGGCCGCGAGGGCATGTGTCCCGCCGTGGCGCTGAGGGCCGCGGGCGTCACCGTAGGCATCGGCACCGACAATGTCGCAGCCAACAATTCCTACGACATGGTCGCCGAGATGCGCGTCGCGGGGCTGGTCGCCAGCCATCGCGAGGGCGTGGCGCAGCCGCTCACGAGCCGCGACCTGGTGCGCATGGCGACCATCGAGGGCGCGAAAGCGCTGGGACTCGACAACGAGATCGGCAGCCTCGAAACTGGCAAGGCCGCCGATATCGTGGCGTTCGACTTCCGGGGGCCCGGTTATTCCGAAACACCAGACCCCGAAACGCTGCTGGTCTATTCGGGCAGCGGGCGCGACGTGCGGCATGTATGGGTCGGCGGCGAGCAGCTCGTCCGTGACCGGCAGCTTGTCCGCCGGCCATTCGAGGCGATCCGCGCCGACTATTCCGAGACCTATCGGGCATTCTGGGCGCGCGTCGCCGAGGCCCGAAAAGCAAGAGAAGTGGCCTAGTTGACCAAACGGACTTTCATCTTCGACAGCGATGGCGGCGTCGATGACGCGCAGGCGCTGATCCTGCTCGTCGCCAATGGGCTGGTGCCCGACGTGATCACCACGGTGTTCGGCAATGTCGGCATGGAGCAGGCGACGACCAATCTCCTCGCCGTGACCTCCATGCTCGGCGTCGACATTCCGGTGCACAAGGGCGCCGACCGGCCGCTGACGCAACCGATCATCGACGCCAAGTACGTGCATGGCGATGACGGGCTCGGTGGCGCGCGCCGCCCCGAAAAGCAGGCCCTCCCCACTTCCAGCGATGCCATCGGGGTGCTGCGCAAGACCTTCCGAGATGCGGCGGCCAAGGGTGAAAAGGCCGACATCCTGATGATCGGGCCCTTCACCAACCTGGCGCTGGCGCTTCGGCTCGAGCCGGAAATCCTCGAAGGCATCGGCAGGCTCACCATCATGGGCGGCAATGTCTATGGGCGCGGCAACACCACGCCGGCGGCCGAATTCAACGTCTATGCCGATCCCGAGGCAGCGCATATCGTGTTCACCGCCGAGATCGAGACGGTGATCATCCCCTGGGAGCCCTGCACCACGCATTACATGGAGGGCGAGCGCGTCGACGCGCTGTTCGAGGGCATCCCGTCGAGCCCGATGCGGGATTTCTCGCGCGCGCTGGCGGCCCATGCCCGCCACAACAGTGTCAGCCGCGGCAACCCGGATCACTTTCTCTATGTCGATCCCCTCGCCGCGGCCGTGGTCATCGACCCCTCGATCGTGACCAAGTCGACACTCGCCTCATCGAGCGTGGCGCTGGCGCCCGGCATCACCCGCGGCATGACGCTGGTCGACCCCTCTGGTCGGCTCGGCACCCCAAAGATTACGTTCGTCGAGGAGGTCGACACCGCGAGGGTCGACAAGCTCTACGCCGTATCCGTCGCCTACAACCCCGAAAAGCCGACAAACTGATACAACAGGAGTGCGCATGTCTCTGATTTCGACTTACGGCAAGGCCGCCGCCGGGCTGATGCTCTCGGCCAGCATGATCACCGTGGCGACCACCGCCGCGCTGTCGCAGGAATATACCGAAGAGAATCCGCTGAAGGTGGCCATCGTCGTCCACGGCACGCTGGGCGACAAGAGCTTCTTCGACGACGCCGCCGCGGGCCTGAAGCGCGCCGAGGCCGAACTGCCAGTGTCGGTGAAGATCATCGAGGCCAGCTATGACCGCTCCAAGTGGCAGCCGGCGCTCGCCGATGCCACGGATTCGGGCTACGATGTCATCATCGCCGGCACCTTCGACATGACCGGCTATATCGTCGAGCTGGCACCGGAATATCCGGACGTCAAGTTCATCGACTTCGACGACAAGCCGGACTTCTCGGCCTGCGAGTGCTCGAACGTCCTCGCGCTCGAGTACACCACGGCGGCCGCCGGCTACCTCGCCGGCTATGCGGCAGCCAAGATCTCGACCACCGGGATCCTCGGCACCATCATCGGCATGGAGTTCCCGACCGTCACCGACTTCAAGACCGGTTTCGACCAGGGCGCGCTGGCGGCCAATGACAAGGTCCAGGTGCTGAACGCCGTCGCCGGCACCTTCAGCGATCCGGCCAAGGGCAAGGAAATCGCCCTCGCCCAGATCAACCAGGGCGCGGACGTGATCTTCCCGATCGCGGGCGGCACCGGCATCGGCGCGCTGCAGGCGGTCAAGGATTCGGGCAAGCTCGCCGTCGGCGTCGACAGCGACCAGGCCCTGATCTTCGAGGCCAGCGATCCGGCCCAGGCCGAAGTGATCTTCACCTCGGTGGAAAAGAAGGTCGGCGAGTCGCTGTACATGGCGCTCAAGGCCACCGTCGAAGGCACCCAGGAATACGGCAAGTCCGACCTGCTGGGTCTCGCCGAAGGTGCTGTCGGCATCTCCAAGAACGCCTATTACGAAAAGCTCGTGCCGGCCGAAGTCCGCGCCGAGGTCGACGCGCTCGAAGCCAAGATCAAGTCCGGCGAGCTCGTCGTGAAGAGCGACATGCAGCAGTAAGCTGAAACCGGGCCCCGCAGTTTTCGCTGCGGGGCCTTTCTTTATCCAGCGCAGGGCGGGCAGCATGGCGCTTCTTGAAGCAATCGGGATCGGCAAGACCTATCCCGGCGGCGTGGTGGCAAATGACGGGGTCGATCTCGTCGTCGAGCCGGGCGAAGTTCACGCCGTCGTCGGCGAGAACGGCGCGGGCAAGTCCACGCTGATGAAAATCCTGTTCGGCATCGAGCAGCCGAACGCTGGCACGCTCCTCCTGGACGGCGAGCCGGTCAGCTTCGCGGGACCGCGCGAGGCGATCGATGCGGGCATCGGCATGGTGTTCCAGCACTTCTCGCTGGTCCCGAGCTTTGCGGTCTACGAGAATGTCGTCCTCGGCTCCGAGCCGCGCAAGGGCATCCGCTTCACCCGCGAGACGGCCATTGCCGATGTCGCAGCGCTCTCCGAAAAGTACCGCCTGAAGGTTGATCCGCTGCCGCCGGTCGCCACCCTGCCGGTCGGCCAGCAGCAGCGCGTCGAAATCCTGAAGGCGCTCTACCGAAACGCCCGCATCTTGATTCTCGACGAGCCGACAGCCGTCCTAGCGCCACAAGAGGTGCAGGAGCTGTTCGTCGCCATCCGCTCGCTGGTGGCGCAAGGCAAGACCGTGATCTTCATCGCCCACAAGCTTCCCGAAGTGCTGGAGATTTCCGACACCATCACGGTGATGCGGCAGGGCAAGACCGTCGGCCGGGTCAAGGCCAAGGAAGTCACCGAGCACAGCCTTGCCGCCATGATGGTCGGACGCGAGGTGACACTGCGCGTCGACCGCAAGCCGACGGACCAGACCGAGCGCGTCGCGGCCATTTCCGGCCTGACCGTGGTCAATGCGCGCGGCACCGAGATCGTCTCGAACCTCAGCCTCAACGTCCATGCCGGCGAAATCGTCGGGCTGGTGGGCGTCGAGGGCAATGGGCAGGCCGAGACCATCGAGGCGGTGGCCGGTCTTCGTTCGATCGCCGGCGGCGAAATCAGCATTGCCGGCCAGAACGCCACCAGCCTTTCGGTGCTCGAGCGGCGCGGCCTCGGCCTTGCCTCGATCCCCGAGGACCGCATCGCTCAGGGCCTCGCCACGGGTGCGAGCGTTGCCGAAAACATCGTCGCCACCCGACTCAACGACCGGCGCTACGTGCGCAGCGGGTTGCTCGACCTCAAGGCGATCCGCGAGAATGCCGTCAAGCTGATCGAGCGCTTCTCCATCCGCGTCGGCGGCCCGGCTTCGGCCGTGGGCACGCTGTCGGGCGGCAACATGCAGAAGGTGGTGGTGGCGCGCGAACTCAGCGAGCAGCCCCGGCTGCTGCTGGTCAACCAGCCGACCCGCGGCGTCGATCTCGGCGCGACACAGTTCATCTGGCGGACGATCACCGATGCCCGCGATGCGGGCGCGGCGGTGCTGCTCAGTTCGGCCGATCTCAGCGAGCTGTTGGCGCTCAGCGACAGGCTGATCGTCCTCTATCGCGGTAAAATCGTCGCCGCGTTCAGGAATGCGCCGGACCTCACCCCCGAAACGCTCGGCACCTACATGCTCGGGCTTTCCACCCAGTCGGCCGAAGAGATGCAGGTGGCCCTCAAATGAGCACCGTTTCCGCAACCGGCGCTTCGGAGCGCTGGAAAGCCATTCGCAGCGAAGTGGTCCGCGCCGTGGGCGCCTTGGTCGCCGCCCTCGCCGTGGCGTTCATCGTGGTGTTGCTCACCTCCAAAGCGCCGTTCGAGGCGCTGGAGGTGCTCCTGACGCAGATCCCGCAGAAGCCGCGCACCATTGGGCTCTGGCTCGACGATGCGGCCAAGCTGACCATCACCGGCCTCGCCTTCTCGCTGGTGTTCCAGGCGCGGCAGTTCTCGATGGGCGTCCAGGGTCAGGTCTATATGGGCGCACTGGCGGCGACCTATGTGGCGCTTTCGCCGATCGGGACCACCTGGGCCGGCATTCCGCTCGGCGTCGCCGCCGCTATGCTGGCGGGCGCCATCTACGGCTTCATTCCCGGCATCGCCAAGGCCAAGCTCGGCGCCAACGAAATCGTCTCGTCGCTGATGCTCAACTACATCGCCATCGAGGTGTGCAACTATCTGGTGCGCGCCCAGCTGCCCAAGCCGACGGCGGGCGTCCTGACCACCAACGACTTCCCCGAAGCTTCGGTGTTCCCGCGGCTGTTCACCAGCGACTGGCTCAACATCCAGCGGCTCGACCTGGGGCTGATCTTCGCCTTGGTGGCGGTGGCGGTGGTCTGGTTCGCGCTCTATCGCACCAGCTGGGGGCTGAAACTGCGGCTGGTCGGGCACAATGCCCGTTTTGCCGAATATTCAGGCATCAAGTCGACCTTCATCATGGTGTCCGCGATGACCGCATCCGGCGCCTTGGGCGGCCTCCTCGGTTCGATGTTCGTCCAGGGCCAGAGCTACGGCAAGCTGACCGTGCTGTTCGAAGGCAACCTCGCTTTCGAGGGTATCCTCGTCGCCATCGTGGCGCGCAGCCGGCCGCTGGCCGTACCGGTCGTCGCCCTGTTCTACGGCTATCTGCGGCAGGGCGCGCAGCTGATGAACATCCGCACGGACGTTCCGGCCGAAGTGATCGGTATCGTCACCGCCATCATCATCCTCCTCGTCTCGTCGTCGTTCTCGATGAACTTCCTCAAGCGGCTGTTCCGGCGCACGCCGGCGACCGCGCCTGCGCCTGTTGCCGCCGGGAGTGCCGCCAAATGATGGAGCTGTTCCTCACCGTCTTTTCGGCGGCCTTCTTCGTCACGATCATCCGCACAACGACGCCGTTGCTGCTCTCGACCATGGGCGGCCTCATCGCCGACCTCAGCGGCGCGCTCAACGTCGCGCTCGAGGGCATGATGCTTACCGGCTGCCTCACCGCCGTGCTGGTCTCGGTGTTCGCACCCTGGTACGTCGCCGTGCTCGCCGGCATGGGCGCGGGAGCTTTTCTCGGCCTCGTGATGGCGTTCTTTGCCTATCGGCTGAAGGCCGACATCATCCTGGTCGGGTTTGCCATCAACATCCTCGCGGCCGGCGGCACGGTGTTCGCCCTCGCGCTCGCCACCGGCGGCGACAAGGGCACCTCCATCAACCTGCCGTCCAAGGCGGTCCCCGCGGTCGACCTGAGCTTCCTCAGCGGCATTCCGGTGATCGGGCCGACGCTGACGGCGTTCCTCTCCGGCCACTCGGTGCTGAGCTGGGTCGCGGCGTTCATCGTCTTTCTCGTCTGGTACTTCCTCTATCGCACGCCGTGGGGCCTGTGGCTGCGCGGCGTCGGCGAGTATCCGGCCGCCCCGGAAGCCGCCGGCATTCCGGTCACGATGGTGCGCACGCTGAGCCTCGTCGTCTCCGGCGCGCTGGCCGGCATGGGCGGCGCGCAGCTCGCCATGTTCAACTATGTCGGTTTCACCCGTGACATGACGGCCGGCCGTGGCTTCATCGCACTGGGCGCCGTGTTGCTCGGTGCCCGCCATCCGGTCGGGGCGCTGATCGCGGCACTGCTGTTCGGCACGTTCGAAGCGCTGGCCGTGGTGATGCCGGGCCTCTTCAACGACGCACCGGCGGAACTGATCCGGATGATCCCGTTCGTGGTGACCATCGCGGCGCTGGTGCTGTTCTCGGTTCGCGCTCAGCGGGCATTGGCGTTGCGCGGCGTGAAGTAGCTCGCGCCACAGTCACTCAGCAATCGCAAGGCCCGGGTCATCCCCGGGCCTTGTCGTTTCAGCGGAGTTTTTCGGCGGCGATGGCCAACACCTGCCGGAAGGCGGTGAGGTCGGTATAGAGCGCTTCTGGTGCCGCATTGCCCACCACGACGGTGCCGCCGCGCCGCACCACGCCGCCATGCAGCATCAGGTTGTCGATGAAGCCGAGGTCCTCGATCATGATGCCGTCAGGCCCGCGCGGCTTGCCGTCCGCATCGATGGTCACCACCCCGCCGAAGTGGTGGCGGGTACGCTCGCCATGATCGGCCGCGACATTGGTATAGGCAAAGACCGCCTTGCCCTGTGCGCACATGTAGCCCAGCTCGAACGCGGTGCCGGTATCGGCGGCGAGACCGCGAAACGGCGTCAGGTTGGCAATGATGGCATCGGCACTGTTCATCAGTCGCTCGTCGATCTCCGAGATCGCGAGGCCTAGTTCGAACTTGCTCTCGGCCGGCGGGAATTCGAGGTCGCCCGGCGAGACCGGTATCAGCCCGGCGGCGCGGGTGAGGGCGATCTTGGCATCGAGCGCGGCGCGGGCGTTGGGCAGGAACACTTCCGGCCCGGCGAGATAGACAGATTTCGGCATCAATGCTCCCAGCCGGCCACCCGCTCGCCGGCAACGAGCACCGTGGCAAGGTTTGGCCGCGATGCGGTGTAGAGGGTCTTTTCGAGGATGGCGGCCGGATCGGTCTCGCCGAACAGCCGGATGGTGCCATCGGGCGTCGCCGGATCGATCACCAGCGCATCGCAGGACCGGCCCAGTTCGAACGTGCCGATCGGCAGGTCCAGCGCCTCACCGCCCCCGGCGGTGGCGAGGTGGAAGGCGGTGGCGATGTCGATGCGTGAGCCCGGCGTCCCGCGTGTTTCACGTGAATCGGTGGCGTCGACGCCGTCCTCCAGCATGCGCGAGGCCTGCACGGCAGCCCGCGTCGCCTCGAGCATGGTGCCGGCCGGTCCGCCGGAAATGTCAGTGCCGAGCCCGACATGCACCCCCTGCTCCAGTGACCGGCGCAGCGGGAACACCGCGTTGGCGAAATACATGTTGGACAGCGCGCAGTGGGCGACACCCGCGCCCCGCTGACGCAGCAGCGCCATATCGGGACCGGTGAGGAAAACGGAGTGGGCGAGCACGGTCCTTCGCGTCATCAGCCCGAAGCCGTCGAGTGCTTCAGCGTCGGTGCGGCCGTAGCGTTCGAGCGCATGGCCATGGGCCCAGTCGCTTTCCGAGCAATGCGTCTGCACATGCGCACCCGTTTCCGCAGCGAGGGCACCAAGCCCGGCCAATGCCGCATCGGTGCAGGACGGGATAAAGCGCGGCGTGATCACCGGCAGCACCCGGTCATTGCCGGGCATTGCCCGAACCCGCTCGATCAGTTCTCGCGTGTCGGCGACGGCCGTGGCGGCTGATGCGTCGCGATAATCGTCCGGGCAGGCGGCCGGATCATCCATCGCCACCTTGCCGACCAGCCCGCGTTGGCCCTTGGCCAGGCAAATCTCGGCGAGCAGCGCACTAGCCTCGAGATGCTGGGTGGCAAAATACAGGGCCGTGGTCGTCCCCGCCGCCAGCAGGTCGGCCACCAGCACCTCATAGCGCTCGCGGGCAAAGTCGAGATCGGCATAGCGCGCCTCGAGCGGGAAGGTGTATTTGCCCAGCCAGACTTCCAGCGGCACATCCAGTGCCTGACCGAGCTGGGGATATTGCGGCGCGTGGACGTGGAGGTCGACGAACCCGGGCAGAACGAAGCGGCCTTCCGGCAGCTCGATCAGGTCCGGCGCCGACGCCAGCGCCCTATGCGCGTCGGACCCTGCCGCCGCCACCGTCTCGATCCGCCCCGCCGCATCGATCCGCAGGATCGCGTCGGCCAGCACCTCGATCTCGCCCCGGACGGGCGCGTGGATGAAGGTGCCGCGAACGTTGCGGCCGCGCCAGCCGGGACGGCTCACCAGACCACCTTGCGTTGCTCACCGGTCTGCACGTTGACGAAGCCATGTGGACACACCGAGGAGGGTGCCACCAGCACCCAGCGCCAGGGTGAGCAGGAGAGCGTCGCGAATTTCAGGTGCTCGGGAATTCCCGGCTTCCACAGATTGTCGCCACCGGCGAGATACATCCATTCGACCTGTTCGGCGGCGCGATAGAAGGCCTGCATGTCGGCATCGTAGGCCTCGGCCGTGCGCGCCGTCATCAGCCCGGCGATCTCGAAGCGCATCTCGGCCACCACGTGCCCCTTGTGCACCAGCACCCAGCCACCATCGATCTCGTTGAGCCGGTTCACCGCCTTGGCCATGGCCTCGTCGGACGACCCCACGCACCAGACATTGTGGCTGTCATGGGCGACCGACGAGCAGAGCGCGGTATCCGGGTCGACCGGGCCGCAGCCGATCCAGAACATCTTGGCCACCGCGCCGTCGCCGCGATAGCGGTCGATCACCGCCCATTTGGTGATCTGCTGGGCGGTGTCGCGCTGCACCTCGCCATCCACCACCGGCAGTTCCTTGACGTAGAACTCCTCGTTCCAGTGGAACGGTCGCAGCACGGCGGCCTGCATGGTGGTTCGCCCCGGCTCGGCGGCAATGGCGAAGTCAGCGGCGGTCAGCTTCCTACCCACATTCATCGAGCTCCTGGCCCAGTCGGGCCAATCCACCCGGATTTCCGGACCGGTATAGGTCTTCTTGTCCGAGACCAGCTGGCCATCGGCATAGACATGGGCGATGGAGAGCGTCTGCACGTCATCGAGCAAAACGATGTCGGCATAACGCCCCGGCGTGATCGAGCCGACCCACTGGTCGATGTGCATGTGCCGTGCCGGGTTGATGGTGGCGCACTGGATGGCGACTTCCGGCGCCAGCCCATACTCGATGGCGTGGCGGACATTGTGGTCCGAAGCACCTGTCGCCAGCGTCTCGGAGGCCGTCCGGTCATCTGTGGTGAAGGCAACGTTCTGCCAGTCGGCGAGCCCGGCGACGAGCCCGGGCATGATCACGTCGTAGGAGAACGGCCGCAATTCAGTGAACAGCCCCCGGCTCAGCCGTTCCCAGGCTTCCTTCTCGGCCCAGACTTCGTGGTCGGACGAGATACCGGCAGCAGCGAAGGCGCTCACATCGTGCGGATCGATCAGGCCGGAGCCATGGCCCTCGACGACGCCGCGCATCTCGATGGTGGCGCCGATCATCCCCCACATCCGGGTATAGCCGGGATTGTCGGGGTTCCAGACGCTTGGCCAGTCCATAACCTCATCAAGGCTGACGACGCTCAGGTCATCGGACAGGAACGCCTTCTGCTCCTCGTAGCCGTAGTAGCCGCCGGTCTCCTCCCAGGCGCTGGGCGGCACGGCCGAGCCGGGCTGGACGAAAATCTTCAGCGGCGAGCCGGCCAGCCGCGCCTTTTGCCAGAACTCGGTGTTCTTGGGGCCATTGACGTTGGCGAACTCATGGCTCGCTTCGCAGGTCCAGGTGTTGCCGCGCGGCAGTACCAGTTCCGCTTCGAATTCGGGCGTCAGGTGCGTTGACTCGATGTGCTTGTGCACCTCGCCGAAGCCGGGCACCGCGCTGAGGTTCGGGTAACTCACCCGCCTGGTCACCGTACCCTTGTAGCTGCCGCGCGGGCCAACGAAGGCGATACGCCGGCCGGAAACGACGATCTCGTAGTCGTCGAGCCACATGCGGGAATGCACCGCCAGCAGCCGGCCGACCTCGATCGCCAGGTCTGCGGGGCGTTTGCCCAGCGCCACCAGCGTCAGGTGCTGGCGGATGACGACATCGTCCTCGGCGTTTAGAATCAGGTCGTCGGGCAGGTCCATGGCAGCAGGTCCGGGTCGGTGGAGCACCGCTAGTAAAGCGGTTTACCGGATCGGGCGCAATGGTGCTTCGAGCTCAGGCCGCGAGGTCGGCCACCACGGCATCGAGCACCGGCCAGCCCTTGTCGGTCACTCGGATGAAGCCATTGGGCAGGGTTTCGACAAAGCCGATCGATTTCAGCTCGTTGATCTGCCGCTCGGCGATCTGCCGGCCGGAGATGCGCGCAAAGCGCTTGGGATCGATGCCTTCGCGCAGGCGCAGTCCCATCACCAAGAGCTCATCGCCCTCTTCTTCCCAGGTCAGCACGTCATCGGTGACAAGACCGTGGCCGCGGGTCATGACCCGCTTCTGCCAGTCAAAGGGCAGCTTCTCGGCTGCGGTGGCGTGGCGCTGGTTGTTGATCAGCAGCCGCCCATGTGCGCCCGGCCCGACGCCGGCATATTCGCCATAGCGCCAGTAGAGCAGGTTGTGACGGCTCTCCTGGCCTGGCACGGCGTGGTTGGAGATCTCATAGGCCGGCAGGCCCGCATCGCGGGTCAACTCCTGCGTCAACTCATAGAAATCGGCGCTCAGTTCCTCGTCCGGGAGCTTCAGCTTGCCGGCGCGGAACAGGTCGTAGTAGCGCGTGCCCATCTCGATGGTGAGCTGGTAGAGCGACAGGTGGCCGCGCGCCAACCAGATCGCCTCGGTCAGCTCGTCGCGCCAGTCGTCCAGCGTCTGGCGCGGCCGCGCATAGATCAGATCGAAGCTCGAGCGCTCGAAGATCGACTGCGCCACGCGCACGGCCGCAATGGCCTCGTCGACGGTGTGGCGACGGCCGAGTTCGGCCAGCGGGCCCTCGCGTAGCGACTGCACGCCCAGCGAGACGCGGTTAACCCCGGCGGCACGATAGCCGCGGAAGCGGTCGGCCTCGACCGAAGTCGGGTTGGCCTCGAGCGTGATCTCGACATTGCGGTCGATTTCCCAATGGCTGGCGATGGCCTCAAGAATGGCGCCGACCGAGCGTGGGTCCATCAGCGAGGGGGTACCGCCGCCGAAGAAGATCGACTGCACGCGGCGGCCCGGCGCCTGCCGCGCCATCCAGGCGATCTCGCGCCGATAGGCCTCGACATAGCCGGCCTCGTCGAATTCGCCACGATGCACGTGCGAATTGAAGTCGCAATAGGGACACTTGGCCGCGCAGAACGGCCAATGCACATAGACCCCGAACAGATCGTTCGTGCGGTGGTCGATGGCGTTGTTGCCTTCACTGCTCAACGCCACCTCCCAGCGCGCCGTCAACGAACAGCGCGAAGGCGCGAGCACGGTGGCTGAGGCCAGTCTGTCCTCGCACGAAGCCGTTCTTGCTGGCAGAGGTCATTTCACCAAAGGTGACGTCATGACCGACGGGCATGAAAACCGGGTCGAAGCCGTGCCCGAGACTGCCGCGCGGCGGCCAGACGATAGTGCCGTCCACCCTGCCGACAAACAGCCTGTCGCGACCATCGGGATGAGCGAGACAAAGCGTTGCGGAGAAGTTGGCCTTGCGATCGGCGGGCCCGGAGGCGCCAGCTGCGGTCAGCGCGTCCTCGACCCGGCGCATGCCGAGCGTGAAATCGCGCCCGGTCGGGGTTTCGGCCCAGTTGGCGGTGTAGACGCCGGGCTGGCCGCCCAGCGCATCGACACTGAGCCCCGAATCGTCGGCCAGCGCGACGAGGCCAGCGGCCTTGGCGGCGGCATGCGCCTTGATGCGGGCGTTCTCGACAAAAGTGGTGCCGGTCTCTTCGGGCTCCGGCAGGCCGAGTTCGCCGGCCGAGACGATGTCCAGCCCGAAAGGCACGAGCAGGTCGCGGAATTCGGCGAGCTTGCCGGCATTGTGGGTGGCGATCACCAGCCGGTCACCACGCCGCAATGTCAGCTCGCCGGCACTCATGCGAGCGCCGCCAGCTGCAACGCCGTCAGCTCGCCGATGCCCTTTTCGGCAAGCGCCATAAGGCTCTGGAGTTCTTCGCGGCTGAACGGCACCTGTTCGGCCGTGCCCTGGATCTCGACAAAGTTTCCGTTGCCGGTCATGACGAAATTGGCGTCGGTATGGGCCTCGACGTCCTCGAGATAGTCGAGGTCGAGCACCGGCGTGCCGCGATAGATGCCGCAGGAAATTGCCGCCACCGAGTCGCGCAGCACCGGGCCCTTGGTGAGCTTGCGCTCTTCCAGCCAGCGCACCGCTTCCACCAGCGCGACATAGGCGCCGGTGATCGAGGCGGTGCGGGTGCCGCCATCTGCTTCGATGACGTCGCAGTCGAGCGTGATCTGGTTTTCGCCCAAAGCCTGCATGTCGACGACGGCACGGAGCGAGCGCCCGATCAGGCGCTGGATTTCCTGGGTGCGACCGGATTGCTTGCCCTGCGTCGCCTCGCGGCGCATGCGGGTGTCGGTGGCGCGCGGCAGCATGCCGTATTCGGCGGTGACCCAGCCGAGGCCGGAGCCCCGGCGCCAGGGCGGCAGGCTGGTTTCCACCGAGGCGGTGACATAGACCTTGGTGCCGCCGCAGGTGACGAGGCAGCTGCCTTCGGCCTTAGGGGCGACGCCGCGTTCGAGGGTCACGTCGCGAAGCTGGTCGGGGGAACGTCCGGAAGGCCGCATGGGCACAAATCACCTTGGGTCGAAGATCGTTAACCGCCTCTTAACCCCCACGGGCCGGGGCCACAAGCGGCGGTGGCTTGGCGTCACCGCGCTTTCGGCCTAAATGGTGAACATGGCTGCACGTCCGAACATGCCCGATGACGTCCTCGCGGTGCTCAATGCCCGCAGCCAGGACATCTTCCGCAAGCTGGTGGAGCGCTATCTTGAAACCGGCGTGCCGGTGGGGTCGCGCGACTTGAGCCGCATGCTGTCGCAAGGCCTGTCACCGGCGACGGTGCGCAATGTCATGGCCGATCTCGAAGACCTCGGGCTGATCGCCGCCCCGCACACTTCGGCCGGTCGGCTGCCGACGCAGCAGGGGCTCCGCTTCTTCGTCGACGCCATGCTCGAGGTCGGCGCGGTCGATGCCGGCGAACGGCAGGCCATCGAGCAGCAGATCGAAGGCCAGGCGGCGGACGGCAAGGTCGAGGATTTGCTCACCCAGGCCAGCCAGCTGCTCAGCGGCCTTTCGCATGGGGCGGGCGTGGTCATCGCCCAGAAATCCGACCTGGTCTTGCGCCATATCGAATTCATCCGGCTCGATGCCGAGCGCGCGATGGTGGTGCTGGTGGGCGAGGACGGCTCGGTGGAAAACCGGGTGCTGAAGCTGCCGCCTGGCATGACGGCGAACGCCCTTACCGAGGCCTCGAACTATCTCGCGCATCTGGCGGTCGGTCGGACGCTCAGCGAAACCCGCAAGGCCGTGCAGAACCAGCGAGCCGAGACGCTCGCCGAACTCGATGCCCTCACGCGCAACCTCGTCGAAGCGGGGCTGGCGACGCTCTCGGAAGACGGCGCTACCGCCGCGCCGACGGTGATCGTGCGCGGCCGCGCCAACCTGATCAACGACACCATGGCCTCCGAGGAACTCGACCGCATCCGGCAGCTGTTCGACGAGCTCGAGCGCCGCGAGGGGCTGATCGAGCTGCTCGGCGACACCGACAAGGCGGACGGGGTCAAGATCTTCATCGGCTCGGAGAACAAGCTGTTCTCGCTGTCGGGATCGTCGGTGATCCTGTCGCCCTACAAGGATGCCAACCAGAAGGTCGTCGGTGTCCTCGGCGTCATCGGCCCGACCCGGCTCAACTATGCCCGTATCGTGCCGGTGGTCGACTACACTGCCAATGTCGTCTCGCAGATGCTGAAGCGCAAAGGCTAGCGCGCACCAGCCTCAAGGCTTGAAATGCAGCGCCATCTGGCCGATATCGGGGCCAAATCACCGGCCAAGCGAACCTTTGCCGACTCCAGCCATTTCAAGGTCATCATGCACGACGAAACCTCCAAGCCCGAAGACATTGCTGGTGCGTCCCAGGAAGCCCCCATCGACGTGAATGCCGAGGCGGATGCGCCGGCGGCCGATCCGGTTGAAGCGCTCAGGGCCGAAAATGCCGAAATGCGCGACAAGCTGCTGCGTACGGTTGCCGAGATGGAAAACCTAAGGAAGCGCACCGAGCGCGAGGTGTCCGACACGCGCTCCTACGCCATTGCCGGGTTTGCCCGCGACATGCTGGCTGCCACCGATTCGCTCAGCCGCGCCCTGATGGTGCTGCCGGCCGAAGCGCGCGACAGCTCCGACGCCACGATCAAGTCGCTGATCGAGGGTATCGAGATGACGGAGCGCGAGATGCAGCGGCTGCTGGCCAAGCACGGCGTCAAGCCGATCGAGGCCGAGGGCCAGAAGTTCGATCCGCACAAGCACCAGGCAATGTTCGAGGTCCCCGATCCGACCCGGCCG
This sequence comes from uncultured Devosia sp., assembly GCA_964399695.1. Taxonomy (GTDB): domain Bacteria; phylum Pseudomonadota; class Alphaproteobacteria; order Rhizobiales; family Devosiaceae; genus Devosia_A. The sequence continues at coordinate 23,124 of CAYNRZ010000018.1, read as the reverse complement.
GAAGGCACGGTGGTGCAAGTGGTCCAGGCGGGCTTCGCCATCGGCGACCGCGTCTTGCGCCCGGCGATGGTCGGCGTCGCCAAGGGTGGCGGCACCCATGGCACCCCCGCCGGCCAGCCGGCCGAAGGCACTATCGATAAGAGCGTGTGATCTCGAGCACACGAGAATGAATGGCAAGGGCGCTACGGCGCCCTTTTCGTTGTTGGGCCCCTCCACTATCAATCGTGAATGGACGCCAGCCTCTACGACCGGCCCGATCTCTATGACCTGATATCTCCGGCCGATCCGGAGATGGAGGGTTTCTACGTCTCGGAGGCGCTGCAGCGCGGCGGGCGCGTGCTGGAGCTCGCCTGCGGGACCGGACGCTTCACCATCCCGCTGGCGCGCGCGGGCCTCGAGGTCGTCGCCGGCGACCTCTCCGAACAGATGCTGGCGTCGGCACGGGTCGCTGCCGCCAAGGCCGGCGTCGCGATCGACTTCCGCATGCTCGACATGCGAGATTTCGACCTCGGCATGCGGTTCGACACGGTCGTCGTCGCCGCCAACTCGGTGCTGCACCTGCATCGGATCGAGGAATTCCGGAACTTCGTGGCCTCGGTCGAGCGGCATCTCAAGCCCGATGGCCGCCTCGTCTTCGATGCCTTCGTTCCCAGCCTGCAAATGCTGACGCGGGTGCCGCATGTGCGCCATCCGGTCAGCACGTTCGGCACCGATCCGGATGCGCCCAGCGTCGAAGAAACCATCGACTACGATCCCATTGCGCAGGTGAGCCGGGTCGAATGGATCTGGAGCCGTCCCGGCGCGCCGGATTTCTGGCGCCACCGCCTCGATATGCGGCAGATCTTTCCCCAGGAGATGCCGGTGCTCGTGGCATCTGGCGGCTTGCGGCTGGTGCAGCGCTTCGGAGGCTTCGACCGATCGCCGCTTACCAGCGAGAGCCGCCGCCAGATCTGCATCTGTGGGCGCTAGTCCTTTGTCACCAGCTCGGGACAGGCGGCCACATCGTGCCGGGCCTTGTCGGTGCCCAGTTCGGCCAGTACCGCCTTGTCGTAGGCGGCCGAGATATGCTCGATCTGCGCGTCGCTGAGCGCGTCGAGACGCAGGAGCGCCACGGCCTTTCCCAGCAGCTCTTCGGACCATTTGCCGTACTGGTCGGCCTCTGCATCCTCACCGCCATCGGAGGCATCGACCGCCAGCCAGTAGAAGGCACTGCCGCACCAGAGCACGCGGTCGGCTTCGAGCGTGATCGATTGCGCGCTCACGCCCGCGGCTCCGATGGCAACCAGGGCCAGTGCGGAGGCGAAGCGGCGCATGGCCGGCTAGACCAGGTCGCCGGCGACGATGCGCCGGACGCCAGCCGCGTTCATGTCGGCCCAGGCCGCGGCCAGCGAGCCATTGGTATCGATGGCGCGGCAGGCGTCCTCGATGACATAGACCTCGAAGCCCGCCGCCGCCGCATCCACCGCCGTCCAGTTGACGCAGAAATCGGTGGCGAGGCCGGCGACGAACAGCCGCCGGATGCCGCGCTCGCCGAGATAGCCCGCCAGCCCGGTCTTGGTCTTCCGGTCGGCCTCCTGGAAGCCGGAATAGGAGTCCACCACGTCATGGTAGCCCTTGCGAATGACCAGCTGGGTATGCGGCAGCTCCACTTCGGAGGAAAACTCGGCGCCGTGCGTCCCCTGCACGCAGTGGTCGGGCCACAGCACCTGAGGGCCATAGGGCAGCTGCATGATCTCGAACGGCTTGGCCCGGTCATGGGAGGACGCAAAGGAGATGTGCCCGGCCGGGTGCCAGTCCTGCGTCATGGCGACATTGTTGAAGCGCCGGCCGAGCCGGTTGATCAGCAGGATGATCTCGTCGCCACCGGCGACCGCGAGGCTGCCGCCGGGCAGGAAATCGTACTGCATGTCGACCACGAGCAGCATGTCGTCGGGACGCTGGGAGATGGTCATGGCAAGGTGCTTTCCGCTTGGCGCTGCTGCTTGGCGCTACTGGCCGATCAGGGCCGAGCAGTCCTGAAATGTGTAGGGGGCGTCCTCGCTGCCGCCATTGCTGCCGTTGACCACCCGGCCCACCTGCCCCTCCAGCCGAGCCCGGAAGCTGTCGAGGGCTTCGGGAGCATAGCCGGATTCGAGGTAGATCGGGATGGCGCGATCGATCAGCCGCTGCCCGCCTTCGGCATAGATATCGGCCGCGGCCTGCTTTTCCGGCGTGATGTCGGCCGGCATGTCGCGGGTCATCAGCTTGAGGGCGGTGCCACACCACAGGTCGCGCTCGGCCTCGAGGGGCACTTCCTGAGCCACGGCCACGACGGGCAGGAGCAGCAGCAGCGCGGGCAGGATTCTGAGCATAGACGGCGGGTCTCGGAGGACAGACGCCCCCTTAGACCACAGGCAGCGCCAGCCCGACAAGCGCCACGCCGCCGCGGCGATGGTGGGGAGGATTTTCCTAACCAAGTCGGCATCGAGCATTTGAGGCAAATGCCAACCCAATGCTAGGCGGATCGGGATGGCATGCGAGGAACGCCTGCCAGCGCGTGGGGCGAGAAAATGATGTTCAAGACCTTAGGTGGCGCCGCTGCCGCCATGTTGCTGCTGGTGGTTCCGGCCAGCGCCGAAGACCTGCAGTTCGTGCTGACCAATGCGTCATCGTACGCGGTCAAGAGTTTCTTCACCTCGCCGGTCGATGTCAGCCAGTGGGAAGAGGACGTTTTCGGCGAGAACTACCTTCCGGCAGGCAACCAGGTGACCATCACCATCGCCGATGGGCGCACCGTGTGCGTCTACGACATGAAGTTCGTGCTCGAAGACGATTCCGAGTTCATCGAAAGCGCGATCGATCTGTGCCAGACCGGCGAGTATACCCTGTCCGACGCGCAGTAAGCCCCCCGACGCAAAGCCGGAAGCCGACCGCATTGCCAGCAAACGCCTGCCCGGATGGGCAGGATTTCTGTCGGTTGCGCGCTTGCAGGTCCCCAGACCCCCTCCTATATAGCCCTCGAAGCCCGGCGACGGGCCAAATCAAAACTCAACAAGGGACCTCGAACCCCCGGTTGCAGGGGTGTGGAACTGCCGTCAGGGGTTCCGGTTCGGGTTCGCCAGGAAAGAGGCTAGCATGGGTAAAGTAATCGGTATCGACCTCGGCACCACCAATAGCTGCGTTGCAGTGATGGACGGCGCAACCCCGAAGGTTATCGAGAACGCCGAAGGCGCGCGGACCACGCCGTCGATGGTGGGCTTCACCAAGGATGGTGAGCGTCTGGTCGGCCAGCCGGCCAAGCGTCAGGCCGTGACCAATCCGGAGGGCACGCTGTTTGCGGTCAAGCGCCTGATCGGTCGCCGCTACAACGACCCGATGGTCGAAAAGGACAAGGGCCTGGTGCCCTTCAAGATCGTCAACGCCGACAATGGCGATGCCTGGGTGCAGGTCGACGGCAAGAAGTATTCGCCGTCTGAAGTCTCGGCGATGATCCTGACCAAGATGAAGGAAACCGCCGAATCGTATCTCGGCGAGTCGGTGACGCAGGCCGTCATCACGGTTCCCGCCTATTTCAACGATTCCCAGCGTCAGGCCACCAAGGATGCCGGCAAGATCGCCGGTCTCGAGGTGCTGCGTATCATCAACGAGCCGACGGCCGCGGCGCTCGCCTATGGCCTCGACAAGAAGAACACCGGCACCATCGCGGTCTATGACCTCGGCGGCGGTACCTTCGATATCTCGGTTCTCGAGATCGGTGATGGCGTGTTCGAGGTTAAGTCGACCAATGGCGACACCTTCCTCGGTGGCGAAGATTTCGACATGCGCCTCGTCGACTACCTCGCCGACGAGTTCAAGAAGGACCAGGGGATCGACCTTCGCAACGACAAGCTCGCGCTGCAGCGGCTGAAGGAAGCTGCCGAAAAGGCCAAGATCGAGCTGTCGAGCGCCACGCAGACCGAAATCAACCTGCCGTTCATCACCGCCGATGCCTCCGGTCCCAAGCACCTGACGCTGAAGCTCAGCCGCTCGAAGTTCGAGCAGCTGGTCGATGACCTGATCCAGAAGACCATCGATCCGTGCAAGATGGCGCTCAAGGATGCCGGCGTCACCGCAGCCCAGATCGACGAAGTCGTCCTGGTCGGCGGCATGAGCCGCATGCCCAAGGTCCAGGAAGTGGTGAAGACCCTGTTCGGCAAGGAGCCGCACAAGGGCGTCAACCCCGATGAAGTCGTGGCCATGGGCGCCGCCATCCAGGCGGGTGTGCTGCAGGGCGACGTCAAGGACGTGCTGCTGCTCGACGTGACGCCGCTGTCGCTCGGCATCGAGACGCTGGGTGGCGTGTTCACCCGCCTGATCGATCGCAACACCACCATCCCGACCAAGAAGTCCCAGGTGTTCTCCACTGCCGAGGACAGCCAGTCGGCCGTGACCATCCGGGTGTTCCAGGGTGAGCGCGAGATGGCGGCCAACAACAAGCTGCTCGGAAATTTCGACCTCGCCGGCATTCCACCCGCACCGCGCGGCGTGCCGCAGATCGAAGTGACCTTCGACATCGATGCCAACGGCATCGTCAATGTCTCGGCCAAGGACAAGGGCACCGGCAAGGAGCAGCAGATCCGCATCCAGGCCTCGGGTGGCCTCAGCGACGCCGATATCGAGCGCATGGTCAAGGAAGCCGAGGCCAATGCCGAGGCCGACAAGAAGAAGCGCGAGGCCGTCGAGGCCAAGAACCAGGCCGAATCGCTGATCCACTCGACCGAGAAGTCGATCAAGGACTATGGCGACAAGGTCACCGCCGAGGAGAAGGGCGCCATCGAGACGGCGATCACCGACCTCAAGGCGGTGCTCGACGGCGACGATGCCGAAGTGATCAAGGAAAAGACCGCGGCGCTGGCCGAGGCCTCCATGAAGCTCGGCGAGGCGATGTACAAGCAGAGCCAGGCCGAGGCGGAAGCCAAGGCCGCCGGCGGCGATCGTCCGGCCGATGACGATGTCGTCGATGCCGAGTTCGAGGAAGTCGACGACGACAAGAAGTCGGCGTAAGCGGCCTTCACGCAGTCAACAGGGCCCGGTGGTGACACCGGGCCTTTTGCTTTGCGGGGTGGACCATTGGTCCCATAGGCTCGGTGTCATCCCGGGCTTGACCCGGGATCCAGTTGTCCGCGTGCGCCGATGTCTGAAACGTCACAGTTTCGCGCCGTCGCCATTCGAGCGTAGCTCTCGTGGCCTTCGTGCCTGAAATCCTTCCACTGGAAGGATTTCGCGGGCGAAGCCCGCCGGCACGAAGTTTCACGTGAATCAGCGGGTTGTGGCGGTCACGGCGGATAGAGACAATGCTATCGTCATCCTGCCCCAGTGCTGAACGAATCGTCCGGCAGGGTGCGATCCATGCCGGGCGGGGCAGCGCGAGGTCAGGTTCATGTCATCGGTGGTGGTACAGCAGCTTGCCGAAACCGGCAGCAGTGAAAGCCCTTTGAACGCGCGCCAGCTCGACAGCGACATGCGCCAGGTGCTCGACGCCTGGTCCGGACTTGCCGGCAAGCCGATTGCCGACGCCAATGTTCCCGAAGCCCGCGCCATGCCGAGCCTCGAGGTCGCGCAGCGGCGCCTCGTCGGCGACGCGCCGGCAGGTGGCATCGAGGTCACCACGCTGGGGATTGCCGGTCCGCTGAACGAGATCAAGCTGAGGGTCTATCGGCCCGAAGGCACAACCGGCGTTCGCCCGCTGATCGTCTATTTCCATGGCGGGCTGTTCATTTTCGGCGATATCGCCACCGCTGTCGCCACCCCGCGTGAGCTGGTGCGGCGCACCGGCGCCACGGTGATTGCCAGCCACTATCGACTCGCCCCGGAATCGCGCTTTCCCGCAGCGCATGAGGATGCCTGGGCCGTATGGAACTGGGTGATCGCTAACGCGTCCGAGCTCGGCGGCGACCCGCGGCATGTGGCAGTGGTCGGCGAGGATGCCGGAGGCAATCTCGCGCTCAACCTCGCGATCCGGGCGCGTGACACCGCTTTCACCGTGCCGCTGCATGTCGGGCTCGTCAGCCCGATGGCGGCGATGATGTTCGAGCTGCCCTCGCATCGCGATGCGACCGAGGCGACCTATGTCGATACCCCGGCGCTGCAATGGGCCAGCCGCAAGCTGTTCCGCGACAAGGAGCAGCTGCGCGATGCGCGGATGAATCTCGCCGGCCGCGTCGATCTCGCCGGCCTGCCACCGGCAACGGTCATCCTTGCCCGGCACGACCCGCTGCGCTCGGAAGGCGAAGCGCTGGCCGATGCGCTGCGCCGCTCCGGGGTGTGGGTGGATGCCACCGTCTACGAGGGCGTCACCCACGGGTTCTTCCCGCTCTATCGCATGGTCAACAAGGCGCTGTTCGCCCAGGCGCAGCTCGGCACCAACCTCGTCGCTGCCTTCGATCGATAGCGGGGACAAGCCTTTCGGCTCTGCTGACAGTTGAAGCATGCGCCCGCTATGGTAAGAGCGCAGCTTCATACCTATCTGAGCCGGGTTCCCTCGCGGGGCGACTGGCGACTGAGGATTTGGCCGATTGGCGAAACGCGACTTTTATGACGTGCTCGGAGTTCCGAAGGGGGCTGACGAAGCGGCGCTGAAAAGCGCCTATCGCAAGCTCGCGATGCAGTTCCATCCGGATCGCAATCCGGGGAACGCCGAGGCCGAGCATACCTTCAAGGAAATTAACGAAGCTTATGACACGCTGAAGGACCCGCAGAAGCGCGCGGCCTATGACCGGTTCGGCCATGCGGCGTTCGAAAATGGCGGCGGGCGCGGACCTTCGGGCTTCGGGCCGGAATTCACCTCGTCGATGTCCGACATCTTCGAGGACATCTTCGGCGACTTCATGGGCCGGGGTGGCGGCGGTGGGCGCGGCGGCCAGTCCCGCCTGCGCGGCTCGGATCTGCGCTACAATCTCGAGATCTCGCTCGAAGAGGCCTATGCCGGCCGCAATGTCGATATCGACGTGCCGACGCTCGCCACCTGCACCACCTGCGATGGCTCGGGCGCCAAGCCCGGCACCGGCATGTCAACCTGCCGGCACTGCAACGGCCAGGGCAAGGTGCGCGCGGCGCAGGGCTTCTTCACCATCGAGCGCACTTGCCCCGTCTGTAGCGGACGCGGCCAGATCCTCGAGCAGCCCTGCACCGATTGCGGTGGCCAGGGCCGGCGCCAGCAGAGCCGCACGCTGTCGGTCGATATCCCTAAGGGCATCGAGGACGGCACCCGCATAAGGCTTGCCAACGAAGGCGAGGCGGGCCTCCGCGGCGGGCCCCCGGGCGATCTCTACATCTTCATCTCGGTGAAGCCGCACGATCTGTTCGTGCGCGAAGGCGCCGATCTTTACGCCCGCGTCCCCATCGCGATGACGACCGCGGCGCTTGGCGGCGAGTTCGAGGTGCCGACGCTCGATGCAGCGCGGGCCCGGGTGAAAGTCGCGGCCGGCACCCAACCGGGCCAGCGCGTCCGCCTCAAGGGCAAGGGCATGCCGGTGCTGCGATCCAAGGACATGGGCGATCTCTATGTCCAGCTCGACGTCGAGACGCCACAAAGCCTCACCCGGCGCCAGCGCGAGCTGCTCGAAGAGTTCGAGAAGGAATCGACGCGGGAAAACTCCCCGACCTCGGGTGGGTTCTTCGACAAGCTCAAGAAGATGTTTGAAGCCTGAGGAACGCACTGGCGTGGCACCACTCACCAAACTGGAGCGGGCAGTATTGACTGCGATCTCCTCGACCCATGGCCACGCTGTGCCGGGACTTCAGAACCAGTTTGATGCCGTAACGGTCACAACGCGCGAGAACACAGGAGCTGGTTTCTTCGTGGAACTTGCGCTGGATCGAGAGGCAGTGTTGCCCGTGAATGTAGGGCGAAAGCTCGATGGGCCTCACCTCAACGTCGATGGCATTGAGTTTGGTGTCGGCACAATCTTGTTCTTCGAGGAGGGATACCCGTGCCTGCTGGAAGGGTATGTCTTTGCCGACGATACCTCGGATGTTGACTTCTCCAGTGTGAGATTCACCGAAGTCGCGCCCCCCGCCAATTAGGAACGGCAACTCAAATGGCAGATATCGTCCCACTTCAGCGCACCGCCATCACCCTCTGCGGCTCGATCCGCAAGGGTTCCGTCAACGAGATCCTGCGCCAGCACCTGTCCGGCAAGCTCCGGGAAGCCGGGGTCGAGGTCACCGACCTCAGCCTTGCCGATTTCGAGATGCCGATCTTCAACGAAGATCTCGAGGCAGATCACACGCCCGACAGCGCCGTGCGCCTTGCCGAGGCGTTCCGCACCCATAACGTCGTGCTGCTGGTCACGCCCGAATACAATGGCAGCCTGCCGCCGCTGGTGGTCAACACGCTGACCTGGATCAGCCGGCAGAAACCGAGCCCGTTCCGCCACCCGGTGATCGGCATTGCGGGCGTCAGCTCGGGAAAGTATGGCACCATATGGGCCCAGTCCCACCTGCGCGATCTGCTCACCAAGGCCGGCGCGCTGGTGGTCCCCACCCTGCTGGGCGTCGGCCCGGCCGGCGATGCCTTCGACGATGATGGCGCGCCGCTCGAGCCGCAGATCAAGCACAAGGTCACCCAGATCGTGAAGGAACTCACGATGTTCTCGCGAGGCGGCGCCTAGGTTTCCGCCGCTTCGGGAGAACGGACGAGCCCGTTCCGTTCTCCTGTGTGTTCCGGGGATAAGTCTGGGGAAAACTCAGAGCGTCAGGCGCGGCTGGAGGGCACCCAATCGGCCAGCCCGAACAGCTCCACCGCATCTTCCAGTGCTTCTGCCAGCCGGTCCAGACGGACCGGTTCGCTATCGACCAGCCGCAGGCGGGCCGTGCCCGCGAGCGGCGCCTCCCTGACCAGCGCGGCGCCTTTCTCGGTCAGTCCGACCATCCGGGCGCGACGGTCGCGCGGATCGGTCCGCACCGTCACGAGGCCCATCAGCCGCAGTGCATCGATGGCCTGACCGAGGGTCGCGGCGTGCATCACCAGCGTCTTCCGCAAGGCCGCGAGCGGCAGTTGCGGGCGCTCGGCGCAAAGCGCCAGCACCGACAGTTGCAGCGTGGTGATGCCGTGCTTTTTGCGCAGCGCCAGTTCGTAGCTCGCCATGGCCTTTTCCAGCCGCGTCCAGGCAACGATGACCGACAGCGCCTGCTGCTGCATGCCTGTTCCCTCGGCAAATCAGGTGGAAAGCCACGCTATGGCATCATAGCATCGCCCGGCTCAAGGCGTTTCTGCCGCAAGACGTGCCAAATGATGGCTTGCGACGCCGGGCCTCGTGTGCGACCCCAGCGACCAGCATCCAGGGAGAGCCGCCATGAGTTCCGCCACGCTGATCGTCGCCCTCGATCTCGACAGCCGGGCCGAGGCCGAAGCGATCATCGAACAGCTCGGCGACGCGGTGGATTTCTACAAGATCGGCTATCAGTGCTTCTATGGGGCGGACGGGTTCGCGCTCGGCAAGGATTTGCTGAGGGAAGGCAAGCGGGTGTTCTTCGACCTGAAGCTGCTCGACATCGACAACACCATCGAAAAGGGCGTCGCGGCCATTGCGGCAACCGGCGCGACAATGCTCACCGTCCACGCCTATCCGCAATGCATGCGCGCGGCGGTCAAGGGCGCCGGCGGCTCGGACCTGACGTTGCTCGGCGTCTCGGTCCTGACCTCGATGAATGACGCGGACGTCGCCGAGGCAGGTTTCGCGCGCGACACAACCGGCCTCGTGGCGCTTCGCGCCGAACAGGCGAAGGCCGCCGGCATTGGCGGATTGGTCTCTTCGCCGCTCGAAGCGGAGATGGTGCGCAGCATCGTCGGGCCGACAATGGCCATCGTCACCCCGGGCATTCGTCCCGCGGGCTCTGCGGTTGGCGACCAGAAGCGCGTGATGGGACCGGCAGCGGCCGTCGCCGCGGGCGCCAGTCACCTCGTCGTCGGCCGGCCGATCACCGCTGCGGCCGATCCGGGCGCGGCAGCCCGCGCCATCCTCGCCGAAATGGCCGGCGGCGGCTCGCGGCTCGCCTGAACCACCAGTACGCGCGGGGCTTATCGCGCGGCGCCGCTTGCGCTATAGGCTCGGGCAAAGCAGGGAGCTTCAACATGGCTGACCTCAGGGTCGCAATCGCCGGAGCGGGCGGCAAGATGGGCGGCGCCAATATCCGCGCCATCGCCGCGACGGACGGCATCACCGTCGTCTCCGCCTTCGACCGGATCGGCGCGCCGACCGTCGGCCGCGACGCGGGCGAGGTGGCTGGCATCGAGCGGCTCGACGTCACCATCGGCGACCATCCCGAAGTCGCCCTGGCCGTCGCGCAGGCGATCATCGATTTCACCGCCCCGGCCGCCAGCGTTGCGCTGGCGCAGAAAGCAGCCGAACGCGGCCTCGTCCACATCATCGGCACCACTGGCTGCACCCCGGAAGACGACGCGGCCATCGCCCGGGCGGCAAAGGCCGGGGCCCGCATCGTCAAGTCCGGCAATTTCTCGCTCGGCGTCAACACGCTGCTTGGCCTCGTCAAGCAGGCCGCCGCGGCGCTTCCCGGCTTCGACATCGAAATCCTCGAAATGCACCACAACCGCAAGGTCGATGCGCCCTCGGGCACCGCGCTGATGCTGGGCGAAGCGGCGGCGAAGGGCCGCAATATCGATCTCGCGCAACACTCGGTCCGTGTCCGCGATGGCCATACCGGCGCGCGCGAGCCCGGCTCGATCGGCTTTGCGACGCTCCGCGGCGGCAATGTCATCGGCGAGCACAAGGTGATCCTTGCCGGCGGGGCGGAGCGGATCGAGCTCGCTCATATTGCCGACAATCGCGCCCTGTTTGCCGAAGGGGCGGTTCGTGCGGCATTGTGGGCGCAAAACCAGAAGCCCGGACTCTATACCATGGCCGACGTGCTCGGCTTCAACTGACAGGACCTTTCATGACCGGAACGCTGATCCTCGTCCGCCACGGCCAGAGCGAGTGGAATCTCAAGAACCTGTTCACCGGCTGGCGCAATCCGGCTCTCACCGAACAGGGCATCGAAGAGGCCCGCGCCACCGGCAAGAAACTGAAGCAAGCCGGGATCGTCCCCGATCTCTATTTCACCTCGGCATTGCGGCGGGCCCAGCACACGCTCGACCTGATCCTCGAGGAACTCGGCATCACCGATGTCACGATCACCCGCCACAAGGCATTGAACGAGCGCGACTATGGCGATCTCAGCGGCCTCAACAAGGATGACGCCCGCGCCAAGTGGGGCGAAGAGCAGGTGCTGATCTGGCGCCGCTCCTATGACGTGCCGCCGCCGGGCGGCGAGTCGCTGAAGGATACGGCGGCCCGCACCCTGCCCTATTTCAACGACGTGATCCTGCCTGCCCTCAAGGCCGGCAAGACCGTGCTCATCGCCGCGCACGGCAATTCGCTGCGCTCGATCATCATGGAGATCGAGGGCCTCACTCCCGACGAGATCCTGAAGCGCGAAGTCGCCACCGGCGAGCCCGTCGCCTACACGATCGGCGCCGATGGCAAGCTGGCGGGCAAGCTGGAAATCTAGCCCGCCGCCACGCCGCTCTCCCAGCCGAGGATGGCGCGCTTGCGCGGCAGGCCCCAGTGGTAGCCGGTCAGCGCGCCGGCCGAACCCACCACGCGGTGGCAGGGGACGACGAAGCTGATCGGGTTCTTGCCCACTGCGGCGCCCACTGCGCGCGCCGCCGTCGGCCGGCCGATCTGGCTCGCGACGCTCTGGTAGGTCGTTGCCCGCCCGACGGGGATCTTCAGCAGCGTCTGCCAGACGCTGACCTCGAAATCGGTGCCGATCAGCACCACCCGCACCGGCTCGTCCGGCCGCCAGCGGGTCGGATCGAAGATGCGGCTCGCGACCGGCGCCACCGCGGCATCGTCGCGGCGATAGCTTGCCCTGGGCCAGCGATTGGCCAGATCCTCGAACGCCGCTTCAACGCTCATTTCGCCATCGGCAAAGCCAATGCCCGAGAGCCCATACTCGGTCAGCGTCAGCACTGCCGTGCCGAAGGGCGAGGGCGCCGCACCCCAGACCATTTCGATCCCCTCGCCGCGCGCTCGCCAGACGCCCGGCGGCATCGCCTCGTGGGCGACGAACAGGTCGTGCAGCCGCGAGGTCGAGGACAGGCCGACCTCATAGGTGGTGTCGAGCACGCTGGCGCGTTCGGCCAGGAGCCGCTTGGCGTGATCGAGCGCCACGGCCTGGGCAAAGCTCTTGGGGCTGAGCCCGCACCAGCGCCGGAACAGCTCGACCAGTTGCCGCTCGGTCAACCCGAGCGCGCGGGCGAATTGCGGCAGGTCGACGCTCTCGGCCGGCGTCTCGCTCAGGTAGGCGATGGCGGCACGGACGGTTTCGTAGTCGGTGGCGGGGCTGAGGGACTGATGCTGAGTCATGGCCGCAAGCTAGTGCGGCGCCGGCCGCGGCGCGACCCGGATTTGACGCACGAGCGGCGGTTAGCGGCGCGCCTGCCGCAGGGCCGTGCCGAACGCCTTGGCAAAGCTCGACTTCTCGTCGGCATTGAGGAAGGCCCCAAGCACAAGGTCCTTGTCGGCATTGCGCAGATGGATTCCGGTGGTGCGCTCGTTGAAATCGCGGTCGACCACCAATTTTACGGCATTGGGGTTGAAGCGCGTCAGCGTCTCCTTGCCGGCGCCGTCGACCTGCTTGAACTCCAGCTGATCGGGCCACAGCGTGATCTGCTCGTAGCGCTTGCCATCGCGGGCGGAGGCGGCAAAAGCCCACCAGACCAGAAGCAGGTCGAAACCGAGGAAGCCGACAATCGGCCAGGCACCCATGGAGAAGAACACCATGCCCGGTATGCTGGCGGCAATCACCGTGCCAGCCACCAGCAGCCGGTAGCCACGACGGCCCAGCGACCGGTGCGGGGTCAATCGCGCCGAAAACAGCGGCCTGGCTTGCGTTTGCGTCGACATCTTGGACATCTGTAGCGACGAAGACTCACGAGGACGACAATGTCGCCAAAAGCGGTGAAACGGCTGAGCAAGGCAGATGTCGCGGCCATTTTCGGCGCTTTTGCGGCGGCCGATCCAGAGCCTAAAGGCGAACTGGATTATGTCAACGTCTATACCCTGCTCGTCGCCGTGGTCCTTTCGGCGCAGGCGACCGATGCGGGCGTCAACAAGGCGACAAGGGGCCTGTTCGCCATGGCCGACACCCCGGAAAAGATGGTGGGGCTCGGCGTCGCCGGGATCGAGGAGCGGATCAAGACCATCGGGCTGTTCCGCAACAAGGCCAAAAACGTCTATCTGCTGTCGCAGGCGCTGATCGAAAAGCACGGCTCCGAAGTGCCCCGCGACCGCGAGGCGCTGGAGGCGCTTGCCGGTGTCGGCCGGAAAACCGCCAATGTCGTGCTCAATATCGGCTTCGGCGAACCCACCATCGCGGTCGACACCCACCTGTTCCGCGTCGCCAATCGCACGGGCCTGGCGCCCGGCAAGACGCCGCTGGCGGTCGAGATGGGTCTCATAAAGATCATCCCCGACCAGTACATGCTGCATGCGCATCACTGGCTGATCCTGCATGGCCGCTACATCTGCAAGGCACGGAAGCCTGAATGCTGGCGCTGTCCGATCGCCACCTGGTGCAGGTTCGAACCGAAGACGCCGGCGCCCAAGGTCAAGGCTGCGCCAGAGTCATAGGCCGATGCCGCGCGCCATGGCAGCGGCGGCCACCGGGATCAGCAGCAGCAGGCCGGCCTCGAGGTGGATCAGCCGGCGGTGGCGACGCACTTCCACGTCATCGGGCACAAATCCCGGTTCGGCGGCCTGCCGCTTGCGCCAGCGGAGGATCGCCACGGTCGGGAGCACCGAGACCAGCCCGACCAGCGCAAACAACCCCATCTTCGTCCAGAACACCCAGTTGGTGAGGTAATAGTCCCAGCCGGCGGCGCCGAAGAAGACGCGCAGCACCCCCGCGACCAGCACCAGGCCGGCGAGCGCGCCATAGACGAGATCGAGCCGGCCGAGACGCGCCACCGTCACCGCATCGAGCCCGGGGCGCATCAGCACCATCTCCGTGCCGAGCACGATGACCATCGCGAACACCGCCACATGATGGAAGGCGGCCAACAGAAAGTCCTGCATTCGTGCCTCGCTCTGCCGTTTGGCGCCTTTCCGCGCCAAAGTCATGATGTTAACACTGTTCTCCTGGTTACGACACGCATGTAAACAATGTCAACATCTGCACACGAGAGCGGCTACCACCACGGCAACCTGCGCGAGGCGCTGGTGGCCGCGGCGCTCGAACGGCTCGAACGCGAAGGCCCATCTGCGCTTGGCCTGCGCGAACTCGCCCGCGGCGTCGGGGTATCGCCCTCGGCGCCCTACCGGCACTTTGCCGACCGGCAGGCGCTCCTCGAAGCCGTCGCCACCGAGGGGTTCCGCCGCTTCAGCGCAGCGATGAGCGCGGCCGCCGACGGCAAGCCCGAGACCGATCAGCTCGAAGCCATGGCCCGGGCCTATGTGCGCTTTGCCGTCGCCTCGCCGCACCTGTTCCGCCTGATGTTCTCCCCTGAGATCGAGCACCGCCGCGATCCGGCGCTCGCCGCATCAGCCAAGGCTGCCTATGCCTCGCTGGCAGCAGCGGCGGCCCGCGAAGATGGCGCGGCACCGGCCAAGGTGGCGATTACCGCCTGGGCGTTCGTCCACGGGTTGTCGATCCTCCTCATCGACCAGCAGATTCTGGGGGTCAGCGCCGCCGGGGCCGAACTCCTGGTCGAGCAATTGGCGCATCGGCTGGTGGCCGGGCTTCGCGCCACGCGGGCGCAGTAACCGCGCGTACACCGGGCCGTTGCGCGGGGCGGCAATCTGCTTTATTTCCGGCCCCGACACTCCGCAGAAACTTCAGGATCACCGATGGCCGAGACCCGGTTCGACGTTCTCACCATCGGCAATGCCATCGTCGACATCATCGCGCCCATCGAGCCCGGCTTTCTCGAACGCGAGGGGCTGGCCGTCGGCATCATGCACCTGGTCGATGCGGAACGCAGCGCCTGGCTCTATGAGCGCATGCCGGCTGAGAAGCGCCAGATTTCCGGCGGCAGCGCCGGCAACACCGCCGCCGGCGTCGCCTCGCTCGGCGGTCGCGCCGCCTTCATCGGCAAGGTGGCCAATGATGCCCTGGGCGATGTCTTCGCCGACGACCTCAGGCATCTCGGCGTCCACTACGGCGTCAGCCGACTCGAAGCCGGTCCCGCCACCGCCCGCTCGATGATCCTGCTCTCCGAGAATGGCGAGCGGACGATGAACACCTATCTTGGCGCCTGCCACCAGCTGACCCCGGCCGACATCAAGGAAGACGAGATCGCCGCGGCCACCGTCACCTACATGGAAGGGTTCCTGTGGGATCCGGCCGAAGCCAAGAAGGCCTTCGTCACCGCCGCGCACTATGCCCACAAGCACGAGCGCGCCACCGCCTTCACGCTGTCCGACCCATTCTGCGTCAACCGCTACCGCGCGGAATTCCTCGACCTGATGCAGTCGAAGACCATCGACATCGTCTTCGGCAATGTCGAGGAGGTGAAATCGCTCTACCAGTGCGACTTTGCCGGGGCCGTGCAGGCCATCGCCAAGGACACCGAGCTGGCCGCCATCACCATGGGGGCCGACGGCGCCATGGTGGTTGCCGATGGCGAGATCTACACCGTCCCGGCCTATCCGGTCAGTCAGGTGGTCGATGCCACCGGCGCCGGCGATCTGTTCGCTTCCGGCTTTCTCCTCGCCTATGCCCGTGGCCGCGACCTGACCACTGCCCTTCGTGCGGGCTGCCTCGCCGCCAGCGAGGTCATCTCCCATATCGGCGCCCGCCCGCTGCTCGATCTCGAGCAACTGGCGCGGGAGCATGGGATCGGGCTGTAACAGACCCCTTATCCGGCCTTCGGCCACCTTCTCCCCCGAGGGGAGAAGGCCACTGAGCCGATGCCGCAGTCGGGACTCTCTTCTCCCCTTGGGGGAGAAGGTGGATCGGCGCTATGGCGCCGAGACGGATGACGGGCTCTTGCCTAAACCTTCCGCAGCGCCACGCGCTCGATCGTGTGGCTGCTCCCCTTGGTGAGGATCAGGTCGGCGCGGCCGCGGGTCGGCTGGATGTTGTCGCGCAGGTTCGGCAGGTTGATCTCGGTCCAGGCCCACATGCCGAAGGCTTCCGCCTCCTCGGTGCTCATCTGGCTGAACTTGTGGAAGAAGCTCTGCGGATCGGCGAAGGCGGTGGTCCGGAGCTTTCTGAACCGCTCCATGAACCAGGCCGTCAGGTCCTTCTCGTCGGCGTCGATGAACACCGAGAAATCTAGGAAGTCGGACGCGAACAGGATCGGCTTACCGGATTTCGGCAGCTCGCCCGGCTGTAAGATGTTGAGCCCCTCGACGATCAGAATGTCCGGCCGGTCCACCGAGATGTACTCGCCCTCCACCACGTCATAGACGAGGTGCGAGTAGACCGGCACCTTGACGTCGCGCTTGCCCGACTTGATGTCGGCGAGAAAGCTCAGCAGCGCCCCGCGATCGTAGCTCTCGGGGAAACCCTTGCGGTCCGAGAGCTTCAGCGCCTCGAGCTGCTTGTTCGAAAACAGGAAGCCGTCGGTCGTCACCAGGTCGACCTTGGGCGAGTTCGGCCAGCGCTGCAGCAAAGCCCTCAGGATACGCGAGGTGGTCGACTTGCCCACGGCCACCGACCCCGCGACGCCGATGATATAGGGCACCTTGCGGTCATCGGCCCCGAGGAACTTGGTCGATGCCTGGTGCAGCTGCTGGGTGGCCTCGACATAAAGCGAGATCAGCCGGCTCAAGGGCAGGTAGATTTCCTCGGCCTCAGACAGCGAGATCGGGTCGTTCAGCGCGCGGAGCCGCTCGATATCCTCGGCGGTCAGCGTCATCGGCTCGTCGGCGCGAAACCGGCTCCACTCCGCCTTGCTGAAATAGTGGTAGGGGGCGAGCTCGAGTTTGCGCGCAGCCATGGTGCTTCCCCCTATTTCTGCTTCTTGCGCGAGGCTTTTTCCTCGTGCCCGGATTGCCCGGTGCGCTTCTGCAGCTCCGCCATCACCTCGTCCAGCGTCACCTCGGCGGACCGCAGCAGCACCAGCAGGTGGAAAAGCACGTCCGCCGCTTCGGCGACGGTGCCACGCTGGTCCCTGGTGACCGATGCAATGAGCAGCTCGGCGGCTTCCTCGCCGAACTTCTTGGCGCAGCGCTCGATGCCGACATCCAGGAGGCTTGAGGTATAGCTCAGCTCGGGCGGCATGTTGGCGCGCTCGGCGATCCGCTGGTCGAGCAGCTCCAGCGTCATCTTGGCTTCCGTCATCACTCGTCCCCCGGGCTCGCGTCGTGCCGCATCGGAATGCCGGCGAGCTCCATATGCGCCTTGGCCTCGCCAATGGTGTAAGTGCCGAAGTGAAAGATCGAGGCGGCGAGCACGGCGCTCGCATGGCCCTGTTTCACCCCCGCCACCAGATCGTCGAGCGTGCCGACACCGCCCGAGGCGATAACCGGCACATGCACCGCGTCGGCAATGGCGCGGGTCAGTTCGAGGTCGAAGCCCGACTTGGTGCCATCACGATCCATGGACGTCACCAGCAGTTCGCCGGCGCCACGTTCGACCATCTTCGCGGCGAACTCCACCGCGTCGAGGCCGGTCGGATTGCGGCCGCCATGGGTGAAGATCTCCCATTCGTCCATATTGTGCTGGCCCGGGGCCTGCGTCTGGCGGCGGCGGGCATCGACCGACACAACGATGCACTGGTCGCCGAACTTGTCGGCGGCACGGGCGATGAAATCCGGGTCGGCAACAGCGGCCGAATTGATCGACACCTTGTCGGCGCCGGCGAGGAGGAGCTTCCTGATATCCTCGACCTTCCGGATGCCACCCCCCACCGTCACCGGCATGAAGCAATGCTCGGCGGTCCGCGCCACCACGTCGAAGATCGTCTCGCGATTCTCGTGGCTGGCGGTGATGTCCAGAAAGGTCAGCTCGTCCGCCCCGGCGGCGTCATAAGCGATCGCCGCCTCCACCGGATCACCGGCGTCGACCAGGTCGACGAAATTGACGCCCTTCACCACGCGGCCGTCCTTGACGTCGAGGCAGGGGATGATCCGGGTCTTCAAGCTCATGCTACGCCGTCCTGTTCCGCCTTGCGGCGCCTGTGCCCCCAATAGAGCCGATGGGCGACGAGCACAACGAGCCAAACGACCAAGGCCCCGACGCCGAGCGGGATCGTCGCCAGCATGAACCATCCCATCACGCCCAACGTGTAGAGCGTCTCGCCGATATCCTCACCATGGACCACACAGGGATTGACGAAGCCCTCATGCAGCACACAGCCATTGGCTTCCGCGATCCATCCGGCAATCGCCACCGAGATCAGCGGCAGCGCCGCAATCCCGATGATCAGCGCCAGCAGCAGCCAATAGACCCACCAGGGAAAGCCGCGCCGGCGGGACGTGCTCATTTTGCCCGGGTCGCCACCTTCAGCAGCGCCAGTGCTTCACGTGAATCAATGCGTCCATCGTAGAGCGCCCGGCCGGAGATGGCGCCTTCCAGCACGCGATATTCCGGCCGCCGCATCATGCGGATATCCTCCATCGAGGCGAGCCCGCCCGAGGCGATCACCGGAATCGACACGGCCTCGGCCAGCGCCAGCGTCGCCGGCCAGTTGATGCCGGCTAAGACCCCGTCGCGGTCGATATCGGTATAGATGATCGCCGCAACCCCGGCGCCCTCGAAGCGCTTGGCGAGCTCGATCACATCGAGCTCGGAGGTCTCGGCCCAACCCTCGACCGCCACCTTGCCGCCGCGCGCATCGATCCCCACCGCCACCTGCCCGGGGAACTTCTTTGCGGCTTGTTTGACCATCGCTGGATCGCGCACCGCGATGGTACCGAGGATGACGCGGGCGAGCCCCTTGTCGAGCCAGCTTTCGACATGCGCCAGCGTGCGGATGCCACCGCCCAGCTGCACCGGAAACGTCACCGCCTTGAGGATAGCCTCGACCGCCGCGCCATTGACGCTCTCGCCGGCAAAGGCGCCGTTGAGGTCGACGACGTGCAGGTACTCGAAGCCCTGGTCCTCGAAGCTCTTCGCCTGCGCGGCCGGGTCATCGCTGAACACTGTGGCCTGCGCCATGTCGCCAAGCTTGAGGCGCACGCACTGGCCATCTTTCAGATCGATTGCGGGAAACAGGATCACGGCATCCACTCCAGAAAGTTCCCGATCAGGCTGAGACCCAGCGTCTGGCTCTTTTCCGGATGGAATTGCGTCCCCAGCAGATTGTCGCGGCCGACAATGGCGGTGACCTCCTGCCCGTAGTCGGTGGTCGCGACCAGCGTCTCGGGCCGGTCCACCGCCAGGTGATAGGAGTGGACGAAATAGGCATGCAGCCCGTCCGGCCCGTCGGGGATGCCGGCGAGCAGCGGGTGCGGCTGGTGAAAGCGCAGCGTGTTCCAGCCCATATGCGGCACCTTGAGTGCGCCTTTGGGCTCGAGCCGCACCACGGCGCCCGGAATCCAGCCGAGCCCCCGGGTCACGGTCTTTTCGCGGCCCTCGGTCGCCATCAGCTGCATGCCGACGCAGATACCCAAGAACGGCACCCCACCGCGGATCACCCGCTCTTCCAGCACCTCGACCATGCCGGTCACCGCATCGAGCCCGGCGCGGCAATCGGCGAAGGCGCCGACGCCCGGCAAGACGATCCGGTCGGCGCGGCGCACCGCCTCGACATCGTCGGTGACCACGATCTCGGCATCGACGCCGCGCTCGCGCGCCGCGCGCTCGAAGGCCTTGGCGGCCGAGCGGAGATTGCCCGAGCCGTAATCGATAATGGTGACACTCTTCATTTGCGGCTCAGCCAGATCAAAAGGGCCATGTCTTCATCGGCGGCGACGATCTCGCTGCCGTGGCGCCAACCACGGCGCGCCAGCGCGCGACCATGAAATTCCGGCGCGGCGAAACCCAGCCAGGCCGCGAACAGCAGATAGAGCCACCCCGCTGCCTCACCGCCGATCCACAGAGACGCGACCACGATCACCACCGTTCCGGCCACCCACAGTGCCAGCATCGCCCAGGCCCGATGCAGAAGCGCATGGACCGGCGGCAGCAGCGCGGCGGACCAGCGGAAGCGATCGGCAATGGCGGCGGGCAGATCGCCGTCGCGCGCGTAGACGGAATACACAGTCACGTTCTATCCTCGACACCGGAGAGGCAAGGACGCTCTAGACCAAAACCCCGGCACTTGGAAGATCGGGGCGGCGCGAGTGGCCTTCGCAGCGAAACCACATGAGGAGGAACACATGGCAAACTACGGCGAAACCCCGCAGCAGGGCATCTTCATCGGCTGGCTCGCCCTCGCGCTGATCGGCGTGATGGCGATCTTCACCCTGGTGCTGCTGATGGCCGGCCTCAGGGGCTAGGCCGCAGCTTACACCCTCCGTCCGCCGACCCTGGCGCCGCCGTGTATGGCGTGTCACAACTACTTGCGACCTGCAATTGGTTGTCCCACCCGGTGGGCATGGGGAGCAAGACGGATGGATCGCGACGGCACCTATCTGGGGGTCTTCCTCAGCGACAAGAACGGCCCGAAATGGCAGGCGTGGCGGGCCATGTCCGCGGCCGAACAGCAGGCGCGCGCCGAGCTGGGCCTTGCCGAGCTGGAAAAGTGGGAAGCGCAACACGCCGAAGCCATCGTCTATGGCGGCGGCCCGCTGGGCCGCACCCGCAGCGCAACGCCCGAGAGCATCACTGACACGGTCAACCAGATGACCGTGTTCATCGTCGTTCGCGCGCCCTCGCTCGAGGCGGCGGCGGCACTGCTGATGGACAATCCGCACATGACCATCTTCACCTGCCACGCCGTTGAGGTGATGCCGATCCTCGGGGCCGACAAGGACGACGAGGGCCGCCCCAAGCCTCAGGGCTAAAGCGTGCCCTTGGTCGAGGGGATGGTGTTGCTGGCGCGCGGGTCGATCTCGACGGCATCGCGCAGCGCCCGGGCCAGCGCCTTGAAGGCGCTCTCGGCGATATGGTGGTTGTTGTCGCCATAGGGCGTTTCGACATGCAGCGTGATGCCGGCATTCATGGCGAAGGCCTGGAACCACTCGCGGAACAGCTCGGTGTCCATCTCGCCGACCTTGTCGCGGGTGAACTCCACCTTCCACACCAGGAACGGCCGGCCGGAGACGTCGAGCGCCACGCGCGTCAGCGTGCCGTCCATAACCAGGTCGGACGACGCATAGCGGCGAATGCCCTTCTTGTCGCCCAGCGCGCGCTTGATCGCCTCGCCCAGCGCAATGCCGACATCCTCGGCGGTGTGGTGGAAATCGATATGCAGGTCGCCCTTGGCGCGCACCTTGATGTCGATCAGGCTGTGCTTGGACAGCTGGTCGAGCATGTGGTCGAGAAAGCCGATGCCGGTCGCGATCTCGTACTGGCCGGTGCCATCGAGGTTCACCGAAACCTCGATCTCGGTCTCGTTGGTCTTTCGCTTGATCTCGGCGGTGCGCATGGCTCGGGTCCCTGATGCTGGCGGGGGCTCTAGCAGATAGAGCGCCAGCAATGAAGATGCGGTGAACTTCGAGCCGTCCCGCAGGGCTGGGCGCGCCAGTGGCGCGACCAGAGGCGAGAAGGCCACGAGACCTACGGTCGAGTGGCGACGGCGGCAGGCACGAACGCCAGACTGCGTGGCGTGCCCGAAGGGCAAGCAGCGCCAGTGGCGCTGCGCAAGCCAAAGCAGGCCATGAGCGCTGTGCGCGAATGGCGACCGCAGCGAACTCGGATGGGACGGTTCCCCCAGTCACCTCCCCGTCACTGCCCAAACGGACAGCCCGGTTTGCATTCGCCCGTCCGGCGCCTAAATAAGGCACTCGTTTGGAGTAACTCGATGTCCGACAACAATGCATTCCCCAACTGGCACGGCACGACCATCGTTGCCGTCCGCAAGGGCAATAGGGTGGTGGTCGCCGGGGACGGACAGGTCTCGGTCGGCAACACCGTGATGAAGCACACCGCAAAGAAGGTCCGGCCGCTGGCCGGCGGCAAGGTGATCGGCGGCTTTGCCGGCGCCACCGCCGATGCCTTCACGCTGTTCGAGCGGCTGGAAGCCAAGCTCGAGCAATATCCCGACCAGCTGATGCGCGCCTCGGTCGAGCTCGCCAAGGACTGGCGTACCGACCGGTACCTCCGCCGGCTCGAGGCGATGATGATCGTCGCCGACAAGTCCGTCACGCTGGTGATCACCGGTACCGGCGACGTGCTGACGCCCGACCACGACGTGATCGCCATCGGCTCGGGCGGCAACTACGCCTATTCGGCGGCGCTGGCGCTGAGCCAGAACACCGAACTCGATGCCGAAACCATCGCCCGTTCCGCCATGAAGATCGCAGCGGAAGTCTGCATCTACACCAACGAGAACGTCACGCTCGAATCGATCGAGAGCTGAGGCAGCCGGCGGCCGCTATGGCGCCATAGGACGTGCCGCGCCCGGGCGTCCGGAAGGAAAGTTGATGACCGAGACCAATTTCTCCCCGCGCGAGATCGTTTCCGAGCTCGACCGCTATATTGTCGGCCAGAAGGACGCGAAGCGCGCCGTCGCGGTGGCGCTGCGCAACCGCTGGCGCCGCCAGCAGCTGCCGGAAGACCTCCGCCACGAGGTGACGCCCAAGAACATCCTGATGATCGGGCCGACAGGCGTCGGCAAGACCGAGATCAGCCGGCGGCTGGCCAAGCTCGCCCAGGCGCCGTTCGTCAAGGTGGAAGCCACCAAGTTCACCGAGGTCGGATATGTCGGCCGCGATGTCGAGCAGATCGTCCGCGATCTCGTAGAGGCCGGCATTTCGCTGCTCCGCGACAAGAAGCGCAACGAGGTGCAGGCGCAGGCCCATCACAATGCCGAGGAGCGGGTGCTCGACGCGCTGGTCGGCTCGTCCGCCACGCCCTCGACCCGCGACAGCTTCCGCACCAAGTTGCGCAACAACGAGCTCGACGATCGCGAGATCGAGGTCGAAATGACCCCCTCGGGTCCGTCCTCCGGCGGCTTCGAGATTCCCGGCATGCCGGGCGCCAGCGTGATCAATATCCAGGACATGCTGGGCAAGGCGCTGGGCGGTCGTGGCGTCAAGCGCAAGATCA
>CAYNRZ010000017.1:57786-67076 GCA_964399695.1 uncultured Devosia sp. | reverse complement strand
CCGGCGGGATTCGAACCCACGACCCCAGGATTAGGAATCCTGTGCTCTATCCTGCTGAGCTACGGAGCCACACGCGAGCCACATAGCAAATGCCGGGCAGGGTGCAAACCACTTCCCGAACTCTGCATGCGGTGCATAACTGGTAGTTCTGACCAAATCGTGTCCCGCAAGTAAGGATTTGGGAACCCATCGGCCCCAGATTGCGCCGCGTTCCCTCCCGGCCATGGACGCGATGCCCGAAGGACCCTACACAACGCTGCTCGTCGCCATCGGGCTCTCTTGCGCCGGCCTGAGCCTGACCCTGCTCGGCTCGTGGTTCGCCAGAAAGAGCGAGCGCTTCATCCTCACCTGGGCCATCGGCGCGATGGTGCTGATGGTCACTGTCGGGCTTTACACCGTCTATGCCGGTTATCCGCACCCGCTGGTCGGGCTCGCGGCATTCTCGATGCTGATGGTCAGCTTCTCCGTGCTGTATGGCGCGGCACGGCAGATCCGGCTGGGCGTGTCTCCGGTGCCGGCGGGCGCTGCTGCGCTGGCGGGCGCCCTCGTGGTCATTGTGCCGCCTTACCTGTTCGGCCTCGACGGACTCGGCGCCATGCTGGGCAATCTTGTGGGTGGCCTGCTGCTGGGTCTGATCGGCTTCGAGTATTGGCGCGGCCGCGCCGAAGCGCCGGTGCCGCTCACCGGGCTGGCGCTGCTCTACTGGCTGGTCGCCGCCTCCTTTTTCCTCTGCGCCGGCGTCCTGATCTCGGAGGGGCAACTGGTGCTGTCGGCCGCGCCGCAAAACTGGGCCGAGGATCTCAATCTCTATGTGTCGGTGGCCGGTGTCACCGGCACCGGGGCGCTGTCGCTGGCGCTCGACCAGACGCGGGTCGCCCGCCGGCATCGCCTCGAGGCGATGACCGACCAGTTGACGGGCCTGCTCAACCGCCGTGCCCTGTTCGACCGTTTTGGTCGCGCGCAACTGGCGGGAGCGGCGGTGGTGCTGGTCGATCTCGATCATTTCAAGTCGATCAACGACACCCATGGCCATGATGCCGGCGATCTGGTGCTGCGCGAGTTTGCCGAACTGGTGCGCAATCTCGTCCGGCCCGAAGACAGCGCAGCCCGGATCGGGGGCGAGGAATTCGTGCTGCTGCTCGCCGACTCCAGCCGAGAGCGGGCCCGCGATGTCGCCGAGCGGCTGCGCGCGGCCTTTGCGGCGCGGATGGGCGAACTGGCTGGCATTTCGGTCCGGGCGACCGTCAGCGTCGGCGTGGCGCTGGCCGACGACCGCGGCTTCGAAGTGGCGCTCAGCGAGGCGGATGCCGCCCTCTATCGCGCCAAGGATCTCGGTCGCGACCGTGTCGAATTCGCCGGGTCCCGGCTTGCTGCCTGAACTCAGGCCTGGCGCCAGTCCGGCCAGGCCGCCACCGAATGGACGCGCCGCAGGTGGCGGTGGTCGGCCCCGAACGGCGCAACCTCCCATTTCCAGCGCAGACCGGATCGTGGCACCTCACGGCCATGTAGCAGGTCGCCACTCTCGCGCACGACGCCGTGCCGATTGACGACGCGGTAGTCGAGGTCGGCGATCAGGGTGGCGGTACAACGAAGGCGCGCCAGCCCGTCGAGATGGCTGTCCACCACCTGCCGTGCCATACCTGCTGGCGCTGCGTCCGCAATCGCCCCCAGCAGGTTTGCCGAGATCACCCAGTCGAGGTCCGCGATGGTCTCCAGAAAGGCCAGCGGGTCAGCCCCGGCCGCTGGCGACAGGTCGCGGTGGATGGGATCGATGTTGCGATAGCGCCCGAGCCTCGGCCTGATGCTGGCGGGGTGGACGCGATCGACCAGCACCACCCGGGCAAAGGTCCTCGCCAGCGATTCGAGCGGGATATCGAACAGCGGCCCCGAACCCAGCACCACCACCGTCCGTCGCGTCGCGAGGTCGTCAATGCCGGTGTCGATCAGACCGCGGGCATTCGACATGTGCGGGGCCCAGGCCTTGCGCCGCCGCTCGCCCCGCCACCAGTAGCCGAGCGCTTGCGGCACGTGGCGACGGAACTCGGGCGGCGTCGCAAGATAGGTGCGGGCCGGCACGGTGAGTTCGGTCAGCATGGGGCGGCTGCGTTCGAGGGTTGGAATCGGGTGCATGCTAGTCGATGTGCCCCGCCTGCAACACTGGTCGCAGCGGCGCCATCGGGCAGGGAGAATTTCGCCGCAATTTCGTGCAGTTTGGGCAAATCGAAATGGGGCGGGTCTTGTTGAACCGGAATGTCGTCACACTCCTCATGGGTCTTGTCCTTACGGTGCTTCCGGTCCAGCAGATGACTGTGGCGGCGTGCGATAACTTGCGTGATGGGCCGGCTGGCGTCGTTGCCTCGGTCACCGATGGCGACACTTTGGTGCTGGACAATGGCCTCGTCGTCCGCCTCATCGGGATGCAGGCGCCCAAGCTGCCCCTCGGCCGTGAGGATTTCGATGCCTGGCCGCTGGCCGACACCGCGAAGGCGGCGCTCGAAGCGCTGGTCACCGGCAAGCGCGTCCGCGTCCGCCATGGCGGCGAAACCGTGGATCGGCATGGGCGCGTCCTCGGCCAGCTGTTCGTCGACGCGCCCGATGGCGCCTGGGTGCAGCAGCAGATGATCGCCTCCGGCATGGCGCGGGTCTATTCGTTCGCCGACAACCGGGCTTGCGTGCCGCAACTGCTTGCGGCGGAAGGTAAAGCCCGACTGATGCGGCTTGGCATCTGGGCCGATCCCTATTATGCCGTCCGGCGGGGCGATCGGCCGGACGATCTGGCCAAGCGTCTCAGTCACTATGAGCTGGTGGAAGGTCGCGTGCTGCTCGCCGACGAGGCGCAGGGGCGCGTCTATCTGAATTTTGGCCGGTTCTTCGCCGAGGATTTCACCGCCGTCATCGAACGCAGCGCCCTGCCGCGGTTCGAAGCCGAAGGTTTCGATCCGACAAAGCTCGGCGGGGCGCTGGTCAGGGTGCGCGGCTGGGTGGAACTGCGCGATGGTCCGCGCATTGAAATCACCCATCCCGAGCAGATCGAGGTATTGGCGGTCCAATGAGTAGCGTAGGTCCGGTGCGGATTGTTGCGGTGATGGCGTTGGCGCTGCTGGCGGGCTGTTCGCAGTTCGTCGGCTCGAACGGCGTTGCGCCTTCGGCCCAGCAGAGCCTGCCGATTGCCGCCGATGAAGGGGATCCGGAAGAGGCTGCCATCGGGGCGCGCGAGCATCCGCGCATCCTCGCCTCCTACGGCGGCATCTATAGCGACCGGCAGGCCGAAATCATGCTGGCACGGATCGTGGGGCGCCTCCTCGCCGCCGCCGACCAGCCGAACCAGAAGTTCACCGTCACCATTCTCGACACCGCCGAGGTCAATGCCTTCGCGCTACCCGGCGGCTATGTCTATGTGACGCGCGGCATTCTCGCGCTTGCGAACGACACGTCCGAACTCGCCGCCGTCCTCGCCCACGAAATCGCCCACGTCACGCTCCGCCATGCCAGGGCGCGTACCAATCGCGCCCGCACCAACGAGATCGTCGACAAGGTGGTCAGCGGCGTCTTCGGCGCCGATGTCGAGACCGACCAGAGCGTCAACCGCTCGCGGCTCAACCTCGCCGCGTTCAGCCAGCAGCAGGAACTGGCGGCCGACAAGGAAGGCATCCAGATCGCCGGCCGAGCCGGCTACGATCCGCATGCGGCTGCCCGGTTCCTCGGCGCCATGGGCCGGTTTGCCAAGTTCTCGGCGGGCGATGCCGACCAGGAAGGCGATTTCCTCGCCTCGCATCCTTCGACACCCGACCGCATCCAGAAGGCCATCGAGACGGCCCGCGCCTTTTTCGGTGCCCCCGGGCTCGGGGAAACCGAGCGCCCGAGCTACATGGATGGCATCGACGGCATCGCCTTCGGCGACAGCCCGGCCCTGGGCGCGGTCGCAGGCCGCAGCTACATCAACCCGACGCTGAAGTTCACCTTCACCGTGCCGCAGGGCTATTCGCTGCAGCTGAGCAAGGGCGCGGTGGTCGGGGTGGCCGGCGAGGGCGAGGCGGTGCGCTTCGACAGCGCCGAGGTGCCGCAATCGATGGGGCTCGAGGACTATCTCAAGTCCGGCTGGATCGCCGGCCTGCAGCCAAATACCGTCAAGCGCGAGAGCGCAAATGGCTTCGAGATGGCTTCGGGCGTGGCAGTGACACCGCAGTGGAACTTCCGCGTCGCGGTCGTCCGGCACGAAAGCCGCGTCTACCGCTTCATTTTCGCTGCCCGCTTTGACAGCGCCGAGTTCGCCCGGGCCGCCGATACGACGCTGAAGAGCTTCCGCCCGACCACCCCTGCCGATCTCGCCAATGTCGAAAAGCTGGTGGTGCGTACCGTCACTGCCGGCAATCTCGACACCGCCGATTCACTGGCCCGCCGCATGCGGGCGATCAGCCGCGGCACCGACCTGTTCTACATCCTCAACAACCTCTATCCGGGCGACACGCTGGTCGCCGGGCAGAAGTACAAGATCGTCGCGGTCGAGTAGAGCCGGGCAGGGCGGAGTTCAGAACCGCGCGAAGATCCGGCCCAGCAGGGCGCCGGCGGCCGTCAGCATGGCGATCGCCAGCGGATACCAGGTGGCGACAAAGAACGGCGAGTCGTCCGGGCAGTGGGCGGCATAGAGGGTTGCGGCGATGCCCCCCGCCGCAAGTCCCGCGATGGCGCCGGCCAGCACCGGGCGGGTCACCGCACCCCGCCGCAGCACCAGGATCATCATCCCGAGCGGTCCCAGCCCGATCAGCGGGATGTAGGTCAGGCACACCGCGCTGTTCTTGCCGATGGTCGCCATCGCCCATTGCGGGGTCGGCATGGTCAGCATCTCGATGACCAAGAGCATCGCCAGCGTTGCGACTGGCACCAGCAGCACGGCGAGATCGCGACCGCGCAGCGCTCCCGGCCGGGCCACCCTGTCGACCAGCCAGATCGCCGCCACGGCCAGCAGCCCGGTGACGAGGAACTTGGTGACAAAGCGATAGGTCTCGAGCGCCGCTGCGAAGTCGGGTCGCGGACCGATCGTCAGGAAGAACACCAGCGTGGCAAGGACCACCGCCACCGCTACGGCCCCCAGCACCATCGCCCCGAACGGTCGGGTTGGCTTCAGGTCCTGGCTCAGGGCCGAAATGAGATCGGAGGTCTTCATGGCGTCTTCCCGAAGCGCGCGGCAATGGCGCCGAGGCCGCGATGCAGCGCGACACGCACCGCCACCGGCTTCATGCCCAATGCATCGGAGGTCTCGGCGATGCTGCGGCCCTCGACTGCGATGGCCCGCACCACGTTGCGCTGGCCTTCCGGCAAGCCCTCAAGCGCCCGCCCGACCTCGGCGGTCGATGCGGTTTCCTCCACCGGCTCGGGCAGGATCTCCGCGAACTCCGAAATATCCAGCTCGATGCGGCGCCCGCGACGGCGCCAGGAATCGACGATCTTGTGGCGTACAATGGCAAACACCCACGGCTTCAGCGGGGCGCCCCGCTGCCAGGTGTGTCGCTTCAGGTGGATGGCCAGCAGGGTTTCCTGCACAATATCCTCACAGTCGCTCGCCGGCCGGTCACCGAGCTTGCGTCGCGCCACGGCGCGGATCAGCCGCGCCAGCGCATCGAGCAGCGTGGCATAGGCCCGCTCATTGCCGCCGAGGGCGTCCAGCATCAGCTGGGTCAGTCTCGCCTCGTCGTCGCCTGACGCCACCATTATCCCCCAATTCGCGCGCGAGGCGGCGTTGTTACATGCACCAGCCTAACACGGCCTTCACGAACTCGTGTTGTCGAGTATCGTAACAAAACGCGTCGTCTTGGCGAACTCCCCTTTGCTGACGGGGTGGTCCCGTCCCGCACAAGGAGAGAGACATGAACCACATCGCCAACCTGGCCCTTGCCGCTTCGCTCGCTGCCGCGCTCGCCGGTGTCGCCGCCCCGTCCATCGCGCAGGATGCCGCGACCGAGAAGTGCTACGGTGTCGCCCTGGCCGGCCAGAACGATTGCGCCGCGGGCCCCGGCACCACCTGCGCCGGCACCTCCACCATCGACTACCAGGGCAATGCCTGGAAGGCCGTCCCGGCCGGCACCTGTGTCAGCATGGATCTCGGCGAAGGCCGCATGGGCTCGCTCGAAGCCCTCGATCGCGATCTGCCGGCCGCCTGAGTTCAGCCCGGCTGCAATAGCCAGCGGAGGGCCACGGCCCTCCGCCCGTCCTGGAGGAACGCCCGATGCCAGACCTGTACCATGCCAATGTCCTGCCGCCCCGCGCCGGCCTCGGCCTCAAGCCCGAGCACTACGCGGACATCCTCGGGCCGGACCCCGACATCGGGTTTTTTGAGGTGCATGCCGAAAACTACATGGGCGATGGCGGCCCGCCGCATCGCTACCTCGCGGCCATTCGCGAGCGTTACGCGCTGTCGTTGCATGGGGTCGGCCTCTCCATTGGCGGCGCGGACCCCCTCGACAAGGCGCATCTCGGCCGGTTGAAGCGTCTCGTTGATCGCTACCAGCCACAATCATTCTCCGAGCATCTCGCCTGGTCGACCCATGACGGCGACTATCTCAACGACCTGTTGCCGGTGCCCTATACGCCCCAGACCCTGGCGCGCGTCGCCGACCATGTCGACGAGGTGCAGCAGGTGCTGGGCCGCCGGATGCTGCTCGAAAATCCCTCCACCTACGTGGTCTTTGCCGAATCCAGCATCGAGGAGACCGCTTTCCTCGACGAGATCGCCGAGCGCACCGGCTGCGGCCTTTTGCTCGACGTCAACAATGTCATGGTCTCCTCGGTCAACCAGGGCCTCGACCCCTATGGCTATCTCGAGCGCTTCCCGCTGCACCGGGTCGGTGAGATCCACCTCGCCGGCTATGACGAGACCGTCGACGATGCCGGCGAGCGCCTGTTGATCGACGCGCATGGCAGCCGGGTCCGTCCAGATGTGTTCGCGCTCTTTACCCATCTCATCGACAAGACCGGCCCGCTGCCGGTGCTGGTCGAGTGGGACAACAACGTCCCCGATTTCGCCACCCTCGCCGACGAGGCGCGGCTGGTGGACGAGGTCCTGAGCGCGGCGACGGCGCCGGCACTGCGGCAGGCATCATGAGCGACGTGCTCGATCGTTTCGTTGCGGCGCTGGTCGATCCGGCGGAAGCCGTGCCGGCGGGCGTCAATGGCCGCCGCGCCGTCACCGATACCAGGCGCTTTGCCGTCTACCGCAACAACGTGCATGTCAGCCTCGTCGAAGCGCTGTCGAAGCGCTACCCGGTGGTGGCTCGTCTGGTCGGCGACGATTTCTTCCGTGGCATGGCGCGGGTCTATGTGGCCAGCCGCAAGCCGGCCTCGCCGCTGCTGATCCACTATGGCGCCGACTTTCCCGAGTTCATCGCCGGCTTCGCTCCGGCCGCGACAATCCCCTATCTGCCCGACGTCGCCCGGCTCGAATCCGCCTGGCTCGAGGCCTATCATGCCGCCGATGCGGTCCCCCTCGGGATTGCAGCGCTGCTTGCGCTGCCCGCCGAGGGGCTGCCGGGGCTCCGGCTCGTGCCGCATCCGGCCACCCGCCTCGTGGTGTCCCGCCTTCCGGTCGGCAGCATCTGGTCGGCGCATCGCAGCGATCCGGTGCAGCCCATCGGCCATGCGCGTCCAGAGACCGTGCTCCTGGTCCGCCCTGTCGCCGATGTCGGCGTCACGGTGCTGCCCGCCGGAGACACCGGGTTCGTCACGGCGTTGCTCTCAGGTAAATCCGTAGCCGAGGCCGCCGCGCTGGCCGGCCCCGAAACCGCACCGGCCCAGGTGCTCGCCGGCCTTGTCGGGCTCGGCGCCTTCACATCCGCAATCGAGGGAGATGCGACATGACCAGCCTTCATGCCCGGCTCGACACGTGGCGCCGCACCACGGAACACTGGGTCGCCCCGGTGGCGCTCTTCGCGTTGCGCATCGCGCTCGCCATCCCGTTCTTCCGCTCCGGCCTCACCAAATGGGAAGCGCCGTTCGTCCTCTCGAGCGGGGCGCGGTACCTGTTCACCGAGGAATTCAAACTCCACTTCTTCTGGGGCACCATGCCCTACCCGGCGCCGCTGCTGATGGCCCTCCTCGCTGGTGCGGCGGAGATCGTCCTCCCGATCCTCCTCATCCTCGGCCTCGCCACCCGCCTCTCGGCGCTGGGCATCCTCGCCATGACCATCGTCATCCAGCTGACCATCCCTGACGGCCTGATCAACTTCCACCTCCCCTGGGCTGCCATGGCGTTGGCGCTCCTCGCCTATGGTGGGGGCTTGGTGTCGGCTGATCGCGTCATCGGCGGCGCGTTGATGCGGCGGAATGGCGGCGTTCCGACCGTCGCCTGAGTCGATTGCCTGGAAATGAAAAAGGGCCGGCATTGCTGCCGGCCCTTCTGCATTCAATCGAATGAGACAGCTTACGCCGCTTCTTCCGCATCCGCGGCGTCGGACTTGGGGCCGCGGCGCGGGGACTTCTGCAGGTTCTTCTCGATCAGCTGGATCGCCTCGGTCAGCGTCAGCTTGTTGACGGCCGAAACCTCGCGGCTCATCCGGTCCATGGCCTGCTCGAAGAGCTGGCGCTCGGAATAGGACTGCTCCGGCTGGTCGTCCGACCGGTAGAGGTCGCGCACGACTTCGGAGATGGCGATCAGGTCGCCCGAATTGATCTTGGCTTCATATTCCTGGGCACGGCGGCTCCACATGGTGCGCTTGACGCGCGCCCGACCGGTCACGGTCTCGAGCGCCTTCACCACTTCGTCCTCTTCGGCGAGCTTGCGCATGCCGACCGACTTGATCTTGGCGACAGGCACGCGAAGGGTCAGCTTGTCCTGCTCGAAGGAGATCACGAACAGTTCGAGCGTCAGGCCAGCAATTTCCTGTTCCTCGATCGACGTGATCATGCCAACGCCGTGCGCGGGATAGACGATGTGCTCGCCCGTCTTGAAACCCAGCCGCTGCACAGTCTTCTTGGTCACCATAAATACAACTCCTGTTAACGCCGCCGCCGGTCGGTTCCCTCGCGGAGGGCCGACCTTATTGTTCCCGTTGCCCCTTTTCGGGAGCAGAACAGCACGCCGCACAGTCGCTCGGCCCGCGCCACCGGCCAACTGCGCTCCAGATCTTCAGTGTGTCAAAAAAAACGGTGCCTAGCGGCACCCCTGGACGACGGGCAAGCTCCATTCATTTTTGGAGCATAGCACAATTTTTCAGCAAAATCAAAAGCTACGAATCAGTGCACGGGTTCTTGTTCAGAACCCGTTCAGCACGATGGTAACGTCAGGCGTTTTGGCGGCG
>CAYNRZ010000017.1:0-57686 GCA_964399695.1 uncultured Devosia sp. | reverse complement strand
GGCGTTTTGGCGGCGCTTTGGTGTCAGTCGCCTTCGCCGGGGGCTTCCGAAAAGTACTTTTCGAACTTGCCTTCGACGCCGTCCCATTCCTTGGCGTCGGCGGGCGGATCACGCTTTTCGGTGATGTTGGGCCAGGCAGACGCGTACTTGGTGTTGATCTCGAGCCACTTGTCGAGATTGGGCTCGGTGTCCGGCTTGATCGCTTCGGCCGGGCACTCGGGCTCGCACACGCCGCAGTCGATGCATTCGTCCGGATGGATGACGAGCATGTTCTCGCCCTCGTAGAAGCAGTCGACCGGGCAGACCTCCACGCAGTCCATGTACTTGCACTTGATGCAGTTGTCGGTGACGATATAGGTCATCTCAGGATGCAGTCCTGCTCGGTTTGACGGGCGCTGGGTCTTTGCTGGCCCATAGGCGGCTGCACGCCGGGCCAAGGCCGGTTGCTAGCCCTTTTCTGCGGACCCTGCAAGGGATACGGCCGCATCCCTGCCGTGGCGCAGCCGCGGGTTTCTCCGGATTTCTCCTCCTCTGCCCAGCCGGTGGCAAACTGTGCTCGAAAGCGGCGCCCGCCGCGTGGGAAGGGCATGCATCGGGAGGCGGAAGCGACAAAAAAAGTCACAGCCCAAAAAAACCCATTACGAAATGAACGAAAATCGTTTCTCCGTTCAGTCTTCGTCCTCGCCCAACCAGCGCTCGGTGTCGCGCCGTTCCTTCTTGGTCGGGCGTCCGCTGCCGGGTTCGCGGCCGGCATGGATCGGCGGGGTCTCGGCGCGCGGCACCGGCGGTGGCGACAGGTCCTCGTAGAGCCCGGCGGCCTCTGGAGCGGGGCCGCGACGGGTGCCGGCATCGAGGATGCGCCAGACCAGCAGCCGGCTGTGCACGGTCATGGTCAGCACGTCGCCCGGCCCCACCTTGTGATCGGTGCGGTCGGTGCGCTCCGAATTGACCCGTACGGCACCGGTCTCGATCAGCTTCTGCGCGAGGGTGCGCGACTTCACGGCGCGCGAAAAGAACAGCCACTTGTCGAGCCGCTGCTTGTGCACGCCGTGACTCACTCCACTGAAAACTCTGTGGCCGCAGCATGCCTGCTGCGGCCACATCGAGTCCAGTTCGGCTTGGCGGGGCTCAGGCCGGCGGCGGGCCAGGCGGTTCGTCACCGGCACCCATGCCTTCGGCGGGCGGCGCCGCGGAACTGCTGCGTTCGGCGGTGAAATCGACCGGGATGGTCAGCGTGCCGGTATAGCCGGTCAGCGGGTCGCCGGTGATCGCGAGGGTCTGCTGGGCAATGGCGGCAGCCGAATTGTCGCCGAACACATTGTCGCTGGCGATGGTGATGCGTCCGAGATTGGCCGTGCCGTTCGAGTAGCGGGCGTCTGCGGCGTAGACGGCGGCGGCCTCCGCTTCGGGCATGGCGATCTGGGCGGTCAGCACCGAGGCCTCGCCACTGACCGCGGCCTCAGCCGAGGTGAACACCTCGAAGTGGATGTGCGGCCAGCGGCCATCATAGCAGCCCGGCAGGATGGTGGTGAACCGCACCTTGCCCTCGGCATCAGAAATCCCCACGCCGCGCAGGTAGTTGCGGTCGGTGGTGTCGTAGAGCGAGTAGAGCCCGGTCGTGTCGCAGTGCCAGACATAGATGGCGTGGCCGGCGAGCGGGGTGCAGCCATCGGCATTGACCAGTGTGAGTTCGAGGTCGAGCTGCAGCCCGTCGGCCACTGGCGTCATCCCGCCGAACGAGGTGCGCAGGTCCGTGCGGATTACCCCTTCCTGGGTCAGGGCGTTGACCACCTGGCCTTCCTTCACGTTGCTGCCATCGGCCGGGTACGGGCCGGCGGTTTCCCAGGGCAGCGCGACGCATTCGAGCGCCAGGGCAGGCGCACCCGAAAGCGAAAGCAGGCCAAGCCCGCCCATGATCGAAAGCAGCCGCCGGCGGCCGATCAGCCGCGGCAGGTCTTCGGCAAAGCCGCCGTCAAAATGGTCGTCGTGATGGTCCGTCATTTGCGTGTCCAGCCCCGTGGAACGTTGTCGATGACAGTCGCTATAGCCAGCGCAGACTTGCCGCGCCGTGAAGGTCAGATGAAAACTTCGCAATGTGGATGAATTCGTTGGCGCGACGGACGGCCGGGCTTCAGGCCCGGCCTTGCGGCAACTCGCCGGTCAGTCCGACTTGGGGTTGCGCAGCGCGGCGAGGGCCGCCCAGGGCGAATTGGGGTCGATCGCCGCGGGCTTCCGATCCTCGCGCGGCCGGTTCTCCTTCCAGTCCTCCTTGGGACGGTCGAAGCGCTTGCCCGCGGGTTTGCCGCCCGGTCGGTCTCCCGGCCGGCCGCCCGGCTTGCCGCCGGCCTCGAAGGGCTTGCGGTCGTCGCGCGGGCGATCCTTGGGCTTGCCGGCACCGGCCTCGGGGCGATGGAACTTGCGCGGCGGGCGATCGCCGGCGGTGGCCTCGGCCGGTCCGCCCTCGCGCCGCGGCCCACGCGAGTTGCGGTTCTCGTGGCGCTGGTTGTCCGGCCGGCGACCGGCGGGGAACCAAACCTCGTCGAACTCGGGTTCAACCGGCTTGGTTTCGGCTGGCGCGCTCGCGGCCGGCCCGGTGGCCGTGTCAGCCTGGGTGGAAGGCGATGGTGGCGGTGCGCCGAGATCGGCAGCAGCTGCTTCGATGACGACGCTTTCGACGGTCTCGAGCGTCTCCGGGACGGTGGTGCCCTCGACAGCGCTCTGCGCCGCTTCGCCGACGACGGCGTCGCTGGTCTCGTCGGCAGGTGCCGCATCGGCTGGCGCTTCGCTCGCCGGAGTCTCGGCGGGTTTGGCCACCTTGGGCGTGCGGCGCACGCGGTAGCCGAGCGAGGAGAGGATCGAGGCGAAATCTTCGCCGGCGGTACCGAGCAGCGAGGTCATCTCGACGGTGACGCGGAAGCCATTGGCCTCGGCAGCGCCGGCCGGCAGTTCGCCCTGGTGCCGCGAGGCATCGAGTGCGATCAGCGGCCGGATGATATCGGCCAGCCGCTCGAGAATATCGACCCGCACGGCGCGGCGGCCGGCGACCTTGAAGCCCGACATCTCGTAGAGCTTGGGGTTCACTTCAGGATCGATCAGGAACGAGGTGCGGCCCGACAGCACGATCTGCGGCAGGTCGGAAACACCCGGCTGGCGCAGGCCGCCGTTCTTCAGTGCATAGAGGATCAGCGCCAGTTCGCGCGGCGCCGGTTTCAGGCTTGCCGGCAGGTAGATGTGGTAGGCGCCGAACTTGACGCCGAGTTTCCTCAGCTTGCCGCGCACGTCCTGGTCGAGGCCCTTGACCTCTTCGGCGACGGCGCCGCGCGGCAGGATGCCGAGGTTCTCAAACAGTCGGTAGGCAAGGCCGCGGGCGGTGCCTTCGAGATCGGCCGGCGCCTCGAGCGACAGCACGCTCTCGAGCTGGGTGTTGATCAGGTGCCGGAGCCACAGGTTCAGCCGGTCCTGCACGCGCTCCAGATCGGGGCCCGAGAGGCTCTCGTCGGCAAGCACGATCAGGCGCGGGGCGTAGAGCTGCTCGCCCTCGGCGAGGTTGGCCACCACCTGGCCACGCCAGCGCACATAGCCGTCGGTTGCCAGCACCAGTTCCTCATTGGGCGCACCGGCGACACGTTCGGCGCGGCGGGCAATCTCGGGGGCCACCACCTGGCTCGCCGCGGCGGCGACGCCCTTGGGATCGCCACCTTCCGACCGCGCCAGGGTGAAGCGGAAACCCTCGATCGATCCGATCACATGGCCTTCGAGGCTGATTTCCCCGCGGTCATTAATTTCAGGCGATACCATATGCTTGTCTCTCAGGTGGCGCATCAGCACACTGGTGCGACGGTCGACGAAGCGCTGGGTGAGGCGCTCGTGCAGGGCATCGCTCAGCCTGTCTTCGATGTCGCGGGTCTTTTCGCGCCAATATGCGGGGTCTTCAAGCCAGTTCTTGCGGTTGGCGACAAATGTCCAGGTACGGATTTGGCGGATCCGGTTGCTGAGCGTGTCTATGTCACCGGCCATATTGTCGCAGAAGCGCACCTGCTCGGCAATCCAGTCGGCATCGACGCGGCCCTTGCGCATCAGGTCGACATAGACGCGCGTGATGATCTCGCCATGTTGTGCCGGGGAAATGTCGCGATAGTCGGGCAGGCCGCAGCACTCCCACAACAGCCGCACCGCTTTCTCGCCCCGCGCAAGGCCAGCGGCTTCGTTGCGTGCCAGGAAGGCCAGCGCCTGCTGGTCGGTCGCCATCGGCACGCGGGTCAAGGCACGGACCGGCGGGGTTCGGTCGAGGCTGTCATTGAGAGCATCGATCGAGCCGAAATCGAGCTCGGCATTGCGCCACTGCGCCACCCGCACCGGCTGGAAATCGTGGGTCTCGAGCTGGCGGACCAGGTCTTCGTCGAATTCGCCGGCATGGCCAGTGACCCCGAAGGTGCCGTTGTGCATGTGCCGGCCGGCGCGCCCGGCAATCTGGGCGAACTCGGCCGGGGTCAGCGGGCGGTTCTGGTGGCCGTCGAACTTGTGGTCATCGGCAAAGGCGACGTGATGCACGTCGAGGTTCAGCCCCATGCCGATGGCGTCGGTGGCGATGAGGAAGTCCACATCGCCGTTCTGGTACATGTCGACCTGGGCATTGCGGGTACGCGGCGACAGCGCGCCCATCACCACGGCCGCGCCGCCGCGCTCGCGGCGAACCAGCTCGGCAATGGCATAGACCTGGCTGGCGGAGAAGGCGACGATGGCCGAGCGCTTGGGCTGGCGCGAGATCTTCTTCGACCCGGCATAGAGCAGCTCGGAAAAGCGCGGCCGGTAGATGATCTCGGCATCGGGCAGCAGTGTCCGGATCAGCGGCGCCATGGTCGCCGCGCCCAGCAGAAGCGTTTCGCTCAGCCCGCGGGCGTGCAGCAGCCGGTGGGTGAAGATATGGCCGCGGTCGAAATCGGTCGCGACCTGGATCTCGTCGATGGCGACGCACTCGACCGGCACTTCCAGCGGCATGGCCTCGACCGTTGCCACCCAATAGCGCGGCTGGGCGGGCACGATGCGTTCCTCGCCGGTGACCAGCGCCACGTGCTGGGCGCCAATGCGGTTGACCACCTTGTGGTAGACCTCGCGGGCCAGCAGCCGCAGGGGCAGCCCGATCATCCCCGAGCGATGCGCCAGCATCCGCTCGATGGCAAAGAAGGTCTTGCCGGTGTTGGTGGGCCCAAGAATCGCCTTGAGCGCGGAGGTGGGTGCAGCAGTCATCCTGACCTATGTAGGTGATCGCGCGGCCCGCGACGAGTGTCCCTGAATGCAACACTTATCCCCGGCCGGACCCGAAGCGGTTAATCTTCGGTACGAACACGGAACAAATCGGAGCCGAATCGGCGGCGACTCGTAAATCCGCGTTTGTTCTCCACTGCCGATGGTGGGCACACTGCCGGCGGGACACCAGAGGCGGCAATTGCCGTGCACTTATCCCCGCAGTCCGTTCAGACGGGTTACCAACGGGTTAATTTCGGCGGTTCGGGCCGGAGAATCGGCCAAGTCTCAAGCAATGGTAAAGCACTGGTGCGTGAAGATTTTTTGGCGTTTCATCTTCTCGGTCCCGTGCGCTGCGGCTTTGCCTGGGGCCCGTTGGCAAAATAGCCGTTGACCGTCCCGAAACGGCACGCAGATCCTGTTAAGCTTTGATTTACCATAGTTTTTCGCAAGGCGGGTGCTCTGGTACCACGACTGTTCCATTTCAGTGACGATCCCGACATCGCCCGGTTCATCCCCCGGCCGGTGCGCACACCGTCTCGTCGGGGCGCGGGACAGGAGTGGCTCAATGGGCCGCTGGTCTGGGCCATCGCGGAAAGCCATGCCTTTCTCTACCTGTTTCCCAGGCAATGCCCGCGCATCGTCGCATGGGCGCGGCCCGGCGCTGATGCACGCGACCGGGCGGACTGGCTGGGTCCGGCGCGCGCGGTGGCCTTCGTCGAGGCGGAGTGGCGTGATCGGCTGGAGAC
Organism: uncultured Devosia sp.; assembly: GCA_964399695.1. Lineage (GTDB taxonomy): Bacteria > Pseudomonadota > Alphaproteobacteria > Rhizobiales > Devosiaceae > Devosia_A. The sequence goes on along the minus strand of CAYNRZ010000017.1, from coordinate 51,693 downwards.
CGCCGTGCTGACCCGCTACGAGTTCCCGCCCGAGCCGTTCGAAGACCTTGACGATGCCGGCATGTGGGTGTCGCGGCATCCTGTCGAACCCCTCGGCCGGCAGGCTGTCTCGGGCCTGCCGGACCGGCTCAATGAACAGGGCGTGCGCCTTGAGGTCGTGGCTAGCCTCGTGCCGCTCAGGGGCCTGTGGGACACCAGCCTGCAGGTCAGCGGCATCCGGCTCAGAAACGCCCGCGGCTGGCCGGGCTGACCGGCCGCGCAGCGATCCGGCTCAGCACTCGGCGACAAGCGGGGCCCAGTTGCTGGCGAGTGTCGAGCCCGGGATGACGACGCGATATTCGGCGTCGGTGGCGTTCACGATGTTCATCGCCTGGGTGTAGCTGCCGAGGATGACGCCATTGGCGCCCTTCACCGTGGTGATGGGGTAGGGGCCGTAGACGTCGCCACCCTTGCGGACCAGCAGGATGTCGAGCTTGCCGGGCTTGTTGGTCTGCACCCAGGCCGTCCACTTGCCGAAGCCGGGGCAGACATTGTTGTGCGGCGAGACGATGCCGAGCTGGACGCTGGTGGGTTTCAGCTTTTCGCCGCCGCCGCCCTTCAGGTCGAACGCGCCGGCCGGACCGACAATGGTGAGGGCGCCGACGAGCGCCGAGGCAAGCGTTGCGAGACCGAGCTTCATCAGGGTGTGCATGTTGGTGTTCCTCCGTGGGACAAGCATTGGGAGGACTGTGCCGGGTGGGCATTGAACCGTTGATGAGGCGGGGGTTTAGCCCCCATTCATCCGCACGCTACTGCGTCAGTTCGGTCAGAACGATCGAGATGTCGCCGGCCTCGGTGGTCACCAGCGCCCGGTAGGGGATGAAATAGCCCGGCGTTTCCAGCGGCGCGTACCAGATTAGGATGCGGTCGTTCTGAGCCAGATAGGTGGTCACGTCCGAGGTGGTATAGTGCCCGGAGATCGGGGTGTAGCGCACCCGGCAGGCCACCACCGGCCCCTGGTAGCCGGTGCGCTTGGAGGTCGCGACATCGTCCTTGGCGAAGGCAAGGCTGAGGTTGAAGCGCTCGATGCCGTTGAAGATCTGCAGCTTGCGGTCGCACAGCGCCGGGTCGAGCGCCTTGCCGCGCAGCACAAAGGCTGCGGCCATGTCGTTGACGGCGCCCAACTGCTTCCGCTCGATGGCGACGCGGTCGATATTGTTGATGATGGGCGGATCGACGACGAACGACTCTACACCGGCGTTCGCATAGGTGATGGCGACCGAAAAGTCCTCGCCATTGGCGCGGGTCAGCAGATCGAACTTTCGCGACTTCAGCCCGGTGCCGGACGAAACCCCGGTCGAGGCCAGCCGGGCGGTGCCGCTCGCCACCAGCTGCGCCAGCCCGGAAATCTTGGCGTCGAGCGCCATGCTATAGGCGGTGCCGGTGTCGTCCAGCGTCACATTGGCCTGCGCAATATGGGTGCCGCCCAGCGTGATGGCATAGCGCGCGGTCACCTTGATGCCGTCGGCGATGGCCGCGGTGGCCAGCGCCAGCGCCAGCAGTGGGGCGGCAAACAGGTGGTGCAGCTTGAGCGTCGGCAAGGGGCGGCACCTCGGCCGGGGCGAATCACAGGTCCAGCCAACTTGCCCAGCCGATTCGGCACTGGCAAGGCGTTGCGGCGGCGATGCCAGTGCTGTGAACTTGACGGAAACCCGGCTTTCGACTAGGGAGACCCCGCAATCAAGAACAGACTCCAGCCCGTTGCGTGGGATGTCCCGCGCCCAGGGACTTTTTTGACAGGAACTGAAATGGCTCGCCGCTGCGAACTCACCGGTAAGGGCGTCATGACGGGCAACACGGTGAGCCACGCGCTCAACCGCTCTCGTCGTCGCTATCTTCCCAACCTCATCAACGTCTCGCTGCTCTCCGATGTGCTCGGCCGTACGGTCAAGCTGCGCATCGCCGCCGCAGCGCTCCGCACGGTGGAACACCGCGGCGGGCTCGACGCCTTCCTCGTCAAGGCCGATGACAGCGAGCTGTCGCCGACCGCGCTGGCGCTGAAGAAGGAAGTGCGCGCCGCGCTCGCGCAGTAAGCCGGTTTCGGCTAGAGCTTTCGCCGCGCGGTCCCTGGGGCCGCGCGGTTTCGTTTTTGCCGCCCCGGTCTGATGCCGGTTCAGCGGCCCAACAGAAAGGTCGCGTCTCATGCGCGCTCGCCTCTTTGCCGCCATCGCGGCCATGGTGGTGGTTGTCACCGCCTCCAATATCCTCGTCCAATATCCCGTTGCCTTCGATCTCGGCCCGGTCCATCTCGGCGATCTCCTCACCTGGGGCGCCTTCACCTACCCCTTCGCCTTCCTCGTCACCGATCTCACCAATCGCTATGACGGTCCCAATCGGGCGCGCTTCGTGGTGGTCATCGGCTTTGTGGTGGCCCTGGCGCTGTCATTCTATCTCGCCACCCCCCGCATCGCGATCGCCTCGGCCTCGGCCTTCCTCATTGGGCAGCTGCTCGACATCGCCATCTTCAGCCGGCTGCGCAACCGCTTCTGGATCGTGCCACCGCTCACCGGCTCGCTGCTCGGCAGCCTCATCGACACGCTGGTGTTCTTCACCATCGCCTTCGCCCCGCTCCTCGGGTTCATCGATGGCTGGTTCGGCATGGCAGACGGCTCGCTCGGCTTTGGCGCACCCTGGCTCGGCATCGGCCCGGAGGTGCCGCTCTGGACCTCGCTCGCCACCGGCGACTTCCTCGTGAAGTTCCTCGCCGCGCTGCTGCTCCTCGCCCCCTATCGGGTGCTGATGGGCAAGGTCATGCCGCTGCCGCCGCTGGGTGCGCGGGCCTGAGACTCCGAGGTTGGGGCCCTCGGCCCCGACCTCACTCCGGCAGGCTGAATTCCAGCAGCAGGTTGCGTTCCCAGTCGTTGAAATTGTTGTCCGACACGATGCTGATCCGCATCTTGCCGTCCGGCCCGGGATGCACGGCCAAGGCTTCCATGTTGTCGATGTCCGCGCCGCTCGCATAGAGCAGTTCGGTGCCGCGCATATGCGCGCCGGGCTTCACGTCCGCCGCCGGGATACGGAACAGCCGCATGTTGAAGCTGAGGAACGAGATGCCGCGTTCGAGCACCAGCAGGTCGCCATTGGGCAGGAACGCGCAGTCGGTGGGGTTGGTGCCCTCGCCGGAGATATAGCTCAGCGGGCCCTTATCGTTGCGGCCGACGAGATAGGCCGAGTGCTGGCCGTCATCGTCGATGATCCCCTCGGTCAGGAGCAGCGTCGAGCCGGCGACAGGCGAGGTTGGCGGAGCGATACAGACGGCCTCGAGCGTTGCGTTGGTCCGCGTGTCGCTCAGCCACTCGGGGATATTGATCTCGCGTGCCGCCCCGGTGGGGACGCTGTCGACCAACGCAAAATCTGCGACGCGCGTCAGGTTCTCGAAGCCGACGCGGACGGCCGCCGGTACCTCGTCGCGATGCACCACAGCCAGCGCTTCGGCGTCCTTGGTGTAGGCGCGGGTCAGGTCGCGACCGCTGGAGTTCTGGATCGGCGTGACCTTGACGCCGATCAGGCTGAGTGGCGCACCGGCATCGTCATAGATCAATTGCCCGGTGACGAAGTTGCCGCGGTCCGAGACCATGACCAGGCGGCCGTCGGGGCCAGTGAAGCCGAGCCCTGACAGCCCGCCGAAATTGTCGGCGGCGCTCTTCATCTCGATGCCGCCCCGCCAGATGAGGCCCTGCACCGGCTGGCCGATCTCGGCGCCGAGCATGGTGCGGATCTGGGTGGCGGTGATGGTGTCGTCGGCAGCTTTCGAGGTGAGGCTCAGCCCGCCGATCACCGCGGCGGCGGCACTGATCAGCAAGAGCGCGGCGCCCGGCAGGCGAGACGCCCTCAGCGCCACCGCCATCAGCGGCGGGCCCGGCGGCTGCCGCCCGGGGCCTCTTCGTCGAAGAGTGCGGCCAGTTCATCGGTGAGCGCGCCGGCCAACTCTTCCGCATCCAGCAGGGTAACGGCCCGACGATAGTAGCGCGTCACATCGTGGCCGATGCCGACCGCCACCAGTTGCACGCTCGAACGCGTCTCGATTTCCTCGATGACCTGCCGCAAGTGGGCCTCCAGGTAGTTGCCCGGGTTGACCGACTGCGTCGAGTCGTCGACGGGCGCACCGTCTGAGATCACCATGAGGATGCGGCGGTTTTCAGGCCGCGACAACAGGCGTTTGTGCGCCCATTGCAGCGCTTCGCCGTCGATATTTTCCTTCAGCAGCCCCTCGCGCATCATCAGGCCGAGGTTGCGCCGGGCATGGCGCCACGGCTCGTCGGCGGCCTTGTAGATGATGTGGCGCACGTCGTTAACGCGGCCGGGGTTCGGCGGACGCCCCGCCTCCAGCCAGGCCTCGCGGCTCTTGCCGCCCTTCCAGGCGCGGGTGGTGAAGCCAAGAATCTCGACCTTCACCCCGCAGCGCTCCAGCGTCCTGGCGAGGATGTCGCCGCAGATCGCCGCAATGGTGATCGGACGGCCGCGCATCGAGCCGGAATTGTCGAGCAGCAGCGTCACCACCGTGTCCCGGAAGTCGGTGTCGCGCTCGACCTTGAAGCTCAGGGCCTGCAACGGGTCCGTGACAACGCGGGTGAGGCGCGCCGTATCGAGCAGGCCTTCTTCGAGGTCGAACTCCCAGCTGCGGTTCTGCTGCGCCATCAGGCGGCGCTGCAGCTTGTTGGCCAGCCGCGCGACGGCGCCAGCGAGGTTCTCGAGTTGCTTGTCGAGCAGGCTCCGCAGTTGCTCCAGCTCCTCGGCCGGGCAGAGGTCGGGCGCCCGCACCACTTCGTCGAACTTGGTGGTGAACACCTTATAGGTGAAGGCGTTGCTCGGCGCGTTGGTCAGCGCGCCCGGCGGCGGCGGGGCAGGGGCGTCCTCACCCGCCTCCGAACTCTGCTCGTCGTCGGAATCCTCGAAATCCATCTCGGCGCCTTCGACGTCGCCGGTTTCCTCGGATTGGCCGGGGGTCTGGTCCTCGTCGGCCTCGGCGTCCTCGCTCTCGCCTTCGCCCTGCTCGGGCGTCTTGTCGTCGTCCTTGCCGCGCTCGGGTTCAGACTCGTCTTCGCCATCACCGCTCTCGCCATCAGCATCGTCCAGATCGCTGTCGGGCACGAGGCTGAGGTCGCGCAGCAATTGCCGGGTGGCGCGGCTGAACAGTTCCTGGTCCTCGAAGCGGTTGAGGAGTGTGGTCAGCGAGTTGCCGGCTTTCTGCTCGATCTCCTTGCGCCACAGGTCGACCAGTGCGTGACCCGATGGCGGGATCGGGATGCCTGCGACGCGCTCGCGGAGAATCAGGCCCAGCGCCTCGGCCAAGGGGGCGTCGCCCTTGTCGCTGACTTCGGCGAGGTTGGCGCGATACAGCCGGTCTTCCAGCATCTCATGCAGATTGCCGGCCATGCCCGGCATACGCACGGCGCCCAGCGCCTCGACGCGTGCCTGTTCCAGCGCATCATAGGCGGCCCGGGCCTCGGGCTCGGCAGGCGCCCGCTTCCGGTGGGTGTCGGGGTCGTGGCTCGCGAGCCGCATGGCCATGGCGTCGCCCTGGCCGCGGGCGATGTTGATGTCTTTCAGCGTCGGCAGCCGGGGCAGGTTGGCCAGCCGTGCCTTGTCGGCGGTCAGCAGCGGCCGGTCGGCGGAAAAGCTGACCTCGAGCTCGCGCTTGCCGCCAACGGCGCGCACCGTTGCGCCCAGCGCCGCCTTGAACGGCTGGGTGCTGTCGGGCTTGTTGGCTCTGTGGCGCGGAGGCTGGGCCATTTCAGTCGTCCAATGCGGGCGCGACGCCCTCGCGGTTCAATAGGCTCACCATCAGGGCATCCGGAGAGCCAGCGCTCCCAAAGACCTCATCCTGAGCCTGTCGAAGGACGAGGTCTTCGCCCAAGGTTAAGCCGTCACCGCCAGGTTCGCGGCGGATTCCGGCAGGTCCTCGCCGAAGATGCGCTGGTAGAACTCGGCCACCACCGGGCGCTCGAGCTCGTCGCACTTGTTGAGGAAGGTCAGCCGGAACGAGAAACCGACATCGCCGAAGATCTGGGCGTTCTCGGCCCAGGTGATCACGGTGCGCGGGCTCATCACGGTGGACAGGTCGCCATTGATGAACGCCGAACGGGTGAGGTCGGCGAGCCGGACCATGTTGGAGACGGTCTTGCGGCCCTTCTCGGTCGCCGCATAGCTCTTGGCCTTGGCGAGCACGATGCCGACTTCCTTGTCGTGCGGCAGGTAGTTCAGCGTCACCACGATCGACCAGCGGTCCATCTGGCCCTGGTTGATCTGCTGGGTACCATGATAAAGCCCTGAGGTGTCGCCCAGACCGATGGTGTTGGTCGTGGCGAACAACCGGAACGCTGGGTGCGGCACGATCACGCGGTTCTGGTCGAGGAGCGTCAGGCGGCCCGATTGCTCGAGCACGCGCTGGATGACGAACATCACGTCGGGGCGGCCGGCGTCATATTCATCGAACACCAGCGCGATGTTGTTCTGCACCGCCCAGGGCAGGATGCCGTCGCGGAACTCGGTGATCTGCTGGCCGTCCTTGAGGACAATCGCGTCCTTGCCGACCAGATCGATACGGCTGACATGGCTGTCGAGGTTGACGCGCACCAGCGGCCAGTTCAGCCGGGCCGCCACCTGCTCGATATGGGTCGACTTGCCGGTGCCGTGGTAGCCCTGCACCATGACGCGGCGGTTGAACGCGAACCCGGCCAGAATGGCCAGTGTGGTGTTGCGGTCAAACAGATAGTCGGGGTCCAGCGGCGGGGCATGCGGGCTGGCTTCGGCATAGCCCATGACCTTCATGTCGGAATCGATGCCGAAGGTCTCGCGGACGGAGAATTCCTTGTTCGGCAGGTTGGTGAATTCGGGCATTTGTCGAGACTCGATGGCGGGAATAGGTCAAGGCGGCTGTCTTGCGGATTGTCGGCTCTATAGCAGTATCATGACGCTGGTGGTAGCGCGGAAGATGCCCGGCGCCCGGCGACACCGACGCTGCGACGATCGGCGCAAGCTGCGGTCCTGACAGGGGTTTGTCCGCGCTATCGCGGCGGCGAATGGCGAGGATCACCAAACTTCATCAACCGGCTGCGGCCCCGGTCCGCCTCGCCAGCCAGATCAGGTGCCGCGCGCCGCCACGCTTGCCATTGGCGCGCGCCTTGATTTCTTCCACCTCGAACCCGGCCTGCCTCAGGCGCTTGGTGAATGCCTCGTCGGGGTGGGCAGACCACACCGCCAGGCGGCCACCGGGCTTCAGCGCGGCTTTGGCCACCGCCAGCCCCTTAGCCGAGTAGAGCCGGTCGTTGCCCGGCCGGCTGAGGCCTTCGGGGCCGTTGTCGACATCGAGCAGAATGGCGTCGTAGCGCGCCTTGGCCTCGGCGATGAGCAGGCCGACATCCCGGACGACGATCTCGACCCGGGGGTCTTCGAGACAGCCCTTGAACACCGGGGTCAGCGGCCCTTTCGCCCAGGTGACGATTTCGGGCACCAGTTCGCCGACTACGATCTTGGCGTCCGGTGCCAGCAGGGCCTCGGCCCGCCTCAGGGTGAAGCCCATGCCGAGCCCGCCGATCAGCACGCTGGCGTTCGGCCGCGATGTCAGGGGGGCGCAGGCGACATCGGCGAGGACTTCTTCCGAGCCACCGACGCGGCTGGTCATCAGCGGGTTGGTGCCTACCATGATCCAGAATTCGTCGCCGCGCTGCATCAGGCGGAACTCGTCCCCGCCAGGCACCTTGGCCGTATCGAGCTGGACCCAGGGTATCATCGCGCGCTCCGGTGGCTGCGTGCCACACGCCTCACAGCCGGCGCCGCCTAGCGCCCTGCGAAGCCCTTTTGCTTGAGGTGCGTATAGGCGGCAATGATGGCGCGCAACCGGTCCTCGGAGCTCCGGTCGCCGCCATTGGCGTCGGGGTGGTGAATCTTGACGAGGCTCTTGTAGGCGATCTTGACGTCTTCTGCTTTGGCATAGCCCTTGAAGCCAAGGGTTTCGAAGGCGCGGCGGTCGAGTTCGCCGAGTGGCTTCACCCGTTCCTGCGCGGGTTGCTTCTTCTGGTGGCGGGCATAGCGCGCGAACACCCCCAACGGGTCGGCGTTGCGGCTGCCATCGGCGTTGCGGCGCATGTTGGGCGGCATGTTGGGCGCCATGCGTGGCCCGGCGGCGCCGGGCTTGGCACCCATCCCCCAGCTTGGACGGCCGGCGGTCGACTGCTCCTGCTTGATGTGGGTTTCCATTTCGTCGACGGACATGCCGGCGAAGAAATTGAACACATGGTTGTAGTGACGCACGTGCTCGAGGCAGAAATTGTGATACTCGCCGACCGCCCGATTGCCCTTGGGCGCCCGGTAGATTCCGGGCTGGTCGCAGCCTTCCCAGGCGCAAGCCGGCACCTGCTGGGCAGGCTGTTCGGCGTGCCGCGGGCGGATGCGGATACGGTCAAAGAACTTGGATTCGAGCTTCATCAGTCCTAGTCAAGCTGGTCCGTCGTCATCAATGTTGAAACGGTATGCATATGTCGGTTCGAGACGTCATTGTCGAAAAACTTTCGGTCAAATTCGCACCAAGCCACCTTGAAGTGATCGACGAGAGCGAGAAGCACAGGGGGCATGCGGGGTGGGACGCGGCCGGGGAAACGCATTTTCGCGTCCGCATCGCCGTTCCCGGTTTTGCCGGCCAATCCCGCCTTGCCCAGCATCGCGCCATCATGGAAGCACTCGATGACGAACTGAAGGCCGGCGTGCATGCGCTGGCCGTCGAGCTGATCCGTTCTGAGTGAGGGTGGAGTGACGAGCTGCGGATATGGGGTCCGCGGCGGCATTTCGCAACGCCGCTGGCGCCGCAAGCCGGCAAACTGATGGCGAAGGTTTCGGGGCTGAGCCTGCAAGACCTTAGCTGGCGTCAGCACACAGGTCCGTGCCGCAATGCGACCGAATCCGGGCGCTGGCGTGGCGCAGTGCCCCGATCTCTCCGAACTCTCGCCCCATCTGTTGCCTAGCACCGCCGGGCAAGCAGACAGGAGGGCGACCATGTTCGGATTGCGAATGGCGGCAGGTGCCGCATTGGTCTTGATCGGCAGCGCTACGGCACTCGCGTCCGATGGCACGCTGCAGGTGATCATCGGTGGCGAGGCCTATGACGGCCCGCCGCGCTTCGAAGTACGCTTCGATGGCACGGTACTCGGAGAGGCAGCGGTGGATGCCGCCATCGACACCGGCAGCGTCGGACGCTTCGCCGATGTCGCCGACAAGGCCCGCTATGTGCAGACGCTGCGTTTCGACATCCCAGACGGCGCCTTCAAGCCCGGCGCCGAAGTGCGCATCCGGCTGGTCAACGAGGCCTATGGCGGCGACGGCTCCAATCGCGATCGCAACCTCTATCTCGCCGCCGTGGCGGTCAATGGCCGGGCCGTGACGCTGTCGGGCCTTGCCACGCAGGGCACCAGCAGCAGCGTCGACAATGAAACGCTGGGCGAGTTCCTCGTCCTCCGCGACGGCAATGTCGAGGCGGTGTCACGGGCACCGGACGGCGGCTGGCCGGCCGAGGACGCCACGACCATTGCGGCCCTACCGGGCGATGACAATGCCGCTCCGGCGCCCCAGCCGGTCGCCGTCAAGGTGCCCGAGGCATCACCGGGTTCCGCCGAGACCAGGATGGCAGCAGCCGACCTGCCCGCCGCCCAAACCGATCCGGTGACCGTCGCCAGTGTCGAAGCCGCTCCAGCCGGCGCGACGACCGCGAGCAGCTGCTCGCTCGACCAGCTCTACAATGTCATCGGCTTCAACGAGAACTCCAACGACTTGACGCCCCGCCTGGAGGAGCGGCTGGACCAGATCGTCGCCGATATCGGCAGCGAAAGGTGCACGGTGCTGGTCACCGGCTATTCCAGCAAGCAGGGCGATCACGCCACCAATGCGCTGTTCGCCATCGAGCGGGCCCAGAATGTCCTTGCCTATCTCAGGCAGGCTGGTCTCAGCTTCGAGAAGGCAACCGCGACCGGCGGCGGTGCCACCGACCAGTTCGGCGACGAATTCTCGAAGAACCGCCGCGTGGTGATCAGCGTCGCGCCCTGATCAGGCGCGGCGCATCTCGTCGATATAGGCCCGCACCATGGCCGGATCGACGTTTTTCTCGATGAACGCCTTGCCGATGCCGCGGGTCAATATGAAGGTCAGCGCGCCCCGTACCACCTTCTTGTCCTGGGCAATGGCATCCATCAGCACATCGGTAGCGGGCAGGTCGCCGGGAATGTCTGCGATCCGGGTCGGCAGCCCGGCGGCCTTCAGATGTGCCGCGATCCGGCCGGTGTCCTGGCCAGGTGCAAGTCCCAGCTGCGCCGAAAAGCCATGCGCCAGCACCATGCCGATGGCGACGCCTTCGCCATGCAGCAGCCGGCTGGAAAAGCCCGTGGCCTTCTCCAATGCATGGCCAAAGGTGTGGCCGAGGTTGAGCAGGGCACGAACGCCGGTTTCCTTCTCGTCGGCAAGGACGAACCGGGTCTTGGCCGCACAACAGCGGGCCACCATTTCGGCGCGCAAAGCCGCGTCGCCAGAAAAGATCGCGGCGCGGTTGGCCTCGAGCCAGAAGTAGAACGGCTCGTCGTCGATCAGCCCGTATTTCACCACCTCGCCATAGCCGGCCGCGAATTCCCGCGGCGGCAGGGTGTCGAGCGCGTCGAGATCGGCCAGCACCAGCCGCGGCTGATGGAAGGCACCGATCAGGTTCTTGCCATGCGGGGAGTTGATGCCGGTCTTGCCGCCGACGGAACTGTCGACCTGGGCGAGAAGGCTGGTCGGAACCTGCACGAAGTCCATGCCGCGCCGGGCGATGGCAGCGGCAAATCCGGCGAGATCGCCGATCACCCCCCCACCCAATGCGATCACCAGGTCGCGCCGTTCCAGCCGTGCCGCCAGCAGGCCATCGACCACTTCGCCCAGCCGCGCGATGGATTTGGTGCTTTCGCCGTTGGGGAGCACGATCTCGGTGTGCCCGATCCCGGCGGCATCCAGCGAAGCAAGCAGGCGCGGCAGTTGGGCGCGCGCCACTTCGCTGTCGGTGACGATGCCGAAGCGGGCGCCCGGGAAACGTTCGGCGAGGATCGTGCCAGCCCGGTCGATCAGGCCGCGACCGATCTCGATGTCATAGGCGCGCTCGCCGAGCGGCACGTGGACGCGGGTCGGCTCAGGCGCCATCGCGCGGCTCCTCCTCATTGGCGGTCAGGAACGCCAGCACGGCGTCGAGCACGTCGCTCGCCACCTGGTCCTGCGGCACATCGCGCGAGACCACGGTGACATCGGCCTCGGCGTAGATCGGGTAGCGCGCCTCGATGAGCTTCATCAGCGTTTCACGCGGATTAGCGGTCTTGAGGAGCGGCCGGTTGGAACGTCGCGAGACGCGGGCAAACAGCAGTTCGAAATCCGCCTTGATCCAGACCGAAACCGCACCCTGCTTCACCAGGGCGCGCGTCTCGGGATTGATGAAGGCGCCGCCACCGGTGCCGAGCACGATGTCGGGCTCCTTGAGCAGCCGCGCAATGACCCGCACCTCGCCGGTGCGAAAGTCCGCTTCGCCCCGGGATGCGAAAATGTCCTCGATGGACATCCCCGCAGCCTTTTCGATTTCCTCGTCGCTGTCGATGAACTGGCGCCCGAGCCGCACCGCCAGCCGGCGACCGACGGTGGTCTTGCCGGCCCCCATCATGCCGACGAGCACGAGCGGGCGATTGCCCAACCGTTCCAGCACCGCGTCACGGCGCGCGTCACGGGTGGCAGTGGCGTCGCGAGACTGGTCTCGGGACGAGACGCGGGACATGGCAGACCCTCTGTTGCTGCCCGGGTTTGAACCGTTAGCCCCGCATAAAGTCAATGGCTGCTAATGTCGTGCCGCTTGAACGGTCGCGCGAAACAGGGGACACTCTCCCGGCGTGACAAGAATGGATTGCCATGCCGACCCTTATTCGTCTGATCGTCATCCTCCTGGTGCTGGGCGGCATCGGCTACGGCGCCATGTATGCGCTCACTGTGGTTGTCGAGCCCAAGGAAAAGCAGGTCACCATCCGCATTCCGGCGCGCGATCTGGTGCCGCAGGCCGAGCGCGATCCGCTGGTGCGGCGCGAGATCGATACATCGAGACCGGTCGAGGTGGCGCCCGTGGTCGCTCCCGAGGTCGAGCTGCCGCCCCCCGCGGCCACTGGTGACAGCGACAGCATCACCACGCTGCAGCAGGGCATCGAATGAGCGACGGCCACCTGGTCGATGCCTTTCTCGAAATGATGGTGGCCGAACGCGGCGCGGCACGAAACACCATCGATGCCTATCGGCGCGATCTCACCGACTATCTCGATTTTCTCGGCCGCCGCGGCCGGCCGGCGACCGCGGCCGAACGGAGCGATGTCGACGCCTGGCTCACGTCGCTGGCGGCTGCTGGCCTCGCCGCCTCGTCCAGTGCCCGGCGCCTTTCCGCGGTGCGGCAGTTCCACAAGTTCCTGGCCGGCGAGAACCTCCGCACCGATGATCCCACCCGAATCGTCGCCTCGCCACGTGCGCGCCGGCCACTGCCCAAGGTGCTCGGCATCGAGGAGGTCGATCGACTGCTCAAGCTGGCCGAGGCCGAGGCAGAGGCGCCGGACGCCAGCGATGCGGCCCGAGCCGAGGCGCAGCGCCTGCACCTGCTGCTCGAGCTGCTCTATGCCACCGGCATGCGCGTTTCCGAGCTGGTCGGGCTGAAGCGCAGCGCGGTGATGCGTGACGCCACCTATCTCACCGTCCGCGGCAAGGGCGGCAAGGAGCGGATCGTCCCGCTGACCGATGGCGCGCGCGACGCTGTCCGCGCCTATCTGGCGGTCCTGCCGCCCGGACCCTGGCTGTTTCCGGCAGACGGGCAGTCAGGCCACCTGGCGCGGCAGGTGCTTGCCCGGGCCCTGAAGGGGCTGGCGGCGCGCGCCGGCATCGGCGCAGCGCGCGTCTCGCCACATGTGTTGCGGCATGCCTTTGCCAGTCACCTGCTCGCCGGGGGTGCCGATCTGCGCGTGGTGCAGACGTTGCTCGGGCATGCCGACATCTCGACCACGCAGATCTACACCCACGTGCTCGACGAGAAGCTGAAGACCCTGGTCGAAAGCCATCACCCGCTGGCGGATGCCTGATCAGGCCGAGCGCCGACGGATCAGGCTGTCGAGTTCATCCAGCAGCGCGTCCAGCTGACGCAGGGCATCGCTGGCACTCGGGCGGTGGTCCGCTGTTGGCACGGGCTGCCAGGAAGCCTGCAGTTCCCGAAGCCGGCGCTTTCTGTCGCGACGCGCCTGATGTGCCGCCTCCAGCATCTTGCGGACCGTGTCATTGCCGGTGTCGAGCGGGAAGGGTTGCATGCATGAGGGACACCAGGCCTCGCCGCCCGCCCGCAGCAGTCGCGCCTGCTCGACGAACCTGCCGCCGCAACAGGGGCAGATCACGTCGACAAGGGCACGGGCGGTCATGGACTGGTGTCACAGCTGAGGTTGGCGATGGGGACAAGGCTAGTCACCGAACCGTCACACAATGGTTAATCTCCCCTTCAAACCGCTGCCAACCCTACCCTCCGCAGGTACGCCCGCTTGACTTGCCCGGCCGCCCCCGTCACTTTCCGGCCACTTTCGGGCGCGAGGGAAGCGCCCGCTCACGTGCCGTTTACCGGGTCCCCATCTGGCGGGTTGGATGCAGTCCTATCTCGATTTCGAAAAGCCGGTCGCCGATCTTGAAGGCAAGATCGCCGAACTCAAATCCCTCGCTGCCTCCGATCAGGCGGTGTCGATCGACGAGGAGGTGTCGCGGCTCAGCGCGCGCGCCGACGAAGCGCTGGTGGATGTCTATCGCAGGCTGACCCCGTGGCAGCGCATGCAGGTGGCCCGCCATCCCCAGCGGCCGCATTTTTCCGACTATATCGACAAGCTGATCACCGAGTGGACGCCGCTCGCCGGCGATCGCAAGTTCGGCGAGGATGCCGCGCTGCAGGCCGGGTTCGGCCGTTTCGAGGGCCAACCGGTCGCCATTCTCGGCCAGGAGAAGGGCTCGAACACCGAAAGCCGCCTTAAGCACAATTTCGGCATGCCGCGCCCTGAGGGCTATCGCAAGGCCGTGCGCCTGATGGAAATGGCGGATCGGTTCGACATTCCGGTCGTCTCCTTTGTGGACACTGCCGGCGCGTTTCCGGGCATCGATGCCGAGGAACGTGGCCAGGCGGAAGCCATCGCACGCTCGACGGAAAAGTGCCTCGAGCTCGGCGTGCCCAATCTCGCGGTCATCATCGGCGAAGGTGGGTCGGGCGGCGCCATCGCCATTGCCGTCGCCAACCGCGTCCTGATGCTCGAGAACGCCATCTATGCGGTAATCTCACCGGAAGGCGCTGCCTCGATCCTGTGGCGCGACGCTGCCAAGGCGCAGGATGCCGCCAATGCCATGAAGATCACGGCGCAGGACCTGCTTGCGCTCGGCATCATCGACGGGCTCATCCCGGAGCCGGCCGGTGGCGCGCATCGGCATCACGCAGAGGTGATGGCCGCGACTCGCCAGGCCGTTGCACAGTTTCTTGCCGATTTCCCGGGCACCCGCAGCCGGCTGGAAGTCCGTGAACACCGGCGCGAGAAGTTCCTCGCCATGGGCAGCAATCTCAGCTGACCGGCGGTGGCCGCCGGGAAGGCCTGTGGGCTGCGGCGGCGACATCGTTACCCTTTGGTAAAGACTTACCCGTAACCGGGTATGAATGAAGTTGAGCGGATCCGGATTGTCAGTCGTGCGACCTTTGCTGCGGAACATGCTCGGAATCGCCGCCGTTGTCGGCGTGGCAGTGACCCTTTCCGCCTGCGGCGGCTTCAAGCCGGGCAACGCCAAGGCGATGCAGCCCCTGAAGCAGGAAGCCGTCAGCAAGCTGGCGGCGATGGGGTCCTCCGCCGCCGCGCCGATGGTGATCCGCATCTTCAAGGAAACCTCGGAGCTCGAGGTCTGGAAGGCGACGTCGTCGGGCGGCTACAAGCTGTTCAAGACCTACGAGATCTGCGCCTGGTCGGGCGGGCTGGGGCCGAAGATCAAGGAGGGCGACCGGCAGTCGCCGGAAGGCTTCTACACCATCACGCCGGGGCTGATGAACCCGAATTCCAACTACTACCTGGCGTTCAATACCGGCTTTCCCAACAAGTTCGACCGCGCCCATGGGCGCACCGGCAGTGACCTGATGGTGCATGGCGACTGCTCGTCGCGCGGCTGCTACTCGATGACCGACGAGTCGATTGCCGAGATCTATGCCCTGGCGCGCGAGACCTTCAAGGGCGGCAATGCCTCGTTCCAGCTGCAGATTTTTCCGTTCCGGATGACGACCAAGAATCTCGCGCGGCACGCATCCGATCCGAACATGAGCTTCTGGAAGGACATCAAGGAAGGCTACGATCGCTTCGAGATCGCCAAGGCCCCGCCCGCCTGGGATGTGTGCGGCAAGGAATATGTCTTCGGCGTGCCGACAGGTACGACGCTCGAGGCGACAGGCGTGTGCCCGGCGACGGTGGCCGAATGGATCCCGGCGGCTGTGAAGTCCAAGATGGCGGCCGACGATGCGGCGGTGGCTACCGAAGTGGCTGCGCTCGCCGCCCAAGAGGCCAAGGCCGTTGCCGACGCACAGAAGGCCGCCGCCGCGGAAGCGGAGGCCAAGGCTCGTGGGGAGGCCATCGGCAACTTCATCGGCGGCCTGTTCGGTGGCACCCAGCCGGCGCCCGAGACTCCGACCGGTACGCCCGATCCGAACGCGCCAGTTCCGGCGCCGCGGCCGGATCGGGCCTGAGGCAGGCGTGCGCCGGCCAGTCGCGTTCCGTGTCGCGATCGGGCTTGCCATCCTCGTCGCGCTGGGGTCAGCATTTCTCGTGACCGAGCGTTTCAATCTAGCCAAACCCGACCGCGACGCGGCGAGCACGAGGCAGGTCTTCGACCGGACGTTGCTTGTCGCAGAGCTCGGCCGCGCCGGCTTCGCGCTGGGTGATCAGGCGCATGTGCGGATCTACAAGCGTGAGCTGCGGCTTGAGCTGTGGCTCTCGGGCGCGTCCGACCTTGGCCGCTTCCGGCTGTTCCGCAACTACGAGATCTGCAACTATTCCGGCACGCTCGGCCCCAAGCTCAAGGAAGGCGACCATCAGGCGCCCGAGGGCTTTTACCGGGTGGCGCAGAGCCAGCTCAATCCGAACTCGCGCCATCATCTCAGCTTCAACCTGGGTTTCCCCAATGCTTATGACCGGCAGCTTGAGCGTACCGGGTCGGCGCTGATGGTGCATGGCGGCTGCTCGTCGGTCGGCTGCTATGCCATCGGCGATGAGAATGTCGACGAGGTCTATGCCGTGATCGAGGCGGCGCTCAAGGCCGGGCAGGCGGCAGTAGATGTCCATGCCTTTCCGTTCCGGCTGACGAATACGGCGCTCGCGGCCGAGGCCGGCCACACCTGGGCCCCATTCTGGCGCAATCTCAAGATCGGCCACGACCTGTTCGATGTGCGGCGCCAGCCGCCCCGCGTCGGGGCGTGCCGGGGCGAATACCTGTTTGACACCGCTGCAGAGGGGCCCGAATGCGCCGCCATCGCCGCATGGTCCTGATCGACCGCGTGATCCCGTTCCTCGCGGCAGGCGTGGGCTTGATCGCGCTTGCCGGCGCCGTGGTGGTGCAACTGAACGCCGACACGCGCAACGCCGCCCTCTTGTCCGAGATCGCGGAACTGCGTGGCATGATCGAACAGATCGGTGTGCGCACCGAAGCGCTCGCCGTGGCGCAGGACGATGGCACGGCCGCCGGACTCCTCGCGCTGCAGGACCGCATGGTGGGCCTCGAAGCCCAGGTCGCGGGTGCCGTGGCCGCCGCAGCCAGTGCCAATGCGGTGCCGCTCTCGCTGCGTCCCGGCACGGGCGCTGACGCGGAAACCGCCGCGGCGGAGATCGATCCGAACCTGCCCACCACCGACTGCATTCCTCTGGGGACGCGCTTCGTGGCGCTGCCCGACGAGAGCTATCCGATGTGCCAGTCGACTACGGTGCTCAAGGTCGGGGCCATCACCGGCGAGACCGTGGTGGTCGAGGGCGCCGGCCCGATCGTTGAGACTGGCTTCGGCAAGATTGTCGGCACCGAATGCACGGTCATGGTGTTTTCTGCCGATATCGAGGGTTTCGCCGAGATGCGGGTCAACTGCAGCTAAGGCTAGCAAAGCCGCGACGCGGCTCAGTAGACCGCTACCCCGCGAGTCGGCTCGCCTGGCCGCGTTGCCCTCTCCAGGCCAGCACCGCCGCCAGTACCTGCTCGGTGCCTTCACCCAGCCCCGGATAGAGTGGCAGCCGCACCAGCCGACTGCCTGCCATCTCGCTGGCGGTCATGCTGCCCACCGTCCTGCCGAAGCGGAGGCCGGCCGGCGCGCTGTGCAGTGGCACGTAGTGGAAGGGCGCCGTGATCTGACGATCGCGCATGAATGCGATGAAGTCCGGTCGGTCGGTGTCCTCGGCCAGAATCAGATGGAACAGGTGAGCATTGTGCTCGCCGGCGGCTGACGGATGCGGCAGCGCAATGCCGTGCGATGGCGCCCAGTCGGCCAGAGCGGCGGCATAAAGCTGCCACTGACGGCGCCGTTCGGCGGTGATCGCGGCAAGAGCCGCGAGCTGCGCATCGAGCACGGCGGCGTTCAGTTCACTCAGGGTGAAGGAGGATCCGACGGCGACCCAGGAATACTTGTCGACCAGTCCGTTGATGAAGGCACTGCGGTTGGTGCCTTTCTCGAATGCGATTTCCGCAGCCGGGACCAGGGCGCGATTGTTGACAACCAGGCAGCCACCTTCACCACAACTGACATTCTTGGTGTAGTGGAAGCTGAACGCGGCAAAGTCGCCGAAGCTGCCGGCGGGCCGGCCGTTGTGCGTCGAACCAATGGCGTGCGCCGCGTCCTCGATCACGACGAGGCCGTGCCGATGCGCCAGCTCCACGATCGGGTCCATGTCGGCGACAACGCCAGCGTAGTGTACGACGATCACTGCGCGGGTGCGCGCCGTGATGGCCGGCGCCATCAGTTCGGCTGTGAGATTGAGGGACACGGGATCGACGTCGACGAAGACCGGGATTGCGCCGCGCAACGCGATGGCGTTTGCCACCGAAGTAAAGGTGAAGGACGGCAGGATGACCTCGTCACCCGCTCCGATTTCGGCCACCAGCAGCGCCAACTCGAGCGCCGACGAACCGGAAGTGGTGAGAAACACCTCGCCGCCTCCGGTGATCTGTTTCAGTCGGCCGCGGCTTTGCAGCGAGAAGCGCCCGCCGACCGAGCGCAGACCTTCTGAAAGCGCCATGTCGAGGTTGCGGCGTTCGTCCGGCGCCTGGAAGGGCTCGGTGAAGGGGATTGCGACCACCGCGACCCCCGATCAGGCCGCGAGGGCGGTGGAGAGGCCGAGCCGGCCGCGGATTTCCTCAGGAGTCGCAATCGGGCGCTGCGCCTGCCGGGCGATTTCGGCAAGGCGGGCGACGAGGCCCGGATTGGTCGCTGGCGTACGGTGACGATCGAGCCAGAGATTGTCCTCAAGGCCCACCCGTGCGCCGTCGGCGACGGCAAGGCCCAGCATGTTGGCCTGCATCTGGTAGCGGCCGATACCGGCCACCGCGACGATGCTCCCCGGCGGCAGGGCTGACAGGATGACGCCCAGATGCGTCGGGTCCGCCAGCGCGCTCGAAAGGTTGCCGAGCAGCACGTTGACGTAACATGTCCCCTGGGCCAGCCCCTCTTCGACCAGACGGGAGAGGAACACTGCCATGCCCAGATCGAACACCTCGAACTCGGGCTTGACGCCGGCCTTCAGCATGCGCTCGGCGAGGCGGCGCACGGTATCGTGGTCGTTGACGCTGGCGCCGGTGACGAAGTTCAGCGAGCCAAGCGTCAGGCTGGCCATGTCCGGACGGATCTCGGCGGGCAGGTCCAGCACGGCGGCGCGCTGGTCGAGCGTCTGGCCGTGCCGGCCACTGGTGCTGGCGCACAGCAGCATTCCGCCAGTGGCCGGATTGGCGCGAAGCCGGGCGAAGATCTCACCGAATTTCTGCGGGTCGGCCGAAGGTCGTCCAAGGTCGTCACGCACATGAAAGTGCCCGATAGCAGCACCGGCGGCGCGGCAGGCGAGGGCCTGCGCGACGATGTCGTCGATGCGGATCGGCACGTTCGGGTTCTTGGTGTGGTCGGCAACTGCGCCGGTCAGGGCGACATTCAGGATGAAACTCTGATCGTACCGGTTCATGCGGTCCACTCCGTCCCGTTGGCGCCCTTGCTCAGGCGGCTTGATAATTCTCGCGCAATATGCGCGCCGGCACGCCCCCGGCAAGGACATTCTGCGGCAGGTCCTGCGTCACGACTGCCCCCGCCGCGACAACGCTGCCGGCCCCGATCCGCGTGCCATCAATGATGTTGGCGCCCATGCCAATGGTCACCCGGTCGCCGATGACACAGTTGCCGGCAATGTTGCTGCGCGGGTGGAGCGTGCAGTATCGGCCGACTTCGGTGTGATGGCCGATGGTGGCGCCTCTGCCAATTCGGGTGTGCGCGCCGATGGTGCTGAAGCCAGCAATGATGACACCGACGTCGGCGCTCACGCCCTCGGCCAATGCGCTGCGCTGCGAAATCCAAGCGGTCGGGTGCGTCAGTGTTGCGAATGAAAAGCCCAGTGCCGCGATCTGTTCGACGAACCCCGAACGGCGCGGCGTCGCGAGGCAGCAGATGGCTTGGTGACTTGCTGCAAACTTCGCAATGTCTTCGATCCAGTGGACGGGTCTGCCCATGATCTCAGTCGCGCAAAACGCGCGGTCGAGGTTTTCCACGAACCCCGCAACTGTCCGACCGGACTCCCCATCGAACACATCGAAGAAGACCGGTGCGTATTGACGGGCGCCCAACACCAAGACAGGCAACGAATCGGCAGGGTGCATTGTCTCCAGCGCCAGTCATCTTCTTCTTGCAGGACCATATGTGTTGACTGTCATATCGAGCAAGACGTCGCCAATCTGGTGTGTTGGAATCACGGTTTCCTGTGTGAGATGTGGCGCAATTGTCGCGCCAAAGGACCCCGAAGCGTCGTGGCTGCGAACCGAGCGAAGCAAGAGACACATCAATGACATCCAATCCATGGGATGACGAGCTCAAGCGAAAGTACACACTCGTCGTCTCGTCTCCTGCTTACGATCCACTGTCGGGTGGAGTGCGCGCGCTGTATCTGCTGGCCCACCACCTGCAGGCTCGGGGGTTCAGGACCCTCCTGGCGTCAAAGCTGAAAGAGGCGCAACCGCCGTTTGAAGTCCCGCTGATGCCGGCAGAGCGGCACCTCGTTACTTACCCTCACGACATCTGCATTTACCCCGAGATCTCCCGAGGCAATCCCCGAAGTGCACGTCACGTCGTACGCTTCCTGCTCAACCGGCCTGGCCTGGCGCAGTTGGATGCCGTGGCGACATATGGGCCGCAGGACTTCTTCGTGCACTTCGACAAGAACCACGTGCCCGCCGGCCGGCAATCACAAGACCTCTACACGCCGCTGGTCGATCGCAACTGCTACCATCGCAACGGCGAAGCAAAGGTGCGAAGCGGTTTCGTGGTCTTCGGCTGGCGCGATTCGAGCCTGAGCCTCAATCTGCCCGACTGGGCGACGCCGGTAGAGAAGGTAACCAGGCTCAATCCGAAGACGCACGAGCAACTGGGCGACATCTATCGGTCGGCGCGAGCATTCGTCGCTCTCCAGCGAACTACGGCGATCTACGAAGCGATAGCCTGTGGCTGTCCCGTGGTCTGCCAGCAAAGCAGAGGGTTCAGCCAGGCCACCTTCCAGCCGCGCTTCGAGGGGGCCGGCATGAGCTGGAACTTCACCGAGGCCGGCATCGAGGAGGCGTCGCGCACCGTCGACCGGTTCAACGAAATTTATGCCGGCATCGAGGCGTCGTATCCGGCGCGGGTCGAGGAGGTCTTCCTCAACATCCTGCGGGTCGCCGCGGCGCGGGACGAGTAATCCGGGCGGGGCAATTGCGTCCGCCCGTCGTTTCGGGCATGAGCAGCATCGTCCTGCTGCTTCGAGCCTCAGCGTGTCCACTCCCACCGTCTTGCGCCTGCCGGCTGGCCCCATAGCGGGCATGGTGATGGGCTTTGCCGCCTATTCGCTGTTCTCGGTGCACGACACGCTGGTCAAGCTGGTGGTTGCCGATATCCCCGTCGTGCAGATCCTTTTCCTGCGCAGCATGGTCATTGCCGGCTTCACGCTGGCAGTAGGGCGGCTGGCGCTGCTGGGGGACCTTTCGGTATCGACGCGAAAGTGGCCCTTGTTCTGGCGGGCCACGACGACGCTGGCGGCATGGTGCCTCTACTATGTCAACGGCACCCAGTTGAAGCTCGCCGAGATGACGACGCTTTACTATGTCGCGCCGGTCATCACGCTGGTGCTCGCGATCATCTTCCTAAGGGAGCGGCTGACATTGCCGCGAGCGCTGGCGGCGCTGCTCGGCTTTGCGGGTGTGGTGGTTGCCTGCAACCCGGCTGGAATCTCGTTCGGGCTACCCGCGTTCATGGTGCTGGCAGCAGCGGCGCTGTGGTCGGCGGCCATGATTCTGATGCGCTCGATCTCGAAATCCGAGAGTTCGCTGCTGCTGATCTTTTCCCTCAACGCCTTCTACGTTGTGGTTCTCCTCCCCTTCGTCGTCATCGACCTGCGGCCGATGGACCTGTTCCAGGTGATGGCCGTACTCGGCACCGGCCTGATCGGTGGGGTGGCACAGTACATCCTCGTTGAAGCGGCGCGGCGCGTGCCCGCCAGCGTGCTCGGGACGGTGGAGTATTCGGCTCTTGTGTGGAGCTTCATCCTCGGGGCTGTGGTGTTCGGCGAAATGCCTGCCCCGATCGTGTTTGCCGGGGCCGGTCTGATCGTCCTCGCCGGGCTGACGCTCGCCTGGAGCGAACGGGGGCGTCGCGTATAGGGCGCCCCCATCCTGCGCTCCAGTCCGCCGGTTACGCGGCGCTACCGGGGCCAGATCATTGCCCGGCGGCTAGAAGCTGCCGTGGCAGTGCTTGAACTTGCGGCCCGAGCCGCAGGGGCAGGGCGCGTTGCGCGACACACCAACCAGCAGCTTGGGATCGATCGGCTTGAGGCGCGGATCGGCTTCGGCGACCGCAGCGCCACCGGTGCCCGCAGCGGCGGCCAGCATGGCGGCCGTGCGCGGACGCGCCGGTTCCATCAGCTCTTCGTCCGCCTCGTTCTCGCCGGTCAGCGGGTCGATGTGGATTTCCTCAAGCCCTTCGAGGTTGGGCTGCGGGGTGGTCGGCGGCCGCACCTGGATTTCGACATGGCTGAGCTGGGTGGTCACCAGTTCGCGGAGGTTCGTCAGAAGCCCCTGGAAGAGCTCATAGGCCTCCTGCTTGTATTCGTTCAGCGGGTCGCGCTGGGCAAGACCGCGCCAACCGACCACCTTTTGCAGGTGATCAAGCGTGACGAGGTGCTCGCGCCACAGACCGTCGATCGACTGCAACAGGATGGACTTTTCCACCTGCTTCATGATCTCGGGCGTGAAGCGCGCGGTCTTTTGCTCCATCAGCTCATCGGCCGACTTCGTGAGCCGCTCGCGGACGGTCTCGACGTCGATACCTTCTTCCTGGGCCCAGTCGGCAATCGATGCGTCGACATTCAGATAGGTCTTGGCGGCGGCCGTCAGGCCCTCGCTATCCCACTGCTCGGGATAGGAGCGCTCGGGGATGGCGCGCGCAATGATCTGGTCGATCACCGCGTGGCGCATCTCGGCAATGGTCTCGTTGACGTCCTCGCTGTCCATCAGCTCGACGCGCTCGGCAAAGATCGCCTTGCGCTGGTCGTTCATGACGTCGTCGTATTTCAGGATGTTCTTGCGGATGTCGAAGTTGCGGGCTTCGACCTTGGCCTGCGCCCGTTCGATCGCCTTGGTCACCCAGGGATGGGTGATGGATTCGCCTTCGCCAAGCCCCAGCTTGGACAGCATCGAATCCATGCTGTCGACCGGGAAGATCTTCATCAGGTCGTCCTGCAGGCTCAGGAAGAACTTGGAATGCCCCGGGTCGCCCTGGCGGCCGGAGCGGCCGCGCAGCTGGTTGTCGATGCGGCGGCTCTCATGGCGCTCGGTGCCCACCACATAGAGCCCGCCCGCGGCCAGCGCCGTTGCCTTGTCGGCGGCGATCTGTTCCTTGATGCGGGCGATCTTGATGTCGCGCTCGACGCCTTCGAGACCGACGGTCTCCTTTTCGATGCGCATCTCGAGATTGCCGCCGAGCTGGATGTCGGTACCGCGGCCCGCCATGTTGGTGGCAATGGTCACGGCGCCCGGCATGCCGGCATCGGCAATGATCTGGGCTTCCTGTTCGTGGTGGCGCGCGTTGAGCACGGCGATGTTCTCGACGCCCTTCTTGCGCAGCAGCTCGGCGAGCATTTCCGACTTCTCGATCGAAGTGGTGCCCACGAGGATCGGCTGGCCGCGCTTCCGGCAATCGGCGATCAAGTCGGCGATCTCGTCGAACTTCTCGGCCGCCGTCCGGAAGATCGCATCATCCTCGTCGACGCGCTTGACGTCGACATTGGTCGGGATGGTGACGACGTTGAGTCCGTAGATGTCGCCGAATTCCTCCGCTTCGGTCGCCGCCGTACCGGTCATGCCGGCCAGCTTCTTGTAGAGGCGGAAATAGTTCTGGAACGTGATCGAGGCGAGCGTCTGGTTCTCGGCCTGGATCTTGACATGCTCCTTGGCCTCCAGCGCCTGATGCAGGCCTTCGGAGTAGCGGCGGCCCGGCATCATGCGGCCGGTGAACTCGTCGATGATCACCACTTCGCCATTGCGGACGATGTAGTCCTTGTCCTTCTGGAACATCTTGTGGGCGCGCAGCGCCGAATTCAGGTGGTGCACCAGTGCGACGTTCTCGATGTCGTAAAGGTTCTCGCCCTTCATCTGGCCGCTCTCGATCATCGCGGCTTCCAGCCGCTCGATGCCGGAATCGGTGAAGGTGATCGAGCGCTGCTTGAGGTCGATGTCAAAGTCGCCTTCCTGCAGCAGGGGGACGAGCTTGTCGGCCATCTCGTAGAGCGAGGAGCGATCGGAGGACGGACCGGAAATGATCAGCGGCGTGCGTGCCTCGTCGATCAGGATCGAGTCTACCTCGTCGACGATGCAGTAGTGGTGGCCGCGCTGCACCATCTGGGCGCGGCTGTATTTCATGTTGTCGCGCAGATAGTCGAAGCCGAACTCGTTATTGGTGCCGTATGTGATGTCGCAGGCATAGGCGGCCTTGCGCTCGTTGTCGTCGAGACCATGGACGATCGTCCCGATGGTCATGCCGAGGAACTGATAAATCTGACCCATCCAGGCGGCATCGCGCTTGGCCAGATAGTCATTCACCGTCACAAGGTGGACGCCCTTGCCTTCCAGCGCATTCAGATAGACCGGCAGGGTGGCGACGAGGGTCTTGCCTTCACCGGTGCGCATTTCCGAGATCGAGCGGTTGTTCAGCACCATGCCGCCGATCAGCTGCACGTCGAAGTGGCGCATGCCGAGGACGCGCTTGCCGGCCTCGCGCACGGTGGCGAACGCTGGCACCAGAAGGTCGTCCAGCTTCTTGCCGGCCGCGAGCTCGGCGCGGAAGGCCGTGGTGCGGTCCCGCAACTGATCGTCGCTCAGCTTGGCGAGTTCCGGTTCCAGGGCGTTGATCGCTTCCACGCGGGGAAGGTATTTCTTGACCTGGCGGTCGTTTGACGTCCCGAAGATCGCCTTGGCGAGCGAAGCGAAGACCATCGACAATGTCCTTTGAATTGCGGGCCGGGATGGCGCGTGCGCCTCAACAAAACCGGCTTGCGGCGGGTTCCTGCCCGTCAACACTCTTTGAGGTGAGGGACATGTAAGAGCCGGTCTTTTGCTTGTCAACGGAAGGGAAATGCGCCAAACCACGGCCGCGCCGCGGGCGGGGGCTCCGTTCGGCAACGAGAGAGAGTACCCATATGACGATTAAGCTCGACAGCGGCCGTGCTGATGCCGCGAAACGCCGCCCGGCACCGCTTGCCGCCCTGCTCATGGCCGGCGTGATGCTCGGTTCGGTCGCTCCTGCAGCCATGGCTCAGGACGGTGGAACCGCCGCACCGGCCGCCGAGGCTCCGGCTGATGCAGCGGCTGCGCCCGAAGCACCGGCCGCCCCGACCCCCGAGACGGTTGTCGCCACACTGGGCGACCAGACCATCACCGAGGCGGACATTGCCTTCGCTGCCGAAGACCTGCAGGAGAACCTCCAGCAGATTCCGCCCGAACAGCGCCGCGGCTTCCTCGTCAGCGTGCTCATCGACATGAAACTGATGGCGAAGGCCGCCCGTGAGGCCGGCATGGACCAGACGGAACTGTTCATGCGTCGCTCGCAATATCTTGAAGAGAGCGCGCTGCGCCGGGCGTACTTCGGGGAAGAAATCGCCGCCAAGATCACCGAAGAGACGCTGAAGGTCGACTATGACGCCTATGTCGCCGCCTTCGTGCCGCAGGAAGAGGTGCATGCGCGCCACATCCTAGTGGCCACCAAGGAGGAAGCCGATGCCGTCGCCGCCGAGCTGGCCGCGGGCAAGCCCTTCGAGGTGCTGGCCATGGAAAAGACCATCGATCCCTCGGGCAAGCAGACCGGCGGCGACCTTGGCTTTTTCGGCAAGGGCCAGATGGTGCCGGAGTTCGAGACGGTCGCGTTCACCCTCGAGCCCGGCAAGATTTCCGAGCCCGTGGAAAGCCAGTTCGGCTGGCACATCATCAAGGTCGAGGAAAAGCGGATGACCACGCCGCCGCCCTTCGAGCAGCTGATGCCGCAACTCGGCCAGGCCGCCATGGCCAAGTCGTTCAACGATGCGCTGGTTGCCCTGCGTGCGGCAACGCCGGTCGATATTCCCGATCCGGCACTTGCTGCTGCTGTCGCGGCCGAATCGGCACAGGGCCAGTAGGTCTCGCTGCTGTGCTGGATATGGAGCCCGGCCTCGTGCCGGGCTTCGTGCTTTGTGGGGTGGGCTGCGCTTCGGCATCATGCCGTTCCTGCAGAAGCGATTTGGCCGCTTTGTCGCCACCGGTCGGTTTGGCTGAGCGACAAGGCTTGCACCGGCCGGGGGCTTGGGGCAAACGAGGGGCCAGTCAGGTTTCAGGACGCACCATGGCCCACCCGGTTTCCCCGCTTGCTCCGAAGGACTATCCCGAGCTGCCCGAGATCGATGGCGTTCGCTTCGCCACGGCCGAGGCCGGCATCAAATACAAGAACCGCACCGATGTGCTGCTGGTGGCGATGGACGAGGGTACTGTCGTTGCCGGCGTCCTGACCCGCACGCGCTGCCCGTCGGCGGCGGTCGATTGGTGCCGGGAGCATCTGGGCAAGGGCAAGGCGCGGGCGCTGCTCGTCAATTCCGGCAATGCCAACGCCTTCACCGGCCAGAAGGGCCGCGACGCCGTCGCCCTGTCGGCGGAGCTTGCCGCCAAGGCGCTTGGCGTCACTCCCGATCAGGTCTTCCTTGCCTCGACCGGCGTCATCGGCGAGCCGCTCGATGCGTCGAAGTTCGCGGACGTCACCGCGGCGATGGCGGGCCGGCTGGCCCCGGGCCCGTGGATGGACGCCGCCCGCGCCATCATGACCACCGACACCTTCCCCAAGGTCGCCACCGCGACCGTCGAGTTCGACGGGGTCCCGGTCAAGATTTCCGGCATCTCCAAGGGCTCGGGCATGATTGCGCCGGACATGGCGACGATGCTGAGCTTCGTGTTCACCGACGCGCCGATTTCGGCGGCGGTATTGCAGGGCCTGCTGCAACCGCAGATCGACAAGAGCTTCAACGCCGTCACCGTCGACAGCGACACCTCGACGTCGGACACCTGCCTCGTATTTGCCACCGGCAAGGCCCGGGTCGAGCCGATCCTTACGCACGCTGATCCGCGAGCGGCGGTGTTCGCCGAGGCGCTGGGCGATGTGCTGCACGAACTCGCCATCCATGTCGTCCGCGACGGCGAGGGCGCGACCAAGATGGTCACCGTCGAGGTGGAAGGTGCGGAAAGCGATGAGAGCGCCGTCCGCATCGCCCGCTCGATCGCCAACTCCCCCCTCGTCAAGACCGCCATTGCCGGTGAGGATGCCAATTGGGGCCGCATCGTCATGGCGGTGGGGAAAGCCGGCGAGCCGGCCGACCGCGACCGGCTGGACATCCATTTCGGCGACATCCGGGTGGCAACGGCTGGAGCGCGCGATCCGGGTTACCAGGAGGCAGCGACCAGCGCCTACATGAAGAACGAGGAGATCCTCATTCGGGTCGGCATCGGGCTCGGAGAGGGGCGCGGCACGGTCTATACCTGCGATCTCACCCACGGCTACATCACCATCAACGGCGACTATCGCTCGTAAGATGATCCCGATCAGCGTCAGCCAGATCGAAACCACGACGCTGACCGGCTGGCCTGCGCTGAAGGTGGCCCATGATGGTCTGTGGCTGTGGCGCTATGCCCATGGTTATACCAAGCGCGCCAACTGCATGCAGTGCCTCGAGCCGACCGATGGCGGCTATGCCGAATACCGGCTGCTGCGCTTTGCGGCGATGTCGCGGCGCCACGATATTCCCGCGGTGTTCCGGGTGACGCCGCTGACCGCGCCCGAAATTCTCGTGGTGCTTGACGGGCTGCTCTGGGAAGAGTTCGACCTCAGCCTCGTGCTTGCCATGGAAATGCCGCTCGTCGATTTCCCGGTGGATGTACAGGCCCGCCTGTTCGCGCCAGACGATCCGCAATGGCTCAGGGCGCAGGCCAACCTTGCCGGGCACGATCCGGCAACCATGGCGACACTCGAAGCCATCGTAAAGTCCATCGCGTGCGAGGCGCGTGGTGTGCTGGTCTACCACAAGGCCGGGCTGCCGGTGGCCTCGGCCATGGTGGCTGTGGTCGGGTCCATCGCGGTCTATGTCAATGTGGTCACCCACCCCAGCGCGCGCGGCATGGGCTATGGGCGGGCCGTGATGTCGGCGGCCCTCAACGCGGCCCGGGCGATGGGCGCGACCCATTCGGCAATCCAGGTCCTGGCCGACAACGAGCCGGCGCTCAACCTTTATGGCTCGCTGGGCTTTGGTGAAGTCTATTCCTATTCCTACCGGCGTGCGCCGGATTGGAGCACGCGGTGAAGCTGCTGGTGGTGGTGGCCTGTGCGCTGGTCGATGCCGACCGGCGCGTTCTCATTGCACAACGCCCGGAAGGCAAGGCCATGGCTGGGCTCTGGGAGTTCCCCGGCGGCAAGGTCGAGGCCGATGAGACTCCCGAAGCCGCCATCATCCGCGAGCTCGAGGAAGAGCTCGGAATCTCCACCAAGACTGCCTGTCTCGCACCGTTAAGCTTTGCGAGCCACAATTACGAAAGCTTTCATCTTCTGATGCCACTTTTCGTCTGCCGGAAATGGCAGGGGACACCAGTCGCTCGCGAGCATGCCGCCCTGAAATGGGTGCGTCCGCAGGCCCTGCGGGACTACCCGATGCCTCCCGCCGACGAGCCGCTGATCGCGGCGCTGTGTGATCTGTTGTGAGGTGAGGCCATGCCGGCTGTGCTGGAAAAAGTGTTGGTGTTCGGGTCCGACGAATCCGGTGCGACCGCAATCGAGTACGGCTTGATCGCTGCCATGATCGCGGTTGCCATCATCAGCAGCATGACGCTGTTCGGCGGCAGTCTCGCCAGCATGTTCAACATGGTTTCGTCGCGCTCGCAGGAGGCGATGGGCGGCTGAACTCAGCCTTCGCTGGTCTTTGAGAGCACATCCCCCAGCCGCACCGTGGCGCTGCCGCGCTTCAATGGCTTCTGCTGGCTGTCATGCGGCTGCCAGCCGCTCATCCAGATGATTTCCAGTGTCGCACGTACCCGGCCGTCGGTGTCGCTGAACTGGGTGGCGTAGGCCGCCGCGGCCTCCACCAGCAAGGCGCGCGTCGCCATGCGGTTGGGCCGTTCCGCCAGCGGGTTTTGCGCGCCCAGCGCCTTCAACTCGCGCATCAGCCGCAGCGGATCGGCATAGCGCACCACGTGGGTCTCCACATCGGTCACCGGCAGGGCGAGGCCGGCCCGCTGCAGCAGGGCGCCCGCATCCGATAGCGGAATGAATGGCGCCACCCGGGCGAAGGCGCCGCCGCTCAGCGCGGCATCGGCAGCGAGAAAGGCCTGACGCAGTTCGGTCAGGCTATCGCCGCCCACTGCCGCCGCGAAGAGCAGGCCATCTGGCCTCAGATGGGCTTTCAACCGGGCGATCAGACCAGGCACATCATCGGTGATCTGCATATCGAAGAGCGAAACGATCAGGTCGTAGTCGCTGTCGGGCAGCAGCAGGGCCTCCGGATCGACCAGTGGCAGGCCGCTATCGAGCGGCAGGGTGGCGAACCGGGTGTAGCGGAACGGGCCGATCGCCGAGTTGCCGGTTTCGGGGAGCGCCGCTGCATCGGGCGACAGGATCGCCGCCTTCTCGAACTGCCGCGAGATGGTCGACACCCTGA
The DNA here is from genome assembly GCA_964399695.1 of uncultured Devosia sp. Taxonomy (GTDB): domain Bacteria; phylum Pseudomonadota; class Alphaproteobacteria; order Rhizobiales; family Devosiaceae; genus Devosia_A. Next base: position 22,162 of record CAYNRZ010000017.1, on the reverse strand, counting down.
GATCGAGGTCCGCAAGCACCAGCCGCGTCACGAAATCGTCGGCGCCGGCCGGACGGCGGGCGAGGTGGGTGGCAATGCGGTCGCGATCAAACAGCTTGGGGGGCATGACGTATCGGTGCGCTCTCTCGGCAAACGGGGCGGGGAGCCCTTGTCCGCGACCAGACGACGAAACGGGGCCATTTCGGTTCAACCGAGACGGGTTTCGCTCTACAGTCCGGCTTATGGCGAGCGAGGGCGCAATTGTCAAAACGGCGACGGGGTGGCTGGCACGGCTTGGCGCCGGCGCCATCGACTTCGTCTATCCGCCCACCTGCCTCGCCTGCCACGCCCCGGTCGAGCGGGCCGACGCGCTGTGCGCGGCCTGTTTCGGCAAGCTGCGGCCAATCTCCGCGCCATACTGCCCGGTGCTTGGCATCCCCTTCGAGGTTGATCTTGGGCCGGGCGCGCTCTCGGCCGAGGCCATTGCCAATCCGCCGCCCTACCAAAGGGCGCGGACGGCGCTCGTCTACAACCAGGTCGCGGGTCTGCTGGTGTCCCGGCTGAAATATGGTGACCGGCCCGAACTCGCCGCGTTCTGCGCCCGCCTGATGGCCGCTGCCGGTTTCGACCTGCTTGGCCCCGATGCCGTGCTGCTGCCGGTACCGCTGCACCCGCTGCGCCAGTTCACCCGCCGCTACAACCAGTCGGCAGAGATTGCGCGAGCACTGGGGCAGATTGCCGGCCTGCCGCTGCTGCCCGGCCTCGTTCGCCGCAAGCGTGCGACACGCCGGCAAGTGGGGCTCAGTGCCGATGCCCGTGGTCGAAACGTGGCGGGGGCCTTTGTTGCGGCGCCCGATGCCGCCGCCCGTCTCAAGGGGCGCCGGGTGGTCATCGTGGACGACGTCATCACCACCGGGTCCACTGTCAAGGCGGTGACGCTGGCGTTGAAGCGCGCCGGAGTCGACAAAATCGACGTGATTGCCTTCGCGCGCGTTGTTGTCGGCGCGGAAACGCCCATATAGTGGAGCAGTATCGGCGTTTGACGATGGACGGCGCGATGAAGAAGGTTGAAATCTACACCACCCAGTGGTGCCCGTATTGCAGTGCAGCCAAGGCCCTGCTCGACGACAAGGGCGTCGGCTACGAAGAGATCGATGCCAGCGACCCGGACGTGCGTGGCGCCATGGTGCAGCGGGCCAATGGGCGCCGCACTGTGCCGCAGATCTTCGTGGGCGAGACTCATGTCGGCGGCTATGACGACCTGAGCGCCCTCGATCGCCGCGGCCAGCTCGATCCGCTTCTGGCCAACTGATGCGCGTTGCTGCCCTGCAGATGACCTCGGGCACCACGCCCGGTCCCAATCTCGACAGCCTTGAGCGGCTGGCCGAAGCGGCGGCGGGGCAGGGGGCGCGCTATCTGCTCAGTCCCGAAGTGACTGTGGTGTTCGCCGAGAACCGCGACGGGCTCAAGGCGGTGGCCGGGCCGTGGCAGGACAATCCGGCCATCGCCCGTGTCGGCGCGCTTGCCAAGCGTCTCGGCGTCCACCTGCATCTGGGTTCGCTCGCTGTGGCCCTTCCCGATGGGCGCTTCGCCAATCGCTCGGTGCTGTTCAGGCCCGACGGGGCGGTCGCGGCCACCTATGACAAGATCCACCTGTTCGACGCCACGCTGCCGGGGCTCCGCCACTATCGGGAGAGCGAGACCTATGCCGGTGGCGACGCCGCGGTGCTCGCCGATCTCGGCGATTTCCAGCTCGGCTTCACCATCTGCTACGATGTGCGCTTTCCCTCGCTCCACCGTGCGCTGGCCCAGGCGGGCGCGACGCTCATCGCCGTGCCGGCTGCCTTTACGGTGCCCACCGGCGAGGCGCATTGGGAGGTCTTGCTCAGGGCGCGCGCCATCGAGACCGGTTGCTACGTGATTGCTGCCGCGCAGGCCGGAACCCACCAGAATGGCCGCAGCACCTATGGCCACTCGATGATCATCGATCCCTGGGGCAGGGTGCTCACCCGCCTTGGCGGCGAAGGGCCGGGCGTCACCATTGCCGATATCGATCCGACGGCGGTTGCCGAAGCGCGCGGCAAGGTGCCAGCGCTGGACAATGCCCGCCCGTTTTCGCTAGCTGTTAAGTCTTCGGGCGCAGACTCTGGCGTCCGTGAGGATGTCGTCGCGTGATCCAGTATTCGCTCGTTTGTGAAATCGACCACAGGTTCGACGCCTGGTTCCGCAACGCCGAGGCTTTCGATGAGCAGTCGGCGCGCGGGATCGTGACCTGCCCGGTTTGCGGGTCCGACAAGGTCGGCAAGGGCTTGATGGCGCCGGCGGTGGCGCGCTCGGGATCGGACAAGGTTGCCGTGTCTTCTGGCCATCCACAGCACGCAGAAATCCTGCAGTTGCTGCGCGCGATGCGTAACAAGGTGGTGGCCGAGGCCGACTATGTCGGGGACAAGTTCGCCGAAGAGGCTCGGAAGATTCATTTCAAGGAAGCCGACGCGCGCGGAATCTATGGCGAAGCCACTCGCGAGGAGGTCACCGGCCTCATCGAGGACGGCATCGATGTGATGCCGTTGCCCAACCTGCCCGAAGAGCACAACTGACCGGCCTTTGATCTGGCGCAAGGCGGGCCAGGTGACCTGCCGGCAACCTGCTGCCAGATCGGGGTTCTCAAATGCGTCTGGCCATCTTCGGTGGAAGCGGCAGTGTCGGTGCGCTGGTGTTGGAGCAGGCGCTGGCGGTCGGTCATCAGGTCCAGGCCTTCGCCCGCGACCGCCGCCGAATTCGGCAGGACCACCCGAGCCTCACGGTCTTCGAAGGCACGCTCGACGATGGCGAGACGGTCGCAGCAACGCTGCAGCACACCGATGCGGTCATCTCGGCACTTTCGGCCGGACAGGCCGTGCTGACGCAGTTCGGCTACGCCGCAGTGCCGGTGATGCAGCTCTCGGGTCCGCGCCGGGTCGTGGTCCTTGCAGGGGCTTCGCTTCGTCTGCCGGGTGATCCAAAGTCCTTCGGCCTCGATCTGATGACCTGGTTCATGCGGCTGATCCCTGGGCGGATGATCGAAGACGCCGGCACCCTGGCGCAGCAACTTGCGGCCAGCGATCTCGACTGGACCATTGTGCGAAGCGCCAACTTTGTCGATCGCCCCGGTATCGGACGCGTGCGGGCAGAGTCTGGCTATGCCATGTCGCCTGGCGCCAGTATCCCGCGCGCCGATGTGGCGGCATTCCTGCTTTCGGAAGCCGTGAATGGCCGATACCTCCATGCCGCGCCGATGATCGAGGCGGGATGAGCCGCGCAAGCTGCCCGCCCGGGCAGGATTGATCGCCACCTGCCGATGGGGTCACACTGGTGGTCCTGACCAGCCTGTCTCGGAGACTCCCCCATGACCACACCTGACGCAGCCCTTTCGGGCACATTCGCCATTGGCGGCGACATGCTCGTCAACCGGCTCGGCTTTGGTGCCATGCGCATCACTGGCCCGGGCATCTGGGGCGATCCGGAGGATCCGGCCGAAGCCCGCCGTACCCTCAGGCGCGTGCCCGAGCTGGGCATCAACCTGATCGACACCGCCGAAAGCTATGGCCCCTATGTCAGCGAAGACCTGATCGGCGAGGTGCTGGCGCCCTATTCGGCCGGCACGATCGTTGCCACCAAGTCGGGCCTCACCCGCACCGGGCCGGATGTCTGGCTGCAGCTGGGCCGCCCCGAGTTCCTCGAGCAGGGCGTCCACATGAGCCTTCGCCGGCTCAAGCTCGAGCGCATCGATCTGTGGCAGCTGCATCGCATCGATAGCCATGTGCCGCGCGATGAGCAGTTCGACGCCATTGCCGGCTTTCTCAAGGATGGCCTCGTCCGCCACGCCGGCCTCAGCGAGGTGAGCGTCGAGGAGATCAAGGCGGCCCAGAAGTTCTTCCCGGTTGCGACGGTGCAGAACCTCTACAATGTCGCCAATCGCAAGAGCGAGGACGTGCTGGCCTATTGCGAGGCGAATGGCATCGGCTTCATCCCCTGGTTCCCGCTGGCTGGCGGCGATCTGGTGAAGTCCACTGCCTATCAGTCGATCTGCGCCAAGTACGATGCGACGCCAAGCCAGATCGCCCTTGCCTGGGTGCTGAAGCGTTCGCCGGTGATGCTGCCGATCCCCGGCACCGGCAAGGTGAAGCATCTCGAAGAGAACACCGCGGCAGCGGCGATCCAGCTTTCTGACGAGGATTTTGCAACGCTCGACCGGCTGAGGCGCAGGTAGCGCCTGCGAGCACGAGGATGAACGGTTTCTGAGCGAGGCCGTTCAGTCAGGGTTCAATCCCAGGATTGCAGGCTACCTCCAACAAACGCGCCGTTGGCGCGCATGTCAGGAGGATGGAATGCGTCACGAGACCCTCAAGGCCCACACCCCAGCGACCGATGCCACGGTGGCTCACCTGATCGACGCGGCAGCCATCGCCGTCGCGGTTGAAACCGAACTCGACCGGACCTTCGGGCCCGGGCAATGGTCGTTGACCTGGGACGAAGATCTGGCCGGCAAGCCGGTGCGCGGCACGATCCGGCTGGAAATCGCCGGCGACAGCCTGGTCGTCGGCTGATCAGGTGGCGGGCTTTTCCGCCACCACCATGTAGTTGACGCCGAGGTCGCGGCTCAGCCGCCATTCGTCGGCCAGCGGGTGAAACACCACGCCGCAACGATCGACTTCCTCCAGGCCGTTGCGCCGGTTCAGCGCCCCGATCTCGTCGGGGGTGAGGAAGCGCCGGTACTCGTGGGTACCGCGCGGCAGCCAGCGCAAGACATTCTCGGCCGCAACGATGGCCAGCGCCCAGGCGCGCGGGGTGCGATTGATCGTCGAAGTGAACAGCAGCCCGCCCGGCGCCACCAGACCGGCGCAGCTCGCCATGTAGAGCGGCACGTTATCGACGTGTTCGACCACTTCCATGTTGAGCACCATGTCGAAGCGCGCGCCGGTCGCCAGCAGGGCTTCGGCGGTCGTTGCCCGATAGTCCACGGCAACGCCGGATTGCGCGGCATGCGCCTTGGCGATGCCGATGTTCTTGTCGCCCGCATCGATGCCGGTCACGGTGGCCCCCAGCCGGGCCAGCGGCTCGCTCAGCAGCCCGCCGCCGCAGCCGATATCGAGAACCTTCAGACCCTCGAGGGGTCTGAGGCTGCCGCCCTCGCGGCCAAAGTGGCGCAGGGCGTGGTCGCGAATATAGGCCAGGCGCACCGGGTTGATCCGGTGCAGTGGCCGGAACTTGCCGGCCGGATCCCACCATTCCTCGGCCATCCTGGCGAATTTCGAGATTTCGCCGGCGTCGATGGTCGAGGGGCCGGCGTCGGGACGGGTGGTTGAACTGGCTGCTGCACTCATGGCCCGGTTATCCGCCCACGACACGGCCAGCGCAAGAGTGCGGGTCGTCGCAGGCTGTCTCGCCTACCGGTCCTCTTGCCGCCCCTGCCCGAACACATGCTGCCGGTGAAACGCCAGATAGCGCTGGTCGGGGCCGGGCCCGCCGCCCATGGGCTCCAGCAATCGCCCGATCGGGCGCAACTGCTCGTCGAGTTCGGGGTCGATCTGCTGCTTGTCGACCCAGAAGGCGAGGTCCGGTCCGAGCGTCAGCTGCCCGGCGCGCCAGGCGGCGGCCACGGCGGACGACATCGGGAGGTAATTGTCGACATGCAGCGGGCCCCCGGCGTCGCGCGCTCGGATGGCGACGATTTCGAGTTCGGGGTGCGGGCCATCCACGGCCTCGAACGCCCGGCCGGTGAACGGACAATGGTAGTCCCAGCGGCGGAGCACCTCGGCATAGACGCGCCGGTAGATCTCGGTGCGATCGGCGGCGCCGGCCTCGAAGCGGGCGCCCGCCTCCTCGGCCCCCAGCAAAGGGGCGCCGATGTCGAGGCCCTGTGTCAGCAATTCGGCAAAGCGCTCGTCCGACAGCACCAGATGCCGCTGGCGCCGCGGCAGCGCCGCCTCGAGGTCGCTGACCACCGCGGTAGGGAAGTCCTGGAACTGGCCGATGCGGCAGAGGCGCGGCGCGCCCTCGCTGCTGAACTCGATCGCCACGACACGGCCGGTGGCGAGGAACAGGTTGAGCCCGGGCTCGGGGCGATAAAGCAGGATCGGCAGTCGCCGGGCCCGCAGCAGCGCTTCACCGGTGCGGGCATCAATCGGCAGTTCGGCCTCGCTGAGGCCAAACCGCGCGTCCTCGCCGATCGCGATGGCCAATCTGGGCAATCGAGCCCCCAGCCGTTCCCTGAGAGCTTCGTCGCACAGATCAGTATTGACGTCTACGTAGTCATCCGGTTGGGCAGCTTCCCGATGAAGAAACCATGGATGTAGTGGCTTTGGCGTTGCGTCGGACCGGGATCGCGCTAGTCTTCGGGTCGCGGGGGGTGCCGCAAAGTCGGGAGAGAGGCGTCAATGCACAAGTTCAAGATCACCAAGGCCAAGAACGGGCAGTTCGCGGCCAAGTTCGTCTACAACGCCGAGACCATGCTGTGGTCGGAGAACTATGCCGGCAAGGCCAGTGCCGAGAACTGCATTGCCTCGCTCAGGAAGAACGCTCCATCCGCCCCGGTGGTCGATCTGACCAAGGGCGAGGATGGCAAGGGCTATCGCTTCGAACTGGTGGCCAGCAAGGACGGTCAGACCTTCGTGCGTTTCGTTGCCGCAAATGGCGAAACCATGGTGCGGTCGGAAACCTACAAGTCGAAATCCAGTGCCAAGAACTGCATCGCATCGCTGCAAAAGCGTGCGGCCGAGGCTGCGGTCGAAGACGAGGCTTGATCGCCGCGCCCTGAGGGTGCAGCACAGCGGTCATGACCATTTATGACAATGTTCTCAATGCCGACGGCGCCCTGATCGTCGGGGCGGGTCTTGCCGGCCTGTTCTGTGCCCTCAAGCTGGCGCCGCGCCCGGTCACGGTGCTGTCGCCAAAGCCGCTCGGGTTCGGGGCTTCTTCAGCCTGGGCGCAGGGTGGCGTCGCAGCCGCCGTGGGCAAGGGCGATTCTTCGCATGCCCACGCCATCGACACCGAAATCGCCGGCGCCGGCATTGTCGATGAAGATGTCGCCGAGTCGGTCACCGCCGAAGCGGCTGCCCGCATCGAGGACCTGGCGCGCTGGGGGACCCCCTTCGACCGGGACGCTGCCGGTGATTACGTGCTCAGCAAGGAGGCGGCGCATTCGCGCAACCGCGTGGTGCGGGTCGAGGGCGACCGGGCCGGCCATGCCATCATGCAGGCGATCATAGCCGAGGTGCGGCGCACCCGGTCGATCCGCGTTGTCGAGGGGCTGACCGTCGTCGATCTCGCTCGTGCCGATGGCCGGGTCATCGGGGTCTATGCCCGTAAGCTCGGCGACCGCTATGGTGAGCCGGTGCTGGTCAGGGCGCGCGCCATCGTGCTCGCTGCAGGTGGCCTCGGCGGGCTCTATGCCGTCACCACCAATCCGCCCGGCGTGCGCGGCCACGCCATGGGCATGGCCGCACGGGCGGGCGCCATCATCGCCGACCCCGAGTTCGTGCAGTTCCATCCCACCGCCATCGCCACCGGCGCCGATCCCGCGCCGCTCGCCACCGAGGCCCTGCGCGGCGAGGGCGCCACCCTCGTCAACGATCTGGGCGAGCGCTTCATGACGTCCATCCACAAGGATGCCGAACTGGCGCCGCGCGACGTCGTCGCCCGCGCCAACTTCCGGCAGATCAAGTCCGGCCGAAAGGTGTTTCTCGATACGCGGCAGGTGCTCGGGGCTCGCATCCTCACTGCGTTCCCGACCGTTGCCAAATACTGCCTCGACGCTGGCATCGATCCGGTCAGGGACGCCATTCCGGTTACTCCGGCGGCGCATTTCCACATGGGTGGGGTCAAGGTCGACGACAGTGGCCGCTCTTCGCTTGCCGGGCTCTGGGTCTGCGGCGAAGCCAGCGCGACCGGCCTGCATGGCGCCAACCGGCTGGCATCGAACTCGTTGCTGGAAGCCATCGTCTACGCCGCTCGCATCGCCAGCGACATTTCGGGGCTCGAGCCGCAGCGGGCGCCGCTGACGCCCTTTGCCGGTATCGGCTGGGACGAAACGGCGGGCGAGGCCGTCGAGGAACAGTTGCGCAATCTCGCGCCGGTGCAGGAACTGCGCCAGATCATGACCGATCTGGTCGGCGTCGAACGCAACGACACCGAGTTGCGGTTGGCGCTGCGCCGCATTGCGCTGCTGGAAACCGGCGCCGTCGGCGTCACCCGGCAGTTTCTCAACATGACCACTTCGGCGACGCTGGTGGCCGCGGGCGCCCTCAAGCGCACCGAAAGCCGCGGCGGGCATTTCCGCACCGACTATCCCGAGCCCGATCCGGCCTGGGCGCATCACACCGAGATGACGCTCAGTGAGGCTCTGGCGATACGGGCTGAGGCCTAAGGCAGCCGCAGCAGTTCGACGAAGCGCTTCAGCACCGCGTCGATCTTCTTTCGCCGCTTCTTGTCGAGGTCGCCATAGAGCGCGTCTTCCAACTGCTGCCAGTTGGCGGCCAGCACTTCGCGGATGCGGTCGCCGCGTTCGGTCAGGGCCAGCCCTGGCGTCAGGTCCGGCCCGACGGCGCGGCGCGCCACCATCTCACGCTCGATCAGCCGGGTGAGCCGCGGCGACAGCGCTTCGGGGCTCAACCCCAACGCCTCGCCCAGCGATTGCTCGGTGGCGCCGAGCTTGGTGTGCAACGTGAACAGAATGGCGTCGTCGCCGGGCTCCAGCCCGCGCTCGCGCAGCGGCACCTGCAGGGCACGATGCGCCAGCTGTCCGGCTTCGATGAGCCGGTAGAGCGTCGAACGTGCCTTGGGCTGGGACATGGGCGGAGTGATAGTCTCTGGCTCGGATTGGTGCGACATGGAGCCTATCCTATCGTTAATCGCGAGGCGACCAAGGGCCGGCATTGTTCACTTCCTGCAGATGACATATGCGTGGAATCGCGCTTTGCAGGTCCCCTGCCGTGCGCGCCTTGCCAGCTGCGGAGGCCAAGTTGAGCCAGGACATTGCCCGGATCCGGGCTTTCGTGCAGGTCTACGATGCCGGCGGCTTTTCGGCGGCGGCTCGGCAATACGGGCGCTCCAAGGCGCTGCTCAGCAAATATGTCACCGATCTCGAGGATTATCTCGGGGTCCGGCTGATGAACCGCACCACGCGCAAGCTGGGCCTGACCGAGGCCGGCGAGGTCTATTACCGCGAGGCCAGCCAGCTCCTCGCGCAACTGGACGAACTGGATTCCACCATCTCGGACCAGACCAGCGAGCCGCGCGGCCTTGTCCGGATCTCCTGCTCGCGCAATTTCGGCGAGACGACGCTGGCGCCGGCAATCTTTGCCTTTGTCGCCGACAATCCCCTGGTGTCCGTTGACCTGAGACTCGAGGATCGCTTCGTCGACCTGATCGAGGAAGGCATCGACATTGCGTTGCGCATCTCCACGATGCAGGATTCCTCGCTGATCGCCCGCCGCATCTCCGACATGAAGCACGTCATCTGTGCCGCGCCTTCACTGCTGGATCGGGTCGGACGACCGCAGAGCGGCGAGGGACTGCGCGGGCTACCCTGTGTCATCGACTCCAACATGCCCTCACAGGGCAATTGGCGCTTCATCGAGAATGGCCGGCCGATCTCGGTGCCCGTCGGCGGGCCGGTCCGCGTCAATTCGCCCGTGGCGGCGCTGCACGCCGCGGTTGCCGGTCTCGGCTTTGCCGTATTGCCCAGTTACCTCGCCGATCCGCTGATCGCGGAGGGTAAACTCGTGAAAGTCCTGGAGGATCGCATGCCGGAGGGGCCGAGCCTCAATGCCGTTTATCCGCATCGGCGGCATCTTGCTGGCAAGGTCCGTGCCCTGATTGACCATCTGGTGGTCTGGTTCCAGCGCAACCCGGTTCACTGATGCTGGCACGACCGCGCGTTCTTCTCACCCTGCTGCTAGCGCTGTTGTCGGTGCTGGCCAGTCCCAGCGCCGCGCTGGCCCATCCGCATATCTTCATCGACGCCAAGGCAACTCTGGTCTTTGACGACAGCGGTCGGCTTACCGCCATCCGCAACGCCTGGACCTTCGACGAGGCGTTCTCGGTCTGGCAGGTCCAGGGGCTCGACGTTGACGGCGATGGCATCACCACCAGCGCCGAGATGCAGGAGCTTGCCGACGAGAACCTTGTCGGTCTTGCCGAGTATGGCTTCTACACGTCGGCTGGCGAAGGCGACGCGACGCTGAAGTTCACGTCGGGTGCGGACGGCGTCTTTGTCTACGAGAACAGCCGCTCGACGCTGAGCTTTTCCGCCCGGTTGCCGGAGCCCTACGCCATCCAGCGCGCGCTGGAGCTCTCCATCGCCGATCCGGAATACTACGTCGCGATCACGTTTCGCGACATCGGCGACGTCACCCTCGAAAACGCTCCTGCGGGTTGCGCGGCTCGACTCGAGCCGCCGCGCGAGATGTCGCCGGACCTGCAGGCGCGCCTGTTCGAGCTTTCGCCCGATGTCACCGAACTGCCGCCCGATCTCGCGGCAGCCGTACGCGGGACGCAAGGCGCGATCATCGTCGATTGCGCCAGTGCGACCCCGGCGGAGCCTGCGGCGACGGCCGTCGAAGCCGTCAATCAGGTCGCTGAGGCGAGGCCGATGCCATTTGGCGGTCCGCCGCCCGAGCCCGGCTTCGTCCTGCCCCGCACGGGTTTCCTCGGCTGGATCGCGACCCAGCAGGCGGAGTTCTACCAGGCGCTGACGGCCGCCCTCGGCCGATTGAAGACCGACTGGAATGCCTTCTGGATCCTGGGAGGCCTCAGCTTTCTGTATGGTGTCTTCCATGCCGCCGGGCCGGGACATGGCAAGGTGGTGATCAGCTCCTACATGCTGGCCAACGAGCAGCAGGTGCGGCGCGGCGTAGGGCTCAGCTTTGCCGCCGCCTTCCTGCAGTCGGCGGTGGCCATCGTCTTTGTCGGCGTCGCCGCCGCTCTCCTCGGGCTCTCCAGCGTCGCCATGGGTGCGATGGTCGGCTGGGTCGAGATCGCTGCCTACAGCCTTGTCGCGTTGCTGGGCCTGTGGCTGATTGCCCGAAAGCTGTTCGGCTGGGGGCATTCGCATGCCCATGACGACGCGCACGAGCATGGCGGTCGCGACGCACATGGCCGGCTGCCCGGCGATCCGCATTTCGGCCACGACCACGGCCCCGGCGGTCACCATCACGATCACGACCACCACGATGACCACCATGGCCATGATCACGATCACGCCGCCCACGCGCATCTGCATGTTGTCCCTGCCGAAGCCACGCGCGGCGACTGGCGCGAGCAGCTCGGCGTCGTCCTTGCCGTCGGGTTGCGTCCCTGCTCGGGGGCGCTTGTCGTTCTCGTCTTCGCGCTCAGCCAGGGCATCCTGCTCGCGGGCATCGTTGCCGTGCTGCTGATGGGGCTGGGCACCGCCATCACCGTCTCGGTGCTGGCCGCCATCGCCGTCTATGCCAAGGATGTCGCAAGACGCCTTGCGGGCGGCTCCGGCGTCTTTGCCAGCGCCCTCGTCTGGTGGGCCGAGCTCGCCGGTGCGGTGATCGTCTTCGCTTTCGGTGTCGTAATGGTTCTGGCGAGCCTGAGCTGAAGGCGCGACAAGCTTGCACTTGTGTCGGGCGTCGCGCCGACTATGTTCGCCCACACCTGAACGCTGCCAATCTGCGGAGCCCCCATGGCATCCCATCTGCCGCCCGGTCACCCGCCGGTGCTCGCCCCCCGCGTGGGCGTGCTGCTGCTCAATCTCGGTACTCCCGACGCCACCGACTACTGGTCGATGCGGCGCTACCTCTCGGAATTCCTCTCCGACCGGCGGGTGATCGAGCTCAATCCGCTGCTCTGGCAGCCGATCTTGCAAGGCGTCATCCTGTCGCTCCGCCCGCAAAAGAGCGGGGCGAACTATAAGCGCATCTGGGACAACGAGGCCGGCGATAGCCCGCTGCGGGTCATCACCAAGAAGCAGGTCTCGAAGCTGCAGGAGCGGCTGGGCAACAGCGTCATCGTCGAATACGCCATGCGCTACGGCAACCCGAGCACCGAAGCTGGCATCAAGGCCCTGCAGGCCGCCGGCTGCACGAAAATCCTCCTCGCGCCGCTCTATCCGCAATATTCCGCCACCACCACCGGCACCGCCAACGACAAGGCGTTCGATGTGCTGAAGACGCTGCGCTGGCAGCCAGCCATCCGCACATTGCCAGCCTATTCCGACGATCCTGCCTATGTCGCGGCGCTGGCCGAGAGCATAGCCGAGGGGGTGGCCAAGCTCGATTTCACCCCCGACGTGATCCTCACCTCCTACCACGGCATGCCGATCGAGTACCTGAAGAACGGCGACCCCTACCATTGCCAGTGTTTCAAGACGACCCGGCTGGTGCGCGAGTACCTGGGGTGGCCCAAGGAAAAGCTGATGGTCACCTTCCAGAGCCGGTTCGGGCCGTCGGAATGGCTGCAGCCCTATACCGACAAGACGCTGGAGGCGCTTCCCGCGCAAGGCATCAAGAAGGTCGCGGTCGTTGCGCCCGCCTTCTCCGTCGATTGCATCGAGACGCTGGAAGAGATTGCCATCACCGGGCACGAGCAGTTCGAACATGCCGGCGGGGAGCGCTATGCCTATATCCCCTGCCTCAACGATTCCGATGGCGGCATGGCCATGCTGGAGAGCGTCATCCGCCGCGAGCTGTCGGGCTGGATCTAGCGGACATCAGGCGCCGAGCTTCTTCAGCAGGGTAGGCGTCAGCTTCTGCTTGATCCGTCTATAGCCGCTCCAGGGATCTGGCTCCTGGGCTCGTCGTGCTGCCGCCTCGATGCCGAAACCGTTGGCTGCTTTCAGTCCCGGCACCTCGTCCCAGCTGACCGGGACGGCGCAGGGCACACCCTTCCGCGCCCGTGTGGAGAACGGGGCGATCGCCGTCGAGCCGCGCTCGTTGCGCAGATAATCGACGAACATCCGGCCCTTGCGCTCGGCCTTCCTGATATTGGACGTGAAACGGTGCGGCTCGTCGGCCTCCAGCTTTTGCGCAAAGGCGCGACAGAACGCCTTGGTGTCGTCCCACTCGGCCTCGGGCTGCAACGGCGCCACCACATGGATGCCCTTGCCGCCCGACACCATCGGAAAGCTCTTCAGCTTCAGCGCCGCCAGCCGATCGCGGATGGTCAGGGCCGCGTCCCGCACGGCGCCAAAGTCCAGCCCCTCGTCGGGGTCGATGTCGAACACCAGCCGATCGGGCTGTTCCAGATGCTCCACCCGGCTGCCCCAGATGTGGAATTCCAGCGTGTTCATCTGCACCGCGGCGGCTACCCCGGCGAGGTCGGAGACATAGAGGTAGTCCTCGACATCGCCTTCCTTCTCGGTGATCGGCACCCGGCCGAGTTCATCGGGAAAGCCGTCTCCGGCATGCTTCTGGTAGAACGAGCGTCCGCCATGCGGCACGCGCACCAGGCTGAGCGGGCGCTTCACCAGATGCGGCAGCAAACGCTTCGACACCGCCTCGTAGTAGGCCACCAGCTGCGCCTTGCTGATGGTCTCGCCGACCATCGCCTCGCGCTCCGGGTTCGACAGCGTCACGCCAAGCCGCTTGGCAATCGCCAGGCCTCCGTCGTCGGTCAGCGTCATCGGCGCCTCCGTTGCCGGTTCCGGATTGCTCTCCAGCACAACATGATTTGCCGGCTTATCCTCGCGCAGGCCGACGAATGACGGGTGCCGCAGATGTCCATCCGGGGTGAATTCGGCGAAGTCGATTTCGGCGACCAGGCTTGCCTTCACCCAGTTTGCATCACCCTGCACTTCGCGTGGCACCGACGCAAACGGGCTGGTCTTCCGTCCCAGCTTGTCCAGCCGCTCCTGAAGGGCGGCCGCGCTTTCGGCGTTCCAGCCGGTGCCGACCCGGCCGCGATAGACCAGCTTGCCATCCTCGAATGTCCCCAGCAGCAGCGAGGCAAAGGTGGACTTCTTCTTCGAGTGCCGCCAGCCGCCGATGACGAATTCCTGCCGCCTGGTGCATTTCACCTTCAGCCAGTCGCGCGAGCGGGTGTGGCGATAGGGGGCATCGGCGCGCTTGGCGATCACGCCTTCCTGCCCGGCCGAACACAGCGCCGCCAGAACCTTGTCGCCATGGCCGCGCACATGGTCGGAATACTGGATGGGATCGGCCGCCTCCACCTTGCCGAGCAGCTTGTTCAGTGCCCGCTTGCGCTCCAGCAGCGGCCGCTGCTCGAGCGATTCCCCATCCTGTTCCAGCAGGTCGAAGGCAAAGAACACGAGGTCCCCGCCGTCTGCCAGCGCCTGCTTCAGCGCCGAGAAATCCGCGTGACCGTCGCGCAGCGCGCAGATCTCGCCATCGATCAGCGCCGTGCCCTTCGTCAGTTTTGCCAGCGGTGGTACCAACCTGCCGAACTGCTCGGTCCAGTCGAGCCCGCTGCGGGTGAACAGCTGCACGTCCTTGCCGGCAATGGCGGCGAGGCAGCGATAGCCGTCATACTTGACCTCGAACAGCCAGTCGTTGCCCGCCGGTACGTCCGTCGCCAACGTCGCCAGCTGTGGCGGCCGAAAGGCGGGAAGCGCGACCGACTTGCCACCGGTCCAGACGGCGCGGCTCTGCGTGCTGCTCCGCCGCTGCTTCACCGGCTTTCCCGCCGCAATCGCTGCCATGTCGCGTCCGGTGCTGACGCTGGTCTTGTGAGCGGCGATAAGGGTGTCGCTGTCGGTGGCGTGTTCGTCACGATGCTTGATCAGCAGCCAGTTTTCGCGGCTACCTGACTTCGTCTTGGTGTCGCGGCCCTTCATGTGAACCAGTACCCATTCGCCCTGCATGCGCTGGCCGTTGAGCCGCAGCTTCAGGTCGCCGGCCTTGAGGCCCTCGTGCGGGTCACCGATGGGCTCCCAGGTGCCCTCGTCCCACAGCATCACCGTGCCGCCGCCATATTCGCCGGCCGGAATGGTGCCCTCGAAGCCGGCATAGTCCATCGGGTGATCCTCGACACGCACCGCGAGGCGCTTGTCGGCGGGGTTGTTCGACGGGCCGCGCGTCACCGCCCAGCTTTTCAGCACCCCGTCGAGCTCGATCCGGAAGTCATAGTGCAGCCGGGTCGCATCGTGCATCTGGACCACGAAGCGTCCGCCCATCGTCGCCTTGCGCCGCGAGCCCGTCCTGCCCTTCGGCTCGCTGGTCCGGGTGAAGTCGCGCTTGGCCTTGTAGTCGCGCAGCTTGTCGAGGCTGGGCATCAGCCGGTCTTCTTTTTCCCGGAGCCGGAACTGGCCCGCGTCGTGGTGCGCGGCTTGGGCCTGGCCTTGCTGCCTTCACCCTCGAGGCTCTTTTTCAGCGCCGACATCAGGTCGACGACATTGCCGCCAGTCGGGCGCCTGGTCTCCTCGACCTCGGTCGCAACCTTCTTGCCCTTCGATTTGAGCTTGCGCGCGATCAGCTCGCGCAAGGCCGCCTGATAGTGATCCTTGAACGCCGTCACATCGAACGGCTTGCTCTTCTTCTCGATCAGTGCGGTGGCCACGTCCAGCAGTTCGGGGTCGGCGGATTTTGCGGCGATGCCGGAGAAGTAGCTGTCCGACTTCCGGACTTCGTCGCCATAATGCAGGGTCTCGAGCAGGATGCCCCGCCCGCACGGCCGCACCGCCACCAGGTACTCGCGGCCACGCAGCGCCAGTTGCCCCAGCCCGACCTTCTTTGCCTTCCGCAGCGCGTCGCGCACGACGCGGAAAGCGTCCTCGGCCAGCTCATCGCTTGGCAGCAGGAAGTACGGGCTGTCGAAATACAGCGGCGGGATTTCGTCCTCGTCGACGAACTGCACCAGTTCCAGCGTTTTTCGTGTCTCGAGCCTGACCGCGTCGATCTCCTCGTCGGTCAGCAGCACGTAGTCGCCTTTCTCGTATTCGAAGCCCTTGCGGATATCGTCGGTGTCCACTGCGCCCACGCCATCCACCACCTTCTCGTAGTGGATGGGTTTGCCGGTCGGTTCGTGGATCTGCCGGAAGCTTGGTCGGGCGCCCGATTTGGTCGCAGTGAACATCTCGACCGGGATGGACACGAGGGAGAGGCGCAACTGGCCCTTCCAGATCGGACGCGAGGCAGGCGGCATGGCAGACTTCTCCGGGAATGCTGCCTTATCAACGAGTCATTGCCGCCGGGCGTTCCACCCCAAGCAAATGTCATCCCGGCGCGTCAAATATTGCGTGAGAGTTCGTTGGCGCCTATTGCTCGAACGAACCTGCATTCGGCGGAGGGAAGCGGCGATGGATTTTCTGGATATGGACGGGCTGAGCATTACACTCATCACCCTTGGCGTGCTGTTCGTGTTGGTGCTGTTTGCGGCAGCCAAGACGGTGCCGCAGGGCTACAATTTCACCGTCGAGCGGTTCGGTCGCTACATCCGGACGCTGAAACCCGGCCTCAACCTCATCATCCCGTTCGTCGACGGCATTGGCCGCAAGATGAACATGATGGAGCAGGTGCTCGACGTGCCGCACCAGGAGGTCATCACCCGCGACAACGCTTCGGTGACGGCGAACGGCGTGACCTTCTACCAGATCCTCGATGCGGCCGCGGCGGCCTACGAGGTCGACAAGCTGGAAAACGGCATCCTGAACCTCACCATGACCAATATCCGTTCGGTGATGGGTTCGATGGATCTCGACGAGCTGCTCAGCAATCGTGACGAAATCAACAACCGCGTGCTGCGCGTCGTCGATGCGGCGGTGGGGCCGTGGGGCATCAAGATCACCCGCATCGAGATCAAGGATATCGATCCGCCCAAGGACCTCGTCGACTCGATGGGCCGGCAGATGAAGGCGGAGCGCGAAAAGCGCGCGCTGATCCTTGAGGCCGAAGGCAAGCGGCAGGCAGCGATCCTTTCCGCCGAAGGCGAAAAGCAGAGCCAGGTGCTCGAGGCCGAGGGTCGCCGCGAAGCGGCGTTCCGCGATGCCGAAGCGCGCGAGCGCGCCGCCGAAGCCGAGGCCAAGGCCACCGAGGTGGTCTCGAACGCCATCGCGGCCGGTGACGTGCAGGCGATCAACTACTTCGTTGCCAACAACTACATCAAGGCGCTGGAAGCCATCGCCAAGTCGCCCAACCAGAAGCTGCTGATGATGCCGGTCGACGCGGCGGGGATCATCGGCGCGATCGGCGGCATTGCCGAGATCGCCAAGGAGACGTTCGGCGGCGATCGGCCGACGCGCAATGTTCCGGGAAGCGCCCGCCCGCCGTCCACCCGGGACAGTTGAGGAGCGCCGAATGGAACTCATTGCGCTGATCGCCCAGTACGGCTCCTGGTCGTGGATCGTCTTCGGTTTCGTGCTGCTGGCGCTCGAACTGGTGCTGCCGGGCGGCGTGCTGATCTGGCTCGGCGCCTCGGCGCTGGTGACGGGCCTTGTCACCCTGTTCGTGCCAATCTACTGGCCGCTGCAGTTCGTGATCTATGGCGTGCTGTCGCTGCTCAGCATCTGGGTCTGGCTCAAGGTGCGCGGGCAGGGCGCCGCCACTGACCAGCCGTTTCTCAACCGACGCGGTGAGCGTTATGTCGGCCGTGAGGTGGTGCTCGACGAGGCTATTGTCGGCGGCGCCGGGCGGGTTGCGCTCGACGATACCACGTGGCGCATCACCGGCCCCGACCTGGCGGCGGGTCAGCGCGTGCGCATCGTTGGGGTCACCGGTGCCGTCCTCATGGTCGAAGCGGCCTGATCGTCGCTACTCGGCTGCGGCCTTTTGCGGGGTGACGTCGAAGTCGAGATTGCGCAGTTCGCGCATGAAGTCCTCGGCAATGTCCTCGCGATCGAGGGCGAACACCACGTTGGCGGTGAGGAACCCGATCTTGGAGCCGCAGTCGAAGACCTTGCCGTTGTACTTGACGCCGGTGAATTCCTGGGTGTGCATCAGCACCTGCATGGCGTCGGTCAGCTGGATTTCGCCGCCGGCGCCGCGCGGCTGATCGGCCAGCAGGGAGAAGATTTCCGGCTGGAGGATATAGCGGCCTGAAATGAACAGGTTGGAAGGCGCGTCGGCCGGCTTGGGCTTTTCGACCATGCCGGTGATGCGGAAGCCGCTGTCAGGGCCATCGCCCCGCGCCACGATGCCGTAGCTGGCGGTATCTTCGGGGTTCACTTCCTCGACGCCGACGATGTTGCCGCCCTTTTCCTCATAGGCGTCGATCATCTGCTTGAGGACGCCCGGCTTGGCCTTGAACACCATGTCCGGCAGCAGCAGAGCGAAGGGCTGGTTGCCGACCAGCTCGCGGGCGCACCACACGGCGTGGCCGAGCCCGAGCGGTTCCTGTTGGCGGGTGAAGCTGGTCTGGCCGGCCGAGGGCAGATCCTTTTGCAGTTCCTTCAGTGCGGCAGTCTTGCCGCGCATCTCGAGGGTCTTTTCCAGCTCGTACTGACGGTCGAAGTGGTCCTCGATCACGCCCTTGTTGCGGCCGGTGACGAACACCAGGTGCTCGATTCCGGCCTCGCGGGCTTCGTCCACCGCATACTGGATCAGAGGTCGGTCGACCACCGTCAGCATTTCCTTGGGCATGGCCTTGGTGGCTGGCAGGAAGCGTGTGCCAAGGCCGGCTACGGGGAATACGGCGGTTCTGACGCGTTTGGGCACGTTTGACTCCCTGATCGACAGTTTAACTAGCCACGAGATACTTCATTAGCATCCTGTGCGTAGCGTCCGGCAGATTAATAACTCGTTGTGGAGCTATGCAAAGAATGGGGGCTATTCGATGACAGTGCTGGTGACGGGCGGCGCGGGCTATATCGGCAGCCACATGGTGCTCAGGCTGATCGATGCCGGCGAGGAGGTGGTCGTGCTCGACAACCTCGTCACCGGGTTCGACTGGGCGGTGGATGGGCATGCCAGGCTTGTGGTGGGCAACGCGGGTGACATCGATCTGGTTGCCAAAATCATCGCGGATCACGGCATCGAGTCGATCGTGCATTTCGCCGGTTCCATTGTCGTTCCCGAATCCGTCGTCGATCCGCTTAAGTATTACCGCAACAATACTGCCGTTTCGCGAAGCCTTTTGGAAGCAGCTGTTGCGGGCGGGGTAAAGCATTTCATATTTTCGTCTACGGCAGCCGTCTACGGCATGACCGGGCTCGATCCGGTCAGCGAGGACGTGCCGCTCAACCCGCTGTCGCCCTACGGCAAGAGCAAGCTGATGACCGAGATGATGCTGGCCGACGTCGCGGCCGCGCACCCGATCACCTATGGCGTCTTGCGCTACTTCAATGTCGCCGGGGCCGATCCGGGCGGCCGTTCCGGTCAGTCGACTTCTGGTGCCACCCACCTGATCAAGGTGGCGGCACAGGCCGCGCTCGGTCAGCGCGACAAGGTCGGCATCTTCGGCACCGACTTCCCGACGCCTGATGGCACCGGCGTGCGCGACTATATCCACGTCACCGATCTCGCAGAGGCGCATGCCCTGCTGCTCGGCTATCTCCGGGCCGGCGGCGCCTCGGCGACGATGAACTGTGGCTATGGCCGCGGTTTCTCGGTCCGCGAAGTGATCCAGACCGTGCGGGAGGTCACCGGCGTCAATTTCGTTGCCGAGGAGGCGCCACGCCGCGCCGGCGATCCGGCCGCAATCGTCGCCAAGGCCGACAAGGTGCGCCAGGTGCTCGGCTGGGTGCCGAAACACGATGCGCTACCGGGCATCGTCGCCGATGCGGTGCGCTGGGAACGCTATCTCGCCACACGCAACCACTAGACTCTCCCGATTCGCCCAAGTGGCGCAGGGGGGGAGGCGTCGATGGTCAGGATTGTGCTCGCGGCACTATGTCTGGGGCTGGCGCTATGTGCGCCGGCCGCTGCCGCCCCGGTCGAGTCCTTCGATGCCTTCCTCAGGACCTTCGAGGCCAAGGCGATCGCCGCCGGGGTCAGCCGCGAGACCTGGCGCCGGGCCACCAACGGGCTGACTCCCGATCCGGCGGTCCCCGACCTGGTCGAAACGCAGCCCGAGTTCACCACCCCGATGTGGGACTATCTCGACAAGCGGGTCACCGAAGGCCGCATCTCGCGCGGCCGGGCCGCCATAGAGAAGCAGGCCGGGTTGTTCACCGAGATCGGCCGGCAGACCGGCGTCGACCCCTACATTCTCGGCGCCATCTGGGGCATCGAGACCGACTACGGTGCCGTGCTGGGCAACAGCAAGCTGATCCGCCCCATCATCCGATCCCTCGCAACGCTGGTGCATCAGCGGCGCGGCCGGCTCGCCGAGGACGAGGCCGACTTCATCGCGGCGCTCAAGCTGTTGCAGCGCGAAGGGCTGGCGCCGGAGCAACTCGTCGGCTCATGGGCCGGTGCCATTGGACACCTGCAGGTCAATCCGTCCAATGTCATCGCCCACGGCCTTGATGGCGACGGCGACGGTCATGTCGACCTGCACCGCTCGCTCGCCGATGCGCTGGCGACCAGTGCGAAGTTCCTGCTCGATCTGGGCTATCAGCCCGGCCTCGACTGGGGCTTCGAGGTCGAGGTGCCGGCCGGCTTCGACTACCTGCTCGCAACCCGTGAGACGCTGCGGCCGATCTCGTTCTTTGTGGAACGCGGCATCACCCGGGTGCGGGGGCGCGCCTTCGCCGACACCAGAACGCCGGTGTTCCTCTATGCCCCGGCCGGCCAGAACGGTCCGAAATTCCTGATGACGGGCAACTATCTCGTCCTCAAGGGCTACAACTTCTCCGATTCCTATGCGCTGTCGGTGGCCCACCTGACCGATCGGCTGAAGGGTGGCGGGAGCTTTGCCAGCGGCTGGCCGCGCGACACGAAGTTCCCCAATCTTTCCCAGCGCAAGGCCATCCAGCAGGCGCTGGTCCGCCTCGGGCTCTATGACGGGGTGGTTGACGGCCGCATCGGGCCGATCAGTCAGGCCGCCTATGCCCGCTTCCAGGCCGCGCAGGGCCTTGTGGCGGATGGGTTCATCACCTATCGCAGCTATGAGGAACTGCTGGCGGCGGCACCGCAGTAGATTTGTCGCGAGCGCCTTCATTTCGTCGCCCATTTTCCGCACAATGGCCCCATGAGCGAAGCCCCGAAACACACTTGGCGCAACCGGATCGTCTTGTTCTTCGTCGCCCTCGCGGTGGCGGCGATGCTGTTGGGCGATGTGCTGGTGGCATTTGGCGAAGAGCGGGCGGTGATGGTCGCCGCTCCGTTGCCGGAAATGGCGCGCGCCGCGGCGGCGGACGATGGCCGCATCCTCGTGGCACAACAGGAGCGCAAGAAGCGCAAGACCCTGTTCGATCTGCTGTTTGGCGAGGAAGAGCCCGAGCCCGAGCAGCCGCAGGTGGTGGAAAAGCCGGTGGCCCGGACGCCAAAGGCAGAGCTGCCACCGCCGGTGCCCACCATCGAGAAGGCACCCGGTGCCACCCGCCTCGCGGTATTCGGCGATTCCATGGCCACCGACGTGGCCAAGGCGCTGGAGCGCTTCTACGCGCAGGATCCCAATCTCATGGTCATCCCGCAGGGTGTCGGCTCCTCGGGCATTGTTCGGCCCGACTTTTTCGACTGGCCAAAGGCCATCAGCGAGGAGATCGGCAAGGACAGCTTCGACATCGCCGTGATCTTCATCGGCATCAACGATCGCCAGAAGATGCGGCTGGGCGACACCAGCTATGGTTCGCTGACGCCGGAATGGACCGCCGCCTATTCGGCGCGCGTCTCCGGTATCGTCCAGGCCCTGCGCGCCGCCAACAAGCCGACGATCTGGATCGGCCTGCCGCCGATGGAGCCGCCAAAATTCGGCCAGACGATGATCCAGCTCAACGATATCCAGCGGCTGGCGGTGTTCAGCGGCGGCGCGGAATTCCTCGACATCTACGAGCGCTTTGCGACCGAGGAGGGCAAATACACCTCCCGTGGTCCCGATCTCAACGGCACCGTGGTCCGCATGCGCAAGGACGACGGCATCCACTTTTCCACCGCCGGTGCCGACAAGCTGGCCTTCTATCTCAGTCAGAGCCTGCGCACCTACTATCGCGGCGGCGGCACCGTCGGCATCCAGGTCGCCGATCCGCTGCTCGGCACCGAGGCGCAGAACATGGTGCGGCCGCCTTATCAGGGGCTCGGGCAGATGAAACTGCTCGAAGTCGCCGGCGCGGTGATCTCGCTTACCCACGCGCCGCGCCGCGCCACCGATCTCATCCTCGCCTCCGGCTTCTCCGATCCGACCGAGGACA
>CAYNRZ010000016.1:59725-68761 GCA_964399695.1 uncultured Devosia sp. | reverse complement strand
CTTCTCGCGCGCCTTGTTGTTGAGCTCCATCTGCATGCGACGCGTCTCTTCGAACGTGTCGTAATTGCCTTTGTAGAAGGTCAGCTTCTTGTGCTCGAGATGGCAGATCGAGGTCACGGCCTTGTTCAGGAGGTCGCGGTCGTGGCTGATCATGAACACGGTGTAGGGATAGGTCTGGAGATACTTCTCCAGCCACAGCGTGCCTTCGAGGTCGAGATAGTTGGTGGGTTCGTCCAGCAGCAGCAGGTCGGGCTGGGAGAACAGCACCGCCGCCAGCGCCACGCGCATACGCCAGCCGCCGGACAGCTCCGAAGTCGGCGCCAGCTGCCGATCCTGCTCGAACCCAAGACCCTTGAGAATGGTCGAGGCGCGAGCCTCGGCAGTGTGGGCGTCGATCTCGGCTAGCCGCGTGTGGACCTCGCCGATGCGGTGCGGGTCGGTCGCGGTCTCGGCTTCGGCCAAAAGCGCCGTGCGTTCCTTGTCGGCGCTGAGCACCACGTCGAGCACGCTGATCTCGCCGGCCGGCGCTTCCTGCGCCACGGCCCCGATCCGCGCCTTGCGGTTGACCTCGATCGTGCCGCCCTCGGGCGCGATGCCGCCGAGGATCAATTGAAACAGCGTGGTCTTGCCGGTGCCGTTCTTGCCGACGAAGCCGGTCTTCGAGCCATCGGGCAGGACCAGCGAGGCACCCTCGAAAAGCGGGCGGCCCTGGATGCGGTAGGTCAGGTCGTTGATGGTGAGCATGGGTCAATAATCGGGGCGTCACCGTAGCCGGCGATGCGCCCTCATCCTGTCGGCAATGTTGGCCCGAGCCAATATCGGCAAGCCGAGCCGATGTCCAATGCCGAGGCGCGCCGTCAGCCCTGCGCGGCGGAGCGGTTGGCGGACCCGCATCGCGGCCGTCAAGTCATGCGGGCGGGCATGCGCTTATGATCGGCCAAGGTGGACTTGGGTCCGCCAAAAGTACGACGCGCGTTGGAGCGCAATCCTTGGGGTGCTAATCATGTCGCGCCCCGCCGTCTTGCGCCGGTCACGACGCTTGGATAAAAGGCGCGACCTTTCCTATATCGGCAAGCAGTCAGCACGCCGCCAGCACGCAGCAAGGACCACCAATGGCCATCGAGCGCACTTTCTCCATCATCAAGCCCGACGCGGTTCGCCGTAACCTGATCGGCAAGATCCTGACCAAGTTCGAGGAAGCCGGTCTCCGTCCGGTCGCCATGAAGAAGATCCACATGACCCGCGCCCAGGCGGAAGGCTTCTATGCCGTCCACAAGGAACGCCCCTTCTTCGGCGAACTGGTCGAGCAGATGATCGCCTCCCCGGTGGTCGTCCAAGTCCTGGAAGGCGAGGGCGCCATCCTCAAGAACCGCGAGATCATGGGCGCCACCAACCCGGCCAACGCGGCCGAAGGCACCATCCGCAAGGAGTTCGCCCTGTCGGTCGGCGAGAACTCGGTGCATGGCTCCGACGCGCCGGAAACGGCCGCCCAGGAGATCAAGTACTTCTTCAAGGACGAAGAGATCGTCGGCTGATCGCTGATGTGATATGACCTCAGAGGGCCGCCTCCGGGCGGCCCTTTTTGTTTTGCCAGTGGTTGCATGCAAACGGCCGGATGCCTGCCCGACTTAGGTCGGCGCGAGGCTTGGGGTGGCCGACGTCATACGATCCGGCCCCCTCAGTTGGACCCGCCGGCGCCGAGTGCGCAGGGTTCAAGGCGCTCCGCCGGAAAGATGACCATGCTGCCCGAAACCATCCATCCCGCCCTTTCCACAGCGCTTGCCGCGCGCGGTTACGAAACGCTGACCCCGGTGCAACTGGGCGTGCTGGAGCCGCAGGCGCAGGGCCGCGACCTGCTGGTTTCGGCCCAGACCGGCTCGGGCAAGACCGTCGCGTTCGGCATGTCGATCGCGCCGACGCTGCTTGGTGACGAGCAGCGGTTCGGGCCTGCGAGCGCACCACTGGCGCTGCTGATCGCCCCGACCCGCGAGCTGGCCCTGCAGGTGCAGCGCGAGCTGCAATGGCTCTATGCCGGCACCGGCGCGCAGATCGCCGCCGGCGTTGGCGGCATGGACATCCGCACCGAGCGGCGCGCCTTCGAACGTGGCGCCCATATCGTTGTGGGGACACCCGGGCGGCTGCGCGACCACATCTCCAAAGGCGCGCTCGATCTCGGCCAGATCCGCGCCGTGGTGCTGGACGAGGCCGACGAGATGCTTGATCTCGGCTTCCGCGAGGACCTCGAGTTCATCCTCGAGTCGACGCCCGAGGCGCGGCGCACGCTACTGTTTTCCGCCACGGTGCCCAAGGCGATTGCCGAGCTGGCCAAGACCTTCCAGCGCGACGCGTTCCGCCTCGTCGCCACAGTGGCCGGCGAGCAGCACGCCGACATTGAATATCAGCAGGTGGTGGTGCGCAACGATGAGCGCGAACACGCCGTCATCAACATGCTGCTGCTGCATGACGACGCCAACACCATCGTCTTTTGCCACACCCGCGAGTCGGTAAAGCACCTGACGGCGCGGCTCGCCAATCGCGGTTTCCCGGTGGTGGCGCTGTCGGGTGAGCTGACCCAGGCCGAGCGCAGCAATGCGCTGCAGTCGATGCGCGACGGCCGCGCCCGCGTCTGCGTCGCGACCGACGTGGCGGCACGCGGCATCGATCTGCCCAATCTTGATCTGGTCATCCACGCCGACATTCCCTCGAACCCCGAAACGTTGCTGCACCGTTCGGGACGGACCGGCCGCGCCGGGCGCAAGGGGCTCTGCGCCCTGATCGTGCCGCTGCATCGCCGCAACGCCGCAAGCCGCGTGCTGCGTGCTGCCAACCTCGACGCCACGACGCGCGGGGCGCCCACCATTGCCGAGATCGAGGCCCGTCAGCGCGAGCAGATCCTTGCTGCGGCCGGCGAGACGGTCGAAGCCGATGACGTCGATGCCGGCTTCATCGCCGAGCTGCTGCAACGGGTGACGCCCAAGCAGCTTGCCGCCGCCTATATCCGCCGCGAGCGGGCCGCCCGTCCCGCCGCCGAGGAAGTCTCGGACGATCCGATCCCGCAGGAGCGGCCTCGCCGCGAGAGCCGCGAGTTCGACACCGGCCCGCGTGGCAAGCCCGAGCCGATGACCGACGGACGCTGGTTCACGCTCTCGATCGGCCGCAATCGCCGCGCCGATCCGAAATGGCTGCTGCCGATGATCTGCAAGGCCGGTGACGTCACCAAGCGCGACATCGGCTCGATCAAGATCCTCGACACCGAAACGCGCTTCGAGATCGCTGCCGACCGGGCAGGGGCTTTCGCCGCGGCCATCGGGCGCACCGGCGGGCAGATCGAGAACGGCATCACCATCGCCGCCTCAGGCCCGCCCTCGGCATCGGCCAAGCGTAGCTACAAGCCGCGTGACGAGAACCTGCGCTACAACGCCGGCAAGGACGCGCCGCGGGAGTGGCCGAGAAAGGGTGCCGCCGCCCGCGATGACGGCCCGCGCTACAAGGTCCGCAGCGACAAGGGCGCCAAGCTTGCCACGAGGCCGGCCCGCGAGATCACGCCGCCGCTTTCGGAGTCGGTTGCTCCCGCAATTCGAGCGGACGCACCGTCGCGCAAGGACCGCAAGGCCAACCCCAAGGACAAGGGCAAGCCCAAGTTCAAGAACCGGGTGCAGCACGCGCCACCCGCCGATGCTGGAACGGCCCCGCGGAAGAAACCCAAGAAATCCTTCGATCCGCTCGATTGACGCACGTGCCCGGCTGCCGCATCCTCCGCCCGTTTTGGGAGGAGAATCCGCAATGCCTTACGTCCGTATCGAAATCACCGACGGCGCGACTTACGAACAGAAGCTTCAGATCTACAAGGAGACCACCGAGATGCTGGTCCGGATTCTGAACAAGAAGCCGGAATACACCTTCGTGGTCATCGAAGAGGTCGACAACAAGAACTGGGGGCACATGGGCACCTCGGTGGCCAAGATCCGCGAGGCCGAGGCCAAGGAGGCTGGCAAGGCTGCCAAGCCGGCGGCCAAAGCCAAGCCGGCAGGTAAGAAGGCTGCCGCCAAGTCCAAGACCTGAGCGCATGCCCGAGATCATCGTCTACGCCGTCGAAGGCCGCAGTGCCGAGCAGAAGCGGGCCCTGATGCGCGACATCACCGAGGCGGTGGTGCGCAACTATCAGGTGCCGGCGGAACGGGTGGTGGTCCAGATCGTCGAGAGCCGCCGGGACAGCAAGTCCCGCGGCGGTATCCCCTTCAGCGAACTGTGAGCGAGGCAGCGGGCCGCATCTGGCCGCCCGCTGCCGCTTGCCTCAGAAGCTGCAGCATTCCCCTTCGCCTTCGCAGAAGTTGTCGCCCTGGCAGGGATCGGGCTCCTTGATATCCTTGCCGGGAGCCGAGGGGGTGAACTCGGTATAGGTGTTGCCGACAAATGGCCTGTTCAGGCACTGGCGGGCATTGTTGACCCAGAACTGCCGCAACAGCGGCCCCTGCGCCTCGGCGTAGCGGAACTGTTCCCTCAGCGCCTGGCGCTCCTCGCCGCCGATGCCATCGGTTGGCCCGATGGCGAGAGCCTCGGCAAGGTCGAACGTACCGACCTGGCAGGTGCCGTCGAGCGACACGCAGACGCCCTTGAGATTGCACAATTGCAGCCCGCCGCTGAACAGCAGGACCTGCGTGCCCTCTTCGTCCACGTCGAAATCGAACTCGGTGCCGCGCACCCCGATGGTGCCGGTCGGCGTCTTGATCAGGTAGCGGTCCTTCGCCGCCGTGCCGGTGGCGAAGCGGAAGGTGCCTGCCAGCGCATTGATGGCGAATTTGCCGGCCGAACCGTCGGCCCGCAGCAGATAGTCCTCGATGACGAGACGGGAGCGCGGCCCCACCACCAGCTCGGTCTTGTCCTCGAACAGGATCTGCACAAGTCCTTCATCGCCCGTGACCACCAGGTCGCCAATGGCAAGATCGGAACCGACGGTCAGCGTCCGCGTCACCTCATCGGTGGTGGCGCTGGCATCGGGATTGACCCCGAGCGCCGTGCCTCCTGCGGCGAGGCTAGGTGCCGTAGCCGAAAGTGAAAAGACCAGGGCAGTGGCCAGACACGCCAACTGCCGTCCCAATCGCGCCGTTGTCATCAGTCCCTCCGGAATCTGGATTTCGCCGCAGCATCGCCGTCAACTGGTGTCGTGAGCAAGACACCCGCGGCCGAACGCCTGCGCAATCCCACAAACGTGTTCGCACGCTTGCATATTGCCCATTCTGGGGCAGATTGGGTAGCGTGCAATATTCGTAGGCACCCTAGAGTCAACAATATGCAAAAAGTGGCCCTGCGCAGCGACATGACCGTGTCGCGCGAGTTGCCCGTCTGGCAGTATCTCGAAGCCCTCTACGAGCGGCATTTGCCCAACAGGGGAGGGCAACTGGCCAGCTATATCCCCGAACTTGCCGCCGTTCCGCCCGACCGCTTCGCCATTGCCTTCGCCACCACGGACGGCTTCGTCTACGAGGTGGGCGATGCCGACGCCGAGTTCACCATCCAGTCGGTGTCCAAGGCGGTGATCTACGCCCTGGCGCTCGAGGACTACGGGCAGCAGGCCGTCCTGAAGAAGATCGGCGTCGAGCCCTCCGGCGACGCGTTCAACTCCATCACCTTCGATGAAAAGAACAACCGCCCCTTCAACCCGATGGTCAATGCGGGAGCGATTGCCGCCAGCGCGTTGATCCGGGGTGCCAATGCCGCAGAGCGGATGGACCGGATCATCGAAATGTTCCGGCTCTTCACCGGCCGGGTGCTCGGCATCGACGAGGCCGTCTATCAGTCAGAAAGCCGGACCGGAAACCGCAACCGCGCCATTGCCTACCTCGAACTCAATTCGGGGATGATCGAGGGCGATGTCGACGAGCATCTCGACCTCTATTTCCGCCAGTGTTCGCTGCTGGTGACGCCGCGCGACCTGGCGATGATCGGCGCGACGCTGGCCAATGGCGGCATCAACCCGGTGACGCGCGAGCGTGCGCTCTCGGCGGCCAATGTCCGCTCGGTGCTCTCGGTGATGAACACCTGCGGCATGTATGACTACGCCGGCGGCTGGCAATATTCGGTGGGCCTGCCGGCCAAGAGCGGCGTCGGCGGCGGCATCACCGCAGTGCTGCCCGGGCAGCTCGGCATCGGCGTGTTCTCGCCGCGGCTCGACGAAGTGGGCAACAGCCTGCGCGGCGTGAAGGTGTGCGAGGACATCTCGCACAATTTCCAGCTGCACCTGTTCGAGGACAGGGGCGGCGGGCTGGTGCCATTCCGGCGCCTCTACCGTGGCGACGAGATCCATTCCAAGCGCGTCCGGCGCAGCGAGCAGGGCAAGACACTCGACCGCTTTGGGCACCTGATTTCGGTCTATGAGCTGCAGGGCGACCTTGGCTTCATGGAAGCCGAGCGCGTGACGCGACGGCTGATCGAGGATACGTCGACGGCCTACTATTTCCTCGTAGACTTGACGCGCGTGCTGCGGCTCGACGACGTGGCGATCGACCTGCTGAACACCGCGCGGCTGACCCTGCAGCAGGCGGGCAAGACTTTTGCCATCGTCACCGTTTCCGGCGAGGTGCCAAACGCCTTCGAGCAGGAAATGCACTTTCCAAACATCGACGTGGCGCTCGAGTATTTCGAGGACCGGCTGTTGGAGCGGGCGGACGCGCCGAGCCGCATCAACCACGTGCCGCTCGAGGAGTTCGACCTGCTGGGTGGCATGGAGCATGAGGTGTTGGCGGCATTGCGCCAGCACGTCACCGAGCGCCGGTTCGAGGTCGGCCAGACCCTGATCGCCCAGAATGCTCCCGCCAACGAGCTGTTCTTTCTGACCGAGGGCCATGTCGATGTGGCGGTGCGGGTCGGCAACGGGCCGGGTCATCGCGTCAGCACCATCGATGCGGGCATGATGTTCGGCGAACTGGCGTTGTTCGGCACCGCGCCGCGCACCGCCGATGTCGTTGCCGCCACGGCGGGCACGGTGCTGGTGCTTGACCGGATCGCGCTCGACCGCCTGCGCGAAAGCCACCCGCATGCCTTCAGCGCGCTGGTGCTGGCGGTGGGCTCGAGCCTCGCCGAGCGGCTGCGGCGCGCCAATTCCGAGATCCGGGCACTGTCGCGGTAGACGGCGGGCTTCAGTCGTCGTCGTTGGGGATGTTGAGCACGTGCCCGCAAGCCTTGCAGTGCACGGCGTCCGGGTCGTGGCGCTGCAGGCCGCATTGCGGGCACGGGAAGCGCACCTTCGTCGGGCGGAACAGCGACTGCGCCAGCCGCACGAACAGCGAGATGCCCACGATCATCACCACGATCGAGGTCAGCTTGCCGAAGGTGCCAGGCAGTGTGATGTCGCCGAAGCCGGTGGTGGTGACCGTGGTGACGGTGAAGTAGAGCGCATCGACATAGCCATCGATGCCGACTTCACCGCTCTTGAAGAAGGTGAGCACGAACCCCGAAACGAGGAACAGGAACGTGACGAGGTTCACCACAGCCTCGCCGGTCTCGCGCCATTCGACGAGCCCGAAGCGCCGCAACGGCCGCCACAGCGCCCCGCTGCGCGACAGCGTCCACAGCCTGAGGATGCGGAGGAACCCCAGATTGGCGAGCCAGGCAGGGAACAGCAGCGTCATCAGGATGAACAGGTCGACAATGGTGGTCGGCTGCTTCAGCCAGCGCAGCGGCTCGTTGTTGGCCAGCCCGCGCCCGATCAGGTCGGCGGCGACCAGCAGCAGCACTGCGAGGTCGAGCCAGAGGAAGATCGGCGTGCCGCGCAGCAGCGGCGTTGCGATGAAGAAGGCGATGATGGCGAGGTCGACCACCAGCAGCGCCGCCTGGAAGCGCTCAGCCATGGGCGAGTGCCCGTGATAGAGCAGCCGGAGGCGGCTGCGCAGCGCCTGCAGGCCGGTGAGCTTGTGAGTGGATTCGGACATGGCGCCTCCCACCGCAGATGGGCGCGGGGGACTGCCGATGTCAACGGAGGCGACGGCTGTGGCGCGTTTGCATCGACGCCGAAGCGCCTCCCGGATTCACGCAAAAGTTGATGGAACCATTTCCGAACTTGGCTAGCGTGGTCATCGGGGGCTCCGATCCGTTCGGTGCCTGACCGCAGCCGCGCCGCGTCAGCGCACCGACGATTGGGGTTTGCACCGCACGATGCTGTTCAGGATATCAGAAGTTGCCGCCGTGCTGGCGCTGGTTGCCGCCATGCTGCTGGCCAAGCATGTACCCTTGCTCTCGCTGATGCCGCTGAGCCAGATGGCGGGCATTGTCTGCTTTGCTTTCGCCATCTACCTGGCCCTGCGCATCTATGGCGAGGAACTCGCCCGCATCCGTGCCGGCGAGTAGACCTAGGCGGGATTGGCCTCAGTCTCCATCGGCCAGCCCAGCTTGCTGCGCAGCTCCTCGATGGTGCTGGCACATTGCGCGCTGAGCTTGCTCTGGTTGTCGGCGACGCACTGCATCATGCGGCCTTCGCCGCGTTCCACCTGGCCGCACAGCGTCTCGAGGTCGCTGCCGCAGGCCTTCTGCAAGGCGAGCTTGTCGCCCCAGCTCAGTTCGGCCGCAAGGCCCGCGCTGGTCGCGGCGAGGCAAAGAGCGGTGGCAAGTGCAAATCGAATGGTCACTTCAGGTCCTTGATCGACAGGGTTTCGGGGCAAGTGCAGGCATAGTGTGGGAGCGAAGGCTCCTGGCAGGGCGGGGGCTCTGAGCCGCGCCTTCGCTCCCAAGGCCTCGGGGGCCTTCTCGGAAATCAGTTGCGGGTGATGGTGGAGGAGCGCGTCTTGACGCCGCCATTGGGGCCGATCGCGGTGCTCTGGCAGCTCCACACGCCCGGCTCGGTCAGCGTGCACATGCCGTTCTTCTGCAGCGTGGCGCCATTGACGCCGGTCAGCTCAGAGTCACGATAGCAGGCGCCATCGAAGCAATAGACTTCGGCCTTGCCGGTATAGGTGCCGCGCGGGGTATCGACGGTCACCTTGCGCTCCCAGGCCTGGGCGGAACCGGCCATGGCCACGAGGATCAGGGCGGCGGGGATCAGGG
>CAYNRZ010000016.1:0-59625 GCA_964399695.1 uncultured Devosia sp. | reverse complement strand
CAGGCCTGGGCGGAACCGGCCATGGCCACGAGGATCAGGGCGGCGGGGATCAGGGCGGCGGGGATCAGGGTCTTCAGCATCTGTTGTCTCCGGGTTGTCGCGTTTGCGATGGGAGCAAGATGCGGGCCGGCCTTTGCGCCGATGTTGCATGCGGGCCCATTTGTGTAACGATTTGTTTCAGCCCGCCGGCCGCGATTGCACCCTGCCGCCGCCGCTCGCTAGGGACGGGTCCATGGATACGACCAGACTGCTGATCATCGAGGACGACCCCGACATCCGCGCGCTGCTGTCGGAGTTCCTCGCGCGCGAAGGGTACGAAGTGAAGACGCTGGAGAATGGCCGGCTCGCCACCCAGACCGTCGAGAGTTTTGCCCCGGCGCTGGTGGTGCTCGACCTGATGCTGCCCGGCGAGGATGGGCTCTCGATCTGCCGCCGCATCCGCCAGAACTCGACCGTGCCGGTGATCATGCTGACCGCGAAGTCTGCGGAAGTCGACCGCATCGTCGGGCTGGAACTGGGCGCCGACGACTACCTCGGCAAGCCGTTCAACCCGCGTGAGCTGCTGGCCCGCATCCGGGCGCAACTGCGGCGCGCGAGCATGGCGACGGTTGCCGCGGTCACGACGCCGAGCCGCCGGAAGCGTGTGGGGGAGCTGACATTGGATCTCGACGCCCGCGCGGTGACTGCGGGCGAGGGGACGGACCTGCAACTGACCACCGCCGAGTACGACCTGCTGGTCTGCTTCATCGAGCATCCGCGCCGTGTCCTGAGCCGCGACCAGCTGCTCGACTGGACGCGCGGGCGCCAGGCCGATCCGCTGGACCGCACCATCGATGTGACGGTCTCGCGCCTGCGCAGCCGCCTGGCCCGGCACGCTCCGGAGGTGGTCGCCGCCATCACCACAGTGCGCAATGGCGGGTATCTGTTCGCCCTGCCGGTGACCGACCTCTGATGCGTGGCGTTTCTCTCTCCGTCCGTCTGATCCTGATTGTCGGGGGCGCGCTGTTCCTGCTGCAGATGATCGCGCTGGCCGTGCAGGTGACGCGCGACGACGGCCTGAACCTCGGCGGTATCCGTGGCGCGGCGGCGCGCGAGGTGGCGAGCCTCGTCGCGCTGTTCGAGCGGCAGGCGCCGCTGCGCCAGCGGATCGCGCTGGAACTGCTCAACAATGACCGCTTCCGGCTGGCGATCTCCGACGTTGCGCCGCCGCCCGAGCCCGGCGGTCCTTTGCTGAGCTGGACGGCCGAGACCATCCGCCAGCGCATCGCTGCCGAGGGCATTGCCGCCGATCGGATCGACGTGAGCTATGTGCCCAACAATCCGCTGACCGAGACGCGCGGGCTGCTGGCGCGCGCGTTCGGCCGCCACCTGCGCATCACTATCGAGCTGGATGACGGGCGCTTTCTGCTGATCGACCCGGGCAACGATGTCGATGCCTATGCCTTCAGCACCCTCGTGGCGATTGCCGCTGGCCTGATCGGCATCCTGGTGCTGATCGGCGCGATGGCGGCGATCTTTCGCGAGACCCGGCCGCTGAGGACACTGGCCAAGGGGCTGGACAGCTTTGCCCGCAGCGCGACGCCGAGTGAAATCCCCGAGGCCGGCGCCCCCGAACTCCGCCGCCTGATCCGCGCGACCAATGACATGCAGCAGCAGATCGCCGCGCTGATGCGCAACCGGGCGCTGATCCTAGCGGGCATGTCGCATGACCTCCGCACCCAGGTGACGCGGCTCCGGCTCCGGCTGGAGCTGCTGCCCGAGGGCACGGCGCGCGACAAGGCGATCGCCGATCTCGAAGCGATGCAGGAGCTGATCGAGCAAAGTCTCGAGTTTGCCGCCATGGCGCCGTCGCCAGAGGGCGCCAGCACCGACCTCGCCGGCCTGCTCGACCAGGTGGCGGCCACCCATGAGGTGAGCGCGCCGGGCCGCGTCGCCTGGGCTGGGGCCACGCCGCTGCCGGTCGCCATCGCCGAGTTGCCGCTGCGACGCGTGGTCGACAATCTCGTCGACAACGCCATCGCCTATGGCGATCGTGCCGACCTGTCGGTCGAGCGACAGGGCGACATGGCGGTGCTTCGCGTCGCCGATCGTGGTCCCGGCATCCCGCCCGAGCAGCGCCGGCAGATCTTTGAGCCGTTCCATCGGCTCGAGACCTCGCGTAACCGGTTGAGCGGCGGCAGCGGCCTCGGGCTCGCCATCGTCGACCAGATCGTAACCCGCCACCACGGCACCGTGCATGTCGAGGATCGCCCCGGCGGTGGGGCGGTTTTCGTGGTCACGCTGCCGCTGGCCCAGTGAGGCTGAGTGAGGCTGATGGCTGCCATTGTAACAAATCATGGCCCGCAACGCTGACATGGCCCGGCGAACCGCCTAGAGTTTGGCCTCGCCAACGAGGTGCCCATGAACGCGCTCAACCTGCCCCGGATCGCCCGCTCTGTCTGCCCGCACGATTGCCCGTCGACCTGTGCGCTCGATATCGAGATCGTCGACGAACGCACCATCGGGCGGGTGCGCGGTGCCAAGGACGACCCGTACACGGCCGGGGTGATCTGCGAGAAGGTTGCCCGCTACGCCGAGCGGATTCATCATGAGAAGCGCCTGCTCCATCCCCTTCGCCGCATTGGCAAAAAGGGCGAGGGCCGCTGGCTGCGGATCGGCTGGGACGAGGCGATGGCCGAGATCGCCGAGCGGTTCCTCGCCATCGAGGCGGAGGACGGTCCGGAAGCGATCTGGCCCTATTTCTACGCCGGCACCATGGGGCACGTGCACCGCGACGGCATCGAGCGGCTGCGGAAGGCCCGCGGCTATTCCAACCAGTACGACACCATCTGCACCGGCACCGCCTGGCCGGGCTTTCTCGCCGGCACCGGAATTCTGGCCGGGCCGAACCCCGAGGAAATGGCCGAGAGCGATTGCGTGGTGATCTGGGGCACCAACGCGGTGGCCACGCAGGTCAATGTCATGACCCACGCGGTGCGCGCTCGCAAGGAACGCGGCGCCAAGCTTGTCGTGGTCGACATCTATCGCAACGCCACCATGGAGCAGGCGGACATGCCGCTGCTGCTCAGGCCCGGCACCGATGGCGCGCTGGCGCTTGGTGTGATGCATGTGCTGCTGCGCGAGGGGCTGGCCGACCGCGCCTATCTCGCCAGCCACACTGATTTCTCGCCGGAGTTCGAGGCACATGTGATGATGCGGACGCCGGAATGGGCGTCTGCGATCACCGGGCTTTCGGTTGCCGAGATCGAGGGTTTGGCCCGACTGGTCGGCACCACGCCGCGCACTTACTTCCGCCTTGGCTACGGCTTCACCCGGCAGCGCAATGGCGCGACGGCGATGCACGCTGCCCTGTCGATCCCGGCGATGACCGGCGCCTGGCAGCATCGCGGCGGCGGGGCCTTCCATTCCAATACCGGCATCTGGAAGCTCGACAAGTCGCTGATCCTTGGCGCCGGGCTGGGCGAGGGCGGCCGCGAGCTCGACATGAGCGAGATCGGCAAGGTGCTGACCGGCGACAGCGCGGCGCTGAAGGGCGGCGGGCCGGTCAAGGCGCTGTTCATCCAGAACACCAATCCGGTCAACGTCGCGCCCGAGCAGGAACTGACGCGGCAGGGGTTCGCCCGCGAGGACCTGTTCACCGTGGTGCACGAGCAGTTCATGACCGACACGGCCGAGCTGGCCGACATCGTCCTGCCGGCGACGATGTTCCTCGAACACAACGACTACTATCGGCGCGGCGGCCACACCCGGCTGCTGTTCGGCCCGCAACTGGTGACCCCGCCGGGCGAGTGCCGTTCGAATTTTGAGGTGATCAACGAGCTGATGCGGCGGTTGGGCAGCAGCCACGAGACGCTGGCCATGACCGACCGCGAGGTCGTCGCGGCGACGCTCCGCCGCTCGGGGCTCGGTGAGCTCGAGGAGATCGAGAAGACCGGCTTCGTTGACCGCGACCCTCCCGAACGCGTTGCGCATTTCGCTGATGGCTTCGCCTGGCCGGACAAGCGCTATCGCTTCGCGCCCGACTGGCAGGCCGTGGCGGATATGGGCGGCTACCTTTGGGTCTGCGATCCCGCCGAGATGCCGCGTTTCGCCGACCATTGGGACGTGACCGAAGAGGTGAGTGACGAGACCCCGTTCCGCCTCGCCACCAGCCCCTCGCGCAGCTTTCTCAATTCGAGCTTCGCCGAAACCCCTGGCAGCCAGAAGCGCCAGCCGGTGCCGAACGTATTCATCCACCCCGACGATGCCGAGCGGCTGGGCATTGCCGAGGGTGACCGGGTGATGCTCGGCAATGCCCGCGGCACGGTGGAGTTGGTCGCGACGCTGTTCGACGGCATGCAGCAGGGGGTCCTCATCGCCGAGGGCATCCACCCCAATGCGGCGCATGCGGGGGGCAGGGGCATCAATACACTGATCGGCTCGGACCCGGTGCGCCCTTTCGGTGGCGCGGCCTTCCACGATTGCGCGGTGTGGGTGAAGCGGGCCTAGGCGGCGAAATACGCCTTCCAGAAAAACCACGCCGTCAGCCCGCTGGCGTAGATGATGACCAGCGCGCGGATCACCGGGGTCGGGATGCGGTGGGCGATGCGGGCGGCGAGATAGGCGCCGATGACCACGCCGACGAGGACGATGCCGCCATGGTACCAGTCGATGGCGCCCGAGAAGATGAAGCGAGCGGTGGCGATGATGGCAACCACCGCCGAGATCCAGAGCTTCAGCCCATTCATGGCGTGAATGTCGGTGAGCCCCGCCACCGCGAGGAACGCGAGGAGCATGATGCCGAAGCCGGCATTGAAGAACCCGCCATAAAGCGACAGGACCGCGAGGAGCGCGATCAGCGCGATGGTGCCGGCGAGCCGCGCCCCGCGCCCGCGACCGGCCCGCCGCGCCACGGCCTGGTTGATCTGCGCCCCGAAAGCAAAGAGCAGCACCGAGAACCCCATCAGCCACGGGACGATCTGGTTGAACGCCGCGTTCGAGACCCGCAGCAGCAGTTCTGCGCCGAGATAGCCGAAGATCGCCGAGACCAGCGTGTAGACCACCAGCCGGTCGCGGTGCTTGAGGATGTCCTTGGCATAGCCGGCGGCGCCGCTGATGTAGCCGGGCAGCGCCGCGAAGGTGTTGGTGGCGTTCGCCATCACCGGCGGCACCCCGGCGGCGAGCAGCGCCGGAAAGGCGACGAACGAGCCACCGCCCGCCAGCGAGTTCAGCGTGCCGGCGACGAGGCCAGCCACAAGCAGCATCAGTTCGATCAATGGACGTCTCCCCGGCCGAGGTCAGTAGGCGAGCGGCGCCGCTTGTGCAAATGCCGAGCGGTGATGCTGCCATCAGCAGACGCGATGGGTCGGCCCTTGACGGCGCGCCTGTGACGCATCATTTAGCGGTCAGGTCGCTGGCACCCGCCGCTCGCCGGGGCAACCCGATGGTGAAGTCCAGCCGCACGACGCGACAGCTGACATGATCGCTCCGATGAGGCGTTTCATGGCAAGGCGAGCCCCATGAGTGACAGCCTCTCTGAGGACATCATGAGCTATTCTCTCGACGTACAAAGTGCCGCCACCCTGAAATCCGAAGCCCGCGAACTCCGCGCCGCGCGCGTTGCTGCCGGTGAGGCCATGACCCATGGCGCCGCGCTGGAAGAAATCGCCCGCCGTCACGGCTACCGCGACTGGAACACCGCCTCGGCGGCGCTTCCCGAGCGGGCGGTGAGCCCGGCGCAGGTTGGCCAGCGGGTCAAGGGCACCTATCTGAGCCAGCCCTTCACCGGCATGGTGCTGGGCGTGCAGATGCTGCCCGACATGCGGCACTTCCAGGTGACGGTGAAGTTCGACAAGCCGGTCGATGTGGTGACCAGCGAGCTGTTCTCGGCGTTTCGCCAGCGGGTGACCGCCACGGTCGACCTGCGCGGCATTTCGCCGGCCCAGACCTCCAATGGCGAGCCGCATATGCGGCTGAGCCGGGCCTGACCTGCCGCGGTCGCAGGGCACTCGGGTTGCCTTCTATCGGCAAATGCCGATAGATTGGCGACACGGCCCCTGCGGCCTCCCGCCCTTGCGCTCCAACCAACCCCGGACAGGCCATGACCACCCAGACACTCCCCATCGATCTCTATTATGCCGGCACGCCCAATGGCCGGAAGATCACGATCATGCTGGAGGAGCTGGGGCTGCCTTACGCCCTTTATCCGATCAATATCGGCAAGGGCGACCAGTTCACCCCCGAGTTCCTGGCGATTTCGCCCAACAACAAGATTCCGGCCATTGTCGACCCCGAGGGTCCGGATGGCCAGCCGATCTCGATCTTCGAGTCGGGGGCCATCCTGAAATACCTCGCCGAAAAGTTCGGCAAGTTTTACGGCACCACGCCGCGCGAGCGGGTGAAAATCGACGAGTGGCTGTTCTGGCAGGTCGGCGGCTTCGGCCCGATGCTGGGCCAGAACAACCACTTCAACCGCTATGCACCCGAGAAGATCCCCTACGCCATCAAGCGCTACAACGACGAGGCGCACCGGCTCTATCGCGTGCTGGACACCCAGCTCAAGAAGATGGCGGACGAGGGCAAGGACTATGTCGCGGGCGATTTCTCCATCGCCGATATCGCCATCATCGACTGGGCGCGCGGCTGGGAGAACCACGGCATCGTGGCGGGTGAGTTCCCGACCTATGAGGCCTGGCGCGAGCGCATGGTGGCGCGCCCGGGCGTGAAGCGCGCGCTCGACATCACCCTGCCGCCCAGCCACCAGGGCAGTGCCGCCACCGACAAGGAAACGCACAAGGTGCTGTTCAACCAGCGCTGAGCAGGAGGGCGCTTCGCGCCCATTGCCGGCATCGATCTGTCACTTGCCCAGAAACAAAGCGGGGGCGCCGATGGCGCCCCCGCTTCAGTGCCCCGGCCCCGATAGGCTCAGAACTCGTTCCAGTCTTCCTTGAGCGCGGTGTTGCCTTTGGACAGGTAGGCGCCGGCCGCGGCCGTCACCTTCTGCTGCTGGCCCATGCCTGACGCGTGCGGCGCAGCAGCTCGCGCCTCACGCGATGGGGAGGCCGACGCTGGCGCCGCGGAGCTGCCATGCACCACGAACTGATCGACGATCATGTCGAGCTCGTTGGCCTGCGACTCGGTTTGCTCGATGGCGGCGTTGGTCTCCTCGACCAGCGCGGCGTTGTGCTGGGTCATCTCGTCCATCTGGCGAATGGCGGTCGAGACCTCGGCAATGGCGTTGGACTGTTCGCGGCTGGCGCTGGAGATGCCCTTGATCAGGTCGGCGCTCTCTTTGACGCCGGCCAGCATGTCGATCAACTTATCGGTGGCTTCCTGCACCAGCTTGCTGCCCGAGCCGACTTCGTTCGCCGATTGCTCGATCAGCACCTTCACTTCGCTCGATGCCGAGGCAGCCGACTGCGCCAGGCGCCGCACTTCAACGGCGACCACCGCGAAGCCCTTGCCGGCATCACCGGCGCGCGCCGCTTCCACCGAGGCGTTGAGCGCCAAGAGGTTCGTCTGGAAGGCGATATCGTCGATCAGTCCGATAATGTTGGAGATCTTGGAGGAGGAGGAACTGATCCGCTCCATCGCCTCGTTGGATTTGGTCATCACCTCGCCGGTCAATTCGGCCGTCTCGGAGACGACGCTGGCGCGGCTGGCGGCCTGCTCGGCGCGCTTGGCGTTCTCGATCACCGTCCGGCTCAACTGCTCCATCGCCGCCGAGGTTTCCTCGATGGCAGCCGCCTGCTTGGTGGTGCGCTCCGCGAGGTCGTTGGCGCCGGCGAGGATTTCGCCGGTAGCGGTCTTGAGGCCGCCAGAGGTGTGCCGCAACTGGCCCACGACGCTGCTGAGGTTGTCGACCACGGCATTGGTGTCGTTCTTGAGCTTGGCAAAGGCGCCGCGATACTCGCCCTGCATGCGCAGGGTCAGGTCGGTCTGGGCCAGCGCGGCAAGCACCTGGCCGGTTTCGCTGATCCCGGCATCGACGGTCGACAGCAGGTCGTTGACGTTCTGGGCAACAGCCCGGAGATCCTGGTCCGGTACCGACAGCGAGATGCGCTGGCTGAAGTCGCCATCGACGGCGGCGTTCACCGCTTCGGCGAGCCCTTCCATCAGCTTCGACATGGCGGCAGCCCGCTCACGCGTCTGGCCGGTGCGCAGGGCCTCGGCGTCGTTGAGCTCGCGAACCTTGATGGCATTGACCTGGAACACCTTCACGGCGGCAGCCATCTCTCCGATTTCGTCGCCGCGGGCAGTGTAGGGGATCTGCTCGTCCAGCGTGCCATCGGCCAGCGTCTTCATGCTGGTGGTGATCTTGCGGATCGGGGTGGCGACGAAGCGGAGGACGAAGAACAGCGAGAAGACCAGAACGATCAGCACCAGACCGCTGAGGATCGAGCTGATCAGCATCATCTGTGCACTGGTGGCTGCAGCCATCTGCCGCGCCTCGGTGACGCGCTGGTCGGCCACCTCAAGCGCTTCCTGGGCCAGTCCGGTAAACCGCGCCGCGATCTCATTGAGCCTCTCCACCGATGCCAGTCGGGCCGGCGAGTCGGTCGCTGCAACATTGCCGGTGCTCAGCTCGCTGGAAACGACAGCCGCAAGGGCGTCGATCTCGGCGCGATACTCCTCGGAGGCCAGCCGGATGCTCTCGGCGCGGTCCTTGTTGGCCTGGCTGACCATCACGGCCATGGCGCCATCGATCGCGCCTTCGAGTTCCGCTTGCGCCGCATCCGCTGCGACTACGGCTTCCGCGACCTGGTCCGCATTCGTAGCAAGGCGGATGTCCCGGGACGTGACGCGCATCAGTTGAACGTCGGTCTTGGCCAGGGTCATCAACTGCGAAATCTTGGCCTGGTTCGCTGCCTGGTCATTTGACGAGTTCACCTGCCCCAGCAAGATGAAGTTGGACGCAACCAGCGCCAGCACCAAGGCGACACCCAACCCTGAGCTCAGTGCGACCTTCGCACCGATTTTCAGGCGACCGAACCACTGCATCGTTGAACTCCTGTTCAGGCTGCCCCTTGACCCCAGCAGCATCGGGACCTGCGATCACCTGCCGGGACTCGCGGTCGCCTGCACCTCACAGTGGGAATAAGTTCTTCCATCGATGTATTTATCTCTGGTTAAGCATGTCGAGAGTTGTCGGGCATAGCGGGCGCGGCCGCCGTCTGCCCGCACCAACGCATTAGCAGCGGCAAGATCGGAGCAAATGCTCAGGTCGGCCCCGGACACCAGGCGCCGCGGTGGTCTCACACCGCCGCTGTCGCACGTGCGACCGGCAGCAGCGTCGCCGCTGCCGTCCGGTTTCGATGAGATCGGCGGCGCCTGCGACTATTTGTCGTCCAGCCCCAGCGGATCGGCATCCAGCGGCCAGATCGGGCGGGGGATGCGTTTGAACGGGATCGACTTCCAGTCCGGCGGACAGGCACCGGGAGTGGCGACGAACAGCTGCTCGCGCGTCAGTGGCCGGAAGATGTCGCGGTGCTTGTAGAGGTTCTTGAGCGCGATGACGCGCTTGTCGCTTAGCGTCATGCCGTGATGGGTGAACAGCGTCGGCGAGAACACCCCGACCCGCTTGGTGGTGAGCAGGATCTCCATTCCCGCCACCCGGATCACCGCCACGTCGCCGACCATGACGCGCTCGTCGGTCAACTGGTCCTGGTAGCCGTCGCGCTTGAGGAAAATGACCTCCGCATCGACGTCGAGGCACGGGCCGGAATGCGGCTCGTACTTGCCGCCGATGCGGAGTTTGAGCTTGGCGCCGACGCCGACCTGGAAGCAGATGCCGATGGCGAGGGGGTCCCAGAGCGGGCCGTAGACGACATCGGGGATGCCGGCATCCAGCAGCGCCTTGATCATGTAGGTGGTGTCGCCCGGCGCGCCGCCGCCGGTCTGGTCGGAGGTGTCCGCGAGAAGGATCGGCTTGTCGCCGGTTGCCTTGGCCCGCTCGATGGCTTCGGCGAAGGGCACGAAATCCAGCATGGCCTCGGCCCGTTCGGCGTAGAAGCGCTTGCCGAATTTCTCAGCGACGCGTTCGGCCAGCGCCTGGTCGCCATCGGTGACGGCCAGCATCTTGGCGCCGGCATTGGGTACATCCGCCCACGGAAAGCCATGGTTGAGCGACAGCGACAGCACCCCGTCCTTGCCTTCGGCCGCAAACATGTCTGCGGTGAAGTCGATCATCGGGCCTTCGCGGGTGGAGGGGAACAACCCCATAACCTTGCAGTCGAAGAGCGCCATCTTCGGGTCGATTTCGCCGGCAAGCAGCCGCACCATCAGCGCGAACACATCCTCGGCGCGCTCGGTATAGTCGATATGCGGATAGGCCTTGTAGAAGACGATGATGTCGCTGGCCCTGACCAGCGTCTCGTCGATATGGGCGTGGAGGTCGAGCTCGAGGCCGATCTTGACGTTGGGGCCGACCTGCGCCCGCATGCGGGTGACGAAGTCGGCCTCGCAGTCGTCGTAACCTTCGGCGATCATCGCGCCATGCAGGAACATGATCACCGCATCGACCGGCCCTGCGTTGGCGAGGTCGCTCAGAATGCGGTCGCGCATCATCTCATAGGCTGAGCGGATCGTCGGGCCAGCCGGCTCGGCAAAGGTGTGAAGGCTCTCGACGACCTCCCAGCCGAGGCCGCGCGCCCGCTTCAGCCAGTGATGCGCCGGGGCTGACCACGGCGTCAGCGGTACCTTTTCGATGCCGTCCTCGGCCCAGAGCGTGCGCTTGAAATCCTCGATTCCGGTGGGGAAGGAGGCAAAGGTGTTGGTTTCCGTGCCCAGCGTCGCCAGAAATATGCGCATACCGCTCCCCTCGATTGACTTCAGAAGGGGTAGGGAGGGGCGGCGGCCCGGTCAACGCTTTTGCATTCCGCCGCGTGGAACTCGCGACCTAGCCCATCACCCTGAGGCAGGCCGCGACATTGTCGCGATGGACGACTTCGTAGGGCGCGAAATACTCGACCGCACCAAGCGCCAGCGCCTCGGCGGCGAAGGTCTGGAGGTCCTCGCTGGCCCACTCCGGGTGCTCGGCAAGGCCGGTGAGCTTGGTCACATAGAGCTCTGTTGCGGTGATGAACCGCTTGTCGTAGCCGGCGCTGGCGACCTTTTCGAGGGTGCCGTGATTGGGCAGGATCGTGTCGAAATCCCACGTCGCCATGCGCGCGAGGTCGGCGAGATGGTGGTGCAGCCGGTCCGGCTCGGTGACGTAGGTGACGGTGTCCTCCACCGTATCTCCGGCAAGGATGGTGCGGTGGTCCGGAACGAGGATCACTGTCTCGTCCACGCTGTGGATGTCGAGGCGGCGGAGATCGACCGTAAGGCCTCCCACCTTCAGCGACAACTCTTCGTCGAACAGCCGGGTCGGCATGACGAGGCGACCGATCGGCGGATCGCCGTTTTCGAGGCTGTCGCGGTTGTCTTCCATCAGCCCGGCGGTGTGACGATTGGCGATGATCTCGCAATCCTCGAACACGATGTTGCCGGCGACATGGTCGGGGTGCCAGTGGCTGAGCACCACCTGCATCTCGGTGATGCCCAGCCCTACCAGATGGTCCCGCACCAGTTGCGCATGCGGGATCGACATATGCGTGTCATAGACCAGCGCCGACGTGCCATCGATGATGGCGAAGGACGCCGTGCCGAGCCCGAACGCGCCATTGTCGAGCCAGTTGGGCTGGTCGGAATGGACGCGGAGGCCGGGGATGCGCCCATCGTAGAAGGCGAGGATGTGCCGATAGGGCTGCACCACC
The DNA here is from genome assembly GCA_964399695.1 of uncultured Devosia sp. Classification (GTDB taxonomy): domain Bacteria; phylum Pseudomonadota; class Alphaproteobacteria; order Rhizobiales; family Devosiaceae; genus Devosia_A. The sequence goes on along the minus strand of CAYNRZ010000016.1, from coordinate 47,890 downwards.
CGCATGTCCGATCCCAGCACGTAGCTCATCGCTGCTCTCCCTTGTCGCTCAGTGCTCTTCGAGGACGACGATGATGTCGCCCGCCTTGACGTTGCGGCCGGGACCGGCGCGCACGTCGCGCACCGCGCCTGCGGCGTGGGCGGTCACGGTGATCTCCATCTTCATCGACTCGATGATGGCGACCGGCTGGCCGGCCTCGACCAGCGCCCCGTCCTCGACGAGGATCTTCCAGATATTGCCCGGCACTGTGCTGGCGACGCCGAAATGGCCGGATGGGACTTCCGAGGCATCGGCCATGCCGGCACCTTCGTCGGCGATGAAGCTGTCGAGCCCCTCATCCTTCCAGCGCTGCCGCTCCGCTTCGAAGGCGGTCTGCTGCGTGTGCTTGAAGGCCGCGATGCTGTCGGCGTTCCGCCTGAGCTCTGCCGCATAGTCGGCATAAGCGAGCTTCGTCTCCTCGATCTTGACCGGATACCCGCCATGCGGGAAGGCGGCACGGGCCTCAGTGAGCTCGTCATGCGACACCCGGAAGAAGCGGATCTGGTCGAAGAAATCCAGCAGCCACGGGGCCTTGGCGAAGGCCGCTGTCCGCCGCCAGGTGTTCCATACCTGGATGGTGCGGCCGAACAGCTGGTACCCGCCGGGGCCTTCCATGCCGTAGATGCACATATAGGCGCCGCCGATTCCGACGGCGTTTTCCGGCGTCCAGGTGCGGGCCGGGTTGTACTTGGTGGTGACCAGCCGGTGGCGCGGGTCCATCGGGGTCGCGACCGGCGCGCCGAGATAGACATCGCCGAGCCCGAGGACGAGATAGCTCGCATCGAAGATGGTGCGCTTGACCGCCTCGATGTCGGGGAGGCCGTTGATCCGGCGGATGAACTCGATGTTGTCGGGACACCAGGGCGCGTTGGGGCGCACCAGCTCCTGGTACTTCCGCATGGCGAGCTGCGCCTCGGGGTCGTTCCAACTGAGCGGCAGGTGGACGATGCGCGAGGGTACGGTGACCGCCTCGGGAGCAGGGAGGGACTGCTCGATCTCCTTGAGCAGCCCGAGCAGTTGGCCGCGGCTGATACGGGTGGAATCGTAGTGGATCTGCAGCGAACGAATGCCCGGTGTCAGGTCGATGATGCCCTTGTTCGCGGCAAGCGAGCCCTGCTGCTGGATTGCTTCCATCAGCAGGTGCACCCGCAGCCTGAGCGCCAGATCGAGCGCCATCGGGCCGTATTCGACGAGGAGATTGTCGTCGCCCTGCCGCCGATAGACCACCGGCACTGGCCCGTTGTCCGAGTGCCCGACAATGGCGGAACCGGCTTCGGTTGGGCGATGGATGGCCGGACCGGCGATGCTGTCCTCAGGCCGGGCGACGGGCACGAAGCGGATGCTGTCGCCCGGCCGGAACTGCCCGAGCTTCCACAACTCGTCGCGCGCCATCACCGCCGGACAGACGAAGCCGCCGAGGCTGGGGCCGTCCGGACCGAGAATGATCGGCATGTCTCCGGTAAAGTCGATGGCGCCGATGGCATAGGCATTGTCATGAAGGTTCGAGGGGTGCAGCCCCGCCTCGCCGCCATCGGTGCGGGCCCATTTCGGCGCCGGGCCAATGAGGCGAACACCGGTGCGGGCCGAGTTGTAATGCACCTCATAGCGGGTCGAGAAGAGCGTCTCGATGTCGGCGTCTAGGAAGAAGTCAGGCGCGCCATGCGGGCCATAGAGCACGCCCACTTCCCAGGCATGGGTCAGCGGGGCCGGGTCGCTGGCCGGCAGGGCAGTCTGCGGTGCGCGTGCCAGGTGCAGCACGTCGCCGGCGCGCAGCGTGCCAGTGGCGTGGCCTCCGAACTTGCCGAGCGCGAAGGTGGCGCGCGAGCCGAGGACAACTGGCGCGGCAAAGCCGCCGGCAATGGCCAGATAGGCGCGTTGCCCCGGCCCGCTAATGGCGCCGATGCTCAGCACCTGACCGGCCGCGACGGCGACAGGCGCATTGTGCGACACCGGCGTGCCATCGAGCGTCATCGGCATTTCGGCGCCGGCCAGCGCGATGGTGGCGGCGGCGTGGAACTTTAGCGTCGGGCCGGAAACGGTCAGCTCCAGCGCGGCGGTGTCGTCACCATTTCCGGCAAGCCGATTGGCATGGCGAAAGCTCTTCTCGTCCATCGGGCCTGAGGGCGGCACGCCGACATGCCAGAGCCCCAGCCGGCCCGGCAGTTCCTGCAGCGAGGACTGCGCGCCGGGAACGATCACCTCGACCACATCGGGGGTGAAGGCAAAGCTTCGGAGCGCCGTGGTCGCCACCAGGCCCGAGGCGAGCAATTCAGACCCCGCGATGGCGCGGAGATAGGCGAGATTGGTCTCGATGCCAGAAATGCTGGTTTCGGCCAGTGCCAGTTGCAGCTTGGCGATGGCGGATGGCCGGTCTTCGGCGGCGACAATGATCTTGGCCAGCATCGGATCGTAGAAGCTGGTGACCTCGGTGCCGGTCTCGATCCAGCTGTCGATGCGCGCCTCGCCGAAGCGGACCTCGGTCAACAGGCCCGCGCTGGGCTGGAAATTGGCGTGCGGAATCTCGGCATAAAGCCGGACTTCCATCGCCGCGCCGCGTGGCGAGAGGGGGGCGTCGGGGATGACGGTTTCGCCCGCGGCCTGCCGGATCATCCATTCGACGAGATCGATACCGAACACCGCTTCGGTGACGGGATGCTCCACCTGCAGGCGGGTGTTGACCTCGAGGAAGTAGAACTCCTCGCGTTCCGGATCGTAGATGAACTCGACCGTGCCGGCGGAGCGGTAGTTCACGGCGCGACCGAGATTCACCGCCGCTTCGTGGAGCCGGTAGCGGGTGGTGACGGAAAGGCCCGGAGCAGGGGTTTCCTCGACCACCTTCTGGTTGCGCCGCTGCAGTGAGCAGTCGCGCTCCCCGAGCGCGATCACCTTGCCCTTGCCGTCGCCGAACAGCTGCACCTCGACATGGCGCGCGTCGGAGACGAAGCGCTCGAGATAGACCCGCGCATCGCCGAAACTGGCGCGGGCGGTACGCTGCACGGCTTCGAAGGCGGCAGTGAGGGCGGCGGCATCGGCGCAGAGCGACATGCCGATACCGCCGCCGCCAGCTGTCGATTTCAGCATCACCGGGTAACCGATGCGCTCGGCGCCATCGAGCGCCTCATCGAGGCTGTCGAGCAGCCCGGTGCCCGGCAGCAGCGGCACGCCATTGGCTTCGGCCAGCGCCCGCGCGGTGTGCTTGAGCCCGAAGGCCTCGATGTTCTCCGGCGTCGGGCCGATGAAGGCGATGCCCTCGGCTTCCAGCCGGCGGGCGAAGCCGGTGTTCTCCGAGAGGAACCCGTAGCCGGGATGCACCGCTTGTGCGCCGGTCGCCTTGCAGGCGGCGATGACGGCATCGACATCGAGATAGCTCTCGGCGGCCGGGGCCGGGCCGAGCCGCACCGCTTCATCGGCGAGCTGTACCGCCCTGGTGAAGCGGTCGGCATCGGAATAGACCGCGACCGATCCGATGCCCATGCTTTTGAGCGTGCGAATGATCCGCACCGCGATCTCGCCGCGGTTGGCAATCAGGACTTTGGTGAACATCACTCAGCGTCCCAAACCAGCACCTGGATCGGCGTGGGGTTGAAGCCGTTGCAGGGGTTGTTGATCTGCGGGCAGTTGGAGATGACGCAGAGGACGTCCATCCGGGCGACCAGCTCGACATAGTCACCGGGCTTCGACAAACCGTCGACAATGGTCATTTCGCCCGAGGGCGCGATCGGCACGTTCATGAAGAAGTTGATGTTGGGCACGATGTCGCGCTTGCTCATGCCGTGTTTGGACACTTCGATAAGGAAGTTGTCGCGGCAGGCGTGGAGGTAGCGCGTCTCGTGGCCGAAGCGGACGGTGTTGCTCTCGCACGAGCAGGCGCCGGCCATGGTGTCGTGGCGGCCGCAGGTGTCGGCCACCACCTCGAGCATGACACTGCCCTCGTTAGAGACGACCTTGGTGCCGACCCCGACATAGGCCGAACCCTGCACGCGCAGCGTGTCCTGCGCCGAATATCGCTCGGCGAAATCGTCGAGGCGGTAAAAGATCGTGTCGATGGCCTGCTGGCCCTCGCTGTCGATGATGCGGATGGTCTGGCCCGCCTTCACCACGCCCGACCACGGGGCTTCGGCGGCGATGCGGTGGTTCTGGATTGCGGTCTGTTCGCTGCGCATCTCAGGCCTCCGCACGGGCGTTGTTCTCGAAGCCGCGCACGGCTTCGGCAGTGGCGGTGCGGCAGAGATCGTCACTTGCCACTTCACTGTGATAACGCGTTATCTCAACGGGGTTCGGCGCGTAGTCCGGCGCAGGGTCGAGCGGATGCGGGCAGTTGGAGAGCGCGACGAGCAGGTCCATCTCGGCGCGGAGCTCGACATAGTCGCTGCCGTTCAATAGCTGCGGCTGCCAGGCGAAGCGTCCGTCATCGTCCATCACCCGCACCGGGGCGAACAGCGTCACCGCCATCGGCAGGTCGCGGCGGGAAAGGCCGAGCTTGCCGGCCGCGAGCACCAGGTTGTCGCGCGTGTTGCGCGTCGCAACCCCGGGATATTTGGCAGCATTGGCGGCGGCCGTGGAGCCGCCGAGCAGCACGTCATGCGCGCCACCGGAACTGTCTTCGATGACCGAAAGCAGCACGCGACCCATGTCGGAGAACAGCACGCGGCCCTTCTGCACGCGGGTGTCCCACTGCACCTTCACCGTGTCGGGGAGGTTGAGGCGCTCGCTGGTGTCTTTAGCATTCCAGCACACCAGCGCCACGGAGGCAGGGCCATGGGTCTGCGCGATGCGCAAAACCTCGCCCCGCCGCAGCTGCGTCCACCAGTACCAGCCGCCGGCAATGGTTTCGGTGGCGATGATCCTGTCCGCAGCGATCGGCGGGGCGGGCAGGGGACTGGCTTCGGGCAGCGCCTTGGTGGCAAAGGCAAGGCCCTTCCTCTGATGTTCTTCGTAACGCGCCCGGTCGGCGGCGATCTGTTCGGGGGTGCGGCTCATGCCGGTGCTCCTTCAGATGGCGCCAGGTCGTCCCGGCTGGGGTCCCCATCGAAGACCGGGCCGTCCCGGTCGGGGCTGGTATCGGGGTCGGCGCCCGCACGTCGCGGTGGCCAGATGTCGATGTCGCGGCTGAGCGAAGCGCCATAGCGCTCGCGCTCGTCGGGACGGTCGCGCGGCCGCTCGAAGGCGATGACGCGGGTGCCGAGCGTGAACGCCTCGCGCATGTCATGCGTCACCATCACCACGGTGAGGTTGGTCTCGTTCCACAGCCGCTTCATCAGCACATGGATTTCGGCGCGGATGCCGGGATCGAGCGCCCCGAATGGCTCGTCGAGCAGCAGCACGCGTGGCCGCATGATCAGCGCCTGGGCCAGCGCCAGCCGCTGCTGCATGCCACCGGAAAGCTGGGCCGGGTATTTGTCCTCGGACGCAGCGAGCCCGACTTCGGCGATCAACTCGCGCGCCTCGGCAATGGCTTCGCGACGCGCCGGACCGACCAGCCGGGCGCGGAAGCGCGAGGCGGCGAACTCCTTGCCGAGCAGGACATTGCCCAGCACCGTCAGATGCGGGAACACCGAATAGCGCTGGAACACCACGCCGCGATCCGGCCCCGGCTCGGGGGAGAGCGGTACGCCATCGAGCGTGATCGTCCCCTGTGTCGGGCGTTCCTCGCCGAGGAGGAGTTTGAGGAACGTGGTCTTGCCGCAGCCCGACGGGCCGACCAGCGCCACGAAGGCACGATCCTCGATGGTCAGCGACACCTTCTCGAGGACGATCTGGTCGCCATATTCCTTCCAGACATTGTCGACGACAATCATTGGTTCTTCCCCAGTTCGGACCAGGGGAAAAGTCTGGCGCGCAGCCAGTCGAGCAGCACGTTGCTGAACACTGCGAGCAGCGTGATCCAGATGACATAGGGGAAGATCACGTCCATCGCGAGATAGCGGCGGACGAGGAAGATGCGATAGCCGAGCCCGGACTCCGCCGAGATCGCTTCGGCGGCAATCAGGAACAGCCAGGCCGAGCCGAGCTGCAGGCGCAGGCAGGTGAAGAGCCGTGGCAGGATCTGCGGCAGCACCACGCGCAGGGCGATCTGCCAGGAGTTTCCCCCCAGCGTCTCGGCCTTGACGATCTGCTCGCGCGGCAACTCGAGGACGCGCAGCGCCAGGTCGCGTACCATGATCGGCGCGACGCCAATGACGATCAGCGTGATCTTCGAGGTCTCGCCCAGCCCCATGACGATGAAGAGGATCGGCAGCAGCGCCAGCGGCGGCACCATCGAGATGGCGGCAAAGAACGGCGCCAGCAGCGCGCGCACATAGGGGAACATCCCGATCACCATGCCGAACAGCAGCGCGATCGCCGTCGAGATGCCCAGCGCCGCGCCGAGCCGGCCGAGGCTGGCAAAAGTGTCGGACCAGAACAGGTATTCGCCGGTGCGCGGATCCTCGACGAAGGCCATCCGGTTGATGGCGTCGGCGAGGCTGGTCAGCGCCGGCAACAGCTTGTCGGACGGATTTTCCGCCAGCCGCGCCGCCGACCCTAGCGCATAGGCGAGGATCAGCAGAGCGAACGGCGCCAGCGCCAGCAACAGCTGGTTGGTGCGGGATGGCTTGAGATTGATCAGGCGCATGGTTCGATCGCTTGATGCTGGAGAAGATTGCCCCTCATCCGCCCGTTGGGCACCTTCTCCCCCAAGGGGAGAAGGCGATCACCGAGGGTTCAGTCGGCGCCTTCTCCCTTGATGGGAGAAGGTGGCGAAGCCGGATGAGGGTGGGGCGGGAGCCTCGGAGCCTACAGCGTCCCGTCGGCCGCCATCTGCATGTATTCGCTGGTGAAGCGCAGTTTGGTGTTCGCCGCATCGCCCAGCACCTCGCCGCCCGGCAGCTCGATGCCGATGACGTCGGCCGAAGGCGCGCCATTGCCGAGGAGTCCCTTGTCGAAGAGGAAGGTGCGCACCTTGTCCATCGTCACCTTGAGGTCCGGCGAGGTGGTGAAGGCGACGGCCTCGGCGGCGGTGGGGAACAGCTTGGTCGCGGCGAGTTGCGCCTCGAACCCGGCCTGATCGGTGCCCGAGGCTGCGCCCATCGCGGCGCGGGCGGCAGCGCCTTCCGGCGTGTCGGCCACCATTACCGCCATGGTGTCGTACCAGATGCCGGCGAGCGCCTTGCCGAAGTTCGGGTTGTCGGCCAGCACTTCGGTGTTGGCAACCATCATGTCGATGATCTCGCCGGGGATCTGCGCGCTGTCGAACACCTTGGTGGCGCCGGGTAGGGCGGCGATCTCGGAGACCATCGGGTTCCAGGTGACCATCGCCGTGACATCGGCGGTCTGGAAGGCGCCAACCATGTCGGGGTCGGAGGTATTGACGACATTAACGTCGCGCTCGGTCATCCCGACGCTGTCGAGCGCCCGGGCGAGGAGATAGTGCGACACCGAGAACTCGACGAGGTTGACGTTCTGGCCCTTGATGTCGGCAAGCGCCGTCTTGTCCTTCAGGATCACCGCGTCATTGCCGGCCGAAAAGTCGCCGATGATCACCGCCGTGGTGTCGACGCCGCCGGCGGCGGGGATGGAGAGCCCGTCCATATTGGTCAGCGTTACCGCGTCATAGGCGCCGGCGGTGTACTGGTTCATCGACTCCACATAGTCATTGAACTGGGTGACCTCGATGGAGATGCCGTATTTGTCGGCCCATTTCTGGACGATGCCGGTATCGGCGGCATAGCCCCAGGGCATCCAGCCGACATAGATCGACCAGGCGACCTTGAACTCGGTTTTCTCCTCGGCGGTGGCAAAGCTCGTCGCACCGACCGTCGCCATGGCGGCGATGGCGAGGGCGGAAACCAGTGTCTTGATGGTCGCGGTGCTGAATGTCATGCGCTTGTCCCCTGTTTCGACTTGGGGATCGGTGCGGGCCCACACGACCGCGCGGCCAATCCCTTGGCTGACGAGGTCTCCCGGGCTTTTGTCCCGCCGTGGCCCGGACGGATGTCTCCCGTCCGGGTGGGTGCTCTCGGACCAGACGCGCCAGGCTCTCCTGAAGGAGACGCGGCGCCGGAACCCTAGCTCCTAACTCTGCATACAACTGAGCAAGTGGCGTGCCAGAACGGAAAAATCAGTGATTTCAAAGCCATGTGCCGTCCGTCTCTCACCAGTCTGCCTCGCGCCTGCGGATTCGGCGTGCGGGATGGCTAATCCATAGGCAGTGCCCGCCAGGCGATCATTCAGGAATGTTCGGCATCGACCGGCCGCCATAGGTCTTATCGATCAGCGTGGTGTTGTTGCCGTGCAGCCACCGGTAGGGCTCGTGCATGGCAAGGACGCCGCGATCGATCCAGGGCTGGATGAAGCTTTCGAGCGGTGCGGTGAGGTAGTCCGGCTCGTCCTTCCGCTTCAGCAGCTGGATATTGTAGTCGAGGATCGCCTCGGTGAACTCCTGGGTGTAGCCGCCCCCGTCGATCACCTCGAAGCGCCCATGACAGGGGTATATGGCCTTGGCGTCCATCGCCAGCAGCGCACGATAGGTCATGATCTGCGCCGAAATCTCGCTGGTCATTGCCGCGGTGTTGAAGGTCACCGTGTCCTCCACCGCATCGGCCGCGAGCAGGATCTTGTCCTTGGGCAGGTAGGCGACGAGGTGGCCAAGCTGGTGGACAAAGGTTTCGATCAGCTCGATCTGCAGGTCCTTGAGCCACACCGTCATCCGCCCGTCGAACGTGCGGTTGGGCAGCACGACTTCCTTGACGCCGGGGTAGGCGGGATCGCCGGCGCCCCAGATCTCGCCGCTCAGCATCTGCGGGGCATAGGCCTGCAGCTTCCAGCGGGTGCGGTTGGTCGCGATGATGTCGGCGTTCTTGTACAGATAGTTGCCCGCGATGTGGTCGCAGTCCCAGTGCGAGTTGATTACCGAGACATGCTTGATGCCCATCTGCCGCATATAGGCGTCGATGGCCTCCATCTGCTCGCCATAGACCATGGTGTCGAAGACGATGGCGCTGTCGCCGCGGTGTAGAACGTAGTTGCAGACACCGAGTTTCATGTCGATGTTGCCCTTGATCCACTCCGGATAGTCCGCGATCTCGCGGCCGTCGTAGAAGCAGATCAGGTAGTCGTTGATGTGCGAAACGCGCAGTCTCGGCACGAACGGTTCGCGCTCTGTGTTGGCCACTTGAGCCTCCGATGGAAAAGGGGGTGGGGCGGCCACAAGCAGCCGCCCCCGAACGGTCAGTCGGCCCAGCGGACCGAGCCGAAGTCGATATTGCCCGGCGCGTAAGCGGCGCGGAGGTCGAGGTCTACGAGGCCCTTGGGGGCCACCACCACGTCATCGACGCCGACCAGCGGGATGAACAGGCCATTGTCGAAATAGAGGTGGCCCGCTTTCTCGTAGAGCGCGTTTCGCGCCGCGATGTCGGTCAGCGTGCCGGCTTCTTGCAGCAGCGCATCGGCTTCGGGCAGGCCGCGGCCGTAGAAGTTGATCGGCGCGCCCGAGGCAAAGAAGATGCCGGCCTGGTTCTCGGGATGCAGGGCATCCGGGGTCAGCTTGGCGATGTAGAAGTCCGGGCCGTCCGGGGTGTCCTTGAGCCCGAATGCAGCGCCCTGCGGCAGGATCGTCACCGTCGCGTCGATGCCGATTGAGGCAAGCTGCGCGACAAGCAGATCGCCGACACGTCCGAGCGCATTGGCTTCCTCCGTGCTGATGCCGATGGTGAGGGCAATCGGCCCCTTGGCCGTAACGGTCGCCTTGGCGGCTTCCATGTCGGTGGGGAACACCACCGGGGTTACCGGGTCGAGCATGGCCTCGGGGTAGACCGACTTGGCCGGCTTGCCGTAGGCGCCGAAAGCATCGGCCACCCAGGTTGAAGGATTGATGGCCGTGAGGAATGCCGTGCGGATCTCCGGATCGATAAGCGGACCGGTCGGCTTGACGAAGCCGATGATTTCCGAGGTGCTTGGCGCGGCGATGGCCTCGAGATCGGCCGGCAGCGAGGCGAGCTGGGCCCACGGATAGTTGGCCGGCACGGCGTCGATTTCCTGGGCCTGCAGGCTCAGCACCTGCTGGCCGATATCGGGCACCAGCGGCAGCTCGACCGTCGAAAAATACGGTGCCTTGCCATGATAGCCGTCGAAGCGCTCGAAGGTATAGCCCTGGCCGCGCTCGAAGCTGGTCAGCTTGAACGGGCCGGTGCCGACCGCGTTGGTATCCAGCCAGGTTGCCGCTTCCTTGCCGCCGCCATTGTCGGCCAGCGCCTTGGGGCTGATGACCTTGGGCCCCCATGGGCTGGCTAGGCTGTCGAGAAGCGACGGCTGCGGCATGCCGAGGGTGATGACGATCGTCTTGTCGTCCGGCGCGGCGATGTCGGTGACGTTCCACAGGAAGTAGCTGAGGATCAGTTCGCTGTCGCGCCGCCGCTCGAACGAGGTCTTGACGGCCGCCGCGTTGAACGGGGTGCCGTCATGGAAGGTGGCGCCTTCGACGAGGTTGAACGTGTAGACGAGGCCATCGTCGGAGACCGTCCAGTCCTTGGCGAGGAGACCGCGGATCTCGGCGCTGCCCGGCACGTATTCAACGAGGCCTTCGTAGACATTGTTGATGGCGGCGAGGCCGTCCATCTCGAAGGCATTGTCCGGATCGAACGAGTCGAAATCGGTGGCGATCGGCAGGCGAAGGGTTTCCTGTGCCTGGGCGATGCCGGCGGACAGGGCAACGGCGATAAGGGCCGCGCCGGCGAGCAGCCGGGCGGAGAACTTGGCGATTGGCTTCATTGTTGACGACATGACGTCGCTCCCTTGAACAGGGATTGACGGACCATCGTCGCCAATCCCTTGGCTTACGAGGTCTCCCGGGCTTTTGTCCCGCCGTGCGTCCAGCAGGCTGCATGCCTGCGGGTGGCAGCTCTCGGACCAGACACGCGCGTAGCGCCGGAACCCTAGCCACCAGTCTCGCCTGTGGTGATGCAAGCGGTATGCCAGCGTCGTCAACTCGCTAACGCTTTGGCAGAAAAAGGAAAATTTCAGACCAGCGGTTGCGGGGCGCCTGCCCGGATGCGTACATTGTAGGCGAAAACGAAGCTATGCTCAGAAATTGAGCAGGAAAGTCCTCATTGTATGCCAGCTATGCCGGACGGTGGTCTGGTGGAACAACCGGGGGCCGCTCAGAGCGCGATACGCGGATCCGCAACCGACTGCAGGATTTCGACCAGCATCGTGACGACGATGTAGAAGGCGCCGAACACCATGGCGATGCCGAGGACCGCCGGCAGGTCGGAGCTGGCAAAGGACTGCACGGTATAGAGGCCTAGCCCGGGCCACGAGAAGATGCGCTCGACGATCAGCAGGTTGCCGTAAAGCAGCCCGACTTGCAGCCCCAGCATGGCCAGTGGCGCCGATGCGGCATTGCGCAGCCCGTGACGCAGGAAGATGCGCCCGCCGCTCAGGCCCTTTCCTCGGGCCGTGCGGATATATGGCTGGCGCATCACATCGACGAGCGCGGAATTGAGCGACCGTCCGACGGCAATTGCGATCGGGATCGACAGCGTGAGGCCGGGCAGCACCATGTGCCACAGGGCATTGAGCGAGATGTCCGGCCGGCCGAGCAGCAATCCGTCGAGGACGAAGAAGCCGGTCGGACCGCTGAAACGGCGGATGTCGAGCCTACCGCTGCCCGGGAACCAGCCGAGCTTGAACCACAGGAAATAGGCAAGCAGCAGCGCGGTGAGAAAGATCGGGAACGAGCCCGCCGCGAGCATGCCCAGCCGGACCCCGCCGGAGCGCGCCATCGTCGTCTGAGCGAACGCGAGTAGAAACGCGAGGCTGGTGCCCGCCAGCATGGCGAAGACGATCAGTTCCAGCGATGCCGGCCCATATTTCAGCACATCCGCCGCGATAAGCTGCCGGGTACGGATCGAGGTGCCGAGATCGCCCTGCGCCAGCCGACTCATGAATTGCCCGTACTGCACGAGCAGCGGTTGGTCGAGACCGAGTTCGGCGCGTATGCGCTCGACGGTCTCCACCGGGGCAGAGGGGCCGGCAAGGGCGCGGGCCGGATCGGCCGGGATGATCGCCTGCAGGCAGAAGACGATGAAGCTCATCACCACGAGGACGACAATGAGGCCACCGAGGCGCTTGCTGAGATAGGCCAGCATGGTCAGGCTCCCCTCAGGGCCGCGCGGATGCCGTCGCCGGCAAGGTTGGCAAGGATCGACATCAGGAAGATCGCCAGGGCGGGGATGATCGGCAGCCACCAGTAGACCGTGAGACTGTCGACCGAACGCGCCGTCATTGCGCCCAGCTCCGGGGCCGGTGCGGGCAGCCCGAGACCGAGAAATGAAATGGTCGACAGCGTCAGGATGATGTTGGCGACGTCGAGCGTAGCGGCCACTGCCAGCGCCGGAATGGCGCCGGGCAGCAGGTAGCGGAACATCAGGCGCGGGCCCCTGACGCCGGCGATCCGCGCGGCCTCGACATGCGGCCGGGCGCGGATGCGGCGCACTTCGTCCCGCGCCATCCGCGCGTACCAGGGCCACCAGAAGATGGTGATGGCGATCATGGTGTTGACGAGGCCTGGGCCAAGCGCCGCGACCACTGCCAGCGCGATCAGTGTCGAAGGCAGCACCAGAAACAGCTCCACCACGCGCTGCAGCAGGGTATCAACCATGCCGCCGACCATGCCGGCGAACACGCCCACCACCGTGCCGATCACCAGCGAAATGCCGATCACCGCGAGACCGGGCAGCCAAGTGTAGCGGATGCCGAGGATCACGCGCGAGAACAGGTCGCGGCCGATCTCGTCGGTGCCGAACCAGTGCACGGCGTCGGGCGGCAGATAGGCGGCCGCGACCCGCAACATCGGATCGTACGGCGTGACCATCGGTCCGAACACGGCAACGAGCGTGATGAGGAGCACCCCGCCAAGGCCGATGCGTTCGAGCCAGCCGACACGGCGCAGCCAGGCGAAAGGAGGGGTGGAGGCAAGGGGGGAAACTTCGGTCATGAGGGCCATTTTGCGCTCTCAGCTGGCGAGCCGCGGCACGGCGCCGACAAGCATCTTGGTGTAGGGAGCTTGCGGAGCCGAGATCACCTGGTCGGGCTCGCCGATCTCGACGAGGTGGCCCTTCTCCAGCACCGCGATGCGGTCGGCGATCAGCCGCGCGGCGGCGAGGTCGTGTGTGACGAACAACATCGCCATGCCCATCGAGCGGCGCAGTGTGCCGAGCAGGTTGAGCGTCTGCGCGGCCAAAGACACATCCATGGCGCTGATCGGTTCGTCGCACAGCAGCAGCTTTGGCGGCACCACCACCGCGCGGGCCACCGTGATGCGCTGGCATTGGCCCCCGGACAGCTCGCTCGGCAGGGCATGCTGCAGTGCAGGATCGACGCCCACCAGCTTCAGCGCTTCGGCAATCCGCTGGTCCTGTTCGGTCCTGCCAAGTCGCAGCGGGCGAAGCCGATCGCGGATCTGTTCGCCCACGGTGAGCCATGGCGTCAGGGCGGCCACGGCGTCCTGGAACACCACTTGCGGGGGCGTGCCGCCCAGCCATGACACGTCGCCGCTATCGGGTGAGAGCAGGCCGGCTGCAATGCGGAGGAGGGTGGACTTGCCCGAACCGCTCTCGCCCACCAGGGCGACGCACTCGCCCTGTCGGATGCGCAGATCGATCCCTGCCAGCACCGGTGACTTGCGGGCCGGGCGGAACAGGCCGCCGCCCGCGCCGAAACTCTTTTCGATGCGGAACAGTTCGAGCGCATTGGCCTCGCTCTCGATCGCGGCGGGCCAGGCCGGCGCCTCGCGGACGCGCGCCAGCAGCTCGGGCACCTGCTCCGACCGCAAGCATGCCACCTCCCGCCCGTCCTCCCGGCGCGCCAAATCCGGCCGGCGCTGCCCGCATTCGGTTTCCGCGAGCGGGCAGCGCGAAAGATAGTTGCAGTGCGGCCCGGACGGGCGCGACCGCACATGCTCCGCCGACAATGTCGTCAACTGCCGGCTGCGGTCGGAGTCGAGATCGAAGCGCGCCGAGAGCAGCCCGGCCGAGTAGGGATGCGATGGCGCTGCGATCAAGGCGCGCGTGTCACCGACTTCTGCAACCCGCCCGCCATAGAGCACCATCACCCGGTCGGCGAGCTCGGCGGCCACCGCAAGATCGTGCGTGATGAACAGGATCGCCGTGGTGTGTTCGCGTGCGAGCTCCTTGAGCAGCTTCAGGATCTGCGCCTGCACCGTCACGTCGAGCGCCGTGGTCGGCTCGTCGGCGATCAGGACCCGCGGTTTCGCGGCCATGCTCATGGCAATCAGCACGCGCTGGCGCTGCCCGCCCGAAAGCCGGTGCGGCATGTCGCCGGCAATCCGCTCGGGGTCGGGCAGGCCGGTCCGGGCCAGCCATTCGAGAACTTCGGTGGGGCTGAGCCCGCTTTCGCGCAATTGTGCCCCGATGCTCATCGTCGGGTTCAGTGCGCCCATCGGGTCCTGCGGCACGGCGCGGACGAGGCGCTTGCGGATGTCCCGCAGTTCCGGCTGCCGCGCGCCCACCACCTCGTGACCTGCCAGCCGCACGCTGCCCGAAACATCGGGCTGTGCATCTGCCGGCAAGAGGCCCTGCAGGGTGAGGCCGATGGTGGACTTGCCCGAGCCGCTTTCACCCACCAGCGCCATCACCTCGCCGGGCGCAAGGTCGAAATCGATGCCGTCCAGCACGGTACTGGCGCGCCCGTCGCGGCTGAGCTGAACGTTGAGGCCGCGGACTGAGAGGACCGGCGGCGAAGACGTTTCGGCGAGAGTCATAGTTCCCTCACGGTTGAGGGACGGCGAGACGCTGCGCTCGCCAATCCCTTGGCTGACGAGGTCTCCCGGGCTTTTGTCCCGCCGTGTCCAGAGCGGATGTCTCCCGCCCTGTCGGTGCTCTCGGACCAGACGCGCCGCGCCTTTTGCAGGCTGGTCGACGCCGGAACCCTAGCTCCTAACTCAAATCTCGGTGCAGCAAGCCGCGTGCCAGTTCGGAAAGGTAATATGGATCAGTGAGTTGAGGCCATGAACTGCTTGGCGTTACGCAGCCCAGCTGTCGAAAACGCCAGCATCACGCGTAAAAAATGGGCTTCGCCAGGGGCGGTGCCCGGCGCCTGTGTTGGGACTAGCCTTTCACCCCGCCTTCGGAAAGGCCGCTGACCAGATAGCGTTGCGCGAGGAGGAAGACGACGGTGATCGGCAACCCCGACAGGATTGCCGCTGCCGCGAAGTCGCCCCACAGATAGCGCTGCTCGTAGAGATAGGAGCGGGCACCCACCGCCAGCGTCATGTTGTTGGTCTCGCGCAGCAGCACCGAGGCCACCGGATACTCGGTGACATGGCCGATGAAGCTGAGCACGAACACCACGGCGAGGATCGGCACCGACATCGGCAGCAGCACGTAACGGAAGGTCTGCCAGGGCGTCGCGCCGTCGATCTGCGCGGCCTTGTCCATCGCCGGGTCGATCGAGTCGAAATAGCCCTTGATGGTCCAGATGTGCAGCGTGATGCCGCTCAGATAGGCAAGGATCAGCGACCAATGGCTGTCCACGCCGAGCACCGGCGTGACGTTCCCGAGCGCATCGAAAATCGTGTAGATGGCGATCACCGTTAGTGCGGCGGGGAACATCTGGACGATCAGCAGCGTGTCGAGAATGGCGCCACGGCCCCGGAACTGTAGCCGCGAGAAGGCATAGGCGGCGGTCATCGACAGGATCAGGATGCCGGCCGACGCGATGGCGCCGATCTTGATCGAGTTGAACAGCCAGGTCAGCACCGGGAAGGGCGGCTGCAGCACCGTGCCATCTGGCTGCGTATAGGGAATGCCGAAAGCCAGCGACCAGTGCTCGAAGCTGATTGGGTCGGGGATGAGACTGCCGGTGGAGAAGTTGCCGGGTCTCAGCGAGATCGACAGCACCACAAGGAACGGAAACAGGATCAGCGCGATGAACGCGATGAGGAAGCCATGCGCGGCAAGCTTCTTCCAGAACAGCGTGCGTGGGCGTTCGACGATCATGGTCAGCCTCTCCCGCGTGCCGCCGCGGCGCGCCGCAGGGCATAGAAATTGGCATAGGCGAGGACGCCCACGAGGATGAAGATCAGAGTCGAGATAGCGCCGGCGATGCCGAAATTCTGCCCCGCATCCTGAAACGAGACGCGGAAGGTGAACGAGCCGAGGATGTCGGTCTGTCCGGCGGGAACGATCGTGCCCGCAATGTCGGGCGCGCCGCGCGTCAACAGCAGGATCAGGACGACATTGTTGAAATTGAAGGCAAAGCTTGAGATCAGCAGCGGCACGAAGGGTGGCAGGATCTGCGGCAGGGTGATCGAAAAGAAGCTGCGGATCGGCCCGGCGCCTTCGAGCGCGGCGGCCTTGTAGTGATCCTGCGGGATCGACTGCAGATAGCCCATCGAGAGCAGCATCATGTAGGGATAGCCGAGCCAGACATTGACCATGATCAGCATGGTGCGCGCGAGCGTCGGGTCGGTGAACCATTGCGGCTGGATGCCGAACAGCGACTTGAGGATCAGGTTGATCTCGCCGAAATTCTGGTTGAACAGCCCGCGGAACACCAGGATCGAGATGAAGGCCGGCACCGCATAGGGCAGGATCAGCATGATCCGGTAGACCGCCTTGCCGCGCAGATGCGGCCATTGCAGCACGCTGGCGAGCAGCAACCCCACCGCGAAGCCGAAGAACACCGAGAGCAGCGCGAAGGTGATGGTCCACACGAAGATCTGCAGCATTGGCTGGCGGATGCCTTCGCTGAACAGCACGCGCTGGAAGTTGGCGAGCCCGACATTGACGCGCCAGCCCGGCGCCACCGTGTCTCCGGCTGCATTTCGGTAGAACCCGACGCTCTCGTCGCGGACCAGCACCTCGCCGGTCTCGCGGTTGCGCAGCGAGTCGTCGGGTTGCTGCTCATAGATCGGGGTGACCCGGGCGAAGCTCCTGAGGCCCGATGAGCTGACCTGGCTGCCGTCGGGAAGCGTCGCGGTGACGGCGGCGAGTTCCGCGCGGAACTTCACCACATCCTTGAGCGGCACCGTCTCCGGCGCGGTGTCCACCGGGGCCAGCGCCAGATCGACCGGTGTGCCGTCGAGCGCGAACGGCTCCGAGAGGAGGCCACCGCTGCCCTCCGCAAGGAACAGCCTATATTGCCCGCCCTCGGCAACGAGCCCGAACGGCCGTTCGGTCGACTTGTCGACCGCCGTCTGCTTGAGGAAAAGTTCGGTCACCCGGTCGAAGGTGAGGAGGTTCCGGGCGCTGTAATTGGTGAAGCCGACATAGGTCGTGTAGAGCACCGGCAGCACGATGAAGATCAGCACCGCCGCAATGCCCGGGAACACGAACCGGGCGGTGTAGAAGCGCCTCGCCCCGAAGACGATGACGATGCCGATGAGCAGCGCCATCACCACCACCGCGAACAGCGGTTCGCCCGCGAGGTAGAGCCCCCACACCACATACATGAGCCCCAGCGCCAGCACGGCGAGCAGCAGGTAGCCGACCAGCCCCGCGAGGCGTCTCGCCGGGCGGCTCGGTGCAGATTGCGGTGCGGACAGACTGGGCGCGGTCATGGCCTCTCCCCCAAGGCGTGACACTGGCATCGGCCAAACACGGCACGAACTCCGGGGCGCTGTCGCCCCGGAGCAGGTCTCGGCTCGCGCTTACTCGGCGAGGATGCGGGTCGCCGCGTCGTCGAGCGCCTGGTCGACGGTTGCCGACTTGTCGGTGATCGAGGCGAGGGCAGGGCCCATGGCCGCCCAGAACTTGCCCATGGCCGGAGTGGAGGGCATGGCGACGCCGGACTGCGCATTGGCCAGCGTCGCCGCGACGTTGGCGTCACCCGCCAGCGTCTCGGCAAAGCTCTCGTCGGCCACCGCGCCGAGCGGCACGTCGTCGTTGATCATCTTCAGCCCCTCATCGGTGACGAGGTAGTTCTCGATGAACTCGATGGCGAGGTCCTTGTTGGGCGTCGCGGCATTGACGTTGGCGGCGAGTACGCCGACGAACGACTTGCTCGGCTGGCCGGCAACAGAGGGGATCGGCGCGACGCCGAAGTTGATCCCGGACGTCGCAAGGTTCGCCCAGGCCCACGGCCCGTTGATCACCATGGCGACTTCGCCCTTGTTGATCGCCGCATCCATCACGCCATAGTCGACGCCCGACGGCATCACGCCATCGTCGATCAGCTTGCGCAGCAACGCACCGCCGGTCTTGGCGCCAGCATTGTTCACCCCGGTATCCTTGGGGTCATAGCTGCCCGTGGCTTCGTCCTTCTTGAACGCGTAGCCGCCATTGGCCATGAGCAGCGGGAAGGTGAAGTAGGTGTTGTTGTAGTCCCACAGGATCGGCGCAACCCCGTCCGGCAGGCTCAGGCCCGCGATCTCTTCCATGGTCGCAGGCGGAGTGGCGACGAGGTCCTTGTTGTAGATCAGGCCCACCGCTTCCACGGCGATCGGGTAACCCCAGGTCTTGCCGTCGAAGGTCACCGCGTCCCAGGCGAAGTCGAAGATGCCGTCGCGGACGTCCTGGCTCGGCTCGACCGGCTGGATCAGGCCGCCGGCCGCCCACTCGCCGAAGCGGTCATGCGCCCAGATGAAGATGTCGGGGCCGTTGCCAGTGGCGGCGGACTGCTGGAACTTGTCGGTGACGGCTTCGGGGTGCTCGACGACCACTTCGACGCCGAGCTCTTCGGTGAACTTGGCGCCCAGCGCTTCCAGCCCGGTGAAGCCCTTGTCGCCGTTGATCCAGACAACGAGCTTGCCTTCCTCGAAGGCCGAGCTGATCGAGGTGGAGGCCAGCAGAAGGCCTACGCCCAGTGCCACTGTCTTCAATGCGGTCTTGGTCAAATTGTCCTCCCAGACATGTTTGCGCAGTGCGTTCACGGCGCAGTGCTGTTCGTGCCGCCGGCTGTGCCGGCGTCGTGGTCGGGTCCGTGCCCCGCCGGGGTTCGGACCATCCGCTTTTCACCGCACCGCTGCGACGGGCCCGCGTTGGGACGGGGCTCTCGATCTGCAATGGCGACGGAAAACGCGAATCTGAAAACGGCCTCGGCCGCCGCCCGACCTTCGTTCCTCCCTGACGGTGCGGCACCCTATGGATCGACACCCTAGACGCACTTCCAGGAATTTTCAAACCGGTTTAATTTCGGAATTGCTTGCTCAGCCCGAATTGCGTGGCGGCGCCGGTTGTGCAAGTTTCGAAACGGTTTGGAGCCTCCGGGGGGACGGATTTGACGACGCTTCGCGAACTCGCGAAACATCTGGGGCTGAGCCCGGCGACCGTCAGCCGGGCGCTGAACGGCTATCCCGAAGTCGGCGAGAAGACCCGCCGCCGGGTGATCGAAGCGTCCGAGAAGCTCCGCTACAAGGCCAACTCGAATGCCAAGCGGCTCGCCACCGGCAAGTCCGGCATGGTGGGGATGATCTTTCGCTCGAGCCGCAACCTGCTGGTCGATCCGCACTTCGTCGACTTTCTCGCTGGGCTCTCCACAGGCCTCGCCGACCGCGAACTCGACCTCATCATCCATACTGCGCCGCAGCGCGAACTGCTGGCCCACTACGAGCGCTTTGCCTCCTCGGGTTCGGTCGATGGCATGATCGTCTCGGCGCCGGAACTGAACGACCGCCGCATCACCACGCTGAGCGAGCGCGGCTTTCCCTTCGTCGTCCACGGCCGCACCGGCGACGATGTCGGCTACGCCTATTTCGACATCGACAATGATGCCGCCTTTGCCGCCGCGACTTCGCTGCTGATCGATCTGGGACACCGACGCATCGCGCTGCTCAATGGCGAGGCCAATCTCGCCTTCGTGGTCCAGCGCGAGATCGCCTTTCGCCGGGTTGCGGCCATGCGGGGCCTCCACATCCCCGATCGCTTTGTCAGCCACGACCTGATGAGCGAGGACCAGGCGTTCCTGCATGCCACCGACATGCTGTCGGGACGACTGGGACCAAGGCCGACGGCCTTTCTGTGTTCCTCGACGCTGCAGGCGCTCGGCGTCATCCGCGCGGCCGGGGCGGCCGGTCTCGCCATCGGCAGCGATCTCAGCATCATTGCCCATGACGACGTGCTGCCGCATCTCAGGCCCGAGCACTTCAACCCGCCGCTGACGGTGACGCGCTCGCCGATCCGCATGGCCGGGGCGGCGCTTGCCGAGATGATGGGCGCCCGCATCGCCGGCACCGATCCGCGCCAGTTGCAGCGCATGGTCAGCGCCGATCTCATCGTTCGCGCCTCGACAGGCGCCGCGCCACTGACTGGGAGGGCAGGATGGCCGCACTAGCCGAAAAGCTGGAACCGCAACCGCCGGTTCTGGAGGTCAACAACCTGGTGAAGCGCTTCGGCGCCGTCGAGGTGCTCAAGGACATCAGCATCGAGATGGGGGCAGGGGAGTTCCTGGTGCTGGTCGGTCCGTCTGGCTGCGGCAAGTCCACGCTGCTCAACTGCATCGCCGGGCTCGACACGACCTCGGGCGGCCGCATCGTCATCGGCGGACGCGACGTCACCGAGGTGCCGCCAAGGGACCGTGACATTGCCATGGTGTTCCAGAGCTACGCGCTCTACCCGACCATGACCGTCGCCGAGAACATCGCCTTCGGTATGAAGGTCCGCAACGTGCCCAAGCCCGTCCAGGCCGAAAAGGTGCGCGAGGTCAGCAACCTGCTGCAGATTTCGCATCTTCTGGATCGGAAACCCGGCGCCCTCTCCGGCGGCCAGCGCCAGCGCGTCGCCATGGGCCGGGCATTGGTGCGCGAGCCGGTGCTGTTCCTGTTCGACGAACCGCTCTCCAACCTCGACGCCAAGCTGCGGGTCGAGTTACGCGGCGAGATCAAGCGCCTGCATGAGCGACTGGGCGCCTCGATCGTCTACGTCACCCACGATCAGATCGAAGCGATGACGCTGGGCACCCGTATCGTCGTGCTCAACCAGGGGCTGGTGCAGCAGATCGGCACGCCCGAAGAGGTGTTCGATCATCCGGCCAACCTGTTTGTCGCCGATTTCATGGGCTCCCCGCCGATGAACCTTGTGCCGGCGACGCTGACCCTCGAGCCAGAGGGCGCTGCACTGACCCTGTCCGACGGCAACCGGTTGCTGGTGCCGAACCCGCCGAAGGCGCTGGTTGCACGCGGCGGCGGCGACCTGGTGGTTGGTGTGAGGCCCGAGGCCTTCGCGCTGGCTGAAGGGACAGAGGGGGTGAAGGTCACCGCGCAACTGGTCGAGAACTCCGGCTCGGACACGTTCCTCACCGCCGAACTCGGCGGCAAGGCGATCACCGCACGCCTGCCGGGGCGCAGCCGGGTTGAGGCCCACCGCGAACTGCGGCTGGCGGTGGACACCGCCCACGCCTGCTTCTTCGATCCGCTGTCGGGCCTGAACATCGTCACCGCGGCGGAAGGCTGAGCGTGCGCCCAGCCGCCCGCTGCAGTGACGGCCGTCAGAACCGCAGCGACGCAAGATGGAAGGGCGTGTACGCCTCCGCATCCTCCACTTCGAGCGGGCGCTCGAGCGCATCGACCGGCCGACAGTTCCGGCCGCCGTCGACCGCGATGCTGAGCTTGCCGCGGCGGCCTGCCGCCTCGGACACGCGCAACACATAGCCCTCACCGGATTCGGCCGGCTTCAGCGCATGGACCCGCATATCGAGTCCGCTCCACTGCACCGGCGCCACCGTGTAGGTCGCGTCGGCTGAGGCCGGAACGAAGCGCAGCGGATCGGCGAGCAGATCGGCTTCCGCCTGCACCTCCTCGCTCCACCAGCGGCCGTCATGCGGCATGATGGCGTAGGTGAAGTGGTGGTGCCCTTCGTCCGCCAGCATGTCGGGAAACATCGGGCCGCGGATGAGGCTGATCGTCAGCGTGTTGCCCTTGGCCGAAAAGCCGTACTTGTCGGCCGAAAGCAGCGCCGCGCCCCAATCGGTCTCGCCCAGCGACACGAAACGATGCCCGCAGGCCTCGAACTGCGCCTGCTGCCAGCTGGTATTGTCATGGGTCGGACGGTAGGTGACGCCGATCGCCTGGTCGAATGCGGCCTGCTCCGCCAACACTGTCACCGGGAAGGCGGCGCGCAGATAGGTGCGCCGGTCGTGCCAGTCGATGTCGGTGACGATGTCGAGGCGCGGGCTGTTGCTCCACAGGCGCAGCTTCTGCGTGATCCTGCTGGCCCCCAACGAGCGGACCACGGTGATCTCACCCAGATGCGGACCCTCGGCCGTCACCGTGCAACTGTCGAGCGTCAGCAGTTCCTCGCCGCCCAGCGAAAAGCCGGGCTCAATGTCCCAGGCATCGAAGGTGCGCGGCAAGTCGTTGCGATAGACCATGATGCGGTTGGCCGCGCCATCGACCAGTTCGCGACCACGCCGCTTGTCAAAGAGCGAGCCGATGCGGCCATGCTCATCGATGCTGACGCGGACAAGGTCGTTCTCGAGCGCCTGCCCACTGACGCTGACCCGCGCCGCGCTCGGCTTGCCGACAAAGCCGACGCTGAGCGGCGCCAGGGGGCGATCCGAGGCGAGCACGTAGCGGTCGCCAACGGCCTGCGCGGCCAGCCCATGCGGCAGCGGGGCGGCGGATTCGATCTGCCAGCGCGGCTTGGCGCTGCCCGAGAGATTGGCGACCGCGAGGCCGCTCACGTCGCCGGACTGCAACCCGGCAAGCCGGGTGAGCGCCGCCGTCGCTACTTCCTCCGACCTTGCAACCACGCCCTCCAGCTCGGCATTGGTCTGCACATAGGCCTCGTTGATCGAGGAGCCGGGCAGGATGTCGTGGAACTGGTTGCGCAGCATCAGCTCCCAGTCGTCGCCGAGCTTCGGCATCTCGACTGGCGCGCCTGCGAGCTTGGCGAGGACGCTGGCGGCTTCGGCGGCAACCAGCGCGAACTCGGCGCGCCGATTGAGCTGCTTGGTGCGGCCCTGCGTGGTCAGCGTGGCGCGGTGATACTCGAGATACATCTCGCCCTGCCAGGTCGGGACGGCAGCGTCCTTCAGCTCGGTGCTGATCCGGTCGATATGGGCCTGGATATTGCCATGGCTGATCGTCGGGAGTTCCGGCATCAGGTTGAGAATCGGGAAGGCCTCGATCTGGTCGGGGTCCGGGCCGCCGCCACCATCGCCCCAGCCATAGGTGGCAATCACGGTGTCGCTGAGGTCCTTGCCGGCATGCTTGCTCCACACCTCGTCGAGCGCCTGCGGCAGCATCAGCATGTTGTAGCCGTCATTGTCGTAGGCGTCATAGGTGTGGACCAGCACCGTCGAACCGTCATTGCCTTTCCAGCGGAACAGGTTTTCCGGCATCTTGTTGGTCTCGCTCCAGCTCACCTTGATGGTGACGAGCGTCTCGATGCCGGCATGACGCATGATCTGCGGCATGGCGCCGGTGAAGCCGAACGTGTCGGGCAGCCAGGCCGTGCGGCTCATGGCGCCAAAATGTTCGGCAAAGAAGCGCTGGCCGAACAGGAACTGCCGAACGAACGCCTCCGCCGACGGCATATTGGTGTCGCACTCGATCAGCATGCCGCCATTGACCTCCCAGCGACCTTCGGCGACGCGCTGCTTGATCTGGTCGAACAGCGCCGGATCGAGTTCGGCGACATGCTTGTAGAACAGCGAGGACGACTGCAGGAACGTGAAGTCCGGATGCGACTGCATCAGCGTGTTGACGCTGTGGAAGGTCCTGAGGATCTTGCGCACGGTCTCGGGCTGCGGCCAGAGCCAGACATAGTCGATATGGGCGTGGCCGGTGGCCAGCACCTTGCCCTGCTTGGGATAGCGCTCGCGCAGTTCGGCGAGCCCGGCATCGATGGAAGCGATGGCGGCATTGACCGATTCGATGGCGTCAGGACGCAGTCGGGCAGGGCTCTCGGTCGGCTCGAAGCTGCGCTCCCAGATGTTTCGCGCCCAGGGCTGGTCGGCATGGCGGGGGCCGACTTCGGCCGTGGCGGTGGGCAGGCGCAACTGCGACAGCCCGATCTCGGCGACTTCGCACAGCGCCCGCGCCAGTTCCGTGTTGCGCACGGTCAGCGCGGTGTTGCGGATGGTTTCGATGCGGGTCCTCAGCGCCCGGATTTCCGGCTGGACGCTGACCAGCTCGGCCAGTTCCAGGTTGGGCTCGCGGTTGGGGATGCCGAACAGCGAACGGGCCGCCACTTCCGCCTCGATGTGGAAGGGCTCCTGCGGCAGCGGGGCGAAGCGCTTGTGGCGCGGATTGGCCCCGAAGGCGCCGACCTGACGGCCATCCGCCGTGACCAGCCGCACCAACGCTTCGCCGCCGAAATCGAGATGCAGCTCTGCCTCGGCGCGTTCGGCACCGACATAGATCGGGCCCGACCGGAACTTGTGAATGCCGATGCGGTTGGACCAGCCGTCGCCGACCTCGATGTCACGAACCTCGCCCTCGGGGGAGCGCAGCGTCCAGGGCGCGATCTTTAGTCGGTCATGCAACTCCCAGGCGGCGAGTTCGAGTGCCCACGCCTCGAGATGCTGGGTCAGCTGCTCGAGGTTTCGCTGGCGATCGCGGTACGGACGCATGCCGTTTCTCCTGAGATTTCGCGGGCCTGCACAGGGGCATGAATGCGTTCGACCCGGGACTAATTGACGATGACGGACTTAAGCCGGTGAACCCATTTATCCCATATTTCCTAGCAATCTTCTAGGTTTTCACACGTGCATGTGCGCCATGTGAGGGACGGATTTTGCGCTTGACACCTCGAATTAAATACGAGCTAGCTAATTAAGTTGATGACGGCCGCCTGAAAGCGAAGACCCATCCCGGGGCCAAATCCGATGGACAGGGCTCCGTGCCATTCGCTGGCGTTCGACTGAAAACGACGTCACAGGGAACGGTAACGCGGAGGTAGACAATGGCTTTGAACAGGCGTGATTTTCTGAGGAATACGGCAGCACTCGGCATTGGCGGCATGGCGACCAGCCTGTTCGCGACGCGGGCGGCGGCCGCCGAAGGGGTGCTGGACATCTTCTTCAACAGCGACACCAATATCGTCGAATTCTGGGCTTCGGCCGTGAAGCCTGCCTTCGAGGCGGCCAATCCCGGTGTGACGCTGAACCTCGTCTCCGGTGGCGGCGGCGCATCGATGAATGCCCTGTCCGAGCGCGCCTTCGCGGCCCTGCAGTCGGGCACCGATCCGCAGATCGACATGATGGAGGCCATCGGTCCCTATCACCCGGCCGGTGCCATCGAGGCGGGCCTGTGGAATGACTTCTCGACGCTGGGCCTGTCCAACATGGGCAAGGTCAACCCGGCCGTCATCGACAACCAGTGGTCGCTGCCCTATCGCGGCTCGCAGGTCGTGATGATGTACAACGCCGAGAAGGTGCCGACCCCGCCCAAGAC
The DNA here is from genome assembly GCA_964399695.1 of uncultured Devosia sp. Taxonomy (GTDB): domain Bacteria; phylum Pseudomonadota; class Alphaproteobacteria; order Rhizobiales; family Devosiaceae; genus Devosia_A. Next base: position 22,521 of record CAYNRZ010000016.1, on the reverse strand, counting down.
CTTCGAGGAATTGGTGGCGTGGATCAAGGCCAACCCCGGCCAGTTCGCCTATGCCCGCCCCGACCAGGGCGACAGCGGTGCCTGCTTCATCGAGCGTGCCCTGCAAGAAGTGATGGGCCGCGACGAGAGCCTGTTCACCAACGACAACTACTCCGAAGAATACGCCGCCCCGATGTTCGAGAAGCTCTGGGCGCTGCTCAACGACCTGGCGCCGTCGCTCTACAAGGGTGGCGAATATACCGGCGGCAACACCCCGTCTATCCAGTTGCTGGCGAGCGGGGCGATCTCGATGACCATCGCCTGGTCCGACATGGCGCTGGTCGCCATGAAGGAAGGCGTCGTGCCCGAGACGACGTCCGTGGCCCAGTTGCAGGATCTCGCCTTCATCGGCGGCTATTCCAGCGTGCTGGTCCCCACCGTCGCCGCCAACGAGGAGCTGTCGCTCAAGCTGGCCGACTTCCTGATCTCGTCCGAAGTGCAGAACAAGGTCGTCGAGGACCTCGGCGGCTTCCCGGCCATCAACTGGTCGGAAATGTCGCCCGAGCTGCAGGCCAAGTTTGCCAACGTGGCGACCACCTCGATCCCGACCTTCCCGGGCCCGTGGGAGCAGTACCTGTTCGATGGCTGGTACCGCAATGTTGCCTCCAGCCTCACCCGGGGCTAGGCATATCTGATGACCGACGCGCTCCAAGGCTCGATCGACAGCCAGGGGACCGCACCGGCGAAGGGGAGGCCAATCGGCCTCCTCTTCGTCGCCGTGCCGATCACGCTGATCGTGGTGTTCCTGTTCTTTCCCGCGCTGCGGAGCATATTCAGCACTATCTATGTCCAGCAGCCCGATGGTTCCCATGCCTGGACCATCGCGAGCTACGTCAAGTTCTTCTCCGACCCCTATAGCCTGGCCAATCTCGGGCGCACGATCTGGACAACCGTGGTCACCATGGTCCTGTTGATCGTGGTCAACCTGCCGATCGCGATTTACCTGCGCTTTTCAAAGAGCAAGCTGGGCGTCTTCATCCAGGCGCTGGCGCTGTTTCCCATGTTCGTGCCTGGCATCGTCATCGTTTACGCGCTGATCCGCTACCTCGGCCCGAACGGGCTGCTGCAGACTTTGCTCGAGGCAGTCGGCATCGGCGGCTTCCAGTCGCCCTATCTCACGGCCTGGGGGCCAGTGATCGGCATGCTGTGGGATGCCATGCCGTTCACGCTGCTGGTCTTGACCGCCGGCATGTCGGGCATTGCCACCTCCGCCATCGAGGCCGCGCAGGATGTCGGCGCCGGGCCGATGCGCATCCTGTTCAGGATCATCCTGCCGCAGATCAAGAATTCCATCCTCGTGGTCACCGCGCTGAACTTCCTGGGGCTGTTCGGCCAGGCCTTCATGCCCTTCATGCTCGGGCCGACCTCGCCGGAAATGATGGGGCCGTTCATGCTGCGCACGTTCTCGACCGTGCGCGACCCCCTGCAGGCGGCGACGCAGGCGACGATCGTCTTCGCCTTCTGCTCGCTGGCCGGCCTCGCCTATGTCCGCTCCATCGCCCGGCGCCGCGCCGAGGAAGGTGCCAAATGATCGGCTTCATCAAGCGGCTCGACTGGCCGGGCTACGTGCTGGCGATCTTCCTCGTCTTCTTCGTGCTGCTGCCGATCCTCACCGTGTTCATCTGGGCCTTCACCGAACAGTGGTTCTACCCCTCGGTCTTGCCGACCAAGTGGGGCCTGAGGTTCTGGTTCAAGGTGCTGGAACGGCCCGATGTCTGGCAGGCGTTCTTCACCTCGGTACAGCTCAGCGCCATCGTCACGGCACTTTCGGCGCTGATCTGCCTGCCGGCCGCCTATGCCTTTGCCCGCATGCAGTTTCCTGGCAAGCAGGTGCTGATGATGTCGTTCCTGATGGGCAATGCTTTCCCGCGCTTTGCCCTGATCATTTCAATCGCGGTCCTGTTCCTCACCATGAATCTCGTGGGCACGGTGGTCGGCGTCGTCATCGTGCAACTGCTCAACACGATCCTCTTGATGATCTGGCTGCCGACCGCCGCCTTCCAGGGTGTCAGCCGCAGCATGGAAGAGGCGGCGCTTGATGTCGGCGCTTCACCGCTCAGGGTGTTCTGGCACATCACGCTGCCGCAGGCGGCCCCCGCCATCGGCGCGGCGCTGCTGATGACCTTCGTGTGGACCTTCTATGAAACCGAAGGCGCCTGGCTGGTCGGCGCGCCGCGCGTGCAGACCATGCCGCTGTTGATGATGTCGATGATCAACAACCAGCTCGTCGTGCAGTATGGCGCGGTGCTGTCGGTGGCCCTGTGGGTGCCCTCGCTCGCGGCGCTGCTGCTGGCCCGTCGGGTGATGGGCTCGGATTCGTTCGCGCGTGGCCTTGGCGGCTGATGGTTTCGTTTCAAATTGCAGTCCGGAAAGTGACGTCATGGCTCGTCTGAATCTCGCTGATGTCTCGAAGTCTTTCGGCGCGGCCGTGGCCGTGAGCCCGCTGTCGCTCGATATCGCCGATGGCGAACTGGTGTGCCTCCTCGGCCCGTCCGGCTCGGGCAAGTCGACGCTCCTGCGCATGATCGGCGGCTTCGAGATCCCGACTGCCGGTCAGGTGCTGATCGACGGCCAGGACGTGGCCGGCACGCGCCCCGACAAGCGCCCGACCGCCATGGTGTTTCAGAGCCATGCGCTCTGGACCCATATGAACGTCTTCGAGAACATCGCCTTCGGCCTGAAGTTGCGGAAGTTTCCCAAGGACGAGATCAACCGCAAGGTGCTGGGCGCCCTCGCGATGGTCGGGCTCGAGGGCTACGACAAGCGCATGCCACGCCAGCTTTCGGGTGGCCAGCAGCAGCGCGTCGCCATCGCCCGCTGCCTCGTGCTCGAGCCGAAGATCCTGTTGATGGACGAGCCTTTCGCCAGCCTCGACCAGCATCTGCGCGAGCGGCTGCGCGAAGAGGTGCGGCAGATTCAAAGGAAGCTCGGCATCACCACGCTGTTCGTCACCCACGCCCAGGACGAGGCGCTGGCGCTGGCTGACCGCATCGTCGTCATGTCGATGGGCGCCATCGAACAGGTCGGCACACCCGACGAGATCTATGCCAACCCGGAGACGACCTTCGTCGCCAATTTCATCGGCAACATGAACATGCTGAAAGGCAATGTGGCCGGGGGCAGGGTGAAGGCCGCGGGCTTCGACCTGCCGGCCGCGCTCAGCAATGGCGAGGCGACGCTTGCCGTGCGTCCCGAGGATTTCGCGCCTGCCGAGGACGGCGTCCCGCTGACGGTGAAGCGCGTCGTCAACCTGGGCCCGTATTTCCTCGCCGAGGCCGAGCATGCCGATGGTAGCGAGGTGACCGTGCACCTCGACAAGACCAGTCTTGTTCGCGAGGGCGCCGTGCTCAAGGTCGCGGCCAAGCGCTACGCCGTCTATCGCGACGGCACCCCAACCTTCCGGAGCGTTTGAGCCGGCTGGCGCCTTCCCCAGTGCGAGCCGGGGAAGGCAGCTGTCCTATCGTTCGGGCCTTGGCCTGCCAGCCTAGACGGCCTGTAGCGTGAGCTTGACCGTGCCCAGCCGGTCACTCGCAACCGTGATCTCGATGGCACCGGCCGCCTCAGCCTGCACCCAGAAACCCGCTGCACCGGCGCGGAACGGCACCAGCCCCGGTCCGAGGCGCCGGCCGGCGCCGGTGACCTCGATCGAGACCGGTTCGCCGAAATGCGCCAGCTTGTTGCCGGCCTGGTCAAGCGCCCGGATCATCACGCGCACGCTGTCGGTCCGTCCGATCTCCGTCAGATCCGGCACCACGGCGAGGCGCGTCGCCACCGGGCTCGCCAGCAGCGTCACTTCGGCCACCGGCTTGCCATCGACATAGCCGATGATCTTGCCATCCACCCAGCCATCGCCCCAGACGCCGAGTTCGCCTTCGGTGAAGTGGTGGCGCTCGAACACCACCGGCGCATGCGGCAGGTGCGGATAGTTCACCCGATCCGGGCCGAGGCGCTTGGAGGGCTGGTTGCCGTAGCGCAGCTCGACCTCGTCGCAATTGGTCAAGACCATCAGCGGCAGCACGCCGCCGATATTGCGCTCGCCATTGGCCCAGATCGTCACCGGCTTCAGCACCACGGCCTCGTCCGGCTCGCACTGGCTGGCATAGGCATAGGCGGCGAATTTCGGCTCGCGGAACATGTCCATCACGCCATGGTGGCAGATGCGGTCGCCCGAGCCGAAATCCTTGTGGGTATTGTAGTCGAAGGCGCACCAGCCGATGGCACCCGACACCTGCGGATCGCCATAGGCGGCGTTGAGCACTTCGAGATGCCGCTTCACATGCTCGATCTGGCGCAGCTCGGTGTCGGTGATCTTGGTCGGGTGCATGTGCCCGCCGAACTCGGTGACCATATAGGGGACGATCCGGTCGAGCCCCGTCACCTCCTGCTGCGGCCGAAGCGCGGTGCGCGGTCGGTTGCCGCCACGCTCCTCCATGCCGAGGATGAAGTCGTTCATGGTGTAGACGTCTTCGAGCAGCTCGCTGTCGGTGTAGCAGCGCACGCCGCCGATCGCCCGGGTTGTATCCAGCGCCCGCGCCACGCGGTTGGTCTCGACATAGAAGTCGTGGTTGTCGTGGGATTCGTTGATGCGGACACCCCACATCACGATGGAGGGATGGTTCCAGTCGCGGCGGATCATCTGCTCGACGTTGAGCACCGACTCCGCCTGCCAGCTCTTGTCGCCGATATGTTGCCAGCCGGGGATTTCCTCGAACACCAGCAGCCCCAGCTCGTCGCACCGATCGAGGAACCACGGCGACTGCGGATAGTGCGACGTGCGCACCATGTTGACGTGCAGCTCGTGCTTGAGGATCTCGGCGTCGCGCTCCTGCGCCGCCCGCCCCAGCGCATAGCCGGAATAGGGGAAAGACTGGTGCCGGTTCAGCCCGCGCAGCTTGAGCGGTCGGCCGTTCAGCCGGAAACCCTCCGGCGTGAACACCGCCTCGCGGAAGCCGAAGCGGGTCGCCTTCTCGTCGCGGCCGTGCGGCGTCTCGAGCACGAGCTCCAGCGTGTAGAGGTTCGGCGTTGCGAGGTCCCACAATGCGATGCCGCTGAGTTCGCTCAGCTCGAGCTGCACCTTTTCGCCGTCGACATCGGCCCGGCTGGACGCGATCACGGACCCCGCCGGGTCGCGCAGATTGGCGATGACCGAACCCGAAAGGCCAAGCTGCTGCGGGTTGGCGAGCTCCACCATCACCTTGACCCGCTTCAGCGCCGCCAGCGCATCCGGCGTCTCGATCTTGAGGTTGGCGATGTAGACCGGCGCCGTCACCCGCAGCCACACCTCGCGGTAGATGCCGGCATAGGTGAGATAGTCGATCAGCGCACCGAAAGGCGGGATCGCCGGGTTCTCGCTGCCATCGATCTCGACCTTGATGGTGTTCTCCCCGCCGGCCAGTCGGTCGGTGAGCCGCACCTCGAACGGCGTATAGCCGTCCTTGTGCGCCGCCGCGACGACGCCATTTACGCTGACCTGGGCATTGGCCATGGCCCCGTCGAACACCAGCGCCACTTCCTTTCCGGCCCAGGCCGGATCGGCGGCGAAGTGCTTTTCGTAGCTGAACACCCGCTGGTAGCTGGCCTCGTCGAAATACGAGAAGGGCAAATCCACCGCATTGTGCGGCAGGCGTACGCTGGCGCCGCCCTCGAACACCCAGCCGTCGTTGAAGTCAGTCACTGATCGCATCGGAGAAAGCCTTGGCTAGTGGGGCAGGACGGCCTGCCGGACAAGAAGCCCGCTAGATACGAGAGGCGGAAGCGGCTGGCCAGCCCCAGGTGCCGGCTTCAGCCCCGTGCGGCCGCAATGATCGCGGCGAACAGGTCGAGATCGGCGGCGCTATCCTCCGGCGGCGTGCGGTTCACGGCACCCTCGACACAGGCGGCATGGAACTGCCGCAGTTCCACGTCGAACGGATCCTGGTGGTAGGGGCCGTGCACGGTGACCGCATTGCCGGTCGGGGTCGACTCCTGCACTTCGAGCCGCATCGGCAGGTTGCGGATATAGGGCGTCGGATATTCGAACGCGATCCGCTTCCAGCGCGTATTGATCTCCATGCCCGCTTCGAAGCGCACCACATCGCCGATCATGCACTCATAGAGCGCGGTGAAGTGCCCGTAGTCGAGCAGCACGCTGATCTGCGAGCCGCCCTGCTTGATCTCGGCGGCGATCACCCGCTTCGGGCTCTGCCCGAGAATGTCGCGCATCGCCGAGAGCGAATGCGAGGACAGACCGGTGAGGACGGCATAGGCCGTCCGCAACTCTGCCGGCGCGTCCGGTCCGCACACCGCCGCCACCATCTCGTCGCGCAGCGCGCGACCTTCGGCGATCAGCTCGGCGGCAATGTCGTTGGCCGGAGTGACCACCTTGTCGAGCTGGTTGAAGAACCACGGCCCCTCGCAGATCACATCGCGCACGCGGACATAGGTGATGTCCTCGAGCGGCGGCATCGCCGCCTTGGCTGCCGTGAAGGCGGGTGCATAGCGGCGCATGTAGCCGATCATCGCCACCTTGCCCGAGGCCGCGGCCACCTGAGTCAGTTCATCGAGATCCGAGCGAACCAGACAGGACGGTTTTTCGACCAGCACATGCTTGCCGGCCTTGAGCGCCGCCCGCGCGTGACGGCCGTGATACTGGTCGGGGCTCAGCACCATCACCGCCTCGACCGCCGGATCGGCGATCAACGCCTCGACGCTGTCATAGGTGTTGGCAATGCCCCAGCGGGCCGCAACCGTCGCCAGCACCGAGGGGGAGGGGTCATAGGCGGCGTGTAGCTCGAACAACCCGCCCAGCCGGGCCAGTACCGGCAGGTGGATGAGCTGCGCCACTTCGCCGAGGCCGATCAAAGCAAGTTTCATCTGTCCATTTCGCCATAGCTGGAACGACGGGCGCCGGCTCCTCCCTCCTGCGGCGTCGTTCTATTAAGTTATCAAAACACATCTTATCTGACGAAGTGAGGACTGAATCAAGAATGGTTTGCACGGTGGCTACGGGTTTTCCCGCGGTGGAGTAAGCCGAGAAATTCGCCAGATGCCTATGCGATATGGCGAATTTGTCGCGCCTTCGAGTGAGAACGGGGTGGCGCGGGTTAATCCACAATGTTAGGATTTAATATCCTTCTCGACGATCCCGGAGTGACTCATGATCCGACTTGCAACCGCCCCCGATGCCTGGGGCGTCTGGTACGCGGATGATCCGAAGCAAGTCGGCTGGGAGCGCTATCTCGACGAGGTGCGCGACGCCGGCTTCACCGCCACCGAGACCGGCCCCTGGGGCTACTTGCCCACCGACCCGGTGCGGCTCAAGGCCGAACTCGACAGCCGCGGGCTGTCGATCTGCGGTTCGGCGCTCGTGCACCTCCTCGCGCGCCCGGACGCCATGGAGACGCTGCTTCCCCGCCTCGAGCAGACCTGCGGCCTCCTCAAGGCGATGGGGGCCGAATGGGTGGTGTTGATGGACGATTCCGGCCTGCCCCCCGAGGGTGGCAGCCGCGCGCTGCCGAAGCTCGAGTGGGATCTGCTGGTGGCCAACACCATCGCGGCAGCAAAATATGTGGTCGAGGAGCATGGCCTGAAGTTCACCTTCCACCCGCATGTCGGCTCAGGCGTCGAGACTGAGGAAGAGGTCGAACGCCTGCTCGCCGAAACCCCGGCGGAACTGGTCAGGCTCTGCTTCGATTTCGGCCATCACGCTTATACCGGTGCGGATGCGGTGGCGTTCATGCGCCGCCATGCCGATCGCATTCCCTATTACCACTTCAAGAACGTCGACCCCGTTCTGCTCAAGAAGATCAATGATGAGCACATCGACTTCATTGCCGGTTTCCAGTCCGGCGTGATGTGCGAACTCGATCGCGGCATTGTCGACTTCCGCGAGGTGAAGGCGTTCCTCGACCAGCGCGGCTTCGACGGCTTCGGCGTCTATGAGCAGGACATGTATCCCTGTCCGCCCGACAAGCCGTTCCCGATCGCGCGCCACAACCGCGCCGTGCTGAAGTCGCTCGGGCTCTAGCTGGCCATTGCACTGCGGGCCGCCGGATCCCGCCGACGGCTTGTGACGAAATCTCGATTGTGAAACACTGCAGTAACTGAGGTTGTTGATAGATTTCGCCTGTTGGACTGCGCGACCCACCCAGTGATGCCGGATTTGGATTTGAGCATCGCAACGGGCAGTCGGCGCGGTTTCGTTTGGAACCCTCTATAGCTCGGAGCGGCGGGTAACTTGGCTCCACGAGATGGGGTAGAAGCACCCCGGAAGGACATGGCTGCAAGCAATAAGGGCTCAGCGAAGCCTGCCGCGCCGGTGGAATCCAAGCGCTCCGAAGGCGCCCGCATCGCCCATCGCCGGCTGATCTTCGAGACGATCTTCCACCGCGGGCCGATCAGCCGGGTGGAGATCGGCGGCGTCATCGGCCTCAACCCCCAGGCCATCTCTTCCATCACCCGCGACCTGCTGGACCAGGGCCTGATCACCGAGGCTGGCCGCTCGACCGGCCGCCGTGGCCAGCCGCAGATCTATCTAGAGCCCAATGCCCGCGCCGGCTTCTCGATCGGTGTGCATCTCGACCGCAATGTCTGCCTCCTCGTCATCAGCGACCTGAAGCGCACCATCCTTGTCCGCCGCCACATCGCGCTCGACACCCGCATCCCCAAGCTGACGCTCGAACGGGTCGCTGCCGAACTGGACTCCGCGCTGGCCGAGGCCGGCGCGCCGCGCGAGCGCGTCTGGGGCATCGGGCTGGTGCTGCCCACCTTTGGCTCGGCCGTCTACGACTTCGACTTTTCCATGCCCTACTGGGAAGCCTGGCGCGACTTCGGCTTTGCCGAGGAATTGCAGGCGCTTTCCGGCCTGCCGGTGCTGGTCGAGAACGATGCCACCGCCGCCGCCATCGGCGAGCGCTTTCACCGCAGCGACGCCAACACCAGCACCTTCGTCTATTTCTATATCGGGCAGGGCACCGGCGCCGGGCTGATCATCGACGGCGAGCCGTTCAAGGGCGCCTTCGGCAATGCCGGCGAAATGGGCCTCTTGCCGATCTTCGGGCTGGGTGGCGCGCCGGTCTGGCCCGAGCAGAAGACTGTCGACGTGCTCTCCGAAGGCGGCCTCGCGCGCGCTTGCGGCTCGGACGCGGCCGAACTGGCGCATGACGCCATCATCCGCCTGCACGAGTTGCGCGACCACCGCCTGATGGAGTGGCTGAAATCCGCGGCCGACACCCTGCGCGATACGACGGCGGTCTTCGAGGTATTGTTCGACCCCGAGTTCATCGCGGTCGGCGGCGCCATGCCGCGCCAGATCATCCAGACCCTCGTCGATCTCGCCTACCCGCTGCGCGCGACGCCCGCGGCCCGTCGCGACCGTACCAAGGCCCGGCTGGTCACCGCCGAACTGATCGAAGATGCCGCCGTGACCGGCGCCGCCCTGTTGCCGATCTTTGTCAACACCAGCCCCAATTTCCGGCACCTCTACAAGATGGACCAGATCCAGCGCCCGTTCGACCGCTAGGGCAAAGCGCCGCAAGCCTTTGCAACTGTAGACAAGGCTGGACCATGGGGCACGCTGCTCGTCTCCGTCGATCGTTGCACAACCCTCCGCGCGAAATGGCCCGCCACTGTCAGAACTGCGCCCAGCAGCGCCATTCCGATCGCTTCCATCGTTCCCTCCATCTGCTGAGGGTATGATACGCAGGCCGCAATCAGCAATCAGGGGAGGATAGGTCGGTCAAAATGGCCATCTGTCGACGGTTGAGGGGCCCCGTGGCGCTTTACAGCAACAACTCGCCAGATGGTCGCATTCGCGAGCACATCCGAGCATTGCCCAGTCGTGTGGCATTTTCCCTCACGGCCCCGTGGGCTAGATTGCAAACGTCATGAACCGCGCGCTAGAGTTCAGGTATCATCGGGGGGGAAAGAATGCGTACGCTGGCCGGACTGCTGTTAGCTTCATCAATCGCGCTGTGTTTTCAGGCCGTGCCTGCAGCGTCGCAGACAGGCTTTTCTAGCAACAAGGACTGCTCGACAGCGTGTGCTGCCTCAGAATTCCTGCAGCCCGTAGATGGCGCGACAGACACCGGGCTCACCAATTCCCTGGCTGAGAGCATCGATCCCTTCAAGGCAGAGGGCGGCCCACTGAAGTTGATGAACTGCTCGGGCGGCTCGATAAAGGCACGTACCTTCAACTCCAACGACTCGGCTTTGCTGATAGCGTTTCAGGAGAAGTCGATAGCAAACGGCGCAATAGCCGGCCTGAAGTGCGCCACCAGTTCGTGTAAAGTTGCGATTGGGTCGGGAAAGGCCTCGGGGGCGCTTTCGGGCTACCAGGTCCTGTTGGGCAACTCAATAAAGGCAACGAACTCGAAGGCCACTGAATCCGGCTGCATAGTGTTCGACCTCGCCCGCTGAACTCGTCCATAGTTTGTGCAGATGCGCACTGTGGCCACCGGCGCACCTTAGGGCGACGAAAGGAAGTGGAAGCGCGGACGCTCCTGCTGCTTCCCCCTGGTCACGCATTTGGGCATGCACCGTGCAGCTTGCCGCTCTGTTCGGCATGCGGCAGTGTTTGGCTCTCAATTGCGCAGCGTGGAGGGCGGAGTGGCATAGCGGCCCTTGATCTCGTGAACGTGCTTCATCCTGCTCACCGGGGGATTTTGTCACCTGATTTGTGACCAAACTGACCGGATTGCCGAGGATTTCAGCGATTTCAGGGGCTTAGGGAGAAGTGGCGGAGAGGATGGGATTCGAACCCACGAGACCCTTTAGAGGTCTGCGCCCTTAGCAGGGGCGTGCCTTCGACCACTCGGCCACCTCTCCGTTGCGGCGCTTAAATCCGAGTTCGGGTCGCAAATCAAGCCGCGATTGGGCGCCGCGGCCCAGCTGCGTGCAAAGCTGGTGGATCAGGTTGTGGCGCTGGTGCTCTTGCGTTTGCGCTTCGCCGGCTTGTCGCCCTTGAGCTTGGGCGGGAGCTTGGCGGTGCTGGTGGCCGCGAAGGCCAGCCAGTCGGCCAGGTCCTCATCGGTTTCGGTGGCGTAGGCCGCGACCCAGAGGAAACCGGTCATCGTGCGCCCGCCATGCACCATCTGTTCGGCACCTTCGCGGGCGAGGCCGTCCTCCACGTCCTCTTTCGCCACATGCACCAGCAGGCCTCCATCCTTCTGCACCGCCACCAGCATGTTTCCGTTGAGTAGGAACATCATGCCGCCAAAGGCCTTCTTCTCGGAGATGCGCGGATCGCCGTCGAAATGGTCGCGCACCCGACTGGCGTGAAGCTCGAGACTCATGGCTTGCCCCCCCGGGCTGTTCCTGCGGCGGCACACTGCCGAAGCGGTTGGTCGCGAGCAAGTCCCGCTTGATCGGCCTTGCGGCCGGGCATAGACCTTGCGCCCATGGTCTTTGCTCCGGCCCTGCCGATCCTGACCGAGCGTCTTTGCCTCCGGCCGTTCACCCGGGGCGATGTCGAGGCCGTCTATGCCTATCGCCAGCGCGAGGACGTCGCCCGGCATCTCTTCGATGACCCGATGAGTCGCGAGCAATGCACCGAACTGGTGCAGACCCGCGTCGGCCAGATCTTCATGGTGGCCGACGAGGACGCGATCGTGCTCGCCATCGAGCGGCGCGATGATCAGCACCTCATTGGCGAGATGTCCTTGATCCTGCGCAGTGCCGCCAGCCGGCAGGGTGAGCTCGGCTACCTGCTGCATCCGGCGGCCCAGGGCAGCGGCTACGCCACCGAGGCGGCGGCGCGCATGCTCGAACTGGGGTTCGAGGGGGCTGGCCTCCACCGCATCTATGCGCGTTGCTCCATCCACAATCTGCCGTCCTGGCATCTGATGGAGCGGCTTGGCCTGAGGCGCGAGGCACACCTGCGCGAACACGTCTTCATCAAGGGCGAATGGGCCGAGGAACTGGTCTATGCCCAGCTGGAAGAGGAGTGGCGGCAGCGGAGGACGCCAAAGGGGTAGGGCGAAGCACACGACTGCTTTCGGGAGCGGACACGCATCGCTTGATCTTTGCCCGTGGGCGGCCCTATGTGCCGCCCCGAAAGGGAGCCTCGCGCATGGCCGGCACTGACCGCACCCAGGAGATCGTCTTCCGCCCAAGCCCGGCGGTGATCCTGTGCGAACCGCAACTGGGCGAGAATATCGGCACGGCGGCGCGCGCCATGGCCAATTTCGGCCTTTGGGACCTGCGGATCGTCAACCCACGCGATGGCTGGCCCAACGAGAAGGCTGTTGCGGCCGCCTCGCGCGCTGATCACGTCATCGAGCGCGTTCGGGTATTCCCGACCCTGGCCGAAGCCATAGCCGATCTCTCCTTCGTCATCGCCACGACCGCTCGTCGCCGCGACCTGCAGAAGCCGGTCTATGGCCCGGAAGAGGGCGCCCAGCGCACGATCGCCCATATCGCGGGAGGCGGCGGCGCCGGCATCCTGTTTGGGCGTGAGAAGTGGGGCCTCTACAATGAAGAGGTCGCCATCGCCGACGCCATCGTGACCTTTCCGGTCGAGGTGGCCTTTGCCTCGCTCAATATCGCCCAGGCCGTGCTGCTGATGGCCTATGAATGGCGCCAGCAGGCCGACAAGGGTGAGGTGTTGCCATTCGAGGGCGGGCTCGATCCCGTCGCGCCGCGCGAACAACTGCTGGGCCTGTTCGAGCATCTGGAGTCGACGCTCGATCGCACCGGCTTCTTCAAGACCGCCGACAAGCGTCCGACCATGATCGACAACCTGCGGGCCATCTTCTCCCGTGCCGGGCTGAGCGAGCAGGAGATTCGCACCCTGCGCGGCGTGATCTCCTCAATCGACCGCGCCCACCTGCGCCACCGTCGTCCCCCGGAGACCTTCGGCGAGCCAGACGCCGACGCGTGATCGCCAGCCGGCAGTATCATCCTCCGGGGCAGGCACTGCGGCTTTGACCTGGGCCGTGCGCCGTGCGATCAGCACCGGGCCATGAACACACCCCAGCCCACCGGCGATCGCGCCAAGCTCGCCTTTTCCTATCTCGGCTTCCGCTTTTTCTGGCTGACGACGCTGCTGGTCAGCTTCGCGGTGCAGATCATGGCCGTCTCGATCGGCTGGCAGATCTACGATGTCACCGGCGAGCCGCTGCTGCTCGGGCTGGTCGGGCTCTGCCTGTTCCTGCCCTCGCTGCTGCTCATCCTTGTCACCGGCCTGGTCGCTGATCGCGTTAATCGAAGAATGATCATGGCGATCTGCCTCGGCGTCGAGCTGGCCTGCGCCGCCGGCTTCTTCCTCCTCGCCAATGCCGAGGCGCACGAGGTCTGGCCGATCTTCCTCATCCTCGTCGTGCTCGGCACCGCCCGCGCCTTCTGGGGGCCGGCGACGCAATCCTTGGCGCCCAACCTCGTGCCGCCCGAGGCGCTGGCCAATGCCATCACCACCAACATGTCGGCCTGGCAGTTTTCCACCATTGCCGGCCCTGCCGTGGGCGGGCTGCTCTACGGCATCGCCCCAACCGTCGCCTTCGGCACCGCCGGCGCACTGCTCTGCTGCGCCATAATCTCGGTCCTGCTGATCCCCAAGCCACCGCGTCGCGAGTCGCATCAGGCGACCAGCCTCGACACCCTGTTCGGCGGCTTCCGCTACATCTTTTCCAACAAGGTCGTGCTCGGCGCCATCTCGCTCGACATGTTTGCTGTGCTGATGGGCGGCGCCGTGGCGCTGCTGCCCATCTACGCCAAGGACATCCTCCACGCCGGCCCGACCGAACTGGGCCTGCTGCGCGCCGCCCCCGGCGTCGGCGCCATCGTGATGGCGGTCTGGCTGTCGCGCTTCCCCATCCGCGACCACGCCGGGCGGACCCTGTTCCTGTTCGTCGGCCTGTTCGGCGCCTTCACCGTGATCTTCGGCTTCTCGACGACGGTCTGGCTGTCGGTGCCGGCCCTGGCGCTGGTCGGGGCGGCCGACATGGTCAGCGTCACCATCCGCGAAACCATCATGCAGCTCTGGACCCCCGAAGAAGTCCGCGGCCGCGTCAACGCGGTCAACTCGGTTTTCATCGGCGCCTCCAACGAATTGGGCGAGTTCCGCGCCGGCACCGTCGCGCATCTGCTCGGCCCGGTGCCGGCCGTGGTCATCGGCGGCTTCGGCTCCATCGCCATCGCCGTGATCTGGAGCCGGCTGTTCCCCGGGCTGCGCGAGCAGCGCACGCTGGACAAGAAGATGGTCGAGGACGGAACCGCCCGCAACGCGGGACTTTCCTAGACTTGACTTCCTGAGGCTCGGCCTCTATCACGCGCCTACTTATTGAGCCCACCGGCTCCATGAGCGCACCCGGGATTCCCTGAAACGTGGGATCTGTCGGCCCTTCCGCAAGGCAGGGCAGAGGAGGGCGCAATCACTTTCGACCTTTGAAAGGGTTACGATGACAAAGCGCATTCAGTCCAAGCACAAGATCGATCGTCGTCTTGGCGAAAACCTCTGGGGTCGCCCGACCTCGCCGCTGAACAACCGCGCCTATGGCCCGGGTCAGCACGGTCAGCGCCGCAAGGGCAAGACCTCCGACTACGGCCTGCAGCTCCGCGCCAAGCAGAAGCTCAAGGGCTACTACGGATCGATCACCGAGAAGGCCTTCAAGAAGCTCTACCAGGAAGCCGTCCGCGTGAAGGGCGACACCGGCGAGCGCCTGATCGGCCTGCTCGAGAGCCGTCTCGACGCCATCGTCTACCGCGCCAAGTTCGTGGCGACCGTGTTTGCGGCCCGCCAGTTCGTCTCGCACGGCCACGTGCTGGTCAACGGCAAGCGCGTCAACATCCCGTCCTACCAGGTCAAGCCCGGTGACAAGGTCGAGGTGCGTGATCGTTCCAAGCAGCTGACCATCGTGCTCGAGGCCAACCAGCTCGCCGAGCGCGACGTGCCGGAATATATCGAGGTCGACCACTCCAAGCAGGCCGCCACCTACGTGCGCGTCCCGGCCCTGTCCGACGTGCCGTATCCGGTCCAGATGGAACCGAACCTCGTCGTCGAATTCTACTCGCGCTGATCGCTTCGCGAACGCCTGAGGCAAACAGGGCCGCCCCCTCGGGGCGGCCTTTTTCTTTGGCCTTGCTGTGTCCGGCGGGGCGCGACGCGCACCGCGGCCCGGTACCTTGCGCCCAATACTTCACTTCGGCCGGCTCAGCATGCTACCGCTCACGCTTCCGTGTTCCGAAGACCGTCGTTCGCCATGAAATTTCTGAGGCAAATGCGGCGCCATGCAGCCGACTCTCCTGCAAGACTCGCAGTGGTGTCGGAGGCAGGTGCTGTCAGCTATGCCGAAGTGGTTCGACGGGTGGAGGTGGCCAGCGTTGCCCTTGCGGCCGCCGGCATCGTGGCGGGTAGCCGTGTCGGCCTGCTCGTTGCTGACGAGGTCGATCATCTTGTGGCCTCGCTGGCGCTGATGAGCCTCGGGGCGGGCCATATCACCCTGGCCAGCCACGATTCCGTTCCGCTGAGGGACAGCATCGCTCGCCGCATCGGCGCGACCCATATCGTCGTGGCTGGAGATCATGCGACGCCGGAAGGCGCGGTGCGCATCGCCTGGCCGCTCCCGACGGCCGACATCGGAACGCCGGACCTGGACGGAGCCCCGGGCACCGTATTCCTCAAGACCTCCGGCACCACCGGCGACATGAACATCGTCGCCTTTAGTGAGCAGATGCTGGCCGACCAGTCGTCGCGGCACGCCGAATACGCCTCCGAGCGACTGTTGCGCCTCGCCGGCATCGAGCACAACAACTCCAAGCGTCACCGGCTCTACTGCCTGTGGCAAGGTGGCGCCAATGTCTTCCGTCCCCCGGGGCAGATCGACATTGCAGCATTGTGCCGGCGCCACCAGGTCACTTGCCTCGATATTTCGCGCATGCACGCATCAGACCTCGCCGCCCATGGTGACCCGGAGGCCCTGCGGCAGATCAAGCTCAGGACCGGCGGCTCCGCAGTGCCGATCGATGTGCGGCGCGCCATCGAGAGCAATGTCACCCCGACCCTCTATGTCCGCTATGCCGCGACCGAGTGTGGCGCCATCGCCATGGCGCTGCCCGGCAGCCACGACGACGACGAAGCCGTTGGCACGCCGCTGCCCGGCGTCGTTCTGGAGATCGTCGATGGCGAGGATCGACCGCTGCCCGCGGGAGAAGTGGGCCACATCCGGCTTCGGGCGTCCGGCATGGCCACCGGCTATCTCGATGCCGGCCCCGAGAGCGAGCAGCGCTTTCGCGATGGCTGGTTCTGGCCCGGCGACGTCGGGCTGCTGCGGGCCGATGGCACGCTGGTGGTCAAGGGCCGCCGCGACGACATGATGATCCTCAACGGGCTCAATATCTTCCCGGTGGAAATCGAACGGGTACTGGAGCGCCACCCGGCCGTGGCTGTGGCCGCCGCGCTGCCCCTCGCCTCGGCAGTCCACGGTCAAATTCCGGTGGCGGCGGTGGAATTGCGTCCGGGCGCCGTGGCAACCGCCGCCGAACTGCAGGCCTATGCTCGCGAACACCTCGCGCTGCGCAGCCCGCGCCGTGTGCTGATCCTGGCAGCGCTGCCGCGCAACAGTCAGGGCAAGATCGTGCGACGCGAGATCGCCGCGCTCTTCAAGCCGACGGGAAGTACCACGTGACCGAAGCTGAAATTCGCCAGACCATCGTGACGGGTCTCGAGCAGGGAAGCTGCTTCACCTTGCGCGATCGTGGCTGGCGTCAGGCGTTTCTCGATGGGAGCCGGGATATCGCCTTTGACGAGCTGGCGGCCGACAGCCTCGCCATCATGGAACTGTGCATCGCCATCGAGGTCGAGACGGGCGTCAGCATCCTGCCTGAGGACATTGTCGCTAACCCCACGCTTGGCGCTGTCGCCGCGCAGGTGAGAGGCGAGATTGCAGATTCTTGAGGTCTACACTGGCTTCGTGGCGCGGTGTCCCACGATCAACCAGCTCAACAGCGTTCATATCGCGCTGGACGCCACCATCACACCGCTCGAGATTGCCGAACTGCACGCCCAGCTGGTGGACAGCTCGACCTACTGGGACGAGGCGCGTCACGGCAATACCCGGGTCGATCCCCAGAGACTCCGCAACACCAGCTGCGACTGGGTGAAGGGGCGGCAACTCATGTGCAACATGAGTTTGAAGCGGCGGCCCGAACCGTTCCACCGCGAAGAGATGCTGCCCACCATCACCCGCTTCAGCAATGCCGAGGGGCCGCACGGCAAGTGGCTGGTGGTGGTTGTCTGTGGCAACACCTTCACGCCTATGGTCCCGACCCCGGCATTCCTGCAGGCGCTTGACGCCCGGCGCGTCGACATGGTGCTGATGCGCGACTTCAATCGCCAGGGCTTTCGGCAGGGCGTCGGCGGGATCAGCGACGACATTCTCTCCTCGATGGAGCGCCTGCCGAGAATCCTCGACTTTGCCGCCTACGACGCGGTGTCGTTTGTTGGCATCAGCGGTGGCGGCATGCCGTCCCTGATCTTCGGCATCGGCACCGGCGCGCGCTCGGTGGTCTATGTCGGCGGCAACGCCCCGACCGACCCGCGATGGAACGCCAGCGACGGCACCAACGCGCGCGACCTGCTGCTCGAGTTGGCCGAGGGAAAGGCGGTGCCGCAGATCAAGTTGATCTTCGGTCGCGAGTCCAAGGACCGGCCGGCCGCCGAGGCGATTGCCGCCCTGTTCCCGGCAACGCTGGTCGAGGTGACCGACGAACAGCTGGACGTCGGTCACAACTCCCTGCATCCACTGCTCCTGCGCGGCAGGCTGTCCGCGTTTCTCAACAAGCAGATCGGGCTAACCGACTGACGCCGCTCTCGGACCTCAGGCCGCATCGACGACGTGAACGGCCGGCTGCTCGGTCCTCGGCGCGGCAAACCTTCCGATCCAGTCGCTGAACCGATCGACCCAGATCGACATGTTGGTGCGGACACGCTCATCGGTTAAGTTGAGCTCGGCATCGATGGCGTCGGGACGGGACTGGAAGTAGATCTCGGGCTTGCCCATCAGGGCTATGCCCACCACCGGCAGGATGGAGCGCAGGTGCGCCTGCGCAGCGGCCGTACCGCTGACCCCGCCGGTCGCCCCGGCAATGGCGGCCGGCTTGTCGGTCCACACGCCCTCGCCATAGGGGCGAGATGGCCAGTCGATGGCGTTCTTCAGGATGCCGGGGATCGAGCGGTTGTACTCGGGCGTCACGAACAGCACGCCGTCGGCCTCGGCGATCTCGCGCTTCATCCGCACCACTTCGGCCGGCGGGTTGTCCCACAGCGTGTCGTCATAATGCGGCAGGTTGGCGATATCGACATAGTGGAAGCTGAGCTTGCCGGCGGCGAGCTTCTCCAGCGCCTGGGCGAGCCGCAGGTTGGAGGACGAGGCGCGGGGACTTCCGACGAGGACTGCGACTTTGAACATGGCACACCGGTATCAAACAGGAACTGACGCCGGATATGTGCCTGTCGGCTGTCCCTCGCAAGGCGGCACATCGCTGTAACCGGGGCACAGGAAGGTGCGTCAGTCCTTGCTGGTCTCCAGCACATTGGCGAGCTCGGGGATGAAGTCCTTCACCCGCGGCGCGCCGAGCGCCGCAAAGGGCAGGGGGCGCACCACCCGCATCGCCGCGATGCCGACCCGCACCGTCATCAGCCCGTTGACCACGCCTTCGCCCAGCCGGGCGGAGAGCTTTGCCGCCAGACCCTGGCCCATCAGTTGCTCGACCACCCCGTCGGTCAGCACCAGCCCTCCCGTCACCGCCAGATGCGTCACGATCGCACCAACCAGCCGCCAGGTGCCGAGCAGGCCCGGCCGCGCGCCATAGAGCCGGGCGATGGCGCCACCCAGCCGCACGCTTTCGAAGATCACGAAGGCGAGGTCGATCAGCGCCCGCGGCGACACCGTGGTCACCAGCGCCACCCGGCGGGCCGAGGCGGCGGTCAGCGTCCGGGCCTTGAGATCAAGCGGCGTCAGCAGGCGTCGTTCCGCCTGTCGGACCTGGTCGGGCCCGTCGAACATCTGGGCAAGATCGGCCTCCAGTTCCTCGCGGGCTCGCGCCAGGTCCGGACGGCGCTGATAGAGCCCCAGAACCTCCCGCGCCACCGCCTTGCCATCGGCAGGACTGTCGCTCAGCAGTGCCGCCTCACCGGCCAGCCGCAGCTTGTCCAGCGTCTTGAGCCGCCACACCGCACCAAACTCGCGCAGCGCAATCGCCAGCACCGCCATCAGCAGAACGACTGCCACCCCCGTGGCCAGCCATCCCAGCCAGGGCTGCGTCGCGAACAGGTCCGCGATCAGCCGCTCGATGGCGAGCCCGACGGCCAGCGAGACGAGGACACAACCAGCCGTCCAGGCGACCCGCGCCAGCCAGTTTCGCCGGCGCGGCGCCAGTTCTGCGTCGAGCTCCGGCGTCGCCAACTCCTCGAACACGGTGACCTCGGCCGGCCCCACGCTCACCTCGGGATTAAAGGCACGCGGTGTGCGCGCGCTCTGGTCTTCGGTCTTCGGCGTGCCGACCGGCTTGGCGAAAGGGGCGCTCACTTCAGTTTGTCCCCGATCAGGAACTCGATTGCCCGGTCGAGCCGGATATGCGGCAGCACCGCGTCGCCCGAGGCATTGCGGTCGAGCCGGGCGGGGGGCGTGAAGCGCAGGAACCGCAAGGGCACGGGCTTGTCCGCTTCCAGCACCGCATCGGGTTGCGCCGGCAAGTCACCGGGAAACAGCGCGATTTCCGTGCTGCCGTCATAGGCGACGCCATCCAGCGTCTCACCAGCCATTGGCGTACCGATAATCACCTCGTGGCGTTCGCCCGCCTGTTCCACGACGCCCTCGCGCGTCGCGCGCACCGCCGCAATCGCCATTGACCGCGTCTCGGCCCCGGCAAAGCGCGCCCGCTGCGAGGCCTTGGCGACCAGCCGCATCATCACCGCTTCCAGCCGGTCATGGCTGCTGGAGTGGATATGGTCGGCCTTGGTCGCCGCGAACAGGATGCGGTCGATCCGCCGCGCCACCATGCGGGTCAGCACATTGTTGTCGCCCTGCCGAAACGCCGCGAGGATATCGGTCAGCGCGCTTTCGAGATCTGCCACCGCCGCCGGCCCGGCATTCAGCGCGCGCAACGTATCGACCAGCACGATCTGCCGGTCGAGCCGGGCGAAGTGATCGCGAAAGAACGGCCGCACCACGATGGCCTTATACGCTTCGTAGCGACGTTCCAGGATGGCGTAGAGGCTGGTGCTGCGGACCGGGCCGGCGGGCGGCGGCAGCGGCGCAAAGGTCAGCGCCGGGCTGCCTTCAAGGTCCCCGGGCAACAGGAACCGACCCGGCGGCAGGCTGGACAATGCCCGCCCATCCTCGCGGCTGAGCCGCAGATAGGTGGTGAACGCCTCCGCCAGCGCCTGTGCCGCCACATCGGTTGCCTCGGCGCTGGTGTCGGTCGCCGCCAGTACCTCGAGGAAGGGCCCGGCCTCATTGGCCGCATGCGGCTGCCGGGCGCGTTCCAGCGCCACGCGGCTCCACTCGGCAAAACTCTGCGTCAGCAGCGGCAGGTCGAGCAGCCACTCCCCCGGATAGTCGACAATGTCGAGATTGAGCGTCGTCGGCCCCATCATCTTGCCGGCCCAGCGCCCGGACTGGAACCGCAGCACCAGTCGCAGCTGGCTGATGCGCCGTGTCGATTCCGGCCACCCCGGTGGCCGCGTCGTCAGGGCCGCGAGATGCTGCTCATAGGCAAAGCGCGGAATCCCGGCGTCCGGGTGCTCACCCAGCCGCGCCCCGATGAAGCGTCCCTCGGTCATCGCGGTCAGGCCCGGCAGCCGCCCCCCGGTCAGCAGCGCATGCACCAGCGCGGTGATGAAGATGGTCTTGCCCGCCCGACTCAGCCCGGTGACGCCCAGCCGCACCGTCGGCGCGAAGGGTTGGCGCGCCGCATCGGCGAGGTTGCCCAATGCGATGCCCAACTCGTCGGTGATGGTCGTCGGCGGTTGCGGCACGGCGGATCCTCAGCTCGTCCGGAACGTAAGGCGTTCGTCCGCGAATACAAGGGAACGCGATTTCTGCCGACAGGTTCGAGCTTTATTCACCCATCGCGAATTTAATGTCGCCATGGTCCATCAGGTCAAACGCGGCGATTACGGCGACGCCGACCGGCTCCTTGGCGCCCCACGCTTCAGGTCGTCGGGCGATGCCCTGCATCTCAAGGTTGCCGAACTCCTGCTCGAGCGGAAACTTCTCAAGTTGACGGGGCTGGCCCGCGCGCTTCAGCAGTCTGCCCAATGGGGTTCCAGTCTCGCCCAGACCATCATCGCGCTCGGTCAGGTGCGTCCCATGGACTACTACCAGGCCGTCGCCGACGTCTACGAACTGCCCTTTGTCGACCTGCAGAAGCAGCCCGTCGACCCCAGCCTGATCGACATCAAGGATCGTCCGCACTACGCCGAGAGCAATATCATTCCGTGGCAGAGGGGGGACGGCAAGCTGATCCTCGCCGCGACCGAGCTCAGCACCGAGCACTTCATCTGGGCCGACCAGCGCTTCGGTCCCGACCAGTACGATTTCGTCATCACTTCGCCCTTCGACATCCTGTGGCAGACCTCCAGCCTCTTCCGCGAGTGGGACAGCTTTTTCGCCCGAGAGGCGCTGTTTTCCTGGAAGCCGGAACACTCGGCCAAGCTGACCATCACCCCGCCGCAGAAGCTGGTGCTGTGGATCATGCTGGCGGTCATCATCACCGCCTTCGCCCTCGCGCCGATGCCGACGGCGGTCACGCTGATGGCGGGCTTCACCACCCTCTACACGCTGACCTTCGTGTTCAAGTTCATGCTCACCTTCGTTGGCGCCTCGCGCAAGGTGGACATGGAAATCTCGCCCATGGCGATCGCGGCGCTCAAGGACGCGGACTTGCCCGTCTATACGGTGCTCGTGCCCATGTACAAGGAAGCCCGGGTGCTGCCCTTGCTCACCCGCGCCCTCAAGGGCCTCGACTACCCGGCCAGCAAGCTCGAAGTGAAGCTGGTGCTCGAGGAGGATGACCTCGAAACCATCTCTGCCGCCAAGGCGTTGCGCCTGCCCGGCACCTTCGAGATCGTCCGTGTCCCCGCAAGCCAGCCCAAGACCAAGCCCAAGGCCTGCAACTACGCGCTGCAGTTCTGCCGCGGCGAATTCGTCACCATCTACGATGCCGAGGATCAGCCCGAGCCCGATCAGTTGAAGAAAGCCGTGCTCGCGTTCAAACATGGCGATCCGCGCCTCGCCTGCGTCCAGGGCCGGCTGAACTACTTCAACCGCTCGGAAAACTGGCTGACGCGGATGTTCACGCTCGAATACAGCCAGTGGTTCGATTTCCTGTTGCCCGGCCTCGACTGGCTGAAGGTGCCGATCCCGCTCGGCGGCACGTCCAACCACTTCCGGCTGAAGGCGCTGCGCCAGGTTGGCGCCTGGGATCCCTACAACGTCACCGAAGATGCCGACCTCGGCATCCGCCTGGCCCAGGAAGGCTACACGGTCGGCGTCATCAACTCGACCA
>CAYNRZ010000015.1:0-75757 GCA_964399695.1 uncultured Devosia sp. | reverse complement strand
CCAGTGTGGCTGATCATCCTCTCAGACCAGCTAAAGATCGTCGCCTTGGTAGGCCATTACCCCACCAACTAGCTAATCTTACGCGGGCTCATCTAATTCCGATAAATCTTTCCCCCTTAGGGCGTATACGGTATTAGCAGAAGTTTCCCTCTGTTGTTCCGTAGAACTAGGTAGATTCCCACGCGTTACTCACCCGTCTGCCACTCCCCTTGCGGGGCGTTCGACTTGCATGTGTTAAGCCTGCCGCCAGCGTTCGTTCTGAGCCAGGATCAAACTCTCAAGTTTGATATCTGACTAGGTCGACGTTTGCACGTTTGCTTGACGAGGACACACCTCACCAACGAACCGAAGTTCGTTTGAATGGTATGTACCTCAGAAACGTACCGTCGAAGTCTTTTGCCCGATCTCACGATCAGACCGCAAGAACCTCGCCGTCCACGTTTCTCTTTCTTCCTGTCTTCACAATGTCAAAGAGCGGACCCCGGTGAACCCCTTTCGGGGGCGGCGTCAGTGGAAGCGGAGCTTCCGAAACTTGGGAACAGAAACTTGCCTCCGGTTGCCCGGCAGCAATCCTGCCCTTTCAGTGATCGCTGAACAGTGGGAGCGAGAAGCGCTCGACGTCGTCAGCGAGGCGGGTTCTATTCGAGACGTTTCCGTCTGTCAACACCCTATTTTCAACTTTCGTACTACCTAGCGGCAGGCCTTCTGTTGAAAACCCGAAAGACCAAATTCCTTTGTTCTTTCAGTGGTTTCCGCCGGTTCGTTGTCGCTTCGCAGCGGCTCCGTCTCAGCGGTGGGCGGGTTATATGGGCGGTGTTCCGGGCTGTCAACTCGCGAAAGTGACAAAAGCGACATTTTTCGCTTCGGGCCCGCCGGCCGCCCCGGCGCCCGTCGTGGAAAGCCTTATAGCACGGGCCTTCCACGAGAGTCATCTGGTGTTTGGGGCGCAAACATTCAACCGCGCCCGGCTGCCAGATCGGCCGTCAGCGGCGACTTCGCATGACCATTGTGCTGGGCGCAGGAAGCGTTGGACGACGCCCTGACGCGCGCGCGCCGGCGAAAGCAGGCGTCCGTACAGAGAACGGCCCTTCGCCGTCCGGTCGCTCAGCTGCGTCGGATTGCTGGCCCCAGGCCAGAGGCCAAGTTTCGCCGCATTGTCGGCCCACCTCTCTCGCGTGCGCGCGTTCAGTGTATGGGCGGTTGGCATCGGTGGTTGACTTGCGAGGTTTCGCAGGCTTTCGTTCCGGCCGGCGTTCTGGGGCGGGCGTTGGGGCAATCTACAGCAGGCGGTAATCGCTTTTGACGGCAGCTCAACGCAATCGGCATTCCGTGGTTCTGAGGATCAGCGGCTATGAGGACTCGCCGGCGCTGACGGTGCAGTCGACCGATGGCGAGATTCCCCAGGGCCGCGAGCTGAGCTTTGCCTGGCTGACCGGTACCGTGATGACGGGGCTGACTTCCGTGCTGCTGATGGGTGGCGCGCTCTATGTCTCCTTCAAGGGGCAGGACACCTTCTCGACCGCCTATGAAGCCCTGCAGGTGCTGACCGAGACCCGGGACGTGGCGCAGGAGTCGGGCAAGAAGGGCGATCGCGTCCGCCCCATCGCCAAGACCACGTCGGAGCTCGAGATCGTCGAGGCCTCGATCCGTGAGACGGTCGACGGCCGTGCGATGATCAGGAAGCAGCCCTTCGTGCGCATCCGCGCCTCGCTGGCAACCGCGGCCACGGCGCTGTCGAGCGACATCCCCGAGTATGACCCGGTGGCAATGCTCGATGCCAGCCAGCCGATCGTCGCCGCCGATGACGACCAGGTTGCCAATCCCGAGATTTACGGCGCCGAAGTGGAGGGCGAGGTGCAGATCCGCACCGAGGCGATGCCGGCGACCTTCATCCCCTCGCTGGTGATCAGCGACGCATCGGCCGCCGCCTTCGTGCGCGCCACCGTGGAAAACCTGTTTGCCGAAGGCGGCGATGGTGACGTGGCGCTGGCCTATGCCCCGGTGCCGGGCGCGCTGCGCGAACTGAGCGCCACCGCCGACGGACAGGGCGGCATTGCCGAGAACGTCAGCGTTATTCCCAAGTCCAAGAACGCCGACGAGGCTGGCCCCGGCCGTTCCGAGCGCGTGGTCACCGTGCGCGACGACGGCTTCAAGGGCACGCTGCTCAAGAACGGCTTCGACAACACCACCTATGAGATGGTTGCGCAGACGCTGCGCAATGTGCTCGCCGCCGACCGGATGCCCGAAGGCGTACGCCTGCGCATTCTCATGGGCCCCTCGCGCATGTCCAAGGACCTGATCCCCTATCGGCTCAGCGTCTACACCCCGAACCAGGACAGCGGCTTCCGCCACATTGCCACCGCCGCGCTGACCGACCGCGGCGCCTATGTGCTGGGCGAAGCCCCGCCCGAGATCGAGTTCCCCGAGGAAGACACCGAGCAGATCGACGTCAACAACCTGCCCTCGGTCTACCGCTCGATCTGGGAGACGGCGCGCAAGCACGACGTCGATGACAAGGTGACCTCGCGCATCGTCGCCATGTTTGCCTATGACGTCGACCTCACCAAGCGCATCAGCCCCGGCGATTCGATCGAGATCCTCGAGACCCAGCCCGACGAAGCCGGTCACCAGGAACTGCTCTATGTCGCGCTGCGCCTTGGTGGCACCACGCGCGAACTGTTCCGCTTCCGCACCGAAGACGGCACGGTCGACTATTACGATCCCGAGGGCCAGACCGGGAAACGCTTCCTCACGCGGCGCCCGGTGCAGGGCGGCGGCCGCCTCGCCAGCCGCTTCGGCAACCGCGTCCACCCGATCTTCAAGTCGCGCCGCATGCATACCGGCGTCGATCTTGCCGCCAAGACCGGCACGCCGATCTACGCCTCTGGCGACGGCATCGTCGAGAAGGCCCAGTGGGTCTCTGGCTATGGCCGCTATGTCGAACTCAAGCACGTCAACGGCTATGAGACCGCCTATGGCCACATGAGCCGCATTGCCGATGGCATGAAGCCCGGCACGCGCGTGCGCCAGGGCCAGGTGATCGGCTATGTCGGCTCGACCGGCAATTCCACCGGCCCGCACCTGCATTTCGAGATCAAGGTCAATGGCCGCTTCGTCGACCCGTTGAGCGTCAAGCTGCCCCGCGACAAGTCCCTGGCCGCCCAATACGACGAGGGCTTCAAGCAGACCATCGCGCAGATTCGCGACCTGATGCAGCGCGAAGCCGCCCCGATCACCGTCGCTTCCCTGCAGTAGCGCCACTCTATTCGGCCGGGCAGTAAACCAGCAACTCGGCGCCACCCGGTTCGCGAAACTGGAAGCGACGTCCGCCCGGATAGTCCTCCGCCGGCACGCTGATGGTGCCGCCCGCGGCCTCGATGGCTGCCTGGGCTGCCAGGAGATCGTCGGTCCTGATGCCGATGAGCGGCGCCACCGGCTTGTCCGCGGCGGCGTTGAGACCGCCTAGCACACCGGCATCGAGAATCTCCGAGTAACCCGGCCCATAGGGCTTGTCGCCCCAGCCGAAGGCCTTGGCATAGAAGGCGCTGCTGGTGGTGGTCGAGCGGGTCGGCAGCTCGAAATAGTCGATCACGAACTTCGTCATCACGGGCTCCTAAGTTCTTGCTTTGTTCTTATCGAAGGCTGCCGCGTCCCGCAAGCCGGGCAACAAAAAAGGGGCCGGCCCGGAGGCCGACCCCACAGCCATGACGACCGTTGCGATCAGGCAGCTGCTGCCACTTCGCCGCTGCCGGTCGGGCGGACGATGAGTCCATCCGGCCCCGCATCGACGGTGACGCTCATCCCGTCGCTGACGCTGCCGCCGAGAATCGCCTCAGCCAGCCGGTCCTGCACCTCGCGCTGGATCACCCGCTTCAGCGGCCGCGCGCCATAGGCCGGATCATAGCCCTGGTCGGCCAGCCACTGCCGTCCGGCCGGGGTCAGCGCCAGCCCGATGTCGCGCTCGTCGAGGAGCTTGCGCAGCCGCGCGAGCTGGATATCGACGATGTCGCCCATATGCTCGCGACCCAACCGGTGGAAGACGATGATGTCGTCGATGCGGTTGAGGAACTCGGGCCGGAACGAGGCCTTCACCACGTCCAGCACCTTGCCGCGCACCGTCTCGACCGATTCGCCGTCACCCAACGCCACCAGATATTCCGACCCCAGGTTGGAGGTCATGATCAGGATGGTGTTGCGGAAATCGACCGTCCGGCCCTGCCCGTCGGTGAGCCGCCCGTCGTCGAGGACCTGCAACAGGACGTTGAACACGTCCGGATGCGCCTTCTCGATCTCGTCGAACAGCACCACCTGGTAGGGTCGCCGCCGCACCGCTTCGGTCAGCACCCCACCCTCGTCATAGCCGACATAGCCCGGAGGGGCGCCGATGAGCCGGGAGACGGAGTGCTTTTCCATGAACTCGGACATGTCGATGCGCACCATGGCGCTCTCGTCGTCGAACAGGAACGAGGCGAGCGACTTGGTCAGCTCTGTCTTGCCGACACCGGTGGGGCCCAGGAACATGAACGAGCCGATCGGCCGGTTCGGGTCCTGCAGCCCGGCGCGGGCGCGGCGGACGGCCTTGGCGACCGCCAGCACGGCCTCGGACTGGCCGACGACGCGCTTGCCGAGCTGCTCCTCCATCTTGAGGAGCTTCTCGCGCTCGCCCTCCAGCATCCGGTCGACCGGGATGCCGGTCCAGCGGCTGACCACCTGGGCGATATGCGACGGCTGCACCACTTCCTCGACCATCGGGTTGTCGGGCTTGCCGTCGCCATCGGGATCGTCGGCCGCCGCGATGCGCTTCTCGAGGTCGGGAATCACGCCATAGGCGAGCTCACCGGCGCGGGCGAGGTTCCCCTGGCGCTGTGCCAGCTCGAGGTCGGTGCGGGCCTTGTCGAGCTCTTCCTTGAGCTTTTGACTGCCCTGCATGCGCTGCTTTTCCGCCTGCCAGCGGCTGCTCAACAGGTTCGCCTGCTCCTCGAGGTCGGCGAGTTCCTGCTCGAGCTTGCCAAGTCGGGTCTTCGAGCCCTCGTCCGATTCCTTTTTCAGTGCCTCGCGCTCGATCTTGAGCTGCATGATCCGCCGATCGAGTTCGTCGAGCTCCTCGGGCTTGGATTCGGCAGCCATGCGCATGCGCGCCGCCGCCTCGTCGACGAGGTCGATCGCCTTGTCGGGGAGGAACCGGTCGGCAATGTAGCGGCTCGACAGTGTCGAGGCAGCGACCAGCGCCGCATCGGAGATGCGGATGCCGTGGTGCAGCTCGTACTTTTCCTTGAGGCCGCGCAGGATCGAGATGGTGTCCTCGACCGTCGGCTCGGAAACGAAGACCGGCTGGAAGCGCCGGGCCAGCGCCGCATCCTTTTCGACGTGCTTGCGATATTCGTCGAGCGTGGTCGCGCCGACGCAGTGGAGCTCACCGCGGGCGAGTGCGGGTTTCAAGAGGTTCGAGGCATCCATGGCGCCATCGGCCTTGCCGGCGCCGACCAGCGTGTGCATCTCGTCGATGAACAGGATGATCTGGCCGTCGGCCGAGCCGATCTCGTTGAGTACGGCCTTGAGCCGCTCCTCGAACTCGCCGCGATATTTCGCGCCCGCGATCAGGGCGCCCATGTCGAGCGACAGCAGCGACTTGTTCTTCAGCGATTCGGGCACGTCGCCATTGACGATGCGGATGGCGAGGCCTTCGACGATGGCGGTCTTGCCGACGCCGGGCTCGCCGATCAGCACCGGGTTGTTCTTGGTGCGCCGGCTCAGCACCTGGATGGTGCGGCGGATTTCCTCGTCGCGACCGATGACCGGATCGATCTTGCCCTCGCGGGCCGCCTCGGTGAGGTCGCGCGCATATTTCTTCAGCGCATCGTAGCTGTTCTCGGCCGACGCCGAATCGGCGGTGCGGCCCTTGCGGATCTCGTTGATCGCGTCATTGAGCTTTTGCGGCGTCACGCCGGCGGATGCGAGAATCTTGCCGGCATCGATATCCTTTTCGACGACCAGCGCGAGGAGCAGCCGTTCGACGGTGACGAAGCTGTCGCCAGCCTTCTGCGCGGCCTTTTCGGCGGTGTCGAAGACCCGCGCCAACTCGCGGCTCAGATAGAGCTGGCTGCCATCGCCGGAAACTTTCGGAATCTTGCTGAGCGCGGCCTCGGTCTCGGCGCGCACGAGCTGCGCATTGCCGCCCGCCTTGCCGATCAGGCCGGCAGCCATGCCTTCCTCGTCGTCGAGCAGTACCTTGAGCAGGTGCAGCGGCGCGAATTGCTGGTGGCCATTGCTGAGCGCCAGCTGTTGGGCGTTCTGGATGAACCCGCGGGCGCGTTCGGTGTATTTCTCGATATTCATTCGTGTCTCCCCTCAGCACCCGCAACGCCCTCTAAGGCACGTTCGGCTGCAATGAAGCGTGGACCTCAAGCCTGCCCCATCGCACGCGACGCGACCTTGCCTCAGATCAAGCCGGGGGCCCGCTCGGCGGCGCTCCCCGGTCTCGAGGCTGATATAGGAACGCCGATCGAAAACAAAAGGCCGGGGTGACCCCGGCCTGTTGCGATTCTTCGAAATGGTGCCCGGCCCTATTCGGCGGCCGCACTGCCCGCCGTGAGGAAGGCCGGCAATTCGCCGACATCGGGCTGTGGCGCATTGGCGGGATCGGCCGAGGCGTCGCCACCACCGCGAGAGCGGCGGCGCGGCCGGCGTTCGCGCACCCGGCGCGGCTCGCCTTCGGCCTGCGATGCCTCGCCATCGGCCACCTGTGCACCGCTGTCGGCGGAAGCAGCCACCGCGTCGCTGCCGGCGGCGACAGGCTGGTTCTGCTGCTCGGACTGCGGCTGCTGGAAATTCTGCCGCGGTTCCGGCGAGGAGAACCGGTCGTTCACCGGCGGGAAATCGTCGTCGAAATCGTCCTCGTCGACATTCTGCGCGCCCTGGTCGTTGCGCATGCCCTGCTGCGCCTGCGCCGCCGAGATGATGCGGAAATAGTGCTCGGCATGCTGCAGGTAATTCTCGGCCATGACGCTGTCGCCCGAAGCCTGCGCATCGCGGGCGAGCTGCAGGTATTTCTCGGCGACATGGGCGGCGGTGCCGCGCACCTTCACGTCGGGGCCATTGCTCTCGTAGCTGCGGCTCAACGGGTTGCCGTGCTTGCGCCCGCCATTGTTGTTCCGGCCGCGCGAGCGGTTTTTGTTGTTGTTCTGCTGGTTAGGTCTCATCGTCTCTTTTCAAGCCTTGGAAAAGAACACCGAAGGCAACATCGGGCCATCGGCACCGTAGGCAACCGTTACCGGTCGCGGGCAGCTGGATAATCCAGAGCCTCGAGCTGCTCGGTTTTGAACCACTTGCGGCCCATCAAGACGCCTCGGTTCCTCGTCCGAGTCTGACTACTGCCGAATGCAGCATCGCCGATGAGCGGGTGACCGTCTTCCATGCGCGACCAATGCCGCGCCGCTGACAGCCCCCGGAAACTATCTGGTTCGGCTCCAGTTTCCAAGCGGAAAATGTACGGGCAGGAAATGGCAGTTGGATGAACGGCTTGTGCTGCCACTTCACGAGCGCCGGCGCGCCATGACCACGCGGTCATGCCCGGCGAGGTCGCGACGCACCTCGATGTCGCCAAGGCCCTCCGCGGCAAACAGATCGCTAACCGGCTCGGCCTGCTGCCAGCCGATCTCGACCAGGAGCATCCCCCCCGGCACGAGGAAGCGCTGCGCCGACTGCGCGATACTGCGATAGGCGGCGAGCCCGTCCGGCCCGCCATCGAGCGCGAGGAGCGGGTCGTGTTCGCGCACCTCGATGTCGAGTCGGCCGATCTCGGCGGTCTCGATATAAGGCGGGTTGGAAACGATGAGGTCGAAGCGCTCGCCGGGCTTGAGCGGCTCGAACCAGGAGCCACGGCGGAAGGCGATGCGCCCACTCACCCCGTGGCGCTCGGCATTGCGCTGCGCAACGTCGATGGCCTCTTGCGCCAGATCAACCGCCACTGCGTTCGCGCCGGGCAGTTCGGCGAGGAGGGAGATGGCAATGCAGCCGGTGCCTGTGCCCAAGTCCAGCAGGCGCGGCGCCGGCATGCCGGCAAGGAGCTCGATGCCGATGTCGACCAGGGCCTCGGTCTCGGGCCGTGGCACCAGCGTCGCCGGGCCGAGGCGGAAGGCGCGGCCGTAGAACTCGCGTTCGCCCAGAATGCGCATGACCGGCTCACCCGCCAGCCGGCGCGCGGCGAATCCTTCGAACCGGGCCAGGGCATCCGCGGACGGCAGATCGCGCTCGCGCGTCACCAACTCCAGCCGGCTGAGCCCGAAGGCTGCTTCGGCGAGGAGGCGCGCATCCAGTTCGGCGGTATCGACGCCCTTTGCCCGCAGCGCATCGCGCAGATCGCGCCAGATCCTGCCGATCGATGCGCTCAGCTGACGCCTTCCATGGCGGCCAGTTGCGCCGCCTGGTTTTCGGTGATCAGCGCGGAGACGAGTTCGTCGAGCGCTTCGCCGGCAATGACCTTGTCGAGCTTGTAGAGGGTCAGGTTGATGCGGTGGTCGGTGACCCGGCCTTGCGGGAAGTTGTAGGTGCGGATGCGTTCGGAGCGGTCGCCGGAGCCGACCTGTTCCTTGCGCGCCTCCGAGCGCGCCGTGTCGCGGGTATTGCGCTGCTCTTCATAGAGCCGGGCCTGCAGCACCTTCATGGCCGTGGCGCGGTTCTGGTGCTGACTCTTCTGGCTGGCCGTGACGACGATGCCGGTGGGCAGATGCGTGATGCGCACCGCCGAATCGGTGGTGTTGACGTGCTGCCCGCCCGCGCCCGACGAGCGCATGGTGTCGATGCGGATATCCTCAGGCCGGATCTCGATATCGATATCCTCGACTTCGGGCAGCACCGCGACTGTCGCCGCCGAGGTATGGATGCGGCCCGAGCCTTCGGTTTCTGGCACGCGCTGCACCCGGTGCACGCCGCTCTCATATTTGAGACGCGCATAGACCCCCTTGCCGGAAATATTGGCGACCACTTCCTTGTAGCCGCCCATTTCGCCGGGGCTTTCTTCCATCAGCGCGAATTTCCACCCCATCAGGTCGGAATAGCGCTGGTACATGCGCAACAGATCCCCGGCGAAGAGCGCCGCCTCGTCACCGCCGGTACCGGCACGGACCTCGAGGATGACGCCCTTGTCGTCGGCCGCGTCGCGCGGCAAGAGCAGGATGCGGATATTGTCGATCGCCTGGGCGATGGCCGGGCGCAGCTCACCGATCTCGGCCTCGGCCATTTCCGCCATCTCGCGATCACCGGACTTTGCCAGGTCCTCGGCCGCCTCGAGATCGGCGACAAGCTTGCGATAGGCCTGGATCGGTTTCACGATCGGCTCGAGCTCGGCATACTCCTTGCTCAGTTTGACGAACAGCTCCGCCGCCGGGCCGGCCGCCAGCGCCGCTTCGATCGAATCGAAACGCTTGGTCAAAGCGTCGAGCTTGTCTTCGGGGAGCGTCGCCATCAGGAGTCTTTGCTTTTGCGGTCCGGTCTAGATGACCAGGCCTTGCTTGTCCGCCCATTCGAGCAGGAGTTCGCGGATATCCGGGCCATGCGCCCCTTCGAGCAGCGCGGCGGAAACCGAGGCTTTGATCGGCGCGAGATCGAGCCCAAGGATCATCTCCTTGATCGGACCGATCGAGGGTGGGCTCATCGAGAGCCGCGTCATGCCGATCGAGAGCAGCGCCAGCGCCTCGACCGTCCGGCCCGCCAGCTCGCCGCACATGGTGAGCGGAACGTTATAGCGCCGCGCCATGTCGACAATGTGCCTGAGCGCCCTGAGCCGCGGCAGCGCGATGGGGTCGTAAGCCTTGGCGACCCGCGGATTCGCCCGGTCGGCAGCGGTGAGGAACATCACAAGGTCATTGGACCCGATCGAGACGAAATCGGCCTCCGGCAGCACCCGGTCGAGTTCGAACAGCAGCGAGGGCACCTCGATCATGGCGCCGAGTTCAAGCTTTGAGGGCACCGGCTCGCCGGCATGGCGCAGCCGTTCGAGCTCGAGATTGACCACATGCCGCGTCTGCCGGAACTCCCAGGCATCGGTGACCATGGGGACGAGAATCTTCATCGGCCCGCCATTGGCGGCCTTGAGCAGCGCGCGGATCTGGATGCGCAACAGCCCCTGCCGGTCGAGCGCGAGGCGCAACGAGCGGAACCCCATGGCCGGATTCTCCTCGGCCTCCGAGCGCAGATACGGAATGACCTTGTCGCCGCCGATATCGAGCAGGCGGAAAACGATCGGCTTGCCCTGGGTGAGCCTGATCGCTTCGGCATAGAGCGCCACCTGCTCCTGTAGGCGCGGGAGCTTGGAGGCGATCATGAACTGTAATTCGGTGCGGAACAGGCCGACGCCGGCGGCACCAGTATCCTCGAGCATCGGCAGGTCCGCCACGAGCCCGGAATTGTGGTAGAGCGTCACCGCAACGCCGTCGCGGGTGACCGCCGGCGTGTTCTTGAGGGTCTGGTAATGCGCCCGCCGCTTGGCGGTGAGCCGCACCTTGTCGACATAGACCTGGATCATGTCGGCGGTGGGCCTGAGATGCACCACGCCGGCCTGCCCATCGACGATGATGTCGTCGCCGGTTTCCGAGAGCGAGACGATGTTCTCGGCCTGCCCGACCGAAACAATGCCCAGCGACTTGGCGATGATCGCCACATGGCTGATCGAGGCGCCCTCTTCGAGCACTACGCCGCGCAGCCGGCTGCGATCATATTCGAGCAGCTCCGCCGGCCCCATATTGCGGGCGACGAGGATGGCGTTCTCGGGAATATCCTTGGTGCCGACCCCGCCGCCATTGCCGGTCAGGATCCGCAGCAGCCGATTGGCGAGGTCGTCGAGGTCGTGCAGCCGGTCCTTGATGTAGGGATCGGTCGACCGCATCATCCGGGCGCGCGTGTCGTTCTGAACCCGCTCGACCGCCGCCTCGGCGGTAAGGCCCTGCGTGATGGCTTCGGTCAGCCGGTCAACCCAGCCCCGGTCGTGCGCGAACATCCGATAGCTTTCGAGAATGTCGCGATGATCGGAAAAGCTCTGCATGTCGCCGTGGCTGAGCATGCTGTCGATCGAAAGCCGCATCTGGTCGAGCGCCTCGGTCAGGCGCTTCAGCTCGGCATCGGTGTCCTCGGCGACGAAGTTGGTGACCACCACGCGCGGGTCGTGCAGCACCACCTTGCCCAGCGCCACGCCATCGGTGAAGCCGGCACCATTGAAACTGCGCTGCCGCCTGAGGTCGATCTCCTGGCCGGGCTGGATCAGGTTGACGAACTCGGAGGTGGCGATCATTTCGGCGAGAATGGTCGCCGTGGTCAGCATCGCCTCGATCTCGTCCTCGCCATAGTCGCGCGAGTCACGATTCTGGACGACGAGCACGCCCAGCGTCTGGCCGGCGCGCAGCACCGGCACGCCAAGGAAGGCGAGGAACGCCTCCTCGCCGGTTTCCGGACGGTAGGCGAAAGCCGGATGGATCGGAGCATTGTTGAGGCTCAAGGCCTCGGCCTGCTTGGCGATAAGGCCGACCAGGCCCTCGCCCAGCCTGAGCGTGGTCTTGTGCACCGCCTCGGGCCGGAAGCCGCGATTGGCGAAGAGCTCCAGCGCACCGTCGTCGCGCAACACATAGAACGAGCACACATCGGCATGCATGTTCTCGGCGATCAGGCCAACGATCTTGTCGAGCCGGGCCTGCGACGCCAGCGGCTCTGCCATGGTTTCGCGCAGCTGCTTGAGCAACACGCGCGGCCCGCTGATTGCTGTGCCCATTTCACCCGCCCGGCGCGATGGCGCCGCCCTCGACTCCCGGGCGGCGCGACGGCGTCGGCCGCCGCTCAGGCGTCTTCCTTGTCCAGTCCGTAATACGTATGGAGGGCCCGAACCGCAAGCTCGGCATATTCGTCGTCGATCAGGACCGAGGTCTTGATTTCCGACGTGGTGATCAGCTGGATGTTGATGCCCTTGTCGGCAAGCGCCTTGAACATCGAGGCGGCAACGCCGGCATGGTTGCGCATGCCGACGCCCACCACCGAGACCTTGGCGCCGCCCTTGGCGGTATTGAGCGTGCGGTATTCGAAGCGCCCCGCCTCGCCGGCCGCCTTGAGCGCCTTCAGCGCCTTGTCGTGCTCGGCATCGGGCACGGTGAAGGTGATATCGGTGGTCGAGCCGTCTTCGGAGACATTCTGGACGATCATGTCGACCACGATGGATTCGTCGCTGAGCGCCCCGAAGATCGCGGCCGCGACGCCCGGCCGATCCTTGACGTCGCGCAGCGTGATCTTGGACTCGGCCCGCGCCAGGGTGACGCCCGAGACGATCTGCTTTTCCATGATCTCATCCTCATCGCATACGATTGTGCCGGGAACCCCGGGCGTGCCGTCCGGCGCCACCTGTGGCGCGTCCGGATCATCGAAAGTCGAGCGCACGGTGAGCCGCACCTTGTGCGCCATGGCCATTTCCACCGAGCGGATCATCAGCACCTTGGCGCCGAGCGAGGCCATCTCGAGCATTTCTTCGAACGAGATCCGCGACAGCCGCCGCGCCTTCGGCGTGATGCGCGGGTCGGTGGTGTAGACGCCATCGACATCGGTATAGATGTCGCAGCGATCGGCCCTGACCGCGGCGGCCACCGCCACCGCGCTGGTATCGGAACCGCCGCGCCCGAGCGTCGTCACCCGGCCGGAGGGCGCAATGCCCTGGAAGCCGGTGATCACCGGGACGACGCCTTCGGCGAAGCGCTTTTCGAGTTCGGTGGGGTCGATGCCGGTGATCCGCGCCGCGCCATGCGCGTCGTCGGTATGGATCGGCACCTGCCAGCCCTGGAACGAGCGTGACGGGATGCCCATTTCGCTGAGGACGATTGCCATCAGCCCGGCGGTGACCTGCTCGCCCGAGGCAACGACGGCGTCATACTCGCGCGCATCGTGCAGTTTCGACGCTTCGTTGACCCAGCCGACCAGTTCATTGGTCTTGCCGCTCATCGCCGAAACGACGACGGCCACCTCGTTGCCGGCATCAACCTCGCGCTTCACATGCCGCGCCGCCTGGCGGATGCGCTCCACAGTGGCGACAGACGTGCCGCCAAACTTCACCACGATACGGCCCAAGGCCTTGTCCCCAACCTGTCTGCGGCCAGAACCGGCCGGTACGCTGAAACGCGGCGGACATGCCACAAAGTGCTGCCCGGCGCAATGGGCAGGCGCCGGAGAACAGTCCCCGGCGCCCGCGCCTATTCTGCCGCCTCGAGTCCCTTGATCAGCTCCAGCGCCTGCCGCTCGAACAGCCGGCGATAGATGCCGTCGGACTTGCCCACGAGATCGGCATGGGTGCCTTCCTCGACCACCTTGCCGTTGTCGAAGACCAGCAGCCTGTCGAGCGCCCTCACCGTCGAAAGCCGGTGGGCGATGACGATGGTGGTGCGCCCCACCATCAGCCGCTCCATCGCCTGCTGGATGAGGAGCTCGCTCTCGCTGTCGAGGCTGGAGGTCGCCTCGTCGAGGATCAGCACCCGCGCATCGGAGAGGAACGCCCGGGCAATGGCGACGCGCTGCCGCTCGCCACCCGAGAGCTTGATGCCGCGCTCGCCCACCATGGTCTCGTAGCCCTTGGGCAGCCGCGAGATGAAGCCATGCGCATTGGCGAGCTCGGCCGCCCGGATGATCTCTTCAAGGCTCGCCCCCGGCTTGGCGTAGGCGATATTGTCCGCCAGCGAGCGGTGGAACAGCACCGGCTCCTGCTGCACGATGGCGATCTGCTGGCGCAGCGTCGCCTGCGTGACGTCGCGGATATCGATGCCGTCGACGGTGATCCGCCCGCCGCTGACATCGTGCAGCCGCTGGATCAGCTTGACGAAGGTGGTCTTTCCCGAGCCGGAATGGCCGACCAGGCCGACCTTCTCGCCCGGCGCGATGGCGACATCGAGCCCGCTATAGAGCGGCTTGCTGTGCCGGCCATAGTGGAAGTCCACACCCTCGAAGGCGATACGACCCTCGCGGATGGTGATCGGCTTGGCGCCCGGCCGGTCGTCGATGCCGAGCGGCTGGTCGTAAAGGGCCACCAGCTCTTCCATGTCGTTGACCGAGCGCTGGAGGTTCCGCACGTAGTTGCCCACGTCGCGCAGGTAGCCCTGCAACACGAAGAAGGTGGTGAGCACGAAGGTGATGTCGCCGGCTGCGGCGAGACCCTGCTGCCACAGCCACAGCGCCACCCCCACGATGCCGGCGCGCAGCACCAGCAGCATGGCCTGCTGGCCGGTGCCATTGATGGTGCCGCGCTGCCAGGTGCGGCGCGTGCGGCTCTGCCACTTGCCGACGACGTGGACGAGCCGGCGATCCTCGCGCAGCTCGGCGCCGAACCCCTTGACCACCGCGTTGCAGGTAACAGCATCGGCCAGCGCCCCACCAAGCTTGGTGTCCCACTGGTTGGCGAGACTTGCGGCCGGCGCCACCCACAGCACCGCGACCAGCACCGTGAACACCACATAGGCGATCGAGCCCAGCGCGATGACGAGACCCATCATCGGCCAGAACAGGCTGAGCATGATCGTCGTGCCCACCAGCATGACGAGGGACGGCAGCATGGCGAGGAGGATGGTGTCGTTGAGCAGGTCGAGCGCGCCGGTGCCACGCGTGATCTTGCGCACGGTGGAGCCGGCAAAGGCATTGGCGTGCCAGTCCGACGAGAAGCGCTGTACCCGCGCAAAGGCATCGGCGGTGATGTCACCCATCATCCGGAGCGTCACCCGGATCATGTACCACCAGGCGAGGTGCCGGAAGATCAGCCCGCCGAGGCCCAGCGCGAACAGCAGCCAGAACGCGGTGATCGCCGCGTTCCATGCCACCACGTCGCTGGCCGCGCCCGAAGCGACCGCATCGACCAGCTGGCCGGCGTAATAGGGGGTTGCCACATCGGCGATGGTCGACACGATGATGGCCGCGCCAATGGCGACCATGCCCCAGGGTTGGCGACCCCAATGCGCGAAGGTGAAGGAAAGCACTTTGGCATAGGCCTGCCGGCGCAGGCTGTTCTTGTTGGTGGCCATTGGTTTCGTCCGGCGGCGAGAAAGCGCCACGCCGGTCCCATATTTGAAAAACTGGAGAAAAAATCGACCCGCGAGGCGGGCGCGGGGCGCGGATCAGGCGGCGAGGGTGCCGAGCATTCCGCGCGGAAGAGGTCGAACAAATGCTGTCATGTCGCCTCCCCGTTTCCGAAAACCTTGTATCAAGGCCGAACCCCTATTAGGCGAGATCGGCACGCCGGGCAACTGGCGATGAACCACGAGGCCGATGCCGTGCCATCCGCGCCACAGCCCCGCTGCTACAGGCTGACCCCGACCGGCGCCACGCTGCGCGTCCGCGTCACCCCCAATGCCGGCGCCGACCGCATCGAGGCGAGCGAGATCCGCGACGATGGCGAGGCAGTGCTGCGGGTGCGTGTCGCTGCGGTGCCCGACAAGGGCAAGGCCAATGCGGCCGTGGTGGCGCTGATCGCCAGGCAACTGGGCGTGCCGAAATCGGCGGTGAGCGTGGTTTCCGGCGACACCGCGCGCGTGAAGACGCTTGAGATTGTCGGCACGCCGGCGCTTCTCGCCGAATCTCTCGACCGGCTGGCCGGATAGCGCCGAAGTCCATTGCGCTTCATGCGACGTTTTGGCACAAATCTGTGACAATCTCCGGGGGCGGGGAGGGGTTGCAGGGCTTGGGCCCTCTTCCACGACTACGGAGCGTCCCTCGGGGTGAAACCGAGGGAAGAATAATGACACTATTGCTCTGGGCGATCGTGGTGTGCGGCGCACTCTCGATCGTATACGGCGTCGTCACGACGCGGGGCCTGATGGCGGCAGATGCCGGCTCGGCCCGCATGCAGGAAATTTCGGCGGCGGTGCGCGAAGGCGCCACGGCCTATCTGAAGCGGCAATACACCACCATCGCCATTGTCGGCGTGGTGATCCTGGTACTGGCCTTCTTCCTCCTCGGCATTTACGCCGCGATCGGGTTCCTGATCGGCGCGGTGCTCTCCGGCGTCGCCGGCTTCATCGGCATGAACGTGTCGGTGCGCGCCAATGTGCGCGTGGCCCAGGCAGCGACCAAGTCGCTGGCTGGCGGCCTCGACCTCGCCTTCAAGGCGGGCGCGGTGACCGGCCTCCTGGTCGCGGGCCTCGGCCTCCTCGGCGTGACGCTCTATTTCATGGTGCTGACCGGCATGGGCTTTGCGCCCACCAGCCGCACCGTGATCGACGCCTTGGTGGCGCTGAGCTTCGGCGCCTCGCTGATCTCGATCTTTGCCCGTCTGGGCGGCGGCATCTTCACCAAGGGCGCCGACGTGGGCGGCGACATGGTGGGCAAGGTCGAAGCCGGCATCCCCGAGGATGATCCGCGCAACCCCGCGACCATTGCCGACAACGTCGGCGACAATGTCGGCGACTGCGCCGGCATGGCCGCCGACCTGTTCGAAACCTATGTGGTGACCGCGGTGGCCACCATGGTGCTGGCCGCGATCGTGTTGCCCGATGCCTTCAAGCTGATGGGCATGGTGCTGCCGCTCGCCATTGGCGGTGCGTGCGTGCTGACCTCGATCATCGGCACCTATTTCGTCAAGCTCGGCAGCGACAACAACATCATGAACGCCCTCTACAAGGGCCTGATCGCTACCGGCGTTCTCTCGCTGGTCGCACTGCTGCCGGTGCTGGCCTGGACCTTCGGCGGTCTCGACGTGCAGCTCGGGCTCGAAGGCGGCAAGCAGTTCACGCCGTGGAGCCTGTTCTGGTGCGGCATTGCCGGCCTCGTCATCACCGGGCTGATCATCGTCATCACCGAATACTACACCGGCACCAGCAAGCGCCCGGTCAACTCGATCGCCGAAGCCTCGGTGACCGGCCACGGCACCAACGTCATCCAGGGCCTCGCGGTCTCGCTGGAATCGACCGCCCTGCCCGCCCTCGTCATCATCGTCGGCATCATCGTCACCTATAACCTCGCGGGCCTGTTCGGCATCGCCTTTGCCGTCACCACCATGCTGGCGCTGGCCGGCATGATCGTCGCGCTCGACGCCTTCGGCCCGGTGACCGACAATGCCGGTGGTATTGCCGAAATGGCGGGCCTTCCCAAGGAAGTGCGCCACAACACCGACGCGCTCGACGCCGTCGGCAACACCACCAAGGCCGTGACCAAGGGCTATGCCATCGGTTCGGCCGGTCTCGGCGCGCTGGTGCTGTTCGCCGCCTATACGCAGGACCTGATCTACTTCGCCGGCCTGCCCGACGCCCCGGCGATCTTCCAGGGGATGGGGAACCTGACCTTCTCGCTGGCCGACCCCTATGTCGTCGTCGGCCTCTTGTTCGGTGGCCTCTTGCCGTTCCTCTTCGGCGGCATGTCGATGACCGCCGTCGGCCGCGCCGCGATGAGCGTGGTGGTGGAAGTCCGCCGCCAGTTCAAGGCCGATCCGGGCATCATGGCCGGCACGTCCAAGCCCGACTATGCCCGGGCCGTCGACATGCTGACCAAGGCGGCGATCAAGGAAATGATCGTCCCCTCGCTGCTGCCGGTGCTCTCACCGATCCTCGGCTTTGCCATCATCTACTGGGTTGGCGGCGCGGCCGCAGGCTTCTCGGCGCTCGGCGCCATGCTGATGGGCGTGATCGTCACGGGCCTCTTCGTCGCCATCTCGATGACCGCCGGCGGTGGCGCCTGGGACAACGCCAAGAAGAGCTTCGAGGACGGCTTCACCGACAGCCAGGGTGTCACCCACTACAAGGGCGGCGACGCGCACAAGGCGTCTGTCACCGGCGACACCGTCGGCGACCCCTACAAGGACACGGCGGGCCCCGCCGTGAACCCGATGATCAAAATCACCAACATCGTGGCATTGCTGCTCTTGGCGGTGCTGGCGCATCTGGGGTGAGGGCTTGGGCCGTCATTGCTGAATGAAAGAAGGCCCGGGTGGAAACACCCGGGCCTTTTTTTATATGTCGATTGGTCGCC
Source organism: uncultured Devosia sp. (assembly GCA_964399695.1). GTDB lineage: Bacteria > Pseudomonadota > Alphaproteobacteria > Rhizobiales > Devosiaceae > Devosia_A. The sequence continues at coordinate 57,790 of CAYNRZ010000015.1, read as the reverse complement.
ACCTAGCTCCCGTAGAACTCCGCATCGGTCCCTACCAGCACGTCGCGCGCGTCCTTGGGCGTTGGAAACCCATAGCCAACCCAAGGCTTCATCCACCACATTATGCGCTCGTGGTGGTAGCGGCTCATGTAGAGATCGGTACCGATTTTCTGCATCGCCAGGTGCAACGCGTGGAGCGCGTCATTGCCTTGGGCGTGGCTCTTGACGACACCTTCCGGCCAATCGATTTCGTACCGGCAGTCCCACTTCGTTCCGATTGACTCGGGCGCGTATATCCGGATTTCAACCGGGCGCTCGCCGTCCGGGGTGTGCACGGTCAAGGTTCTCGTACCAACGATCATCTGGCGTCTCCCGTGTGGAAGAATGGGGGAATGGGCAGATCTTTCATGCAGGCAGTCCGCCTGGAAAGCGCCTGGTCCTCACAGAATGGGTTCCAGGGCATCATCCGACATTGCAGAATGTCTCGCTCGTACTGCAACTCGCACTTGGCGTAGTTTTCAGGGTTCCACTTCCCAGCAACGCGGGAACCATTCGATGTCCATTGCCCACCGTCGGGTGACCCGGCGGGCACCCGCGGTTGGTCTGGATTGTACTTTTCTATCCAGTCGAAAAGTTCTCTCGCGCTACGGACGAGCTTGTCGGCCACGATGGAATACTGAATCTGCCCAAGCCGCAAACGTGTTCGCACCTTCAACCCCTGTTGACCGTGGTCCGTTTTATGGCGGGGGTAGTCGACGGGGATAACTTCACCAGAACGGCGAATTGGGCCCTGTCCGGACCAGCGGTTCTAGTTCTTGCCCGCCCCGCTCCGCCCCTGTAGCCATAGGCCAACCAACGCCTACGGCCACCGACGGAGCCCACATGACCATCACCCCCGCCACCCACTGGCTCAGCCGCCCGGCGCATCGGCAGTTTCTGCGCGATCGGGCCGAGGACCTGTTCTCGTTCTTCGAGCGGCGGGCGTTCAACCCCAAGGGCGGGTTTCATGAGCTGGCGGTGGATGGGCGGCCGATCAAGGCGACCAACCCGGTGCGCGGCATCCATGGCACGGCGCGCATGGTGCATTGCTTCGCGATCGCCGGCCTGTTCGGCCGGCCGGGCGCGGCGGCGATTGTCGACCATGGGATGAACTACCTCTGGAACCACCATCGCGACGCCGGGCGCGGCGGCTATTACTGGGCGGTCGATGACAATGGCCCCGCCGACAAGGGCCGGAAGCAGGGCTATGGCCACGCTTTCGTGCTGCTCGCCGCCTCGAGCGCCAAGCTGGTCGGCCATCCGCTGGCGGACCAGATGATCGCCGATGTGACCGAAGTGCTGGAAACCCGCTTCTGGGAAGAGCAGCACGGCGCCATTGCCGAGGAGTTCAACGCCGACTGGAGCGAGATCGCCCCGTACCACGGCCAGAACTCCAACATGCATCTGACCGAAGCGCTGATGGCCGCCTTCGAGGCGACCGGCGAGCGCGAGTATCTCGTGAAGGCCGAGCGCATCGCCGACCTGATCATCAACCGCCGCGCGCGCGAGAACGGCTGGCGCGTCGCCGAGCATTTCGATGCCGGCTGGAACGTCGACAAGGCCTATGCCGGCGACCCGATGTTCCGCCCCTCGGGCACAACGCCGGGGCACTGGCTGGAATGGTCGCGGCTGGTGCTGCAGCTCTGGGCGCTGGGCGGCAAGCAGCACGCCTGGATGCTGGAGGCCTCGGAAGCGCTGTTCCGCGCCTCGGTGACCATCGGCTGGGACAGTGAGTTCGGCGGCTTCTTCTACAATCTCGACTGGAACGACAAGCCGGATCAGCCGCACAAGTTGTGGTGGCCGATGTGCGAGGCGATCGGCGCGGCGGCGTTTCTCGGGGCGCACCGGCCGTCGGAGTTCCACGAGAGCTGGTATCGGCGGATCTGGGACGTGGTGGCGCGCCACCACCTCGACGACGTGCATGGCGGCTGGCACGAGCAGCTGACCCACGACATGCGCCCGGCCTACAGCCTGTTTGCCGGCAAGGGCGATATCTACCACGCGCTGCAGGCCTGCCTGATCCCGCTTTATCCGGCCGAGGGCAGCCTGACGAAAGGGATTATCGAGACCGACGGCAGCAATGCCTGAGATCGGCCAACTGCTCGGCAGCGGCAACGTCGCCAAGGCCTTCGAGTACGGCCCGCATGCGCTGAAACTCTTTCGGCACCCCGAGGCGAAATCTTCGGCCTTTGCGGAGGCGGCGACATTGGCAATTCTTGCCGATCATCGGCTGCCGACGCCTCGGGTGCATCAGGTTGGGCTGTTCGAGGGGCGCTGGGGCCTGGTGATGGATCGCGCGGCTGGCGAGACGCTGGCGCGCTTCACCGACGGAGGAGTCGAGCTCGCGCCTGGCGGCTTCGAGGAATTGCTGCGGCTGCACCGGCTGATCCATGCCGAGGCCGACCCGCGGCTACCTTCGCTGACGGCGCGGCTGCGCTGGCGCCTTGCCCGCATCGAGGGGATCGACGAGGCGCTGCGCGCCCGGCTGCTGGCGCGGCTGGCCGAACTGCCCGATGGCGACCGCATCTGCCATGGGGATTTCCATCCGTTCAACATCGTTGGCGTGCCGGGACGCGCCATGGTGATCGACTGGCTCGATGCAGCGAGCGGCCCGCCGGAAGCCGATGTGGCGCGCAGCTACACGTTAATCGCCGGCGCCGCCGAGGATTTTGCCACGGGCTATGTCGCTGCCTATGCGCATGCGGCGGCGGTGTCGCCGGCCGAGATCATGGCCTGGGTGCCGGTGGTGGCTGCCGCGCGGCTTGTGCATGAGAATGCCGATGCGGTGGAGCGGGCGCGGTTGCTGGATTTGATCGGCACGACACTCGACTGATCGCGACTTTTTCGGGCACGCTGTCGAAATCGCCCAACGCCGCTCGTCGCGGTGACAGGAGGCGCCATACTGGCAGCCGACAACCCGCGAGAGTTCTGATGCGCAAGGTAACTGCAGGCCTGTTCCACTCCATCGATGGCGTCGTCGAGGCGCCCTATCTCTTCCAGTTCGACAGCTTCGACGATGAGTTGGGCGCCATGCTGGGCGGGCAGATGCCGAAGATTGATACGGTCATCCTCGGCCGGGTCGGCTATGAGGAATGGGCCGAGTACTGGCCCAAGGCCGAGCAGGACCTGGACTTCGCGGGCTTCATCAACAACGTGCCCAAGCACGTGGCCTCGCGCACGCTGAAGGGCCCGCTGGCCTGGCAGAATTCCCGCCTGATCGAGGGCGAACTGGTGCCCTATGTCGAAAAGCTGAAGCAGCAGCCGGGCGGCGAGATCGCGGTGATGAGCTCGATCTCGCTGGTGCGCCAGCTGCTGTTCGCCGGCGTGATGGACGAGCTGACGCTGATCACCCATCCGGTGGTCGCCGGCAGCGGCCGCAAGCTGTTCGGCCCCGAGGACCAGACGACGCGGCTCGAACTGCGCGACAGCCAGCGGACCAGCAAGGGCAATGTCGTCTCGGTCTATGCGCTGAAAAGGTAGCCGGCCGCACGTGTCAGCTCGCCTGCGGCACGGGGAACACCCGGTCGTAGGCGAGATTGAAGGCGAAAGCGTAGACCATGTAGAACACGGCAAAGCCGATATCCATCAGCAGAGCCTCCAGCGGCCCGATGCCGAGATAGAGCATCACGAAGGGCAGCAGCAGCGCCGTGAGCCCCAGCTCGAACAGCGCGGCATGCAGCACCCGCAGGCCCAGCGACTTATCGGGCCGGCCGGTCAGCCGGCGCAGCGCGTGATCGAAGCCGAGGTTGAACACATAGTTCCACGCCGTGGCGATGGTGGCGCCGACAATGGCGAGAACGCCGATATCTTCGATTGGGTGATGAAAGACGAACGCCCCGAGGGGCGTGACCAGCAGCAGCCCAATGATCTCGAAGCTGATGGCGTGGCGAATACGGTCTGAGGTGGTGCGCATGGGACGAATCCGGTGGTGTGCGGGTCGTCCCGGCGGAAGGCGATATCTGGTGAGGCCGTCCTCACGCGGCTTCAGATAGGCCCGGGGAACGGGAAGTCAAGCGCCGGCCAGCCGGGCCAGCATCTGGCGCAGCAGGGTGTGGTCGGCCAGCAACCCCTTGTAGGCAAGCTGCGTGTCGTTGAGCCCTTCGAGTTGGCGGAGCAGCGTCCGCGCGATGGCGGGACCTTCGGGATCCGCTGCAAGGCTCTCGACGGGCCTGAGGCCGATGCGGATGGAAAAGAGCAGATCGCCAGAGACCGGGAGCCGAGTGAAGGTCTGCCGCTCGAGCCGCAGCCAGGCGCCATCGGCAAAGCGCGGCCGGTCGGGATGACCGGCTTCGGGGTGGAACAGCCGGTCATCGCCGAACAGCGACCAGTTCCAGCGGATCATCGGCGTCTCGGGCCGGCAATTGTCGAACATCCGCTCGATCAGACCGGCATTGCGCGTGCCGCCGCCAAAGCCCGGCACCGGGCCGTGGACCTCGTGCATCGGACGCCCGAACTTCTCCGCCAGCACCCAGGACGATGGAAAGCTCAGCGACGCCGCAGCGAGGCGCCAGTGCTCCGGCCCGCGCCGCATCAGCACCAGGTCTTCCTGCACCAGCCTCGCCGCGCGCTGAAGCGGCTGCACCGAGCCATCGGCCAAGTCGACACGGCGGCCAGCGGGCACAATCTCGATGACCGTGCCGGCTCGCCGGTAGATTTCGGGAAACCGCTCGAGCAGGTGCGCCGCGAGCCGGGTGAGGACCTCGTCCTGCGCCGCCTCGGTGCCCGGCTCTGCTCTGAACACCTGCGCGAAGACGGCTGCTTCGAGCCGCTCCTTCTCGTCGAGATAGGCCGGCAGCAAGGCATCCACCTCGATCCACTGGCTTGGATCGAGCGGCTTGATGCCGATCTGGAACGGCACCGACAGCGCATGGGGGATCGCAAACGACATGCGTGAGCCTAGGCGAAAACGCTGGGGCACGTCACCGCGCGTTCACTTAGCCATTGCGCTAACTGATAGGGCGGTGTTACTTAGCCCTATGGATCAGTATCAGAATCAGCTGGACGACGTCTTCGTCGCCCTCTCCGATGCGACCCGGCGCGCAGTGCTCGAGCGGCTGGGTCGCGGCGCCACCAGCGTCGGCGAACTGGCGGCGCCCTTCGCCATGGCGCTGCCCTCGTTCATGAAACACATCGCCCTGCTCGAGCGGAGCGGATTGGTGGCGAGCGAAAAGCGCGGGCGCGTGCGCATCGTGTCGCTCGACCGCCAGCGATTTTCCGACGCCGAGAACTGGCTCGCCGGCCAGCGCGCCAAATGGGAAGCGCAGACCGACCGGCTCGAACGCTTCGTCACCGCCCCCCCTGTCGAGGACCATTGAGATGCCTGCCAACTTCGACGCCGAACGCGACCTCACCATCACGCGCATCATCAAGGCGCCGCGCGCGCGCCTGTGGCAGGCCTGGACCGACCCGGCGAAACTGGCGAGGTGGTTCCTGCCCGAGCCTTCGATCCTCCGCGTCGACCGCCTGGAGGTGCGCCCTGGCGGCGCGCTGCTGACGGCGATGAGCGAAGATGGCGGCCCGTTCACCCCACATATCGACGGGTTGTTTCTCGACGTCGAGGAAGGCCGGCGCCTCGTTTACACCAATGTGGTGACCTCGCGCTATCGCCCGGCCGACCCCGGCTTCATGACGGCGATCATCACCTTCGCCGACCACCCCGAGGGCACCGACTACACTGCTCATGTCATGCACCGCTCGCCGGCGGACCGGCAGATGCACGAAGAGGCGGGCTTTCAGGATGGTTGGGGGACTGTGGCGGCGCAGCTGGCCAAGCTGGTGGAGTAGCCGCCAGCCTGATCAGGCGATGCCCTTCCAGGCCTCGAGTTCCTCGAGGGTCTGGCCGGCCTGGGCCATGGCGAATTCATAGATGTCGAAGCTGGTAACCAGCGTGCCGTAATAGCCGTCGCGGGCCAGGGCCTCGTGCTTGAGCCTGAGGATCAGGTCGCGGTCGCAGCCGACGAGGTCGGCGCGGAAATTGTCGTCGCGGGCCTGACGTACCGCATAGTCGAACGGCTCCCAGCCCCAGATATCGCAGCGCCACGGATTGCCGACGCGATCGCGCAGCGAAAAGCCCCAGTAGAGGCCGGCCCCGCCCGGCGTGGGGTCGAGGTAGTCGTTGATGTATTCGGCGCGGTGCAACGCGAAACCGGTTCGGGTGAGTTCGGCCGCGACGTCAGCGGCAAGGGCCGCCCACTCGGTGACCCGCTCCTCGCTGCAAGGCAGGTGGATGTCGATATCGCGCCACACCATCAGGTCGTAGCCGGCACTACCGGTGATCATGGCCTCGCCGAACCGCTGCTGCAGCAAGGCCAGCAGGCCGGATTCGGTCAGCAACTGCCGCGCTTCGTCCCTGAGCTGAGCCGCGATTTCGGCCCGGAGCGCACTGTCGTCCATCTGGTGCTCCCTGGAGAGTGCGCCTGGAACGTGCCGGACTCCAGTCGCGTTGCGACTATCGCAGATTCGGCGCCCTTGGGTCACCCGAAACGAGAAAAGCCCGGCGCAATGGCCGGGCTTTCGAAATCGATGGCAAGATGCCGATGAGCTTATTCGCTCTTGGACTCTTCAGCCGGAGCCGCAGCGGCGGCAGCAGCAGCCTCAGCGGCAGCCGCGGCTTCCTTCTCGGCGACCTCGGCGGCCAGCGCCTCGGCAGCCGCAATGCGCTCGGCTTCGCGCGCGTTCTTGGCCGACACGGCGGCCTCGCGCTCGGTGGCCTCGATCTTCTTGGTGCGGGCGCCGGTGTTCTCGAAGATACGGGCCGACTTGCCGCGACGATCGCGCAGGTAATAGAGCTTGGCGCGACGCACCTTGCCGCGCTTGATCACTTCGATCTTGTCGACATTGGGCGACAGCACGGGGAACACGCGCTCGACGCCTTCGCCGTACGAAATCTTGCGGACCGTGAAGCTTTCCATGATGCCCGAGCCGGAGCGGGCGATGACCACGCCCTCATAGGCCTGCAGGCGTTCCTTGTCGCCTTCGCGGATCTTCACCCACACCTTGACGGTATCGCCATGGGTGAATTCCGGATGGTTCGACTTGGCGAGCAGCTTCTCGTGCTGCTCCTTGTTCAGTTCTTCGATGATGTTCGACATCAGAGTTTCCGTTCTTTGATCTTTTCAAAGGAGCGTTTCGCCGGCTTTGAGGGCCGACCGCCCGGTCTTGGTTTTGCACGGATTGTTTTGCGCTATTGGCCCGGCACGTTGGCACGAGCGTGCGCGGCTATAGAGCAAGAATGCCCAAGAGTCTAGGGGCTCCGAGCGGTTCGGACACCCCGCGTCTCACCCACGCGGCTTCGACGCTTCTACAAGGTCTGGCCGCCGCTCCCGCGTCAATTTCTCCGCCTCGGCACGGCGCCAGGCAGCGACCTTGCCGTGATCGCCAGAGGTCAGCACGGCTGGGATCTCGCGACCTTCAAACAGCTGCGGGCGCGTATATTGCGGATATTCGAGCAGGCCCGATTCGAAACTCTCTTCGACCTGGCTTTCGGCCGCGCCGAGGACGCCCGGCAAGAGCCGCACGATCGCTTCCAGCACCACCATGGCCGCCACTTCGCCGCCGGCGAGCACGTAGTCGCCGATCGACACCTCCTCGAGGCCGCGCGCCTCGATGATGCGCTGGTCGACACCCTCGAAGCGGCCGCAGACGATGACCACGCCGGGACCGGCCGCAAGCTGGCGCACCCGCGCCTGATCGAGCGGTCGCCCGCGTGGGCTCATCAGCAGCCGCGGCCGCGGATCGCCCTCAGGGGAGACCTGATCGATGGCGCGGGCAAGAATATCGGGCTTCAGCACCATGCCGGCGCCGCCACCCGATGGGGTGTCGTCGACGGTGCGATGCCGGTCGGTGGCGAAATCCCGGAGTTGGGTGGCTTTCAGCGACCACAGACTATCTGCCAGCCCGCGGCCGAGGATCGAGGCGCCGAGCGGGCCGGGAAACAGTTCGGGGAACAGCGTGACGACGTCCGCCGAAAAGCTCAATCCGGCTCCTCTTCGCCGATTTCGGCCTCGATCGGCGGGACGATGACAAGGAAGCCGCCGGCGATATTGACCTCTGGCACCACCGCGCGCGTGAACGGATAGAGGTAGGTGTCGCCGCCGCGCGGGTCGCGCACTTCGATGAGGTCGCCGGCGCCATAGTTCGGCACCGCTGCGACCTTGCCGATCTCGGTGCCGTCGCTGAGCCGGGCGGTGAGCCCGATCAGGTCGGCATGGTAGAAATCGTCCTCGTCCTCGGTCGGGGGCAGCAGCGCCCGATCGACATAGAGCTCGACCCCGTTGAGCCGCTCGGCAGCATTGCGGTCGGTGACGCCCTTCAGCCGCGCCACCAGCACATTGGTGGTGGTGCGCGCCGCGAGGATTTCGACGGTGAGGCCCGGCTTGTTGGTCGAAAGCGGGCCATATGAGGCGAGCGCCATCGGGTCCTCGGTGAAGGACTGGATGCGGACCTCGCCCCTGATGCCATGGGCCGCACCGATGCGGCCCATGAGGAGCTTGCCGTTCTGAGTGCCGCCGGACGGCACGACTTACTCGGACGCAGCGGCTTCTTCAGCCGGAGCAGCGGCAGCGGCAGCCGCATCGGCCTGGGCCTTGGCCTTGGCCTCGGCGCGCTCGGTCGCCTTCTTGCCCGGCACACCCTTTTCGGGGTTGTTGCGCGGCGCGCGGGTCTTGAGGCCGGCGGCATCGACAAAGCGGGCAACGCGATCGGTCGGGGTGGCGCCGACGCCCAGCCAGTAGCTGACGCGGTCGGTGACGAGGGTCACGCGCTTTTCCTTGTCGGCGAGCTTGGGATCATAGGTGCCCACCTTCTCGATGAAGCGGCCATCGCGCGGCGAGCGGGCATCGGCAACCACGACATGGTAATAGGGGCGCTTCTTGGTGCCGGCACGGGCGAGGCGGAGTTTGAGGCTCATTGGTCAGTCCTTGAGTTGATCGTCTGAGGGTTGGTCTGGTTACTTCTTTTTCGGCACGAACCCGCCACCCAGCCCCGGAAGGCTGGGGAAGCGGGAGCCGCCAAGCCCGGGCATGCCCGGGCTGGATTTGAGCAGCTGGCCGACATCGGTCGGCAGCTTTTCGGTCAGCGCCTTGGGGGCCGCAGCCCCTTCGCGCGGAATGGAATTGGGATCGATGCCAAGCTGGCGCGCCATGCGCTCGAGTTCGGCCGGGTCCATGTTCTCGGGGCTCATGTCGCCCATGCCGGGGATACGGCCGCCCATCTTGCCACCCAGCATGTTGCCGATGGCACCCATGCCGCCCTTGGACACCTTCTTCATCATGTCCGCCATCTGGCGGTGCTGCTTCATCAGCTTGTTGACGTCCTCGACCTTGGTGCCCGAGCCCTTGGCGATGCGGATGCGCCGCTTGGCATTGAGCAGGTCCGGATTGGCGCGCTCGGCCTTGGTCATCGAGTTGATGATCGCGACCTGCCGGTCGAACACCTTTTCGTCGACATTGGCGCCGGCCATGGCCTTTTTCATCTGGCCCATGCCGGGCATCATGCCCATCAGGGCGCCCATGCCGCCCATCTTCTTCATCTGCAAGAGCTGGCTGCGCAGATCCTCGAGGTCGAAGACGCCCTTCTTGAGCTTCTTCGCCATCTTGGCCGCGTCTTCGGCCGTAACGTTCTGCGCCGCCTTTTCAACAAGGCTGACGATATCGCCCATGCCGAGAATACGGTCGGCGATGCGGCCGGGATGGAAATCCTCGAGCGCATCCATCTTTTCGCCGGTACCGATCAGCTTGATCGGCTTGCCGGTGGCGGCTCGCATCGAGAGCGCCGCGCCGCCACGGCCATCGCCGTCGACGCGGGTCAGGACGATGCCGGTGATGTCGACGGTCTGGTCGAACGAGCGGGCGAGATTGACCGCGTCCTGGCCGGTGAGCGCATCGGCGACGAGCAGGATTTCGTGGGGATCGGTGGCGGCCTTCACCGCTGCCGTCTCTGCCATCAGCTCTTCGTCGACATGCGTGCGGCCGGCAGTGTCGAGAATGACGACGTCATAGCCACCGAGCTTCGCCTCGCGCTGCGCGCGACGGGCGATGTCGACGGGCTTTTCATTGAGCTGGATCGGGAGCGTATCGACGCCGATCTGCTCGCCGAGGACGCGCAACTGTTCCTTGGCGGCCGGGCGGCGATCGTCGAGCGAGGCGAGCAGGACCTTCTTGCCCTGCCGCTCCTTCATCCGCTTGGCGATCTTGCCGGCATGCGTGGTCTTGCCGGCACCCTGGAGGCCGACCATCAGCATGGTCATCGGCGGGGTGGTATTGAAGTCGATCGGCACCTGGGTGGTGCCCAGCACCTTGACCAGCTCGTCATGGACGATCTTGATGACCTGCTGGCCCGGCGTCACCGAGCGGGTGACCTCGGCGCCGACAGCGCGCTCGCGCACCTGTTCGACAAACGCCTTGACCACTTCGAGCGAGACGTCGGCCTCGAGCAGCGCCCGGCGCACTTCGCGCAGCGCCGCATCCACGTCGCTCTCGCTGAGCGCGCCGCGGCCACGAAGCCCGTCGAAGATCTTGCCAAGCCGGTCGCTAAGGCTTTCGAACATTTTTCGTCCTTTGGTTCCGCTGCAGGCTGACCCGGAACCGGAGATAGGTCGTCAAGGCCGGCATCGCCACCCCGAAAGGCCGCGAGCCGTATCCATCAGCGCAAACGCCAAACCCACCCGAGGGCGCATCGCGCTGTCGGGTGTGAGCCTCCGGGATCTCTTTATACCTTTACGGGTCCCGGTCGGCCGTCAGGGGTGAACCTGATGGATGGCGCGGGAAATAGAGGAGGATGGGGGTGGAGTCAAGGAAGGGGGGTGGGATCGACATGCGCCCGGCGCGTCGCAGAATCTGCTGCAAGACCACTTACCCGCTACGCACAATCATGTCATTGCTTTTCGAAATACAGGCGGGGTTTCATCATGCATTTGCGCGTCCTGTTATCAGTGACGTTTCTGATTCTATGGTCCGTTGCTCTCTCCTCGTCGTCCGCCAAGCCCTACATCATTGGCTACGACGAAACGAAAGCGCAGATCGCCAACATGACGATGTTGTTCTACGACCGGGTGCACGGCACCCAGGTGGAGTATAATGGCTCGAATGGAAAGACCTATCTTCTGTACCCCGGCAACAAGGTGATCGTTAAGGGGCAATGGAAACTGGAGCGAACCGACAATCCCAGCGTCTTCAACATGTGCTTCAAGTACCCTGCCAACTCCTATAACCTGGCAACGAACCAGTCGGGCGGCAGTTGGGAATGTCAGAAGGCCGGCTTCTACCTCATCGGCCCGATCGAGCGGGCACAGGGTGATGTGCTTGGACTGGCGAAAGGCGACGCGGCACCCTTCATCCTCCAGAAGCGCAAGACCAGCCTGAAGAGTCTCGTGCGCAAGCTACCCAAGCCGTAGCTGCTCGCCGGGCAAGCCGGGTATTCATTGCCGCACGCACCTGACCGCCACCATCCCCTCGCTCAACAGCGTATCGAGCTCGAACCCCACACCGGCGAGACTTGCTGCGGCGGCGAGGGCGAAGCGTTCGGCGGTGCGCAGTACCGGGGCTTCTAGGACGAGAACGATGCGGCCGCCGGGCCTCGTCGCCACGGCCAGCGCTTTCGCCCAGCCCTGATCGGGGTGCCGGACGAAATCGACATTGATGGCGAATACCGCGTCGAAACCGCGCAATGCCAACGTCTCGAAGTTGCCTTCGAGGACGGTCAGGCGCTCGAAGGCAGCGTTTCGCTTGCGGCAGGCGGCGACCATCTTGGTCGAGCGATCCACGGCGACCACTTCGGCGCCGCTGACCAGCGCCAGCCCGGTGGCCAGCCCATGGCCGCAGCCGATCTCCAGCACCCGCTCGCCCGGCTTCGGGGCGAGGAGCTCCACCGCCCAGCGGTGGCGCAAGGCAATCGGCGCCACGGTCAGCCTTCGCTCACCCATTCCGTCTGGGGACTGGAGGTGTGAAACCGGGCTCGGTAAAACATCGCAAACTCCCTCAAGCAAGGCGCGTGACCAAGTCTTGCGATTCTGGCGGCACCATGGCGCTCACCGCCCCGCGCACTGGCAATTGTCGCCCACATCCGCCATATAGGGCCGAACTGAACGCCCGGCGCAGGTATTGCGATGTCCCAGGCCCCTTCGACGGCCCCATTCCTCAAGATGAACGGGCTCGGCAACGAGATCATCGTGGCCGACATGCGCGGCCGCGCGGGCAAGGTGTCGCCGGCGGCGGCGGTGGCCCTGAACGCCGATCCGGCGACGAGGTTCGACCAGATCATGGCGATCCACGATCCGCGTTCGCCGGGCACGGCCAACTATATCGAGATCATCAATTCCGACGGCTCGCTGGCCCAGGCTTGCGGCAATGGCATGCGCTGCGTGGTGCAGGCGCTGAGCGCCGAGACTGGAACGCGGCACTTCGTCTTCGAGACGCTGGCGGGGATCCTGACCGGTGACGAGCATGAGGACGGGCTGATCACCGTCGACATGGGCAAGCCGCGCTTCGGCTGGGAAGAGATTCCGCTCGCCGAGGAGTTTGTCGACACCACCGGGATCGAGCTGCAGATCGGGCCGATCGACGCGCCGGTGCTGCACACGCCATCGGTTGCCTCGATGGGCAACCCGCACGCGACATTCTGGGTGAATGACGACGTGTGGAACTACGCGCTCGACCGCTTCGGACCGCTGCTCGAAAACCACCCGATCTTTCCCGAGCGCGCCAATATCTCGATTGCCCAGGTGGTGGCGCCCGACCATATCATCCTCAGGACCTGGGAACGCGGTGCCGGCCTGACCCGCGCCTGCGGCACCGCCGCCTGCGCCGCCCTGGTCAATGCCGCGCGCACCCGGCGCACCGGCCGCAAGGCGACGGTGACCCTTCCCGGTGGCGATCTCGTCATCGAATGGCGTGCCGACGACCATGTGCTGCTCACCGGCCCGGCCGAGCGCGAGTTCGCCGGCAGCTTCGACCCGATGACTGGCGCCTGGAGCGCGGACGACCGGCAGACCCTCAGCCGGGCCACCGCCTGATGGCGATCGAGACGCTGACATTCGGCTGCCGCCTCAACGCCTATGAATCCGAGGTGATGAAGGCCGAGGCCGAAAAGGCCGGGCTCGACGATGCCATTATCGTCAACACCTGCGCGGTCACCGCCGAGGCGGTCAAGCAGGCGAAGCAGGCGATCCGCCGGGCCCGCCGCGACAGGCCCGCCGCTCGGATCATCGTCACCGGCTGCGCGGCGCAGACCGAGGCACGTACCTTCGGCGACATGGCCGAGGTCGACCTGGTGATCGGCAACAACGACAAGCTCAGGGCCGAAAGTTACCGGCCGATGCTGTTCGGCATTGCGCTGAACGACAAGGTGCAGGTCAACGACATCATGAGCGTGCGCGAGACCGCCGCACACCTGATCGACGGCCTCGATGGCCACACCCGGGCCTTCGTGCAGGTGCAGAACGGCTGTGACCATCGCTGCACCTTCTGCATCATTCCGTTCGGCCGCGGGCCCTCGCGCTCCGTGCCGATGGGACTGGTGGTCGAGCAGATCAGAAGGCTGGTCGGCAATGGCTGTCGCGAGGTGGTGCTGACCGGGGTGGACATCACCTCCTACGGTCCCGACCTGCCGGGCATGCCCACCCTCGGCAAGCTGGTGCAGCAGATCCTTCGGCATGTACCCGAGTTGCCGCGGCTGCGGATTTCCTCGATCGATTCCATCGAGGCGGACGAGGCATTCTATGACGCCATGGCGAGCGATCGCCGGCTGATGCCGCATCTGCATCTTTCGCTGCAATCGGGCGACGACATGATTTTGAAGCGCATGAAGCGCCGCCATACACGCGCCGAGGCGCTGGGCGTGGTCGGCAAGCTGCGCGCGCTACGCCCCGACATCGTCTTCGGCGCCGATATCATCGCGGGCTTTCCCACCGAGACCGACGAGATGTTCGACAACACCCTCGCCTTCGTCGAAGAGGCCGGGCTGACCTATCTGCACGTCTTTTCCTACTCCCCGCGCCCAGGCACGCCCGCCGCGCGTATGCCGCAGGTGGATCGTGCCGTCACCAGGCACCGCGCTGCGCGGCTCAGGGCACTGGGCGAGCAGCAGTATCGAAAGCTCGTCGCCACGCGGCTTGGCGCCATCGAAACCGTGCTGGTCGAGCAAGGCGGCATCGGACGGCAGGAGCAGTTCCTGCCCGTCGCCATGCCGGGACATGCCCGCGGCGAACTCGTGTCGGTGAAGATCACCGGCAGCAACCAGGCCGGCCTCGTCGGCGAACCCATGAGGACGGCTGCCTGATGGCCGAAAAGAAGAGCTTTTTCCGTCGCCTGTTTGGCGGTGGCCCGGCGGAGCAGGCCGCGCCACCCGAGGCGGTGCACCCCGAAGGCACGCCGGCGCCCGCGCCAGTGTCGCCAACCCCCGCGCCGCCGCCGGTTGATCCGCCCTCGCTCGACGACGACCTGCCGCCGCCCGGCCCGCCGGAGACGACGGTTGAGTATGTGGAGGAGATCGAGGAGCGCACCCATCCCGCGCCGCCTGTGCCTGTGGCGGCGCCAGAGCCTGCCGCTCCCCCTGAGCCGGCACCGCAGCCGGCCAAGAAGCAGAACTGGCTGCAGCGGCTGGCCTCGGGCCTGAAGCGTTCTTCGGATCAGCTGACCGGCTCGATTGCAGCCGTCTTCACCAAACGCAAGCTCGATGCCGCGATGCTCGACGAGCTCGAGGACATCCTGATCCAGGCCGATTTCGGCGTGGACATGGCCACCCATGTCACCGACGTGCTGCGACGCGACCGCTTCGACAAGGATATTGGCGACGACGAGGTGCGCGCTGTACTCGCTGCCGAGGTCGCCGCTGCGCTCGAACCGGTGGCCAAGCCGCTGGTTGTCGACACCAGCGCCCGACCGTTCGTCATCCTGATGGTCGGGGTCAACGGCACCGGCAAGACCACCACCATCGGCAAGCTGGCCAGCCTTTACGCGAGCCAGGGCAAGACCGTGATGCTGGCGGCCGGCGATACCTTCCGCGCCGCCGCCATCGAGCAATTGCAGGTCTGGGGCGACCGCACCGGCGCACCGGTGATCAAGAAGCCGGCCGGCTCGGACGCCTCGGGCCTCGCCTATGAGGCGGTGGAGCGTGCCAGGGCCGAGGGCACCGACGTGCTGCTCATCGATACCGCTGGCCGGCTGCAGAACCGCGACGAGCTTATGAGCGAGCTCGAAAAGATCATCCGGGTCATCAAGAAGGTGGACCCCACCGCCCCTCACGCAACCTTGCTGACGCTCGACGCAACAACCGGGCAGAATGCCCTCAGCCAGGTCGAGATCTTCGGCAAACGCGCCGGCGTGACAGGACTGGTCATGACCAAGCTGGATGGCACGGCGCGCGGCGGCATTCTGGTGGCCATTGCCAGGAAGTTCGGCCTGCCCGTGCATTTCATCGGCGTCGGCGAAGGCGTCGACAATCTCGAACCCTTTGCCGCCGCGGATTTCGCATCGGCCATTGTTGGGAACACCAAATGAGCGACGACAGCAAAACGGCAGAGATCAACTGGGACGAGCTGAAGCCGCAACTGATCAAGCTGGCGCTGGAGCTCGGCCCGCTCCTGGTGTTCTTTTTCGTCAATGCCAGGCTGGACATCTTCGCCGCCACCGCCTGGTTCATGGGCGCCATGGTGCTGTCGCTGGGGCTGAGCTGGCTGTTGCTGAAAAAGATCGCGGTGATGCCGCTCGTCACCGGCGCGGTGGTGCTGGTGTTCGGCACGCTGACGCTGCTGCTCCAGGACGATACCTTCATCAAGATGAAGCCCACCATCGTCAATTCGCTATTCGCGATCACGCTGCTGGGCGGCCTCGCCTTCGGCCAGTCGCTGCTGCGCTACGTGTTCGGGGAGGTCTACAAGCTGAAGCCTGAAGGCTGGCGGAAGCTGACCATCAACTGGGGCCTGTTCTTCGTCTTCCTCGCCATCAGCAACGAGGTGGTGTGGCGGATGTTCGACACCGATTTCTGGGTGGCCTTCAAGGTCTGGGGCATCATGCCCATCACCGTGGTGTTCTCGATGCTGCAGCTGCCGATCCTGACGCGTTATGCGCTGGACCCGAAAGCGCCGAGCGAGACGATCCCACCCCTGGATCCGCTGCCTTGACTGACGGTGGAGCGGGACCGGCAGTTTGCCAATCCCGCACCAGCCGACATCAGTGCCGCTTCAGCAGCTCGTCTTTCGAGACGTTGAGCAGGAGTTCATCGCCGGAAACGCCGCTGATCTGCTCGGGCAGCACGTAGCGATCGGCCGCGAACAGCCCATCGGCGTCGATGCGCACGAAGCCCTGCATCAGCAGCCGCTCCTGGATTTCAGGATCCAGTTCGTCGGTGCGGAAGGCATCGGCGACCACATCCATCAACCCGGGCTCGCGGCCATCCTCCATGCCGTCGAGAGTGTCGGCTTCGATCTCCGGGGTCGACGGATCGTCATTGCCGAACTGCACGAACTCGACTTTGCCGATCTCCTTGCGGCTGGAATCGAGCACCTTCATGCCTTCACGCACATTGCGCATCATGTCGTATTGCATCGCTACCTCCTTTGGGCCCGATCCGGGCGCTGGAGGGAGAACCGGCGAGACGCGGCGAGGTTCCGTCAGCCGGCGCGGGCCTTTTCGATGGCGGCCAGCACTTCGGGATAGGACTCGGCGCTGATCGGGCCGACATGCTTGTAGGTGATGACGCCCTCGGCATTCACCACAAAGCTCTCGGGCACGCCATAAACGCCCCAGTCGATCGAGACGCGGCCATTGTCGTCGCCGCCGACCGCATCATAGGGATTGCCGAGTTCGGCGAGGAACTTCGCCGCATTCTCGGGCGCATCCTTCTGGTTGATGCCCAGCATCTGCACCTCGGCCTCGGCGGCAAGCTGCATCAGGAAGGGATGCTCGGCACGGCACGGCACGCACCAGCTGGCAAAGACGTTGACGAGGCTGACCTGCCCCTCGAGCAGGCTGCTGTCGAGGCCAGGAAGGTTGAGCCCGGTGACCGGAGACAGTGCCAGTTCCGGCGCCGGCTTGTCGATCAGCACCGAGCGCACAAGGCTGGGGTCACGGTCGATGTTCATGGCGAACACAGCGACCAGCGCGGCGAGCACGAGCAGCGGCGACAGCAGCAGCGCGACGCGCCCGAAACGGGAAGCGGTCAAGAGCCAGCTCCGGACGATCGACGGCGAATGCCGGCCTTGTCGAGCGCGGCAAGCCGCGCCTTCACCCGGAAACTCTCCCAGGCGACATACGCAACGAGCCCGACCACGGCCAGTGCAACGCCGGCATAGGACCAGGCGATGAAGGTGAAGTGCACCTCGTCAGGATTCATGCGCTGCCTCCCGCAAGGGCCGCCTGGCGGGCCAGCGACTCGGCGCGGCGCCTGAGGATCTCGCTGCGGATGCGGACCACGTAGAGCAGACCGAACAGCAGCGTGAAGGCGAGGGTCATCACCAGCAATGGCGCAAGGATCGATGGTGGCATGCGCGGCCCGGACGCGGTGAACACGCTCGCCGGCTGATGCAGGGTGTTCCACCAGTCGACCGAGAACTTGATCACCGGAATGTTGATGGCGCCGACCAAGGTGACCACCGCGACGATGCGGCCGGCCTTCAACTGGTCGTCGAAGGCGCGCCACAGCGCGATGATGCCTAGATAGATGAGGAGCAGGACCAGCGTCGAGGTCATCCGCCCGTCCCACTCCCAATACGTCCCCCAGGTCGGCCGACCCCACAACGCGCCGGTGTAGAGCGCGAGCGCGGTGAAGACCGCGCCGAGCGGCGCTGCCGCCTTGTTGGCGACATCGGCGAGCGGGTGCCGCCAGACCAGCGTGCCCAGCGCCGAGCCGGCCATCAGCACGTAGACCAACTGGCTCAGCCAGGCATTGGGGACGTGCACGTACATGACGCGCACCATGTCGCCCATCTGGTAGTCTTCCGGTGAGGCAAAGAAACTCAGCCACAGCCCGGCCGCAAAGGCGAGCACGCTGGCAATGCCCAGCGGCCACAGCAGGTAGCGCGACCAGATGAGGAACTGCCCGGGGTGGGCGATCCGGCTGAACCAGTTCGGCTTCTTGAGGGCGTCGACGCTCATGGTTTCGATCTATTCCGCGCCAGCGCGCAAGGCAAGCGCGGCAGCGAATGGCGCGAGGGTCACCATGACAAGGCTGATGGCACTGATGAACAGCGCTGCACCGGTGCCGGCCAGCGGATCGGCCATCCCGACACCGAAGATCATCACCGGAATGGAGAGCGGCAGGATCAAGACCGGGGCGATCAGCCCGCCACGCTTGACACCCACGGTAACCGCGGCGCCGAGCGTGCCGAAGGCGGTCAGCGCCGGGGTACCGAGAACCAGCCCGAACACGGTGGTCGACCATTGTCCCCAATCCATCGACAGCATGATGGCGAGCACCGGGGTGGCGACGATCAGCGGCAACGCCGTTACCAGCCAGTGGGCGATCAATTTCGCGGCAACGACAGCTTCGAGCGGCAGCGCGGCATGGCGAAGCAGCAGCAGCGAGCCGTCATCTTCGTCGGAGCGGAACATCCGGTCGAGCCCCAGCAGCATGGCGAGGAAGGCGGCGATCCACACGATCCCTGGCGCGAGCCGCATCAGTTGCGGCCGGTCGGGGCCGATGGCGAAGGGGACGATCACCCCGACCATGATGAAGAACAGCACCAGCGTCAGCGCCTCGCCGCCGGCGCGAAACGAGAGGCGGAGGTCGCGCGCGATGATGGCGAGGAAAGCGGTCATACAGCGCCCCCGAGTGCCAGCCGGACAATGCCGGTGCCTTCGGTGAGGGCGAGGTGCTGGTGTGTGGCGATGATGGCGACACCGCCGCCCTGCCGGTGCGCCTCGATCAGCCGGACCAGCAGCGCCTCCCCGGCGGTGTCGAGCGTGGCGCTCGGCTCATCGAGCAGCCAGATCGGTCGGGGCGTCACCAGCAGCCGCGCCAGCGCCAGCCGGCGCAACTGCCCCGAGCTGAGATAGCCGGCTTCGAGCGCGGCAAGGCGCGCAATGCCGGTTTCGGTCAGTGCGGCGTCCGGCACGAGCCCGCCGGCACCGTTCACCTGCCGCCAGAAATTGAGGTTCTCGAGGACGGTGAGTCGCGGCTTGATGCCCTGCTGATAGCCCAGCAGGTGCATGGCCGGCTTCGTTCCCTCCTCGCCGCGATGCGCGGGAAAGGCGATATCGCCCGTTTCGGGGCGAACGATGCCGGCAAGCGCCAGCAGCAGTGTCGTCTTGCCGGTTCCGTTGGGGCCGGTGAGCAGCGCCACCTGGCCGGCCACAACCCGCAATGACAGATTGGCGAACAATTGCCGCTCGCCGCGCCGGATAGCGAGGCCACGAACATCGATCACGGCAGCATCTGTGGCGTCTGGATTGGCGAGCATGGCTGATGCGTATTCAACCAAAGTCCGCACTGGCAAGCGCGAAGTTCATTCTCTATAAGCCTCGCTAGATTGGAATCCTTCCAGCCAATCGGCTGTGCCCCGCGGTTCTCCGGGACTTTCTCGTCTCGGAAGATCGAGGCGGCGCCTTGCAACCCGAACGCGCAAAGGCGGCACCGTGACCTCCAAGTCCCTCGATAGCTTCAAGTCCAGGACCACACTCCAGGTCGGCGACAAGACGTATAGCTACTTCTCCATCCCGTTGGCGGAGAAGAACGGCCTGCCGGGCGTATCCCAGCTCCCACACTCCATGAAGGTGGTGCTGGAAAATCTCCTGCGTTTCGAGGACGGCGTGACCGTCACCCGACAGGATATCGAGGCTGTCGTCGGCTGGCTGACCACCCGCACGTCCGAACACGAGATTTCCTACCGGCCGGCGCGCGTGCTGATGCAGGACTTCACCGGCGTGCCCGCCGTGGTCGACCTCGCCGCCATGCGCGACGCCACCGCCAAGCTCGGCGCTGACCCGCAGAAGATCAACCCGCTGGTGCCCGTCGATCTGGTGATCGACCACTCGGTGATGGTGGACAGCTATGGCACGCCCTTCAGCTTCGAGCAGAATGTCGAGCTTGAATACCAGCGCAACGGCGAACGCTACGAGTTCTTGCGCTGGGGGCAGAAGGCCTTCGACAACTTCCGCGTCGTGCCGCCCGGCACCGGCATCTGCCACCAGGTGAACCTCGAATACCTGGCCCAGACCGTCTGGACCCGCAAGGACGAGGTCACCGGCGAGATCTACGCCTATCCCGATACTCTGGTCGGCACCGACAGCCACACCACGATGGTCAACGGTCTTGCCGTGCTCGGCTGGGGCGTCGGCGGCATCGAAGCTGAAGCCGCCATGCTCGGCCAGCCGATCACCATGCTGATCCCCGAAGTCGTCGGCTTCAAGCTGGTTGGCAAGATCAACGAGGGCATCACCGCCACCGACCTGGTGCTGACCGTCACCGAGATGCTGCGCAAGAAGGGCGTGGTCGGCAAGTTCGTCGAATTCTATGGGCCGGGCCTCGATTATCTGAGCCTCGAGGACCAGGCGACCATCGCCAACATGGCGCCCGAATATGGCGCGACCTGCGGCTTCTTCCCCGTAGACGAAGACACGCTGACCTATCTTCAGACCTCGGGTCGCGACGCGGACCGTGTGGCGCTGGTGAAGGCCTACTCGGCCGCCCAAGGCATGTATCGCACCACCGAATCCGCCGATCCGGTGTTCACCGACACGCTGGAACTGGACCTGTCGACGGTCGTGCCGTCGCTTTCCGGCCCCAAGCGCCCGCAGGACCGCGTGGCGCTGGTCGATGCGGCGCCCAAGTTTGCCGAGGCGATGAAGGATCTGGCTGGTGGCCGCAAGGAACGCACCGCGCTTCCCGAGACCAAGGGCGAGAGCCGCTTTGTCGATGAAGGCGCCACCGGCGTCGACGACATTCCCGAAGAGGCCGCCTTCCCGGTGAAGGGGTCGGACTACGGGCTGAAGGACGGCCATGTGGTGATCGCTGCGATCACCTCGTGCACCAACACCTCGAACCCCAACGTCTTGATCGCCGCGGGCCTTGTGGCGCGCAAGGCGCGGGCCAAGGGCCTGAAGTCGCAGCCCTGGGTGAAGACCTCGCTGGCGCCGGGCTCGCAGGTGGTGACCGACTACCTGAATGCTGCGGGACTGACCGCCGATCTGGACGCCATGGGCTTCAACCTGGTCGGTTATGGCTGCACCACCTGTATCGGCAATTCCGGCCCGCTGCCGGAAGCCATCAGCGAATGCATCAACTCCAATGACCTCGTCGTCGCCTCGGTGCTGTCGGGCAACCGCAACTTTGAAGGCCGCGTGAACCCCGATGTTCGGGCCAACTACCTGGCCTCGCCGCCGCTGGTGGTCGCCTATGCCATCGCCGGCACCATGCACAAGAACCTCGCAACCGAGCCGCTCGGCATCGGGTCGGACGGCCAGCCGGTCTATCTTCGCGACATCTGGCCCTCAAACCACGAGATCGCCGAGGTGGTGCGCACTGTCATCACCCCGCAGATGTTCCTCGGCCGCTATTCCGACGTGTTCAAGGGCGACGAGAAGTGGCAGGGCATCGCCGTCGATGGCGGCGAGACCTATCGGTGGAATTCGTCGTCGACCTATGTGCAGAACCCGCCCTACTTCGAGGGCCTGACCATGGACCCGCCGCCGGTCACCGACATTGTCGAGGCCCGCGTCCTGTCGCTGTTCCTCGACTCGATCACCACCGACCACATCTCGCCCGCCGGCTCGTTCAAGCCCGGTACCCCGGCCGGCAAGTATCTGGTCGAGCGCCAGGTGGCGCCGAAGGACTTTAACTCCTACGGCGCCCGTCGCGGCAACCACGAAGTGATGATGCGTGGCACCTTCGCCAACATTCGCATCAAGAACCAGATGGTCCCCGGCGTCGAAGGCGGCTTCACCAAGGGGCCGAACGGCGACACCATGGCGATGTATGACGCCGCCATGGCTTTCGAGAAGTCGGAGACCCCGCTGGTGATCTTCGCCGGCAAGGAATACGGCACCGGTTCGTCGCGCGACTGGGCGGCCAAGGGCACGCGCCTGTTGGGCGTCCGCGCCGTGATCGCCCAGAGCTTCGAGCGCATCCACCGCTCGAACCTGATCGGCATGGGTGTGCTGCCGTTGCAGTTCGCCGAGGGCCAGAGCTGGCAGACGCTGGGTCTCGATGGCACCGAGACGGTGTCCATCGAGGGCCTGACGTCGCTGTCGCCGCGCGCCACCGTGACGGTGAAGATCGTCCACTCCGACGGCCGCGTGCAGATGGTGGAGACCCGCTGCCGCATCGATACGATCAACGAGCTCGAATATTACCAGCACGGGGGCATCCTCCACTACGTGCTGCGCAATCTGGTGGCCGCCTGAGCCACCACGTGACGGGGCCCGACCGCCGGCCCCGTTCCATCACGCGGAGATCGCGAAAAGTCGCGGCGAATTGACTCGCCGCCTCCGCGATGCGCACCTACAAGGTGCCATGCTCATTCGTACGTTGATTTTCGCATTTGCGCTTGGCGCGCTTGGTGTGTCGGCCGCCCCGGCCGCAGAGCTGCGCAAGGGCCCCAAGGCCGTGCTGGAACTGTTCACCAGCCAGGGCTGTTCGTCATGCCCGGCCGCGGACGCGCTGCTCGAAAAGCTGTCGAAGCGCTCCGACGTGGTCGCGCTCGCCTATCATGTCGACTACTGGGACTATATCGGCTGGCCTGACACCTTTGGCGCCAAGGCCAATTCCGACCGCCAGCGCGACTATGCCGAGGGCTTCGGGTCATCGCGGATCTTTACCCCGCAGCTGGTGGTGAATGGCCGCGGCAGTGTCGTCGCCTCTCGCGAGGGCGAGGTGGACGCAGCACTTGCAACCGCCGCGCTGCCGGTGCCCATCGATCTCAATGTCGGCGATGACGGCATGCTGGAAATCTCCGTGCCGCCGGAGGCAGGCAACCGCGAAGCGGTGATGTGGCTGGTCACCTTCATCGATCGCGCGGACGTCGAGATCGAGCGCGGCGAGAACAAGGGCAAGACCGTTGCCTATACGCAGATCGTTACCGACCGCCAGGTGCTGGGCATGTGGGAGTCGACCACCGGGGCACAGATGCGCATGCCCATCGGCGAGTTGCTGAATGCACCGGCCAACGGCATTGCCGTGCTGATCCAGGAAGAGCGCAACGGCATGCCCGGCCCTATCCTGGGCGCCGCGAGCTACGTGCAGTAAGCGATCAACATCCGGAAGTGACATGAAAACAAGAACCCCCGCCTGCGGGGCGGGGGTCGAATGACGTTGTGCATGTAGGGGCGGCCGGCAACCGAGCGTCGTGGTTTGGGGGCTCGGTCAGCCCGATTGCCGGCCACTGGAGGCAATGGTGAGACATTGCCGACCCAATCTGGCGCCTTGAGGGAGGATTTGTGACCGAAATGGGGTATTTTCCCCCCGCTTGCCATTCTTCCGGTTTGACGCAATCATGACGTCCTGATGACGGGGAAGCCGATGGCGGATGAGCCACAGCGGGATGGCCCGGGAGTGCTGATCGCCTTCAGCAATACCGCACCGGGTCAAGCGCAGCGCCAGAGCGCCATGGTGAGTTTCGACCGGCGCGAACTCAACACGATCCTCAATCTCTATGGCCGCAAGGTCGCCGAAGGTGAATGGCGCGACTATGCCATGGACTTCCTGCGCGACCGGGCCCTGTTCTCGATCTACAAGCGATCATCCGAACGACCGCTCTACGTCATCGAGAAGAACCCCAAGCTGCGCAACCGCCAGGGCCAGTACATGGTGCTGAGCCAGGAAGGCCGGGTGCTCAAGCGCGGCCATGAACTGGCGACTGTGCTGCGGGTTCTGGAACTGGCGTTGGTGAAGTAACCTTCGGTCAATGAAAGTTGCGCCCGCGCGGCAACGCCGCCTGTGCCTGGCGTTCCAGCATTTCCCGCTGTCGCCGCGCGCCTTCGTCGCGTCCCGGCTGTGGGCCGCTGCGCCCCTCGTCGCCACGGGCGAGCACGGCATTGCCGATATCGTGACCCTGGGCGATCTCGATCAGTTGCGGGGTGAGATCGGTAAAGCTGCGCGAAACGATATGGGTGACCAGCCCCTCGCGCTGCAACTGGCCCCGGATCGAGATCAGGCGCGCCCCGAGCACCACCTTGCGGTTCTTCTGGAAGGTGCTGGGCCACACGATGATGTTGGCGATACCGGTTTCATCCTCCAGCGTCATGAAGATTACCCCGCTCGCCGTGCCCGGCTGCTGGCGCACCAGCACCAGCCCGGCCGCCTCGACGATGGCGCCGTCACGCTGATCGATGAGGTCGGCACACCGCAGGATCCGCCGCCGCTCGAGCTCGGACCTGAGGAAACTGACCGGATGGCCCTTCAGCGACAGCGACAGCGTCCGATAGTCGTGCACCACCGATTCGCCCGGCGCCATCTGCGGCAGGTCGACCGTGCCATCGTCCGGCCGCGACACGCTTTGCGCGCTCTGGAACAAGGGCAATTGCTCGGCGCCGGCAACGCCATTGAGCCCCCTGACGATCCACAGTGCCTCGCGTCGGCTGATGCCCATTGAGCCAAAGGCGTCGGCTTCGGCGAGCTTTTCGAGCGTCGGGATCGGCGTGCCGGTCCTGACCCAGAGGTCGCGGATCGAGCGATAGCCCTCGCCGCGCCGGGCGAGGATGATATTGGCATGCTCCTGCTTGAGCCCGATCACCTGCTTGAGGCCGAGCCGGATGGCGCGATTCGACAAGATGTCGCCGGCCATCTCCGCATGTTGCCGCGCGATGCGTTCGCGCGCCGGAAAACCGGGCTCGAGCACATGGGTCAGGTCGGAGAGATTGACGTCCGGCGAACGGACCTCGACCCCGTGCTCGATGGCGTCGCGGACGATCTGGGCAGGCGAATAGAACCCCATCGGCTGGCTGTTGAGCAGCGCGCAGGCGAAGATGTCGGGGTAGTGGCACTTGAACCAGCACGAGGCATAGACAAGGAGCGCGAAGCTCGCCGCATGGCTTTCGGGAAAGCCATACTCGCCGAAGCCCTGGATCTGCGCGAAGCAGCGCTTGGCGAAATCCTCGGGATAGCCATTGGCGATCATGCCCCCGATGAACTCCTCACCGAACTGCGCCAGCCGGCCATTGCGCCGCCACGCCGCCATGGCCCGCCGTAGCTGGTCGGCCTTGCCGGCCGAAAAGCCCGCCCCGACAATGGCGATCTGCATCGCCTGTTCCTGGAACAGCGGCACGCCCAGCGTGCGCCCCAGCACCGCTTCGAGTTCGGGCTTGGGGAAGGTCACCTTTTCCTGATTCTGTCGGCGCTTGAGATAGGGATGCACCATGCCGCCCTGGATCGGACCGGGCCGCACAATGGCCACCTCGATGACCAGATCGTAGAACTCGGCCGGCTTCAGCCGCGGCAACATCGACATCTGTGCCCGGCTTTCGATCTGGAATACCCCGATGGTGTCGGCCCGATGCGTCATCCGGTAGACCGGCGCCCTGACCTCCGGCTGCGTCTCCTCGGCCATCAGGTCGGCGAGGGTCAGGTCGCGGCCATAATGCTGGTGCAACAGCTCGAAGGAACGACGGAGGCAGCTGAGCATGCCCAGCGCCAGGATATCGACCTTGAGGATGCCCAGGGCATCGATGTCGTCCTTGTCCCACTCGATGATGGTCCTGCTTTCCATTGCCGTCTTGCCGATTGGCACCAGGCTCTCGAGCGAGTCGCGGGTGATGACGAAGCCGCCGACATGCTGGCTGAGATGGCGCGGGAAGGATTTCAGCACCGGCACGATCTCGAACAGCTGGGTGAGCGTGGGATCGTCCGGATCGAGCCCGAGCATGCTGATGCCCTTGAGATCGGCCGCGCTGCCCCAGCCCCAGTGCAGCCGGTTGAGCGCATCGATCACGTCATCGGAAATTCCGAAGACCTTGGCGGTCTCGCGGATGGCGCTCTTGGAGCGGTAGGAAATGACGGTGGCGGTCAGTCCCGTGCGGGTGCCGCCATATTTGTTGTAGACATACTGCATCACCTCCTCGCGCCGCTCGTGCTCGAAATCGACGTCGATATCGGGCGGCTCGTCGCGCTCGGTGGAAATGAAACGGCCGAACACCAGGCTGACCTTGGTGGGATCGACCGCGGTGATGCCGAGGCAGTAGCAGACCGAGGAATTGGCGGCTGAGCCGCGCCCCTGGCAGAGGATCTTGAGGTCCTCGCGGGCGTGGCGGACAATGTCCTCGACGGTTAGGAAATACGAGGCGTAGCGCTTGTAGGCGATGAGGCAGAGCTCGTTCCAGAGCGACCGCTTGATGCTGTCGGGGACGCCCTCCGGATAGCGGCGCTCCGCGCCCGCCCAAGTCAGCCGCTCCAGCGTTTCCTGCGCCGTCTCGCCATTGCCGATGGTTTCGGTGGGGTAGTTGTAACGCAGCTGGTCGAGCGAGAAGCCGATGCGGGCCAGCAGAGCCTGAGTCTCAGCCAGCGCCCCGGGATGCTCGGCGAACAGCCGCGCCATCTCTCGCGGTGGCTTGAGATGGCGTTCGGCATTCTGCTCGAGCCGGCGGCCGGCGGTATCGAGGCGCAAGTGTTCGCGGATGCAGGTCACCACGTCCTGCACGATCTTTCGGTTGGGCTCGTGGTAGAGCACGTCATTGACCGCAATCAGCGGCACCCCAGCGTCAGCAGCCATGGCCGACAGCCGGTTCAGCCGGGCCCGGTCGCTGCCCTTGTAGCGGCAGGCGGCGGCGAGCCAGACCCGGCCGGGGGCGAGGGCCGCCAGTTCCTCTAGAACCCTCTCCGATCGCGGCCAGTCCCCCTCATCAGCATCGAGGACAAACAGCTGGCCGTCGGCGAAGTCTGCCAGATCGGCAAAATACAGCCGGCAATTGCCTTTTTCGCTCTCCGGCCTGAGATTGCCGCGGCTGATGAGGCGGCAGAGCCGGCCATAGGCTTCGCGGTCGGAGGGATAGGCGACGATGTCGGGCGTGCGGTCGGCAAACACCAGCCGGACCCCGACCACGTAGCGGAAACCCGGCGCCTGTTCCCTGAGGTCGCGATGGGCGACGTAGCCGCGCACCACCCCGGCAAAACTGTTGCGATCGGCAATGCCGATGCCGTTGAGGCCGAGCGCCATGGCAGCCGCGACCAGTTCCTCAGGATGCGAGCCAGCCCTGAGGAACGAGAAGTTGCTGGTGACCATCAGTTCGGCATAGGGGCTCATGAAAAGAACCCGTGGAGGAACCAGCGCGGCTTGGCATCGCCGCCATACAGCCCGATGCGGAACACCCAGAAGCGGCGCCCGCCATCGTCTTCGATCACGTAATAGTCGCGCGTCACCGCCATGGGATCGAAGGGTGCCAGCGCCGAGACATGCGGCGTCTCCTCGGCCTTGCGGCGCGCTTTCTTGGGATCATCACGGGGGTCGGCTTTCTTTTCACGCGATTGCGGCGGCTCCAACGCCGCCAGCCGCTGCCCGGAGCGCCACCATTCGGCTTCGATTCGCTCCGGCCCCGACGCCTTGAACACCCGATAGGACACCCGGCGCCACACCATGCGCTTGGGCGGACCATCCGGCACCTCGGCAATGACGTCGATGGGCTCGGGTCCGGGCAGGAGCCGCAGCGGCCGGTCGGGCATGGGCGCGGCGATGGCGGCTGGATCGTCCTCGGTACGCGCCACCACCGGCTCCAGCCGGATCGCCTGCTCGGGAATATGGGTGTTGACCAGCTTGCTGCGCAGCAGTGCCTCGGGGCCAAGCCGGCTGCTGATCCGGTCGTAGAGCCGCTCGATGTCGCGGGCGCCGTCGCGGATGTCGAAGGCGCCGATCTGCACGCTGTCGAGATCGGAAAGCGAGGTGGCGACCAGCCGGATGCTGTCGATGCCGAAGCCGGCGTCATATTCGCCTTCGAGCCGTTCGGAGCGATGGACGAACAGTTGCGCGATATGGGCGGCATCGCGGGTGGCGCGGGCGGCATTGACCGACAGCGTCATCACCTTGTGGTCGACGCGAAACAGCATGAGATGAAAGCTCTGCGCGCCCAGCCCCATCGCCTCGAGACCATGGGCGATCTCGACCGCCAGATCCCGCGCCGTCATCATCACGTCGTCGATATAGCCGATCGGCTCGGCAAAGCGCCGCTCGGCCTGGTGCTCGGTGACGGGCAGGCGCGGGGTGACCCGTTCGGCCAAGACACCCAGCGCCTGATCGAGCCGGGTGATCAACCGGTTGCCGAAGCGTGCCTGCAGCGCCTTGCGGTCGCGGCCATAGAGCTGGCCGATCTGCTTGAGACCCATCTGGGTGAGGCCATCGACTTCGGCCGTCTCAAGCCGCAGCCCCGCCACCGGCAGGGGCGCCAGCGCGGTTTTCTGTCCACCGCGGGCAACAATGCTGCCCGGTGCGTAATGCGCCACGGCCCAGGCTGCCCCGACCGTATCGGCAATGGCCCCGGCAACGGTGAAACCGAGCCGTCTGAGCCGGTCTACCAACTGGGCGAGCATCTCCGCTTCGCCGCCGAACAGATGCGCGACACCGGTGATATCGAGCACCAGCTCGCCCCAGGGGGCCACCTCATCGAGCACCGCGACGATCGGGCTGGCATTGGCGTGCCAGTCGGCGAAATCGGCAAACACCTGCCGGGTAAAGACCGGATCGAGTTCGCGCACCTCGAGCGCGGGGACCAGCGCCCGGGCATCGGAGAGATTCTGCCCCGGGTGCAGACCCTGCCTCGCAG
Source organism: uncultured Devosia sp. (assembly GCA_964399695.1). Classification (GTDB taxonomy): domain Bacteria; phylum Pseudomonadota; class Alphaproteobacteria; order Rhizobiales; family Devosiaceae; genus Devosia_A. Next base: position 29,099 of record CAYNRZ010000015.1, on the reverse strand, counting down.
CAGCAACATCGACGGCCGCGAGCCGCATGGCGCCCTTCACCCGCTCCCACAGCACGAGCGGCCGGTCCGAACCGGCCAGCTCCGGATCAGCCCGTCTGAGACAGTCTGTCGCCCAGCGCGGCAGGCAGAGCACGAGGAAGCGTCGCGCCATGTCGAGGCCAAGCAGCGGGGTTTGCAGGCAATTGTCTTGGCTCCAGTGCTGGTGCGATGGGGACGAAGCCATTTTCAGTCCATTCCACGAGGAGTTCCTGACCTTCGGCGCGCTGGCTCGTGCCACCCAATCGCCGTTTCTCGATGCCGACCCGGAAGCGTGGTGGCCCCGGCGCCTGCGCATCGAACGGCATGCCGGCGCTGACTGCCGGAGCCACCCGCCAGCGCAGGCGCGCCGCGCTCGCTTCGCGCTCCCGTCCGTAGCGCAAGAGCAGCACCGAGGTGCCTGAAGCAGCGCTGCGCAGCCCCAGCCGCCGGGAAATGGTGAAATCCAGTGCCTTGGGATGGGCGGCGAAATCGGCAACCACCGCTGCCACCGCGCGGCACGCGATCGCCTCCTCGAGCGCCCAGAGCATTTCGGCAACGCTGCCGATGCGTCCCAATACGAGTTGTCGGGCATCGAGGCCGAACCGGGCGAGACCGAGCCCATAGGGCAGGCCGATTTCCTGTGCTTCCCCAACGAGCTGCAGGTACAGCACCCCCTGCCTCTCGCCCTCAACCTGCTGGCGCGACAGCCCGAGTGCGAAGCCGAGCGCTGCCCCGGCGCTGCGTGTATCGTCGGCGAAGATTTCGTGGACCAGCCCGGCCGGCACCCGGAACGGATCCGAGCGAGATTCGCCCTGGCCACGACGAGCCGAAACATCCGGCCCGTCCGCAAGCGGCCGGCGGTTTTCGATGCTGGCGATGCGCGCCCTGAGGGCGTCGAGTTCTGAGCGTACGAGGCCCGTCACGGGAGCCTCCCTGGGCTTGATGAGAACAAAAAGAGAACATCAAAGCGAGGGTAGGAGTCAAGGAAAAGAGTCTTGCTAAGGCTGTCTGCTGTACCCGGAACACGAGAGGGCGAGGCACGCGCCCGGTACTTCCCCTTGTCGCCTTCAGCCCCTATCTTCGTTGCCGGAAATGAAGGAGCCGCCATGTTCGAAGCCCTGCGCAGCCTGTTCACGCGGCCCGACGCCACCATGCTCAGCATGGATCCCAAGCTGGCCACGGCCGCCCTGCTCGTGCATCTGGCCGCCATCGACGGCACCGTCACCCCTGCCGAGCGCAAGGCCCTGGAAGCCGCCCTGATGCAGCACTACGGCCTGAGCAACGGCGAGGTGGAAACGCTGGTCGCCGAGGCCACCCGACGCGACCAGGAATCGGTGGACTTCTATCGCTTCACCTCGGCGCTGACCTCGCTCGATTCCTCCGAGAAGCTCGGCATCATCCGCATGATGTGGCAGGTGGTGTTTGCCGACCGCAAGAACCACGAACTCGAGGACAACATGGTCTGGCGCATCGCCGAACTGATCGGCGTTTCGGCCCGCGACCGCACCACATTGCGCCTCGAGATTTCGAGCGACAATGCCGGGCCAGCGACATGATCATCACCACCACCACGCCGGTAATCGAAGGCCAGCCGATCCGCGACTATCTCGGCATCGTCACCGGCGAGGTGATCGTGGGTGCCAACATCTTCAAGGATCTGTTCGCCGGCATTCGCGACATCGTCGGCGGCCGCGCCGGCGCCTATGAATCGACCCTGCGCAATGCACGCCGGCAGGCCTTCGACGAATTGCGGGCCGAAGCCGAGCGCCTCGGCGCCAATGCCGTGGTCGGCATCGACATCGACTACGAAGTCGTCGGCCAGGGCGGCTCGATGCTGATGGTCTCGGTCTCGGGCACCGCGGTCAGAATCTGAGCAGAGCTACCACGCCGTGAACTCCCCGATGATATCGGGTTCATTGGCGCAGTCGAAATCCTGCGCAATCTCATCGGCGGCCTTCCGCGCCAACTCGTTGGCATTCGGGTTCGCCAGCGCATCGATATAGGCGACATGGCAGGTGGCGCCCGTGCCAAGCCGCGTCACCACCAGCACCTGCCCCTCACCCTCTTCGCCATCCGGACGGGCGACAAAGAACCTGAGGATGGTTGCGAACGGCGTGATCTCGCCGCCGACATTGCCGATGCGCCACTCGATGCGCGGGCCGAGATGGTTGAACGGCGGCAAGGTCTGCTCGGCCGCCCGCTCCGTGGTTGAGGTCAGGCCGTAGGAGACGAAGAAGCGCAGGTCGCCTTCTCCGATCATCACCGGAATGCCCTTGTAGCCCGGACAGGCCCAGGTGGCACCGAAATCGTCGGCGCTGACCACCGTGCAGGTGTCGAGATCGACATCGGTATAGGTGGAGATCACCGTCTGCGCCGACGCCGGGCCGGAAAGGCCGAGCAATCCAAGCGCCGCAGCGGCCAGGCAGGCCCTGAAATGAACCATCGCGATCAAAATCCTCTCCCTGCATGGCACCATCGCACCAGCGTGCCTTGCCATCATGGCATCCAATGGGCCAAAACGCCCCGAACTATCCAGCCAAGGCCCGACCATGAATATCGATGCCATCCCCATCGGCAAGAATCCGCCGGACGATCTCAACGTCATCATCGAGGTGCCGCTGGGCGGCGAGCCGATCAAGTACGAGATCGACAAGGCCTCGGGCGCCCTGTTCGTCGACCGGTTCCTCTATACCCCGATGCGCTACCCCGGGAACTACGGCTTCGTGCCCCACACCCTTTGTGGCGACGGCGACCCGCTCGACGTGCTGGTTATGAACTCGCGCCCGCTGGTTCCTGGGGCCGTGGTGCGCTCGCGCCCGTTCGGCGTGCTGTTCATGGAAGACGATGGCGGCACCGACGAGAAGATCCTCGCCGTACCGGTGCACAAGCTGACGCGCATGTATGACGGCATCCACGATATCGGCGACATGCAGGAAATCCAGCTCGAGCGGGTGAAGCACTTCTTCACCCACTACAAGGACCTCGAGCCCGGCAAATGGGCCAAGATCGAGCGGATCGGCACCGCCGCCGAGGCCCGTCAGGTGATCCTCGAGTCGATCGAGCGGGCAAAAACCGCCGGCTGAACCCCAGGCCCTTGAAACACGACCAACCCGATCATATATCCCGGGCAACGGTTGGTCGAAGGGGCGCTGTTCCCTCCCGGCAGCCTCGTCCCACCGCAAGAGAAAGGCGCTCCCCCACACGGGTCGAGCGCCTTTCGTCTTTTCGGGCGTAGGTCGGGCTCAGTGGCCGCCCATCCCGGCCATCTGCGGGTTGTCGGCAGGCTTGCGGATGAAGAAGGCGAGAACGACTGCCACCATCGAGATCACTGCGCCCCAGGTGAAGGCGGCATGAATGCCGGTGGTCAGTGCCGCAACCGGCTCGGCCCCGCCCGCTGTCGCCGACGCTGTCTGCATGGTCATCACTGCGACGAGCAGCGCCACGCCGGCAGCCCCCGCCACCTGCTGCACTGAGCCGAGGATGGCGCTGCCATGCGAGTAAAGCTGCATGGGGAGCGAGCCCAAAGACGCGGTGAACACCGGAGTGAACAGCAGCGCCAGGCCGACACTGATGGTGACGTGACCCGCCAGCACCGCCCAGATCGAGGTGTTGGCGTCGACCAGCGTCAGCGCCCACATGACTGCGCCCACAAGGATCGTGCCGGGAACCAGCAGCGGCGTCACCCCGATCCTGTCGTAGAGCCGGCCGACAACCGGGCCCATCAGGCCCATGATCAACCCGCCCGGCAACAGCAGCAGCCCGGTCTCGAGCGTCGAGATGCCAAGGATGTTCTGCGTGTAGATCGGCAACAGGATCACCGTGCCAAACAGCGCCATCATCGCCACCGCCATCAGCGTCACGCTGAGCGTGTAGTTGCGAGACTTCAGCGTGCGAAGATCGAGCAGCGCCTTGTCGGCCTGTTGTAGCTGCAGCTGGCGCCAGACGAACAGCGCCATGGCGACGATCCCGACGACCAGCGGCACCCAAGCCGGGATCATCTGCTCGGCATGAGCCGCCTCGCCCAGGCTGGACAGCCCGAAGACGATACCGCCAAAGGCCAGGGCGGAGAGGATCACCGAGGCAACATCCAGCGGTGCATAGCGCGGCGTGGTGACGTTCTGCATGCGGGCGCGACCGAGCAGCAGGGCCCCGATGGCGATCGGCAGCACCAGGATGAACATCCAGCGCCAGTCGAGGTAATTGAGGATCAAACCGGAAATCGTCGGCCCGATGGCCGGCGCCACCGACATGACGATCGAGATATTGCCCATCACCTTGCCACGGCTCATCGGCGGCACCAACGTCATCACCGTGGTCATCAGCAGCGGCATCATAATGGCCGTGCCGACCGCCTGCACGACGCGTCCCGCGATGAGCAACTCGATGCCGGGAGCAATGGCGCAGATCAGCGTACCGACCGAAAAGATCGACATGGCGAGAATGAAGATCGGCCTGGTGTTCAGGCGCTGCAGCAGAAACCCGGTGATCGGGATCACCACGGCCATGGTCAACAGGAAGGCCGTGGTCAGCCACTGGGCGAGACCAGCCGTCACTCCAAGATCGTCCATGAGATGCGGAATCGCCACGCTCATGATCGTCTCGTTGAGAAAGACCACGAAGGTCGAGACGAGCAACAAGCCGATGACCAATCGGTTGCGGGCCGAAGTCTCCGCGCTGATCGGGGCCGTCGCGGCAGGCGAATGATCAGTCAAGGTCTCGGTGGCCATTGCGGTGCCTTTTGAAGAAATTGGAAAAGCCAGGAAGGGTCGGCCTGTTTGCCAGATTGCGTTCTCAGCGACCAGCCCCGTAATTGCATGACGCGCCTGCATCGCCCAGTCCGACCGCCGCTGCTTCTCACGGGATGAGGTGACAGACAACGTCAGCAGCATGACGATTGGGTGGTGCGGTTTTCGACAGTCCGGTCGAAAACGTTCATCGGCTCAGGATGCCGTTCAGCGGGAGCCGAAGCACCCACCACGCACCCAGATATATCTTCGTGTCAGTCTTGAAAGGCCTATCATCCACTATCAATTGTGATTCAGTCTTGATATATCTTGGAGTGTTCGAAATGCACGACGATGATCCCAGATGGGACCGGCAGTGGCGCCGGATGGAGGCCATGGCACGGCGCGGCATGCGCCGCTTTGGCAGCAACCTGAACTTCGACATGGGCGACTGGTCGGGTGGTTTCCGGGCTGGCAAGATGCTCGCCTCGGGCGACCTTCGCCTCGTTGCGCTCTATCTGGTCGAACAGCAGCCGCGTCACGGCTACGACCTGATCAAGGCTATCGAAGATATGTCGAAGGGGTTCTACTCGCCCAGCCCCGGCGTAGTCTATCCCGCCTTGACCTATCTTGAGGAGGCCGGCTTCACCACGTCGAGCACTGAGGGCAACAAGAAGCTTTACGCCATCACCGAGGCGGGCCGCACCCACCTCTCCGACAATCGCGAGGCGGTGGAGTCGACGCTGAACTTCCTCTCCCGCGCCGGCAGCAAGATGCGCGAGTGGGGCGAGCGGATGTCGAGCCCGGATTTTCCGTTCACGCCGGAACAGGCGCAGAAGTTCCGCGATATGCAGCATGGTGGCTGGCCGTTCGGTGGACCGGAGCCGCAGGCGCAGCAAGGGAACTCCACCGAGACGACGGAACCAGCGGACCTCGACGAACTGCGCAAGGCAATCAAGAAGGCCGCGCGTCGCGCCGAGACCGAGGGCCCCGCCGAGCAGCGCCGCGTCGCCGCGATTCTTGCCGAGGCGCTGAAGGCCATCCGGGCGGGCCGTCGTGAGCCGGATACCGGCCCGGCCGTGTAGCGATCCATCCCGCACCGAACGTTCCGGCCGTGGGACGACTCCCCTCGGCCGGGTTTTCCGCCTAACATGTCAGCTTCTCCGACCCGACGAGGTTTGACGTGAATCAGATGGCGCCCATGGGCAAGGACCGCGCGGCAGCAGGCGCCGCCGTCGCTACGAGACTGGCCGGCACCATCCGCAAGGACCGGATCATGACCGATCCGGTGATGACCTACGCCTATTCCGGTGACGCCAGCTCCTACCGGCTCGAGCCGGCCGTGGTGGTGATCGTCAACACCGAGGACGAGGTGCGCGCCACCATCGAAGCGGCGCGCGCCGAGGGGCTGCCGCTGACGTTCCGTGCCGCCGGCACCTCACTGAGCGGCCAGGCCATCACTAATGGCGTCCTCGCCGTGCTCGGAGACGGCTGGAAGAATGTCGAAATCCACGACCAGGGCGAGCGGGTGACCTTGGGGCCGGCCAATATCGTCGCCAACGTCAACAAGCGCCTGAAGCCCTATAACAAGAAGCTCGGGCCCGATCCCGCCAGCCAGGCCACCTGCAAGATCGGCGGCGTGGTCAACAACAATTCCTCGGGCATGTGCTGCGGCGTCGCCTACAACACCTACCACACCATGCAGCGGCTGCGGGTGATGCTGGTCGACGGCACTATTCTCGATTCGGGCGATCCGGAATCGGTGGCACGCTTCCGTGCGACGCATGCCGAGTTGCTCGATGGCCTGCACCGACTGCACCACGAAGTGATGGCAGATGCCGAGCTGGTGGCACTGATCCACCACAAGTACCGGATCAAAAACACGGTCGGCTATTCGATCAACGCCCTGATCGACTTTCACGACCCCATCGACATCCTGATCCACCTGATCGTCGGCTCGGAGGGCACGCTCGGCTTTGTCTCCGAGGTGACCTATCGCACCATCGACGAGCACCCGTTCAAATCGAGCGACCTCGTCATCTTCCCCGACCCCTACTCCTGCGCAAGGGCCATCAGCCGTCTCGCCAATGGCGGCGTACAGACCACCACCGGGGTCACCGCCGCCGAGTACATGGAGCGCCGGGCGCTGGCGACGGTTGAGCATGTTCCCGTCATCCAGCCGTACTTGCCGTATCTCGGCGAAAACTCTCCGGGCGTGCTGATCGACATCAGCGCGCCGGACCTGGCGACGCTCGAAGCCGAGATCGCCAAGGCGACGGCCATCTGCCGCGAAGAGGGCGCGAGCCATGTCGCGTTCGTTGTTGATGACGCCAAGTCCGACGCCTTGTGGGATGTACGAAAGGGTTTCTTTGCCTCGGGCGGCGCGGCGCGGCCCAAGGGCACAAGCTTTCTGACCGAGGACGTCGCCGCGCTGATCGACCGGCTGGCCGAGTTCGTGCTCGACCTCCGCCAACTGCTCGACGACTACAACTATCCTGAGGCGGTGATCATCGGCCACGCCCTGGCCGGCAATCTGCACTTCCTGATGGCCGACAACTTCATGGACCCCACGGCCGTGGAGCGCTTCGACGTGTTCAACAAGGCGCTCGCCGAGTTGGTTTCGGTGCGCTACGGCGGCTCGCTCAAGGCCGAGCACGGCACCGGCCGCGCCATCGCGCCCTTCGTCGAGGCCGAGTGGGGCAGCAAGGCCTATCGGCTGATGCACCGCATCAAGGCGCTGTTCGACCCCGAGGGCCTGCTCAACCCCGGCGTGATCCTCAACGCCGACCCCGACATCCACGTCAAGAATCTGAAGCTGATGGCGCCGACCGACGACCTGGTCGACATGTGCATCGAATGCGGCTTCTGCGAACCGGCTTGCCCGAGCCTGCATCTGACCCTCTCACCGCGCCAGCGCATCGTCGTGTCGCGGGAGCGGGCGAGGCTGCGCCTGACCGGCGAGGACCCCGACCGCCTCGCCGCGCTGGACGAGGGCTTCCAGTATGCCGGGCTCGACACCTGTGCGGCGTGCAATCTCTGCTCGCTGCGCTGCCCGGTGGGGATCGAAACCGGAACCATGGTGATCGGCGAGCGGGGGCGCCGCCGCGACGATGCTGACAGGAAGACCGCGCAATGGCTCGCCGCACATACCGGCGCAGTCGAAACCACGATGAAACTCGCCGTCGGCGCCCAAGCCCTCAGCCGAAGGGTGATCGGCAGCGGCGCCACCGACGCAATCGCCGGCACGATGCGAAAGCTCAGCGGCGAACGGATTCCGCGAGTCTCGCGCGCCCTCCGACCCGGGCCCGGGGCGCCGAAGCCAGCGCCACAAGCCGCCGCGCCGCTTGGCGAGGTGGTGTACTTCCCGTCCTGCGCCACGCGCATGTTCGGCGCCCCGGCGCGCGAAAACGGCATGCTGCCCACCACCGATGCGATGGTGGCACTGCTCGGCCGCGCGGGCTATGCAGTGAAGATTCCGGAGCATGCGGACGGCCAGTGCTGCGGTCAGCCGTTCTTGTCCAAGGGCTTCCCCGCCGAGGCCGAACGGGTTGGCGCGCCACTGCGGCACACGCTCGATGGCATGTCCGGCAACGGGGCTCCCGTCGTGACCGATGCCTCGACCTGCGCCAAACACCTTCGCGAACACCCCGGCACCGCGAAGGTCCACGACTCGGCGGAGTTCCTTGTGGCCGAAGTGCTGCCGCGGCTGAAGATCACCCGGAAGCTGCCGGCCGTGGCCGTGCACCACAATTGTTCGGCCCAGCGGCTCAAGGAGCAGGCCGCCATCGAGCGGATCGCTGCCGCCGTCGCCGAAAAGGTTGTGGTGCTCGATGCCATCACCTGCTGCGGCTATGCCGGCGACAAGGGGCTGTTCGTTCCCGAACTCAACGCTCACGCCACCCGTTTCGCCAAAGCGCAGATCCCGGAGGGCTGCACGCTCGGCGTGTCGACTGTCTCGACCTGCGCCACCGGGCTCAGCGAGCACATGGGAATACCTTTCGTCTCGCTCGCCAGCGTGCTGGAGATGGTATCCCAGCCCGAGGGGTGATAGGCCCTCGGCATGATCGAGATCACCATCGACAGCCTCGGCCAGCACGGCGACGGCATTGCGCACCTTGGCGACGACCGCCTGTTCGTGCCGTTCGCGCTGCCCGGAGAACGGGTCCGCATCGAGCGTGAGGGCAGCCGCGCCAAGCTTGTGGACGTGCTGCAACCCAGCCCGGACCGCGAAGAACCGCCCTGCCCGCATTTCGGCCACTGCGGCGGCTGCAGCCTGCAGCACCTGACGCCGGCCGCCTATGCGGCGTTCAAGCGTAACCTCGTCGTCGAACCCCTGCGACGAGTCGGCCTTGACGCGTCGGTGGCCGAACTGGTCGACGCCCGCGGCACCGGCCGGCGGCGGAGCACGCTGCACGTGCGCGGTCGCGAAGCGGGCTACATGCGGGCGCGCAGCCACGATGTACTCGATATCGACACTTGCCCGATCCTCGTGCCCGGTTTGGCGACTGCGGCGCCGCGCATTGCCCGTGCCCTCGGCCCCCTGGCTGGAAACTGCGAGGCCAGTTTCACCCTGACCGATACCGGGATCGACCTGTCGGTGCGTTCGGAGCGGAAGCTCCGTTCCGAGCAATTGGCCGGCTTCGCGCGTGAACACCACCTCGCCCGACTGATCTTCAACGGTGAGCCCGTCTACATGGCGCGCGTCCCCGCGGTTCGGATGGGCAAATCGCTGGTCGAACTGCCACCGGCCAGTTTCCTGCAGGCCACCGCAGCGGCAGAGGAGGCGCTGGCTGGCCTCGTCGTCGCAGGTGTTGGCAGGGCCAGGACGGTTGCAGACCTGTTCTGCGGCGTGGGTCCGTTTGCCCTGAGGCTGGCTGGCCAGGCCCGCGTGTATGCCGCCGATAGCGACCGCTACGCCGTGGCGGCGCTGCAGAAGGCTGTCAACCACACCCAGGGCCTCAAGCCAGTCATCACCCAGGCCCGGGATCTGTTCCGTGACCCGCTGGCCCCGATCGAACTTGATCGGCACGACGCAGTGGTCTTTGACCCGCCCCGAGCAGGCGCGGAGGCGCAGGCCCGCGAGCTGGCGAGCTCCAAGGTCAAGACAGTCGTTGCCGTGTCCTGCGACCCGACGAGCTTTGCCCGCGATGCAGCGATTCTCGTCGGCGGCGGCTACAAATTGGTCTCGGTGACGCCGGTCGACCAGTTCGCCTACGCTGCCCATGTCGAACTTGTGGCGATTTTCCGGCGCTAGCCCGACCGCTTAGCACTTCCTAAACCGTTGCCGTGGACACTGCCCCGGAGGACCAGTCCGTGGGGGCAGACGATCCATGGCCGACGTGAATACCAGAACCATCAGCTTGCCGGCGATCATCGACCTCGATGCACTCGATCCGCTGCGGGATGAATTGCTCGACGCTGTCGAGTCCGGATCAGTGCGCCTGCTTGGGGACCACGTCGAGCGCGTGTCCACCAACAGCCTGCTGCTGCTGCTGAGCGCCGCCGAATCGGCGCGCCGCGGCCAAGTTTCACTTTTTGTCACGAAACCCAGCGTACCGTTTCTGGCGGCTATCGACAGGTTGGGACTGACAGAGCGCTTCGCGCCGATGCTGGAAGGAAATTGATTGATGCGCGTTCTGACCGTGGATGATTCCCGCACGATTCTCGCCATGCTGCACCACACGCTGAGCAATGCCGGCTTCGAGGTGCTACAGGCCGAAGACGGCCAGCAGGGACTAAACGTCCTCAAGAACGAGAGCGTTGATGTGGTGATCACCGACATCAACATGCCAGTCATGGATGGCATCGAATTCATCAAGAATGTTCGTGCCTCCGGCGCGCACAGCTCGTTGCCGATCCTGATCCTGACCACCGAGACCAGCCAGGACAAGCGTGACCAGGGTCGCGCTGCGGGCGGAACCGGCTGGATCGTCAAGCCATTCGACCCCGAAAAGCTGATCTCGGTGATTCACCGCGTGGTGCACTGAAACCAAGCCCGACGCGCCAACCCAGAAGGGTTTCAAGCGATAGACGATGAGCGACCTCGACGACTTCAAGGCCACCTACTTCGACGAATGCTCCGAACTGCTGCTCGAGCTTGAAGAACAGTTCGCTGCCATCGAGGAGGGGGACCGTTCCAGCGACCGGCTGAATGCGGTGTTCCGCGCTATCCACTCCATCAAGGGGGGCGGCGGCGCCTTTGGCTTCTCAGCCCTGGTCGGCTTTGCCCACGCCTATGAGACGCTGCTCGATCACGTCCGCGACGGCCGCGTGGAAATGACCGAGACTGTCGCCCATCTTTGCCTGAGGGCGAACGACATCGTCGCCGACTTCATCAATGCCGCCAAGGAAGGTGTCGACCTCGATCCCGGCTATGGCGCCGACGAGAAGGCCCAGTTCGATGCCCTGACCTCGGGCAATGACCCCGACGCAACCGGGGAGCCGATGGAGGAGTTCGACATCGACTTCGTTCCGGTGATGGTTCACCTGCCCCACGCCGAAGACAGCGAAACCGCTGAAGCCGGCCTCGACGAGGCGCTGGAACTGGCCGGGATTGCGGACGACAGCTTTGCCGTTTCTCCAATGGCGGCGGAGCCGGGCCGGTGGGAAATCCGCTTCGCCCCACACAGCGAACTTTATGCCCGGGCCAACGATCCGCTGCTGCTGCTACGTGAGTTGGCGCAGCTGGGCGAGATCGAGGTTCGCGCTGCCATCGACGACATTCCGGCGCTGCCCGATTTCGAACCATTCGGCATCTATTGCGCCTGGGAGATCACGCTTAGATCGCCCACGGTGACCCGCGCGGCGATTGCAGAGGTCTTCGAGTTCGTTGACGGCATCTGCGATCTGACGATCACCGAGGTGACAGGCTTTGCGCCCGCCGAGGCCGTATCGGCGCCGGTTGCAGCCGACGACACGGCTGCGCCAGGCGGGCTGGAACTGGCCGTTGCAGCACCCACAGAGACTTCTCCGCCCCAACCGGAGGCGGAGATCGTCAGCTTTGCCGACCTCGCCGCGGCGATGAAGCCTGCCCTGAAGGCCGCGCCGCCGCTGATGCCGCAGCCCCTGCAGCGTCCCGCGGCGACCGCCGACGACCACGATGGCGACAATGATCGCCGCAGCGGTCCCGAGGAACGGCGCAACGGCGTCCAGTCCATTCGCGTCGACCTCGACAAGATCGACCGCGTCGTCAACATGGTCGGCGAACTGGTGATTACCCAGTCGATGTTGACCCAGCAGATGGATGAGACGCTGCGCGCCCAGTACCAGGAACTGGTGCGCGGCCTCGAAGTGCTGGCCCAGACCACCCGCGGCCTGCAGGATTCGGTGATGGCGATCCGCGCCCAACCGGTGAAGACCGTGTTCAGCCGCATGCCGCGCCTGGTGCGCGAGCTCGCCACCAAGACGGGCAAGAAGATCCGTCTCGAGACGGTCGGTGAGAATACCGAAATCGACAAGACGATCATCGAGCAGCTGTCCGATCCGCTGACCCACATGATCCGCAACTCGGCCGACCATGGCATCGAGCAGCCGGAAACCCGCGTCGCTGCCGGCAAGTCGGACAGCGGAGTCATCAGGCTGTCGGCAGAGCAGGCCGGCGGCAACATCCTGATCACCGTCGAGGACGATGGCCAGGGCATCAACCGCGAGCGCGTGCTGCAGGTGGCCCGGGATCGCGGGGTGGTCGGCCCCGACCAGCAGTTGACCGACGAGCAGATCGACCAGCTGATCTTCGCCCCGGGCTTCTCCACGGCCTCTGAAGTCTCCGACATCTCGGGCCGTGGCGTCGGCATGGACGTGGTGCTGTCCAACATCAAGAAGATCGGCGGGTCCGTGCATGTGAAGAGTCGCACGGGCAAGGGCACACGTATGACCCTGCGCCTGCCGCTGACCCTTGCCGTGCTGGACGTGATGCTCGTCAAGGTGGCGAATAACCCCTACGTCATTCCGCTTTCTTCGATCGTGGAGACGATCCAGAGCGCGCGCGCCAACTTCTCGCGCATGCCGACAGGCGGTCAGGTGCTGCAGGTCCGTGGCGAATATGTGCAGGTGGTCGACCTGGCCAGCCGCTTCGAAATGGCCACGGACGCCGCCGCCGAGAGCCGGTTCGTGGTCCTCTGCGAAGCGGAGGGCGGAGTGAAGGTCGCCCTGATCGTCGACGACATCATTGGTCAGCAGCAGGTGGTGATCAAGTCGCTCGAGGAGAACTTCCAGTCGATCGAGGGCATCGCCGGCGGCACCATCCTCGGGGACGGCAATGTTGCACTCATCGTCGACGTCCAGGGGCTGAAATCTTCAAGTTCACAGCACAAGAGCGCCGCCTGACCCGAACCCGGCGGCCCCTGCGCCGCCACCAACAACATCAGCCGCCCAGAAAGGGCGGGAAAGGCTGAGACTGAATGGAAGCCCTGGCATTCAAGGACGACATCGCCGGAAACGCCATCGCCGGTACCAACACCATGCAACTGATCGCCTTCTCGATCGGCGAGCAGACCTATGGCGTCGAGATCACCACGGTACGCGAAATTCGCGCCTGGAACGGGGCGACGCCCCTGCCCAACACGCGGGAGTTCGTGCGCGGCGTGATCAACCTGCGCGGCACCATCGTGCCGATCTTCGACCTGCGCGCCCGCTTTGGCGAAGGCCAGACCTCGCCCACCAAGAACCACGTCGTGGTGGTGATGTCGGTCGGCGACAAGTGGGTCGGCATCCTGGTGGACGCCGTGAGCGACATCCTGACCGTCTCCAAGGACGACATCCACGTCGTACCCGAGGGCAATTCCAACGACACCGAACTGCTCAACGGTATCGTGACCCACGACAGCCGCATGGTTGGCCTGATCGACCTTCGCGCCGTTGTGTCGGACGCCCGCGTCGACGGCTAAGGTCTCCAAAGAAGCAGATCAGGGCTCGACGCCTGGCGTCGGGCCCTGTTTCGTTCGTCTGGTTCAGAGCGCCATCTGCAGGTGCACGATGTCGAGCCAGCGGTCGAACTTGAACCCCACCGCCTCATAGCGCCCAACCTCGCGGAACCCGAGCTTGTCGTGCAACCGCAGCGAGCCGGTGCTTTCCGCCGTGATCACGGCAATCATCTGCTTAAAGCCGAAGCTTCGACTGTCGGCAATGACACGCTGCATCAGCGCCGTGCCGACGCCGCCGCGCTGGGCGTCAGGGGCGCAATAGACCGAGTTCTCGCAGGTGAAGCGATAGGCTGGTCGCGGGCGGTAGATCGACGCATAGCCATAACCCAGCAGCTTGCCGTCCGGGCCGACCGCCACCACCGCGGGATGACCCAGTTCGACGAGGTGACCGAACTTTTCCGCCATGAACGCCTCGCCCGGCGCCTCAAGGTCGAAGGTTGCCGTCGAGTGTTCGACATAGTGCCGGTAGATGGCAGTAATGGCGGGAACGTCGCTCCAGGCGAACGGACGGATGCTGATGTCGGTCATGATCTCGGGACTGCAAAACGGAAGGGCCGCGATCTATGTAGATCGCGGCCCCCACGATTTCCAATCAGACTTGCTGATCCGAGGGATCAGACCCGCCTGCCTTTGCCCGGTTACTCGCGGTTACCGAACAGGCGCAGCAGCATCATGAACAGGTTGATGAAGTCGAGATAGAGGTTCAGCGCACCCATGATGGCGCCCTTGGCCAGCACTTCGGCGCCGAACGAAGCCGAATAGCTCTCCTTGATCTTCTGCGTGTCGTAGGCGGTGAGGCCGACGAAGATCAGCACGCCGATCACCGAGATCGCAAACTCCAGCATCGACGACTGCATGAAGATGTTGACGATCGAAGCAATGATCAGGCCGATCAGGCCCATGATCAGGAAGTTGCCGATCGAGGTCAGGTCACGCTTGGTGGTGTAGCCGTAAAGGCTCATCGCACCGAAGGTCGCGGCGGTGATGAAGAACACCTTGGCGATGGACGCATCGGTATAGACGAGGAAGATCGAGGACAGCGACAGGCCCATCAGGGCCGAGAAGCCCCAGAAAATCGCCTGCGCGGCCGGCACCGAGAGCCGGTTGATGCCGAAGCTCAGCACCAGCACGATGGCCAGCGGCGACAGCGCCACCACCCACATCAGCGGGCTGCCATAGAGCAGCGCGCCCCACTGGGTGACGAGCTGGCCGTTCTCCAGCGCGCCGACGGCCTGCGCCGGGTCGGTGGTGACGGCGGCGGCACTGGCGAACCAGGCCACGAGGCCGGTGACCACGAGCCCAATGCCCATGTAGTTGTAGACCTTGAGCATGTAGCTCCGCAGGCCCTCGTCAATGGCTGCGCCGGTTCCGGCCCGCGCAGCGGCGATAGTCGGTCTGTCGAATTCAGCCATGGTTGAATATTCCCCTTCCTGGCAGCTTTGGCCGCACATGCCCGACTTCGGGCGCGCGCGACCGTTCAGGGTGAAATATGAGGGCAGGCCCTTGTGAATACAAGACAAGATCGGCCGGCTCTCCGAATCGTAATGTCGCAGGCACGGCGTGCGATTGCCGCAGTCCTGCCAATGCCGCGACGGCCGCTTGCGGGGTGGGGGACACGCCGCTACCGTTCCAGTGTCTGATGAGACGAATCATCAGGCGCAACTGCCGCGAAATGGAGGGTCCCATGCCCAGGATCTTTACCGGCATCGAGGTGCCAGGCACGGTGGCAGAGGCGCTCGCACTCAAGCGCGGCGGCCTGTATGGGGCGCGCTGGATCGACACCGAAAACTACCACATCACCCTGCGCTTCATCGGCGATGTCGATCACCAGACGGCCCTCGAGGTAACGGCCGGACTTGATCGGCTGAACCACACCGAAGGCTTCTCGATCCGTCTCGATCATCTGGGCAGCTTTGGCGGCGACAAGCCGCGGGCACTTTATGCCGGGGTGGAGAACAACGCGGCTTTGATGCGCCTGCAATCGGCGCATGAACGGATCATGCAGCGCCTGGGGCTGGCGCCGGAGGGCCGAAAATTCGTGCCCCACGTCGCTCTCGCGCGACTGAAGGGTGCCAACGCCGTTGACGTGGCCCGGTTCCTCGCTTTCTCCGGCCGCTTCGCGCCGCTCGATTTCCCCGTCGCGCGCTTCGTCCTGTTTTCAAGTCGCGACTCGGTTGGCGGGGGGCCATATCTGGTCGAACAGTCCTATCCCCTCGCGGCGTGAGTTGAACGAAGCGTTAACCATTCCTTCACCGCTCGGGGTCAAACAGCGATAGCGGCACAAACCCATGCCAAATTGCCGACAAGATTGCCGCTAATGGTCGCGACTTAATTCAAAAGCGCTGCCGGCTTGACAGCTTGGTAACCATGAATCGGCACCATCAGCCAGCCGATGGGCTCGGCGCGATATCGAACAAGGAAGCTCGGGCAATGACTTCAACGCGTCTCGTTCTGGCCGGTCTCCTCTCGGGTGCCATGGCCCTTTCGGCCGCCGGGCCGGGTTTTGCGCAGGAGCAGCCGAAAGAACTCGGCACCTTCAACAGCTGGACCGCCTGGACCCGCAATGGCGGCTCCTCAGGTCTTGAATGCTACATCTCCGCACAGCCGGAGGACTGGGGTCCGCGCGAAGTCAACGGTGCGCCCGTGCGACGCAGCCCGATCCACTTCCTCGTCATCAACCGCAAGACGCTGGGCACCACCAATGAGGTGCAGACGCTGGTGGGCTATCCCTTCCACCCATCGCAGCCGAACGCCAGCGCCAGCGTCGATGGCAAGTCCTATCCCCTCTTGACCGATGGCGAGGCGGCCTGGCTGGCCGTTGCAGCTGACGAGCCGGGCTTTGTGGCTGCGCTGAAGGCCGGCTCCAAGCTCGTGGTCAAGGGCACCTCGCAGAAGGGCAATGTCATGTCGGATACCTATAACCTGTCGGGCGTGACTGCGGCGCTGGGCGAGGCGACCAAGGCTTGCAGCTGACCCGGGCCGCCGCAGGCGATGGCCCCGGCAAGACCGGAACTGGACTCCTGATGATCGACCGCCCACGCCTGCTGCTGTCCCTCACATTGCTGGCGCTGACGTGGCAGATCGCTCCGGCGACTGCCCAGTCGGTGAAGCTGATTGGCGAGTTCCGCAACTGGTCGGCCTATTCGGCCACCGATTCCGTCGGCCCGGTCTGCTTTGCCATGTCGCGCCCCACCGAAACGACGCCGACGCCGGATGGCTACACCACGGGCTACCTCTATCTGACCAACCGCCCCAGCGAGAGCGTACGCAACGAGATGAACCTCGTGGCCGGCTACAGCTTTGCCCCGGATACGCCGGCCACCGCCGCCGTCGGCCCGCAGGTGTTCGAGCTGTTTACCCAAGGGGACGCCGCGTGGCTGAAGAACCCGGCCGAAAGCGAGACGCTCGCGGCGGCCTTGCGGGCCGGCTCCTCTGTGGTGGTAGAGGCCACCAGCGACAAGGGTATCCGGATCGTCCAGACCTTCTCGCTTTCGGGTGCGACCGCTGCCTCGCGCGCCATCGAAGGCGGCTGCACCGGCTGAGCCTGCTGGCCCCACGCCTCGCCGATAGCACCCTGTCTTTGCGCGACGGGCGCGACTATGTTATTGGCGCGCCCTTGTTATGCCGGAAGGCCCGTTTCCGATGAGCATTGCCCTCGATCTCGACAATCATGCCCACGCCGACCGCATGCCGGCCGGCCGGCCGTCGCTGGTCGGGCAAAATCGCACCGAGCTCAAGGCGATGCTGGCTGGCATCGGCCTCGACGAGCGCGAGGCCAAGATGCGAAGCGCGCAGCTGTGGAACTGGATTTACCACAACGGCGTCACCGATTTCGAGCGGATGACCAATATCCAGAAGGGCTTCCGCCAGAAGCTCGCCGACAGTTTCGTGCTGGACCGTCCCGAAATCGTCACCGAGCAGGTGTCTTCCGACGGCACGCGCAAGTGGCTGTTCCGCTTCCGCAACCCGCTCAATCCGCGTGTTCCCTCGGTGGACGTGGAGACAGTCTACATCCCCGAGTCCGATCGCGGCACGCTTTGCGTGTCCTCGCAGGTCGGATGCACCCTGACCTGTTCCTTCTGTCACACCGGCACCCAGAAGCTGGTGCGCAACCTGACGGCCGGCGAGATCCTCGGCCAGATCCTGATGGCCCGCGAACGGCTGGGTGACTTCCCCGGCGGCGTGCGCCCCGACGATGGCGGCCTCGTGCCGGCGCCCCGCGGCTCCGGCGGATCGGAAGGCGACAGCCGCGCCATCACCAACGTGGTGATGATGGGCATGGGTGAGCCGCTCTATAACTACGACAACGTCAAGCAGGCGCTGCTGATCGCCTCGGACGAAGCCGGAATTTCGCTGTCCAAGCGCCGGATCACATTGTCCACCTCAGGCGTCGTGCCGCAGATCGAGCCGACCGGCCGCGAGATCGGCGTGATGCTGGCGATTTCGTTGCATGCGGTGCGCGACGAGCTGCGCGACCTCTTGGTGCCGATCAACAAGAAGTGGCCGCTGAAGGAGTTGCTGCAGGCCTGCCGCGACTATCCCGGCCTCTCCAACGCACGGCGCATCACCTTCGAATATGTCATGCTGCGTGACATCAACGATTCCGACGCCGATGCGCGTGAGCTGGTGCGGCTGCTGGCCGGTATTCCGGCCAAGATCAACCTGATCCCGTTCAACCCCTGGCCGGGCAGCAACTACGAGTGCTCGACATCCGAGCGCATCGAGCGGTTCGCCGACATCGTCAACCGCGCCGGCTACGCCAGCCCGGTGCGTACGCCGCGCGGTCGTGACATCTTTGCCGCGTGCGGACAGCTGAAAAGCGCCAGCGAACGCCTGACCCGCAAGGAACGTGAGGCCCTGAGCCAATGACCAGGACGGCTGACAAGACGGCCAATTCGCCGGCAACGGCCTATGGCGAGGACATTCGCCGGCTGTTTTCCTCTGCCGTGAGGGCATTAGGTGAAGGTGAGCCGCTGCGGGCCCAGGGCTTGCTGGCCGCCTTGCTGTCCCAGGCACCGGATCATCCGATGGCGCTGCACCTCGCCGGCGTCGTTGCGCTGCAGCAGAACAAGCGCGATGAGGCCTTGCCCCAGATCGAACGATCGGTCGAGATCGACCCGCGCAATCCGGCGTCACAATGCGACCTCGGCTATTTGCTGACCAGCGCCGGACGCCTCGAGGAGGCGGAAGCTCACCTGCGTGAGGCGTTGCGGCTGAAGCCCGCCTTTCCCGAAGCGCAGCTGAACCTTGGCAACCTGCTGCGCCTGACTGGCCGGCGGAGCGAGGCCGAGCAGGCCTATGCCCAGGCCATCGGGTTGCGGCCAAAATTTGCCGAGGCACTGACCAACCGCGCCATCGTGCTGCTCGACCTCGGTCGTGCCCGGGAGGCCGAAGCCATGATCCGGCGGGCCCTTGAGCAGCGTCCCACTGCTCCGGAACTCCATAGCCTCAGTGGACGCATCCTCGATGCGCTCGGCCGCCTGGACGACGCCATTGCGGCGCACCGCAAGGCAATCGAGCTCGATCCGCGCCGCACCCAATCCTATGCCGAACTGGGCAACACGCTGGTGGCCTATGGCCGGCGGGATGAAGGCATCGAACAGTTTCGAACTGCGCTTCGCATCGATCCCGACCGCGCCGACCTGCGCCGCGTATTGGGCAAGCACCTCGATGCGGCGGCGACGCTTTCCGAGCGTGAGAGCGACTATCGCGCCAGCGCACCGAACTCGCCGGCGCGCATGCACCTCGGCTTCGACCTCGCCAAGGCCTATGAAGAGGCTGGTGACCACGCCCGGGCCTTCCAGCTGCTCGAAGAGGCCAACCTGATCCGGCGACGCAGCTTTGCCTATCGGCGCTCGGACTCGGAAAATGCCTTCAAGGCGATCGAGCGGAGCTTCACCACGGACCTGTTCGGCAAACATGCCGGGGCCGGCAACCCTGACCCGACGCCAATCTTTGTCGTCGGCATGCCCCGCTCGGGTACCACGCTGGTCGAGCAAATTCTCGCCAGCCACCCCGAGGTTGCAGGCGCTGGCGAATTGAGCCTGTTGCGCGAGTTGGTGGCGGGCCAGACGGGCGGCGATGCCAGTATGGACTACACCAGCATGCTGGCCGGCATGGACGACGCGGCGTTCACCCGCCTCGGAACCCGATATGTCGAGTCCCTTCGGGGATTCTCGGCCACGGCGCAACACATCACCGACAAGATGCCGGGCAATTTCATGCTGATCGGCATGATCAAGCTGATGCTACCCAATGCCAGGGTCATCCACTGCGTCCGCGACGCCGCCGATACCGGCATCTCGATCTATCGCAATTTCTTCTCGACCCATCTGGGCTATGCCTACGACCTGGGGGAGATTGGGCACTACCATCGCCTGTATCAGTCGCTGATGGCGCACTGGAACCACGTGCTGCCAGGCTTTGTGAACGACGTCTCCTACGAGGCACTGGTGGCCGACCAGGAAGGCGAGACGCGTCGGTTGCTCGAGCTCTGTGACCTCGATTTCCGGCCAGAGTGCCTCGAGTTCTTCAATACGGAGCGCCCGGTGCACACCGCCAGCGCTGCGCAGGTGCGCAAGCCCATCAGCGCCGCTTCGGTGGGGATAGCCAGCCGTTATGGCGCTGCGTTGGCGCCGCTGGAGAAAGCCCTCAGCGGTCAGTAGCCACTGGCCGTCGTCGCGCCAGCAGCGCGAACCCGCCGGCGACCGAGAGTGCGGCGCACACGGCGAACAGCCCCATATAGCCATAGGCATTGGCCCACAGGCCCGTGCCGAGCCCCGAAACCAGCGCGCCAGCACCAATGGTGTTGCCATAGAGCGCCGCCGCCACGCCGGCACGGCCGGGCAACATCTGCTGCAGCACCGCCATGCCGACGATGCTTACGATGCCGATCGCCGCAGCCCGCAGCAACTGCCCGAAATAGAAGGACGGCAGCGTCGGCACCAACAGCACCAGCAGGAAGAACGCCGCAAACAGGGCAAAACCAAGCAGCAGCAGCGGCCGGCTGTGCGACCAGCCCGGCCGCAACACGAACGCACTCATGATCACCACCTCGATGGCGGCGCAGAGGCTGTAGAGCAGGCCAACATCGGTTTCGCTGCCGAGTTCATGCGCCACCACGATCGACATCGCATTGCCGCCCATGAACATGGCGGTATTGAACGCCGTCAGCGCCAGCACTGCAGGCGCGGCCGCTCGTACCACATCCATGGTGACCTTGACCTGCCGCGGCCGCGCGGCGACCGGAACGATCCGGCCCAAGAACACCGCAGCGGCAGCCAGCGCCACGAGGAACGCCGCGCCCGTGTAGACGCCGTCGAACCCCCAGAGCGCCACCATCAGGGCGCCCAGCGCCGGACCGATTGCCCAGCCCAGCGACGACGTCATCCGCAGAGCCGCCATGCCACTGGCCGGGGCATCGCCACCAGCAGCGTCGAGGTGCCCCTTGGCGATCGCGAACAACAGCGAGAAGGCCGCCGCACCGAGGCTGAGCAGCACGAACCCGACTGCGATCAGCATCCAGGGCTCGGTGATCAGCAGGCAGAGGACGAAGCCGATGCCCTTGGCGGCCAGCGAGAGCTGCACCGGCCAGAGCGTCGGCCGGCGATCATGCCGGCTGCCCAGCACCATGCTGATCACCATGCCAGCTAGGGCCGAGAGCGTGAGATAGGCGCTCAGCTCGAGCGGCGTCATGCCGATCCGTTCGACTGCAAACAGCACCATGTAGCTGCCGGCGACCGCTTCGGAGAGGATGGTCAGGAGGATCGCTGTGGCCACAGGGGCGAAGAACGGCACCCGCAGCAGCGACAGGCTTGAGGCAAGCGACACGATGTTTTCTCGGGAACTCGCGCCGCATTTGACGGAGTTGAACGGGGTGGGAACGGCGACTAGTGTTAACCGCCGCGACCTGTTGCGGCAAGGCGCGGTGCCAAACATGACTGGCACGTCTGACCCGCTCATCGGCGCATCACGGCCCTACGCCAAGGGTCGCGCCCATGGGGAGATCCCCGCTATGCCAATCACTCTCAAACGCCTCGCTGCGTGCGACGAAGCCGTTTTCAACTCTGTCGACCCGGACGTCTTCGACGAACCCATCCACCCCGAACGGATGCGCGCCTATCTGCGCCAGCCCGGCCACTTGATGGTGCTGGCCCTCGACGGCGACCTTGTCGTCGGCCAGTGCGCCGCCGTGATCCACCACCACCCCGACAAGCCCACGGAGCTCTATATCGACGAGGTTGGCACAGCGACGAGCCACCTGCGGCAGGGCATTGCTACGGCGATGCTGGCGGAGATGTTCGCCTGGGCGCGGGAGTTGGGCTGCAAGGAGGCCTGGCTCGGCACCGAGCTCGACAACGTCGAGGCCAACGGCCTCTATCGCAAGCTCGGCGGCAAGGCGGAACACATGCTCTACTACGAGTTCAAGCTTTAGCCGTCTCCTCGCCCCGCAGCCATTCCAGCTTGTGCCGACCGAGGCCGGGATCACCGAGGATTTGCGCCAGCGCCGGCAAGAGGATCCGCAGGTCGCTTTCCAGGGTGAAAGGCGGATTGACGACGATCATTCCCGAACCGTGCAGGCGCGGCGGATTGCTCGCCGGGCGGACACTGATCTCAGCCCTAAGGATGCGGGGGATGCCACAATCGCGCAGCGCCGAGATAAAATCGTGCACGGCGCGGGTATCCTTGAGCGGATACCACAGCGCATAGACGCCGGTGGCGAACTTGCCGTGCCCCTTGCTGAGCCCATCAAGCAGGCGGTCGAACTCGCCACGCTCCTCGAAGGGCGGGTCGACCAGCACGATGCCGCGCTTTTCCTTGGGCGGGACATGAGCATTCAGCGCCAGCCAGCCATCGAGATGAATGACCCGCACCTGCACATCGCCCGCAAACAGCCCGCCGAGACGTTCGGCATATTCGGGGTGCAGTTCCAGCGCCGACAGCCGGTCCTGCGAGCGCAGCAGCCGGCGAACGAGGAGCGGCGAGCCGGGATAGGTGGTGAGC
Organism: uncultured Devosia sp.; assembly: GCA_964399695.1. Taxonomy (GTDB): domain Bacteria; phylum Pseudomonadota; class Alphaproteobacteria; order Rhizobiales; family Devosiaceae; genus Devosia_A. The sequence continues at coordinate 6,433 of CAYNRZ010000015.1, read as the reverse complement.
TTGCTGCCAGGATTGAGCTCGCGAATGACGTCGAGATAAGGCGCGAGGAGCGGCACCGCCTTGTTGGGCAGTTCGGCGGCCAGCAGGCGGCCGATGCCGTCCTTGTATTCCGGCGACCGCTTGGCGATTTCGCCGCTGAGGTCATAGCTGCCGATGCCGGCATGGGTGTCGATCACCCGGAAGGCGGCGTCCTTCTTCTTGAGGTACTCGACCAGCCGGGTCAGCACCACATGCTTGAGCACATCGGCGAAGTTCCCGGCGTGGAAGGCGTGGGAATAATTCATACGGAGCGTTTCCAGGAAAAGTGCGAGGCGGTTTTCCGGTTCGGAAGCGCGACAATCATGATCAATGCCGAGCCTGTGCGGTGAGGATGGTGGCGGCAAATGCCGTAAAGATCGCGGCAAAGCTCCAGTTGAGCGCCTTCTCGAGCCACTTGCTGCGCTTGAAGGCACTGGCCAGACGTTCGGCGACGAAGACGATCAGCACCCCGAGCGGGATGGACAGCACCACGAACTGGGCACCGAGGAAGAACAGCTTGCCGGTGACATCGGGGTCATGCGCATCGACGAATTGCGGCAGGAACGTCACGAAGAACAGCACCACCTTTGGGTTGAGCAGGTTGATGCCGAGCCCCGTGGCAAAGCTCTGCCAAAGGGTGGGAGTCTTCTTCGCCGCCTCGGCGATCCGCAGCCCGCCGCCATGCACGATGGCCTGCCAGGCCAGCCACAGCAGATAGACGGCGCCGGCGATCTTGAGGGCGAGAAACAGCGGTGGCGCCGCGATGATCAGCACCGAAATGCCAAGCGCCACCAGCGTCGTATGCACCATGATGCCGGCCATCGCCCCGAACATCGCAGCGAGGCCATGCGCCCGGCCGTAGTTGATGGCGCGGCTCATCTGCAGGGCCATGTCCGGTCCCGGGGTGATCATCAAGACGAACGTCGCCAGCGAGAAGGCGAGAATGACCGGCAGGTCGGGGACGAAGGGGGGCATGGCGAAACCTCAGGCTGGTCACGTCTTGACACGGCACGGCGATGCTTGCCAGCCCCAAGGGCAGGCAGAGACGATCAAGGCAGTCCCTCCAGCTGTTGGCCCTGTGACAGTCGCGACGGTGCGATCCTGAAACCGGCGTGACCCTGCAAGGTTGCGCTTGTGGGGCGGCTTGAATAGGGTGCGCGCCGATTTACGGGCCGCTCGGCCCCCTTCGGCGCGCCTTCGCGCCGCGTTTCGGAAGCGATGCAATGAGCAACGACATCAAGAAAATCGTCCTCTCCTACTCGGGCGGCCTCGACACCTCGATCATGCTGAAGTGGCTGCAGGAGCACTACCAGGCCGAGATCATCACCTTCACCGCCGACCTCGGCCAGGGCGAGGAATTGGAGCCGGCTCGCAAGAAGGCCGAGATGTTCGGCATCAAGGACATCCGCATCGTCGACGTGCGCGAAGAGTTCGTGCGCGACTTCGTCTTCCCGATGTTCCGCGCCAACGCCCTCTATGAAGGCCAGTATCTGCTCGGCACCTCGATTGCCCGGCCAGTCATCGCCCGCCACCTGGTCGAAATCGCCGAGGAAACCGGTGCCGACGCGATTGCCCATGGCGCGACCGGCAAGGGCAATGACCAGGTCCGCTTCGAGTTGACTGCCAACGCCCTCAGCCCCGGGCTCAAGGTCATCGCCCCCTGGCGCGAATGGAACCTGCGCAGCCGTACGGCTCTGCTCGACTATGCCGAAAAGCACCAGATCCCGATTGCCAAGGACAAGCGCGGCGAAGCGCCGTTCTCGGTCGATGCCAACCTCCTCCACACGTCGTCCGAGGGCATGGTGCTGGAAGATCCGGCAGTGCCGGCGCCGGATTATGTGGCGCAGCGGACGGTCGATCCTGTCGACGCGCCGAACGAGCCCGAGATCATCACCATCGGCTTCGAAAAGGGCGACCCGGTTTCAGTGAACGGCGTCAAGCTCAGCCCGGCCATGTTGCTCACCAAGCTCAACGAACTTGGCGGCAAACATGGCGTCGGCCGGCTCGATCTCGTCGAGAACCGCTTCGTGGGCATGAAGAGCCGCGGCCTCTACGAAACCCCCGGCGGCACCATCCTGCTGGTGGCGCATCGCGGCATCGAGTCGATCACGCTCGACCGCGGCGAGGCGCATCTCAAGGATGAGCTGATGCCGAAATATGCCGAGCTCATCTACAACGGCTTCTGGTATTCGCCGGAACGCGAGATGCTGCAGGCGCTGATCGACAAGAGCCAGGAATTCGTTACCGGCGACGTGACGGTCAAGCTCTACAAGGGCTCCGCCAGTGTCATTGCGCGGTCTTCGCCTTACTCGCTCTACAACATGGACCTCGTCACCTTCGAGGAAGGCGCCGTCGCCTACGACCATCACGACGCCGAAGGCTTCATCAGGCTCAACGGCCTGCGTCTCAAGACCTACGCCGCGCGGCGCCTGCAGTCCGGCAAGCACTGACTCCGTCCGGCGCAACCAGAAGCTGGCGCCCCGTTTCGGGCGCCGGGCCGGTTGGCCGGCAAGCGCAGAGGGCCGGCATGCCCGCGCTTCTCGGCGTGCCGCGACATGCGCGCTTAAGCCGTCTTTAACTCGGCAGACCTAGGGTCCATGCGACTGACTATTTGCCGTGTTTCAGAAAGTGATTGCGTTGCGGTCCCAATCGAAGTCTGGAGCCAAGGAGCCAGGCCAGGCATTGCTGCTCGACGCAGCAATGCAGGCAATTCCATATGGCTTCTGCGTCTGGTCACCGGACTTCCGCCTGGTGATGTGGAACCAGCATTACCTGGACATCTACGGCTTCCCGTCTCGCCGCATACGCCGCGGCATGACGCTGAAGGCGGTGGTCAAGCTGTCGTCGGAACTGGGAAACCATCCCGATCAGTCTCCCGAGGAGTTCCTGGCGGCCTATCAGCAGACCCTGCTGCAGAATCGCTCCGGGGCCCGATCCAAGGTGCGCGAGTTGCTGGAAGGCGGCCGCACGATCGAGACGGCTCATGCCTATTCGCCGGGATTGGGCTGGGTGGTGACCCACGAGGACGTCACCGAGGAGATCGCGTCCAGCGAGATCGTTCAGCGCCGGAAACGCGAGCTCGAGCGCCAGAACATTCGTCTCGACGCGGCGGTCAACAACATCAGCCAAGGGCTGTGCATGTACGATTCCAAGGGCCGCCTTGTGATCTGCAACCAGCCCTATCAGCGCATCTACGGCTTGCCTGAACACCTGGTGAAGCCCGGGATCGCTCTGGATGACATCCTCAACTACCTGTTCCAGCACGGCATGCAGGCGGGTGAGAATCGCGAGGAATATGTTCGCTGGCGGCGCGACGTCATCTCGCGCGGCGACTATGGCAAGAACATCCACGAGCTGAATGGCCGCATAATCCTGATGCAGCACCATCCGATGAAGGATGGTGGCTGGGTGACCACCCACGAGGACATCACCGAGCAGCGCCAGCAGGAAGAGCGCATACGGCACATGGCGCGGCATGACGCGCTGACCCAGCTGCCCAACCGTCTGCAGTTCGTCGAAAAGGTGACCCATTGCGAGTCCGCCATTGTTCGCGGCGAGCAGATCGCGGTGCTCTATATCGATCTCGACCATTTCAAGAGCATCAACGACACCCTGGGCCACTCAATCGGCGACAAGCTGCTGCAGCAGGTGTCGGCGCGGCTATGGGGCACGACGCGCGAGAACGACACCCTCGCCCGCCTCGGTGGCGACGAGTTCGCCCTGCTGCTGCGCGACGTTGAAAAGCCCGCCGACGCCGCGACCATCGCCGAACGGATCGTCAAGGTCGTCAGCGCGCCCTTCTCCATCGCCGGCCACCAGCTGGTGATCGGTGCCAGCGTTGGCATTGCCATTGCGCCGCAGGATGGGGAGACGGCCGAGGAGCTGATCAAGAACGCCGATCTGGCGCTTTACAAGGCCAAGAACGAGGGACGCTCGACCTACCACTTCTTCGAACCCGGCATGGACGCCGCCATTCAGCGCCGCCGCAGCATCGAAGCCGGGCTGCGGCTGGCGCTCGCCAAGGGCGAATTGCGGCTGGTGTTCCAGCCGCTCGTCGGCCTGCAGGAGAACCGCGTGACCTGCCTCGAAGCCCTGTTGCGCTGGGATACGTCCGACCGCGGCACCATCTCGCCTGCCGAGTTCATCCCGGTGGCAGAAGAGACCGGCCTGATCGTGCCGATCGGCGACTGGGTGCTGGCGGAAGCCTGTCGGCAAGCCGCCAACTGGCCAAGCAATGTCCGCGTCGCCGTCAATCTCTCGCCCGTCCAGTTCAAGAGCAAGCGGCTCTATGAAACGGTGGAGCAAACCCTGCGGGAAACCGGCCTTGATCCCATGCGCCTCGAGCTCGAGATCACCGAGTCCCTGCTGCTCGCCGACAACGACCTGACACTGAAGACCCTGCACCGGCTGCGCGCCCTCGGGGTACGCATTTCGATGGACGACTTCGGCACGGGCTACTCGTCGCTGAGCTACCTGCGCAGCTTCCCGTTCGACAAGATCAAGATCGACCGCTCCTTCATGCGGGACCTCAAGGCCAAGGGCGACAGCATGGCCATCATCAAGGCGGTGATCGAACTGGGTCACTCGCTCGGAATGTCGACCACGGCCGAAGGCATCGAGACCGAGGAACAGCTGGAGGCGGTGCGCGCGCAGGGCTGCAACGAGGTCCAGGGCTTCCTGTTCTCGCCGCCGATCCCGGCGTCCAGCGTTGTCGCGCTGCTGAAGGCGCAGCAACCGGTGGCCCGCTCCCGGCGCAAGGCCAGCTAGGCGGTGCACGGGAGCAAGCCGTGCTGAGGTCGACCTACCGGCAATTGCAGGTCCTGGCGCGACAGGCCAGCCGATCTGCCGATGCGGACGACCTTCTGCATGAGGCCCTGCTCGCGGCGATCGCCGCCGGACGTGTCGACTTATCGAGCCCCGACAATCGGCGCTGGCTCTATGGCACGATCCGCAACAAGGCGCGCATGGCTGCGCGGACGGTCGGCCGGATGCGGCGGCGCGATACCAGCTGGTCGCTGCACCGGGTTGGCGAAACAGGACCCGCTGATCCGACGGACATATCCGTGATTACGGCATTGCCCCCGGGCCTGAAGGCGGTCGCGGCGCTTGCGCTGTCAGGGCACAACCGCGCGGAGATCGCCTGGCTCCTGCGGCTCGAGGACGCGGCGCTGCGCCAACGGATCTCCCAGCTGCGCCGGCGGCTGGTTGCAGCGGGCCTCGCCCAGCCGGAAGGACTGCCCGGCCTCAACCTCAACCTGGCCTATGGACGGCTACGCGAGGCGCTGCTGCCGCTGCTGCGCCATCGTAGTGGCCGATTTGCCACCCACGATCCCGACGGGCATCTTTTCGTGGTCCGAAGCTCACAAGATTGAGTTCCACGGCAACTACTAGTGTCGCCGGGCTGTAAATCGCGGTGACGAGCGCAACCAAGGACCAAACGAAATGACCTTCAAACCCAAGACCGCCAGCATCGTCTTTTATGTGAGCGACATCGAGCGCACCGAAGCCTTCTACAACGGTACTCTGGGCCTCAGCCTTGCGCGCCAGGAGGGGGCGGAGCCATTCTGGCTGCAAGGCACGCTGGAAGGCGGCCTCGACCTGATCTTCTTCGAGATGCCCGCTGAGCGCGGCAACAGCCCTGCTCTGATCTTCACCGTGGAAGACGGTGGCATTGATGACATTGTAGCCGAGCTCGCCAACAAGGGCGTCACCATCGTCACCCCGGTCAGCGAGGCGCCCGGCGGCTGGAGCGCCGATGTGCTCGACCCGGACGGCTTCAGCCTCGGCTTCTGGCAATCGGGCGAGTTGCCGCGCTCGCTGAAGGAGTAACCAAGACCTCCCCGCAGGCCTCCCATTCCGCGAAATGTCTTGAGAATGTGACCCTTGTCCGATATGGGGCGCGGCTAACCTCCAGAAATCTGATCGGCCGCCCCCATGTCTTTGCGAAATATCGCAATCATCGCCCACGTTGACCATGGCAAGACCACCATGATCGACGTTCTGCTCAAGCAGTCCGGCTCATTCCGCGAGAACCAGCGCGTCGAAGAGCGGGCGATGGACAGTAACGACCTCGAGCGCGAGCGTGGCATCACCATTCTGGCCAAGGTGACATCGCTGGTCTGGAAGGACACCCGGATCAACATCGTCGACACCCCCGGCCACGCCGATTTTGGCGGCGAGGTGGAACGCATCCTCTCGATGGTCGATGGCGTGGTAATTCTGGTGGATGCGGCCGAAGGCCCGATGCCGCAGACCAAGTTCGTGCTGGGCAAGGCGCTGGCCCAGGGCCTTCGCCCGATCGTTGCCATCAACAAGATCGACCGCCCCGACGAGCGCCACCTCGAAGTGCTCGAAGAAATTTTCGACCTGTTCATCGCGCTGGACGCGACGCCCGAGCAGCTGGATTTCCCGGTGC
>CAYNRZ010000014.1:0-88325 GCA_964399695.1 uncultured Devosia sp. | reverse complement strand
TCCTTCAAAACGAGCATTCCCTTGAGAGCCGTGGAAGACCACCACGTTGATAGGCTGGATGTGGAAGCGCCGTAAGGTGTGAAGCTGACCAGTACTAATAGCTCGATTGTCTTGATCGTTCTCATTAGTCCATGCCCGTGATTGTCACGGCACAGGACGAAGCGGTCGCACTCAGATCAAAATCAAAACCAGAATTCACCCGCATGTTCTTCGTCGATCTGGTGGTTATTGCGAGGGTCCCAAAACCCGATCCCATCCCGAACTCGACCGTTAAAACCCTTTGCGCCGATGGTACTAAGTCTCAAGGCTTGGGAGAGTAGGTCGCTGCCAGGTCTACCAAGAACATGTGGTCTCTACGACTGATCGAATTCGAACCCCCGCTGCCGCAAGGTCGCGGGGGTTTTCGTTTTGCTCGTGGTGCGGCGGCATTCCGGCTCGGGTGGAATCAGCCTTGCCCCTCCGCCGGCAGCACCGGTGTCGAGAACGCGCCGATGGTGCGTTCCTGCCAGCCGGGAAGCGCCGGCGACGGCATTCCCAACCATCCCGTCCCCTGCAACATGGCCGCCGCAATCGCCACCGGTACCGTGCCGCACAGCGACAGCAGTTCGATGCCGGCGATGATCGACCGCCCGCTGCTGATCACGTCGTCGATCAGCGCAATGCGGCGATCCGCCAGCAGTGGCAGCAGCCGCGGGTCGATGTAGAGCCGGCGCTCGGCACTGGTGGTCACCGAGGCGATCGGTACAGAGAGCTCGGCCCGATACCAGAATTTCGGCGAGGTCCCCAGTGGCAGGTAACGCCGGTGCCCCAGTTGCCGGGCCACCGCGGCGGCAAGCGTCAGCCCAAGGGTCGGCAGCCCCACCACCAGGTCGACCTTCACTGCTCGCAGGCGGTCTGACAGTTCGCTCGCCAGCGCTTCGACGACCTCGAAGCTGGCCTGGTTGATGATCAGTGACGCCAGTGCCGTGCCATCGGCGCGCGGTCGGATGGGCAGCGGCAGCTGCCGGCCGTCCGGCAGGGTGGCGACATAGGTTGCGCTCGAGGCAAGCGGTTCACTGACAGTGCCGGCCGGGAGCAGCGTCTGCCAGTAATCCTCAGGTGCAATGGCAATGGTCATGGGCGGGAGCCGCTCTCGATAGGTGCCTTGCGCTTGCCCAAGTTCGCGTGCTGTAAGCGGACGACTTTCGCAGGCCGGACAAGTCCAGTACGGTCCGGCACGCGACGAACAACGCACCGGAGGTTGGGTCAGCATGGCCTCGAATGCAGCGGCGGACAAGGCAGCTCGGGCGGCCGAACAGGCAGCGGCACTCTATCAGCAGGGTGTGGCGCTGCATCGGCAGGGCCAGCTCGACGAGGCCGATCAGCTCTATCGGCAGGCGCTGGCTTACGAGCCCCGACATGCCGGCGCCATGCAGCTGCGCGGCGTGGTGCAGATGCAGCGTGGCAATCACGAGGAAGCCGCCAAACTGATCCAACGTTCGCTGGATTTCGAACCGCGCAACCCGCAGGCCCTCAGCAACCTGGGCAATGTGTTGCTCGAGCTCAAGCGCTATGATGAGGCCATCGCGACGCTGCGCCTTGCGGTCGAGGTACAACCCAGTTCAGCGGATGCCCTGGGAAATCTCGGCCGCGCGCTGCGCCGGCGGCGCTACTATCCCGAGGCCGTCGAGGCCTATCGCAAGGCCGTGGAGATCGCCCCGGACCGGCCGGGGCTGCACAGCGCCCTCGGCGTAGCGCTGACCGAAGCGGGCGATCATGCCGGCGCCGTAGCGGCGCATGCGCGCGCGCTGGAACTTGCCCCTGATCGTCCTGACTTCAAGAACAATCTCGCACACGCGCACCGGCTGGCTGGTCGCAGCGAGGAGGCCGAGCGCGAACTGCGCGAGGCGCTGGCGCTCAAGCCGGACGAGGGGGAGTTGCATCTGGCCCTCGGCCGGCTCGTCAACCAGAGCGGGCGTTTCGACGAGGCGATCGAGCTCTACCGGCAGGCGCGCGACCACGGAGCAGGCAGCACCAAGTTCGAGTTGGCGCTGATGTTCTTCCAGAACCACGTGCTGGCCAACGACCCGGTCAAGTCCAAGACCGACGCCGTGCTCTACGCGCAGCGCCGGGCCGGGCATGTGGTGCCGTTCAAGGATCACCTCAACGATCTGAACCCCGATCGGCAGTTGCGGATCGGCTGGGTCTCCTCCGACTTCAAGACGCACCCGGTCGGGCGCTTCCTCGTTGCGGCGTTTCGCGAGATCGACCAGTCCAAGCTGAGCATGTATGCCTATTCCATGCAGGATCCGGCGGGCGACCCCCTCCATCAGCAGATCCGGGCCATTGTACCGAACTGGCGCAATATCGAGGCGCTCAGCGACGAGGAAGTTGCCCATCAGATCCGCAAGGACCGCATCGATGTGCTGGTCGACCTGTCGGGGCACACGGGCGGCAACCGGCTTGGCGTTTTCGCCTACAAGCCGGCGCCGGTCGCGGTCACCTGGCTGGGCTATTTCGCCACCACCGGGTTCGAAGCGATCGACTACGTGCTGTGCAACCGCTGGCTGCTCCCCGAGGACGAGGAAGACCAGTGGGTCGAAAAGCCGTGGCGGCTTGATGATACACATTGGTGCTACACCACGCCGTCGGTCGATGTGCCGGTGGTGCCGACCCCGGCACTTGCCGGCGGCATGGTCACCTTCGGCAGCTACAACAATTTCGACAAGATCAACGAGCCCACGATCGCACTATGGTCCCGGGTGATCAACGCGGTGCCGAACAGCCGGCTACTATTACGATCGTCGATGAGGAACCCCGCAGTCGCTGAACGGATGACCAAGGGCTTCAATGCCCTGGGCATTGATGGCGACAGGCTGGTCGTTGACCAGAGCGGCAAGCCCTATGAAGAACACATGCAAAGCTACGGGCTGCTCGACATCGCGCTCGATCCGTTTCCCTACAATGGCGGCACCACCACCACCGAGGCCCTCTACATGGGCGTGCCGGTGCTGACGCTGCACGGTGATCGTTTCGTTGCGCACCTCGCTGAGACCAACCTGCAGTCGGCCGGACTCTCCGACTGGGTGGCGAAGGATCAGGACGATTTCGTTGCCAAGGCGAAAGCCTTTGCCAGCGATCTGACCGCCCTCAACGAACTGCGTCAGGGCATGCGGGCGCGGGTGCTCGGCTCGCGGCTGTTCGATGCTCCGGCTTTTGCGCGAGAGCTCGAAACCGCGTTCCAGGCGATGTATCGCAAATGGACCGAATCGCGCCGGAAATAGCCGGCGTGCCACAAAATCTTCGGGTTCTTGAGGCACTTGAGGCCACCCCGAACCGGTGAGCTCCTCCCGATGCCTGGTCTGATCTCCCGCGCGCTGGCGCGGCTCGCAATTGTGTTGCTTGTCCTCGTCGCGGTGCCCGCGCAGGCTCAGGTGACAATCTTCTCGCCCTTCAACATCGCCGAGGCGGTGGACAAGGATGTCCGCAAGCTCGCCGACATCCCCTACGCCGATGGCAAGCGGATGAAGCTCGATGTCTATCAGCCCGCCGAGCTGTCAGGTCCGGCGCCGGTGGTGATGTTCATCTATGGTGGCGCCTGGCGGGCGGGCGACAAGTTCGAGTACGAGTTCGCCGGCCGGGCCTTCGCCGCCGCCGGCTATGTGACCGTCATTGCCGACTATCGGCTTTATCCCGAGGTCAAGTTTCCGGACTTCCTCGCGGACAATGCCCGGGCGATGAAGTGGATCGAGGACAATATCGCCGAGTTCGGTGGCGACACCTCGCGCTTCTTCCTCGCCGGCCATTCGGCCGGTGCCTACAATGCCATGATGCTGGCGCTCGACCGCTCGTTCGGTCGCGAGTTCGGGGTCACCATGCCGGTGCTGGCGGTGGCGGGAATCTCGGGCCCCTACAATTTCTACCCGTTCGAGTATGGCGAGGTGCGCGAGACCTTCGGAGACGCGCCCAACCCGGAGGGAACGCAGCCCATCAACCTCGTCACGGCCGACACGCCGCCGATCCTGCTGCTCAGCGGCACCAGCGACCCCATCGTTCGTGTGCAGAACTCGACCGCGTTGGCCGAAAAGCTCAGGGCCCAGGGCATCTGGGTCACCGAGAAATATTACGAGGGCTTCGGCCACCTCGAGCCGGTGATCGCGCTCGGCGCGATGATGCGTTTCCGCATACCGGTGCTGCAGGACATCACCGACTTCTTCCAGACCTTCGGCGCCTTCCCCAGCGGCACGCCGCGGCCGTTCTTCACGCCGGAACCTCCCGCCGACAGCATGACGGCGGTGATCAGCGAGATGGAGCGCATCCTCGAGCCGATCTCGGACGGCGGACGCCGCAACGAGTAGCGACGCCGATTTTGCGCTGAGGCGGACCCTACTTCGGTGTGATCACCACCGAGGCGGCGGAGCGGGTCGCTGCACCGTGGAACACCGCCTCGACATTGTTGCCGTCGGGGTCGAGGACGAATGCCGCGTAATAGCCCGTATGGTAGGGCCGCTCACCTGGTCCGCCATTGTCGGTGCCACCGGCGGCAATGGCTGCGGCGTGAAAGCGCGCAACCATGTCGTGGTCCTCGGCCTGGAACGCCAGGTGCACGTGGCTCAGCGCCTGGCCGGGTCGAGGCTCGCTGATGAACAGTTCGTCGACCTGGAAGAAATACGGCGTGAGATTGCCGGGCGGCTGCCCCAGGGCCTCAAGCACTGCCGCATAGAAGGTCGCGGACCGACTGAGCTCCGCAACATTGATATGCACATGGTCAATCAGCCGTCCGCGATGAAACTGCATGAGCGCCCCCTCCTGATCGGCTCAATGTGAACAGATCAGGAACGGAGGTCAAGCCTGCCGCGTTCGGCAGGGCGCCGCGCAGCAATCGCGCCACGTGTCACTCGGCCTTGTCGGCCGATTCCGAGTTCAGCTGGCCGTATTTTTCGACGCCGATGGCGTTGAGCAGCTGCAGCTGGCTCTCGAGGAAGTCGATGTGACCCTCCTCGTCGGCGAGCAGTTCCTCGAACAGGTTCTTGCTCACGTAGTCGCCCAGCGATTCACACAGCTCGCGCGAGGCCTTGTAGGCCTTGCGGGCGTCGTATTCGCCGGCGAGGTCGCACTCCAGCACTTCCTTGATGGTCTGGCCGATGCGCAGCGGCGCGACGCGCTGCAGGTTCGGGTGGCCTTCGAGGAAGATGATGCGCTCGATCAGCTTGTCGGCGTGGTGCATCTCTTCGATCGACTCGGCGCGCTCCTTGGCGGCGAGCTTGGAATAACCCCAGTCATTGAGGATGCGGAAATGCACCCAGTACTGGTTCACCGCGCCAAGCTCGAGAAACAGCGCCTCGTTAAGCCGCTCGATGACCTGTGCTTCGCCTTTCATTCCGACCTCCTGCACGCTTTCGCCGCATGGCATGCAGCCGCTGAGCCGCCGGACGCGGTGCAGCGGCTTCATCAGCCATGGTTTGATGATACTCTTCGGTCACCTTGATGATGATGTCCACCACATTCGGTACGCAGCCTGAGCATTTGTACCGCTTGTTCAGGGCCTTGTAGACCATGGCCGGGACAATGATCTGCCACGGATCCTCGGCCAGAAGTTCCTCGACGACCCGCTTGAGGTCGCGATCGGTGATGATGTTGCACTGGCAGACAAGCATGGCGAGGTAGGTGCAGCGGTTCTTGCGGCGGTTCTTGCAGTCGGAGAGCCGGCATAGGGCGCCCCTCAAAGCTGATTGTCAATGTCAGGGAATCGTGGCGCCAGTCGGGCCACGCCGCCACCGCATTGTCAGTTGCGGTCGAGCCAGGCCGCCAGTGCCTCGGCCGGCATTGGGCGGGCGATGAAATAGCCCTGGCCCTCGTCACAGCCGAGCTGGTGCAGCATGTCGAAGGTCGCCTGGTCCTCGATGCCTTCGGCGCAGACCTTGAAGCCCAGCCCGCGGGCGGTCTCAATGATCTGGCGGACGAGGAAGGTATCGCTGGCGCGCGCGCCGAGCGGCCGGATGAACGACTGGTCGATCTTCAGGACGTCGGCGGGGATGCTGGTCAGATAGCTCAGGTTCGAGAACCCGGCGCCGAAATCGTCGATGGCGACTTCCACACCGGCGTTGCGCAACCGCTCGAGCTGGGCAACGGCGCGATCAATGTTGGCCGCCAGCGCGCCCTCGGTGAACTCGATCTCGATGTCATCGGGCTGCAACCCGTGCTGGCGGCACAGCAGCAGCACGCGTTCGTCGAAGTCGCGCTCAGAGAGATTGGCCGGCGACGCATTGATCGAAATCCGCAGCGGCCGGCCTTCCCGCTTCAGGCAGGCCGCATGCTGCATGGCGCCGTTCAGCACCCAGTCGGTCAGCGGGCCAATCAAGGCCGTCTGCTCGACCAGTCCGATGAACTCGCCGGGGGGGATGGCGCCCAGTGCCGGATGGGTCCAGCGCAGCAGGGCTTCGGCGCCGTTACACCGGCCGGTGGCCAGCACGCTGCGCGGCTGCAGGTGCAGGTTCAACTGGTCGTTCGCCTTGATCGCGGCCGGCAGGTCGGCCAGCATGCGGAAGGCGCGGATATGGGCTGCGTCCGACTGGTGGTCGTACCAGGCCCATCCCTCATCGGTCTTCCGACTGTCCTGGCCGGCGGCGAGTGCGGCGCGCAGCGATTCGGCGGGGCTCCGCTCGCCATTCAGCGGCAGAAGCCCGATCCCGACGTGAATGTTGATCGGGATGTCGTCGATCCGGATGGGTTCGGCGAAGCGCTTCGCGATCTCGGCGACGAGGGGAGGCGCTGCGCCCTCGGCGGGCAGGTCGACGACAAAGGCAAAGCTGAGCACCGAGACGTGGAACAACTCGGTGTCCGGCGGCAGCAGCTGTTGCAGCTGCGCTGCGGCAACGCGCGCCATTTCCTCGGTGAAGGCGTGTCCCAGCGCCCGCAGCATCTCGTTGTAGTGGCGGGCCTCGGCCAGCGTCACCAGCACCAGCAACTGCGGTGCCGCGCGCAACTGCATCCGCTCGAACATGGCCAGAAATTGCTGCCGGTTGGGCAGGAGCGTCACGTGATCGAACTGACCGATGATTCGACGCGTATCTGGATCGAGCTCTGATATTCGAAGTGCGCCGGAAGTCATCCTCGTCTTCAAATCAGAGTTTTCGCGCAAAACTGGCGTCATGTGCTTCCCCCATGGGCACCGCAGTCTCCTCAATGCGCCTTAAGCCGGCGTGAATAGAGAAAAAGACCGACTTCACGAAACTTTTACATCCCGGCGCCGTAGCTGATCAGAGTATTCCGGATTTTGTCATGCGTGTTTCCCTTCTCGGCATCGTCAACGCCCTCAGTCCCAAGCCGCAGGCCTCACACCGCGTGGCTGCCGGACTCGCCTATGGCCCGCAGCCGCGGCAGCGTCTCGACATCTATCGCCCGAAACGGGCAGGGGCCGATCTGCCGCTGGTGGTATTCCTTTATGGCGGGGCGTGGAATTCCGGAGATCGCCGCGACTACAGCTTTGTCGGCCGCAGCCTCGCCGCGCGCGGCCATGTCGTGGTCGTGCCGGATTACCGGGTGCTGCCGGAAGTTGAGTACCCGGAATTTCTCCTCGACTGCGCCGGCGCCGTGCGCTGGGCCGCCAACCATGCCCGCGAATTCGGGGCGCGCGCGTCGCGCCTGGTCCTCGCCGGACACTCGGCCGGCGCCTATAACGCGGCGATGCTGGCGCTCGACGCGCGCTATGGCGTCAGCGCCGATGTGCGGGCGGTGGTGGGACTGTCGGGCCCCTACGATTTCTACCCGTTCGATATCGACATCAGCCGGCGCACCTTTGGGGACGTCGCCGATCCCTTGTCCACCCAGCCGATCAATTTCGTTACCGAACGCGCGCCGCCGATGTTCCTGGCCAGCGCCGATGGCGACAAGCTGGTCTATCCGCGCAACACCACGGCGCTGTCGGCGCGGCTGCGCGATCACGGGGTGGCGGTGGTGGAGCGGCATTTTGCCGGGGGCGGTCATCCGACGACGTTGCTGGAGTTGGGCAGCCTCCTCGGCGGCAAGACCAGCCTTCTGGCCGACATCACCGATTTCATCGCCACTCAGACGGCGCTGCAATCGGCACTGGCGGGCGGGTCGCAGCGCGGCTTATGATCCCCTCCGACTGAAGGGGAGGGTCATCCCGATGCGCCGCGCGTTGCTGCTCCTGCCGCCATTGCTGGTCCTCGCCGGGCTCGGGGCCGCCCGGGCCGACGAGGCCTTTGATCGCTGCGCCGCCGCCGCCGCCAGCCAGTACGAGCCCGGATACGAGACGATAGGGCTCGATCGCTGGCAGGTTGACGGGCCGGGTGCCGTGTCGGCGTGCCAGGCGGCGCTCGACGCCCAGCCCGATTCTGCCCAGATCAAGGCTTGGCTCGGCCGGGCCATGGTGTTGAGCGGCGACGAGGCCGGCGCCGTGCCCCTGCTCGAGGCAGCCGCCAATGCGGGCAATGCGCTGGCCGCGACGCTTTATGGCGACATCCTGATCGTCGGCGACGTGGTGTCGCAGGATATGGAGCGCGGGGCGCAATATCTGCAGGCCGCCGCCGATCTCGGCTTCGCTCCGGCGCAGAACAGCCTGGCGCTGAGCTATGACTATGGCGAGGGCGTCGTTCAGGATTCCCGCACCGCTTCGCAATGGTATCGGGCCGCCGCATTGCAGGGCAATGCCCGTGCCGCCGCCAATCTCGGCCGGCTCTATGCCATGGGCGCCGGGGTCGATCGCGACATGGTCGCCGCCGCGGCCTGGTACCGCATCGGCGCCGACCGCGGCGACACTGGCGCGCAGTACAATCTCGGACGGCTGATCGAGTTGGGCGAGATCGCCCCGCCCGACCCGGCTGCCGCGGCCCCCTATTATCAGCTGGCGGCCGATGCCGGCGACGCGCTGGCGGCCAATGCGCTGGGCGTGCTGCTCCGCGACGGCGTCGGTGTCCCGGCGGATCCCGCCGCCGCCGCGCTGCGGTTCGAAACGGCCGCCGGACAGGGGCTGGCCGCAGCCCAGCACAATCTCGGCCAGCTCTACGAAACCGGAACCGGCGTCACCGCCGACCCGGCGCGGGCGCGCATGCTCTATCGCCAGGCCGCGGACAATGGCGATGGCGATGCCCTGTCGCGCCTCGCGCTGATGCAGCTCGACGGGCGCGGCGGCTCCGCCGATATCGCAAAGGCGCTCGCAACCGCGCAGCGGGCCTCGGAGATCGGCGGTCCGCTGGCGCTGTTCACGCTCGGCCAGTTCTACGAGGAAGGCCATGGCGTCGACCGCAATCTCGATCAGGCCCGGCAGCTCTACTGGCAGGCCGCCGATCTTGGGCTCGAAGCGGCAACCGAACGGCTCGCGGCGCTCGACAGCGCCGCGGCGGCCACCGCGCCCGACCGGCCGGTCCGCCGCTATACGCCTGGAAAACTCGACAACTGACGGCACCGCTCAGGCGGCAGGGTGGTCCTTCTCCCGGCGGCTCGCCAGCACGGCGACCGACGCCGCCACCCGGTGGGCGCTGGAAAAGAACTCGCGGTGGACGATCACCGCAGTCGTGATGACGCTCACCGCGATCGCCAGCCACGGATTGGCGAACCAGGCCACCGTCCCCACCGAGAAGTAATAGGCGCGGATGCCGTTGTTGAAGTTGCGCGCTGCCAGCATGTTCAGCTGGGCGATGGCGTCGAGTTCGGGTTCGCTGGTATGGCCCTCGTGGTTCATGGCGCCGAGCATGATGCAGAAGTGGTTGAACTGGCGCAGCGACAGCGTGAACGAAAAGAACGACAGCGCGAACATCGCCAGCATGACGAACAGGTGCACCTGCAGGTCGACCTCGGTATAGCCGGTGCTGAGCCCCACCGCGTCGAGCGTATCGGTCAGCGCCGAGAGGTTCCCGAACGCTGTGAACGTCGCCAGCATCAGGAGCACCGAGGTCGAGGCCAGCATGCTGACCGACCCCATCAGGTTGCCCGAGAGGATCGCATCCAGCGGGGTTTCGCGCTTTGCCGCATTGGCCACCCAGCGGCGGCGCTGCATGCCCATGATCACAGACAGCGACGGGCGACGCCGCTCGATCAGCGGCACGCCATAATTATAGGCGAACCAGCAGAGCAGCGGAAACAGCGTGGCAAACAGCGACATCGGCACCCCCGGCGAACACCCGTCCGCCGGTTATAGCTGAATCCGCACGAAGCGCGACGCCGCACGCCCGGCTTTCCCGCCTTCAGAGCGTCCGCGCGTAGCGCATGAAGATCTGCTGGATGTCGTCCAGCACCGCGTCGGACAGCTTGACGTCGGCCGCCGCGATATTGGTCGCGAGCTGTTCCATGGTGGTCGCGCCGATGATCACCGAGGTCATGAACGGCTTGGTCAGGCAGAAGGCAATCGCCATCTGGTTGACATCGAGCCCGTGCTTTTCGGCCAGCGCGATATAGGCGCGGATGGCGGGTTCGGTGATCGGGTTGCTGCGATAGGCCGAGCCGGCAATGGCGCCGCGGGTGCCCGGCGGGAGCTTGCCGTCGAGATATTTGCCCGACAGCGCACCGGCCGCGAGCGGCGAGTAGGCGAGCAGCCCGATATCCTCATGATAGGCCAGCTCGGCGAGGTCGAGGTCGTAGTAGCGGCGGAGGAAGTTGTACTCGTTCTGGATGGTCTGGACGCGCGGCAGGCCCCGCTGCTCGGCGAACTTCAGATATTGCATCGTCCCCCAGGCGCTCTCGTTGGAGAGGCCGAAATGGCGGATCTTGCCTTCCTTGACCAGCTCGCCCATCACCTCGAGCACTTCGAGGATGTTGGGCAGCACCTCTTCGCGGTTCTGCTTATAGGGATTGTAGTCCCACGAGCCCTCGAAATGGTAGTGGCCACGGCGCGGCCAGTGGATCTGGTAGAGGTCGATATAGTCGGTCTTCAGACGGGTGAGGCTTCCTTCGATGGCTTCGCGCACGCTCGGCCCATCGATGCCGCGGCCGCCGCGTACCCAGGGGCGGCCGCCGCCGGCGACCTTGGAGGCGAGGATCACCTTGTCGCGATTGCCCCGCGCGGCAAACCAGCTGCCGATGATCTGTTCGGTCTTGCCATAGGTCTCGGCCGAAGGCGGCACGGCGTACATTTCGGCGGTGTCGAAGAAGTTGATGCCGTGCTCGAGGGCATAGTCCATCTGCTGATGGCCCTCGGCTTCACTGTTCTGCAGGCCCCAGGTCATGGTTCCGAGGCAGATCTCCGACACCATCACGTCGGTGCGGCCCAGCTTGTTCATCTTCACGGCAATATCCCTCCAGCAGTGCGGCGCGCACCCTATTGGCGGGGACATCGCCCGACAAGCCCGTGGGTTGCGCCCGGCGTCCGGATCGGCAAGATGGCGCCGCCTGTCCAATGCAAGGTTCTCGCGTGCCCGCTCTTCACGTTCTAGGCCGACTCGTTTCCATCGTTCTGGTGCTGCTTGGCACGCTCAACGTCGCCCTCGCCCAGCAGCTGAGCGCCGACGACATCGCGAAGATGGATGGCAAGGCGCTCGACAACTACATCGCGACCATCACCGCCACCGTGGTGCAGGACTCGGTGCGGTTCGCGGCGCTGGCCGAAGCGGGCAACTGCCCCGAGCTGTCCCGCGCCGCCAACTCGCTGGCGCTCGCCTACGACGCCTATGCGCTGGTCCGCGATAGCATTGCCGAGCAGGCTGGGGCTGAGGCGGCCGGTCGCCGTAGCCGGCTGGTGCAGTCGCGTGTCATCGCCTTTGCCGCCCGCGTCCGCGTCGGCGATCTCATCGCCTCGCGCTGCAATGGCTATCGGCCGGCCGGCGAGCAGCAGGACGATCCGCGCTACCAGCGTCCGGCGCCGCTGCCCGACAGCGCCTTCACCACCGCCATCATCGAAGCGCGCCTTGCCGCGGAAACCAACCTCGCCATCGCGGCCGCGGCCCGCCAGAGCAAGGATTGCCGGCTTGTCGGCAACGCCATCCGCTCCATACAGCTGATCGTCCCCTATCTCGAAAAGCTGGCAACCGATGTTGCCAGCCGGCCGCTGGCGCTGGGGCCGCTCGCCAGCAGGCGCGGCCTCGAACAGGTGCGCAACCAGTCGGTCGCGGCCGCCAATGCGCTCGACCGCGAATTCGCGGGCGCCTGCGGCGAGGGCGCGCCGGCCCCGGAGCCGGACAGGTCGCAGACGGATCAACCCGTTGAAAATCCCAAGTAATCCCTCACGGTCAAAAAAGCGTCACGCGGGGGGCGTTTAGGGGTTGAGGTCTGGGGGGCAAGGGCCTATATACCGCTCGCGCAGCGGGGTTATGGCCGCAGCAAGGCGCAAACAGCCCAAGGCTTTGATATCTTGGCGCGGGATGGAGCAGCCCGGTAGCTCGTCAGGCTCATAACCTGAAGGTCGCAGGTTCAAATCCTGCTCCCGCAACCAACACCAGCCTCTTGAAAGCCCCGCGAAAGCGGGGTTTTTCGTTTTTGCGCAGCCGTTCAGAATGCGTTCATCATCATGGCAAATGTGGCGGCGCGACTGAAGCGCCACCCTTTTTCGCATCAACCAATCCGGCCCTCGGCCCAGGCGGCAATGATGCCGCCGGCGATGGCGCCCGGGCGTGGGGCGCTGATTTCCGGGTGTTCGCCGCGCAGCACCGCCTGCACCTCGGCGCGGCTCAGCCAGAGGGCGTCTCCGAGCTCGACCGGGTCGAGGGTGATTGCCTCGTCGAGCGCCTCGCCGATGCAGCCGAACATCAGCGACATCGGGAAGGGCCAGGGCTGGCAGGCGACATAGTCGACCTTGCCGACGCCGACGCCGGTTTCCTCGTAGGTCTCGCGCCTCACGGCGTTCTCGATGGTTTCGCCGGGTTCGACGAAGCCGGCGAGCAGCGAGTACATCTTCTCCGGCCAGCTCGGGCCGCGACCGAGCAGCAGCCGGTCATTGCGGGTGATCGCCATGATCACCACCGGGTCGGTGCGCGGGAAATGCTGGGTGCCGCAGCTGGGGCATTTGCGGTGCCAGCCCGAGGCTTCCGGCGTGCTGGCGGTGCCGCAATTGGCGCAGAAGCGGTGGGTCGCATGCCAGCTCAGAAGGGCGCGGCCGGTCGCGACGGCTTCGCCTTCGAGCAGCGTGAGCGTCGGCATCAGGCCGCGAATCTCGGCGAACCGGCAGCCTTCAAAGCCGGGATGGATCTGGCTGGTGGTGTCGGTGAACTGCCCGATGACGGCGGCGTCCTCATGCGGCTGCCAGAGACTCAGGTCGGCCGCGAACAGCGGGATGCCATCGGCGAGGCCGACAAAGGCCGGCGGCTCGCGACAATCGGCCAGCGCCGGATGGTCAAGCGGGATCCGCGCCGGATGGTCGCTGCCCTCGACCAGCAGCTTGCCGCGCCAGAACAGATTTGTCCTCGCCTCGGGATTGGCCCGTACACTGGCATCTGTCCGAAGGGGAGCAGCTCGATCGAGGCCGCCGGGCTGGAAGGCGAAGTTGAAGTCCACGGGGTCAATCCTCGATGAGGTGCAAGCAATAGGGGTGCTGCCGACGCGCGGCAAGCGGCGTGGCAAAGCCTGGTCAGGCGGCGAAAGTGCGATGGGTGGAGGCGCGGAAATGTGCCTCGAGCGCCGCAATGGCGCCTTCGACATCTTTCCGCTCCAGCGCCTCGATCACGGCAAGATGTTCGTTGACTGTGTCAAGCAATGCGCCGCGGAAGCCGGGCCGGCGGTGCACCTGCTGCGCCATGCGGATGTTTTCTTGCAGCCGCTGGTGGGTGTCGAGAATGGCGCGATTGCCCAGCGCCTCGACGATCTCGCGGTGCAACCGTCCGTCCAGGGCAATAAATCGGATCTGCTCGTCCTCGAACGGGCCGCCATCGGTCAGCCCGCGCCGGCACTCCTCGTGGCTTTCGCGCATATTGGCCAGCCATTCCTCGGTCACGGTGTCGCCGAAGCTGCGCAGCGCGAATTCCTCGATCATGATGCGGAACTGATAGTTCTCCCGGATGAAGGCGACCTCCGGGTAGATGATGCGGATGCCGGTGCGCGGCTTGATCTCGACGAGGCCGAACTCCTCGAGCAGCACCAGCGTCTCGCGCAGCGGCGACAGCGACAGCCCGAGCAGTTCGCACAGCTCGTTCTGCGTCACCACCATGCCGGCCTGCAGCACGCCGGCCTGCATGGCCGAGCGGAAGCGCCGATAGCCGTCATTGTCCTGTCGGGTGTCCGTCATGTCTCGCAAGGCCTCAAGTTCCGATATCGACTTTAGTATGTCAGACGCGAAAATGGAAATATCCAGAAAAGCCAGCGTTTCCAGTCCTTTCGCTCCGATGATCCGTCAGATAGGCCGCAATGGAAGCCGTTCACGGCCCTCCTTCGGCTGATCTCCCCTTGACGTGAGATATTTTTAGCGACCAATCATATATCAGCCTGGGAGGGCCTGATGAACATGACCGTGCGCCAAGTGAGCGGGGGTTGCTAGGTGGCGGCCGTCGAACTCAAGAATGTCAGCAAGTCCTTCGGTTCGGTTAGCGTCATCAAGGGCGTGGACCTGAGCATTGAGAAGGGCGAATTCGTCGTGTTCGTCGGGGCTTCGGGCTCAGGCAAGTCGACACTGTTGCGCATGATCGCCGGGCTTGAGACCGTCAGCGGCGGCGACATCCTGATCGATGGCAAGGACGTCACCTTCGACGAGCCGTCCGAGCGCGGCATCGCCATGGTGTTCCAGAGCTACGCGCTCTATCCGCACATGAATGTGTACGACAACATCGCCTTCAACCTCCGCCTCGCCAATATCGGTAAGGACGAGATCGACCGGCGGGTGCAGGAAGCCGCCCGCATCCTCCGCCTTGGCGACCTGCTCGCCCGATCCCCGGCGCAACTGAGTGGCGGGCAGCGCCAGCGAGTCGCCATCGGTCGCGCCATCGTGCGCAATCCCAAGGTGTTCCTGTTCGATGAGCCGCTGAGCAACCTCGATGCGGCGCTGCGCGTACAGATGCGGCTCGAGATCGAACGGCTGCACCGCGAGCTCGGCACCACCATGATCTATGTCACCCACGACCAGGTCGAAGCCATGACACTGGCCGACCGGATCGTGACGCTCGAAAACGGCCGCATCCAGCAGGTCGGGCCGCCGCTCGATCTCTATGCGCATCCCAGCAACCTGTTCGTTGCCGGCTTCATTGGCTCGCCCAAGATGAATCTGATCCCGGGCAAGGTCGTCGGCAAGTCCGGTGGGCGGGCCACGGTGGCGCTCGATGCCAGCCCGGCGACGCGGCTCGAACTGCCGATGCCGGCCGCCGAGGACGGGGCCAATGTCACCGTCGGCGTGCGTCCGGAAAGCCTCGAGATCCTCGTGTCCGGCACCGCCGATGCTGGCCGTGCCACCCTGCCGGCCCGGATCGAATCCGTCGAGCGGCTGGGCAACATCACCTACGCCTACCTCGATGGCGGCACGCCGGAAATGATCACAGTCCAGGTGATGGGCGACGCCGATATCGCCTCGGGCCAGGACGTGCGGGTCGCCATGCGGCCCGGCGCCATCCACCTGTTCGACGCCACGGGGGCCGCGCTGGCCCCTGCAGCCTGACCACGCCAATCGACAACGCAAACCGGTCGCGAAGGCCGGGCGCATTTGGGAGGAACGGAAATGCTTAAGAAAATGAGTGCCTTGCTCGCCGGCGGGCTCGCGCTCGCGACGCTCGCGGGTCCTGCGCTGGCGCAGGACGCGGTGACGCTCAACGTATGGTCCGACACGCCACGCCTCACCATGTTCGATCTCTACGACCAGACGCACGACAACGTGACGCTCAATGTCACCACCGTGGCGCCGGCCGACCTGATCGCCAAGATCCAGCTGGCGCTGCAGGCCAAGTCCGAGATCCCCGACGTGATCTTCATGTCCTCGATCGACTACGCAGCGCAGCTCTCGACGCGCCGGTCCAACTACCTGATGGACCTGACCGACAAGGTGCCGCAGGCGCTGCAGGACGAGTTCTATCCCAATGGCAACTCGCCCTGCCACGTCAACGGCAAGCTGCTCTGCCTCCGCAATGACCTCGCCCACATGATCGTGTGGTACGACAAGGATGCCATGGCCGCGCTCGGCAAGGCGGTCCCGACCACCTGGGAAGAGTTTGAGGCGCTGGGTGCCGAACTCGGCCCGCAAGGCTATGCGCTGGGCACCGGCGTCGAAGCGTTCCCGCTGCTCGCCTATCTCGTTTCCGGCGGCTGCCAGATCGCCATGCCGGTTGAAGGCAAGGAAGACACCCTCAAGATCGACCTCACCACCGAAAACTGCCTCAAGCCTGCGCGCATGGTCGATGCCATGCTGGCCAATGGCAGCCTGACCAAGGTCGGCCCGTTCGAGCCCGATTTCGTGGCGCTGGCCAAGGGCGGCAAGGTGCCGCTGATGATCGGCCCCACCTGGTTCGGCGAATATGTGATCAAGCCGACCTATGAATGGCCCGCCGGCAAGCTTGCCGCGGCGCTGCCGCTGAAGTGGGCCGATCAGGAGCAGCCGCTCACCTGGAGCTGGGGCGGTGGCACCTATGGCGGCTGGAAGGACACGGCGCACCCAGCCGAGGTCGTCGACCTGATCCAGTGGATGGCCACCGATGTCGCCAACCAGACCAATGCCGTGACGCTGCCGGCCCATCGTCCGTCCGCCGAAGCCTGGGGCGAGCGGCTCAAGGCCGACTCCTACTATGCCGATCCCAACGTCTTCGCGGTCGAAGCCGAAGCGGCGCAGTACAGCCATCCGGGCTACACGGCGCTCCGCATCGACGTCGCCGGTGCCATCGCCAAGACCATCGTGCAGCCGCTGGCCAGCGGCGGCACGGTCGAGGGTGGTCTCGCGGCGCTGCAGACCGAACTGGTCAATCTCGCCAAGCTCAACGGCTACCAGGTCGAGTAGCCGCAAACGGTTCCGGGCGCGCTCGCCGCGCCCGGCATCCTTGCGCGAGGGGGAGGCGACACGCATGACGGCAGAAGCAGCCGCAACGGCGATCAGCGCCGACCGCGCCCGGCGGGCGCGGCGCAAGGGACAGCGCGACACGCGCATGTCCTACCTGCTGCTGGCGCCCTATCTGCTGCTGCTCGCCATGTTCGGCGTCTTCCCCGTCGCCTATGCCTTCGGGCTCAGCTTCTTCGACACCATCGAAATGGTGTTCTGGGGCCTCACGAACTACGAGTTCGTGTTCGAGGACTTCCGTGTCCCGGCCAGCGTGGTCAATGTCCTCACCTTCGTCGCGCTCTGGGTGTCGCTGACGGTGGTCGGTGTCGCCACACTGTCGCTGATGCTCGACAGCATCGGCCGGCGCGCCGCCAACACGTTGCGCACCATCTATTTCCTGCCGGGCGCGGTCACGTCATCGGCCATCGTCGTCCTCTGGCTCTTCGTCCTCGATCCATCGGTCAGCCCGTTCCAGTCGGTGCTGCACACCATCGGCTGGCAGACCCGCGCCGACGTGATCGCCGGGGTCGGTCTCGCCGGCATCTTCGCGATCATGGCGTATTTCTCCGCCTCTGGCGGCTGGATCGTGGTGTTCGGCGGGGCGCTCTCGAGCCTCCCGGCGGAGGTGATGGAGGCCGCTCGGATCGATGGCGCCAACCGGCTGCAGCTCGCGCTCCGCATCAAGCTGCCGATGATCTGGCGCTCGCTGGTCCTGATGGGCATCCTCAGCCTCGCCGCGGGCCTGCAACTCTTCGTCGAGCCGCAACTGATGGGGCTCGCCGGCCCCCAGTTCGCCCAAAGCGACTGGTCGCTCAACCAGATGGCCTTCCAGTACGCCTTCCGCATGGGCGACTTCGGCGCTTCGGCGGCGCTCTCCACACTGCTGGTTGGCGCCTCGGTGATCATCGCCCTGGTGATCGTCTTTGCCACCAAGTTCTACAAGCTGGATTGAGGGCACGATGTCGACGCGCACCGCCCCCCTCCGTCTCAGTCCCGGCCGCTTCCTCGTCTTCGCGACGCTCGCCTTCGCGGTGTGCTTTTACGGCATTCCGCTCGTCTGGCTGTTCATCGCCGGCACCCGCTCCGAGGCTTCGCTGCTTACCGAATCCCCCTTCGCGCTCGGCAGCTGGGAAGCGTTCAGCCGCACCTGGACCAACCTCACCACCTACAACAATTTCCAGATCATTACCTGGGCGACGAACTCGCTGATCTATGTGGTCGGTGGGGTGCTCTTGTCGCTCGTCGCCTGCATTCCGGGCGGCTATGCGCTGGCGGCCTCCGAGTTTCCGGGACGCAAACTTATCCTCGTGCTGACGCTGATCGCCATGATCACGCCGTCGACGGCGGTGGTGCTGCCGATCTTTCTGGAGCTCAACCTCATCGGCCTCAACAACACCTATGCCGGGCTGATCCTCGCCTCGGGCTTCTTCCCGTTTGGCGTCTACCTCACATATGTCTATTTCTCGACCTCGCTGCCCAAGGGCGTGATGGACTCGGCGCGCGTCGATGGCGCCAACCGCTTCCAGCTGTTCAGCCGGATCGCGCTGCCGCTGGCGACGCCGATCATCGCGCTCGTGGCGTTCTTTTCCTTCCTCGGCATCTGGTCGAACTACTTCCTCGCCTTCGTGCTGCTCAGTGACGACAAGCTCTACAACCTGCCGGTGGGGCTGACGGCGCTGGTCTCGGGCTCGGGGGCGCTCAGCAATCTTCCGTCCAACGACGTGCCGATCAAGAAGCCAGAGGTGGTGCTCGCTGCCATCCTCGTGGTGCTGCCGGTGCTGGTCATCTTCCTTGCGGCCCAGCGCTTCGTGCGCTCGGGCATGCTGTCGGGAGCGGAAAAGGGTTAGTGGCGTCGCTCGGCGCCGGACGTTTTGTCGTGGAGGACTTTATGAAGATCACCGGGTTCACGGGTTGGCTGGTCGAACGCGAGCCGGGGCCGAAATTCATCTGGCGCGACGGTCTGCCCGGCTCGCACGGCGATATCCCGCGCGGTACCAAGCCGCACAATGCGGTGATCCGGATGGAGACCGATGCCGGCCTCGTGGGCGCCATCGAAGTGAACCGCGGCGAAGCGGTGCTCGACCTCGTCCGCCGCCGCTACCACGAGTTCATCGGCGAGAACCCGCTGCTCACCGAGCGGCTGTGGCGAATGATCTGGGAGCTCGACCGCATCGAGGAGATCCAGATGCGCTCGCTGGGCATGCTGGACATGCTGGCCTGGGACATCAAGTCCCAGCAGGCCGGGATGCCGATCTACCAGCTGCTGGGCGGCGACGATCGGGTCGTCCCCGCCTATGCCTCCACCGTCACCTGGCCGACGATGGATGAGTACGAACGCTACATCAAGATGAGCCGCGACATCGGGTTCAAGGCGTTCAAGCTCCACGCCTGGGGCGGGCCGGTGAAGCGCGATATCGAGCTGTGCAAGAACCTCAGGAAATGGGTCGGCGACGACGCGGACCTGATGTTCGACGGCTCGGCCGGCTGGGACTATGTCAACGCGCTCGAGTTCGGCAAGGCCATCCAGGATCTTGGCTTCCTCTGGTACGAGGAGCCGATGCGTGAGTTCCATCTCGGCGCCTACACCAAGCTTTGTGACAAGCTCGACATCCCCATCCTCGCCGCCGAAACCTCCGATGGCGTCCACGGCAACATGGCGACCTGGATCGAGGCCAAGGCACTCGACATGACCCGCGTCTCGACCTTCTACAAGGGCGGGTTCACCGGCTCGATGAAGGTCGCGCACCTCAGCGAAAGCCACGGCATGCGGGCCCAGGTGCACGGCATGGGGCTCGAAAACGCCCAGATCTGCGCCGCAATATCCAACAACGACTATTACGAGCAGCTGATCATGAACGAGGAGCAGATCAGGGGGCTCGCCAAGCTCGGGCCGCTCGCCATCGTCGACGGCAATCTCACGGTCAGCGACGAGCCCGGCCTTGGTTATCATTTCGACTGGGCCGAGCTCGATGCCAAGGCGCTGGCCAAGATCGAGGTCACCGAGCGGTTGACGCCGCCCGGTGTTCACGTACCTTGGCACTAATATATCAGCTCAAATAATTGAACGATCACAGAGGGAGGAGACGTCCGTGACCAAGTTCGATCGTCGTGCCGTACTGAAAATGGGTGGCGGGCTGCTTGCCGCCTCCACCCTGCTGCCCAAGGCAGCTTTCGCGCAGTCCACTGCCATCAACTACTGGCACACCTTCACCAGCCAGTCCGAGTTCGCCGGGCTGGAAGATGTGATGAAGCTGTTCGCCGCCGCGCATCCCGAAGTGGCGGTGACGCAGGAGAACATCCCCAATCCCGAGTTCATGGCCAAGGTGACGGCGGCCGTGGTGTCGGGCAGCCGGCCGGACGTGACCATGGTCTCGTCCGAGCGGTTTGCGGACCTCCTCGCCATGGGGGCGCTGAACGATCTCACCGACAAGATCGCCGCCTGGGAGCGGCGTGCCGATTTCGACGATGTGCGCTTTGCCTCGATTTCGAAGGACGGCAAGGTCTATGGCGTGCCGGCCTTCGCCTTTGTCGACTGGATGTACTATCGCAAGGACTGGTTCGATGAAGCCGGCCTCGCGCCGCCGACCACCTATGCCGAGTTCCGCGATGCGGCCATCAAGCTGACCGATCCGGCCAAGGGCCGTTTCGGCTTCGGCATGCGCGGCGGTGCCGGCGGGCAATCATTCGTCATCAACGTGATGGAAGGTTTCGGCGCCAAGCTGATGCATGAGGACGGCTCGATCAGCCTCGACCGCGATAAGGCGATCGAGGCGGTGGACTGGTGGGCGGGCCTGTTGATCCGCGACGGCGCGGTGCCGCCCAGCGCCCCCAATGATGGTTTCCGCCAGATCATGGAGGCCTTCCAGACCGGCCAGACCGCGATGCTGTGGCACCATACCGGCTCGTTCCAGGACAATGCCAAGCTCCTCAAGGCCGGCGAGCAGTTCGCCACGGCGGCCATCCCGGCCGGTCCGGTCAACCGCGTGTCGCGGCTGGGCTATGCCTACAACACCTCGACCAAGCCCGAGACGATCGACGCCAGCTGGGAGTGGATCAAGTTCTGGGGCGAGCCCGACGCGGCCGTCGCCTTCCTCGAAAAGACCGGTTACTTCCCGGCCTCGACGGTGGCGGCCAAGGACGAGCGCATTTCCGGCAACCCGCTCTACAAGCCGGCCGCCGACACCCTCGGCTTCGGCATCCCGTCTCCGAGCTTCCCGGGCTTTGCCGGCTGGTCGGAAAGCGTGGTGCTGCCGGCCTTCCAGCGCGTCCTGATCAAGGAAGCCACGGCCGAGCAGGCCGTCGACGAAATGATCGACGGGCTGGCGCAAGCCATCGGCTGACCGAGATGAGTGTGGCGGCTGGTTCGCTCCGGCCGCCATCCCCCGCATCGAAACCCTGCGAGGCCGGATGACGTCGAACGTGGGCTCCGCCTTCACCCCGCCACCGCGCACCGCGTGGGATCGCATCAACCCGTTCCGGCTGATCGGCGAGCTCAGCGAGACACGGTACTGGATGTATCTGCTGCTGCTCCCCAGCGCGCTCCTCATCTGCGCGGTGGTGATCTATCCCACGCTCTACGGCATGCAGATGAGCTTTCGCGAAATGCGGCTCAACCGGCCGGATCTCGGCACCGATTGGGTCGGGCTCAAGCACTATGCCCGCATGTGGGGCGACCCGATCTTCTGGGTCTCGCTGCGCAATACTGCGGTCTGGGTCACCTTCTCGATCGTCATCGAGTTCCTCATCGGGCTCATCGCGGCGCTGGCGCTCAACCGGAACCTGCCGGGCTCCAAGCTCCTCGCGGTGCTGATCCTCCTCCCCTATTTCCTCCCCAATGTCGTCGCCGGCCACATGTGGGCGCTGATGCTCGATCCGCGGCTGGGGGTGATCAACGACCTCCTCGTCAAGCTCGGCTGGCTGGAAGGCTACAAGGCGTGGTTCGCCGATCCCGCCACCGCCATGGCGGCGGCCATCGTCGTCGAAGCCTGGCACAGTTTCCCGTTCTTCACCCTGCTGATCCTTGCCGGTTTGAAAGGCATCCCGGCCGACCTCTACAAGGCTGCCGATATTGACGGGGCAGGGCCGTTTGCGCAGCTCCGGCTCATCACCCTGCCGCTCTTGCGCACCGTCATTGCCGCGGCGGTGATCCTCAGGGTCATCGGGCTGGTCAACTCGCCCGATCTCCTCCTCATCCTCACCAGCGGCGGGCCGGGCCGCTCGACGCAGGTGCTGTCGCTCTATGCGTTCCAGACCGCCTACAAGGATTTCAACTTCGGCTATGCCGGTGCCCTCTCGGTGATCATGTTCATCCTCCTGATGGGCTTTGCCTGGGCCTATGTCCGGCTCTCCAAAGTGAACGAGGATTGACCATGGCCAGCACCCGTTCCGGTTCGAAACTGCTCTGGGATGTCGTCAGCTACGTCATCCTGATCGGTCTCGCCTTCATCTGCATCGCGCCGATCGCGTGGACCTTTCTCACCTCCCTGAAGTTCGAGGAGGACATCGTCACGCGCACGATGCAGTACATCCCGACGCGCATCACCTTCGACAATTACGTCAAGCTGTGGAACCAGTCTGGCTATCCGGTACTGGTGATCAACAGCCTGATCGTCACCTCGGTGACGGTGCTGATCTGCCTCCTCACCGGCACCATCGCGGCCTATGCCTTCTCGCGCTTCCAGTTCCGCGGCCGCACGCAACTGATGCTGGGCTATCTCGTCGTTCGCATGTTTCCGGCCGTGCTGATGATCATCCCGCTGTTCATCGTCATGCGGCAGGTGGGCCTCCTCGATTCCACCTTCGGTCTCGCGGTTGCCTATACGAGCTTCCTGCTCCCTCTGTTCGTCTGGATGCTGAAAGGCTTCTTCGACGCCGCCCCGAAAGAGCTCGAAAGCGCCGCCCGCATCGATGGCACCACCCGCATCGGGGCGATGTTCATCGTGGTGATCCCCATCGCCCGCAACGGGCTGCTTGCCACCTGCGTCTTCGTTGCCATCGCCGCCTGGAACGAGTTCCTGTTCGCGCTGATGCTGACCACCAGCCAGGGGTCGCGCACCTGGCCCGTCGGCCTGCAGCTGATGGTCGGCGAGTTCCAGCTGCCCTGGGGCATGCTGGCGGCGGGCGGCATGATCTCGATCCTCCCCGTCATGATCCTGTTCGCCATCGTGCAACGGGCAATGGTTGCCGGCCTCACCGCCGGCGCAGTGAAAGGCTGACCCGATGGCCCCGCTTTCGATCAAGTCCGTCCGGAAGAGCTACGGCGTCGTCGAGGTGCTCAACAATATCGACATCGAGCTCGAGGACGGGGGCTTTCTCGTCCTCCTCGGACCATCGGGTTGCGGCAAGTCCACGCTGCTCTCGATCATTGCCGGGCTCGAGAACAGCTCTGGCGGCGACATCCTGATCGGGGAGCGCAACGTCAACGACGTGCATCCGAAGGACCGCAACATTGCCATGGTGTTCCAGTCCTACGCGCTCTACCCCACCATGTCGGTGCGCCGGAACATCGGCTTCGGCCTCGAGATGCGAAAGGTCGACAGCCGGCAGCGCGAGGCAGCGGTCAAGGCTGCCGCGGACCTCTTGCAGATCGGCCACCTGCTCGATCGCAAGCCCGGGCAGCTCAGTGGTGGCCAGCGGCAGCGCGTCGCCATGGGCCGCGCCATCGTGCGCAACCCCGACCTGTTCCTGTTCGACGAGCCGCTCAGCAATCTCGACGCCAAGCTGCGCGTCGAAATGCGCACCGAGATCAAGCGGCTGCACGATCGGCTGAAGACCACCACGGTCTACGTCACGCATGATCAGGTCGAGGCCCTCACCCTTGGCACCAAGGTGGCGGTGATGAAGGGCGGCATCATCCAGCAGTTCGCCGACCCCGAAACCATCTACGAGCGGCCGGCCAACATGTTCGTCGCCGGCTTCATCGGCTCGCCGACGATGAATTTTCTCACCGGCATATTGGAGCAGACCGACGCTGGCTTCGTGCTGCGCCACGGCACCGGTGCACTCTCATTGTCGGGGGTCGCGCAGGAGATCGGCGGCTTTGTCGGCCGCGAGGTGGTCGCCGGCATTCGCCCGGAAACGCTGGGCACCGGCGAGGGGCGCTCGACGCTCGCCGGCACTGTCGACGTCATCGAGCCGACCGGCCCGGACACCATGGTCATCGTCAATGTCGGCGGCCAGATGCTCACCGCCCGGCTCGGGCCCAAGGAGCGTCCGAAGCCCGGCGCGCCCCTGACGCTCACCGTCGATACGGCGGCGATCAACCTGTTCGATCCGGTGTCGGGCAACCGGATCTAGGCTAGGCCGAGATTGGCCGCAGGTGCCGGATCGGCCGGCCGGGCGCGATGGCATTCGCCGCCGCGACGATCCCTGCCGTGTCGATGCCATAGTGCCGGTAGAGGTCGGCGATGGTGCCGGTCTGGCCAAAATGCTCAACCCCCAGCGACCGCGTACGGTTGCCGCGCACCGCGCCGAGCCAGGCCAGTGTTGCCGGGTGCCCGTCGAGCACCGTCACCAGCGAACAATGCGCCGGCAACCCGTCGAACAGCCGCTCGACATGGCTTTTCGCCTGCATCGCGCCGAGTTCCCGGGCGCGCTGCGCCGCGGTCCAGCCGGCATTCAGGCGGTCGGCGGAGGTCACGGCCAATAGCCCGATGTCGCGGCGATCCTCGGCCAGGAGCCCGACGGCCTCGATGGCCTCCGTCGCCAGCGCGCCGGTATAGGCAATCACCAGTTCGCAATTGGGCCCGGGCGGGCGCAGCCAGTAGCCGCCATTGATGATGTCGCTCTCCAGCGCCGCGGTCATTTTCCGCTGCGGCTGCTCGAGGGTGCGGCTCGAGAGCCTGAGATAGGTCGAACCGCCCTTCTTATCACGCAGCCAGGTGGTCGGGTCGACCTCACCCTCGCCCGAGCGCTGGATATACTCGAGGCTGAAGCGCAGCAGCACAGCCAGCTCATCCACAAACGCCGGCTCGAAGCTCGCCAGCCCGTCCTGCGCCATGCCGATCAGCGGCGTCGAGATCGACTGATGGGCGCCGCCCTCGGGCGCCAGCGTCACCCCGGATGGCGTTGCCACCACAATGAAGCGGGCATCCTGGTAGCAGGCATAGTTCAACGCATCGAGGCCGCGCTGAATGAAGGGATCGTAGAGCGTGCCGATCGGCAGCAGGCGCTGGCCGAACAGTGAATGCGACAGCCCAAGCGCCGACAACATGAGAAACAGATTCATCTCGGCGATGCCGAGCTCGATGTGCTGGCCGTCCGGCCCCTGGTCCCAGGTAAAGGTGGAAGGGATGCGCTGGTGGCGGAATTCGTCGGCGATGTTCGCTCGCGCAAACACCTTCCGTCGGTTCACCCAGGCGCCCAGATTGGTCGAAACGGTCACGTCCGGCGAAGTGGTGACCATGCGGCTCGCGAACTCGGCGTCAGCCCGGCCTATCTCGTTCATCAAGAGCCCAAAGCCCTGCTGGGTCGACATGCGTGGCTGCAGTGCAATCTCCAGTCGCTCGGGGATGGCGATGGCGTCGGTCCGGTGCCGGCGATTGACATCGGCAAAGAACGGCGCCTTGGCCACCAGCGCGCGAACCGCTGCCTCGTTGGCGTTGGTGCCCTCGAAGGGCTCCCACTCCTGGCCCTCGCGGACGCCCAGTTCGGCGCGCAGCGCCTCGATCTGCGCGGTGGTCATGATGCCGGCGTGGTTGTCCTTGTGCCCGGCCAGCGGCAGGCCGAACCCCTTGATGGTATAGGCGATGAAACAGACCGGCCGATCATGCGTCTTGGCTGCATTGAAGGCGTCGAGGAGGCCCGGCAGGTCATGGCCACCCAGATTGGTCATCAGCTGCGCCAGTTCGGCGTCGCTCCGCCGCTCGATCAGGGCGCTGACCGGACCCTGGTCGCCGATCTCGTCATTCAGCCGCTGGCGCCAGCCCGCGCCGCCCTGAAAGGCCAGGGCCGAATAGACCTGGTTGGGGCAGGCATCGATCCAGGCGCGCAGCCGCTCCCCACCCGGCTCGGCAAAGGCGGCTTCCTGCAGCCGCCCATATTTCAGGATCACGACGTCCCAGCCAAAATTGCGGAAGATGCTTTCGAGCCGCTCCCACAAGCCCTCGCGCACCACCGCGTCGAGGCTCTGGCGGTTGTAGTCGACGATCCACCAGGTGTTGCGCAGCCCGTGCTTCCAGCCTTCGAGCAGCGCCTCGAAGATATTGCCCTCGTCCATCTCGGCATCGCCGGTGAGTGCCACCATGCGGCCGTCGCTCCCGCCCTCCCAACGGGCGGTGTAGTCCTGCACCAGCGAGGCAAACAGCGTCTGCGCCACCCCAAGGCCGACCGAGCCGGTGGAGAAATCCACGTCGTCGGTGTCCTTGGTGCGCGAGGGGTAGGATTGCGCGCCGCCGAAGCCGCGGAAGTTCTCCAGCTTCTCGCGGCTCTGCCGGCCGGCGAGATACTGGATGGCGTGATAGGCCGGGCTCGCATGCGGCTTCACCGCCACGCGGTCGGCGGGACCCAGCACGTCGAAATAGAGCGCCGTCATGATCGTCGTCAGAGAGGCCGACGAGGCCTGGTGGCCGCCGACCTTCAGCCCATCGACATTGTCGCGCAGGTTGTTGGCGTTGTGGATCGTCCAGCTCGACAGCCAGCGCACGCGGCGTTCGATCGTCTCCAGCAGTTCGATGCGGTCGGCCATGTTATCCCCTCGACTTCGCGCGCATGGTAGCTTGCCGTCGCTGCGTTCCGGAGCCAGAATGCAGTTGTCGGCGCTCCGCTTCTGGCGATAACTGCCAAAAGCAAGCATCAGGTTGGTGGAAATGGCCAAGTTCGAACTCGACGCCATCGACCGGCGGATTATCGTCGCTCTGCAGGCCGACGGGCGGATGACCGTGCAGCAGCTGGCGGCACAGGTCGGGCTCTCGGCCTCGCCCTGCGCCCGGCGGGTGCGGCTCTTGGAACAGGCCGGGGTGATCAAGGGCTACGCCGCGCTGATCGACCAGGCGCAGATCGGGCTGCCGATCAGCGCCTTCGCCTCGATCAAGCTGGCGCGCCAGCACGAAGAGGATCTCGACAGCTTTGCCAGCGCGGTGTCGCGCTGGCCCGAAGTGGTCGATTGCTACCTGATGACCGGACAGCGCGACTACCTGATGCGCATCGTCGTCCGCGATCTCGAGGCCTATGAGCGTTTCCTCAAGGAAAAGCTGACGCGGCTGAGCAACGTTGCGTCCATCGAAACCAGCTTCGCGCTGGGGCAGGTGAAGCGCTCCGATCACCTGCCGCTCTAGCAGGAAGGCGGCCCCCGGGGGGGCGCCTAGGCCCTCACTTGGCGGGGATGGTCATTTCGCCCAGTGCCGCCAGATCGGCTGGCAGTTCGATGTCCCCAGCCGCGACGCCGTTAACGCTCAGCATATAGGCAACCAGAGCGGCATAGGTTTCGTCGCCGAGGCTGGCCGGCCGCGACGGCGGCATGCGGTCATGCGTGTGGGTATAGAGCGCCGCGACACTCTGGCCCCGCCACTTGCCATCGAAATAGGCGCCGGCCAGCGGCGGGCCGTAATTGGCACTGATCAGGTCCGGTCCGTGGCACGAGACGCAATTGGCGTCATAGGCGGTCTTGCCCAGCGCCGCCTGGTCGGCGGTGAAGGTCGGTGCATTGCCATCGGCGGCAACGGTGGCCGTGGCCTCGCTCGTGGTGGCCTCGGTCGCCGCCGCATCGGCAGCCGCACCATCGCCTTCGCCAACATAGGTGTAGACCAGGATGGCGCCCGGGTTCTCTACCCTGGTGCCGGCGCCGCCGTCCATGGTGCCGACCAGGCCGCCAGTGTCGGTCGCCACATACAGCGTCTTCATGTCGGGGCTTAGTGCCATGTCGCGCAGCCGGTTCTCGGACTGGAAGTAGCGCTCGATCGGACCGGCCACGGTCTGGCCGTCCTCGGATAGCGGCAGCCGATAGATCGAGCCGCGCTTCAGCGTGGTCACCAGCAGCGAGTTGCCCCAGCCCGGAACGCCTTCACCGGCCTTAGGGAAATAGGCCTGCATCGATGAGGCCGCGACGGTCGGCCAGCAGATGAAGTCGATGCCGTTACAGGCCGGATCCTGGAAGTTCCAGTCGCTGGGCACGGTGAACAGCGTCGCGATCGGCTCGTTGAACTCTTCGGTCCAGCTGGTTTCGTCCTCGACCGGCACCGACGGATCGATGGTGATGTCGGAGAACGTCAGCTGGGCGCATGGGGTCGTCGCCAGGTCCCAACGGGCGGCCTGGTAGGCCATGTCGTCCTGATAGCCGGCGACATGCGGCCAGCCATAGTTGGCGCCGCCCTGCAGCACGTTGACCTCGTCATCGGTCTTGGGACCCTGCTCGGAGGCATAGAGCGTGCCATCGGGCCCGAAATCGATGCCCTGCATGTTGCGGTGGCCATAGGTGAAGACGTGGCTGCGCACGCCATCGATCTCGGGGTTGTCCTCCGGGATCGAGCCATCGGGGTTCAGCCGCAGCGACTTGCCTTCATAGGCAACCCAGTTGCCATTGGCGATCTCGTCGGCGGTCGGCAGGCGCTGCGCCTCGATGGGGATGCACCAGTTGCCGAGCTGGCCCTTGCCGCCGTCGCCAATGGTGTAATACAGCCGCGCATCCGGGCCGAACTTCAGTCTGCCCGAGTTGTGGTCGTTCTGCCCCGGCATGCCAGCGATCAGCTCGACAGGGTCGCTCAGCGTGCCATCGGCCTCACTGTAGGTCAGCCGGACGATCTTGACGAACAAGTTGGCGTAGGGGCTAAAGGGGTCGGCCACCCAGTCGTGCTTTGGCCGATCCTTGTCGACATAGGTATAGGCGGCATAGACATAGTCATTGCCGGTGCCCTTGAGCAGGCCGGGATCGAGCGCGAGCCCGAGCAAGCCGTCCTGCCCGCCGGGCGCGGAGACCTCCTCGATATCGATGGCGACCTGTTTCGTCCCGTCCGCCGGGTTGACGCGGGTGATCTTGCCGCCGACCCGCTCGGTCAGCCACAGCCAGCCATCCGGACCCCAGGTGATTTCCCACGGCGCTTCGAAGCCGTCCGCCAGCACCTTCATGTCGAACTGCTTGCTGCCCGCGACGACCGCATCTGGCGTATCCTGCGCATGGACGGGCACGAACATGGTGCTCATGACGAGGGAGACGGCGAGGGCGGCCGCAAATCGCATGGGAAATCTCCTGTGGGTCTCAAAGAAAAACCAACTCCGCGCGCGGG
Organism: uncultured Devosia sp.; assembly: GCA_964399695.1. Classification (GTDB taxonomy): domain Bacteria; phylum Pseudomonadota; class Alphaproteobacteria; order Rhizobiales; family Devosiaceae; genus Devosia_A. The sequence goes on along the minus strand of CAYNRZ010000014.1, from coordinate 59,237 downwards.
CCGTTCGTTCCCGCGCGCGGAGCTGAATCGTCCGTAGACGGGGTAGTCGCTAGAGGTCGTGCTTCCAGCCGAGGATGCGCTCGGCCTTGGTCGAATTGAAGAAGCTCTTGCGGCCGCTGAGGTCGCCCTTGATCGGGATGCCGGGGAAGAATTTCTCGGCAGCTTCGAGGCTGGGCATGTCGATCGCGGTGTCCGGCGCCACGATGTAGAACACCTCGTGGCCTTTGAACTTGCCCTCGACGCTCAACAGGCAGGCGCGCGCTGCCGCGTCGAAGCGGGTGTAGGCGAACAGGTGCTTTTTGGGAGACGGCGAGTCCGGGGTGAAGCTGCGCGCCGCCAGTTCGCGCTCCGGCACCACCCAGTGAAAGCGCATCGAGGCAATCGAGATGTCGTCCCACCGACGGGCGAACATGTCGGCCTGCGCCTCACAGATCCACTTTGAAAGGCTATATGGCTCTTCGGAATAGTTGGCGTGCTCTTCGTCGATCGGCAGATAGTCGTAGTGCGGATCGCGGCTGTAGGAGTGGCCGATGGCATTGACGCTCGAGGCCTGGCAGATGCGCCGGATGCCGTTGTCGACCGCCGCCTGCATCGCGTTGTAGCTGCCAACGACATTGTTGTTGTGGATGACATGGTCCGGATGGCGACCCGGCGAGGGGATCGCCGCCATGTGGATCACCGCATCGCAACCGGCAAAGGCGGCAAGCAGCTTGTCGTATTCATCCATGTCGGCCTGGATGAAATGCAGGCCCGCGGTTTCCTCGGTCTCGGGGGCCGCGACGCGGTCGATGCAGACCAGTTCGTGGCCCTGCTTTTTCGCCTCGCGGATGATGGCGCGGCCAATACCGCCGGACGAGCCGGTAAGTGCGATCTTCATTTCCAAAAACCTTCAGTCTGCGTAGACGGCCTGGTGGAGGCCGCGGATATAGCCGATGGCGTAGAGGCGGCCGAAAGCCGAGTAGCCGGCGTTCTCGTTGCTGTCACCCTCGACGGTTGGCACGTGGTCGGGGCGCAGCACGCCGTCAAAGCCGATGTCCTTGTAGGCCTTCATCGTCGCCAGCATGTCGGTCTTGCCGGCATCGTGCCAGGTCTCACGGAAGTTGGTCGGCACGCCTTCGACGTCACGGAAATGGACGAAACTGATCTTGTTGCCGAACTTCCTGATCTCGCGCGGCAGGTCGTCGGTCATCAGGGTGAAGTTGCCCTGGCACATGGTGATGGTGTTGCAGTCCGACGGAAGCATGTCGACGAGGCGCTGGTAGTTGGGGATCGTCCGCATGATGCGGCTCACGCCCTTGATCGGGGTGATCGGGGGATCGTCCGGATGCATGGAGAGCTTGACGCCGGCCTTTTCGGCAACGGGCAGCACGCGGCGCAGGAAATATTCCAGCGTCTCCCAGAGCTTTTCCTCGCTGATCGGCGGGTTCGAGGTGATGGTGTCGGGCACGTCCTCGACGTTGAACGCCGTTACCACCGAGCCGCCGCGGCTGGGGGTCGCCATGTTGGTGCGCACCCAGTTGAAGTCGGTCATCCACTCGTAGCACCAGACCGGGATGCCGAGCTTGCCCATGTTGGTGATGAGTTCGCAGACGACATCGATTTCCTCGTCGCGCCCCTCGAGCCCGCGCTTGGCCTTGTTGAGCGGCGGCCGGCTTTCGATGACGCGGATCTCGAAACCACCTTCGGTGTAGCGATCCTTCATGCGCTGCAGCGCCGTCAGGCTCGATACGCGTTCGCCGGCCTGCAACATGTCGAAGGGCAGGCCCGCCACGGCGAGGTCGACGCCGGCCTGCTTGGCCAGCTTCCACACCGGCGTCGGGGTCGGGGAAATGAACTCGGCAATCTCTAGCATTCTCAAATCCTGGCTGGACGGGCAGGGCCGCGGTGGGCGGCCCGCAAGGCGAAGACGCGGCCGAACGGCGCGCCGGAACTGGATCGGAGAGGCGGCAGGTTACCGCCGCTCCATGTGCCTCAGGTCAGACCTAGAGCGCCTCGGCCCGGTCCGTGACCCGGGTGGACTGGCCCCATTTCTGGTCGAGGTTCGGCCAGGGAATGGAGTCGACGAGCAGGCGCGTATATTCGTGCTGCGGGTTGCGGATCACGCTTTCGACGTCGCCCTTTTCCACCACGTCGCCGCGATAGAGCACAGTGATCGAGTCCGCCACATGATAGGCCGTGGTCAGGTCATGAGTGATGTAGATGATGGTCACGCCATGGTCGCGGTGCATGTTGCGCAGCGACTCGAGGATGTTGGCGCGCAGCGAGGCGTCCACCATCGACACCGGCTCGTCGGCGATCAGCAGCCGCGGTTTCAGCAGCAGGGCGCGCGCCACATTGATGCGCTGGCGCTGCCCGCCCGAGAGCTGGTGCGGGAAGCGGCCGAGCACGTCCTCGGGACGTAGGCCGACCGCGGTCAGCGCTTCGTCCATGCGATTGCGCGCATCGGCCCTGGTCTTGGCGAGCTTGAACTGCTTGATCGGCACGGTGAGCAGGTGATCGACCGTATAGAACGGGTTGAACACCGCGAACGGGTCCTGGAACACCGCCTGCACTTCGCGCCGATAGGCGATCCGCTCGTGGCCTTCCAGCGCGTTGATGTTCTTGCCGCGATAGATGATCTCGCCGGTCGTGGGCGTGATGAAGCCCAGCAGCAGCATGGCGAGCGTCGTTTTGCCGCTGCCGCTCTCGCCGGCGACGGTGAGGATCGTCGGATCCTCCTCACTGAGCGTCAGCGAGAAGTCCCGAAGGGCGACCTTGGCGGACGAGCTCAGCAGACCGCGCTGGTACACCTTGGTGACATTGCGGATTTCCAGCAGGTTGGCCATGGCTCAGGCCTCCACGTCGTAAAGATGGCAGGCCACGGTGCGGCCGCCGGGAAGCACGTTGACCTTGGGCTTTTCCGCGCGCGAGCGATCGGAAGCGAAGGGGCAGCGCGGGTGGAAGGCACAGCCGGACGGCAGTCGGTGCAGCGAGGGCGCAAGCCCCGGAATGCCCTGGAACTGCCCGCGGTTGTCGAGCGTCGGCAGGCTGGCGATCAGCGCCTGCGAATAGGGGTGCTTGGGGTCGGTGAACATCTCGCGCACCGTCGCCACCTCGACAAGGCGGCCGGCATACATCACCGCCACCCGGTCCATGGTCTGGGCCATCAGGCCCATGTCATGGCCGATCAGGATCACGGCGGCGCCGATATCGTCCTGCACCTTGTCGATGGTTTCCATCACCTGGCGCTGGGTCACCACGTCGAGCGCGCTGGTCGGCTCGTCGGCAATGATCACTTCGGGGCGCAAGAGGATGCCGATGGCGATGCAGACGCGCTGCTTCATGCCACCCGACAGTTCGTGGGCGTACATCTTGAACACGCCCGGATCCAGATCCACCGACTTGAGCGCCCAGACGCACCGGTCATAGATGGCCTTGCTGCTTTCGCCGCTCAGGTGCGACTTGATCGCGTCGACCATCTGTTCGCCGATCCGGGTTACCGGATTGAGCGAGTTCATGGCGCCCTGTGGGATATAGGCGATCTTGGAGAGACGCGCCTTGCGCATCCCCTCGTCGTCGAGCGACTGCAGATCGGTGCCGCCGACCCACACCTTGCCGCCCTCGATGCGCCCGGGTGGCTTGATCATGCGCATCATGGCGAGGGCGAGCGTCGACTTGCCCGAGCCGGATTCGCCGACCATGCCCATCTTCATGCCGGATTCGAGCGTGAAGCTGACATTGTCGAGGGCGCGGGCGCGGCCCATGTCGGTGTAGTAGGAGACGACGAGGTCTTCGACACGCAGGATCGGGCTGGTCCCGGCGGCCGGCGTCCGGCCGGTCGCGGTGTCCGTGGTTGCAAGGTTCATCGTCATCACTCCGTCTTGCGCACGCGCGGATTGGCCAACTCGTCGAGGCCCATGTTGATGAGGGCGAGCGAGCCGAGGATCAGGATCATGGCCACCGACGGGGCAATCGGCCACCACCACCAGCCGTTGAAGAAGGCGCCCTGCAGCTGGGCGGCCCAGATGATGTTGCCCAGGAGCGGCTCGCGCAGCGGGCCGAGGCCGAGCACGGCGAGATAGAACGAGGCAAACACCGCCGAGAACACCTGCCCCACAAAGGCCGCGGCGATGAAAGGCAGGAGATTGGGCAGGATCTCCTTGAAGATGATGCCCATGTCGCTGACGCCGGAGAGCTTGGCCACCGACACGAACTGGCGCTCCTTCATGGTCAGCACCTGGGCGCGGATGACCAGCGTCGGGCCCATCCAGGCGAGCAGCACCACGATGAAGGCCATGGTGAGGATGGTGACGTCGCGCTTGTCGAGCGAGCCGGCGATGACGACCTGGATCAGCAGCACCGGAATCGGGGTCAGGATCTGGCAGATGGTGCGGATCGTGGCGTCGATCCAGCCGCCGAAATAGGCCGAAACAAACCCGAGAATGACGCCGATGAGCGTGCCGAGCCCGCCCGCAATCACGCCGATGACGGCGGTCTGCCACATGCCGACCACCATGGCCGCAAGCATGTCGCGGCCAAAGAAGTCAGTGCCGAACGGGTATTTCAGGCTCGGCGGCTGCTTGGTCATCACCGACAGCGGATAGGCGTGCTTGGGGTTGATGGTCAGCAGGCCGATGGCCGTGAACAGCACCAGGCCGAGCAGGATGATAATGCCGACGGCCAGGCCCTTGTTGCGGTTCAGGTAGCGCAAGAAGAGGGTGAGATTGCCGGGCTGCCGGGCGGAAGGCTGCTCCGCCGAGGTTGCAACGATTGTGGTCAATTGTCCGGTTCCTACTGGTTGCGCACGCGTGGGTCGAGCAGCGGGTAGACAAACTCGAGCACCGCCATCAGCACGGCGATGGCGATCGTGATGAACAGCACGATGCCGTAGATCAGGGGGAAGTCGTTGGCGCGGATGGCGTTGTTCAGCACGGTGCCCAGTCCGGGAAGCCCGAACAGGCCCTCAACGATGATGGCCGAGGTCACGACCGTGCCCAGCGCCAGCGCCAGGCCCGTCACCTGAGGCAGTAGCGTATTGCGCAGGTAGTAGTCACGGAAGATGCGGCCGCCGGTCAGGCCCTTGTGCTCGGCGAAGTTCACATAGTCCTCGCCCTGGATGGTGATGCCCATGCCGCGCATCGAGAGCACCCAGCCACCGACCGAACCGAGGATCAGCGCGAGACCCGGCAGCAGCTGGTGTTTCAGGATGTCGAAGGCGAATTCCCATGACCAGTTCGGCACGACGCCGATGGAATAGGAGCCGCCCAGCGGCAAGAGCTTCAGCCGGAAGCCGATGAAGAACAGCAGCAGGATGCCCATGATGACGGGCGGCACGCCGGTCAGCAGCACGAAGGGGGTGGCAATGGAACGCAGCCAGCGCGGCGCCTTGGGCCAGGCCGAGACGGCGCCCAGCAGGTTGCCGATGATGAAACTGAGAATGGTGGTGACGAGCAGCAGGAAGAAGGTCCAGGGCAGGGCCTGGCTGATGATGTCGGTCACGGTCGAGGGGTAGCGGTTCAGCGAATAGCCGAAATCCATCCGGATGATGTTGCCCAGATAGGTCCAGTACTGCTCGAGGATCGGCTTATCGAGGCCGAACTGCGCGTTCATGTTGGCGACCAGTGTCTCGATGTCGGCGGGCGAGAAGCCGCCGGAACGCGCCAGCTCGGCAAAGCGCTCGCGGATGGCGTTGCGCGGCGAGAGGCGTGGAACGAAGAACACGATCGTGGATGCGGCCCAGATGACCAGAGCCAGGAAGGAGATACGTTTGGCAATCAGCTTGAAATTCACTTGGGCTGCTCCGGCACCTGGAAGTGAAGGAGTGCGCGCGGACGCGCACTCCAGTCTTGGTGGTTACTGCGCGCCCGACGGCTGCAGCGAGGCGATCACCAGCAGGCCGGTATGGGCCCAGAAGGCGCCGTTCGTGCCCATGGCGGGGTTCGCTTCAGTCGGCCAGTTCGTCCAGTAGGTCTGGTTGTAGGCGATGCGGTGCAGCCACTGGATGATCGGAATATCGATCTGATCGCGCCAGTAGATGCCCAGAGCTTCGGTGGCACCGGCCACGAATTCCGGATCATCCGACGAGAGCGGAGCAATCTTGTCGAGGATCGCGTCGAACTCGGGGTTCGAGTAGCGCGAGAAGCGGTTGTTGCCCGCCGAGGTCCCGATGGCCTGGCTGTACTTGCCGTGGAAGAGGTTCAGAGCCTCGAACGGGTCGTAGAGCGAAGCACCGTGGCCGAACATGTAGGCACCGGCCTTGCCGTCCGCCATGTTCTGGTAGGCGTCAGGGCCGAAGTTGACCGAGGCGTCGAAGCCACCCTGGCGCAGCATTTCGACCAGGATCGGAACGATGTCGGAGTGGATGCCTTCAAAGCCCTGGATCGTGGTGTCGATGGTCTCGCCATCCTTCTCCCACAGGCCGTCGCCGTTCATGGTGAACCCGGCTTCGGTCATGAGGGCCGCACTCTGCTCGGGGTCGAACAGGCGGGGCTGATACTGCTCTTCAAGCGCCTTGACGCCCGGCGAGTCGGCAAAAGCCTGCAGGTTCGGATAGAGCGGGAACGGGTAGATGGTCGAGATCCCGGCGCCGTCATAGAGGATGTCGTTGATCAGGTCGCGGTTGATCAACAGGCTCATCGCACGACGGACCTTGGGGTCGCTGTAGGGCTCGAGCTGGGTGTTGACCCAGAGCGAGTTCGGCCACCAGTCGAGATAGCCATAAGGCGACTCGTTGCCGGTGTGGGTGGTGATCTTGTCATTCTGCGCGAGAATGTTGCTGATCACCGAGGAGCGCATGTCGAGTGCGGAGTCGAACTCGTTGTTCACGATGCGCTGGGCAACCGTGTCCATCGAGACGCCAAGGATGTTGGCGATGATGACGCGCTTGACGGCCGGCTCGGCAATGCGGCCGGCTTCGACGGCCCACCAGCCAGGACGATAGTCGTAGATCTTCTGGTTGGCGTTCCATGCCTTGAGGTCATAGGGACCCGAATGCGGCATCTCGGTCTGGCCGGGGGCCATGTTCACGTCGGCCTGCTTGGACAGGTAGTGGGCGGGAACGATCGGGATACCGGTGTCGAACTTCTGGGTCAGAACTTCGAACTTGAAGCGCGGAGCCGGGGTCTTGAACTTCACCAGAGCGGTCAGTTCGTCGACAACCTCGGTCGATTCCACGAACTGCTGGAAGTGCGCATTGTAGGGCAGCTTGTTGTTGTTGAGCTGGCCGTCAAACGTGAACTTCACGTCTTCAGCCGTCACCTTGACGCCATCGCTCCACTTGGCAAGCGGATTGATCTTGATCTCGAGAGCGGTGAAGGTGTCGTCGGTGTATTCCATGCTGTCGGCCAGCCACGGAACATACTCGCCCTTGAAGATGGCGAAGTACATCAGCGGTTCCCACATGAAGGCGTTGCCTTCCTGGTGGGTGTAGCCCGGCAGGGCCCATGGGTTGGTCACGCCGATCGGCGAGCCGGCGGACACGCCCCAGCCCAGCACCACGGTCTGGTTGCGCGGCACTTCGGCCAGCGGCTCGCTGGGGGCGATTTCCGACGGCGCCGTCGCCATCAGCGGGCTTTGCGCCATCGCCGTCAGGGGCATTGTCATGGCGCCAAGCGCCAGCAATGCCGCAGTTATCGTCCTTCTATTCACCATGTGACAGGTTCTCCCTTTGACTGTCGTTGGGTGGAACAGGTGTTCGCAGGATGTCGTTGAATCGGCGCGGCCAGCTTGGCCGTTACTCAGCGTCCTCCCCCGCGGCGCCGTCAGGCGGCACCCGGTCTCCTCGTCTGCCCGCCGAGACGACGGCAAGCAATCATCCCGGGCGGGCCCGGAATCCTTGTTCTGCGCCGATGGCGCAGCAAAACTGTTCTGGGAAGCTAATGGCCGCGCAATTCGGGGTCGGGTTCAGCCCTATGCCGGCGGGGTCCTGCAGCACCGGTCTGGCACCGTCTCGAACCAGTCGAGCTGGCAAATGCCATGGCTCGAGCACCGAAAATCATCTGAAAATCCCGGCGGACAAAAAGTCCAACCCCGCCACAGTCGGCCAGGCCTCCTCCCCTTTATGCGACCGGTTGATCCCCTCGGGATGGTCCGGTTTTTTTGTTGGTTTGTAAGAGCTAATCAGGTGCGACCGCACTGTCAACACGTACCTGAATCGATTTCGGGAACGATTTCATTCGCAGCGGCAGCCAAAATCCAACCTTACGCGTGCTCCGTCATGGTCCACGGAGATCACCGCGCCCGCACATCACACCTCCGCCATTCGTACAACGATGTCAGTGTATTGTACATTGTTTTTGTGGGCATGCATGCGTCCTGTTGACCCATGCCATCCGGCCCTAGCGGTCGGCGGCGATGATGACCTGGATTTCCTCGGCGACGATGTCGAGAATGATGTTGATGGCGCGGATGGCGGCCTCCGGGTCCGCCGCTACGATGGCGTCGGCCAGCATGCGGTGCGGCGGAAACGAGTCGAGACCGAATTCGTCCGCCCCGAACGGCGACTGGCCGGAGCGCTCGAGCGCGTGGTCGAGCTGGCCGAGGATCTGGCCGAACATCGGGTTTCCCGACGCGTCGTAAATGGCGCCGTGGAAGGCGGAATCGGCGGGCCGCCAGGGGCGGCGCGCATGCACATCGTCCAGCAGCACGTCGCAGAGCCGTGAGATCTCGGCCCGCTGCGCCGGGGTGGCGTTGATGGTCGCCTTGCGCACCACCGAGGTCTCCAGCGCCCGCCGCACCTCGATGAGGCGAAGCAGTGCCTCGCCCTCGAGACGGATCATGGTTGGCACCAGGCCCTTTGACGTGGTGACCCGGGCCGACAGGTAGGTGCCGTCGCCACGCCGGCGCTTGATGATGCCAAGGCCTTCCCAGCGGTTGAGCGCCTCGCGGATGGTCGAGCGGCCGACGCCGAGCGTTGCAGCCAGCGACACTTCGGGCGGCAGGCGATCGCCGACCCGAAGCCCGGCGCGCTGCACCATTTCGGCCAGCGCGTCCAGCACGGCGACGCCGCGCGTCCGCGACTCCAAAGGCTCGAGGAAGTCGAGCGCGTCGTCCTGTCTCACCGTTTGTGGTCCCCGGGCATCCATGCCAGTCGTCTCCCACAGTTCGGCCGATTTGTCAGCAGTCGTCGCGTGTCCCTACAGTTGCAACTCGGTCTTCAGTGCGTCGGTGAGAATGTCCATCTGGCGCTGTGAGTTGTAACCCTGGACCGACAGCCGGACGATCGAGTGCTTCTGCCAGTTGAACACCGGGATTTCGATGGCATAGCGCTCGAGCAGCATGTCGTGAAACTTCAGCGGGTCCTCGAGTGCCGGCACCGGGATCGCCACCATTTGCGGCGCGGAGAATTCGGGGCTGCTGAGCGGGGCGAGCCCGGTCAGCCTGCCGATGCGCCGCGCGGTCTCCTGCGCCAGTTGCCGGCAATGGTCGGCGATGCTCGTCCAGTCATTGTCGGCGCGGAACTTGAGGGCGGACGTGACCGCCAGCCAGGCCGAAGGGTCTCGGGTGCCCTGGACCTCGATGCCGTCGATGAACGGCGAATTGCCGAAGGCACCCTTGGCCCCGGGCAGCTTGGAGTCCGCCGTCCAGCCATGGCTGATCACCAGCGGGTCGAGCAGGCCCTGCACCTCCGGACGGGCATGAAGGAAAGCCGAGCCCTTGGGCGACATCAGCCACTTGTGGCAGTTGCCGGAGTAGAAATCGGCGCCCAGCGCATCGAGATCGAGCGGGATGTGGCCCGGGGTATGGGCACCATCGATCACCGACCAGATGCCGCGCCTGCGGGCTTCGGCGACGGCACGCTCGATCGGAAACACCAGCGCGGTGGGCGATGTGATGTGGCTGAGGAACAGCACCCGGGTGCGCTCGGTCATTCCGGCCAGCAGCGTTTCCGTGAAGGCCGCCTCGCTGACGAACGGCATCGGCACCGAGACAACAACGACTTTGGCCCCGGTACGGCGGGTCACGTAGGCCCAGGTCTTTTCGAGCGCCGAGTATTCGTGGTCGGTCGTCAGGATCTCGTCGCCTTCCTTGAGGGGCAGCGACTGGGCAACGATGTTGAGCCCCATGGTGGCGTTGGTGACGCCGACGATATTGTCGGGACCGGTGCCCAGTTCAGCTGCCAGTGCCACGCGCGACGGCTTCATCCGTTCGCTCAGGTCGCGGCCGAGAAAGGCCACGGGCTGGCGCTCGAGTTCGAGCTGGAAGCCCTGATAGGCGGCAAAGACCGGCTGCGGGCAGGCGCCGAAGGAGCCATGGTTCAGAAAGACCACGTCGTCCCTGAGCAGGAACTGGCGGGCAAGATTGTCGGACACTTAGCGCCCCTTCAGGGTGGGATCGAGAGCATCGCGGAGGCCATCGCCAAAGAGCGTGGTCGCGAGCACGGTGATGGCCAGCGCGGCCGTGGGAAACACGGCCATGTGCCAGTAAAAGAACATGAAGTTGATGCCGACATTGATCATCTGACCCCAGCTGGGGGTCGGCGGCGCGACGCCGATGCCGAGGAAGCTGAGCGAGGCTTCCAGCATCATCGCGCCCGGCATGGCGAGCACGAAACCGACGATGATCGGCGACAGCGAGTTGGGGACGACGTGGCGGCGCAGGATGTACCAGGGCGAGGCGCCGAGGGCCTTTGACGCGCGCACGAACTCCTTTTCGCGGAACGACTTCACCTGCGCCCGCACCAGCAGGCAGACGCCGAACCAGCCGAACAGGGCGGCAATGGTGATGATGGTGAAGTAGCCGCCACCGGCCAGCGCACCCAGCAGCATCGCCGCCAGCAGCGGCGGCACCACCGAGAAGATCTCGATGATGCGCATGATGAACCAATCGATCCAGCCGCCGAAATAGCCGGCGATCGCGCCCAGGGGGATGCCGATGAGCAGGCTGAAGGTCGCTGCCGCAAAGCCGATCGAGAGCGACACACGGGCCCCGTAGACGACGCGGGTGAAGAAATCGCGGCCCAGGTCATCGACGCCGAACCAGAACTCGGCCGACGGGAAGGCCAGCGATTGGGTGAGGAACGCCTGGGCCGAGGGATCGGTCTTGGTGAAAAGCGGCGCAAAGATCGCCATCAGCACGATGATGGCGAGCACCACGCCGCCCACCACCGCCGCCTTGTTGGCAAGGAAGCGACGCCAGGCGAAATAGGCCGGGCTGCGTTGCCTGGTCGTCGCAGGAACGGCAAGACCCGCGGCGTCAGTTTCGATCTGGGTGCTCATCAGCCGTCATCTCCCAGGCGGATGCGCGGGTTGAGCCACGCATAGATCAGGTCGGAAATCAGGTAGGCTAAGCAGATGCCGATGGTGAACATCAGCACCAGCGCCATCTCCAGTGGATAGTCGCGGTTCTCGATCGAGGAGACGAAGTAGCTGCCGAGGCCGGGAATGCGGAACATCGCCTCGACGAAGATCGAGCCGGTGGCGGTGCCCATGAACATGGGCAGGAACACCGTGACCATGGGCAGCGCCGAGTTGCGCAGCACGTGCTGGAAGATGATCCGGCTCTCGCTCAGCCCCTTGGCGCGCAGCGCGGTGACGAAGGGACGGTTGAGCGTGTCGAGCATGGCCGATCGGGTGTAGCGGGCATATGTGGCCAGCGGGATCGCCGCATAGGCGGCGATCGGCAAGATCCACCGCTCGGGCTTGCCCCAGCCGCTTGCCGGCAGCCAGCCGAGCCAGACCGCGAAAATCAGGATCAGCCCCATCGAGATGACGAACACGGGGATCGTCAGCCCCAGCACCGAGAGGGTCGAGGCAAGGTAGTCGATCCAGCTGTTGCGCTTGAGCGCTGCGCCGATGCCGATGAGTATGCCGAGGATTGCGCCGATGATGACGCCGGAGCCGCCAAGGATGAGGCTCGGAATCCAGGCCTGCGACAGCAGGCTGATGACGGTCTCGCCCGGCGACTGGTAGGGCACGCCCCAGTTCCCCTGCAGCACGCCGGCCATGTAGTTGACGTATTGCACCCAGAGCGGCTTATCGAGACCCAGCCGGGCGTTGAGCGCCGCCTTCACCGCTTCGGAGAGTGGCATGTCCTTTTCGGTGAAGGGACCGCCGGGCACCGCATGCATCATCAGGAAGATGACCAGCGACACGATGAAGAAGGTTACCGCCACCGAAAGCAGGCGCTTGATGATGTAGACGATCATTGCTCAGCTCCCTTCATCGCGTCACCACCGCTTCGACGTAATGTCCCGGCGCGACGGCGACGAGTTGCGGATCGGTTGCCGGGGTTGCGTGGTCGGGCAGGTCGGCGACGGAATAATGCGGCGTGGCGCGGTCGATATCGGCCTGTTGCAGGAAGGTGCGGTGCCGGCGGTCGCGCGGGTTGGTTACCGGGATCGCATCGAGCAGCGAGCGGGTATAGGGGTGGCGCGGCGTGGCAAAAATGGCGGCCGTCGGCGCCTGCTCCACCACACGGCCCTTGTACATCACCACCACCGTGTCGGTGAGCGAGCGGACGACGCTGAGGTCGTGGCTGATGAACAGCATCGAGAGGCCCATCTGGGTCTGGAGGTTCTTCAGCAGCCCGATGATCTGCGCCTTCACCGTGACATCGAGGGCGGAGGTGGGCTCATCGGCGACCAGCACCGAAGGGCCCAGGATCAGCGAGCGTGCGATGGCGACGCGCTGGCGCTGCCCTCCCGAAAGTTCGTGCGGGTAGCGGGTCCCGTAGGAGCGATCCAGTCCCACCCGCTCGAGCCAGACGAGTGCCTGCTCGAGCCGATCGCGCGAAGTGCCGATCTGGTGGATGTCGAGCGGCTCGGCGATGATCTGGCTCAGCGTCATCATCGGGTCGAGCGCGGAGTAGCTGTCCTGGAAGATGACCTGCATGAGTTTACGGTAGGGCTTCAGCGCCTCGATGCCCATGTCGGAGATGTCGGTGCCATCGACGACGATGCGGCCGGCCGTGGGCTCGAGCAGCCGCATGGCCATCATGCCGGTGGTGCTCTTGCCCGAGCCCGACTCGCCCACAAGGCCGACAATCTTGTTACGTGGCAGCACAAGGTCGACCCCACGCACGGCGGAGAAGTCGGTGTAGCGGGCGAAGATGCGGCCGCGCCGGCGCAGCTTGTAGGTCTTGGACAGGCCTTTGAGTTCCAGGGCGGGCGCCACCGGCTCACTCGCGACCGGCTCGATCTTGCGGATTTCGCCAGCGCGGAGGCTGGCGAGCAGCGACTGGGTATAGCTGTGCCTGGGGTTGTCGAAGATCTCGGCGACCGGGCCTTCTTCCATCACCTTGCCGCCATACATGACGACGACGCGGTCGACGGTTTCGGCGATCACGCCGAGGTCGTGGGTGATCATGATCAGCGCCATGCCCATCTCGGCCTGAAGGCCCTTGATGAGCTGGAGGATCTGCGCCTGGATGGTGACGTCCAGCGCCGTGGTCGGCTCGTCGGCAATCAGCACCTTTGGCCGGCAACTGAGCGCCATCGCGATCATGGCGCGCTGCAGCATGCCGCCCGACAGCTGGTGCGGGTAATAGCCGATCACGTCCTTGGCGTTCTTGATCTCGACCTTGAGCAACAATTGCTCGGCTTCGGCCAGCGCCGCCGACTTGGAGGTGCCGCGATGCGTCGAGATCGTTTCGGCGATCTGGTGGCCAATGGTAAAGACCGGGTCGAATGCGGTGGCGGGATCCTGGAAGATCATCGCTGCGGCGCTGCCGCGGATCGCGGCCATCTGCCGGTTCTTCGCCTTCAGGACGTCGACGCCGGCCAGTTCCAGCTTGTCGGCCCTGATGGTGGCGGTGCTGGCCAACAGCCGCATCAGCGCCAGGCAGGTGACCGACTTGCCCGATCCGGACTCGCCCACGATGCCCAGGCTTTCGCCGTCGTTGAGGCTGATGTCGACGCCGCGCACGGCTTCCACTTCACCACCATGCTGGCGGAAGCTGACCCTGAGGTCCTTGATCTCTACCAAACTCATGCGCTGTCCCGGGCGAGGCGCTCCCGGCCGAGGCCGGAAGCGCTGGTTCAAAGGTTCTGGTCGGACGGGTGAAACGTTGCCCGACCATCCGCCTGCGGCGGCGGCGCGGAAACGAAGGGCTCCCCGGCAATGGGCCGGGGAGCGCAGGCGTGTCGGCGACTACTTCACGCTGATGTGCGAGTAGAGGAAGTTGCCGATACGGCCGAGCGGGGTGAAGCCGCGCGAGTTCGGCGTGACGCCCGGGCCGGTGATGTCTTCGCTCACAGCGGCCGTGATGATCGGGTGCACGAGCGGCACGATCAGGCCCTGGTCGATCATCACCTGTTCGGCCTGTTCGTAGAGCTTCACGCGCTCTTCCCAGACCGGGTTCTTGTCGGCCTCGGCCACCAGTGCATCATATTCGGGCACGAAGTAGCTGTGGCGGCCGCCATTGTAGAACAGGCCGTAGAAGTTCGACGGATCGAGGTAGTCGTACTCGTAGGGCGCAAGATAGATGTTGTTCTTGCGGGCGAGCATGCCCTCCATCCAGTCCTTGCCCGGCATCACCCTGATGTTCATGGTGATCCCGAGGATGTCCTTGAACTGCGCCTGCAGATACTGGGCCATCGGGGGCAGGATGGCGCCGTTGTAGCCACCTTCTTCACGGAACCAGATTTCGATTTCCGGGAAGCCTTCGCCGTTCGGATAACCGGCCTTGGCAAGCAGTTCCTTGGCCTTTTCAGGGTCGAACACGGCCTGGGCGGCAACCTTGTCGGAGTATCCAGGATAGCCGGGCGCGAGGATCGAGTGTGCCGGGATGGCAATGTCCTTGAGCACGGTCGAGGTCAGTTCGTCGCGGTTGATCGCGTAGTAGAGCGCGCGGCGGACGTCGGCATTGTCGAACGGCGCCTTCTCGAGGTCGAAGGCGATATACGAGGTCGCAAACACCGCTTCAGTGCGGATCGCGTCCGGGAAGCGCTGCTTCACGACGGGAATCTGGCCGGCATTGAGGTTGGTGTAGGCAAGGTCGCCGGCGAGGAAGGCGGGCATGCCGACTTCAGGCAGGCCGACCGACGGGTCGATGGTCAGCTCGTCCACCTGCGGGACCCAGGGGCCATTGTAGCCGGGGTTCTTGACCAGAACGACCGAGTTGTTGGACTTCTCCCAGCTCTTGAGCAGGAACGGGCCCGAGGACACAACGTTCTCGACATTGGTCGACCAGTCGTCGCCGAACTTGTCGAACTGGTGCTTGGGCACCGGATACCAGAGCGACACCACGCCCGGCAGATAGGGCTTGGGCGCATTGGTGGTGACGGTCAGGGTCTTGTCGTCAGGGGCACCGAGGCCGAGCGTCGACACGTCGGCCTTGCCGCCGGTCACGTCGTCCCAGCCCTTGATGCCGCCGGCGAAGCTCCAGTACCAGGCGAAGTCGTAGCCGCTGGTGGCCGCATGCTGCAGTGCGAAGACGTAATCGCTGGCCTTCACCGGCTCACCGTCCGACCACATCATGCCGTCGCGCAGATGGAACGTCCAGGTCAGCCCATCTTCCGACTGCTCCCAGCTCTCGGCCGCAAGCGGCGTCAGCTGATACTCATTGTCGAAGCTGGTCAGCGGTTCCTGCAGCAGCTCGGAACCCGAAGCGCGCGCATAAACCGTCTTCATGTAGTCCATGTAGGTGCCGGTGGTGGACCCACCCGGTACCGTCAGCTTGGTCTGCGCCAATGCCGGGGCCGCGGTCAAACCCGCGGCCAACGCCACTACGCCGACGAATTTCAGCAGTGCGTTCATGAGCTCCCTCCTTGAACAAGAGCTGTTTCCCCAGATCCGATCGTAGGCCTGCCGCCCATGCCTGGCTGCTGCCCGCCGGATCTCTTTTCCGATGCCGACTCCCTAAGCCGGATCATCGTTCAGACAGCCCCGCTCGCGCGAAAATCCTGTCCAATGACATATGTCTGACAAATCCGATTCTCGTTGGCAAGCGGACTCTGAGGACTTGTGTCGGTTTCGCGACAATCCCGTCGGCGCGCCAGTCCTTGGCAGAAAGGCGCGTTTCTGCCCGCGAGGGACTCCCCACACGTGGCAACGTAATATATCAATTCCGCAAAATAAACCGATCAAAGGGCCGCAATCATGCGCATCGCCGACTATCGCATCACCCGCTTCCAATATGCCAGGGACCGGGTCATCGGCGACAGCCAGGTGCGGATCGATGCGTCGCATGTCGCAGCGCTCGAACTGATCGCCGACAACGGCATGGTTGGCCTCGGTTTCATCGGCAGCCTGTTCAATCCGCTGCCCGACGAGGTCGAGATCGTCCGCGTCTTTGAAGAGGAGGCGTGGCTGGGCCTGAAGAACCAGCCGCCAGCGGCGCTTGTCCATCGTGTCGGCCGGCCGCGCGGCGGCAACCAGCGCGGCTTCGGGCTGCCTTTTGGGGAGGCCATACAGGTGGCGCTGTGGGACCTGGCCGCCAAGCAGGCCGGCCTGCCGCTGCACAGGCTGCTGGGCAGCCGGCGCGACAAGGTCGAGGCCTATGCCAGCGGCCTCGACTACCACCTCAGCGACGACGACTATGTCGCGTTCTTCGGCCATGCCGATGCGCTTGGCTACCGCGCCTTCAAGATCAAGGTCGGCAATCCCGACTTCGCCTGGGATCTGCACCGTCTCGAGCTGCTCAAGAAGACCGTCCGCAAGGATGCGCTGGTGATGATCGACGCCAACGAGGCCTGGGGCGCCAAGGAAGCGATCGCCAAGCTCGAGGTCATTCGCGCCGCCGGCCACGAACTGCTCTGGGTCGAAGATCCGATCCTCAGGAATGACTTCGAGGGTCTGAAGCTGCTGCGCGAGTCCGTCAGCTGGACGATGATCAATTCGGGCGAGTACCTCGATGTCTCCGGCAAGCGCCAGCTGCTGCTCGCCGGCGGCACCGACATCCTCAATGTCCATAATCAGGTCACCGACGTGATGCGGATCGGCTGGCTCGCGGCCGAACTCGGCATCCCGGTGTCGCTGGGCAACACCTTCCTCGAGACCGGGGTCCACATGGCCTGCGCCCTCCCCGAGGTGCAGTGGCTGGAATACTCGTTCCAGAACTACGATCACCTCGTCGACGAACCCATGCTGATCAAGGATGGCTGGATCCATGCCCCCGACCGACCGGGCCATGGGCTCGTGCTGAGCGAAACCGCCCGGCGCGACTGGCGGCGGCCGAAAGTGCTGGCCCGCGCGGAGCTCGGCGCGGCCCCCTTCAACCCAAGGGTCAAGCACTAGTCCCCGGGATTTTCTGCGGAAAAACCAGCGCCGGGCGGCAGCTCCCGCTGCCCGCCCGCGACCTTTGCGCACAAGCTGGAGACGCGCTCACGGCCGCTTGATCTAGGTCAAGGCGCTCTGGCCGTCGCCCACTAGTTTGCCGACCATTCACTGGTCGGCTTAAGGGGGCAATCGTGCGGTTCAAAGGCTGGACAATCGTGCTTGCGGCGGGCGCATTTCTTGCGCTGGCACTGTCGGGTCTGTCGCAAGACCTGGCTTTCCGCACTCATATGGGCATTCTCACCGTGGTGCTCGGTCTTGCGACCGTGTTCCTGTTGCGCCAGCCGGCGCCGGCAACGCCAGCTATCGTCGACAAGTCGGGCTACTTCGATGACCCGATCCGCCACGGTTCGCTGCTCACCATCTTCTGGGGCGTGGTCGGGTTCCTTGTCGGCGTGGTCATTGCGCTGCAGCTGGCCTGGCCGGAGCTGAATTTCGGTCCCTTCCTCAATTTCGGCCGGCTCCGGCCATTGCACACCTCTGCCGTGGTCTTCGCCTTTGGCGGCACGGCGCTGCTGACGACGAGCTTTTATGTCGTGCAGCGCACGACGCGGGCCCGGCTGACCAGCGACAATCTCGCGCGCTTCGTGTTCTGGGGCTACCAGCTGTTCATCGTTCTGGCCGCCACCGGCTATCTCCTCGGCATCACCGAGGGTCGCGAATATGCCGAGCCCGAATGGTATGTGGACCTGTGGCTGACCGTCGTCTGGGTGGCCTATCTGGTGCTGTTCCTCGGCACGCTGCTCAAGCGCAAGGAACCGCATATCTACGTCGCCAACTGGTTCTACCTCGCCTTCATCGTGACCATCGCGATGCTGCATGTGGTCAACAACCTGTCGATGCCGGTGAGCCTGCTCGGCGCCAAGAGCTACTCGGCCTTCTCGGGCGTGCAGGATGCGCTGACGCAGTGGTGGTACGGCCACAACGCGGTGGGCTTCTTCCTCACCGCCGGGTTCCTGGGCATGATGTACTACTACATGCCCAAGCAGGCCGAACGGCCGGTCTATAGCTACCGGCTGTCGATCATCCACTTCTGGGCGCTGATCTTCCTCTACATCTGGGCCGGCCCGCATCACCTGCACTACACGGCGCTGCCCGACTGGGC
Source organism: uncultured Devosia sp. (assembly GCA_964399695.1). Taxonomy (GTDB): domain Bacteria; phylum Pseudomonadota; class Alphaproteobacteria; order Rhizobiales; family Devosiaceae; genus Devosia_A. The sequence goes on along the minus strand of CAYNRZ010000014.1, from coordinate 40,940 downwards.
GCAGACGCTGGGCATGGTGTTCTCGATCATGCTGTGGATGCCCTCGTGGGGCGGCATGATCAACGGCCTGATGACGCTGCGCGGCGCCTGGGACAAGATGCGGACCGATCCGATCATCCGCATGATGGTCATCGCCGTCGCCTTCTACGGCATGTCGACCTTCGAAGGTCCGGTCATGTCGATCAAGGCGGTCAACGGGCTCAGCCACTACACCGACTGGACCATCGGCCACGTGCACTCGGGTGCCCTGGGCTGGGTCGGGATGATCTCGTTCGGCGCCATCTACTTCATGGTGCCGCGGCTGTGGAACCGCACGCAGCTCTACTCGCTGCGCATGGTCAACTGGCACTTCTGGCTCGCGACCCTCGGCATCGTCGTCTACGCGTCGGTGATGTGGGTTTCGGGTATCACCCAGGGCCTGATGTGGCGCGAGTACGATGAGCAGGGGTTCCTGGTCTACTCGTTCGCCGAAACCGTGGCGGCACTGCATCCCTACTACGTGGCCCGTGCCTTTGGCGGCCTGCTCTACCTCCTGGGTGGATTGGTGATGGCCTACAACATCTGGATGACCATTGCCGGCAAGGTCCGCAACGAGCGGCCACTCTCGGCGCCCACCCAACTGCAGCCGGCCGAATAGGAGAAACCACAAATGGCCTTGCTGGAAAAACACGGCATCATCGAGCGCAACGCCTCGCTCCTCCTCGTGCTCTCCCTTGTGGTGGTGAGCATCGGTGGCATCGTCGAGATCGCGCCGCTCTTTTACTTCCAGAACACCATCGAAAAGGTGGAGGGGATGCGCCCCTACACCCCGCTGGAGCTGGCCGGACGGGACATCTATGTCCGCGAAGGCTGCTATGTGTGCCACAGCCAGATGATCCGTCCGTTCCGCGACGAGGTCGAACGCTACGGCCACTACTCGCTGGCGGCGGAGTCGATGTACGACCATCCGTTCCAGTGGGGCTCCAAGCGCTCGGGGCCCGACCTCGCCCGCGTCGGCGGCCGCTACTCGAACGTCTGGCACGTCGAGCACCTGATCAAGCCGCAGGCGCTGGTGCCGGAATCGATCATGCCGAGCTACGCCTTCCTGGCGCAGACCGATCTCGACACCACCAATATCGGGGGGCACCTCAAGGCCAACCAGATCGTTGGCGTGCCGTACACGGACGAGATGATCGCCAATGCCAATGCCGACCTCGTGGCCCAGGCCACGCTGGACGGAGACGGCGCCGGCCTCACCGATCGCTACGCCAAGGTGCGGGTCGAGGATTTCGACGGCGACCCGAGCCGGGTCACCGAGATGGATGCCCTTGTCGCCTACCTCCAGATGCTCGGCACGCTGGTCGATTTCTCGACCTACGACGCCGCCGGCAACTACCGCTAGGAGGCTGGCATGGACACCGAGATCTACACCGCCATGCGGCACTTCGCCGACAGCTGGGGCCTCGTCTACATGTTCGCGATCTTCGTCGCGGTGGCCCTGTTCATCTTCCGTCCCGGCGCCCGCAAGGCCGCCGAGAATGCAGCCACCATCGTGCTGCGTGACGATCATCCTGCCGACTATCCCGCTGTTGGGGAGACCAAGAAATGAGCGAACGCGAAGTCGACGATCTCACCGGTACGCAAACGACCGGACATGAATGGGACGGCATCAAGGAGCTCAACACCCCGTTGCCGCGCTGGTGGCTGTGGACCTTCTACGGCACGATCGTGTGGGCCATCGCCTACACCGTGGCGTTCCCGGCCTGGCCGATGATCTCCTCGGCGACCACGGGTCTGCTCGGCTACTCCAGCCGCGCCAACCTCGATGAATCGCTGAAGGTGGCGACAGCCGCCCAGGGCGACCTCGTCGCTCGCATCGCGGCAACCCCGGTCACCGAAATTGAGGCCGACGAGGATCTCGCCCGCTTCGCCCGGGCCGGCGGCCGGTCGTATTTCAAGGTCTACTGCTCGCAGTGCCATGGCACCGGTGCCGAAGGCGCGGCGGGCTATCCCAACCTCAATGACGACGACTGGATCTGGGGCGGCACCACCGAGCAGATCTACACCACGCTCACCCATGGCGTGCGCTGGATGGACGATCCGGACACCCGCTACAACATCATGCCCAATTTCGGGACGGACGAGCTGCTCACGCCCGAGCAGATCGACCAGGTGGCGGCACAGGTCGCCTCGTTCTCGGGGCTCGAGGGCGGTGCGGCAACGCCAGAGGGTGCGCTGGTCTATGCCGAGAACTGCGCCGCCTGCCATGGCGAAGCCGGCGAAGGCCTCGCCGACCTGGGCGGGCCGGCATTTACCGATCCGATTTGGCTCTATGGCAACACGCTCGATGCCATCAAGGTGCAGATCAATCAGCCAAAGCATGGCGTCATGCCGGCCTGGGGGGCGCGCCTCGGTGACACGGTGGTCAAGCAACTGGCCGTCTATGTGCACGGACTCGGCGGCGGTCAGTAGGCAGCACCGTCGTCGTCAGGGGGAGGGAGCCACTCGCGGGGCTCCCTCCTTCATTTTTGCTGCTTGATCGAGATCAATGAGCCTTGGCCCGCATGGGTCCAGAAGGGGACCAACAGAACTCGATCTAGGCCCCCGGATCATGGTTGCGGACCCCAATACGACCGAACGCTTTGACGTCGAAGCCGTCAACTCGCCCAAGCGCCGGCAGCCGCTCTATGCGGCGCGCAAGAAGATTTTCCCCAAGCGCGCCTCCGGCTGGTTCCGCAAGTTCAAGTGGCTGGTCATGCTGGTGACGCTGACCATCTATTACGTCACGCCCTGGATCCGCTGGGATCGCGGACCCTATGCGCCCGACCAGGCGGTGCTGGTCGATCTCGCCAATCGCCGCTTCTTCTTTTTCTTCATCGAGATCTGGCCGCAGGAATTCTACTATGTCGCGGGCCTCTTGGTCATGGCGGGCGTCGGGCTGTTCCTTGTCACATCGACGGTGGGCCGCGCCTGGTGCGGCTATGCCTGCCCCCAGACGGTCTGGGTCGATCTGTTCCTATGGGTCGAGCGCGCCATCGAGGGCGATCGCAACCAGCGCATCAAGCTCGACGCCGCTCCGTGGACCGCCGACAAGGTCGTCAAGCGCGTCAGCAAGCATACGATCTGGCTGCTGATCGGCATCGCCACCGGCGGCGCCTGGATCTTCTACTTCGCCGACGCGCCGACGCTGTTTGTTGATGTCGTGACGCTGCAGGCGCCGATCGTTGCCTATGCGACCATCGCGCTGCTCACCGCCACCACCTATACGTTCGGCGGCCTGATGCGCGAGCAGGTGTGCACTTACATGTGCCCGTGGCCGCGCATCCAGGCGGCCATGCTCGACGAGCACTCGCTGACCGTCACCTACAATGACTGGCGTGGCGAGCCGCGTTCGCGCCACGCCAAGAAAGCAGCGGCCGAGGGCAAGGTGGTCGGCGATTGCGTCGACTGCAACGCCTGCGTCGTCGTCTGCCCGATGGGCATCGATATCCGCGATGGCCAGCAGCTCGAATGCATCACCTGTGCGCTGTGCATCGATGCCTGCGACGACGTGATGACCAAGCTGGGCAAGGAGAAGGGACTGATCTCCTACGCCACGCTTAGCGACTATAATGCCAATATGGAGCTTGCGGGCGCCAGCACCGGCGCTTTCCAGCCCGACAAGGTGCGTGACAGCGTCACCGGCAAGCTGGTCGACAAGATCCGCCAAACCACCTGGCGCTCGATCATCCGGCCGCGCACGCTGGTCTATTTCGTCGGCTGGGCGGCCATCGGGCTTGCCATGCTGACCGCCTTGTCGCTGCGTTCGCCGCTGGAACTCAACGTCCTGCATGATCGCAACCCGCTCTATGTGCAGCTCAAGGATGGCGGCATCCGCAACGGCTACGACGTCAAGATCCTCAACATGACGCCCGATCCGCGCACCGTGACGCTGAGCACCGAAGGCCTGCCGGGTGCCGAAATCTCGCTCGCCGGTGGCACCGATGCACCGACCCAGACGCTGACCATCGATCTCGAGCCGGACAAGGTGCTGCCGCTCAGACTCTACGTCCGCGTGCCTCCGGAGCAGGTGACGGAGCCGAGCCATTCGTTCACCATGCGGATTGCAACGCCTGACGGGGCTGTGGGGGCCTCGGCCAAAGCCAAGTTCGAAGCGCCGGAGAAGCAGTGATGTCGCAGACCCAACCCGTTGCAGCGCCGCGTCCGTTCACCGGACGGCACATGCTGGCGATCATCGTTGCCTTCTTTACGGTGGTCATCGGCGTCAACATCACCATGGCGGTGATCTCGGGCACCACATGGACCGGGCTGGTCGTCGACAATTCCTACGTCGCCAGCCAGCAATACCAGGACAAGCTTGAGGCGCACCGGGTGCAGGTGGCGGCGGGCTGGGTCTCCTCGCTCGAATATGACGGCACCCGGGTCCGGCTCGAGGTGCTGGCGGACGGCGCCCCGGTGGTGCTCAGCGGACTCAGAATTCGCCTCAACCGGCCGATCGGCACGCGCGACGACAAGGTGTTCGACCTCGTCCTCCAGCCCGATGGCAGCCATGCCGCGGAGGTGGTGTTGGACGATGGCATGTGGGAGGCGCTGGTCAGCGCGCCGGACACCGCACTGGGACCGTTCGAACTGCACAAGCGCTTCAAGGTGGAGGCGGGGTCATGACCTGCTGCACCCCGGCTTCGCACGGGGAAACCGATCTCGAGATCGGCGGAATCGAAGCGGACGACCAGGCGCTTGCCGCGCTCAGCCGGCCGCTTGCCGATGGCACCTGCCAGCTTGAATTCGCCGTCCCCGACGCCCACTGCGCCTCGTGCATCCGCTCCATCGAAACCGAACTCGCGGCCCTGCCGATGGTCGAGACGGCGCGGGTCAATCTCAGCCGGCGCCGCGTGCGGATCAAATACCATCCGAGCAAGGGCGTGCCCTCGTCGCTCGCACCGGCCATCCGTCGCTCGGGTTATGTCAATCACGTCATCGATCCGGCCGATGACAGCCATGCCGATCCGGTGCTGCGCGAACTGGTGCGCGCCATGGCGGTCGCCGGCTTTGCCGCCGGCAACATCATGCTGTTTTCGGTCTCGGTCTGGGCCGGTGCCGACGAGGCGACGCGCGACCTGTTCCACTGGTTCTCGGCGCTGATCGCTCTGCCGGCCGTGGCCTATGCCGGCCGGCCGTTCTTCCGCTCGGCCTGGCGGGCAGTGCGGGTGGGGCGCACCAACATGGATGTGCCGATCGCGATCGGGGTCCTTCTCGCCACCGGCCTCAGCCTGTTCGAAACCATCACATCGGGCGCGCATGCCTATTTCGATGCCTCGACGATGCTGCTGTTCTTCCTGCTTGCGGGGCGGACTCTCGATCACCTGATGCGCGAACGCGCCCGCGACGCGGTTGCCAATCTCGCGCGCCTCGCGCCGCCGGGTGCCACGCGGATCAACGCTGACGGCAGCCGCGATTACCTGGCGCTCGACGAGATCGCGCCAAAAATGCTGCTCGAACTCAAGCCGGGCGAGCGGGTGCCGGTCGATGCGTTGGTCACTTCGGGGGCCGGGGCCGTCGATGCCTCGATCGTTACCGGCGAGTCCGCCCCCGTCGCCGCCCAGCCCGGTGTGGAACTGGTCGCCGGCGCGCTCAATCTCGATGGGTTGCTGGTGGTCGAGGCACTGCGCGCTTCCAACGAGTCCTTCCTCGCCCGCATGGGGGCGATGATGGAAGCGGCCGAGAATGCCCGCACCCGCTATCGCCGCATCGCCGACCGGGCCTCGGCCCTCTATGCGCCAGTGGTGCATCTGACCGCGCTCATCACCTTCATTGCCTGGGGGCTGATCGGGGGCGACTGGCACCAGGCGCTGGTCAATGCCGTCGCCGTCTTGATCATCACCTGTCCCTGCGCACTGGCACTGGCGGTGCCGATCGTTCACGTTGTCGCCGCCGGGCGGTTGTTCGAGCGCGGCATCCTGATGAAGGATGGCGGGGCGCTGGAGCGCGCGGCGTCCATCACCTCCGTCGCTTTCGACAAGACCGGCACGCTGACGAACGGCAAGCCGCGACTGGTCGAGAACCGGAGCTTGGCCGATGGCGCGCTGGAGATCGCCGCCGGTCTCGCCTCGCTCAGCACGCATCCCTTGTCGCGCGCCATCGCCGCCGGTCTGTCGCCGGCAGCGCGCTTTGCCGGCGCGGTCCGGGAGTTTCCAGGGCAGGGCATTGAGGGCGAGCAGGATGGCCACGTTTATCGGCTCGGGCGGCCCGACTGGGCCGGCGCCGCGGACGCGCTCGCGACGGAGGGGACGCAGAGTTTCGGCACGCAATCGTGGCTGACCGAGGACGGCCGGCCCATCGCCTGGTTCCGCTTCGTCGATGCGCCCCGTGCCGATGCTCGGCAGACCGTCGTTGAGCTCAAGGCCCTCGGTTTGCCGGTTCGCCTGCTCTCGGGCGATCGGCCGGAGGTGGCGACGGCCCTTGCGGCCGAAGTCGGCATTGCCAACGCCCAGGGTGACCTGTTGCCCGAGCAGAAGCTCGCCGATATCGCGGCCAGCGACGGCACGCTGATGGTCGGCGACGGGGTCAACGACGCGCCGGCGATGCGTGCTGCCACTGTGTCGATTGCGCCGTCGAGCGCCGCCGATATCGGGCGCAGCGCCGCCGATTTCGTCTTCACCGGCCAGGCGCTTGCCGCGGTGCCTTTCGTCATCCGCATCGCCCGGCGTGCCTCGCGGCTGGTGGCGGAAAACCTCGTCCTTGCCATCGGCTACAACATCATCGCGGTGCCGCTCGCCGTGTTCGGTCTGGTGACGCCCCTCATCGCGGCGGTTGCCATGTCGACATCGTCGATCCTCGTCGTCGCCAACGCCATGCGGCTGAGGCTCGGCGACAAGGAAGCTGATGAAGCCGCGCCGTCGGCGGTGGCCCACTTCGAGGAGGCCAAGGCGTGACCGGCCTGCTGCTGCTCATCCCCATCGCCGTCTTCATGGGTCTTGCGGCGCTCGCGGCGTTCTTCTGGGCGTTGCGTTCGGGCCAGTACGAGGATCTCGAGGGCGCCGGCCAGCGCATCCTCGACGACGAGGACTGATCGGCACCACTGTTTGACCCTGATCAAGGAAGCCCTCCCCGTCGCCTGTCACAAGCGGGCACCGACAAGGAGTGCCCCATGTCCCAGGTTGAGTCCGCAACGCGCCCCGCACCGAGCCTCGAAGACCGCGCTCGCCCCGTGCCGCGCTACACCAGCTACCCCACGGCGCCGCATTTCAACGAGGGCGTGACCGCCGAGACCTATGGCCAGTGGCTCGCGGCGCTGCCGGCGGATGCCTCGCTGTCGCTCTATCTGCACATCCCTTATTGTGATCGCCTGTGCTGGTTCTGCGGCTGCCACACCAAGCAGGTGCAGCGCTATGAGCCGATCGCGCGTTATCTCGAAGCGCTGACGGCCGAGATCAATGCCGTTGCCGCGCGGCTTGCCGGCAAGGGCCGGGTCACCGCGGTGCATCTGGGCGGCGGCTCGCCCTCAATGATGACGCCCGAGGACATCCTCGCCCTCGGCACGCTGCTCCGGCGCTCCTTCAACTTCGCCCCCGATGCCGAGATCAGCATCGAGATGGATCCCAACGACATGGACGAGGCGCGCTACGATGCGCTCGCCGCGTTCGGGGTGACGCGCGCCAGCCTCGGCGTCCAGGATTTCAACCCCAAGGTGCAGCAGGCGATCAACCGGCTGCAGAGCTTCGAGCAGACTCGCGGCGTGGTCGAGGCGATGCGGCTGCGCGGCGTCGACTCGGTCAATTGCGACGTGCTCTACGGGTTGCCGTTCCAGACGGCAGAGTTCCTCAACGCCACGGTGGAGCAGGTGCTCAGCCTCAGGCCCGACCGCATCGCGCTGTTCGGCTATGCCCACGTGCCGTGGATGAAGACGCACCAGAAGATGATCGACGAGGCGGCGCTTCCCGGCATCCAGACCCGCTACGAGTCCGCGCAGGGCGCGGCGGCGCTGATCGTTGCCGCTGGCTATCAGGCCATCGGCATCGACCATTTCGCCTTGCCCGACGACAGGCTCGCCATCGCTGCCCGCAACGGCACGCTTCGCCGCAATTTCCAGGGCTACACCGCCGACAATGCCACGGCGCTGATCGGGCTTGGCGCCTCCTCTATCGGGCAATTGCCGCAGGGCTATGTGCAGAACACCGTCGCCACCGCCGAGTACCAGCGCCGGGTGCTGGCCGATGGCCTCGCCACCGGCAAGGGCTATGCGCTCACCCAAGATGATCGGGTGCGTGCACATCTCATAGAGCGGCTGATGTGCGACTTTGCTGTGTCGCGCAGCGATCTGAGGCAGCGCTTCGGCGCCGCCGCCAACACCGTGCTGGCCGAGATGCAACTGGCCTTCGCCAACGATGTCGATGGCGTGCTCGAACTCGACGGCGACTGGTTCCGCATCAGCGAAACCGGCCGGCCGTTCGTCCGCAGCGTCGCGGCAGCCTTCGATGCACACTTGAACATGAACGGCGCTCGGTATTCCCTCGCGGTGTGAACCTTGCCGCAAGGGATGGCCCGATGCCAAACGTCGACTGGACGAGCCTCGGCCCGTTCGTGGCTGCGGCCTTTCTCATGGAGCTGACGCCGGGTCCCAATCTCGCCTATCTGGCGCTCCTCGCGATGCAGCGGGGGCGTCGGCCAGGCTACATGGCGGTTGCTGGCGTCGCGCTCGGGCTGCTGCTGCTTGGCGTCGCTGCAGCCCTCGGTGTCTCCGCGCTGGTTGCCTCCTCGCCGGTCCTGTTCCAGACACTGCGCTGGGGCGGTGTCGCATACCTCTGCTATCTCGCCTGGGAGACCTGGCGCCATGCGGCGGCGGCCCACGCTGCTGCGGGGCAGGCCGACAGGCGCTCCTTCACGCGCGGTCTCGTCACCAACCTGCTCAATCCCAAGGCTGCGCTGTTCTACATCACGGTGCTGCCCGCCTTTGTTGGGGGCAGCGAGAGCCTGGGGGCGATCCTTTCCTATACGCTGGTCTATGTCGCCATCGCCACCGGGGTGCACGCTGGCGTCGTGACGCTGGCCGGTCTCGCCCGTCCTCTGCTGGCAGGCCGTGCCAGCCTATGGATCGGCCGCGTCTTCGCGCTGGCGCTTGGAGTCATCGCGCTCTGGCTGGCCTGGTCGACGCGTTGAACGAGGTTGCGGTGCACACCTCCACTGCCAGTCTTTCGGCGTCTGCGGGCGGCGGCCAGTGACCAGACGGATCACCCACCAACAATCGTCGACGATTTGCGCTGGATCAAAGCTCGACGATCCGAACTGCGGCAGTCTGCCTCCTTGAGGGGCGCAGATGGTCGGCTGGAGGTGAGATGGAACGCATTCAGATTTCGCAGCACAGCTCGCTCGGCGCGCTCTGGTTCGGCGGCTGGCTGTTCAGCATCGGTTACCTGCATCTCGATTTCTGGATGGGGCTCCTGGGCCTCATCGTCTGGCCATATTTCGTTGGATCGTATTTCGCCCCAGCACTTTAGGAGACTAAAATGACCAGATTGTTTGAAGGCAAGGTTGCCATCGTCACCGGCGGCGGTTCCGGCATCGGCGCGGCCGTCGCGCGCGAACTCGCAGCCGGCGGTGCCAAAGTCGTGGTTGCCGATATCGACACCAAGGGCGCCAACGAAGTGGTCGCCGCCATTGCCGGCGCGGGCGGCGTTGCCAAGCCATTTCAGGTCAATGTCGCCGCTGCGCTTGAGGTCGAAGCCATGGTCGGCTTTGCCGTTCGCGAGTTCGGCGGGCTGCATCTCGCGGTCAACAACGCCGGCATCGGCGGCCCCGCTGCCCCGACAGCCGATTACCCGCTCGATGGCTGGGAGAAGGTCATCGGAGTCAATCTCAACAGCGTGTTCTTCGGGCTCAAATACGAGATTCCCGCGATCATCAAGTCCGGTGGCGGCGCCATCGTCAACATGGCGTCCATCCTCGGCTCGGTCGGCTTTGCCAGCTCGCCGGCCTATGTCGCGGCCAAGCACGGCGTTGTCGGGCTCACCAAGAATGCTGCGATGGAATATGCCAAGCACGGCGTCAGGGTGAATTCGGTCGGGCCGGGTTTCATCGATACGCCGCTGCTTTCGAAGAATCTCGATGCGGGCGTGCTCGGCTACATTGCCGGGCTGCACCCGATCGGCCGGCTCGGCACCTCCGAGGAAGTGTCGGCGCTCACCTGTTTCCTGCTGTCCGATGCCGCCAGCTTCATCACGGGCAGCTACCATCTTGTGGACGGCGCCTATACCGCGCAGTAGCGCCACGAGGTCGCGACGGCGCGGGAAGGGGCATTCGCCGCGCCATGCGATGGGGGACACCGACCGCACGGTGTCCCCCGCTTCTTCAGCCCAGTTCCAGCGTGGTCACGCCAAAGATCCGGTCGAGCGGTTGCTCGGGTGCCGGGCCGCGATACATCCGCGTCGTCTCGAATCCCGGCTTGAAGCCCAGCCGCTCGGCGAGGGATGTACCGGCGAGGTTCGGCGAAGGGATATCGATGGCCAACGCGTCGGTTGCCGCCGGAGTGACCAGCGTGGCGAGCAGCGACTCGGCAATGGCGGCAGTGTCGGCAAACAGCGGGCCGATCTTCCAGCCAGCCACCGTGCGGCGCACGCTGCCATAGCCGCGCACCGCCTCCGCCTCGAAATAGGCTTCCGACTGCCGTGTGGCCGTGGGGCCCAGCCAGCCGGCAAGAAAGTCCGGGCGTGGCGCGCCGAACGCGGTTGCATCGTATTGGGCGATGGTTGTGACATCGTCGGGCTGCACCGGACGCACCAGCGATCGGGTGGCGACCAGTCCGCGCAGGTGGCCGCTCCAGCGCGTGGTGCCATAGGCCGGAACAAAGCCGGCGGCCGCATAGCGCCCGACCTGGGCCGGCACGGCGTCGAGCCCGATCGTCCGGCTGCCCGCCCGGTCCAGCGCCGCCTGCCAGAGCGCCTTGCCAAAGCCGCGGCCCCTGAAGGCCGGGCGGACAATGAACAGGCCCAGGAACGCATAGCCCTCGCCATAGCGAACCAGTGAAATGCTGCCGATGGGCAGGGTGCCCAGCCAACCGACGAGGAAGCCGCCGGGGTCGGCGGCGTGGAATGCCGCGGCGTCCTCCAGGCCGGGGCCCCAACCTTCCTCGCGCGCCCAACCAAGCACCTGCTCGAGTTGCTGAACGCTTGCCGGTCGGATCACGATTGGGCCCATGCCGCGAGTGTAGGCACAAGTCCTCAATGTCGCGAAGGGGGAAACGCCTAAAGCGGCATGTCCTTGTAGTCGCGCGAGAAGTAGCGCCGAAACACCGGTATCTGGGCGCTACCGATCACGGCGGCGCGGGCACCCAGCGCACCGATCGACACCTTCGGCAGCCCGGTGCTGGAATAGTCGCCAAAAGCGCTCAACTCCCGCTCGACTTGGGCATGCAGCCGCTCAAGCACAGTCCTTGGCATGGCGCCGTCGATGACGACGCGGTCCATGTCGGTGACCACGGCGGTATTGTAGACGATCTGCGCGATGCCGTAGCCGGCTTCCGAAATCCAGTCCTCCAGCACCGGCTCGAAGCTGTCCCAGGGCCAGTCGGCCGGGTCGCCGGTCGGAACGGGCCGTCCGGCCTCGCTTAGCTTGCGCCGCAGTGCCAGCGTCGAGGCGATGCGGTGCCCGACCGTGCGGTTGCCGGCACGGTCGCAGATGAAGATGCCACCCAGATTTGCGGCATTGCCGCGGGGGCCATCCCAGAGGGCATGGTCCGCCAGAACCCCGGCTGCGATGAAGGTATCCACGTGGATATAGGCATAGTCGGCCGGCCGCGGCGGCGGCATGTGGGTCATTTCGCCGAAGCAGGCGGCATTGCCATTGTTGGTCCAGGTGGTGGGCAGGCCGGTTGCGTCTTCCAGCGCGGCGCGCAGGTCGAGCCGTTGCCACAGCTGCGCCTGTTCGGCCGGCGCACCAAGCACATGGATCCAGCGGCCGATGGCGCCGGGCGTCGTCAGGCCGACGCCGGTCAGGCGCTTCTGCTGCGCCCGCGTCAGGCGGTCGACCATCTGGCCGATCGCGCGAGCCGCTTCCTCGACGATGGTTTCGGCGTCTGGATAGCCAAAGAAGCGGCGATACCGGGCCACCTCGCGGCTCCCCAGGTCGAGCAGGGTGACCTGGATATGCTCCCAGCTGATCTCGCAGCCGATGGAATAGACCGCATCATAGTTGAGAAACAGCGGCGTCGCCGGCTGGCCACGGCGACCGCGCAGCACCTCGCCACGCGTCACGAAGCCTTCAGCCTCGAGCTCGGCAACGATTGCCGATGCCGTCTGCGGCGCCAGGCCGGTCAGGCGCGAGACGTCGGCATTGGACAGTCCCGTGTTGAAAGTGATGGCCGTCAGCACGGCCCGCCGGTTTGCCGCACGCAGGCTGGCGTGCTGCACACCCCGCGCGGCCGGCGCGAAGAAGTCCGTCATGGAGTCCGGTCCCTGTTACGGCCCGAATAGTATCAATAAAACAGCCGCACGCTCGGGGCAGAGCGTGCGATTCCGTCAATGCTACGTATTTTGTGCGATCACTTCATGGTCAGGTCAAGCTCTTGTTCACCAGTTCGTGACCGAGCCGTCCTTTCTGACCAGATGCGGCGCCTCCCAGAACTTGAAGCTTTGCTGCTTGATCAGCGCTTCGTTGACCTCGATCCCCAGGCCTGGCGCATCGCTCACCCGGTAAACGGCGCCCTCCAGCCGCGGTTGCACCGGGAAGAACTCGGAATTGTCGAACCCGAGGCTCTCGGCCGGGCTCGAGCGGGTTTCGAGCCAGGAGAAATTGGCGACTGCGGCGGAGAAATGCAGCGTCGCCGCCGTGCAGATCGGCCCCAGCGGGTTGTGCGGCATCAGGTCGACATAGTGTGCCTCGCTCCAGCCGGCGATCTTCATCGACTCGGTCAGGCCGCCGGCATTGCAGATATCGATGCGGTTGAACTGGTGAATGCCGCGCTCGATGTAGGGCAGGAACTGCCACTTGGACGCAAACTCCTCGCCGATCGCGAAGGGCACATCGGTGAGCTTGCGCAGCGCCTCGTAGGCTTCCGGCGTCTCGTCGCGGATCGGCTCCTCGAGAAAGTCCAGCGTGCCCGACGGCATCTTCTGGCAGAAGCTCGCGGTCTCGGCGATGGTCAGCCGGTGGTGATAGTCGATGCCGAGCACCACCTCTTCGCCCAGTTCCTCGCGCGCCCTGACGCACCATTTTGCCGTCTCATGGATCGACTCGCGCGGCTCGTAGACGCCGCGATGCGCCTGCCGGCTGCCATGGTCCGCCGGTGACAGCCGCATGGCGTTCCAGCCGGCGGCGATCAGCATCTTGGCCTGCTCGATCATTTCCGGGCCGGGCGGGGCCGAGGTCGTGGCAAAGGTGGGGATCACGTCGCGCTGCTTGCCGCCCAGCAGCTCATAGACCGGCACACCCAGCGCCTTGCCCTTGATGTCATGGAGCGCAATGTCGATGGCCGACTGTGCAGCCAGCAACACGCGGCCGCCTTCGAAATACTGGCTGCGGTAGAGTTCCTGCCAGATGCGGCCGATCTTGAACGGGTCCTGGCCGATCAGGAACTCGCGGAAGTGCTCGATGGCGCCGACCACAGCCTTCTCGCGGCCCGAGAGCCCGCTCTCGCCCCAGCCGAAGACGCCCTCGTCGGTCTCGATCTTGACGAGTAGCTGGTTCCGGGTTCCGACCCAGACCGCGTAGGGGGTGATGGCAGTGATCTTCATGTGTGCTGGGCCTCCCGCCCGACAAGCCGCTTCGGGCGTTTGGTTGGCTGCAAACTCACAGATCGTACATAATCAGTCAACGCTGGTGTATCATGCTATCATGGGCTGGCCGGACCTTGCCGGTGCCTCGATGCTCTTGGCGGCTGCCCGGTTCGTGGCTAGTGTGCGCGCCAATGAGCGCCATCGCGATGTCTGAAGATCTTCCGCCCCCGGCTCCGCGTCCGCTGGATGCCGGGCTGGTCTATGAGGCCCTGCGTGAGGATATCGTCCTCGGCCGGTTGTCGCCGAGCGAGCGGTTGGTGATTGCGGCGCTGGCGGCGCGCTACGGCACCAGCACCAATCCTGTGCGCGAGGCGCTGCAGCAGTTGCGCGGCGAGGGGCTGGTGGTGTTCACCCGCAATCGCGGCGCGCGCGTCAGGGCGATCGACGAAGCGTTCGTGCGCGACATTTTCGAGGTGGCCGAACTGATCGAGGCGCGGCTGGTCAGCGGTTTCGTGCCATTGGCCTCCGAGGCCGATATCGCGCGGCTCGAGGCGATCCAGGACGAGTACGAGGCGGTCAACTTCACCGATCCCGGCCGGGTCGCCGAACTCGATCTGGCGTTTCACAGCACCATCTACGATCGCCACCACAATCGTGTCGCCGTCGAACTCTGGCGGCGCCAGCGCGACACGCTCGCCACCATCAACCGGGGCTTCCCGGTGTCGCTCAGCCGCCGCCGCGCTGTGCTGGAGCAGCATCGGGCGCTGATAGCAGCGATTGCAGCCGAGGACAGCGCTGCCGCCGTCGCCGTCATCGTCCAGCATGTGCGCGGCGCGGGCGAGCACTTTATCGAGCAGATGCGGTCCCATCGCAGCAGCTCGCCCGCCTGATGCGCCGCGTGCTGGTCACCGGGGCCGCCGGCTTCGTCGGCCGGCGGGTGGTGGCTGACCTCCGGGCCAAGGGCATCGAGGTGGTGGCGACGGCGCGGACGCCGGGTCCCGGCCTTACCGCCATCGGCAGTGCCACGCCGCAGACGGACTGGCGGCCGTGGCTCGACGGTTGCGACGGCCTGATCCACCTCCTCGCCCGGGTGCATCGCGGCGGCAGTGGCACGGATGCCGACTACCTCGCCGACAATCGCGACATCACAGCGCGGCTGGCGCGCGATGCCGCCGCGGCGGGGGTTCGCCGCCTCGTCTTCGTCTCCAGCATCAAGGTCAATGGCGAAACCAGTCGCCCCGGCGCGCCGTTCTGCCCGGACGATCCGCCGTCTCCGGCCGACGCCTATGGCCGCAGCAAGCTTGCTGCCGAGCAGGCGCTGCACGCCGTTGCTGCCGAGACTAGGCTGGAGATTGTCGTGGTGCGGCCCCCTTTGGTCTACGGACCCGGCGTCCGGGCCAATTTCGAGCTGCTGATCCGCCTTGTGGCGCTCGGCCTGCCGCTGCCCTTCGCACGCCTTGCCAATCGCCGCTCGCTGGTCGGGCTGCGCAATCTGTCGGACTTTCTCCTAGCTTGCCTTGATCACCCCAATGCCGCCGGCGAGACCTACCTTGTTGCCGATGACCCTGCCGTTTCACTCCCGGCACTGCTTCGGGCCATCGGCTTGGCGCTGGGCCAGCCGGCGCGACTGTTCGGACTCGATCCGGGTGTGCTCAAAGTGCTGCTGCGGCTTGCCGGCGGCGAAGGTCTCGTCGATCGGATTGCCGGCGAACTGGTGGTCGATACATCGAAGGCGCAAGCCCAGCTCGGCTGGCAGCCGCGCTTCCGACTCGACGAGGAACTCGCCGACACCGTCGCCGCCCGCCGCCACTGATCACGACCAGCCCGCGGGGCTTTATTTCACATCCCTTTGCCCCTAGAGACTTAGTCGTCAAAGGAGTGGGGAATGCCCAGGACTGATATTGCGCGGCGAGTGTACAACCACACCTGGAAGCTCGACCCGATCGTCCGCAGCCTGCTCGATACCGATTTCTACAAGCTGCTGATGCTGCAGATGATCTGGGGGCTCTATCCCAAGGTCGATGCCAGCTTCACCCTGATCAATCGCCACAAGTCGATCCGGCTGGCCGACGAGATCGACGAGGATGAACTCCGGGCCCAGCTCGACCACGCCCGCTCGCTACGCTTTTCGAAAAAGGAAATGATCTGGCTGGCCGGCAACAGCTTTTACGGCTCGCGCCAGATCTTTTCGCCGGAGTTCCTCAAGTGGCTCGAGGGCTACCGACTGCCGGACTACGAGCTCGAACGGCGCGACGGGCAGTTCGTCCTGACCTTTCCGGGCCGCTGGCTGGAAACCACCATGTGGGAAATCCCGGCCCTCGCCATCATCAACGAGCTGCGCTCGCGCGCCGCCATCCACGACTACAAGCCGTTCGAACTCGATGTCACCTATGCCCGCGCCAAGGCCAAGATGTGGGAAAAGGTCGAGCGGCTGAAAAAGCTGCCCGAACTGCGCATCTCCGATTTCGGCACCCGCCGCCGCCACTCGTTCCTGTGGCAGCGCTGGTGCGTCGAGGCGCTGAAGGAAGGGCTCGGCTCGGAAGTCTTCACCGGCACTTCCAACGTGCTCCTCGCCATGGACACCGACCTCGAGGCGCTGGGCACCAATGCCCACGAATTGCCGATGGTGCTGGCCGCTATCGCGCCCAACGAGGCGGCGATGCGGGACGCGCCCTACCAGGTGCTGCGCGACTGGGAGAGCTATTATGGCGGCAATCTCAAGATCGTCCTGCCCGATGCCTTCGGCACGGCTTCGTTTCTCCAGCATGCCCCCGACTGGGTGGCGGACTGGACGGGCTTCCGCCCCGACAGCGCCCCGGCCATCGAGGGCGGCGAGCGCATCATCCAGTGGTGGCGCGAACGCGGCCGCGACCCGCGCGACAAGCTGCTGATCTTTTCGGACGGGCTCGACGTCGACATGATCGAAGAGGCCTATCACCACTTCCGCGGCAAGGTGCGAATGGCCTTTGGCTGGGGCACCAACCTGACCAACGACTTTGCCGGCTGCTCGCCGATGCCCAACAGCCGGCTCGAGCCGATCTCGCTGGTCTGCAAGGTGTCCGAGGCGAATGGCCGCCCGGCGGTCAAGCTCTCGGACAATCCGGAAAAAGCCACCGGCACCCGCGCCGAGATCGAGCGCTACCTGCGCATCTTCGGAGCCGAAGGCCGCGTCGAGCACGCGGTGAAGGTCTAGCCCCACCCCACGACAAGTCGGGCCCGCCACTGACCGGGGAGTGCAGTGGCAGGCCCTGTCGCGCCCGTCCGTCTGAACGGACGGGTTCGATCAGTTGTCGATGGTGCGGCGGCGATACTCGCTGGCCGCGTAGAGCACCACCGCCGAGAACACCACGCCGATGGCGATCTGGATGGGGTCGAGCCGGCCGAACAGGTCGGAGGTGAACCGCATGGCATTGATCGGTTCGCCCGAGAGGAACCACTCCTTGGGATAGCCCTCCTCGATGCTGGGGAAGGTCAGGCGCTCGGCGATATAGCCGAACACCGTGCCGCCGCGTGCGGTGTCGGGCACCACGAGGTTCTCGATCAGCCCCAGCAGCGAGGGGATGAGGAAAGCCAGCGGAATGCTCCAGCGTCCGACGATCGCTGACAGGGCGCCGACCCAGGCAAAGAACGGCAGGTACCAGACGACGACCGCCACGGTGCTGGCGAGCGCGGTCCCGGCCACCTGCGGGTAGCTCGGCAGCACTTCCCCGAGGATGGCCATGAAGCCGGCCGGCGATTCCCGCGTTGCCGCCGAGAGCACCGCGAGGATCAGTCCGGTCACCAGCATGGCAGCAAAGCCGATCAGCGGCACCAGCACCGTCGCGGTGGTGAATTTGCTCATCAGGATCTTCAGATCGGAAACCGGCATCGACTTCCAGAACAGCATGGAATTGTTGCGCCGGTCGGCGGCGTAGGCGTCGGCCGAGTAAAAGAAGATCAGCATGACGAAATAGGCGAGCCAGCCGAGCGCAAAGATGAGGAAACCGAACTCGAAGACCTTGCCGGCATAGACGGCAAAGGCCGCCAGCGCTGCTGTGCGCGCCTGCGCCGTGGTGGTGGCGTCGGCGCCATATTCGGTGGCGATTTCGAGGAAGATGTTCTCGAAGCGTCCGGTGACGAGGCCGC
Organism: uncultured Devosia sp.; assembly: GCA_964399695.1. Taxonomy (GTDB): domain Bacteria; phylum Pseudomonadota; class Alphaproteobacteria; order Rhizobiales; family Devosiaceae; genus Devosia_A. The sequence goes on along the minus strand of CAYNRZ010000014.1, from coordinate 23,130 downwards.
CACCGAGGAACACGAAGAGCAGCGCGATCAGCACCAGCGGCGCATAGATGAAGGCGCCGCGGTGCTCGATGGTTTCGCGCCGCATCAGGGCGAGGAAAGCTCTCATCACTTGCTCTCAGGATTGGCGGTGGGGCGCTGCATCAGCGCCACGAACAGGTCGGACATGGTGGGCGTCGACACCTGGCCGAGGCCGGTCAGCGTGTCGCGATCGGCGCCGTCGAACACCATCACCGTCTGGCCGAACCGGGTCTCCTCGAAGATCGGGTTGAGCGCACGGGCGGTCTCGACATTGGCCGGGTCGGTCATCACCAGTTGCGAAAACTTCTCGTTCACCGACTCCATCTGCATGTGGAGGATCAGCTCGCCATCGCGCATGAACATGATGTCGGAAAGCATGAACTCGATCTCGTCCACCTGGTGGGTGGTGATCAGCAGCGTGCGCTCCTCGGTCATGTAGTCCTCGAGCAGGCGCCGGTAGAAGCGCTTGCGATAGGAGATGTCGAGCCCGAGCGTCGGCTCGTCGAGGACGAGGAGCTTGGCATCGATCGCCATCACCACCGCGAGGTGCAGCTGGGCCAGCATGCCCTTGGACAGCTGCTTGATCCGCGCTTCCATGCGGATGTCGGTGCCCTCAAGGAAGCTGCGGGCCTTTTCCTGGCTGAAGCCGGGGTGGATGTTGGTCAGCAAGGCGAACAGTTCGCGCACCCTTAGGAAGCGCGGCAGGCTCGCTACATCCGAAATGAAGGCGACATTGCGCATCAGCTGAGCGCGGCGGGCGAAGGGGTCCTCGCCGAGCACGCGGATGGTCCCCTCGCAACTGGTCAGCCCGAGCAGGGCATTCAGCGTGGTGGTCTTGCCGGCGCCGTTGTGGCCGACAAGGCCGTAGATGCGGCCGGCCGGGATGTCGAAGTCGAGCCCGTGCAGGATTTCCTTGCCGCCGAGCTGCTTTTTCAGCCCGCGGGCCGAAACGATGATCTGGCTGTCAGCCATTGGTCGTGCTCCCCATGCTCGCATTGTCACCGGTCCGCGCGGCATCGGCCGGGCCGGTCTCGCTGTCCATCAGGTCTTTCGCCGTCAGCCCCAGCGCGGCGATCTGGCTGCGGATGCGTGGCCATTCCTCGCTGAGGAACCGGCTGCGCTCATGCTGCAATAGGGCGTTGCGGCCGCCCACGGTGACGTACATTCCCAAGCCTCTCCTTTTCTCCACCACGCCGATATCGACCAGCGCCTCAAAGGCCCGGGTCACCGTCAGCGGGTTGACGCTCAACTCCGTCGCGACCTGCCGGATCGAGGGCAGGGCATCGCCCTCTGCCACCGCCCCGCGCAGGATCATGTCCATCAGCCTTTGCCGGATCTGCACGAAGATCGGCTGGCCGGCGTGAAACTCATCCATCGGCTCACTCTCATAGTGTGCTACATGACTAGCACACCAAAACGGCGTGTCAAGCGGTCTGTCGTGGTCTGCCCATCGTTGCCGAAATGACGAACAATCCCTTCGGCATTGTGCCGCTTATCCACGACGCCTCTGCCGCCTATTTCATGGGGCGAACGCGGCGCCTTCGCGTCGCAGCATTTCTGGAGGCTTTACAGATGATCACCGAGATCAAGGGCCTGCATCACGTCACCGCCATGGCGCGCGATGCGGCGCTCAACAACCAGTTCTTTGCCGGCACGCTCGGCCTCCGCCGGGTCAAGCAGACCGTCAATTTCGACGAGCCCAGCGTCTACCATCTCTACTATGGCGACGAGACGGGCAGCGCCGGCACCATCATGACGCATTTCCCGTTCCCGCATATTGCCCGCGGCCGCCCCGGCGCTGGCGAAGTCGGCACCACCGCCTTCGCCGTGCCCAAGGGGAGCCTCGGCTTCTGGCAGGACCGGCTGATTGCCGATCGCGTCGGCGATCTCGAAGCGTCAGAGAGCTTTGGCGACAAGCGCCTGACCTTCCGGGCGCCCGAAGGCGACAGCCTCGCACTGGTCGAGGTCGATAACGATCCTCGCGCGCCGTGGACCGGCAATGGCGTTGCTGCCGAGCACGCCATTCGCGGCTTCCACTCGGCCTCGCTGCGGCTGCGCGACGGTGGCGCCACCGAGGAGCTGCTGAAGTTCATGGGCTACGAGAACGCGGCGCGTCACGATGGCATCAACCGGCTGGTGCGTCCGGGCGGCAATGGCGCCGACCTCATCGATATCGAGGTCCTGCCCGAGGCCAACCGCGCCGATCTTGGCGCCGGCTCCGTCCACCATCTCGCCTTCGCGGTCGAAGACCGGGCGGCGCAGCTGGCGGTGCGCAAGGCGCTGATGGACACCGGCTACCAGGTGACCCCGGTCATCGATCGCGACTATTTCTGGGCGATCTATTTCCGCACGCCAGGCGGCGTGTTGTTCGAAGTGGCGACCAATGAGCCCGGCTTTGCCCGGGACGAGGACACCGCGCATCTGGGCGAAGCGCTGAAGCTGCCGACCCAGCACGAGCATCTGCGCCCGGTGCTGGAAAAGACCCTGCAGCCGCTGGCGGCCTGAGGAGAGAGCCGATGAGCAACGACTACATCCACATCGACCGGCCCGGCGTGTCCCCTGACGCGCCGGCACTCTACCTGTTCCACGGCACCGGCGGGGACGAACACCAGTTCCTCGACCTGGGTTCGGAACTATTGCCGGGGGCGCGCACCATCGGGGTGCGCGGCGATGTCTCGGAAGGCGGCGCGCTGCGCTACTTCCGCCGCCTGGGCGAAGGCCGCTACGACATGGCCGATCTCGCCCGCGCCACGACCAAGCTCGCGGGCTTCGTCGAAGCCACCCGTGGCAGCGCCGCTGCCGTGCATGGGTTCGGCTACTCCAACGGCGCCAATATCCTCGCTTCGGTGCTGTTCGCATCGCCCGAGCGCTTCGACCGCGCCGTGCTGCTGCATCCGCTGATCCCGTTCGTCCCTGCGCTGCAGCCGGGACTTCAGGGCAAGCGCGTGCTGATCACCGCCGGCCGCCGCGACCCGATGGCGTCGGTCGCCGCCACCGAGGCGCTGCTCGAGTATTTCACCGCCAACGGCGCCAGCGCCGAGCTGGTCTGGCACGATGGCGGGCACGAGCTGCGCCGCGAGGAACTGCTGGCGGCGCGCGACTTCCTCAGCGCCTGAACCTTGCCCGGCGGCACGTGATGCCGCCCGGTTGCCGGGCCGGCATTAGGCACTCGTTTACACCTGGGTCACTAGGTTCGCCTGGTGAACCGGAGCCGGGTTGCCAGTCTGCACCCGGATGGCCATGGCCAAAACGTCTGAGCGTCGGGTGCGACCGGCGAGCCTGCGAACCCGCACGCTTGCGCTGACGCTTTGTGCCTTCTTCATTGTTTCGGTGCCCGCCTATTTCGCCTTCAGCACCATCGTCAACGAGACCGTGCTGCGGCTCGGGGCGCTGTTTGCCGAAAAGCAGATCCTGTTCGACCGCTATCGCGGCCTCGGGGCGCTGATGCAGGAGGTCAAGCTCGCCGAAACGCTGGCCGGCTCCGAGACCATCCGCGAGTGGGCCCGCGACGAGTTCAACGACGAGCGCCGGGCACGCGGCATTGCCGAGCTCGAGCATTTCCGCGCGGCCTTCACCGATCACAGCTATTTCTTCGTCGTCGGCGCCTCGGGGAACTACTATTTCAACGACGCCGCCAACAGCTATGCCGGCAAGCAACTCAGCCACACGCTCGATCCGGACAATGCCCGCGACGGCTGGTACTTCAAGACCGCATCGCTCGGCGAAGGCTGCCATCTCAATGTCGACCATGACGATGTGCTCGCCGTCACCAAGGTGTGGATCAACTGCGTCATCCGCGATGGCGAGCGGGTGCTGGGCGTGCTCGGCAGCGGGCTCGACCTGAGCGCCTTCGTCAAGGACGTGGTGGACATTCCGCAGACCGGCGTCACCGCCATGTTCGTCGATCGCACCGGCGCCGTGCAGGCGCATCGCGATCCGGCAGAAGTGGATTTCCACTCGATCACCAAGCATGTCGAGAACCGCAAGACCATCTTCGCCATGATCGATGACGAGGTCGGGCGTGCGGCCATGCGACAGATGCTGGACGCGGTCACCACCGAGGCGGTGCAGGTGCGCAGCCAGTTCATGCGGATGGGCGGGCGCGAAGTGCTGGTCGGGGTCGGCTATCTCGACCGGCTGGACTGGTACAACGTCACGGTGATGGACGTCGACCAGATCATCGACCGCAGCCTGTTCGTCCCGATCGGGGCCCTGCTGGCCGGCCTGATGCTGGTGGTGACACTGGTGGTGACCTGGTTGTTCCGCCGTGTCGTGCTCGACCGGCTGGCGCGGATGGAAGCCCGCATCAGCGCGGTTGCCGAAGGGCGCTATGCCGAAGGTGCAGTCGACCCGGGCAAGGACGAGATCGGCCGCATGTCACGAACCTTCGACGCCATGGCCAGGGCCGTCGAGAGCCACACGGTCGAGCTCGAGCGCCAGGTCGAGGCGCGCACAGCCGAGCTGCGCCGCCTCGCCGATCGCGACCAGATGACCGGAATTCCCAATCGCCGTGGCTTCATCGCGGCCTTCGATGCCATCCGCGCCGCCGCCGCGCCGACAACGCGGATGGCGCTGCTGCTGATCGATATCGACGACTTCAAGACCATCAATGACAGCTTCGGTCATTTCGTCGGAGACCGCGTCGTCACCGAGATCGCGCAGCGGCTCGACGGGCTGTTGCGCAATGCCGATGTGTGCGGCCGCTGGGGCGGCGACGAGTTGATCCTCCTTGTCGGTGACATCCGCGATCTCGAGGTCGGTGAGGTCGCCGAAGCGGTGCGCGGCGCGCTCGTGGCACGCAGCATCGATATCGGCGATGGCCGCGTCGTCCGGCCCCGGCTCAGCATCGGCGCCTGCCTCGTCGAGCCTGACGACAGCGTGGCGCAGGCCGCCGACAAGGCAGATTCGGCGCTCTATCGCGCCAAGGCCAATGGCCGCAACCGCGCTGTCGCCTATGTTTCCGATCGCGGCGCCTGGCACAAGCTCAGCGCCTGAGTTTGTGGACAATGCGTCTCGAACGCTGATGCAGGCAATCGCCTTGCGGGGGCCGCCGAGTTCGGCTTGGATGAGCCGCAAAACGGGAGGGGAATCGCATGTCGGGTGTCTACGAGCATCATGAGAAGGAATTCGGCCAGCTGATCCAGGGCAGCGCCAAGCTGGAAACGCTGTATTCGGATTGTCGCTGGGCCGAGGGGCCGTGCTGGTTCGGCGATGCCAACCAGCTGATCTGGTCCGATATTCCCAACAATCGCCTGATGCGCTGGGTGCCCGGTGGTGGCGTCTCGGTGTTCCGCGAGGGCTCCAACTACATCAACGGCAATACCCGCGATCGCGAGGGCCGGCTGGTGTCGTGCTCGCATGGCGGGCGCAACGTGGTGCGCACCGAGCTCGATGGCCGCATTACCGTCCTCGCCGACAGCTATCGCGGCAGGAAGCTCAACGCGCCCAACGACGTGGTGGTGAAGTCCGACGGCACCATCTGGTTCACCGACCCAGGCTACGGCATCCTGTCGGACTACGAGGGCTACAAGGGCGAATTCGAGCAGGATGGCTGCTACGTGTTCAAGCTCGATCCGGCGACGGGCGAGCTCAGCGTTGCCGTCGACGATTTCGTCCGCCCGAACGGCATTGCCTTCTCACCGGACGAAAAGCTGCTCTATGTCGCCGACAGCGCCTATAGCCACGGCAAGGACCTGCCGCGTCATATCCGCGTCTTCGATGTCAATGCCGACAATACCGTCTCCAACGGCCGGGTGTTCTACACGGTCGACAACGGCCTGCCCGACGGCTTCCGGCTCGATGACCGCGGCAATGTCTGGACCTCGGCGCATGACGGGGTCCATTGCGTCAACCCGTCAGGCGTCGTGCTCGGCCGGCTGAAGACGCCGGACGTCGTCGCCAATGTCGAATTCGGCGGTCCCCGCCGCAACCGGCTGTTCATCTGCGCCACGCAGAGCCTCCACTCGATCTATCTCGCGGTCAACGGCGCGACGCGGCCGTAACAAATTGGACCCGGGCTTCGGGCCCGGGTCCATTTCTTGCCTAAGCCGCCTTCGGATCGACAGGCTCGTTGCCGCCCGTCACCGAAAGCACCGTCAGCGTCTGCCGGCGACCGTCGCGAGTCATCCAGCTGATCGACTGGCCGGTGCTGAGGCCGAGCAGTGCTGTCCCCACCGGGGTCAGCACCGAGATGCGGCCTTCGGCAATGTTGGCGCGGGCGGGGTAGACCAGCGTCACCTCGCGCTCGACGCCATCCCAGGTCCGATAGCGGACATGGGACCCCATGCCGACGACGTCGCCGGGCAGCTGGCTGTCCGGCACCACGCGGGCCCGCTCGAGCTCGTAGAGCAGATTGTCGGCGATGTCGGCGCTGTGGCCGGCGCCGGCCAGAGCGAGCACCAGCAATTGCCGGTGGTCGCTGGTGCCAAGCGTGATGTCGGGTGAGAGCGGCGGAAGGGCTCCCGTGGAGCCGTGATTGTTGGTGTGCATGTGTGGTTCTTTCCGGCCGCGCGCGTTTCCCGCGCTGCTGGCCAAGTCTCGATTGTCTGGTGATGTCCGGCGCTGCCAGCTACGGCCAACGAGACGTGCTGACGGGGTCAGCTTCGCGGGTTGGAGGGAGGACTGGCTTGCCCTAGATCCGCGGGCGCCGGGCGCAAGGATCTAGGGACGAGCGATTGCCGCCGAAAGGGTCCGGCGGACGAAAGCGTGGCAATGTGCGCGCAGATCGCTCATGGGCTGATAGATGGCCCCTCGGCCGGCAATGTCAATGCCGGCCTCGTCCAGTGGCTTCAGCGGGCGCGGCGGCGTAGGGACAGGCGCTGGCGTGGCGAGTTGGCGCGGGGCGCCAGCTGCGACTCATGGCCGAGCCGGAAGCCGTCGGCGTGCCAGTCGTTCTCCTCGAAGGCGAGGGCGTTGGTTGCCTGATCGTAGCGGATGGTCAGCGGACGACCGGTGGTCGAGTGCACCTGCAACAGGGTCGGTGCGGTGGCGTGGGCACGGAGCTGGGCCATCTTGAGCCTCCATGGCGGTGCGGCAACAGGGGTCGGCCGCAACGTGTTGTTAACCATGAATGATCCACGTCACATGACGCTGCGATGAACAGGTGGTGACGGCGTAAGTCGTTGACCTGCGTCAACAATCTCGCCGTACCGTTGACTCTGCTCCGCAATTCGGGCGAATCACGGCGTGTGGCGCTGCTCGAAACCGGGGTGAACCTCGCCGGCGAACGGCTCGACCGCCACCGCCGCGACATGAGCCGCGGGCGGGCCCTGGTGCAGCAGGTCGATGATCGCATGCACCTCGGCATTGCGGCCGGCCAGGACCGCTTCGACAGTGCCGTCGCGCAGGTTGCGCACCCAGCCGTCGAGCGCCAGCGCCGTGGCCTGCCGCTCGACGAAGGCGCGGAACCCCACGCCCTGCACCCGTCCGCTGATGATGACGCGGACGGCGCGGAACATCAGAACGTCGCCCCGATCTGCCAGGGCACGAACTCGTTGTCGCCATAGCCAAGCTGTTCGGATTTGCTCTTTTCGCCCGAGGCGACCGCAAGGATCTTGTCGAAGATCTCCTGGCCCTTGTCTTCCAGCGACTTGCCGTCCAGCACGTCGCCGCCATTGATGTCCATGTCGTCGATCATCTTTTCGTAGATGTCGGAGTTGGTGGCGATCTTGATCGAAGGCGTCGGCTTGCAACCGTAGGCCGAACCTCGGCCGGTGGTGAAGCAGAGGATATTGGCGCCGCCGGCGACCTGGCCGGTGGCCGAGACCGGGTCGTAGCCCGGGGTGTCCATGAACACAAAGCCCTTCTCGGTCACCTGGTCGGCATAGTGATAGACGGCATTGAGCGGGGTGGTGCCGCCCTTGGCCGCCGCGCCCAGCGACTTCTCGAGAATGGTGGTCAGCCCGCCCAGCTTGTTGCCCGGCGACGGATTGTTGTTCATCTCCATATTGTTGCGGGTGGCGTAGTCCTCCCACCAATGGATGATGTCGATCAGCTTCTCGCCGACCTCGCGGGTTTTGGCGCGGCGGGTCAAGAGGTGCTCGGCGCCATAGATTTCCGGGGTTTCCGAGAGGATCGCCGTGCCCCCGTGCCGGACGAGGATATCGGCGGCGACGCCCAGCGCCGGGTTGGCGGTGATGCCGGAATAGCCGTCCGAGCCGCCGCATTGCAGCGCCAGCATCAGTTCCGATGCCGGCTGGGTGGTGCGGGTCGCCTTATTGACGGTGGGCAGCATCGCCTTCACCGCCTCGACGCCGGCCTCGACGGTCTTTTTCGTGCCGCCGACTTCCTGGATGGTCATGGTGCGGAAGGTTTCACTTTCCGTCACGCCATAGGCTTCCTTGAAGCGCGGGATCTGGAAGCCTTCGCAGCCGAGGCCGACCATGATCACACCGCCCATGTTGGGGTTTGTGGCATAGCCCCAGGTGGTCTTCTTCAAGGTGTCGAAGATGACGCCGCGATAGTCGATGACGCAGCCATTGGCCTGCTTCAGTGCCACGATGCCATCGATGTTCGGGTAGTCGTCGAGAATGCCGGAGCGCTCGATTTCCTTGGCGATGAAGCCGGCAACGGTGGTCGAACAGTTCACCGAGGTGAGGATGCCAACATAGTTGCGCGTCCCCACCGTGCCGTTCGAACGCTTGAAGCCCTGAAACGTCGCCTGCGCCGCGCCGGTGAAGAAATCGACCGGCACGACGCCCTCGCAGAAGGCATAGTCGCGCTCGAAGGCGCCGTGTTCCTCGCCGATGCCGGCATTTTGCTCATGCACCCAGTCGCCGGCGGGGATGGTTTCCTTGGAAAACCCGATGATCTGGCCGAACTTGACGATGGCTGCACCCGCCGCAATCTGCCGGACCGCGAACTTGTGCCCCTTGGGCACGCGGCGCACGGTGGCCACGCCCTCTGCCGTCGCCGTGCCGACGTCGAGATTGCCCAGCGCCACCGCGACATTGTCGGAGGGGTGGAGCAGCAGCGTGCGGGCGGAGGGGCGGGACATCACGTCGGACATTGCGGGTCTCTTGGTTCAGGGTTCGGCACGGGATTGCCGGGGTTGGCCGGGCAGGTGCGGCTTGCCACCCGGGCATTGTCGGGTCAAAAGCAGGGCGGTTGAATTACACTGGCCGTCCAACTAACATGTTAGCATGAAGATGGAAGCAAGTCCCTACCAGTTTCTCACGCCGCCCGCCAGTCCCGGGCGCGGCAACGTCACGGTGTTCGTCACCGATGCGTTGCGCCAGGCCATCGTGACGCTGGACCTGGCGCCGGGCGAGGTGATCGACAAGGGCGCCATCTGCGACCGGCTCGGTGTATCGCGCTTTCCCGTATCCGAAGCCCTGGCGCGGCTCCAGGCCGAGGGCCTCGTCGACATCCTGCCGCAGCGCGGTTCGATCGTCTCCCTGGTCAAAATTGCCGACGTGCTCGAATACATGCTGATCCGCAAGGCGCTCGAGGCCGAAGCGGTGCGCGTCGTCACCGGCAACCATTCCGAGGAGCTGATCGAAACGCTGCAGCGCAACATCAGCTACCAGCGGGCTGCCGTGGAAATCGACGATTCCTACGGCTTTCATGAGCGCGATATCGAGTTCCACGACATCATTTTCGGCGACATGCGCTTTTCCAAGGTGAAGGCGGTCATCGAGAACACCCGAGCCAATCTTGACCGGGCGCGCCGGCTGATCCTGACGCCGCGCCGGCTCAATGTCACGCTCGAGGAACACCAGCACATTCTCGATGGCATCATTGCACGCGACCCGGTCAAGGCGGCGGCCGCCATGCGGGCCCATATCGACTCGGTGATGGCCGAACTCATCGCCTTCGCGCAGGGCCATCGCGAACTGTTCGCCGATGGTGACCTCTTGCGCGACGAACCGCTCTACGCCTCCTTCCCCTTCGGCTAGGGGGCGTCACAGTCTGCCGGGCTCGGGGATGAGCCGGCCACCACTGCAACCGAGGAGATCATCGAATGCTCAAGGGCATACCGCCCATTCTGGGACCCGACCTGCTGCACATCCTGCGCGCCATGGGACATGGCGACGAGATCGCCCTGGTCGATGCCAACTATCCCGCCTCCAGCGCCGGCCCGGAACTGGTCCGCATCGATGGGGTGGATGTCTCGAGCCTGCTTGATGCGGTGCTGACGCTGATGCCGCTCGACACCTTCGTGGACCAGCAGGCCTTCGGCATGGCGGTGATCGGCCAGCCCGACACCTTCGCCGACACGCACACCGACTTCGACCGCATCATCAAAAAGCACGAGCCCGAAATGTCGCTCAGCCTGATCGAGCGCTTCGCATTCTACGAGCGCGTGCATGGCGCCTATGCCGTCGTCCAGACCGGCGAACGCCGGCTCTATGGGAATATCCTGCTCAAGAAGGGCGTCATCCGCCCCGAATAGTCGCCGATCCGAACGCATCCGCCCTAAGTCGGCCTCGACTTGGGCGGCATGCGGCGGCTAATCCAGCACCCAGTTCGTGAGGAGAACCCCACCATGAAACTCTTGCGTGTTGGCGCCAAGGGCGCCGAAAAGCCCGCGCTGCTGCATACCGACGGTACCTATCGCGACCTCAGCGGCGTCGTCACCGACATCGCCGGCAGCGCGCTGACCCCCGAAGGTCTCGCCAGGATCCGCGCCATCGACCCGATGACCCTGCCGGTGCTCGATGCCGGGCTGCGCATCGGGCCGTGCGTCGGTTCGGTCGGCAAGTTCATGTGCATCGGCCTCAACTATGCCGACCACGCCGCGGAAACCAATTCGCCGATCCCGGCCGAGCCGATCCTGTTCATGAAGGCCACCAGCGCCATCATCGGGCCGAACGACACGGTGATCCTGCCCAAGAACACGCTGAAGCCCGACTGGGAAGTCGAACTCGGCGTCGTCATCGGCAAGAAAGCCAGCTACATCGACGAAAAGGACGCGCTCGACTACGTCGCCGGCTATTGCGTGGTGAACGACCTCTCCGAGCGCCACTTCCAGACCGAGCGCGGTGGGCAGTGGACCAAGGGCAAATCGGCCGACACCTTCGGCCCGATCGGCCCGTGGCTCGTCACCAAGGACGAAGTCGCCGACGTGCAGAACCTCAAGATGTGGCTCGAAGTCGACGGCAAGCGTTACCAGAACGGCTCGACCAAGACGATGATCTTCGGCGTTGCCCATATCGTGGCTTACCTCAGCCAGTTCATGAGCCTGCAGCCGGGCGACGTGATCACCACCGGCACCCCGCCGGGTGTCGGCATGGGCCAGAAGCCCGAGCCGGTGTGGCTGAAGCCGGGCCAGACCATGGAACTGGGCATCGAGGGCCTCGGCCAGCAGAAGCAGGTCACCCAGGCCTGGCGCGGCTGATTCCGGCTTCGGACAGCGACGTTTGAAAGGGAGCCCGCGGGCTCCCTTTTGCTTGTGCTCAGCGGATCGGGCGGCGGCTCGCGGCCACGATCACCCCGATGATGATCACGCCCGTCAGCACCATGCGCACGCCGGCACTCGCCCCATAGGTGTTGAGCATCGAGACCACGAGGAACAGGAACAGTGATGCGCCCCAGATCCCGGGGACATTGGCAAAGCCACCCGCCACCGCGGTTCCGCCAATCACCACCACGGCGATCGAGGTGAGCAGATACTCCGCCCCCATGTTCAGCGCCGCACCGCCCGAAAAGCAGCTGAGCAGGAAGCCGGTGATCGCTGCCAGCAAGGCACAGAGCACGTAGGTCGCAAACCGCACGCCGTCGACGGGCACGCCGGCCAGCCGCGCGGCCCGCATGTTCTGTCCGATGGCCGAGACGAAGCGGCCATAGAGGCCCCGTTCGAGCGCCACCCAGGCGGCAATCGAGATCAGCAGCGCGATCCAGGCCACATTGGGCACGCCCAGCGTCGAGGTGGTCGAAAACTGCGCCAGCAGCTCCGGCGGCTTGATGCGGATGCCGCGATTGGTCCAGATCGCCGCCGATTGCACGATGAAGCTCGCCGATAGCGTCGCAATGATCGGGGGAATGCGCAGCAGCTTGATCAGCCCGTAATTGGCGATGCCGATCACCAGCCCCGTTGCAAGGGTCACCAGCAGGCCCAGCCAGATCAACCCATCCTGGGTCTCCATCACCTTGAGCGCCAGGGTGCCGGCCAGCGTCATGGTCGCCGGAATGGAGAGATCGACATTGCCCGGCCCGAGTGTCACCACAAACATCTGCCCCAGCCCGACGATCACCGAGAAGGCGCCAAAGGTCAGCGCGGCCTGGGTCAGTCCGACGGTCGAGGCGCCGCCGGTGAAAAGGATCGTCACCACGAAGGTGGCGAGGGTGGCGAGGAAGGCCCAGATCCAGGGCTTGCCGAAAAGCTGCCGGACGAGGCTCATTGTCCTGCTCCCCGCGTTTCGGCTCGATTGAGCAGCAGGCGCACGGCCAGCACGAGGATCAGGATGGCGCCCTGCGCCCCGATCTGCCAGTCCGGCGAGATCTTGAGGAACGAGAGCAGCGCGGCTGCCAGCGTCAGGGTCAGCGCCCCGATGACCGCTCCGATCGGCGATACACGCCCGCCGACGAACTCGCCGCCGCCCAGGATCACGCCCGCGATCGACAGCAGCGTGTAGCGCAGCGCGATATTGGCATCCGCGGACGTCGTCAGGCCGACAAGGCACATGCCTGCCAGCACTGCAAAAAAGCCGGCGAGGGCATAGGCGGTGGCCCGGGCCCGCAGCACCGACCATCCGGCGCGCTCGACCGTGCGCTCATTGCCGCCCACCCCACGCAGCACCACACCGAGGCTCGAGCGTATCACCAGCCAGTGCGCCACCACCGCAATGCCGATGCTGGCCACGATCGCCATGGGCGCAAAGGGTGGCTTGACCGTCATGATGGCGCGGATCCAGTCCGGTGCCACACCACCCGGGGCCGGCAGCAGTAGCACGGCGAGCCCGCCCCAGACAAAGCTCATGCCCAGCGTCACCACGATCGAGGGCAGGTTGCGCAGGTAGATCAGCGCTCCGATGAGCGCATAGACGCCGATGCAGGCCGCGAGGATGGCAAAGCCGATCAGCGGGTCGGTCTGCACCCAGGTCGCCGTGACGCAGGCGACGAAGGAGACGAATGTTCCCATCGACAGGTCGAGGTCGTTGACCATCATGATCAGCATCTGCGCCACGGTGGCGAGCGCAATCGGCACTGCCAGGTTGAACAGCAGATTGAGCCCGGTATAGCTCATCGTGCGCGGCTGCAGCCAGAACACGGCGGCCAGCAGCAAGGCCAGCGACAGCGAGGGCACCAGAAGCCGGATGCGTTCCGCGCTCAGCAGTGTCATGTCGCCTGCTCCGCAAACGAGGCCGAGAGAATGCGCTCCTCGTTGATCTCGTCGCCGGTGAGCTCAGCGACGATGAGGCCCTCGCGGAACACGTAGACGCGGTCGCATTGGCAGACCTCGTCCATCTCGGTCGAGTACCACACGAATGTCCGCCCTCCGGCTGCTTCGGCCCGCAGCATGGCGTAGACTTCCTGCTTGGTGCCGATATCAACGCCGCGCATCGGGTCGTCCATCAGCACCACCGGTGCGGGGCTTGCCAGCGCTCGGGCGAACAGCACCTTCTGCTGGTTGCCGCCCGAAAGCGACAGGATGGTATTGTCCATGTTCTCGGTCCGCACCGCGATCCGCTTGTGCCAGTCGGCCGCCAGCCTCGCCTCGGCCCCCTGGTCGACCAGACCCATCCGGCTGATCCCGGGCAGCAGCGTCACCGACATGTTCTTGACGATGCTCCAGAGCGGCAGGTTGCCGTCCACGGCCCGATCGCCGGCAACAAACGCCACCTTGCGTGCTGCCGGCGTGCGCCAGCTCCCGCCTTCGGCCATATAGAGATCGACCAGCATGCGCGTCTGCCCGTGACCGGCAAGGCCCGCGAGCCCGATCAGTTCACCCGGTCGGGCGACGAAGCCGAGCCCGCGGCCAGCGAAGCTGCGCGAGAGCACAGCGGTCTGAGCTGCTGCGGCGTTGCGCGCCGCGCGCCCCTCGCGCGCCCGCACGACGCTGCCCATGGCGCCGACCAGGCTCTCGGTCGAGAAGTCTGCGGACGGGCGATCGGCGACCACCTTGCCGTCCTTCATCACCACGATGCGGTCGGTGGTCGAAAGCACTTCGCCCAGAATGTGCGAAATCAGCACAACCGCTCCCCCCGCAGCAACGAAGCGCCGAACAAAGGCCAGCAACTGCCCCGCCAGCCCCGCATCGAGACTCGATGTCGGTTCGTCGAGCACGACCAGGCGTACGGCGTCATCGATGCTGGTAAACGCGGTGGCGATCTCGATCATCTGCCGCTGCGCGATCGAGAAACCCGAAATGCTGCGGTTCACATCGATGTCGTTGCCGGGGAAAATCTCGTCGAGCTTGGCCTTGATCAGCCGGGCCGCCCGGCGTCGCCAGCCGAAGCCGCTGAGGCCGCGATGCGCCACCCGGGTGTTCTCGGTCACCGTGAGGTTGGGACAGAGGGAAAGTTCCTGAAACACGCAGCGCAGGCCAATGCCGCGCGCCAGTGCAATGCTGTGCCGTTCGACCGGCCGGCCGAGCAGGGCCAGAGTGCCGCTGTCCGGACTGAGACCGCCATTCAGGATCGACACCAGCGTCGACTTGCCGGCACCATTGTGGCCGACCAGCCCGACGCACTCGCCGGCGCGGACCGCGAAGTCCACGCCGTCAAGCGCATGAACGGCGCCGAAGCTCTTTCGGGCGCCGTTCACGGAGATGACGGGGTTGTCCCCTTGGGTCATTGGCTTGCGATGACCCTACTTGCCTTCGATCACCTTGATGGCGTCTTCCTGGCTGTACTCGACATTGGCCACGCCGCCCACCGGGGTGGATTCGAGATTGGCCTCGAGCGTGTCCTGGTCGATGCGCAGGAACGGCACGATCAGGTCTTTGGGGACCTCCTTGCCGTCGAGGATCTGCTGGGCCACCCAGAAGGCGAGGGTCGACACGCCCGGGGCGATGGAGACCGACATGGTCTTGTAGCCATTGGCGTCCTTCTGTTCCTTCCACCAGGCCAGTTCGTCCTGGCGGTTGCCCATGATGATCGTCGGGGTCGGACGGCCGGCAGCGGCGAAGGCCTGCGCGGCGCCATAACCGTCGCCACCCTGCGTCACCACGGCGACGATGCCTTCGGGCAGGCTGGGCAGGATGCCGGCCACGGCCTTCTGCGCCACGTCCTGCGCCCAGTCGCCATGTACCGAGCCGACGATCTCGAACTGCGGGTTTTCGGCGACACCGGCATGGATGCCCTTGGAGATTTCATCGTCCACGAACACGCCCGCCAGACCGCGGATCTCGAGCAGCTTGCCGCCCTCGGGCAGTGCCTCCTTGAGATAGTCGATCTCGCTCTTGCCCATGCCGGCAAAGTCCACGGCAATGCGCCAGGCACAGGGTTCGGTCACGATGCCGTCGAACGACACCACGATGATGCCGGCGTCGCAGGCTTCCTTGACGGCGCCATTGATCGCGGTCGGCGAGGCAGCGTTGACGACGATGGCGTCATAGCCCTGCAGGATCAGGTTCTGGATCTGCGCTGCCTGTTCGGTGGCCTGGTTCTCGGCCGTGGTGAACGCGTCGGCAGCGGCGACGATACCGGCCTCGACGGCAGGCTTGGTGACCTTGTCCCAGCTCTGCAGCATGGCCTGGCGCCACGAGTTGCCGGCATAGTTGTTGGACAGGGCGATCTTTTTTCCAGACGTTTCGGCCAGGGCCGAACCGGACATCAGGGCCAGCACAAGGCTGCCCAGGACGAGCGAGTGTTTCATGTTTTCCTCCCATGCTTCCGAGTTTTCCGCACCGGCAGGTCCTCCAACCCCAATTCCCGGCGCAGCAACTTACGGGCTCATGATGTCAAGCACGAACCAGCGCAGTTGACAACTAACATGCTAGCAGTTGGCAACATGCACACACTCTTCCGTTCCGCCTTCCACAACTGCTGTCTGGTCCATTCTGGCGGCCTTGTGTTTTTTCCCGTTCCGGCATCATCTTGCGGTTTACGGGCAGGCAGTCGGCGTTTGGGGGGAGCCTCGGCATGATGTTGGCCATTTTCGCGGCGTTGATCGTCGCGTTTGCATTGGTGTGGTGGGGGCAGGCGCTGGTGGCACGGCTGGCGCTCGGCGTCTGCTTCTGCCTCGCGATCGGGCTGTTCCTGTGGGAAATCTATAGCCCGCAATATGGCTTCGCCATGCCGTGGCTGCAGTTCTAGGGGGTGGCGATGAGCATGGAAAATTCCACCTACGCCACTTCGACCGACCGCATCGCGGCCTTTCTCGGTTACCTGTTCGCCCTCGGTGTCATGGTGGGGCTCGGCGCCATCCTCACTACGGCGATGGTGCTGCAATATGGGTTCGGCGAGTTGCCGTGCCCGCTGTGCCTGTTGCAGCGGGTTGCCATGCTGGGCGTGGTGGTGGCGCTGCTGATGCAGTTCCGCACCGGCTTTTCCTATCAGAACACCGGCATCGCCATGCTGTTTGCGCTGATGCTCCTCGTGGTGGCCGAGCGGCAGACGCTGCTCGATATCTATCCGCGTCCGGGCCACGAATATGTCGGCACCGCCATCCTCGGGCTGCACATGCCGGTCTGGGGTATCGTCATCGGCCTTGGCCTGCTGCTCGCCTTCATCCTCCGGCTCGCCGTCCTCGGCGGGCCCCGCCAGGCCGCTGCCTTCCCCGCCGAAACCTTCCCGCTGCTGCGGCGCCTCGGCCTTATCGTCGGGGCGCTGGTCACGGTGATCGCACTGGTCAATTTCGGCTCGGTCGCGGTGCAGTGCGGCATCGGCGAATGCCATACCGAGGGCTATGCGCTCCTCGGCTACACCCCGCCGGCCAGCTGAGCGGTCAGGGCCGCCGTGCCACGAAGTCGATCTCGACCAGCGCATCCACGGCCAGCGCCGTCACGCCCACCGTCGTCCGCGCGGGCAGCTTGCCGGCTTCAAAAAAGCTCGGCCACAGCGCGTTCAACGCCGCATAGTCGCGCTTGAACTCGGTCAGATAGATGCGCGCCATGGTGACGTGCTCGAGCCCGAGCCCGATGCCACCCAGAACGATCTTGAGGTTCTCGACGACACGGCGGGTCTGCGCCTCGACGCCCTCGGGCAGCGGTGCGTCGGGTGCCGCCGGGTCCGTCGGCATCTGGCCGGTGACGAACACCCAGCCATCGGCTTCCACGGCATGGCTGAACGGGGCGACCGGGCGCGGGCCCGACGAGATCATATGATGGATGGGCAGGCTCAAGGCAGGATCTCCACGAAGCTATCCGCTTCTTCTAGCGCCGCCTGCGTCGCGAGTCAGGGCCCAGTCGCGAAAAGCTGACTTGCGGTCACCGTTGGCCGGGCGCAAGCTTGCCAAACCATGCTCAGGCTGCTTGCTCGGCTGCTCATCGCCATGTGCCTGCTGCTCCCGTTGCCGGTGTTCGCCGGTGACGCAGAGGACAAGGCCGCGCTCGACCAGCTGTTCGTCCGGCTGGCCCGCGCTCCCGACCAGGCCACGGCGCAAAAGCTCGACCGGCAGATCTGGTCGATCTGGACCTCCCCTTCCGATCCCGATCTCGCGGCGCGCATGCTCGATGTGTTCGAGGCCCGCGAGACGCGCAGCATCGCCATTGCCATCGCACTGCTCGACCAGCTGGTGATCGACTACCCGGACTATGCCGAGGGCTGGAACCAGCGGGCGACGCTATATTTCATGACCGGCAATTACGAGGCCTCGCTGGCCGACTGCGAGAAGGTGCTGGCGCTCGAGCCCCGGCATTTCGGCGCCCTGTCCGGGCAGGCGATCATCCACCTGCAGATGGGGCGGCGTGACCTGGCGCTGAAATCGATGGCGGCGGCGCTGGCGGTGCACCCCTTCCTAAACGAGGCCGGGCTTTTCCCCGAGCTCCAACGCGAGATGACGCGAATCTGATCGCGCCTGTGCCGTCGCGCCCCACCTTCCCGGCTTGGCGCGGGAGCGCTTCCATCCCATATTCGGCGGACAGGGTGCGGGCCGATTTCGCCCCGCCGCAAGGATCCAATCATGACAGACCAGTTCCCGGTGGTGCGCGAAGACGATGGCCAGCGCGGCCGCTTCGCCATCTACCTGCCCGACGGCTCGGTGGCGGAAATGACCTACCAGCGCCGCGACGCCACCACCATCATTGCCGATCACACCGGCGTGCCGCCGCAATATCGCAACCAGGGTGTGGCCCTGAAGCTCGTCGAGGATGCCATGGCCGCCGTCCGCGAAGCCGGCGAAAAGGTGGTCCCGACCTGCTCCTATGTCGTCGCACAGTTCCGCCGCCACCCCGACTGGGCGGATCTGCACGCCTGACGTTTTCGTCTGACTAGTGGTGGTGCCCGCTGGCACCACCCGCCAGCGTCGCGATGATCGGGCAATCCGGCCGGTGGTCGCCGTCGCAGGCCTCGGCGAGGGTGGCAAGCGTCTGCCGCATCTCGCCCATCAGCGCGATCTTCTTGTCGAGCTCGGCGATGTGGCTGAGGGTGAGGGCCTTGACGTCGGCGCTGGCGCGCGCCGTGTCGCCCCACAGCCGCAGCAGGCTGCGGATCTCTTCGATAGAGAAGCCGAGATCGCGGGCCCGGCGGATGAAACCGAGCCGGTGCAGGTCGTGGTGGCCATAGTCACGATAGTTGCTGTCGCGCCGGTCTGCCGCCGGGATCAGCCCGATCGCTTCATAGTGCCGGATCATCTTGGCCGACACCCCGGTGTGCCGCGCCGCTTCGCCAATCTGCATGCTGGGCCTCCTTCATCACCAACACTCTTGACCTTCCCATCATTGGAAGGTCAACAAGTCTGATGTCACCCGTCATCACGACGGGGCCAACGACGTTCGAGGTCCATCATGCACGACCACACCACAGCCGCCGCCCGCCCCGTGCTGCGCGATCCGGTATGCGGCATGCGTGTCGACATGGCGACGGCGACGCATCGCACGGCGCATGAGGGGCGCGAGCTCGGCTTCTGCTCGGCCGGGTGCAAGGCGAAGTTCGAGGCCGACCCCGCAGCCTGGCTCAAGTCCACCGATCCGGTCTGCGGCATGAGCGTCGATCGCGCCACCAGCGAACACATGCTCAAGCATGAGGGCACGCGCTACTATTTCTGCTGCGACGGCTGCCAGACCAAGTTCGAGGCCGACCCGGCGAAGTATCTCAATCAGACGCCGTTCGTCCTGCCGCCAAAGGGTGGCACAGCGACACCGGCCGCTCCGGCGCATGGTCATCACGGCCACAGCCACCACTCCAGCCCGGCCGCAGCGCCAGCCACAACCAGCCAGACCGGGCTCTGGACCTGTCCGATGCATCCGGAAATCGTCAAGGATGGTCCGGGCGATTGCCCGATCTGCGGCATGGCGCTCGAGCCGATGGTTGCCTCGCTCGACGACGGTCCGCATCCCGAACTGGTGGATTTCACCCGGCGCATGTGGGTGAGCGCTGCGCTCAGCGTGCCGCTGCTGATCATCGCCATGGGCCCCATGCTGGGCCTGCCGCTGAACGACCTGCTTGGCCCGGCCTCGGGCTGGCTGCAACTGGCGCTGGCGACGCCGGTGGTGCTGTGGGCCGCGTGGCCGTTCTTCCGGCGCTTCTGGGCCTCGCTGGTCAACCGTTCGCCCAACATGTGGACGCTGATCGGGCTCGGCGTCGGCGCGGCTTATCTGTTCTCGATCGTCGCGCTGGTGTTCCCGCAGCTCCTCCCCGAGCACATGTTCCACGCTGAAGGCGAAGCCCCGCTCTATTTCGAAGCAGCGGCGGTGATCATCACGCTGGTGTTTGTCGGCCAGGTGCTGGAACTGCGTGCCCGCGAGGCCACGGGCAAGGCCATCCGCGCGCTGCTCGACCTCGCCCCCAAGACCGCCTGGCGCGTCTGGCAGGGTCGCGACATCGAGGTGCCGCTCAGCGATGTTGCCGTCGGCGACTGGCTCCGCGTCCGCCCCGGCGCCGCCGTGCCGGTCGATGGCGTGGTGCTCGAAGGCCAGTCCTATGTCGATGAATCGATGCTGACCGGTGAGCCGATGCCGGTGGAAAAGACGGTCGATGCCGCCGTCACCGGCGGCACGCTCAATGGCGAAGGCAGCTTCGTGATGAAGGCCACCCGCGTTGGGGCTGCCACCCGGCTCAGCCAGATCGTCGAGCTGGTCGGCAAGGCGCAGCGCAGCCGCGCCCCGATCCAGGGCCTCGCCGATCGCGTTGCCGGCTGGTTCGTGCCGCTGGTCGTCGTCATCGCCATCCTCGCCTTCGCCGCCTGGTACGTGTTCGGGCCCGAGCCCGGCCTCAGCTATGGCCTGATCGCCGCCATGTCGGTTCTCATCATCGCCTGTCCCTGTGCCCTGGGGCTCGCAACGCCAATGTCGGTGATGGTCGCCACCGGCCGTGGCGCCCGCGCCGGCGTCCTTGTCCGCGAAGCCAGTGCCCTGCAATCCATGGCCGAAGTCGACGTGCTGGTGGTCGATAAGACCGGTACCCTTACCGAAGGCAAGCCGACGCTCGAGCAGGTCATCGCCGTCAAGGGCGTCGACGAAGGTTTCGTCCTCGCGGTGGCCGCCGCGCTCGAGCGGTCGAGCGAGCACCCCATTGCCCATGCGATCGTGCGTGGCGCCGAAAAACGCGGGGCCCGCACCTACGAAGCGACCGGCTTCCGCTCGGTCACCGGTCGCGGGATAGTCGGCGACGTTGGCGGTCAGCCGGCCGTGGTCGGCAATCCGGGTCTGATGGCCGAACTCGGTATCGCGGTGGACGACAAGGTGGCGGCGCTGGCCAGGGAACACGCGACGGCCGGCCGCACCGCCGTGCTCGTCGCCCATGCCGGGGCGATCCTCGGGGTGGTCACCGTCTCCGATCCGATCAAGGCCGGCGCTGCCACCTCCCTCCGTCAGCTGGCCAGTGACGGCATCGAGGTCATCATGGCCACCGGCGACGCAGCCGGTACGGCGGAATCCGTCGGCAAGGCGCTGGGCATTGCCCGCATCGAGGCCGGCATGTCGCCCGAGGCCAAGCACGACCTGATCGTCAAGCTGAGGAAAGACGGCCGCAAGGTCGCTTTCGCCGGCGATGGCGTCAACGACGCACCGGGGCTCGCGGCCGCCGATGTCGGCATCGCCATGGGTCCGGGCGCAGATGTCGCCATCGAAAGCGCGGGCATCACGCTGCTCGGCGGCGAACTCGACGGCATCCTCAAGGCGCGGCGGCTGGCGCGCGCCACCATGGGCAACATCACGCAGAACCTGCTGTTCGCCTTTGGCTACAATGCGCTGGGCATCCCCGTCGCGGCGGGCGTCCTATACCCGCTCACCGGCTGGCTGCTCTCCCCGATGATCGCCGCCGCCGCCATGGCGCTGAGCTCGGTCAGCGTCATCGGCAACGCGCTCAGGCTGAATGGGGTGAAGCTTTAGGGACTGCCTCTCTAGAGGTTCGGTGCCACCACCTTGATGGTTGGGTCATAGCGGTAGACCGCACGCATGTCGGTGCTGATGCCGTCGAAGTTGGACTGGGTTTCTGTGATGACCGGCAAGCGGGAGACGGGGTCGACATACAAAGTGGACTTGACGAGGATCGAATCCTCCTTGGAGTGGTACTTGAACGCCAACAGGTCGCGACCATCGACGTTCTGGGTGCCGAGGCATTCCTCGGCGGTGACGCTGTCGAGCATCTCCGCGGTGGCGCCCTGGAACGTCGCCATCATGGTGTCCGACATGTTTTCGGGGTATTCGGTCCAGCCTTCGCCTGTGCCCATGTCCACCCAGGCTCTGCCATTGAGCACCGTCGCTTCCATGGTGGTGGTGCCGAACACCACCTTTGTATGCATGGAGTCGGGCGCGACAAACTCTGCTGAGATGGTCATCACTCCAGATTCCTCGGTCGCCTCCATCTCCATTGCAAAGGGCCCGGAGGTCAGCGAGCTGGCGAGGATGGTCTTGATCTCCTCGAGGCAATCGGCCTGGGCCGGCCCTGCGACAAGCGCGGCGAGGAGGAGGGCGGTGGGGCCGGCAATGCGCATGTCAAAACTCCGCTTCAGGTCGGGCCACCTTGCCACCCGCCAACTGAAGCGGAGAAGAAGGTTCGCCGGCGGACTAGTACCCCTGCCGGCGCAGCAGATCGTTCGAGTAGATATTGTGCGGGCCGACATTGCGGATGTCGCGCTCGCCCATCAGCGCCATGGTCGTATCCATTTCCTTGCTGATGATGCTCAGTGCGCGGGTCACGCCCGCCTCACCGCCGGCGCCGAGCCCGAAGGCCATGGCGCGGCCGACAAAGGTGCCCTTGGCGCCCAGCGCCAGCGCCTTCAAGACGTCCTGGCCGGAGCGAATGCCGGAATCCATCAGCACCTCGGTCCGGTGCCCCACCGCGTCGACGATCTCGGGCAACACGCGGATCGAGGAGGGCGCGCCGTCGAGCTGGCGGCCGCCATGGTTGGACACGATGACGCCATCGGCGCCATTGTCCACCGCCAGCTGCGCGTCCTCGGGGTCGAGCACGCCCTTGACCACCACCGGGCCACCGAAGCGGTCCTTGATCCAGCCGATATCCTTCCAGTTCAGTGTCAGGTCGAACTGGCTGGCCGTCCACTTGCTCAGCGAGGCGAGGTCGATGGCGTCGGTGACGTGGCCGTGGATATTGCCGAAGGTCTTGCTCTTGGCATTCAGCATGCCGAACGCCCAGGCCGGCTTGGTGGCCAGCTCGAACAGGAATTTCGGAGTGATCGGCGGCGGCGCCCGCAGGCCGTTGCGCACGTCCTTGTGGCGCTGGCCGAGGATCTGGAGGTCCATGGTCAGCACCAGCACCGAGCACTTGGCCGCCTTGGCGCGGTCGATCAGCCGCTCGATGAACTTGCGATCCCGCATCACGTAGAGCTGGAACCAGAACGGTTTGGTCGTGCCTTCGGCCACCTGCTCGATCGAGTTGATGCTCATGGTGGAGAGCGTGAACGGGATGCCGAAGGCCTCGGCGGCGCGGGCTGCCTTGATCTCGCCATTGGGGCTCTGCAGCCCGGTCGAGCCCACCGGCGCGATGGCCACCGGCATCGCCACCGGATGGCCGAGCATGGTGGTCGCGAGATTGCGGTTTTCGAGGTTCACCGCCACGCGCTGGCGCAGCTTGATCTTCTCGAAGTCGCTGGTGTTGTCGCGATAGG
>CAYNRZ010000013.1:25779-98827 GCA_964399695.1 uncultured Devosia sp. | reverse complement strand
TCGACGGTCATCGCCTCGATCGCCTCGAAATCCCAGTCGATCCCAAGCCCGGGCTTGCTCGACGGGATCGCGTGCCCATCGCGGATCTGCATCTTCTCGCCGGTCAGCTCGTCGAGCTGCGGGATATACTCCACCCAGCGCGCATTGGGCACCGCGGCGCACAGCGCCACATGCAGTTCCATCAGGAAATGCGGGCAGACGGCGATGTTGAACGCCTCCGCCATATGAGCAACCTTCAGCCAGGGCGTGATCCCGCCGATCCGGCCCACATCCACCTGCACCACCGAGCAGGCATGCCGCTCCAGGTACTCGCGGAAATGCAGCGCGCTATACAGGCTCTCGCCCACCGCGACCGGAATCGAGGTGCTGGCCACCAGCCGCGAATGCCCGGAAATATCCTCGGCCGTCAGCGGCTCCTCGAACCAGCCGATATCGAGCGGCTCATAGGCCCGCGCCCGGCGGATCGCCTCATCGACATTGAAGCGCTGGTTGGCATCGGTGAAGATCTCGAACCCCGGCCCGACCGCCTCGCGCACCGCGCGGATCCGGCGCACGTCCTCGAAAATCGGCCGCCCGACCTTTAGCTTGCAGCCGCCGAACCCGTCGGCCTGGGCCCGCAACGCATCGTCCACCAGTGCCGCCTCGTCGAGATGCAGCCAGCCGCCTTCCGTGGTGTAGAGCGGGATCGACTGCTGCGCCCCACCGGCGAGGAGATGCAGCGGCTGCCCGAGTTTCCGGGCCTTGAGGTCCCAAAGCGCCGTATCGATGGCCGCAAGCGCAATCGAGGTGATCGCCCCGGTCGTCGTCGCATGCGTCAGGAACAGCAGGTCGCGCCAGATCCGCTCGATCTCCATCGCCTCGCGGCCGATGATCGCCGGCACCAGCGTGCGCTTCAACAATTCGACGACAGAATATCCCCCCGTCCCGATCGTGTAGCTATAACCGGTACCGGTCGCCCCATCTGCATCGGTAATGCGGACGATCGGGGTTTCCTGGCTGACAAAGGACTGGATGGCATCGACCCGCTTCACCTTCGGTTTCAGGTCCACCATCAGGATTTCTACGCGGGCGATGCGGCTCATCTGAGGGTCTTTCCGGATGCGCGGTCGAACACATGCAGGCGCATGAGATCAAGAGTAAAGGGCAGGACCTCGCCCGGCGCCACCGGACGCGGGTTCAGCATCTTGCCCTGTACCTCCTGTCCGCCCAGCGAGGCAAACAGGATCGTCTCGGTACCCAGCGGTTCGGCGATGGTGACGGCACGCTCGATCTGCAGCGTCTCGCCTTCCCCGTGCAGCGAATGCCCGCGCGGCGCAAGGCTCTCGGGCCGGAACCCGACGACAATGTCCTGGCCTTCCGTAACCTTGGCATCGGGCGGCAGCGGCACCTCGACCCCGTCGCTGAGCCGCGCCTTGCCGCCAACGACAACCGCCTCGAGCTGGTTCATCGGTGGCGACCCGATGAACCCGGCAACGAAGGTATTGGCCGGCCTTTCGAACACGTCGCTGGGCGTACCCACCTGCTCGACCCGGCCATCGCGCATGATGACGATGCGGTCGGCGAGCGTCATCGCCTCGACCTGGTCATGCGTCACATAGATCACCGTGGTCTTCACCCGCTGGTGCAGCTTCTTGATCTCGACCCGCATCTGCCCGCGCAGCTTGGCGTCGAGATTGCTCAGCGGCTCGTCGAACAGGAACACATCCGGGTGGCGCACGATGGCACGTCCCATCGCAACCCGCTGCCGCTGCCCACCGCTGAGGTGCTGCGGCAGCCGGTCCATATAGGGCTCAAGCCCCAGGATCCCGGCCGCTTCGTCGACCCGCGTCTTGATCTCGGTCTCGGGCACCTTGGCAATCGACAGCCCGAACCCGAGGTTTTCCCGCACCGTCATGTGCGGATAAAGCGCATAGGACTGGAACACCATCGAGATGTTGCGCTCGCGCGGCGGCAGCGCATTGACCACCCTGTCACCGATCGAGATGGTGCCGTCAGTGATCTCCTCGAGCCCGGCAATCATCCGCAAGGTCGTGGACTTGCCGCAGCCCGACGGGCCAACCAGCACCACGAACTCGTTGTGCGCGATCTCGAGATCGATGCCGTGCACCGTCTCCAGCTTGCCATAGCGCTTGACGACTTTGTTGAGGCGAACCTCGGCCATGGGGAATTCCTTACTTGACGCCGCCGAAGGTCAGGCCGGCGATCAGGTGCTTCTGGACGATGAAGGTGAGAATGAGCGCCGGCACGATGATCAGCACCGCCATGGCGCTCATCCCGGTCCAGTCGACGGTGAACTGCGCAGTGAAGTCCATCAGGCCCACCGGCATGGTCTTGCTCGCCGTGGTGCGGGTCAGCTGGCTCGCCAGCGCGTACTCGTTCCACGAGGTGAGGAAGGCAAAGATCGCCGCCGACGCGAGACCCGAACGCGCCAGCGGGAACTCCACCCGCCAGAACGCCTGCCAGCGCGTGCACCCATCGATCTGCGCCGCTTCGCTCAGGTCCACCGGGATCTGCCGGAAGAACCCGTCGGTCAGCCAGATCGTGAAGGGGATATTGACCGCCATATAGACGACGATCAGCCCGAAACTCGTGTCAATGATCCCCAGCCGCGCCCACAGGATGAACAGCGGCAGGCTGAGCGCCACGCCCGGCACCGTGCGGCTCAGCATGAAGGCCAGGAACATCGCGCCCTTGCCGCGGAAATGGAAACGCGCGAACGCGTAGCCGCCCATCATGCCGATGGCGATGGCGACCACAGTGGAGGTCAGCGAGATGACCAGCGAATTGACGAAATAGCTGCCGACCGGCAGGCCCTGCTGGCTCGACAGCTGCCCGAAGATCCCGAGGAAGTTGTTGAGCGTCAGCTGCTGCGGAATCCACACTGCCGGCCGCGCCAGCACCTCGATATTGGGGCGGAAGGCGGTCAGCACCACCCAGGCGCCCGGCACCACGAGGATCAGCATGGCAATGAACACGCCCAGCCGGATCAGCCAGCGCTGCCAGGGTCTTTCCATCGTTCCGGCACTCATTGAGCACCTCCCATGAAGGCACGCGCCACCACCAGCTTGCGGTAGAAATAGACGGTGAACACGATGGAGAGGAGGATCGAGATATAGCCCATGGCGTTGGCCATGCCCATCTGGCTGTTCTGGTAGCCAACGCGCGTCATCAGCGTCCACAGCAGTTCGGTGCGTCCCGCCGGGCCACCATTGGTCATGATGCGAACCATGTCATAGGCGCGCGCCACATCGAGCGAACGGATGGTCATCGCGATGTAGATGAAGGGCATCAGGAACGGCAGCGTAATGTGCCGGAACACCTGGATCGGGCTGCAGCCATCGACCTTGGCCGCCTCTATCGGCTCCTTGGGCAATGCCATCAGGCCGGCCAGGAGCAGGATGGCGAACACCGAGGTCGACATCCACATCTCGGCCAGGATGATCGTCAGCGGCGCCAGCGTCCCGTCGACCAGCCACGGGATCGGCGCGTTGATGATGCCAAGATCGAACAGCGCATTGTTCACCAGCCCCACGGCATCGTTGAACAGGTATTTGAACTGGAAACCCACGAGGATCGGCGAAAACATCATGGGAAACATCATGATGGTACGAATCGTCCGCTGGCCCCAGGTGATCTTGTTGACCAGCAGCGCCAGCCCGAGGCCCAGCACCATCTCGAGATTGAGCGCAATGGTGATGAACACGATGGTGCGCGCGAACGCCCACCAGAATTCGGCATTGCCGAGCAGCCGCTCGTAGTTCCTCAGCCCGACGAACTGGAACAGCGTCGCCGGTTTGGTCAGGTTGTAGCCGGTAAAGCTCGTCCAGAACGAGACGATCAGCGGCACGAGAACCACCGCCAGGATCACCACGATCGCCGGCAACAAGAGCAGATAGGGTGTCGCTCGCGGCGATCGGAAGACGTTCATCTGAACCTGAAGGTACTGCTTGACCAGAGGGTGCAGGCGACCCGCTGGCCGGAGCCATGACGAAAAGGCACGGCCGGCGCTGGTTGAGCGCCGGCCGAACGGGAGTTTACTGCAGCAGGCCAGCGTCCTGCATGATCACCGTGGCATCGGCCGCGGCCTGATCGAGTGCTTCCTGCGCGGTCTTGTCGCCAACGATGGCGGCCTGGATGTTCGGCCAGATCACGTTGGACACTTCGATCCACTGCGCCACCAGCGGTGGCGTGCGGGCTTCGCCCAGCGAGGCTTCCCAGGCCGAGAACATCTCGACCATGAAAGCCTTGTCATTGGCCTTGAACCACTCCTTGACCGCCGGATAGGTGGCAGTCCGGGTCGGGAGATTGCCGGCCTGGGCTTCCATCATCTCGCTTTCGTCATTGGTCAGGAACACCGCAAACGACGCAGCTGCCGGCTTGTTGTCGCAAGCCTCGGTCACCGAGAACGAGTGCGAGCCCGACCAGCCACCGCGAATCCCGGCCGAGCCCACCGGCGCGGTGGCAAAGCCGAGTTCCCCGGCGATCTTGGAGGCGCTCGGGTCCGAATAGAAACCGGCAAAGCCCGGCCAGTCGAGATCGATGGCGAGCTGGCCGGCAGCCATGGCCTGGCCGATATCGTCCCAGGTGTAATTGACGGTGCCGGCCGGCACGGCCTTGGCGTCGTAGATGTCCTTGAACCACTGCACGGCGGCAACGCCGGCCTCGGAGTTGAAGATCGGCTTCCAGTTCTCGTCGAACATGTCGCCGCCATTGGCGCGGACGATCTCCATGAAGCGGCCGGTCAGGCCCTCGTCCTTACCGGCAAAGGCGGTGCCGTACAGATTCGGCGGATCGGCAAAGAAGATGACCTGCTGCTTGAATTCGTCATAGGTCTTGGGCGGCGCGAGGTCGACGCCGAACTGTTCCTTGTACTTGGCCTGGTTGTCGGCGTTCTCGTACAGGCTCTTGCGATAGTAGAGGTTCGACACGTCGGTGACGCGCGGCAGCTGCACGAGCCGGCCGTCGACCATCGCCGAAGCCAGCGTGCCCGGCACATACTTGTCGAGCTCGGACTGCGGAATGAAGTCCTTGAGGTCGACATAGAGGTCGCCATATTGCGGCGCAAAGCTCGTGTGGTTCGAGCCTACGCACCAGGTGATCGCGCCGGACGCGATGTCCTGCTTGATCTCGCGATCGAGGTCGAAGTGGTTCTTGGACGACACGATCTCGACCTTGGCACCGGTCATCGCCTCCCATTCCGGGATGCGCGTGTAAAGCTTTTCGTACTGCGTGCCACCGATCAGCTTCACCTTGAGGGTGTAGCCGTCGAACTTGCCATAGTCGAAGTCCTGGGCCAGCGCAGCGCTGCCGAACCCAGCCAGTGCGCAGGACGCCAGAAGCGCCTGCAACAGAATCTTGTTCATGAGATACTCCTCCTGAGAGCCTTTCACACCTGGGCCGTAAACGCCCCTTGATCATCCATATGTGAAAAGTCTATTCGTAGGTAAGCAGACCGAACGCTACTCGTCAACGGGTGGCGACCGGCCAGCGGGAGGACAACGTGGTGAACAGTGTCGACGACCTCGACAAGTATCGGGCGCCAGCGCTCGACAAAGGTCTTGATATCCTTGAGCTTCTGGCCGCAACGCCAGAGGGGCTGAGCCAGGCCGAGATCGCCAAGGCGCTCGACCGCACCCCCAATGAAATCTACCGGATGCTCGATCGCCTGGTCCGGCGCGACTATGTCCGCCGCTCCGGCGACCGCTATGAGCTGACGCTGAAACTGTTCGAGCTGGCGCACATGGCGCCGCCCGTTGCCCGTCTGGTCGGCCAGTCCATGCCGGTGCTGCGCAGCTTCGCCCGCGATGCGCAGCAGGCCGTGCATCTGGTGATCTACGACCGCAACATCCTGGTCGTGGTCGCCCAGGTTGACGGTCCCGGCTACTGGAACGTCTCGATCCGGGTCGGCTCCCGCATCGGCATGGTCAATACCGGCTCCGGCCACGTCTTCCTCGCTTACGCCTCGGCCGAAGAGCGGCGCCTGATGCTGGAGGATCCGGTGACCCGCCAGCTTGAAGCGCTTCCCGATGGTCTCGAGCAGCGCCTCGATCTGGTGCGCGAGCGCGGCTACGAGACCATGGCCAGCCTGCAGGTCGCCGGCGTCACCAACCTGTCGGTGCCGATCTTCGGGCCCCTTGGCAGCGTTATCGCCGCTCTCACCTGCCCCTACACCCAGCGCCTCGACGCCGCCGACGCACCGAACCTGCAGCAGGCGCTCGAGCTGTTGCGCTCGGCTGGCCGGGAAGTGTCCGACCGCCACCGCGTCGCGGTCTCTTGAACCCGAAAGGCCCCAGGATGCGCATCGTCGATACCCATCTGCACCTCGTCTACCAGGACCGCTTTTCCTACCCCTGGCTGTCAGGCGCCGAAGCCCTGAACCGCCAATGGACCGCCGAAGCCTATTTCGCTGCAGCCGAAGCGCTCGGCATCGAGACCGCGCTTCACATGGAAGTCGATGTCGCCGAACCCGACATGGAAGCCGAGACTCGCTTCATGCTCGGCGTTCACCCGCGCATTGCTGGCGCCATCGCCGCAGCCCGCCCGGAAAGCGCCGAGTTTCCTGAATTTCTGGACCGCCTGCTGACGATCAAGGGCGTCAAAGGCGTGCGGCGAATCCTCCACACCTCGCCTGACGAACTGAGCGGCAGCCCGACTTTCGCCGACAGCGTCCGCCGCCTTGGCAGAGCCGGTTTGCCCTTCGACCTCTGCGTCCTCGCCCGGCAATTGCCGGTCGGCCGGGCGCTGGCCATGAAGTGCCCCGACACCCAGTTCGTGCTCGACCACTGCGGTGTGCCCGACGTCGCCAGCCAGGCGCTCGATCCCTGGCGCGCTGATATCAAGGCACTGGCCGAGCTGCCCAACGTCGCGGCCAAGATCTCCGGCATCGTCGCCTATGCCGGGCCGGACTGGACGGTCGATGACCTTCGGCCCTTCGCCGAGCATGTCATCGCGTGCTTCGGCTGGGACCGCATCGTGTGGGGTTCCGATCACCCCGTCTGCACGCTCACCGCCGATCTCGGCCGCTGGGTTGCGGCGACGCGGCAGCTTGTCTCGGGCGCCAGCGCCGACGAACAGGCGCGGCTGTTCCATCGCAACGCCGAACGCATCTATCACCTGGAGGGGAACTGATCATGCAACGCTTTGGCTCCGTCATCGGGCTGCAGCCCGACGCCATTCCGGAATACACGCGTCTTCATGCGGCGGTCTGGCCGGACGTGCTGGCCCAGATCGCCCGCTCCAACATCCGCAACTACTCGATCTTCCTGAAAGAGCCTGAGAACCTGCTCTTTTCCTACTTCGAGTATCACGGTACCGATTTCGCCGCCGACATGGCAGCCATGGCGGCCGATCCCCGCACGCAGGAATGGTGGTCGGTCTGCATGCCGTTGCAGGCGCCGCTCTCCACCCGCAAGGACGGCGAGTGGTGGGCCGACATGCGCGAAGTCTTCCATGTCGACTGACCCGATCGACGTCGGCTCGCTTCGCCAGGCCTGGCCGCTGCCAGCCGCCCCGCGTCCGATCGTCGTCATCGGCAGCGGCGGTATCGTCAACGACGCGCACCTGCCGGCCTATCGCCTGGCCGGCCTGCCGGTGGCCGGGGTCTACGATCTCGATCAAGCCAAGGCAGCGGCGGTTGCCGGGAAATGGCAGACCCGCGCGTTCGACACGCTCGACACGGCGATCGCGACGCCAGACGCAATCTACGACCTCGCCTTGCCACCCGCCGCACATCTCGACGTGCTCCCTCGCCTGCCGGACGGCTCGGCCGTGCTCTTGCAGAAGCCGATGGGGCGCGATCTCGCCGAGGCGACCGCCATTCTTGCCCTTTGCCGCCGGAAGCAGTTGAAGGCGGCCCTCAACTTCCAGCTGCGCTTCTCGCCCATGATGCTGGCAGTGGCCGATGCGCTGGCGCGCGGCTGGCTCGGCCGTCTGATCGACATCGAAGTCCACCTCAACCTCGTCACCCCCTGGCAGTTGTTTCCTTTCCTCAAGGGCATGCCAAGGGTCGAGATCGCGGTGCACTCGATCCACTACCTCGACACCATCCGCGCCATGTTGGGCAATCCGACCGGCGTCCATGCGCGGACGCTCGGCCACCCCTCGACCGATCTGGCTCAGACCCGCACCTCCGCAATCTTCGACTATGCGCCAGACCAGCGGGTGACGCTGTCGATCAACCACAACCACGATTTCGGCCGCCGCTTCCAGGACGCGAGCTTCCGCTTCGAGGGCACCGAAGGCGCCGCCATGGTCAAGCTCGGCCTGCTGCTCAACTATCCCGAGGGCGAGCCGGACGAGCTCTGGATCACCCGCAAGGGCGGTGACTGGACCCCGGTCCCGCTTCAGGGGCGCTGGTTCCCACACGCCTTCATCGGCACCATGAGCAACTTGCAGCGCTTTGCCGCCGGCGAGGACAGCCACCTCGAGACGTCCGTTGACGACGCCTGGCACACGATGGCCATGGCCGAAGCCGCCTTCGAGTCGGCCGCACATCCGGCAACCCCGGTGAGGAGCACCCCGTGAGCGACAGCGCCACTCAGCCGACCGTCGGCGTGCATACGACGAACCCGACAACCATGCCGGTCGAGCATGCCCGCCTTCCGGTCTGGAACGCCGAGAACTGGTTCTACGAGGACTTCGCCGTCGGCCACAGGATCCGCTCGCTCCGCCGGACCATCTCCGAAGGCGAGTCGATGCAGTTCAACGCGCTGGTCACCGACATGCACCCCTATGTCGCCGACGAGATCTTCGCCACCAGCGAAGGCAAGTTCGGAAAGCGGCTGGTCGCCGGCGCCTTCGTGTTCTCTGCAGGGCTGGGGCTGGTCGCCACCAACTGCGTCAACGCCTTCAGCTACGGCTATGACAAGCTGCGCTTCATCAAGCCGACCTTCATCGGCGACACCATCTACACCATCCGCACCAATCTCGAGAAACGCCCGAAATATGCCGAACTCGGCCTGATCCGGGCCAGCTACGAGGTGTTCAAGGGCGAAGGCGAACTGGTGCTCTATTGTGAACACCTGCAAACCGTAAGGTACAAGAACCCGGCCGACTGGGTGGGAAAGACCGAGAAAACCTGATGTCTTCTGATCAAGAACTGCCCCTCGCCGGACTGGTGGTGGTCGACCTCTGCCAGTTCCTGTCCGGGCCCTACGCCTCGCTTCGACTACAGGATCTTGGCGCGCGCGTTATCAAGGTCGAGCGGCCCGATGGCGGCGACCTCAGCCGGCGGCTGTACCTCACAGACACCGAGATCGGCGGCGATTCCACCAACTTCCACGCCATCAACCGCTCCAAGGAAAGTCTTGCCCTCGACCTGAAGGACACAGATGACCTTGCCGCGCTGCGCAAGCTTCTGACCAAAGCCGACGTGGTGCTGCAGAATTTCCGCCCCGGGGTGATCGAGCGGCTCGGGCTCGACTACCAGGCGGTCAAGGCGATCAACCCGCGCATCGTCTACGCCTCGATAACCGGCTATGGCCTCGAAGGCCCATGGGTGATGCGCCCCGGCCAGGACTTGCTGGCGCAGGCCCGCGCCGGCCTGATGTGGCTCAACGGCGACGAGGGCCAGGGCCCGGTCCCCTTTGGCCTCGCGGTCGCCGACATGCTGGCTGGCTCCGCCGCCTGCCAGGGCATTCTCGCCGCCCTGGTCCGCCGCAGCATCACCGGCACCGGAGCGCATATCGAAACCAGCCTGCTCGAAGCGCTGGTCGACTTTCAGTTCGAAGTGCTCACCGCCTATCTCAACGATGGCCAGCGCATGCCGAAGCGCTCGGATTTCCGCTCGGCCCACGCGTACCTCGCGGCCCCGTACGGCGTCTATCCGACCGCGGACGGCTACCTCGCCATCGCCATGACCCCGATCGGCAAACTCGCCGAGCTGTTCCAGCTCGCAGCGCTCGACCCCTACAAGGACCGGCCAAAAAGCTGGTTCTCCGATCGCGACACGATCAAGCGCATCATCGCCGCCCATGTTGCCACCCGGCCGACCGCGCATTGGCTGGCGATCCTCGAGCCCGCCGACATCTGGTGCGCCAAGGTGCTCACCTGGGACGAGTTGATCGCAAGCGAGGGCTTCAAGGCGCTCGACATGCTGCAGACCGTGACGCGCGAGGATGACGTGGCCATCCGTACCACGCGTGTGCCCATCAGGATCAACGGCGTACGCCCCTCGACCCAACGCGCCGCGCCGCTGATCGGCGAGCAAAGCGCTCAGATCCGCAGGGAGTTCGGGCTTTGACCACCCTCAGGGGCATGACCTGGAGCCACCCACGAGGCTACGACCCGATGGTGGCGACGTCGAAGGCGTGGGCCGACAGGACCGGAGTGACCATCGCCTGGGACCAGCGCAGTTTGCAGGACTTCGAAACCTTCCCGGTCGAGCAACTGGCCCGCCAGTATGACCTGATTGTCATCGACCACCCGCATGTCGGCCAGATCACCGCCGAGGCTAGCCTGACCCCGCTGGACGTGCCGGGCCGCGAAATGGAGCGCGAGGCGCTCTCGAAGGGCTCCGTCGGCCGCTCCTATCCCAGCTATGCCTATGCCGGCCATCAGTGGGCCTTCCCCATAGACGCAGCAACGCAGGTCATGGCCTACCGCGCCGACCTCGTCGAACCGCCCGAGAACTGGGACGGCGTTGTTGCTCTGGCGAAGCGCGGCGAGGTGGTGTTGCCCATGCTTGCCCCGCATTCGTTGATGAGCTTTTTCACCCTCACCGCCAATCTCGGCCACCCCTGCGCCACCGATGCGGGCCCATTTGTCGACAGGGCCACGGGCATCCGCGCGCTTGAGATGCTGGCCGAACTGGCGGCGCATATCGAACCCTCGAACTTCGCCATGGATCCCATCGCAGCCTCGGAGGCCCTGACGCGTCGCGACGCCGTCGTCTCGGTGATGCCGCTGGGCTACGGCTATGTCAGCTATGCGGTTCCAGGCTTCCGCCCATATCCGTTGACTTTCGCAAACATTCCATTGCCGGAGTCAAGGGGTTCGGCACTTGGCGGTACCGGCATCGCTGTCTCCGCCTTCTCCGAGCACCGCCAGGCCGCCCTCGACTATGCCTACTGGGTCGCCTCCGCCGACGTGCAGCGCGGGCTCTATGCCAGCTCCGGCGGCCAGCCCGGCCACACCGCGGCCTGGGAGGATGAGGCGGTCAACGCTGCCTCAGGGGATTTCTACCGCAATACCCGCAAGACCCTTGAGGGCGCCTGGGTCCGCCCGCGCCACAATGGTTACATGGCTTTCCAGGACGCCGCGAGCAAACGCCTCAATGCCGGCCTGCTCAGCAGTGAAGCCCCGGCCACCATCCTTGCCGACATCGACACCATGTTCCGGGAGAGCTTCTGATGGAACGACCGCGCCGCTTCGAGGACTACGTCATCGGCGAAGTCCGCAGGACCTCCGGTCGCACCATCACGGAAACCGACTTTGTCGTCCATGCGGGCCACACCGGCGACTTCTTTCCGCACCACATGGATGCCGAGTTCATGAAGAACTCGGAATTCGGCCAGCGCATCGCCCATGGCACCATGACCTTCGCCATCGGCATCGGACTGACGGCATCCGAAATCAATCCGCTCGCCTTCACCTATGGCTTCGAACGCCTCCGCTTCCCCAGGCCGGTGTTCATCGGCGACACCATCTACACCGAATTGACCACCACGGCGCTCGAACCCGACCCCAAGCGACCGCAATATGGCCGCGTCATCGAGCAGGTTCGCGTCATCAACCAGCGGGGTGAGACCGTTTTGGCCTGCGACCACGTCTATCTGGCGCAACGTCGCGTGGCCTGACGCGGGACGGATGTCGCCCGGCGCCGGAGGTTGGGGTCGATCAGACCTTCACGCGCACCACTTGGTGGGACTACGGCGCAGCCGTCAGGCTCAGCGTCCTGTTGGCGACGCTCACGCTGCTGCGACGATGCAACAACTATCCCCGCCAAGGCTGGCGGAGATAAGCTGCTGCTCTGTTGATCGACTGGCGGATCAGCCCAGCACGCCGCCCTTCAAGGACGCCGACAGCGGTTCGGGACGTGCAACCGGGGTGGCGATCTCCACCACCTGGCCGCTCTCCGACGAGCGGCCGAAGGCTTCCATCACCTCCAGTACATGCAGCGCCAAGTGGCCATTGGCGCGATGCGGCCGGTTTTCGACAATGGCATGCGCCATGTCCGCGAGCCCGATCGAACGGTAATTGCCGTCGGCATACGGCATGTCGGTGTCGACATCGGTCCACTCGCCGCCGGTCTTCATCATCTGGATCTGGCCTCCGAAGAAGTTCGGATCGGGCACGACCAGGCTGCCCTCGGTGCCATAGATCTCGAGCGGCACGTGCTTGTGGCCGGCAACGTCGAAGCTCATGGTGATCTGAACCAAGGCGCCATTGGCGAACATCAGCGTGCCCGACACATGCGTCGGCACGTGCACCGGGATGACTTCGCCGTTACGCTCCTTGGACGTGATGGTGCGGGTCGAGCGCAGCATGCTGACCTGCCCCGAAACCTTGGCCACCGGCCCCAGCAGGTTGACCAGGTCGGTGATGTAGTAGGGCCCCATGTCGAGCATCGGGCCGCCGCCAACCTCATAGTAGAAGGCCGGATTGGGGTGCCAGCGCTCATGGCCCGGGCACATGAAATAGGCCGAGCCGCCCACCGCCTGACCGAGAAGGCCATCATCGACGATCCGGCGCGAGGTCTGGTGCGCACCACCCAGGAAGGTGTCGGGGGCGGAGCCGACACGCAGCCCGGCGGCCTCGGCCGCCGCCACCAGCTTCTTGCCCTCGGAGAACGCAATCCCCAACGGCTTTTCCGAATAGACATGCTTGCCAGCCGCAATGGCGCGCAGCCCGACCTCGACATGCGCCTTGGGAACCGTGAGGTTGAGCACAATGTCGATCGAGGGATCGGTGAAGATGTCGTCGAGCGCCACCGCCTTCAGCCCGAACTCATCGGCCTTGGCCTTGGCCGCCGCCGGATTGAGGTCGGCCACTGCCCGGATGTCGAGGATCGGGAACGACTGGCTCGCCTTCAGATAGGCAGCCGAGATGTTCCCCAGTCCGATGATGCCGATACCCACTTTTGTCATGATAGAACCCCTGCTCTCCCTTGCGGCGCCCGATCAGAACCGGATCATTTCGGGCCGCATTCTCGGCGGCTTCGATAGTCTGATGTACGTTCCTCGGCAAGTCCTGTCAGTGTTCGCCTGACGGGGAATCTAGTCGGGTTGCCCGCCAACCTTGATGACGGCCGCCGCGCCAGCCGCGATGCCCTGCTGAAGCGCGGAGGCTTCGTCGGCGCCACCGAGTTCAGCTGAAAGAAACCCGGCGGCAAAGGCGTCGCCGGCCCCGGTGCTGTCCACCACCTTGACCACGGGAGCAGCTAGCTTCAGCCGGACTCCATTGCGGTCGCCGACCGCCGCCCCGGCAGCACCAAGTTTGATGACGACCCGTCTATAGGTTTCACCGAGCGTGCGCATCTGCGCTTCGAGTTCATCCGTCCCCGCAAGTGCCCGCCCCTCGTCGGCATTGGCGAACAGGGTTGAAAACCCTGCGGTCCATTCGAGAAAACTCGCCGCGCCGACCTCTTCGAGGAAGCCAACCGAGGCGGCATCGACCGCCACGTCGATGCCGCGTTGCCGGGCCTCCCCTGCCATCCAGCGCACCGCCGCACGCGGCGTTTCGGCAAACAGCGAATAGCCCGAAATCACCACCACCCGCGTGTCGTCCAGCAGCCAGAACGGCATGTCGGAGTGGCTGAGATCGAGATTGGCGCCACGGTCGGTGAGAAAGCTCCGCTCGCCATCCGGATCGATGATGGTGACCAGCATACCCGAGGGCCGTGCCGCGTCGGCGACCAGCACCGGATCGACATGGTGTCCCTTGAGATAGGCCTCGAGATGCGGCTTGTCCCTGGCGCCGACGCGCGCAACGAAGCTGACCCGCGTGCCCATCGATCCCAGCCAGACCGCCTGGTTGGCGCCCGACCCGCCCGGCCGCGTGACGATGGCCGCGCGGCGGTCGGATCCGCGCACCAGCGGACCCTCAGGCCTGACGATGACGTCGGTCATCACATCGCCGATGACCAGCGCCCGTCCCCCCGCGCTCTGGCTCACTTGCGCGCCTTGTCCGCCAGCTTGCTCATCGCCACCGCGATGGCCGAGGCGACCGCGGCGTTGTTCTCGACCAGCGCGATGTTGGCAACCAGGCTCTTGCCCTCGGTCAACTCGAAGATGCGCTTCAAAAGGAACGGCGTCAGGTCCTTGCGGCCAACCCCCTGTGCCTCGGCATCGCGGATCGCGTCGTCGATCCGGGCCGCGATCATCCCGGCATCGAGCGCGTGGCTCTCGGGGATCGGATTTGCCACCAGCACGCCGCCCAGCCCCAAGGTGAACTGCAGCGCGATGATCTTGGCCGCATCCTTGGCACTGTCCACCCGATGGTCAACCTTGCCGCCCGATTGCCGCGTCCAGAACCCCGGGAAATCCTCGGTGCCGAACCCCAGCACCGGCACGCCCTTGCTCTCAAGCACCTCGAGGGTCTTGGGGATATCGAGGATCGACTTGGCGCCCGCGCAGACGACCGCGACCTGGGTACGGCCGAGCTCATCTAGGTCGGCTGAGATGTCGAAAGTCGACTCGGCGCCGCGGTGCACGCCGCCGATGCCGCCAGTCGCAAACACCTGGATTCCGGCGCCTTCAGCGGCCATCATCGTGGTGGCGACCGTGGTGCCGGCAATCTGGCCGGTAGCAAGCAGAGCCGCGACATCGCGGCGCGAAGCCTTGGCGGCAGTGCCGCCAACCTGCGCCAGCCGCTCGAGATCGTCGCCGGTAACGCCGACCTTGAACCTGCCATCCATGATGGCGATCGTGGCCGGCACCGCGCCGTTCTTGCGGATCACCGCTTCGACATTCCGCGCCATTTCGAGGTTTTGCGGGTAGGGCATGCCGTGGGTGATGATGGTGGATTCGAGCGCCACCACCGGCGCGCCGGCGGCCAGCGCCTTCTTGACCTCGGGGGCGATGGAAAGGTGTTTCTTGAGGCTCATGAGGACCTGAAAGCTGGATTTGGGGCGGATCGCGCCTCAATGAACCCAAACCGCCGCCGATGCAATCGCGCCGCAAGCTGCCACATTTGCCATGATGATGAACGCGACCTGAACGGTTTTCAGTCGAACTTGAACACCACGCCCGCCTGCCCGCCATGGCTCGTACTCGCGGCGGAAGGGTAGTGCTGGACGACATACTCCGCCCGCAGCGCGAAGCCATCCGCGAGGTCGATCTCCGCTCCCGCACCGCCGGTCAGCGCGATCGACTGCACGTCCGTATCGTAGCCGACACCCGCCGAGGTGTAGAGCAGCATCGTCTCGGTGACCTTGGCCCCCAGCCGGCCATCGGCCTCGAGCCAGAGGTAGGGACCATTGCCGGAAATGCTGCCGGCCGCCAGTTGCGCCTCGGCGCCGAAATAGAAGGTGCCGTTCACCTCACCCCCACGACCGGCCACAATACCGACCGACTGAGCAGTGTCATCGCCATCGCCGACCGCATTACCCATGATGCCGAGATAAAAGCCCTGCCAATAGGGCGCGGGCTCTGGCGTCTGCGCCTCCGCCGCCCCGGCGAAACCGAGCAAGACACCCAAAGCAACAACCGGCGTACCCGATCGACCCATGGCCAATCCCCCCGCGGTGCAGACCCTTACTATGGTCACTGATCACCTGCGTCCGCAAGTCGCACCAGTGCGGGGCAGCAATGCCGCAGTCGGTGCCCCCCAAACGCAGCACAAGGCCCTGCAAGGTCCTTGCCCCATGGGGGTTTTGCCACTAGGTTTCCCCTCGCTGCGGCACCGCCGAAAAAGGGTCACTTCGCTGAACACGGTTATTGTTGGTCTGGATTGCATGCCGGACCGATTGCAGCCCGCGTGCGGGCACATTGCTAGCCGTCTGTATCCCGGCGCCCCAAGGGCGTCGCTTGGTCACCCGATCCGCGCATACCAACGCCCCCTTCCATCATGCGCAGCCTCCCTCCCGGGACTGTCGCATCGCCGCCCGTCGGCCCTGTCGACGACCCCTCCAGAAGCTGCAGCCAACGCAGCCGCATCCATCTGACAAGGAGACCTTTGCCAATGAACAAGAAGTTGCTGATCGCCCTCGGCGCCCTGCTCGCCGCCAGCCCCGCCCTGGCGCAGGACAACGTGGTCAACGTCTACAACTGGTCCGACTACATTGCCGAGGACACCATCGCCAATTTCGAGGCGGAGACCGGCATCAAGGTCAACTACGACGTCTATGACAACAACGAGATCGTCGACGCCAAGCTGCTCGCGGGCAACTCGGGCTACGACATCATCGTGCCCTCCGGCAACTTCCTCGAGCGCCAGATCAAGGCTGGCCTGATCCTGCCGCTCGACAAGTCCAAGCTGCCGAACCTGGGCAACATCGACCCGGCGGTGATGGCTTCCGTCGCCGCGCTCGACCCGGACAACGGCCATGGCGTGCCGTACATGCAGAACACCATCGGACTGGGCTACAACGTCGCCAAGGTTGCCGAGGCGCTGGGCACCGACGCCCCGCCCACCAGCTGGGACCTGCTGTTCAAGCCCGAGATCGTTGCAAAGCTCGCCGGCTGCGGCGTCGCCGTGATGGACAGCCCTTCGGAAGTGACCGGCACGGTGCTGCACTATCTCGGCCTCGACCCCAATTCTGAGAGCGAAGAGGACCTCGCCAAGGTCGAGGCGCTCATGGCCTCGATCAAGCCCTCGATCCGCTACTTCCATTCGAGCCAGTACATTGACGACCTGGGCAATGGCGAAATCTGCCTCGCCATGGGCTATTCCGGCGACATGTTCATTGCCGCCGACAATGCCGCCGAGGGCACCGAGGTCAACTATCTGATCCCGGCGGAAGGCGCTCCCACCTTCTACGACTTCCTCGCCATTCCGGCCGATGCCCCGCACGCCGACAATGCCCACAAGTTCATCAACTACATCCTCGAGCCCAAGGTCGTGGCCGCGATCACCAACACGGTGTTCTATGCCAACCCCAACCCGGCCTCGCTGGAGTTCGTCGATGAAGAGGTGAAGTCCAACCCCTCGATCTATCCGCCGGCCGAGACACTCGCCAAGGGCTTCAGCCTCAAGGCCCATTCGCCGGATTATGAAGAGGTCTTGACCCGCACCTGGACCCGGATCAAGACGGGTCAGTAACCTGATCGGGGGCGGCGACCAGTCGCCCCCTACCTTTCCGACTGAGGGGCGCCGCCGGAACCGAAATGGCCAAGAAGCCGCAGCTTGCTTTCGAAACCCGCCCCTGGCGCGACCCGTCCGCCAAGCCGTTCGTGCGGATTCGCAACGTCACCAAGAAGTTCGGCGACGTCAGCGCCGTCCATGACGTGTCGCTCGACATCTTCAAGTCTGAGCTGTTCTGCCTGCTTGGCGGCTCGGGCTCGGGCAAGTCGACCCTGCTCAGGATGCTGGCCGGCTTCGAAACCCCGACCTCGGGCACCATCGAGATCGACGGCCAGGACATGACCGATGTGCCGGCCTACCAGCGGCCGGTCAACATGATGTTCCAGTCCTACGCGCTGTTCCCGCACATGAATGTCGAGCAGAACATCGCGTACGGCCTCAAGCGCGATCACATGCCCCCTGGCGAGATCAAGGACCGGGTGGCCGAACTGCTCGCGCTGGTGAAGCTCCAGGACTACGGCCGGCGCAAGCCCAACCAGTTGAGCGGTGGCCAGCGCCAGCGCGTCGCGCTCGCCCGCGCCCTGGCCAAGCGGCCGAAACTGCTGCTGCTCGACGAGCCGCTGGGCGCCCTCGACAAGAAGCTGCGCGAGGAAACCCAGTTCGAGCTGGTCAAGATCCAGGAGACGCTGGGCGTTACCTTCATCGTCGTCACCCACGACCAGGAAGAGGCGATGTCGCTCGCCACCCGGATCGGTGTGATGAACCAGGGCGAGATCGCCATGATCGGCGAGCCCCACGACATCTACGAATTCCCCAATTCCCGCTTCGTCGCCAGCTTCATCGGCTCGACCAACATGGTCGAGGGCATCGTGACCGAGGATGAGCCCGACCATGTCCGCATCCGCTCAGCAGAGCTCGGCTCGGACATCTACGTGGGACACGGCGTCGAATGTGCGCCCGACCAGATCCTGTGGTGGTCCATTCGCCCCGAAAAGATCAACCTTAGCCGTGAGGCGCCTGAAGCAACCCAAGGCGCCAACGTGGTGCGCGGCGTTGTCGAGGAGATCGGCTATCTGGGCGACATGACCGTCTATCAGGTGCTGCTCGACACGGGCAAACGCATGCGGGTCACCCAGACCAACACGCTGCGCGGCAACCCGGATTCGATCACCTGGGACGAGAAGGTCTTCCTCAGCTGGGACACGACCGCCGGGTCGGTGCTGACCGTATGAGCGAGATGGGCAGCCAGTTGCCACCCCCCCGCCGCCTGCGCCCCTGGGGCGGGCTCGAGCGACGTTTGCGCGATGTCGGCATCTCGGGGCGGACGCTGGTCATTGCCGCGCCGGCCATCTGGTTGACGGTGTTTTTCCTGATCCCGCTTCTCGTGGTGTTCGGTATTTCGCTCGCCACCAAGCAGTTCGGGCGCCCCCCATACTCGCCGCTGCTGACCACCGAGGAAGGCACGGTGCAGCTGACGCTGCACCTTTCCAACTATGTGCGGCTGTTCACCGATCCGCTTTATGTCGCGGCCTATCTGAGTTCGATCCGCATCGCGCTGATCGCGACCGTGATCACGCTGCTGATCGGCTATCCGATGGCCTATGCCATCGCCCGGGCGCCCGACAAGTGGCGCAACATCCTGTTGATGCTGGTGATCCTGCCGTTCTGGACCTCGTTTCTGTTGCGCGTCTATGCGCTCAGCGGCTTCATGCGCGGCAATGGCGTCATCAACCAGGTGCTCGGCGTGTTCGGCATCGAACCGCTGGTGATGATGCAGACCGATTTCGCCGTCTATGTCGGCATCGTCTACACCTACCTGCCTTTCATGATCCTGCCGCTCTACACCAACCTCGTGAAGCTCGACACCTCTCTGCTCGAGGCTTCGGCCGATCTCGGCTCGCGCCCCTGGCAGACCTTCCTGTCGGTGACGCTGCCACTTTCCATGCCCGGCATCGTCGCCGGCTCGATGCTGGTGTTCATTCCGGCGATCGGCGAGTTCGTCATTCCCTCGTTGCTCGGCGGACCGGAGACCCTGATGATCGGGCGCGTCCTGTGGGACGAGTTCTTCGCCGCAACCAACTGGCCGCGCGCCTCTGCTGTCGCCATCGCCATGCTGGTGGTCGTCGTCATCCCCATCCTGCTGCTGCAAAAGGCGCAGGATGCCGTTGTCGAGAAGGGCAAGTAGATGCGGCGCGGCTGGTTTCTCCCCATCGCGGCGAGCCTGGGCTTCGCCTTTCTCTATCTGCCGATCATGTCGCTGGTGGTGTTCTCGTTCAACGAGAGCCGGCTGGTGACGGTGTGGTCGGGCTTTTCGACCAAGTGGTATGGCGAGCTGCTCGCCGACCCGCAAATGCTGGGCGCCGCGTGGCTGAGCCTGCAGATCGCCTTCTTTTCCGCCTCGATCGCACTGGTGCTGGGGACGCTCTGCGCCATTGCACTGGTCCGCTTCAAGCGCTTCCGCGGCCGTACCATTCTTGCCGGCACTGTTTCGGCACCACTGGTGATGCCCGATGTCATCACCGGGCTGGCGCTGCTGCTGCTGTTCGTCGCCATGGAAAGCCTCGTCGGCTGGCCCTCCGGCCGCGG
Source organism: uncultured Devosia sp. (assembly GCA_964399695.1). Taxonomy (GTDB): domain Bacteria; phylum Pseudomonadota; class Alphaproteobacteria; order Rhizobiales; family Devosiaceae; genus Devosia_A. Next base: position 79,060 of record CAYNRZ010000013.1, on the reverse strand, counting down.
CATGCTGACCATCACGATCGCCCATGCCACCTTCTGCACGGCCTATGTGACGGTGGTGGTGCAGTCGCGCCTGTCCGATCTCGACCTCAGCCTCGAGGAAGCCGCGATGGACCTTGGCGCCACACCGCTGCGCGTGTTCTTCGACATCACCCTGCCCATCATTGCCCCGGCGCTGGTCTCGGGCTGGCTGCTCGCCTTCACCCTGTCGCTGGATGACCTGGTGATCGCGAGCTTCGTCTCGGGCCCCGGCTCGTCGACGCTGCCCATGGTGATCTTTTCCAAGGTCCGTCTCGGGGTGTCGCCGGACGTCAATGCGCTGGCGACCATCATCATCGGCGCAGTGGCACTGGGTGTACTGGTGGCCGGATTGATCAGCTTCCGCTCGACCAATCGCCCGAAGAAGGCCTGAGGCTTCAGCGGATGAGTTGCGCTGCCAGCGCCGCGGCGTCGGGCCACAGATAGATCACCGAACCGGTCCGGTGTCCGCTGACCTCGACCGGCACGCGGGCGGCAATCTCGCCGCCAAGATATGTGTAAAAGGTGCGGAACGGGTTTTCGGCAAACGCCGCGATCGCCAGCGGTCCCGACGCACGTTCCGCGATCCAGCCGGCGGCAGCGCCGAGCAGACGCCTTCCGACCCCCTGCCCCTGATACTGGGTGCGCACATAGAGCAGGCCGATGTGACCGGAGGCGCCGAGGCCGCCCTTGTCCCCCAGGATGGCATGGACGAAGCCGGCAAGCTGGTCTCCCGCATCGGCGACAAACATGGCCTCGTTCATGGCGTCGAATTCATTGGCGAGGAAATCCCGCATCTCGGCCTGCCGCGCCCCGATATCGACGCGCGGCGCCAGCACGTCGGCCGGCATGAACCCAGAATTGGCCTCGGCCCAGCCCCGCGCCAGGATCTCGGCGATCTGGTCGCTGTCGGCGAGAACATGCGGGCGGATGCGCATGACGGGAAGCCTTTTCTGCATTGTCCGACTGTAACGACAGCATTGTTGCCGTTTCCGGCATTGATCCTCAGCCCGCTTCGCCCTATTTTGCAACGGTCGCCGGTTTGGCGACGCGTTCTCAGGGCGGGGTGCAATTCCCCACCGGCGGTAGATGGGAGTGATCCCAAAGCCCGCGAGCGCTTCCCGGACCATCGGGAAGGTCAGCAGATCCGGTGTAATTCCGGGGCCGACGGTATAGTCCGGATGAAAGAGAACGGGATCAGCGCTGGCCCTGCCGGCGCCGTTTGCCTTTGCGGCAGCGGCGTCAGCAATGCCGTCCGATCTCCGTGACCCTGAGGAAACTGGTTACGGAAAGGATCCATCGATGAACCACGTTTCCTCGTCTACCAACACTGCTGCCACCGGCGCCATCTTCATGCTGGTTGCCGCTGTCGCCTTTGCCGGCACCAATGTGCTGCAATCGGTGCTGCCCACGCCTGTCGAGTATGGCGGCTTCGGCATGGCTTCGACCGGCATGGCCTTCTGGCAATATCTCATCGCCGGCGTGCTCAGCCTGCCACTCATCCTGCGCATCGGGCTCGACAAGCTGAGGACCAGCCACCCGGTGGCCCACGAGGTCCGCGCTTTCGTTTCGGCCCTTGGCGTTCACGTCTTTGTCTATGGCTTCGCCTCAGGCGTGCCGATCTGGCAGATGGTGACGCTGCTCGCCACCGGGCCGCTGTTCGTCGTCCTCGGCTCGACGCTGTTCCTGGGTGAACGCGCCTCCACCGCCCGCATCGGCGCGGCACTCGTCGGCTTTGCCGGCGCCATCATCATTTCGGGTGTGGGCACCGAGGGCCTCGGCTGGTCAACTCTCGTGCCCATCGCTGCGGCTGCCCTCTGGGCGACGACCGACGTGCTGACCAGGTATCTGGCGCTGAAGGGCGAGAGCCCGGAGACGCTGACGGTGTCGCTGCTCGTCCTGATGACACCCAACCACCTGCTGATCCTGCTGGCCGTCACCAGCTTCGGCTGGCTGGTCCCCAGCCTGTTGCCGGCCGGCGTCGCCACCGGCTTTCCCTTCGCCCTCCCATCCGGCGACGGGCTGTGGTTGCTGGCCCTGCTCGGCGTCCTGACCGGTGCCGCCCAGTACCTGCTGGCCTACGCCTACAAGGTGGCCGACGCGACCTACCTGCAGCCGTTCGGCGACAGCAAGGTGCCGCTCAGCGGACTGCTCGGCTGGATCCTGCTCGGCCAGGTGCCGTCGGTCTGGTTCTGGCCCGGCGCCGCGCTGATCGTCGCCGCTTCGGTGTTCATCTACTGGGTCGAGAGCCGGGGCAGCCCGTCTATGCTGCAGCCGGCCTGATTGTATCGAGATCTGTGATTGCTGAGGCGGTACGCTGCAACACCGCCTCGGCCGTCCCGGGATCCGAAAGGGTCCCGGGCTTCGGATGGCGCGCCACCTCAGGCGCGGCCCTTCCAGCCTTGGTACCACGCGAGCCCCGCGCTGGTGGCGCCAGCGGGGCGGTACTCCGCCCCGACCCAGCCGGCATAGCCGAGCCGATCGATGGCTGCAAAGATGTTGGCATAGTTGATCTCGCCCGTGCCCGGCTCGTGGCGGCCGGGATTGTCGGCGACCTGCACATGGCCGATGCGTGGCAGCAACCGCTCGAAACGGCGCAGCAAATCGCCCTCCACCACCTGCACATGATAGAAATCGAACTGCAGGTAGAGGTTGTCATGGGCCACTCGAGCGGCGATCCGCTGGTAGTCGGTGGTCGAATTGACGAGGAAGCCCGGAATATCGCGCGGGTTGATCGGCTCGACCAAGAGGCGGACACCAGCGGTCGCCAGCCGGGGCGCGGCGTATCTGAGATTTTCGACGAGGACCGCCTCGGCGTCGCCGCGGGCCAGCCCGTCCGGCAGGATGCCGGCAAGGCAATTGACTGCGGTGCAGCCGGTGGCCTCGGCATAGGCAATGGCGGTCTCGACGGCATCGCGGAACTCGGCCCGCCGGTCGGGGAGCGAGGCAATGCCGCGTTCGCCTGCCGCCCAGTCGCCGGCCGGCATGTTGAACAGTGCCTGCTTGAGGCCGTGGGCGTCGAGGAGGCGACGGAGTTCGGCCGGCTCCTGGTCATAGGCGCCGACATATTCGACGGCACGGAAACCGTCGGCCGCCGCCGCCGCAAAACGCTCGACAAACGGATGCTCGGGATAAAGCATCGACAGATTGGCGGAAAAGCGCGGCATGGTCGGCCCCCTGCCGCAGGTCAGTCCGCCTTGGGGTAACCGGCGATGCCGCCGCCATGGCCGCCGAACACCGTCTGCTCGTAGTCGAGTACCGCGCCGGTCATCGGAGCGGATTCGCCGCTGGCGAGGTAGCAGATGGTGCGGGCGATGCCCTCGGGCTTCAGCAACTGGCCGAACGGGCGCGTCGCCTCGGCCTTTTCCAGCCAGCCGTCCTGGGCATTGTGCCAGGTCCTCAGCGTCACATGCTCACCGGGGGTATCGGCCCAGCCGAGCGAAATGCCATTGGCACGGATCCGCAGCGCGTTGACCGCGTTGGCAACGTTCTTGGTCAGCGTCAGCAATGCACCCTTCGAGGCGCTGTAGGGCGCGAGGTTGGCACCGCCGACATAGGCGTTGACCGAGAGGATGTTGACAATGGTGCCGTCCGCCTTCTCCCGCATCATCAGCTTGATGGCGTCCTGCATCAGGAAGAACGGCGCGCGGACATTGACCGCGAACATCCGGTCGAACAGTTCGAGATCGCTGTCGACAATGCCGCCGCGATCGGTGAGCCCGGCGATGTTGGCGAGCACATCCACCCTGCCGAAACGCGCATCGGCGGCAGGCATGATGCGCGAAACGGCGTCGGGATCGGCGAGATCGGCGGCAATTGCCAGCGTGGGCGTCCCCAGTTCGTTGAGGGCGGCGGCAACGGCGTCGAGCTTGTCGGCCTGCCGGTCGACGATGACGATGCCCTTGGCACCACGCGCTGCCATCAACCGCGCCGTCGCTTCGCCGATGCCCTGGGCGCCGCCGGTGACCACGGCCACCTTGCCGGCGAATGAGGAGGCGGAATAGCTGTCGGTCATCTGGTTCTCTCCGGCGCCGCGGGGCGCACGCTGGTACGTACACACTTGCTCGTGACGCCCCAGCGAACTGGGACGCGGACCTCGGCGGCAGGCAGGCTGGAACGAGGTCCGGGGTGGGATCCGGCGCGCCGGACGGGCAAAGCTGTAGCATGTGTGGCGACGTTTCCAAGAGCCCTGGATGCGTCGCGATCGACCGGCGTCACGGCGCAGCACCACCCGTTTCGCCTGGCGAAACCGGAGCGCCGCGGAGTCGCGCGGCCGGCAAACTCATGCTCAACGGCAGGACGATCTGTGGCCACGCCAACTGTGGATTGCCGCGGAAGCCACCCCGCTTGGAAAGCTTTTCCGCTTCGCTGGCTCGCGACGCAGCGTCAATTTCTTGTTAATCCCCACTAACCCGGTAGAGTTGACCTAGTTAGTTTCCCAGGGGGACAGCATGAAAACCACTGCCAGGATCCTTGCCTTCACCGCTCTCGCTGCCGCGATCGGCTTTGCCGGGGTGGTGACCGCCCGCGCCGCCGACCAGACCCTGCTGAACGTCTCCTACGACCCGACGCGCGAACTCTACGAAGAGTTCAACGTCGCGTTCGCCAAGCACTGGAACGAGACCACCGGCAACAACGTCACCATCGAGCAGAGCCATGGCGGCTCGGGCAAGCAGGCCCAGGCGGTGATCGACGGGCTGAGGGCCGATGTCGTGACGCTGGCGCTCGAAGGCGACATCAACGCCATCGCCGAAAAGTCGGGGCTGATCCCGGCGGACTGGCGCGGCAAGCTCGAGAACAACTCGACCCCCTATAGCTCGACCATCGTCTTCCTCGTGCGCGAGGGGAACCCCAAGGGCATCCTCAACTGGGGCGACCTCGTCAAGAACGGCGTCGAGGTCATTACGCCAAACCCGAAGACCTCCGGTGGCGCGCGCTGGAACTACCTCGCCGCCTGGGACTGGGCCAACACCGAGTACGCCGGCGACGAGACCAAGATCATCGAGTACATCAAGGCGCTCTACGGCAATGTCCCGGTGCTCGATACCGGCGCCCGCGGCTCGACCGTGACCTTCGCCCAGAAGGAACTTGGCGATGTGCTGCTCGCCTGGGAGAACGAGGCCTGGCTGGTGCTCGAAGAATTCGGTGCCGACAATTTCGACATCGTCTTCCCGCCCTCCTCGATCCTTGCCGAACCGCCGGTCGCCGTCGTGGAAAAGAACGCCGAGGCCAATGGCACGCTGGAACTCGCCAACGCCTATCTGAACTATCTCTACTCGGCCGAAGGCCAGACCCTCGCAGCCAAGAACCACTACCGGCCGTCCAAGCCCGAACTGGTCGAGGACAAGACGCTGCTCGAGGGCTTCCCCGAGATCAAGCTGATCTCTATTGATGATCCGCTCTTCGGCGGCTGGAAGACGGCCCAGCCCAAGCACTTCGGGGACGGTGGTATCTTTGACCAGATCTACACCGCGCAGTGACGGCGTGACGTTCTCTCCTCCCGCGTCAACGCCACCCAAAGGCTCCCACCCCGCACGTGCGGGGTGGAGCTTTGTCAAACCCAGCGTCATCCCGGGATTCGGGCTGACCTTCGGCTATACGATCTTCTATCTGAGCCTGATCGTCCTGATCCCCATCGCCGGCCTGTTCCTCAAGGCCGCAACGGTGCCATGGGACGAGATCGTCCGGGTAGCGACAGCCAATCGCACGCTAAATGCGCTGTCGGTGAGCTTCGGTTCTTCGTTCATCGCGGCGCTGGTCAATGTGGTGTTCGGCGTTCTCGTCGCCTGGGTGCTGGTGCGCTACCGCTTCCCCGGCCGGCGCATCCTCGATGCCATCGTCGATCTGCCCTTCGCGCTGCCCACTGCCGTGGCCGGGATCGCGCTCTCGGCCCTCTACGCACCAAAAGGCTGGATCGGCTCGCTGTTCCAGGACACCGGCCCACTCTGGACCTGGTGGCAGGCGCAGAGCTGGCTGCCGTTCGGGCTGCAGAATTTCGTGCTGGATTTCAAGATCGCCTACACTCCAAGCGGCATCGTCATCGCGCTGATCTTCATCGGCCTGCCCTTCGTGGTGCGCACCGTGCAACCGGTGCTCGAGCAGTTCGAGCCGGAACTGGAGGAAGCCGCAGCGACGCTGGGCGCCAACCGGCTGCAGACCATTACCCGCGTGATCCTGCCGCGCCTGACCCCTGCGGTGGTCACCGGCTTCGCGCTGGCCTTCGCCCGCGCCGTCGGTGAATACGGCTCGGTGATCTTCATTGCCGGCAACCTGCCGAACATCTCGGAAATCGCTCCGGTGCTGATCGTCATCAAGCTCGAGGAATTCGACCAGGCCGGCGCTTCGGTGATCGCGGCCATCATGCTGATCATCGCGTTCGTGATGCTGTTCGTCATCAACCTGATCCAGGCCTGGAGTCGCAGGAGGTTCGGCGATGTCTGATTTCGGTGCCGTCTATGACAGCCGGCGGCAGGTCGCCCCGCACGCCCATGAACGCCCGACCACCGAGCGGGTCTGGGTGCGCCGCACCCTGATTGGCATCGCATTGCTGTTCATGGCGCTGGTGCTGGTGCTGCCGCTGGTGCTGGTCTTCGTCGAAGCGTTCCGCAAGGGCGCCGAAGTGTATTTCGCCGCGTTCGACGATCCGCAGACCCAGGCGGCAATCCGGCTGACGCTCCTGGTGGCGGCCATCGCGGTGCCGCTGAACCTGGTGTTCGGCATCGCCGCCGCCTGGTGCGTCGCCAAATACGAGTTTCCCGGCAAGGCGTTCCTGACCACGCTGATCGACCTGCCCTTCTCGGTGTCGCCCGTGGTGTCGGGCATGGTCTATGTGCTGCTGTTCGGGGCACAGAGCGTCCTCGGCCCTTGGCTCAGGGCCAACAATATCGAGATCATCTTCGCCGTGCCGGGCATCGTACTGGCGACGATATTCGTCACCTTCCCCTTCATTGCCCGCGAACTGATCCCGCTGATGCAGGATCAGGGCAATGGCGACGAAGAGGCGGCGATCTCGCTCGGTGCCAGCGGCTGGCAGGCCTTCTGGCGGGTGACGCTGCCCAACGTCAAATGGGCGCTGCTCTATGGCGTGCTGCTGTGCAACGCCCGCGCCATGGGCGAGTTCGGGGCCGTGTCGGTGGTGTCGGGCCATATCCGCGGCAAGACCACCACCATGCCGCTCGACATCGAGATTCTCTACAACGAATACAATTTCGCGGCGGCCTTCGCGGTTGCCTCGCTGCTGGCGCTGCTGGCGCTCGCCACCCTCGTCATCAAGACGGTGCTGGAGTTCCGCTTCGGCGACGAACTCGCCGGCACCCGCCGCCACTGAAGGGATTGCCCGTGGAAATCCGCGTTGAAAACGTGCGCAAGGAATTCTCGCTCTATCCGGCGCTCAACGACGTGTCGCTCGGCATCCGGTCGGGAGAACTGATCGCGCTGCTCGGCCCCTCCGGCTCGGGCAAGACCACGCTGCTGCGCCTGATCGCCGGGCTGGAGACACCTACGGCCGGGCGCATTTTCTTCGGCGAGGAGGACGCGTCGTCTAAATCGGTGCAGCAGCGCAATGTCGGCTTCGTGTTCCAGGCCTACGCGCTGTTCCGCAACATGACGGTGCTCGACAACATCTCTTTCGGGCTGAAGGTGCGGCCGCGCGCCACCCGACCGCCAGCGGCCGAAATCCGCAAGCGGGCTCTCGACCTGCTCGATCTCGTGCAACTGAAGGGGCTGGAAAAACGCTTCCCGCAGCAACTGTCGGGCGGCCAGCGCCAGCGCGTGGCGCTGGCCCGGGCACTGGCGATCGAGCCCGGCGTCTTGCTGCTCGACGAACCCTTCGGCGCGCTCGATGCGCAGGTGCGCAAGGATCTGCGCAAGTGGCTGCGCGAAATCCACGATCGCACCGGGCACACCACGGTTTTTGTCACGCACGACCAGGAAGAGGCCTTGGAACTCGCCGACCGGTTGGTGGTGATGAGCCAGGGCAAGATCGAGCAGGTCGGCACGCCCGACGAAGTCTATGACAGCCCGGCCAACCCGTTCGTGTTCAACTTCATCGGCGAGTCCTCGGCCCTGCCGGTGACCATCGAGAACGACGAGGTTTGGGTCGGCGGCCGTGTCGTCGGGCTGGCTGCCAATGGCAAACCGGCGGGTCCCGCGCAGCTGTTCTTCCGCCCGCACGATGTCGATCTCGTCGAGGACGGCGCCGCGCTGGTGGGCGTTGTGGTGTCGAGCCGCCGCGTCGGCGGCACGCGCCGGGTGGAACTCGAGATCGGCGGCGGCGCCAACCGTGTCGAGATCGACCTGCCCTTCGATCACCCCGCCGGCGAACGCACCCGCATCGCGTTCCGGCCGAGGCGCTGGACGCTGTTTCCAGGGACAGCGGGCTGACCCATCACGCTGCGGCGCGCGCACTCGCCATGGATGTCGCGAGCCAGATGCCAACCGAAACCAGCGCGAGAGCGACGAGGTTTTTCCACTCGAACAAGTTTTCGCCGAGGAACAGCGCCGAGAGACTGACCCCGAACACCGGGATCAGCGTGTTGAAAATCGCGATGCGGCCGACCGGATTGTGCTTGAGCAGCAGGCTCCAGATGGCGAAGGCCGCGGCCGAGAGCACCGCCAGGTAACCGATCAGCACCGCGCCGCCCGGATCGACCGCGCCCATGTGCCCACCGAACCCGAGCCCGGCGGCAACCAGCACCAGCCCGCCCAGAAAGAGCTGCCAGCCGGTCATCACCATGACATCCATGTCGCGGCTGAGGCGCTTGCCGTAGATGCCCGCGACCGAGAACAGCACGGCAGCAAACACGATGAAGCCTTCGCCGAGGAGGCTGAATTCGAGATCGAACCCGGCGCCACCCAAGTTGACCACGACGACGCCAAGAAAGCCAAGCAGCACGCCGGTGAGACGGCGCGCCGTCAGCTTGTCGCCGGCATAGAGGAAATGCGCCAGCAGCACGGAAAAGAACGTGCTGGTCGAGGTGGTGATCGACACTTTGACGCCGGAGGTATGCGCGAGCCCGACGTAATAGAAGACATATTGCCCGGCGGTGGAGAGCAGCCCGAGCACCAGCAGCTCGCCGCCGCGCCTTGGCGAAACCACCACCGACCGGCCGGTTGCGGCCGAAAAGCCGAGCAGCAACAACCCGGCAAGGCTGAAGCGCAGGCCAGCGAACAGCACCAGCGAAGCGGTGTCGCCCGGGGCGATGGCGAAAAGGGTGTAACCGATCTTCACACCCGGCACGGCGCTGCCCCAGAGCAGGGCACAGAGCGTCGCTAGCGCGACGACAATCCGCAGGTCGGAGAACGGGTTGGGTCGGGTCACGGCGAGGCCTTTCGAGGCGCCCCTCATGCGCCGGCGCTGCCCATGACGCAAGCCGTGCCGAGAACTAGGCCGCCTTGGCGAAGGTTTCGCGCGCCTCGCAGATTGCCGGCTGGTTGGCCATGGCCCACTCGACCAGCGCCGAGAGCGGCTTGAGGAAGCTCTGGCCCATCGGGGAAAGCCGGTACTCGACGCTGGGCGGCATGGTGGGAAACACTTCCCGCTCGATCATGCCGCCGGCCTGCAAGTTACGCAGCGTCTGGGTCAGCATGCGCTGGGAGATATCGCCGATCTCGCGCTTCAATTCGCCGAAGCGATAGGGCCGCTCGGCCAGTGCGGTGAGGATCAGCACGCTCCACTTGTCGGCGATCTGGTCGAGCACATTGCGCACGGGGCACTCCGAGGCATCGGCGTAGGAGGCCCGCGACGCCTTGAACTCGGCTGCCAGCCTCTGACCTGTCGTATCCATGGGTGGTTCCTCCGAGGTAACCAGTGGTGGCGAAACTGCCGTCTTGCGCGTCTGTCTTCAGTACCTATTGTATACGTACTCTCAATAAGAGACAACCACTCGGAGTTTTCGAATGACCACCTCTCCCACGATCTTCGTCAGCGGCGCCAGCGGGCATCTCGGCCGCCTCGTGCTCAAGGCCCTGGCCGAACGCGGCTATGACGGCAAGATCGTCGCCGGCACCCGCGACCCCAAGAAACTCGCCGATGTGAACGGCGTCGAACTCCGTGCCGCCGATTTCAACGACGAAGCCGCGCTGACCAGGGCGCTGGCCGGCATTGACCGCATGCTGCTGATTTCCACCGACGAGATCGGCAAGCGCCTTGCGGGACACCAGCGCGCCATCGCGGCGGCGAAGGCAGCCGGCGTCAAGGAGATCATCTATACCTCGATGCCGACGCCGGAAGCGCCCTCGGCCATCACGTTCGCGCCCGAGCATCTGGGGACCGAAGAGGCGATCAAGGCGAGTGGCCTCGCCTACACCATCCTGCGCATGACCTGGTACACCGAGAACCTGCTGGGTTCGCTCCCGGGCAATGTCGCGTCGGGCCAGTGGTACACGTCGGCCGGCACCGGCAAGACGAGCTACGTCACCCGCGAGGATTGCGCCCGTGCCGCCGCCGGCGCGCTGCTGCAGCCGGCGACCAACCAGACCTACACGGTGACCGGGCCGGAAGCGCTGAGCAATGCCGAGATCGCCGCGATTGCCAGTGACGTGACCGGCAAGCCGCTCACTGTCATCGACGTGACCGACGAACAGCTGGCCGGTGGCGCCAAGGCCGCCGGGGTGCCGGACTTCGTCATCGACAACTTCATCGTGCCGTTCGACCGCAACACACGAGAAGGCAAGGTGGCAGCCGTGACCGATGCGGTGGAACAGCTGTGGGGCACCAAGCCCACCAGCGTCCGCGACTTCCTCGCCGCCAACAAGGCGGCACTGGGGGCGTAAAGCCCCTAGCCGAACACCACGGTCTTCCTGCCGTTGAGCATCACCCGGTTCTCGAGGTGGAGCTTGACGGCACGGGCCAGCACGCGGCTCTCGATATCGCGCCCGGCGGCCACCAGGTCGTCGGGCGACATCGCATGAGTGACGCGCGCGGTTTCCTGCTCGATGATCGGGCCTTCGTCGAGCTCGGGCGTCACGTAATGCGCCGTGGCGCCGATCAGCTTCACCCCGCGCTCATGCGCCTGATGATAGGGTTTTGCGCCCTTGAAGCTGGGCAGGAACGAGTGGTGGATGTTGATGATCTGGCCATAGAGCCGGGTCGCGAACTTGTCCGAGAGAATCTGCATGTAGCGCGCGAGCACGACGAGGTCGGCGCCGGTTTCCTTGAACAGCGCGATGACCTGCTCTTCCTGCTCGGCCTTGTTGTCCTTGCCGACCGGCAGCAGGTGATAGGGGATGCCCTCATACTCGGCGGTCTTGCGACTATCCTCGTGGTTGGAGACGATCGCCACCATCTCGGCATCGAGCCAGCCGACGCGGATCTGGTAGAGCAGGTGCAGCAGCGTGTGGTCGAACTTCGAGACCATCACCAGCAGCTTTTTCTTCCGCGACTGGTCGACCAGCGTGGTGCGCATCCCGAACCGCTCGATGGCGGGTTTCAGGCCACGTTCCAGGGCATCGCGATCCACCCCACCGGGCGTGGTGAAGGCCAGCCGCATGAAGAACTGCCCGGTTTCCCTGTCCCAGAACTGGTTGGACTCCGCGATGTTGCAACCAAGACCCGCCAGTTCCGTCGTCACCGCGGCAACAATCCCCGGCCGGTCGGCGCAGGAGAGGGTGAGGATGAAATTGGCAGGCATGGCGGGCTCCTGAACAAGGTGGCGGAGCGATGCACGCAATGGCGTGCAGGGTCAACAGGTTGCGGTGCGAGACGGTTACGGAGTTTGCGGCCTTCAGGCGGCCCGCAACTGCTCTATGGCATCGATCTCAGCCCTCTTGGCGTTCGCCTCGGTCGCGAGATCATAGGACGCCTGCATATTCATCCAGAACTGTGGCGTGGTGCCAAAAAACTTGGCGAGGCGCAGGGCCGTATCTGGTGTCACCGATGTCAGTCCGGAGGCCAGGCGCTCAATCCGGGTGCGTGGCACATGCAGCTTCTTGGCCAAGGTATATGGCTTCATGTTCAGAGGAACGAGATACTCCTCGCGAAGGATTTCCCCCGGATGGATGGCAAAGCCGAGTGTGGTCATGGCAACGTCCTCAATCGTGGTAGTCGGTTATCTCGACATCTTCGGGCCCGGCATCGGTCCATCGGAAGCAGACGCGAAACTGGCTGTTGATCCAGATGGTGTGCTGTCCCGCACGATCCTTCGTCAGCGGGTGCAGCCTGTTTCCCGGCGGCGACTTCAGGTCGTCCAAGCTCGTAGCGTTGTCGAGCATTACCAGCTTGCGCCGTGCTGACCTGATCAACTCGGACGGGAACCCCTTCGGTGACTGACCAGCGGCAATCGCCTCAGTCGTCTTGTTCCTGTATGATCTGATCATTGACGTATCTTAGCATGATACGTTCTGCAACATCAAGCCAAAGGTATCGCTTCACGATACGTTCTGCGTGCACAGTCGCCGCGTCAGGTCCCCAGCATCCACTCGTGTTCCGGCGCATTGTGGAACTTCCACGTCCGCTTCGGACCGGCCATGACGTTGAGATAGTAGATGTCGTAGCCGGCGACGGCCGCCACCGGGTGGTAGCCCTTGGGCACCAGCACCACGTCGCCATCTTCGATCAGCATGGTCTCATCGAGCGAGCGGTCATCGGTGAACACCCGCTGGAAGCCAAAGCCCTGGGGTTTCGAGAAGCGGTGATAGTAGGTCTCTTCGAGAAAGCTCTGGCGCGGCAGGTCGTCCTCGTCGTGCCGGTGCGGCGGATAGGACGAGGTGTGCCCGCCCGGGGTGATCACCTCGACGACGAGCAGGCTGTCGGCCGCCTCGGACTCGGGGAGAATGTTGGTGGGGTAGCGGGTATTGGTGCCCGTGCCGCGCGTCAGCTTTTCGACCTGGTTGGGGCCGATATAGCGCGCGGGACGGGCGCCAGGAACGCCGGGGGCGCTGCAGACCGCCACCTCCAGCGCCGTGAGCGCCTCGATATGCCACTCGGCGCCGGCGGGGGCGTAAACCGAATGCGGCGGCCCATCGAACGGGCTCATGCGTTCGCCGGTGAGGAAGGTCTGGCCATCGACGGTGATCGCCGCACGGCCGGAGACGAGGACGATGCACACTTCGCGATCGGCGAAGTGTCCGCGCGCGATGTCGCCGGCATTGGACAGCCGATGCAGGTCGAACCCGACATAGGTCCATCCGGCCGTTTCCGGGCTCACGTGGTGAACGTGGCCACTGGCCGCCTGCGGCTTAACTTTTAGGTTTGCCATCGCCAGCCTTTTTCAGCTCGTTCTCGAAATTGATGAAGAAGGTCCAGATCGCGTAGGCGAGTGCCGCGAGCGTCAGCATGCCCCAGAACTGGTCCTGGTTGAAAAACCACTCCCAGCCGCACCAGGTGGCGACGATGGCGACGAGGATCACGCGGCGGTAAACCGGCTTGAACCACGGCATGGTACCGATGCCGGGTTTCTTCTCTGGTTCGTCATTCATCGTCGTGCTCCTGCCCTGATCAATTGGCGGAAAAGCCTTGCGTTTCGACCGTGTAGCCGACCGCGCCCATCACCCGCGTCAGCTCCTTGTAGCCGATTTGCGCCATCTTTAGCGGCGGATTTGGCCTTGGGTCCTGCTCGGCTTCGACGACGAACCAGCCCTCGTAGCCGTGGTCGGCGAGACGCTGGACGATGGCGGCGAAATCGAGCGAGCCGTCGCCCGGCACGGTGAAGGCCCCGAGCGCCACCGCATCGAGAAAACTCTGCCGGCTGCGGTCGAGCCCGTCGACCACCTTCTGGCGGATGTCCTTGACGTGGACGTGCTTGATGCGAGCGTGGTGCTTGTCGATGGCGCCGAGCACATCGCCACCGGCAAAGGCGAGGTGGCCGGCGTCGAGGAGAAGCGCGATACCCTCGCCGGAGGCGGCCATGAACGTATCGAGCTCCGGCTGGGTTTCGACCACGGCGGCCATGTGGTGGTGATAGACGAGCGGCATGCCCTGCTCGACGCACCACTCCCCGAAAGCCGTGAGCTTCCTCGCATAGGCGCGCATTTCGTCGTCGGCCAGCCTTGGCTTTTGCGCCAGCGGAATCTCGCGCTTGCCCTGGATCGAACGGCCGACCTCGCCATAGACGATACAGGGCGCATCGACCGCCTTGAACAGCTCGATCATCGGCAAGATACGGTCCTGGTTGGACGCGAGCTCTTCATCGACCAGCGTGCCGGAGAACCAGCCCCCGCACAGCGTCACGTCGGCAGCCTTGAGGATGGGCAGCATCACCGCCGGATCGGACGGAAACCGCCGGCCCATCTCCATGCCGGTGAAGCCCGCCGAGCGCGACTGGCGCAGGCACTCCTCGAGCGACACGTCGTCGCTGAGTTCGGGCAGGTCGTCGTTCCACCATGCGATGGGGGACATTCCGAGTTTGGCTTTCAGCATTGGCTGGGTTCCTCGTTCTGTAGGTTCTGCACCCCCCTCCACCGGCCGATGGCCGGTACCCCTCCCGCGCAAGCGGGAGAGGGAAGTGGTGCGCCACCGATAGAGCTAGAGCTTCTGCCCTTTCAGCGCCGCCTCGTATTCCTTTCGCGCCGCATTGACCTGCGGGCGCGAGGAGACTTCCGGAACCGCGACATCCCACCAGTGGCCACCGGCTTCCGTGGAAATCAGCGGGTCGGTGTCGATGACGAGCACCGTGGTGCGCTCGACCTTTTCGGCCTCGCGCAACGCGCTTTCGAGTTCGGCGACCGAGAACACCTTGCGGGCCCAGGCGCCCATCGCGGCAGCATGCGCGGCGAAGTCGATCTCGGGGAGGACTTCGTGGCGTGCGTCTTTCAGCAGGTTGTTGAAGTTGGCGCCGCCGGTGGCCATCTGCAGCCGGTTGATGCAGCCGAAGCCGCGATTGTCGAGGACGACGATGGTGAGCTTCTTGCCCAGCATCACCGAGCTGGCGATCTCGGAGTTCATCATCATGTAGCTGCCATCGCCCAGCATGACGACGACATCGTGACGCGGCCGCGCCAGCTTGACGCCGAGCCCGCCGGCGATCTCGTAGCCCATGGTCGAAAAGCCATAGTCGAGGTGATAGCTGCCCGGTGCGCCGGCCGGCCAGAGCTTGTGCAGTTCGCCGGGCAGCCCGCCCGAGGCACAGACGAGGATGGCCTCTGAGCCGCGCGCCCGCGCCACCGCACCGATGACCTGTGCATCGGACGGGACCTCGTTGGTCGGGTCGGTCACCGCCTTGGCGGCGGCAAGCCAGTCGGTCTTGGCCGCCCGCGCCACCGACACCCAGTTACCGCTGTGATAGTCGCCCAGCCCGGCCGACAGCAGCTCGAGTCCGACTTTCGCATCGGCAATGAGCGGCAGGGCACGGTGCTTGGCCGCATCGAACAACTGGGTATTGAGGCCGATCAGCTTGACGCCCTCGGCCTTGAACAGCGCCCAGCTGCCGGTGGTGAAGTCTTGCAGGCGAGAGCCGACCGCAAGGACGACATCGGCCTGCTCGGCCAGCAGGTTTGAAGCCGACGAGCCGGTGACGCCGACCGAGCCCATGTTGAGCACATCGTCATGCGGCAGGCTCGACTTGCCGGCATTGGTCTCCATAACCGGCACGCCATGCCGCGCCGCGAAATCGCGGAGCGTGGCACTGGCTTCCGAATAGAGCACGCCGCCGCCGGCGATGATCACGGGCTTCTTCGCGGATTTGAGCGCTGCGATGGCGTCCTTGAGCTCGCGCGCATCGGGCTGCGGCCGCCGCGGGTGCCAAACCCGCTCCTCGAACATCGCGACCGGATAGTCGAAGGCTTCTGCCTGGACATCCTGGCAGAGGCTCAGGGTCACCGGGCCGCACTCGGCCGGATCGGTGAGTACCTGCATGGCGCGGGCCAGCGCCGAAATCAGCTGTTCGGGCCGGGTGATGCGATCGAAATACCGAGAGACAGGACGGAATACGTCGTTGGCGCTGGCCGTGCCATCGCCCCAGTCTTCAACCTGTTGCAGCACCGGATCGGGGGCGCGATTGGCAAAGACGTCGCCGGGCAAGAGCAGTACCGGCAGGCGATTGACATGCGCCAGCGCCGCCGCTGTCACCATGTTGGTCGCGCCGGGGCCGATGGAGGAGGTTGCCGCCATGAAGCGGCGGCGGAAGCTCGCCTTGGCAAAGGCAATGGCCGAATGCGCCATGGCCTGCTCGTTATGGGCGCGATAGGTGGGCAGCGTCTCGCGAACCTCGTAGAGCGCCTCGCCGAAACCGGCGACATTGCCATGTCCGAAAATCGCGAAGACGCCGCCGAAAATCGGCACGATCTCCCCGTCGATCTCGGTCTTCTGGCGGGTCATGAACCGCGCCAGCGCCTGCGCCATGGTGAGGCGGATGGTCTTGTCGCTCATTGCCGTTGCGCCAGGCGTGTGGCCCGGCCTCCCTGCTGCTGCCGCCTCTGGACAGCATTTTTGACGCGTAGTATCGCTGGACCGAATGAAACGTCAATTCCGATGATGAGCAATCATGGAATGTTCGTTCCATTTTCAGCTCGGCTCATTCTTCGGCAGGATCATCGCGTGGTCAAATTCGGACTGTTCGGCGCCGGGCGCATCGGCAAGGTGCATGCCCGCACCATCGCCAATTCGGGGCGGGCCAGCGTGGCATATGTGGCCGACGCCATCGGCGAAGCGGCGACGGCGCTTGCTGCCGAAGTCGGCGCGAAGCCGGCTTCGATCGAGGAGATCCTCGCCTCCGATGTCGACGCCGTGCTGATCGCCACCCCGACCGATACGCATGCCGACCTGATCGAACAGGCGGCGCGCGCCGGCAAGGCGATACTTTGCGAGAAGCCGGTATCGCTGTCGGTCGAGCGCATCACCGCCTGCCTGCCGGTGGTCGCGGCGGCCGGGGTGCCGCTGATGATCGGCTTCAATCGCCGGTTCGACCCGAATTTCTCGACGCTGCAGCAGCGGTTGCGCCAGGGCGAGATCGGCGATGTCGAGATCGTCACCATCATCAGCCGCGACCCCGCGCCGCCGCCGGTCTCGTATATCGCCCGCTCCGGCGGGCTTTATCGCGACATGATGATCCACGACTTCGACATGGCGCGGTTCCTGCTCGGAGAAGAGCCGGTCGTGGTGCAGGCGCTGGGCAGCGCCCTCGTTGACAGGGCAATCGGCGAGGCCGGCGATGTCGATACCGCGGCCGTGCAGATGCAGACGGCGTCAGGCAAGATCGCCGTGATCACCAATTCGCGCCGCGCCGCCTATGGCTATGACCAGCGCATCGAGGTGCATGGGTCCAAGGGTATGTTGCGTGCCGGCAATGTGCACATGACGACGCTTGAGCGGGCAGACGCGGCCGGGTTCACCGCCGACGTCATCCAGAACTTCTTCATCGACCGCTATGTCGAAGCCTATTCCCGCGAGGTGCTGAGCTTCATCGACGCGGTGGAAAAGGGCACGGCGCCGACGCCATCCGGCCAGGACGGGCTGATGGCGCAGCGCCTCGCCGAGGCAGCCACCACCTCGTCCCAGACCGGCCAGCCGGTTCGCCTCTAGACTGGAACGCCCACACCGGCGACGGCATCGGCCAGTGTCGTCTGGTCGAGCACTTCGCGCGTCGCGATGGTGACGCGCGCGAAGACGTGCCGGATCTCGCAACTGGCCTCTTCGCCGCAATCGGCGCATTTGCGATAGGCGATCTTGCTGAGGCAGGGGAGCGGCGCGATGGGACCGTCGATCAGCCGCAGCACCTCGCCGAAGGTGATCTTTTCCGCAGGACGCAGCAGCACATAGCCACCCAGCCGCCCACGCCGGCTCATCACGATGCCGGCGCGCTTGAGCTCGAGCAGGATCTGCTCGAGGAACTTCTTGGGGATCGCCTGCTCGCGCGAAATCTCCGAGATGATCAACGACTCCCCGGGAGGCACCCGGCACAGCGCCACCAGCGCCCTCAGCGCATATTTTGCCTTCTGCGAGATCATCTGGTCCTGGCCTGACGGTGCACCCTGTCGATGCGCACCACCCGATAGCGGCTGCCGGAGCGCTTGGCGAGCATGTCAGGACTTCTCATCAACAGGCGGGGGGACTTCGGGATTGAACGGTTGACCCGCAGTGGTGGCAGGGCGCATCGGCGCGCTGCCGGCGGCCTGGGACTCTCGCGCAACTGCAGCGACGACAGGCGACGCCGTCCAGGCCGCCGCGCCGGGTATTTCTGCGATGGGCGCGACCTGCGGCGGAACGTCGACGGGCGCTGCAGCAATCTCCGGCTCCGCCGGATCGGGTTCCTCGCCAAGCGCCGGCACGAGGCCCGGTGGTTCGGCGGGGCCGGCATCAGCATGCTGGAACGCCGGTTGCGCCTTCTCGATGGCGGCCTCGAGCACATTGGGGTCGGCGGGCAGCTTGGTCGCCAGCGCCCCGAACGGCGCCAGCGCCTTCTCCACCGCGTCCGAAGCGGTGATCTCCGCCACCGCCTGGCTGTCGCGATTGATCACATCGACCATGCCGAGGCCGATCTCGCGCTCGCCGAGCACCACGACATTGGCCCCCAGGGTTTTCAGATACGCCTCTTCCTCGTCGGAATGGGCCCGCGCCACGATCAGCACCGCAGGATTGTGCTTGCGGCACTGCTCGGTCACCTGTCCGGCTTCGAACGCATTGGGAATGGCAACGAACACCGCCATCGCGGCCTCGACATTGGCGAGAGCGAGCACCCGCGGACTTGCGGCATTGCCGGCGATGACCTCGAAACCGGCGGTGCGCGCGAGGCCAACCCGCTTGTCGGCATCCTCGATGACGAGGAAGGGCCGGCTCTGCTCGCGCAGCGCCCCTGCGACCACCGTGCCCACCCGGCCATAGCCAACCACGACGACATGCCCGGACTTCTGGGTCGGCTGCGCCGGCACCTCCTGTTCCTCGACAATCGCATCGACTGTGGCGGCAAGCGCAGGCGCGGCGGCGGCCATTTCCGGCTCGCGCCGCTCCGCGACGGCGGGCTCCGGCACCCGGCTGCCGAAGCGCTGCTCCAGCATCGGGCGCACTAGGTCGATGCCCGCGAAGATAAGGGGGTTGAGAACAATCGAGATGATGGCGCCAGCCAGGATGAGATCGCGTCCTTCCGATGGCAGGATGCCGAGGCTCACGCCAAGGGCGGCGAGGATGAACGAGAACTCGCCAATCTGGGCGAGGCTGGCCGAAATGGTGAGCGCCGTGCCCACCGTACGCCTGAAGGCGACGACGATGAAAAAGGCCAGCACCGACTTGCCGATGACGATGATGAAGACGGTGGCCAGCACCGGCAGCGGCTGGGTTATGATGATCGACGGATCGAACAGCATGCCGACCGCAACGAAGAACAGCACCGCAAAGGCATCGCGCAGCGGCAGCGTCTCGTTGGCCGCCCGGTGGCTGAGCTCGCTTTCGCTGAGAATCATGCCCGCAAAGAACGCACCCAGCGCCAGCGACACGCCGAACAGATAGGCCGACCCGGCAGCTACACCGAGCGCGATGGCCAGCACGGCGAGGCGGAACAGCTCGCGGCTGCCGGTATGGGCAGTGTAGTGCAGGATGAACGGGATCACCCGCCGGCCGACAATCAACATGAAGCCGACAAACGCCGCCAGCTTGACGACGGTGATGGCCAGAATGCCGCCCACGCCGAGATCGATGTCGAACAGGCGCTCCACGAGGTTGACGAACGAATCGCTGACCTGAGCGTCTGGGTTGCCGCTGGCGGCAGCGAGGGCTGGAATGAGGACCAGCGCCAGCACCATGGCAAGGTCCTCCACGATCAGCCAGCCCACGGCGATCTTGCCCTTCTCGCTCTCGACCATGTGCCGCTCCTGCAGCGCCTTGAGCAGAACCACGGTAGAGGCAACCGACAGCGCAAGACCGAACAGCAGTCCCGCCCCCAGCGACCAGCCGAGCAGCAGCGACAGCCCCAGTCCCATCAGCGTTGCGCCGCCGATCTGCACCACAGCACCGGGAATGGCGATGGCGCGGACACTGAGCAGGTCCTTGAGCGAGAAATGAAGCCCGACGCCGAACATCAGGAGGATCACGCCGATTTCGCTCAGCTCGGTCGCGAGATCGGCATCGGCGACAAAACCCGGGGTGAACGGCCCGACCATCACGCCGGCGACGAGATAGCCGATCAGCGGCGGCATCCGCAGCTTGTTGGCGATGGTGCCCAGGATGAATGCCAGCACCAGACCCGCGACGATCGTGGAGATCAGGGGGGTACTATGGTGCATGGTGCGAAACCTCCGGGTGCGACTGCCTGACTGGGGATTTGGGAACGGCAAGCATGCGGCAAATGCCGATACTCGACAAGCGCAGTGGAGAAGAAAACTGCGGCGGAAACATGGGACTAGCGCAATTATATCGGCAGCTGCCGATGATTATTGCCGCAAGCGCGACTGCCCTCAGCCCATCGCGCCCGCGAGCCGGTCGATGGCGGACGCCAGGTCGACGTCCAGCTTGGTGATCCCACCGGCCGAATGCGTGGTGAGCACGATGTCCACCCGCTTGTAGACATTGGTCCATTCCGGATGGTGATCGGACTTTTCGGCGGCCAGCGCCACCCGGGTCA
The DNA here is from genome assembly GCA_964399695.1 of uncultured Devosia sp. GTDB lineage: Bacteria > Pseudomonadota > Alphaproteobacteria > Rhizobiales > Devosiaceae > Devosia_A. The sequence goes on along the minus strand of CAYNRZ010000013.1, from coordinate 58,559 downwards.
TGAAGGCGAACGCGGCGCTGAAGTCGGCGAACTCGAAGCGCCGGACCAGTGCATTGCGTTGCGTATCATGTTGCCAGCCCGCGAGCCGGGCCAGGGCCGCCTTGATGGCCACGGCGTCCAGTTTCTCTGTCATTCCAGCCTCCCTTTGAAACCTGTTTCCACCGGTAACGGCGCAACGCTTGGTTCACCATACCGCATCAAGGCGCGGGCTCGTCGCACATAAACCGGTGAACGCGCCGATCACTACAGCGCAGCTAAAGTCGGCATTAACCGCTTTGGCCGCACGATCACGGTCGGTACCGGTACAATTTGATGTTCGAGCCAGCCCACAGGTCGCTACCACCAGTTGACTATGTATCGATGATCCGGTCGCTTTACGCGGACCGGCGCGTGATGCTGCTTGGCGCCATTTCCTCGGCTCTGGTTGCGGTTGTGGCGGGCTTTGAGGCCAACAATCTCGTCCTTATCGGCATCGCCCTTGGCTTCCTGATCGTCGGCATCGGCCGCAATATCGATATGCGCGCCTTCGAGAAGGCTGCGCTTGCCGACGACGACGTTGGAACCGCGGTGAAGTGGGAACTGCGCGCAACTGTCGGCGCGGCCGCCATCGCCGCGCTCTACGGCTTCTGGATGGCCTACAGCTTCCTGTTCGTGAACACCGCCTTTGCCGAAATGTCGAGCCTGTCAGTCACCGTGTCGGTGCTGGTGGGCGTTGCCGGCCGGAACTTCGCCATCGATCGCCTGGTCACGACACAAGTGCTGCTGATGTCCATTCCAATGGCGATCGGCATGCTGTTCGACGGTGCACTGCACACGGCGTTTCTGTCGGTCGTGCTGATCGCGTTCTTCGTCTCGCTGCGCAAGGTTTCGGCGAACATCCGCGCCATCCTGCTGCGCGCCGTGCATGCGCGTGTCGAGGCGACGCGTCTGGCCTCGGCACTCGATACCGCACTCGAGACCATGCAGCACGGCTTGTGCATGCTCGACGGAAACGGGCTGGTGGCTGTCGCCAATGACCGCGTCAAGCTGGTACTGGCAGCGCTGGCGCCCGGCAATTGGGAGGGCCGCCCCTTCGCCGCCATGATCGGCGCGGCGGCGCAGCGCGGGAGCCTGCCGCAGCGCTCGGCGCGCCAGCTGCTCGAGACCATCAATGACGGCCATGGCGGCAAGGTGGTGTTTCGCCTGGCCGACGGACAATACAGCGAAGTCACCGTGTCCTCGCGCCAGGACAAGACGGTGCTGCTGTTCGAGGACATCACCGAACGCGTGAAGGCCGAAGAGCGCATCAACTACATGGCGCACTACGACACGCTTACCGGTCTGCCCAACCGCGCCTATTTCACCGAACAGGTGGAAGCCGATCTCGAGCGCCGTCGCCATGGCCGCCTGATGGATTCGGCGACGCTGATGATCGTCGACGTCGACGATTTCAAGCACGTCAACGACACCATGGGGCACCTGATCGGCGACCGCGTGCTGATCGAGACCTCGGAACGACTGACACGCGTGCTCGGCAAGGACGCGCTGGTGGCGCGACTGGGCGGCGACGAATATGTCGTCTATGGCTCGGGCAATGCCGCCGACGCCGATCCTCGCGCCGACGCCGAAGCCATTCTCAAGGCCTTTGAGGGCCCGTTCGAGGTTGCGGGCGAAGTGTTTGCGGTCAATGTCTCGATCGGCATCGTGGCGGTCAGCGATGCGGTCGACGATCTTGACGGGCTGATGACCAAGGCCGACCTGGCGCTCTACAAGGCCAAAGCCAATGGCAAGGGCCAGGCTCGGGTGTTCCACGACGAAATGGACACCGACTACCGCTATCGCCAGCGTCTCAAGCTCGACCTCAAGCAGGCCGTGGCCGACCGGAGGCTGAACCTGGTGTTCCAGCCGATCGTCGATCTGGCGACCCGGCGCGTGGTGAGTTGCGAAGCGCTGGCGCGCTGGGTTCACCCCGAACTCGGCTCGATCCCGCCCTCGCTGTTCATCCCGATCGCCGAGGAGACCGGGCTGATTTCCGACATCAGCCGATGGGTGCTGGCGACCGCCACCGCCGAGTGCCGCAACTGGCCTGAGGAGGTGTCGATCTCGGTGAATGTCTCGGCGCGCGATTTCCGCAATGCCGATGTCTACGACATGGTTCACGACGCGTTGGAGAGCTCCGGGCTCGACCCGCACCGGCTGGAGATCGAAGTCACCGAAACGGCCCTGCTCGAGGAGCGCGCTGCCGCCACCTCGATTCTCGGCCGGCTTGCGGGCGAAGGCATCGGAATAGCGCTCGACGATTTCGGCACCGGCTATTCCTCGCTCAGCTACCTGCAGGCCCTGCCCTTCACCAAGCTCAAGATCGACCGCAGCTTCGTGATGGACATCGGCGAGAACCCGCGTTCGCTCAAGCTGCTGACCAATGTCGCCCAGCTTGGCAAGGACATCAACCTGACCGTCACCGCCGAGGGCGTTGAGACCGAGGAACAGCTGGGCCTGATCGCCGAGCACACGCGCGTCGACCAGATCCAGGGCTATCTGTTCGGAGTGCCGCTGCCACGGCGTGAGGTTGCCGAACTCATCGATCGCATGGCCGCCCGCTCGCGTTCAGCGGGACGGGCCGCCGGGCTTCCGCGTGGCCGCCTTGCGGCTGCTGCAGATCGCAAGCATGGTTAATGTCTGTTAACGGCTTCTCGTGTCTGCGATTTCCGACCTCAGCACCATCACCAGCGCATGGCGCGACGTGCCGACCTGCGTATTTACCAGTTAAATTATCCCTAACAAAAGGTTAAGCTCCTCGCGCTAGTTGCGGAGAGTACGATGCGTTCCGATGCTGAAAGTGCGGCGGTGGCCACGCCCGCCCCGGTTTCTCGCTTCGCCGACAATCTCATGGATGTCCTCGACCGCGTCGAGTACGCGCGGGTCCGGATGGACGTGGTCGACAACCCGATCTACCGGCTGCGCTACGAGGCCTACCGGCGTGAGGAATCGGTGCCATTCAACGACGCCGGCATCGTGGTGGATGACCTCGACACCGCCCCGAACGTCATGAGTTTCGGCGTGCATATCGACGGCGAACTGGTCAGCTCGATCCGCATCCATCACATCACGCGCGAGCACCCGTTCGGGGCGAGCATGCGGGCCTGTCCCGACGTGCTGCAGCCGCTGGTCGATGCCGGCCAGACCTTCATCGACCCATCGCGCTTCACCGCCGACTATGAGGCCTCGCTCGCCTACCCCGCCCTGCCCTTCCTGACCTTGCGCATCGCGGTGATGGCTTCGGTCTATTTCCAGGCCGATGCCTGTCTCGCTATCGTCCGGCCGGCCCACACCGCTTTCTATCGGCGGGTGTTCGGATCAGAGGAAATGTCGGACGTACGCAGCTATCCCGGCCTCAAGTTTCCGGTGCAACTGCTCGGCGCCTATGTCGCCACCAAGCTGCCTGCCACACTCCGGCGCTACCCGTTCTTCATGTCCACCGAGGAAGAGCGCAACAAGCTGTTCGACAATGCCAGCGGCGAGAACTTCGACACCCCGCAGCGCGCCAGTTCACGCCTGGCCTATGAACGCACGCTGCTGGAGCAGCAGTTCAGTCGCCCGCTCGCCGATCTCGCGGAATGACAACGATGTCGCGGGCGACGCAGCTCACACTGCGTCGGGTCGCTTCAGCACCCCGGACTTGACCAGCCGGCTGAGATCCTTCGCCCAATCATCGATGATCTCAAGGGCAATATCGTTCTCGAGATTGTCGTCGATCAGCTCCGAAAAGCGCAGCACCGTAGCGTAGAGCATGACCAGATCGCGATCGATCTGCCGTTGCGTCATCTGCTCGTAGTGGTCGATGATCCTAAGCGTCAGGTCGGTCGAGATGAAATTGCTGTAGCTCAGGTCGCGATGCCGCGGCCCGTAGCCAGCATCGGCGAAATCGAACAAGCCGTTGAGCCTGCCCGCCTTGTGGTCGAACGCCATGTTCCAGCCGTGGCCATCGAAATAGCCGAAGATCATCTCGTCGCCACAGATGCTGATCTGGCTATAGGCCTTCATGGTGCGTTCGAGCAGCGGCAGGTGCTTCTTGGGCAGGAGCGGCCCGGCCCGTTGCAGGATGTCTTTGGCGCGCCGCCAAGGCACCACCGGCACCGCGCCTATGGCATGCAGGCGTGGCAAGGGCAGCGCATGCAGGTCGGCATAGAACCGAGCCAGGCGCCTTGCCATTTCGTCACGCTGGCCACTATCCAGTTCGTCGTACTGGTCTTCCTCGATATCCTCGCCCGGAATGACGGCATGCTGCGAAAACAGCATCGGCCCCTCATGCAGCACCATGTTTGGCAGCGTCATCGCCACCCGCGGCCGCAGGAAGTTCAGCAGCTTGGCCTCGCGGCGCAACTTTGCGCGATTCTTGTCCGACTGCGGGAACTTGAACACCCAACCGTCGCCGATCAATGCTATCGAGTCCCAGCCGCCGGGCAACCGCTTGAGCCTGGTGTTCTGAAACTCGGGGAGCGTGCTGACGACCATGGCGCAGCATTGCGCAACCTCGGTCGACTGATCCTCGCTCATTGCCGCTCCACCCCAGTCAGCACCAAGTCTCCCTGCCGGACCCGGCGTCATGAATATGTAACAATTCCTTCATCGTGACAAAACACCTTGCTGGTCAAGCACGAATGTTGGGCGCAGCAACGCTTTGAGAACCCAAGTGGTTTACACTGCTTGGAGTTGGCAGCGATACGTCGGACGATTTGCTGCCCGCGGTGTAGAACCTGCGAGAGGAGGCGGACAATGCGTGCGATCGGCCTCGCCGCCCTGTTGCTGAGCGTCCTGATGTTCCTGTTCCCCTGGTATGACCAGTGGGTACCCTTCATCCGCATCGCGAGCCAGGACACCCGAATCGTCGGCGGCCTGCTGCTCGCGGTCGGCGCGATCACGCTGGCAGTGCATCGAAGCTAGCAGAACTTTTGGAGGAAATGGTGCCGCTTAGGTGACTCGAACACCTGACCCCATCATTACGAATGATGTGCTCTACCAACTGAGCTAAAGCGGCGCGCCGCAGGCGAAGCCTGCTTCGGCGAGCGGTCTAATACGCGGCGGAGGGGCAAGGCGCAAGGGGTTTTGCGGCACTGCCGGCGTTTGCGTTTCAGGTCCGCGGCACGTCCGGTGGCAGCCCCACCGGCTCCTCGTGTGCGGCTCGGCTGGTGGCCGTAGCGGTTGGCGCCGGGACGAGCGCGGTAGGCGCCACCGCAGTGGTCCGCGCCGCAATCGTACCGGAGGGGACGCGCCACTCGAAAGCATCGAGCTTGCCGGTGACCGGCGACAGCGGCTCCCATTCATCGGCGGTGATGCCGTCGGCCGTCCATTGCGGCTCACGCGGGGCACTCAGGGCGCGGTGGCGCCACTCGCGGGCCTTGGCGCTGTCGGCATTCTGGCCATCTTCGATCTCGGCCATCAATTCGCACACCGCCTGCGTCGGGTTGGCGCTGGAGTAGTTCGCCAGTGCGCTTCGCGCCGTCACCCAGTCGAATGCATCAATGGCGGCGCGGGCAAGAACCAGCGCCCCCGCACGGTTGGCCGGCGGCAGATCGACCAGCTCGCGCATGCGCTTCAAACGATCGACCGCAGAGGCCCCCGGCACAGCATTGGCGAACAGCAGAGCCACATCAGGATGCGAAGTGGCGCGCCAGACGCGCCGCAGGAGGCTCTGCGCCCGCCGCGCTTCGTTGCGGTTGATGTAGACGCGGGCCGCAATCAGCGCTGCCGGCACGAAATCGGCCTGGAGCTTCAGCGCCGAAAGCGCGTGCTCGAGCGCCGCCATCGGCTCGCGCCCCTCATCGATCTGGGCCCGGGCAGTTTCGACCACCGCCTGACGGCGGCGCTTGCGCATCCGCTCCTCGCGACTGATCACCGGATCGTCCGCGATCATGGCCAGCGCCTCGTCCCAACGGCCACTGCGGGTCAGGTCGTCGAAAACCGCCTCGCGCGCCCATGGCGTCACCGGCACGATATCGAGCGCCTTTTGCGCAAAGGTCAGTGCCACATCGGGACGCCCCTGCTGGCGCGCCTGGTCGTACAGGCCAGCCAGCGCCGCGACGGCCGTCTTGCGATTGGAGATCAGCGCCCGGTAGTGCTCGCGGGCCGAATGCATGTCGCCGACGGCAAGATCGGCACGCGCCTCCAGCAATTGCGCCGCCGGGTGGCGCGGCAGATGCGTCTGCGCCTCACGGGCCAGCTGGCGGGCCCGGGCGGCATCACCCGACTGCAGCGCAATGAAGCCATCCGATAGCGCCAGATAGCCGGCATCCTTTCGCCGTTCACGCGAGCGCCGCGCGAGAAAGTACGGCGCTGCCACGATCCGCTTGGCAATGCCCCAAACCAGGATCACCACGCCGATGGCCGCCATGAGGAAGAAGGCAGCGACGCCCAGCTGCGGCTGCAGGCGATAGCCAAGCAACTCGATGGTCAGTGTTCCCGGCAGGCTGATCAGCCAGGCGATCAGCGCCGTGATGACGAGGCTCGCAATGATCCAGTAGGAGAGACGGATCACGTTGCCGGCCCCAATGAGCGCACGCGAAGCGAGGTGACGAACTGATCCGCCGCCGCCAGTGCGCCGATGTCGGACACCAGCGGACCGGCCGCTGCCTGCATCGCCGGTGGCAGGGCCGAGAGCAGGCTTGCGGCGGAGGCGAAGTCACGCCGATCCGCCGCCGCCTCCAGTCGCGACACAATGGCTTCGGGCGTGTCACCCTCGATCTCGCCGACCGGGCGGATGGCGAGGAGGCCCTTGACCCATTCGAGCGCGTCCACCCCGAGATCGCCGGTTCCGACTGCGGCGCGGCCGGCCAGAATGGCCGGCACGGCACCGCGCACGGCTTCGGCCACCGCGTCCGGCCGCGGCAGGCCGGTCGCGGCAGCTGCAGCGACCACGGGCGGCACTTCGAGATCGGGCAGGAGCGCAGTGACGGCCGCCAGTTCGGCGGCGAACGGCCGGCCATTGCCGAGCGCGCTTTCGAAAGCGGCAACCAGCAGGGGCAGGCGCACGGCGGGCGGAACCGCACCGTCACCAAGGCTCTGGTTCTGGGTGGCGATGGCGGCCCGGGCGGTATCCAGTGCGGCCTGCTGCGCCGCCAGTTGCTGAGTGAGGGTCGCCACCTGCGCAGTCACCGCGGCCAGCCCGTCCTCGGTCTTGGAGAGCGTCTCGGCAAGCGCGGTGGCGTCGCCGCCACCGGCACCGGCCGCGGTGACCGTGAGCCGGTCTTCGAGCGCCGCGATCTGCGCTTGGAGCGGGGCGAGATCGACGGGGGTGCTGGCCGTACTGGCCTCGGCGATCGACTGCGTCAGGGTGCGGAGGCCGGTATCGAGCTGGGTGATGGTGGCATCGAGGCTGACCTGAGTCCGGCGCGCCTGTTGCTCGAGCGCGTCGAGCCGCGTCGCAAGCGTGCCGATGTCGCCCGAGAGCGCTGCGAGTTCAGGTGCCGGGTCGGCGATCTCGGCGCGGCGATCGGGCAGCGGCAACAATGCGGCGGCGCCATAGGTCAGCGCTGTGCCGAAAGCGCCACCGGCGACGGCGGCGATAGCGATGGCACTCCATGGCATGGCAAGCCGCGCCTGCGGCCGGGGCGGTGGCGCCGATCGCGGCGCGTCCGCCGGCCTCTCCTGCGGTTTTTCGCCAGCAGCCTGTTCCTGCGTGGCCGTATCCTCAACCGGAGTGGCTGCTCCACTCCCGGCCTCGCGCGCCTTGAGGTCGATGACGGGCGGCTTAACGGCGCCGGGCTTTCTGTCAGCCATGATGTCGCTATCCCCTCGGTGCTGAAGCGTTGTGGTCGCGCGCGAACGACAAGGCAAGCCCCATCATCGCCTCCTCGCTCGGGTGGTCGGCAAGTGCAATACGCACGAAATGGGCATCGATCAGCGGCGCGGCAACCGCTTCGCTGAGGCAGAGCATGCCGAGCCGGGCTCGGGCCGTGGGAACAAGCGTAGGCGAAACCAGCCGAACGAACGTCTCCGCGGTACGGCGGGAATAGATCAGCGCCGCGCCGATCGCGCCGGCACGCATCTGCTCGACGACACTCTGATCGACCGTCTCGGCCGGCGCCATGGTATAGACCGGCGTGGTGATGACCATCTTGCCGTAGGGGGCAAGCGAGCGGGCGAGATCGCCGCTGATCTCGCGGCCGGAGGGGTAGAACACCGGGCCCGCGATCCGGTCATGGGCGAGTTGCTCGACGAGGTCGCCGAACGAGCCCGCTGCGCTCCGCACCTCGACAAAGCCGAGCGCCCGTGCCGCCGCCGCGGTGCGATCGCCCACCGCATGCAACGGCAGACCAAGATAGCGTGACAACACGCCGCGCTGCTCGAGCGCTCTCAGCGCATTGGCGCTGGTGACGGCGATGGCGGCAAAGCCCCTGGGGTCGGGCAGGCTGGTGTCGAGCACCTCGAAACGAAGCAGCGGCAGCTTCACCGGCTCGATGCCGAGCGCCGCGAGCCGGCCGGCGGTCTCGGTCGCGTCGGGCTCCGGACGTGTCACCAGCATGCGCAAGCCTTAGTCCTGCTGTTTGAATCGCCTCTCGAAATCCGGCCCCGCAGCGGCAAGGAGCTTTCGACCGAGCCGTGCCCCGATGGCGGCGGCGTCAGCTGCCGGACCCGTTTCGCTGTCACGATACCATTCTCGACCATCGGGACTGAGGATTTCGGCAACGAGGCTAACCAAAGCTCCGTTCCATTCGGTAAACGCGCCGATCGGTGTTCGACACGAACCATCTAGCGTTGCGAGCAGTCCGCGCTCGGCTGCGATCGCCGTGGCCGTCCGCGGGTGGTCGAGCACGGCGACGAGATCGCGCGTCCGCACGTCATCGTCACGGATCTCGATGCCGATGGCGCCTTGCGCCGGAGCCGGCGGAAAATCGCGCGGATCAAGCAGCGCGGCGATGCGATCGGACTTGCCCAGCCGGTTGAGCCCGGCGGCGGCGAGCAGCGTAGCGTCGGCGACGCCGGCTTCGAGCTTGCTGAGCCGTGTGTCGACATTGCCGCGGAACGGCACGATTTCGAGGTCGGGCCGGGCCCTGAGCATCTGCGCGGCGCGACGGATGGAAGACGAGCCCAACTTGGCGCCCTGCGGCAACGCGTCGAGCCCCGGGTATTTCAGCGAAACGAAGGCGTCGCGCACGTCCTCGCGCTCGAGGAAGGCCGCGAGGACGAGACCGTCGGGCAGCTGCGAGGCGAGATCCTTGGAGGAATGGACGCCAAGGTCCACCTCGCCGCTCACCAGCGCCGCCTCGATCTCCTTGGAGAACAGGCCCTTGCCGCCGACCTCGCTGAGCGGGCGATCGGTGATGCGGTCGCCGCTGGTCGAAATGACACGGATCTCGATCCGGTCCTCGGCAACCCGATGGGCCTCGGCGAGAAGACGGCGCGTCAGGTGCGCCTGAGCCAGGGCCAGCATCGAGCCTCGGGTGCCGATGCGCAGAAAGGGCGTCGATTGCATTTGCCGCTCGTCCTGTTGTACGCCAACGCGCTGAAGGCGGGACCGGCGTCGGCTTAGCCGACGCGTCCGGCGCGGGCAAGGCGGTGGCCATCATGAAACGCGATATGACCGTCGAGTTCACGACACTTGGCATCGAAACCAGCTGCGACGAAACCGCCGCCGCCATCGTCCGGCGACGCGGCGACGCAGAGGGGGAAATCCTCTCCAATATTGTGCGCAGCCAGTATGCCGAACATGCCGCCTATGGCGGTGTGGTGCCCGAAATCGCGGCGCGCGCTCATGTGGAGCATCTTGACCACATCATCGCGGCGGCGGCGCGTGAGGCAGGTCTGAGACTCTCCGAAGTCGACGCCATTGCCGCGACCGCCGGACCGGGGTTGATCGGCGGGGTGCTGGTCGGGCTGACCACCGCCAAGGCACTGTCTGCCGCACTGGGCAAGCCGCTGGTCGCGGTCAATCACCTGGAGGCCCACGCGCTGACGGCGCGACTGACCGATGGCATCGGCTTTCCGTACCTGATGCTGCTGGTGTCGGGTGGGCACAGCCAGTTCGTCCTCGTCGAGGGCGTCGGTCGCTACGAGCGCTGGGGCACCACCATCGATGACGCGCTGGGCGAGGCGTTCGACAAGGTGGCCAAGCTCCTCGGTCTCGGCGTACCCGGCGGCCCCAATGTCGAAAAGGCTGCCAAGGCCGGCAACCCGACCCGCTTTCGCTTCCCGCAGCCGTTGCTGCGCGAGGCCCGGCTGGATTTCTCGTTCTCCGGGTTGAAGACCGCCGTGCGCCTCGCCGCCGAGGAACTGGCGCCGCTGACCGACGCCGATGTCGCCGATATCTGCGCCAGCTTCCAGCGCACCGTGGCGACAATCGTGTCGCGCCGGGCGGCGGACGCCCTCGCGCGCTTCATCGCACGTTTCCCGGACCGGCCGGCGCAACTGGTGGTGGCGGGCGGCGTAGCGGCGAACCGCGAGATCGGCGACGCGCTGCGCGGGGCTGCCGCCGCGGCGGGAGCCACGCTGGTGGTCCCGCCGATCCCGCTCTGCACCGACAATGGCGTGATGGTGGCCTGGGCCGGAGCCGAGCGGCTGGCGCTGGGCACAGCGAGCCCGCTCGACATTGCCGCCCGGCCCCGCTGGCCGCTCGACAGCGCCGACATGGAGCTTCCCGATGCGGCTTGATTATGTCGCGGTGATCGGTGCGGGCGCCTGGGGCACGGCCCTGGCACAGGCCGCAGCCTTGGCGGGACGAAGGGTAACGCTGGTTGCGCGCGACGCCGCAGTGCTGGCCGACATCGCCGCCAACCACCGCAACAGTCGCCATCTTGGCGACCTGCCGCTTGCTGCCAGCATCGAGGCGAGCTCGGGGCTGCCGGACGCCGACCTCTTCATCCTCGCTGTACCGGCGCAGGCGAGTCGCGGGGCGCTTGAGGCCCATTCGGCACGTCTTGGGGGCAAGCCGGTGGTGCTGACCGCCAAGGGGCTGGAGGCGGGAACCCACAAGCGCCAGAGCGAAGTGCTGCACGAGACGGTGCCACAGGCGATCGGCTATGTGCTGAGCGGTCCGAGCTTTGCAACCGATGTCGCCGCCGGCCGGCCGACGGCGGTAACGCTCGCCGGTGACGATGCCGAGGCGACCTCGCTGATCGCGGCGGCGCTCGCCGGCCCGAGCTTCCGCCCCTACGCCGCCGATGATCGGCTGGGGGTCGAGATCGCCGGGGCGCTGAAAAATGTCTATGCGCTGGCCTGCGGTGCCGTGGAGGGCGCCGGACTCGGCGCATCGGCGCGTGCAGCCTTGATTGCCCGGGCTTTCGCCGAACTCAACCGCATTGTCGTCCGGCTGGGCGGCTCGCCGCATACGCTGGTCGGGCTCGCCGGGCTCGGCGATCTCACACTGAGCTGCACCTCGCAGCAATCGCGCAATTATCGCTACGGCATGGCGTTGGCTCGCAATGAGCCGGCGACAGCGATCGGCCTTGCAGAGGGCGTCGCGACCGCGCCGGTGGCGCGCGAACTGACCGAGACGCTGGGGATCGACGCGCCGCTGATCGAGGCGGTAAACCTCTTGCTCGGCGGCACCGCCAGTATTGACGACATCGTAGCCGGGCTGATGTCCCGGCCTTTGAGGAGGGAACACTGAAGTGCATTTTGCCCTGGTCGCCTATGACAAGCCCAACGCGCCGAACCGCCGCCTCGACGTGCGGCCCGAACACCTGAAATACCTGGAATCGCTCGGCGACCGGCTGCTGCTGGCCGGCCCGTTTCTCGACGAGCATGGCGGCATGGTGGGCTCGATCGTCATCATCGAGGCCGACAACCTCGCCGAAGCGGAGGCGACCTTCCGCGCCGACCCATTCTATCAGGAAGGCGTGTTCGACTCGATCACCATCAAGCCGTACCGGATCGGCATCAACAACACCAAGAAGTAGGGCCATGGCGCACTGGCTAATGAAATCGGAGCCCAATGTGCTGAGCTATGACGATGTCGTGGCCAAGGGGGTGCCGGAGGAGTGGCATGGCGTCCGCAACTACGCGGCGCGCAACAACATGAAGGCGATGCAGCTCGGCGACGAGTGCTTCTTCTACCACTCCAATATCGGCAAGGAGATCGTCGGCATCGTCAAGGTGGTGGCATTGGCCCACCCGGACTCGACCGGCGAGCTCAATGCCAAGGGCGAAGTGGTGTGGGAGTGCGTCGACGTGGTGCCAGTGAAGAAGCTGCCCAAGCCCGTGACGCTCGAGACCATCAAGGCCACCCCCGAATTGTCGGAGATGGCCCTGATCAAGCTGTCGCGCCTGTCGGTATCACCGGTCACCGATGCCGAGTGGAAGTTGCTGTGCCAGATGGGCGGGCTTTAGGAGGCCTCCAGCAAAGGTATCCCCGCCTCCCCAGTGGCGCGAAATCGCGCTAGTCTCTCGGTCGTCGCAATGCGAACGAGGGGGATCCGATGCATTTCGAAGTCAACTGGCTGGCAGTGATTGTCGCCACTATCGCCGGTTTTGCCGTGGGCGCCGTCTGGTACTCGACACTGGGCAAGCAATGGATGGCCGCGATCGGCAAATCGCGCGACCAGCTCAACGCCGGCCCGGTGCCCTATGTCCTCGGCGTCCTTGCCGAACTCGTGATGGCGTATGTCCTGGCAGTGGTCACGTTGAACCTCCTGGGTTCGGTAGCGGTGGCCAATGGCCTGATGGTCGGCGCGCTGATGTGGGTGGGATTCATCATGCCGCCGATGATCCTCAATCACCGCTACCAGAACATGCCCTGGAGCCTGACCTTCCTCGACGGCGGCCACTTGCTGCTGGTGCTCTTGGTGCAGGGATTGGTGATCGGCCTGTTCGGCGGCGTGGCGCCGATCGCCTAGACGAACGGGTTGGCGATGCGCAGCCGGCCGCGCTAGCGGATGCCGCGAGCATCAGGGTGTCGGCGGAGTTCAAAAGTCCGCCGTCAGCCCCTTGATCTCCCAGTCGCCATAGCGGACCGGGTCGAGCCCGCCACGGCCGCCCTTTTCGGGGCGCGCCTTGCGTTCGGCCGCTGCGAGCGCTTCGCGCCGCGCTTCGGCTTCCGCCAGCGCCCGCTGCGCCGCCGCGGTCAACGGCTTCTGGGTCGCCGCCGGGACGGATTCTTCCTCGCTCATTGCCTCACCGCCTTGCCGGGAACCCTGTGGGTCCCCATGTCATTTGTCGAATTCAGCCAACCCACGAGGTACAAGACTTACCCGCGATGCTCAACTTTTTCAGAACTTCGGTGCTTCTGGCCGGCATGACCGCCCTGTTCATGGGCGTCGGCTACCTGATCGGCGGCACGTCCGGCATGATGATCGCCCTCGGCGCTGCCGCGGTGACGAACCTGTTCGGCTACTGGAATTCCGACAAGCTGGTGCTGCGCATGCAGAACGCCCGCGAGGTCGATCCGCGCCAATTGCCGGAACTGCACGGCATGGTGGCGGAGCTGTCGCAGCGCGCCGGCATTCCGACCCCGAAGCTCTACATCATCAAAACCGACCAGCCCAACGCCTTCGCTACCGGGCGCAACCCGCAGAACGCCGCAGTGGCGGTGTCTTCGGGCCTCTTGCGCTATCTCGAGCCGCGCGAAGTCGCGGCAGTGGTGGCGCACGAGCTGGCGCATATCCGCAACCGCGACACGCTGACCATGACGATCACGGCGACCTTTGCCGGCGCCATCTCGATGCTGGCGCAGTTCGGCCTGTTCTTCGGCGGTGGTAATTCGCGCGACAACCCGCTTGGCCCGATCGGTGTGATCATTGCCATCTTCGTGGCGCCCATCGCCGCGATGATGGTGCAGATGGCCGTGAGCCGCACCCGCGAATATGAGGCGGACAAGGACGGTGCCGAGATTTCTGGCGACCCGATGGCACTGGCCTCGGCGCTGACCAAGATCAGCCAGCTGGCGCAGCGCACAGTAAACGTGGCGGCCGAGCGCAACCCGGCGCAGGCCCACATGTATATCTTCAACCCGCTCAACGGGCAGCGCATGGACAACCTGTTCGCCACTCACCCCGCAGTGGAAAGCCGCATCGCCCAGCTGCGCCAGATTGCCAGTGAGATGCAGCCGCGTAGCCGCGCGCGACAGACCCGGACCATGCCCTCGCAGCACGGCGGGGGCTGGCGCGTGCCGTCAACCGGCGCTAACGAGGACCCGGACGCACCACGCGGACCCTGGGGTTGATTTGACCAAGAACAAGCAGAAGACGCCGCCGGGGCTGAAAATGCGGCTCCTGGCGGCGGAACGCCTGAGCGACGTGCTGAAGGGGGCGCCCTTCGCTCCCTTTTCAGCATCCGAGATCGAGGATGGCCGCGACCGGGCCCTCGCCAACCGGCTGGTGACCACGGCCCTGCGACGCCACGGCCAGATCGACCTGATGATCGCCCGCTATCTCGAGCGAGGCATCCCCAAGAAAAGCGGACCCTTCGAAGCGCTGTTGCGGCTGGCGCTGGCGCATCTGGTGTTCCTGCCCGAACTCGGCGACCACAGTGCCATCTTCCTTGCCGTCGAGGCCGCCAAGCGCGACACCCGCAGCCAGCATGTCGCCAAGCTGATGAACGCCGTGCTGCGCAGTGCGCAGGCCGAGCAGCATAGCCTCAGGCATCTGCCGCACGAGGCGCTGTTCCCTGCCGAATATGGCTCGCGTTGGCATGCGACCTGGGGCGAGGCGGCTGTCGAGGAAATGGCCGCTGCCCTGATCGAGGGCGCGCCGCTCGACCTGACCCTGCGCGACGACGACCCCGAACTGATCGACGCGCTGGGGGCGACGCCGGTGCTCGCCGACAGCGTCAGGGTCAACCTGCGCGACAGGCCCGTGGATGCGCTGCCCGGCTATGCCGAGGGACGATGGTGGGTTCAGGACGTAGCGGCGGCGATCCCTGCGCGGCTGCTGACGGTGCCAGCTGGCACACGCGTGCTCGACCTCTGTGCCGCCCCCGGCGGCAAGACGGCGCAATTGGTCAAGGCCGGTTACCACGTCACCGCGCTCGATGAGGGTGCCGAGCGGATGGCGCGGCTGGCGGCCAATCTCGAGCGGCTGGGTTATGTCGCCGAACAGGTGGTGGCAGACGGGCTGGCCTATCGACCTGAACAGCGCTTCGATGGCGTGCTGCTGGATGCGCCCTGCTCGGCCACGGGCACGTTCCGCCGCCATCCCGAAGTGCTCTGGCACCGCGACCGGGCGGCGGTGGCGAGCCGCGTTGCGCTGCAGCGCCGCTTTCTGGCGGCGGCCGCGGCCTGCCTCAATCCGGGCGGAGTCCTCGTCTACTGCGTCTGCTCGCTGGAGACTGAAGAAGGAGAAGCCCAGGCCGACTGGGTCGACCAGAACCTGAAGACGCTGGTTCGCGATCCGATCCGGCCCGAGGAACTGGGAGAGCTCCGCGAGGCCGTCGGTAGCGATGGCACGGTACGGACCCGGCCTGGAATGATAGTGCCCGGGGAGGCTGGCGGCACGTTGGATGGCTTCTTTGTGGCGCGTTTTCGGCGGCGTGGAGATAGCCCTGAGGCCACCTGAACCGGAACAAGACGAGGCCTGGTCCGGCTCAAGACCGATCCAAAACTCTTGGCAATCGACACGCCGCCGCCTATCAGGGACGCCGATAACACGGATGTGAGGACTACATTTGGCACATTCGCTGCGTTTTCTGGCCCGCCGAACGCTGCTTTCGGCCGCCGATGTGCTGGCCACCAGCCCGCTGGTGCGCTGGACCTGGACCGGCCCGGCCAATGACGACCAGATTGCCGCGCTGAGCGAGTTCCGCCCGACCGATCGCGAGACGGTGCTGGAGATGATGCAGGGCCGCTTCCTGCTGGCCAGCAAGCTTGTCGACACCCATGGCAACTCGCCTTTCGACCTCGATGTCGACCATGCCGACTGGCTTGATGATCTGCAGACCTTTTCCTGGTTGCGGCACTTTCGCGATGGCCGCGGCAGCAGCGAGCGCGGTTTCGCCCGACGCCTGACCCTCGACTGGATCGAGCGGGAGGGCCAGTTCAACCGCGACACCTGGACGCCATCGCTGACCGCACGCCGGGTGCTCAACTGGCTACGCCACTACCAGATCCTGCTGGAGGGCGCCTCCGAGGAGGAGCAGCACGCGATCGGGCGGGCACTCTCGACCCAAGTCGCCTCGCTCAGGCTGCGCAGCATGGTCGCCGAAGATCCGACCGATCGGCTGTTGGTCGCCATTGCTCTCGTGGCCGTGGCTCTTTGCGGCGACGCGCCGCGGGTCGAGATCGAAGCCCGGATCGCCGCCATGCAGCGGCTGATCGACCGGCAGTTCGACGCCGATGGCCTGCACCTGAGCCGCTCGGCCCGCATCCAGCTGCAATTGCTGGTGGAACTCGACACCATCCGGCTGGCGTTGCAGCGCGACTTCGAGCAGCAGGCGCTGGAACTCGGCAAGGCGACAGATCGCATGCATGGGGCACTGGACGCGGTGTCGCTGGGGACCGGCGAGCCGGGCTACTTCAACGGCACCGGGCAGTTGCCGCACGACATCATTGTCGCCGTGCAAGCCCAGAGCCCGGTGCGGGCGCGCGAGACGCGAAGCACCGGCGGCTACGGCCGGCTGATCGCCGGCGAAACCATTGTCGTTGCGGATTCCGGGCTGGTGCCGCCACCGCAATTCGCCGCCAAGGCCCATGCGGCGGACCTGGCCTTCGAGTTCAGCCACGGCCGCGACCTGATCGTGTGCAATTGCGGCCCGGCGCCCTCCGGCTATGCCGAGGCAGAGGTCTTCCGGCAAGGCATCGCGCATTCGGCGCCAACCATCGACTCGATGTCGGCCGCCGCCCTGCCCGAATCCGGCCCCTTCGCTGGCCGTGTGCTGCAGTTGGGCCGCCCGGCGGAGCTCGAGGTCGACGCCGCCGAGGCCAGCATCGTCATGCGCTGTCACGGCTATGCCGAGCGCTTTGGCGTGTCGATCGAGCGGCAGCTTTCGCTGCTCACGGACGGCAAGACCCTGGTTGGGCAGGACAAACTGATCCGCCATCGCCCGCGCGCCTCGGGCACCATGGTGGTGCGCTTCCACCTCGCGCCACAGACCAGCGTTGAGCCGCATGACGACCTCGTTCGCCTGCGCCTGGGCTCGGGCGCCAGCTGGACCTTCCTGTGGGAAGGCGCGACCATGCGGACTGAGGACAGCGTCCGGCAATCCGCCTATTTCGGCTTCCACCGCACCCAGCAGATCGTGCTGGAAGTGCCGGTGGCGCAGGCCGGCGAGATCCACTGGATCTTCACCAAGGAAGAAGGCTGACAGGGCACTTTTCAAGCCCGGCCAATCCTGCAATAAGGCCATCGTTCGCGCGACTGGCGAGAAGAGATGGGACACCATCGGGGAACGCGAACGCAGCTGCCGCTCGCCTGGGCCCCCTTTCGAACCTAAGGAGCCCTCATGTCCAGCACCATCATTCCCATCAAGCGCGCCCTGCTCAGTGTCTTCGACAAGTCGGGGATGGAAGACTTTGCCAAGGCGCTGGCCGGGATGGGTGTCGAGCTGGTTTCGACCGGCGGCACGGCCAAGCTGATTGCCGAGACAGGCGCCGCGGTGCGCGATATCTCCGACCTCACCGGCTTTCCCGAGATGATGGACGGGCGGGTGAAGACGCTGCACCCCAAGGTGCACGGCGGCCTGCTCGCGGTACGCGACGATACCGGCCACAAGGCCTCGATGGACGAACACCAGATCGGCGCCATCGACCTCGTGGTGGTCAACCTCTATCCGTTCGAGGCTACCATCGCCAAGGGCGCGAGCTACGCCGAAACCATCGAGAACATCGACATTGGTGGGCCGGCCATGATCCGCTCGGCGGCCAAGAACCATGCCTATGTCACCGTGGTCGTCGACCCCGCCGACTACGAGATGATACTGGGGCATATCCAGCGCGATGGCGGCGTGCCCTATGACGTCCGCCAGCGGCTTGCCGCCAAAGCCTACGCCCGGACCGCCGCCTATGACGCGGTGATCTCGGGCTGGTTCGCCAAGGCGATCGACTACCCGGAACTCCCCTATCGCAGCTTTGCCGGCAGCCTGAAGCAGGTGATGCGCTATGGCGAGAACCCGCACCAGTGGGCAGCCTTCTACACCACCGGCGACAGCCGGCCGGGCGTAGCGACGGCGACGCAGCTGCAGGGCAAGGAGCTGAGCTACAATAACCTCAACGACACCGATGCGGCGATCGAGCTGGTGGCCGAGTTCGACCCCGCCGAGACGGCGGCGGTTGCCATCATCAAGCATGCCAACCCCTGCGGTTTCGCGCTGGGCGCGACGCTGGCCGAGGCCTACCGGCTGGCGCTGCGCACCGACCCGACCAGCGCCTTTGGCGGCATTGTGGCGCTGAACCGCCGGATCGACCGCGAGACGGCCGAGGAGATGGTGAAGATCTTCACCGAAGTGATCGTCGCGCCCGAGGCCGACGACGATGCCATCGAGATCATCAAGGCCAAGAAGAACCTGCGGCTGCTGCTGACCGGTGGGCTGCCGGACGTCAAGGCCGACGGGCTGGTCGTCAAGTCACTGGCCGGCGGCCTGCTGGTGCAGTCGCGGGACAACCGCAATGTCGACGATACCGAGTTCAAGGTCGTAACGAAAAAGCAGCCGACCGAGGCCGAGATCCGCGACCTCAAGGTGGCCATGAAGGTGGCCAAGCACGTCAAGTCGAATGCCATCATCTATGCGAGGGACGGCGCCACTGTCGGCATTGGCGCCGGTCAGATGAGCCGGCTCGACTCCTCGCGCGTGGCGCACCGCAAGGCCATCGACGCCGCCGAAGCTGCCGGGATCGAGGGCGCGTTGACCAAGGGCTCGGTGGTGGCTTCCGACGCGTTCTTCCCGTTCCCCGATGGCATGCTGGCCGCCGTGGAAGCCGGGGCGACTGCGGTGATCCAGCCGGGCGGCTCGGTCAATGACGACAAGGTCATCGCCGCCGCCGACGAGGCCGGGATCGCCATGGTCTTCACCGGCATGCGGCACTTCCGGCACTAGCCGGTCTCAAGTTTCCCGCGCCAAGTCGGCGAGGAGACCCGCCGCGACCGAAAGGCGGGAGACCGTTAGTCCGCCCTCGGTGAGTTGGCTGACGCCCTCGGCGGCGCGGGCGACAGCGTCCGGGCGGGCAGCTTCCCAGGCGGCGAGGCGGGCGGCGGCGGCACCGGTTCCGGCAGCCAGCACATCGGCTGCAAGGTCGCGTTGGGCCCGCATCAGGTTGGCCAACGCCCGGTCAAGCGCCATCCGGTCGAACGGATCGACGAGGACCAGCGCCGAAGCGGCATCGAGCACGGCGGCAAGCCCGAACCGGCCGAGAATGCCGAACAGCGCTACGGCGGCATCTGCAACGCTGGCCCCGGCGCGATCGGCGACGAGCACCACATCGGTCGCAAATGATAGCACCCCGAGTTCGGCGAAACGCCGCGCGAGGGGCCGCGCCACCCCGGCCGCCTCATAGCGGCGGGCGCGGGCGGCGATCTCGACTTCGAGATAGGGCCCGAGCAAGCCGCCCAGCAGCCCGCGCACCTCCTCGACACCGGCGGCATAGCGGCCAACGAGCGGCGCGAGGCCAGCCTCGAAATTGCCGTTTCGCAAGAACCACAGTGTCTCGCGACGCACCAGTGCCTGCAGCTCTGCATAGAGCATCAGCTGGGTGGTGCCCGGAACGTCGCCGTCAAGCGCGTCGATCTCGGCATTGAGCCCGGTGAGACCATAGACGTCGCGCGCGACGGCATATGCCCCCGCGATGGCCCCGATATCGGCGCGCGTGGCGAGCGCCATCTCGTTGACGAACGCCGCGCCGCCGCGGTTCATCATGGTGTTGGCGAGGACGGTGGCGATGACCTCGCGCCGCAGCCGATGCGCATCGATGCTGGGGCCAAAGGTCTCGACCAGCCGCGGCGGGAAGTAGCGGTAGAGCTCCTTGCCCAGATAGGGGTCATCGGGCACGCTGGTGGTGACCAGTGCGGCCTTGGCGGCGTTCTTGGCATAGGCGAGCAGCACGGCCAGCTCGGGACGCACCAGACCCTTGCCTGCCCCCGCTCGGGCAGCCAGCATCGCATCATCGGGCAAGAATTCGACGCTGCGCACCAGCCCCGCATCATCCTCCAGCGCCGAGATGAGGGACCGATGTTCGGCAAGCGCCGAGACGCCGCGCGCCTCATCAAGCGACAGCGCCAGTGACTGCAGGTAGTTGTTGCGGAGGCATAGCGCCGCTACCTCGCCGGTCATCGAGGGCAGGAACTCGTTGCGCACCTGCTCGGTGAGCTGTCCGGAGCGGACCAAGGGGCCGAGCGCAATCTTGATATTGACCTCGAGGTCGGAGGAATTCACCCCAGCCGAATTGTCGATGGCATCGGTGTTGATGCGCCCGCCATTAAGCGCATATTCGATGCGGCCCAGCTGTGTGACTGCCAGATTGGCACCCTCGCCCACCACCTTGGCACGGATGTCGCGGCCGGTGATGCGCACGGCGTCGTTGGCCTTGTCGCCCGCCTGGGCGTCGGTCTCGGTCGTGGCGCGCACATAGGTGCCGATGCCGCCGAACCAGACGAGGTCGACTTCGGCCCTGAGGATGGCGCGGATGACGTCGGCGGGCGATACCGCCTCGCTGCCAAGCCCGAGCAGGCGTCGCGCCTCGGCGAACAGCGCCACGGTCTTCAGGCTGCGCGAATAGATGCCTCCACCCTTCGACAGCAGCGCCGGATTGTAGTCCTGCCAGCTCGAACGCGGCAGCTTGAACAGCCGGGCCCGCTCGGCGAGGCTGACGGTGGGATCGGGGTCGGGATCGATGAAGATGTCGCGATGATCGAAGGCGGCGACGAGCCGCAGCTGCGGCGACAGCAGCATGGCATTGCCGAACACGTCGCCGCTCATGTCGCCGACGCCGACGGCGGTGAAGGCCGAGGCCTGGATGTCGCGGTCGAGCTCGCGGAAATGCCGTTTCACCGCTTCCCAGCCGCCGCGGGCCGTGATGCCCATCTTCTTGTGGTCATAGCCGACCGAACCGCCCGAGGCGAAAGCATCGCCCAGCCAGAAGCCCCGGCTCTTCGCTATGGCGTTGGCGGTGTCGGAAAAGCTCGCGGTGCCCTTGTCGGCGGCGACCACCAGATAGGGATCGTCGGTATCCAACCTCAGCGTATCGGGGGGCGGCACGATGGCGTCAACCTCGAGATTGTCGGTGAGGTCGAGCAGGCTGGAGACGAAAATCTTGTAGGCGGCGGTGCCTTCGGCCAGCACCGCCTCCCGATCACCCTTGGGCAGGTGGCGTGGAACGAAGGCGCCCTTGGCGCCGACCGGCACGATGATGGCGTTCTTGACCTGCTGGGCTTTCACCAGCCCCAGCACCTCGGTGCGGAAATCCTCCGGCCGGTCCGACCAGCGCAGCCCGCCACGGGCCACCGGCCCGAAGCGCAGATGCAGACCCTCGACGCGCGGGGAATAGACAAAGATCTCGCGGAATGGCCGCGGCGCCGGCAGGCCATCGAGCTTTGAGCAGTCGAACTTGATGGCCAGCGCCGGCCGGCGGCTGCCGTCGGCGGCCCGCTGATAGGCATTGGTGCGCACCGCGCCCTCGACAAGATTGAGGAGGCGCCGGAGGATCAGGTCTTCGTCGATGGACGGCGTCTGTTCGGCTGCGGCCAGCACCGCCTCGCGCGCCGCCGTCTCGGCCCGGTCGCGCACCCCGGCAAAGCCGGGATCGAGCCGAGCGTGGAACAGGCTGACGAGGGCCCGCGCCACCTCGGGCAGCTTGACCAGCACCGCCATCAGGTAGTCGCGCGAGAATGCGAGACCGACAAGCCTGAGGTAGCGCACCAGGGCGCGCAGCAGCTCGACATCTGTCCAGCCGAGCCCCGCACGGCTGGTCAGCTGGTTGAGCGGATCGTTCTCCGCCTCACCGGCCCAAACCGCGAGGATGGCGTTCTCGATGCGCTGGCCGAGCCCACGCTCGTCAAGCCGCGCAAGGCCGCTGGCAGCCAGTTGCATGTCATGCAGGCTGACAGCAGCGCTTCCCAACGGGGTGAGCTCGTAGCTGTCCTCGTCGATGACGGAAAAGCCGAAATTCTCCAGCATCGGCACGCGCTCGGACAGCGGCACCGGGCCGCCGCGCCTGAGAATGCGCAGGCCATAGCGCCCGGACTCGGGATGCCCGGTGAGCTGCAGCGCCGGGCCCCCGTCATCGGCCAGCCCCTTGATGATGGCGATGTCAGCCAGCGCCACCTCGGCCGGATACTGCGCCTGATAGGCACCAGGGAAGGCATTGAGATAGTCGAGGATCGACTGACGCGATGGCGCGATCGCCACCAGCCGGTCGGCAAAGCTGCGGATCAGCTCGGCGATCTCGGCCTCGAGCACCGCGATCTCGGGCGCGGGCACCGGCCCGCCATTGCGGCCGATGATGACATGCAGCCGAACGAGGTCGCCCTCAGGGAAATACGGATACCAGGTGGAGAGGCGCCCTTGGTAGCGCTCGGCAAGATAGGCGCCGATCCTGATGCGGGCATCGCTATCGTAGCGGTCCCGCGGCACATAGACGAGAATGGAGACGAAATTCCCGAAGCGATCGACCCGTGGCAGCACACGCACTCGCGGGCGGTCGAGCAGGCCGGAAATGGTGGTCGCGAACGCAAAAAGCTGGGCATCGTCGATCTGGAACAGCTCGTCGCGCGGATAGGTGTCGAGCACGTTCATCAGCGCCTTGCCGGCATGACCCTGCGGATCGTGGCCGGCGCGCTTGA
The DNA here is from genome assembly GCA_964399695.1 of uncultured Devosia sp. Classification (GTDB taxonomy): domain Bacteria; phylum Pseudomonadota; class Alphaproteobacteria; order Rhizobiales; family Devosiaceae; genus Devosia_A. Next base: position 35,886 of record CAYNRZ010000013.1, on the reverse strand, counting down.
GCACCGCGGCGAGCTTGCGCCGCACCAGCGGCACCTCGCTGTTGGGCGTTGCCAGCGACATCGAGGTGAAGAGCCCCAGAATGCGCAGCTCTCCGGCGGTCTTGCCCTCGGCGTCAAACAACTTGACCCCGATATAGTCCATGTAGCTGCGCCGGTGGACGCGCGAGCGGATATTGGCCTTGGAAACGATCACCGGAGCCGGCTCGGCGAGAAACGCCACATGCTGCGGCGTCATCTCGACGAACTGCGACCCAGACCGGAGGAACCTGAGGTTCGGGTCCTCGAGGATACCCAGTTCGCTGTCGGTGACCGGCACCAGCACCGCGGCAGGGCCTTCACCTTCGACGCGATAGTCGCGCATGCCGAGGAAGGTGAAATTGTGTTCCGCCAGCCAGCCAAGGAACTGCACGGCTTCGGCGATGAGCGGCGCAGGGGCGCCGGGCGGGACCTGTCGCCAGTCCTCAATGACGCGGCGCACCCGTTCGAGCATCGGACGCCAGCCAGCAACGGCCCGCCCGACATCGGTGAGCGTCTGCTCGATCTCGGCCTTCAGACGCTCGCGCACGCCGGCATCGGCGATCGGCTCGATCTCGATGTGCAGCACGCTTTCGGGCCGGCTGCCGGGGATCGGCGTATCGAGAACCCGGAACGTGCCCGGATCGAAATGCAGCACGGGATGCGCGAGGAGGCGGATCTGGCCGCCAAAGGCCCGGATGGCGGCAAGCACGCTGTCGACGAGGAACGGCATGTCGGCCGAGAAAGCCTCGATGATGTCGGGCTGGCCCGCGGCTTCCGAACCGAACACATGCACGCTGAAGGCGGCCAGTTCCCGCTTGCCCAGCCGCCCGAAAGTGCGGCGGAAACGCGCCTCGCCCAGATCGACATTGAGGCCCTCGAGATCAGCCGGGTCGGTAGCGAGCACCAGTGCACGCAAGAACCGCGCGAAACTCGGCTCGCTGCCGAACAACGTTTCGGCGCGCGCCAGCAACCCGGCACGCGCATCGATCGGCTCAAGATCCGTCATGGCCGCCCTCTCTCCCCCAAGCGCCCGATGAGTCTGCGTCCAGCGCTGCGACTTGTCGAGAGCTTGCCGCATCACGGTAAGGGCTTGTCAGCGCTTGTGCTGCCATATTGGCGCGAAGCTCCGGTGACACCTGATGGACAAGCCCCTCAACGACCTGCGCGCTCTGCTCAGGACCGGCCTTAGCCGGTCCCTGGTGTCGCTCGCCATCAAGGTGGCGACGGCCGGACTGACCTACGGCATGTATGTGCTGCTGTCGCGCAGCATGGGCGCGGCCGAGTATGGCCTGTTTGCCTTCGGCCTGTCGCTGGCGACGGTGCTGGCGATCCTGGCCTCGCTTGGCCAGCAGACGGCCATCCTGCGCTACTGGCCGGAAGAAACCGGAAAGGGCGACCTCGCGAGGGCGGAGGCGGCGCTCGGGGCCGGCGGGGCGCTGACCGTGGCCGCCGGCCTGGCCATCGGCCTGGGGCTGGGGCTGGTCGCCCTGGCAGGCGAGCTGCTGGGCCTTGGACCGACCGGACATATTGCCGCTGCGGCGGTATTGATCCTCCCAATGGCGCTGGCGGAATATTGGTCATCGGCGCTCAGGGCCCAGGGCTCGGTGTGGATTGCGCTGACGCCGCGCGACATCCTGTGGCGGCTGGCAACGCCGGGTGCTGTGCTGGCGCTCGCCATCGCCGGCGTGGCCCTGCTGGGCTGGCAGGCACTGCTGCTGACGGCCATCGTGCTGGGAGCAGCTCTCGGCTTGCAGGCCCTTGCGGCACGGCGGCAGGCCATGTCGCTCACCACCGACTTCGCCGCAGTCCCCGGCTACTGGCGCGAACGCGGGCGGGCGAGCCGCTGGTTCCTGATCGGAACGCTGATCGATTCGGCGGCGCTCAATCTCGACATTGTGTTTGTCGGCCTGCTGCTCGGGCCGGTCGAAGCAGGCCTCTATTTCAACGCGTTCCGCACCGCCGGACTGCTGACACTGTTCATGTACGCCATCACCCTGGTGGTCGCCCCTATGCTGGCGCGGCACTACCATGCCGGCGAGATGCTGAAGGCGCAGGCGGTCACGACATTGTGCGCCTGGGCGGGCTTCATCTTCTCGCTGGCGGTATTCGCGTTGTTCGTCACGTTCGGTGGCCCGATCCTCGCGCTGTTTGGCGACCATGCCGACGCCGCCTACTGGGTGCTGATCGTGCTCTCGGTGGGCCTGTTGTTCGACGCAGCCACCGGACCGGCGCGCATCGTCCTGATGATGACCGGGCACGAGCGCGCCTATGTCAGGCTGTTCGGCGCGATTATGGTCGCCGGGCTTGTCATCGCCATCGCGGTGATCCCGGTCTTTGGAATACTCGGCGCAGCCATCGTCAATGCCGGAGCCCGCGCCGTCGCCCAGATCGCCATCAGCATCTTTGCCATCCGTCGCATCGGCATCGACCCGAGCTTGTTCGGCATTCTTGCCGTGCTACGGCTGCGCAGCGAGGTGGGCGCCCCCTTGCCGCCGGCAAGCTGAGCGCCAATCTTGACCTGACATGCCAGCGGGGCATAGAACGCCCCGTTACTCCGTTAACCTCCGAGTGGAACCTCCGACAAAAATGGCCGGCAGAACCCTGTACGATAAGATCTGGGACGATCACCTTGTGACCAACAACGAGGATGGGACCAGCCTTATTTACATTGACCGCCACCTGGTCCACGAGGTGACGAGCCCGCAGGCGTTCGAGGGTCTGCGCCTCAACAATCGCAAGGTGCGCCATCCCGAGCGGACGCTCGCTGTGGTCGACCACAATGTGCCCACCACCGACCGCAGCCTCCCCAATCCGGACCCGGAAAGCGCCATCCAGATCGAGACGCTGGCCGAGAACACCCGCGACTTCGGCATCGAATATTACGACCCCTTCGACAAGCGGCAGGGGATCGTGCACATCGTCGGGCCCGAGCAGGGTTTCACGCTCCCCGGCATGACCATCGTCTGTGGCGACAGCCATACTTCGACGCATGGCGCGTTCGGGGCGCTGGCCCACGGCATCGGCACATCCGAAGTGGAGCACGTGCTGGCGACGCAGACGCTGCTGCAGCAGAAGGCCAAGAACATGCTGGTGCGTGTCGACGGCCAGCTGCCGGAAGGCGTCACCGCCAAGGACATCATCCTGGCCATCATCGGCGAGATCGGCACCGCCGGCGGCACCGGCCACGTCATCGAGTTCGCTGGCGAGGCCATCCGTTCGCTGTCGATGGAAGGCCGGATGACCATCTGCAACATGACCATCGAGGGTGGCGCCCGCGCCGGCCTGATCGCGCCGGACGAAAAGACCTTCGCCTACGTCAAGGGCCGCCCCCGCGCCCCGACGGGCAAGGCCTGGGACATGGCGCTCGAATACTGGCAGACGCTGAAATCGGACGATGACGCGCATTTCGACAAGGTCGTGGTGCTCGATGCGGCCAAGCTCCCCCCGATCGTCTCCTGGGGCTCCTCGCCCGAGGACGTAATCTCGGTGACCGGCGCGGTGCCGAACCCCGATGACATTGCCGACGAGAACAAGCGCGCGTCCAAGTGGCGGGCGCTGGACTATATGGGGCTGAAGCCTGGCACCCCGATCACCGAGATCGCCATCGACCGTGTTTTCATCGGCTCGTGCACCAATGGCCGTATCGAGGACCTCCGCGCCGCTGCGGCGGTGATCGGCGATCGCAAGGTGGCACCGACCGTGAGCGCCATGGTGGTGCCGGGCTCGGGCCTCGTGAAGGATCAGGCCGAGGCCGAAGGCCTCGACAAGATCTTCAAGGAAGCCGGTTTCGAATGGCGCGAGCCGGGCTGTTCGATGTGCCTTGCCATGAACCCCGACAAGCTCAAGCCGCAGGAGCGCTGCGCCTCGACCTCGAACCGCAATTTCGAGGGCCGCCAGGGCTTCAAGGGCCGCACGCATCTGGTGTCGCCGGCCATGGCGGCAGCGGCCGCGATTGCCGGCCACTTCGTCGATATTCGCGAGTGGCACTGAGCCCCTGGACCGATCGCACCGCGCCATCGCTCGATGATTTCGAAGCGATGGCGGTTGCGGCCTTCGAGGCCCTGCCGGACGAGTTCCGCGCGCTGGTGGGCGACGTGAGCTTTACCGTCTCGGAGTTTCCTGACGAGGCGACGATCAAGGAGATGGAACTCGAGAGCGAGTTCGATATCCTGGGACTGTTCCACGGCATCGGCCTGCCGCAAGGCGGCGTCAACCCCGCGACCGGGCAATTGCCCAATCGCATCTGGCTCTATCGCCGCCCCATCCTCGACTTCTGGGCCGAAAGCGACGACGGCGAGACGCTGGGCGAGATTGTCACCCATGTGCTGGTGCACGAGATCGGGCACCATTTCGGCTTTTCCGACGAGGACATGGAAGCGCTGGAGGCGGAAGCCGAGCGCGAAGGCTGAAGCTTACTTCGGCGCTGCGACAAACTCGAAATAAGTGTCCAGAACGCCGGGCTTCTCGTCTTCGACCATCAGCGCCAGCTTCTGGGCCTCGAGTTCGGTGAACCACTCCTCCCAGTCGACCAGATCCAGACCGCCCGGACGGTCGCCATACTGGTTCTCACCGGCATTGAGCGCATACTGATCAAAGACGATCCTGAGGATTGGCGGGCCGCCGATCCCGCTGGCGCGGTCCTCGATCGCCGGGTTGCCGGCGCGGGCGATGGCCCATTGGCGGATTTCGTCATGCTTGGTCAGAATCTGTGGCATATGCCTCTCCCGTGATGCGCCAGACTAGCGCGCCTGCCCACAACATCAAATGGGGTTGCTGCGCCCCCACTCCAATGCGGCGCGCTGCCACAGCAAATGCTCAAAACAAAGCGACCGGAAGTTAACCTGTTCTTCTCCGAGCCACGCCTATGTTGAGGGGCTTGAAGGGACGCAGACACAGCCATGGGCGGCGCGAGCTACATCCTCGCCATAAATCTCTTTATCGCCGCGCTTTTCGCGCTGGCGTTCCTGCTCACGGCCGTCAACAACCGCTCGGACCGCGTCGCCGGCTGGTTCTCCCTCGCCTATGTGTTCGGCATCGTCTACGTGCTCAGCGAGTTCCTTGTGCCCCTGAAGGGCGACCCGGCGCTCGTCTATGTCCTGAATTTCGGGGCCTTTCTCGGCGCAACGACCGCCATCACCATCGGTGTCGCACGGCGCTATCGACAGGACGTGCCCTGGCTGCTGCTGGGCGGGCTGGTGGCCGTGTCGCTGGTCGGCAACTGGTACGGCTACCGGCTGGAGCGCGAGGCGCTGGCCCGGATGATGCTGTACCAGGCGCCCTATGCGCTGATGCAACTGATCGCCGGTGCCCTGGTTCTGCGGTCACACAGACGCCAGCCCGTCGATCTGGGACTGATGATCCTGTTCACCCTCAGCGCCCTGCAGTTCCTGTCCAAGCCATTCCTTGCCCTGCTGACCGGCGGCCCGGGTGCGACGGCGGCCGAGTACATGGTGACGAGTTACGCCCTGCTGTCGCAGTCGCTGGGGGCGGTGCTGCAGGTGGCGACCGGGCTGCTGATGCTGATGATCCTCGTCCGCGACATGCTGGTGGAACTGACGGCCAACTCTGAAACCGACATGCTTTCAGGGCTTTACAACCGCCGCGGCTTCGAGTTGCGCGCCCTGCCCGCCCTCGCGGCCAGTGCACAGACGGGCGTGCCGGCGACCTTTGTCCTCGCCGACCTGGATGCCTTCAAGCAGATCAACGACAACTTCGGGCACCATAGCGGCGATGCGGTGATTGCCGCCTTTGCCGGGCTGCTGCGACAGGTCGCGCCGCCCGGCGCGGTGGTGGCGCGGGTGGGCGGCGAGGAGTTCGCCGTGCTGTTGCCGGGGGCGAACCTGGCAGCGGGGCGGCTGTTTGCCGAGACGGCGCGCACCGGGTTCCGCCGGATGGCGATCCCGGACCTGCCGTCACATCACCGCTGCAGCGGCAGCTTTGGGGTGGCGGAATATGACCGCAAGGAGAGCCTAGCCGACCTCAGGCGACGGGCCGATGCAGCGCTCTACGCGGCCAAACGCGGCGGACGCGACAGGGTTTGTACCGCCGCGGAAAACGATGCGGATTCAATGCCCCAGCATCCGCTGGCCGGCTCGTCCCTGCTGCGCCAGAACTAGTTCTGGCGGCCGCGCGGCACGAACTCGTACACCGGGACCTTGCCGTCGGCGACCTTGAGCGCCAGCCGCTGCCGATCGAGTTCGGCGAGCCAGGCGCTCCACGAGCACGGGCTCATGCCGCTGTCGACACTGGGCCGCTCGGGTGGTGCGTGGTCATGACCAAACGCCAGGTCCAGGCTGGCATTGGGCTGACCGAACGGGTCGAGCACCCGCCGGATGGCGGGCTGACCCTTGCGGGCCACAACCCAGTCCTGGATGTCGCGGTGCCGTGTTAGCGTGTGTGTATGCATGCTGTCCTCCCCTACTACTCGTTAACGTGGGGAGGTCACCGCAGGTTCCAATATCTGCAGAGGGCGACGGATTGACGCGGGGCGTGTCCGGCGACCAGATTATGTTCAATTTCAATGCTTTAGCAAAAAAGAACGTGGCGAAAACCGGGCATCGCGCCACATTTGCCATGAAGATGAACGGACCCTGACGATCCGTTCATCCATGCGTGGTTTCAGTTGGCAATGGCGGTGTCGAGCGCCAAAGTGATCATCTCCTTGAGCGAACTCTGCCGTTCGTCGGCGCTGAGTTCGGCATGGGTGATCAGGCAATCGGTCATGGTGCAGATGGCAACTGCGCGCACGCCGAAACGGGCGGCGAGCATGTAGAGCGCGGCCGCCTCCATCTCGACGCCCAGAATCCCATGCGCCGGCAGTTTGCCATAGCCCTCGAGGCCGGGGGCAAGATGGTAGAAGATGTCGGAGCTGAGCATATTGCCGACATGCGCATTGAGCCCGGCCGCCTCGGCCAGCTCGACGCTTTTCCTGAGAAGACCGAAATCGGCCAGCGGCGCGAAGTTGAAGGGGGTGAACGCGTCGCGCACGATGGCGCTGTCGGTGGTGGCGCCCTGGGCGATGATCAGGTCGCGCACCTTCACCTTGGCGTTGAGCCCGCCGCAGGTGCCGACGCGCAGCAGTTTCTTCGTGCCATAGACATTGATCAGCTCGTGCACGTAGATCGAGAGCGACGGCTGGCCCATGCCGGTGGCCTGCACGGAAACCGGCTTGCCCTTCCAGGTGCCGGTATAGCCGAGGCAGTTGCGCACCGAATTGACGAGGCGGGCGTCCTCAAAGAAGTTCTCGGCGATCCACTTGGCGCGCAAGGGATCGCCCGGCAGCAGCACCGCCTCGGCATAGTCGCCGGGCTTGGCATGGTTGTGCGGGGTCATGTCGGTCCTCCCGATGGGTTGTGACCGCCTGCTTAACCCGGACGCCCCCGGCTTGAACAGCCTCGGACCACCGGCGGCTTGCCACACCGAGGCCGCGCTATTATTATGAGTGCACATATCAGGATTTAATGCTCACCATGACCACCCCCCTGGACCGCAGCCCGGTCCGCGTTCGCCACGAGACCCGCATCCGCCTCCTCGACGTTGTGGCAGTGACCGATATCACCCCGCGCATGCGCCGGATCACGCTGGCCGGGGAGCAGCTGGCCGGCTTCACCAGCCCCGGCCACGCCGACCACATCAAGGTGTTCTTTCCCGAGCCCGGCCAGCCGCCGGTGCTGCCAATTGCCGGACCGGACGGGGTGCAGTTTCCTGCCGACCGGCCGCGGCCAGCCATGCGCGACTATACCCCCCGAAACCATGACCCGGTGGCACAGACGCTCGACATCGACTTCGTGCTGCATGGCGACGGCCCCGCCTCGAGTTGGGCAGCGCAGGCTGAGGTTGGCCAGCAGCTGGTCATCGGCGGCCCGCGCGGCTCGCTCTTGGTGCCCACCAACTACGACTGGTACCTGCTGATTGGCGACGAGACCGGACTGCCGGCCATTGCCCGGCGGCTGGCGGAGCTGCCCGCCGGCGCGCAGGCCATCGCGCTGGTCGAGATCGCCGACGACGCCGAACGCCAGCCACTGCCGACGGCGGCTGAACTGGACCTGCACTGGATCACCCGCGATGGGGCCGAAGCCGGCGACCCGGAGCGGCTGCTCTCGGCCCTGTCCGGACTGGCGCTGCCGGCCGGCGCCGGGCACAGCTTCATCGCCGCCGAGGGTGGCGTGGTGAAACTGCTGCGCACCCATCTGGTCGAGGACCGCGGCTTACCGCTCGAAGCGATCAGGGCCAGCGGCTACTGGCTGCGCGGCGTAGCGGACGCGCATATACCGGGTTGACCCCGCAGAGCTGAGCAGAAGCGCCGAGGCAACATCTTTGCCCCCGGCGACTTATCGCCTATATGAGCCGCGGGTTGTCCCGAGGAGGCCGTAGCATGGTCGCGAAGATTTTCATCGACGGCGAAGCCGGCACCACCGGCTTGCAGATCCGTGACCGTCTGGCCGGGCGGCGCGACCTCGAGGTGATCTCGATCGATCCCGACAAGCGCAAGGACCTTGCCGAGCGCCAGCGGCTGCTGAACGCCGCCGATGTGGCGATCCTCTGCCTGCCCGACGATGCCGCCAAGGAAAGCGTGTCGCTGATCGAGAACGACACCACCCGGGTGATCGACGCCTCCTCGGCGTTCCGTGTTGCCGAGGGCTGGACCTATGGCTTTGCCGAAATGGACAAGGCGCAGGCGGGCGCCATTGCCAGCGCCAGGCGGCTCACCAACCCCGGCTGCTGGCCGCAGGGCGTCATCGCCACGGTGCGGCCGCTGGTCGAGGCCGGCATCCTGCCGGCCGCGCTGCCGCTCAGCGTCAATGGCATCACCGGCTATTCCGGCGGCGGCCGGACCATGATCGAGGACTATGTGAAGGCCGGCGACAGCGCCAACGCCTTCATGCCCTATGGCCTCACGTTCAAGCACAAGCACCTGCCCGAAATGCAGACCTATGGCCGGCTGAAGCGCACGCCGCTGTTCACCCCGGTGGTCGGCGATTTCGCCCAGGGCATGATCACCATGGTGCCGCTATTCCTCGACCAGTTGCAGGCGGGGACGACCGGCAAGGACCTCCACGCTGCCATTGCCGACCACTATGGCTCGATCAAGGACAGCTTCGTCGAAGTCGCGCCCTTCACCGAGGCCGAGCGGCTGCCCGAGCTGAACCCCCAGCTCTACAACAACACCAACCGCATGCAGCTGTACGTCTTCTCCAACGACGCGCGCGGCCAGGCGGTGCTGATGGCGGTCTACGACAACCTCGGCAAGGGCGCCTCGGGCGCCGCGGTGCAGAACCTGAACTTGATGCTCGGGGTTGCGGTGGGGACGAGTCTGGCGGCTTAGTCGACAGCCCGCTTTGACCCCCTGCCCCAGCTGTGTCATCGTCCCGTCACCCGCTGTTTTGAACCTTTGGTGCCGCGATGGATGTTGGCGTTTCGCTCCGTTCGATTTTGTCCTATTGCGACGAGCTGCCTGAGCAGCGCTTCGCGGCGGGCGAGGTGATCCTGCCCGAGGGGCCGAGCACCAACCGGATGTTCATCCTCGCCGGCGGTGATATCGAGGTGCTGCGCGGCGACACGGTGGTGGCCGAGATCCATGATCCCGGCGCGGTGTTCGGCGAGATGTCGGCGTTCCTGGGCGCCGACCACACCGCGACAGTGCGCGCCGCGTCCGACGTGGTGGCCTTCCGCATCGACGACGCGCGGGCCTATATGCAGAGCCACCCCGAGATCGTATTTCATGTCGCCTGCATCCTTGCCGGGCGGCTGCAGCAGGCAACGACCTACCTCGCCGACGTGAAGCGGCAATTTGCCGGCCATGACGACCATTTCGGCATGGTGGACGAGGTGCTGGAAGCGCTGGTGCAGCGCCAGCGGCCAAAGGTCAGCGTCGGCTCAGAGCTCGTCAGCGACCCGCGGCTGTAGGACGCTCTTCTCCGGAGATTGTCACTGGACCTCCTTCTCCCGCAAGGGGAGAAGGCGGGAACTGCCACATCCGTGCCCGTGCAAAGCATCTCTGCCGATGCAGGCCTCAGTCCGCCGCAACCCGCGGTGCCATCCAGGCGGGCATAGCGTAGAGCGGGGGCACCGGGCGGGTGAGCGGGGCGC
>CAYNRZ010000013.1:0-25679 GCA_964399695.1 uncultured Devosia sp. | reverse complement strand
GCCATCCAGGCGGGCATAGCGTAGAGCGGGGGCACCGGGCGGGTGAGCGGGGCGCTCAGCTGGACGCTTTCGGCGCCTTCCAGCGAGAACCAGGCGGCTTCGCCGGCTGTCGTGTCGATGGCGATGCTGGTCGGCACGGGGCCGATCTGCTTGCCGGGATTGAACAGCCAGGTGTCGCCGATGCGGTCGGCCCAGGAGCCGTTTCGGGCGAACGGGGCTTCGTGCACATGGCCCGAGAGCACCATTCCGGGCGCGTATTCGGCGATCCAGCTGAGCAATTGCGCATCGCCAAAGAAGCGCTGGCCACCCCAGCTGACCGGCGAATTGGCCGGCGGCGCGTGATAGACCCAGAACCAGTTTTCGGCACGATCGGTGCTGGCCGCCTTGAGCTGCGCGCCGATCTCGGCCACGGTCTTCGGACCGTCCCACCAGGCGCAGAGGGTGAAATCGGTGTTGTCGATGCGGATGGTTTCCCCATCGGCCGGAACGCCAAAGCGCTTGAGCGCCGACAGCCAGCCGGCCTTGCGCTCGCCATTGGCGCCGAGCACATCCAGATCGTGATTGCCCGAGCAGACCAGGAGCCGGGTCTTTTGCCGGATACGCCTCAAATAGGCGAGGACGACGACGATCTGCGCGCCGGGATCGACGCTGGAGGAAATATCGAGCAGGTCCCCCGCGATGATCACGAGGTCGTAGTCGGCGGCGACCTTCACCACCCAGTCGAGCTGCGGCAGCGCATAATGCAAGTCTGCGACCAAGAGGATCTTCATCCCCACACCTCCCCCGAACCCTCATCCCGCAAAGCCCCGCGTCGCGCGTTGCCGCACTTGACCCCGTGGCTTGTGATGCGCCATTAAGCGGCGGACCGACTATCGTCCTTTTCGCACATTTCGCCAGAAAAAGCCCGTCGCTGTTTCCGCGAAATCTGCCCCGGGGTTTGCCATGGACAAGTTCACCAGCCTGACGGGTGTCGCCGCGCCGCTGCCGATCATCAACATCGACACCGACATGATCATCCCCAAGCAGTATCTGAAGACCATCAAGCGCACCGGGCTCGGCACCGCGCTGTTCTCAGAGATGCGCTACAAGGAAGACGGCAGCGAGAACCCCGACTTCGTGCTGAACAAGCCGGGCTATCGCGAGGCCAAGATCATCGTTGCCGGCGACAATTTCGGCTGCGGCTCGTCGCGCGAGCATGCGCCCTGGGCCCTGCTCGATTTCGGCGTGCGCTGCGTGATCTCCACCAGCTTTGCCGACATCTTCTACAATAACTGCTTCAAGAACGGCATCCTGCCGATCAAGGTGACGCCCGAGCAGCTGGCGCTGCTGCTCGACGATGCCGAGCGCGGTGCCAATGCGACGCTGACCGTCGACCTCGAGGCCCAGACCATAAAGGGCCCCGATGGCGGCACCATCCATTTCGACATCGACCCGGCCCGCAAGCACACCCTGCTCGAGGGGCTGGACGACATCGCGGCGACGCTGAAGGCCGACCCGGCGATTTCGAGCTTCGAAGGCAAGATGAGCGAAAGCCGGCCCTGGCTCTGAGGGCCGGGCCATGGTCATCCATATCTCTTCGGGCTCGCCGTTCGAAAAGACCATCGGCTACTCGCGCGCGCTGGTCGACGGCAACATGGTCTATGTCTCCGGCACCACCGGCTATGACTACGAGACCATGGCGATGCCCGCCGACGCCGCGAGCCAGGCGCGCAATGCGCTGAGGACCATTGCGCATGTGCTCGAGGAAGTCGGCGCCAGCCTCAAGGACGTGGTGCGGGTGCGCTACTACATCGCCGACCGCGTCGATGTCGCGGCGCTGACCCCGGTGTTCGGCGAGGTGTTTGGCACCATCCGCCCGGCGGCTACCATGCTGATCACCGGGCTGATGGAGCCGGCGATGAAGGTCGAGATCGAGGTGACGGCCCGGATGGGCGCGCACCAGGGCTGATGGTGCATTTCGAGGAAAAGCTCGAGCCGACCGCCGCCGATGTCGACGCGGTGCTAGCGGCGCTGGTCGAGAGCGAGACGGCGGCCGGTCGCGACGCCGGCTACCAGCCCTACGCCATCCTGCTGCGCGACAGCCCCGATGCGCCGGTGCATGGCGGGCTCTACGGCTATGTGCTGTTCGACTGGCTGTTCATCCAGTATGTCGCGGTGCCGCTCGACCGGCAGGGACAGGGGATCGGCGGCCGGCTGATTGCGCAAGCGGAGGCCTGGGCCCGGCAGCGCGGCCTTGTCGGCATGTGGCTCGACACCTTCTCGTTCCAGGCGCGGCCGTTCTACGAGCGGCTGGGCTTCTCGGTGGTGGGCGAGATCGGCGAGCACCCGCGCGGCTCGAGCCGCTATTTCCTCGCCAAGCGGCTGTAACGCCGCGTACCCGCCGGGCCAGAATGGACTTTCGCTCGCCCGCCGCACTCGCTAGATAGCAGCCAGATCAAGCTCAGAGGCAATGACCATGGCCCACAAACTCTTCCTGCTGCCCGGCGACGGCATCGGCACCGAGATCATGAAGGAAGTCGAGAAGGTCATCGCCTGGCTCAACAGCCAGGGCGAGACCGATTTCGAGCTCGACAGCGGGCTGGTCGGCGGCTGTGCCTATGACAAGTATGGCGTCGCCATCTCCGAAGAGGACATGCAGAAGGCGCTCGCCGCCGATGCGGTGATCTTCGGCGCAGTGGGCGGGCCCAAGTGGGACAAGGTGCCCTATGAGCACCGCCCGGAAGCCGGGCTGCTGCGGCTCAGGAAGGACCTGAAGCTGTTTGCCAACCTGCGTCCGGCGATCTGCTATCCGGCGCTGGCCGATGCGAGCTCGCTTAAGCGCGAGCTGATCGAGGGCCTCGATATCCTCATCGTCCGCGAATTGACCGGTGGCGTCTATTTCGGCGAGCCCAAGGAGATCACCGATCTCGGCAATGGCCAGAAGCGCGCCGTCGACACGCAGGTCTACGAGACCTACGAGATCGACCGCATCGTGCGCGTCGCGATGGACCTCGCCCGCACCCGGAAGAACAAGGTGCACTCGGCCGACAAGAAGAACGTCATGAAGTCGGGCGTGCTCTGGGACGAGGTGGCACAGGCCGTCGCCAAGGATTACCCGGACGTCGAGTTCCACCACATCCTCGCCGACAACGCGGCGATGCAGCTGGTGCGCAACCCCAAGCAGTTCGACGTGATGGTGACGGACAACCTGTTCGGCGATATCCTCTCGGATGCCGCCGCGATGCTGACCGGCTCGCTCGGCATGCTGCCCTCGGCGTCGCTCGGCGCGCCCGATCCGGTGACCGGCAAGCGCAAGGCGCTTTATGAGCCCGTGCACGGTTCGGCCCCGGACATCGCCGGGAAGGGCATCGCCAACCCGATCGCCATGCTGGCGAGCTTCGCGATGGCGCTGCGCTACTCGTTCAACATGGTGGTGCTGGCGGACCGGCTGGAAGCGGCGATCTCCGCCGTCCTGGCCGAGGGCCTCCGCACCGGCGATATCGGCGAGCAGAACAGGAAGACCGTCGGCACCGAGGAAATGGGCGCCGCGATCCTGGCCAAGCTCAAGCTCTAGCGCCGGGATAAAGGGCGCCACTTCACAAGTGCCGGCCAGCGACTTGCCAAGCCAGCGGATTTCTCGCAGGCTTGGGTCGCGGCTGTTGGGCTTTGCGGGGGCACGAGATTTTTCAGCGGGCGATGAGCATTGCCATCGCCGGAAGTCTTTGTGGCCTCCTGTCGGTGGCCCTGGCGCTGGGCAACAGCGCCCTCTTGGCGCGCGGCGAACTGTTGCCGCTGCTGACACCGATCGCCAGCGCAATCCTGTTCGCCACCGCCGTCCTGCCGATGGTCACGGCGCTGTTCAGCACCATGCCGGGGCAGGTATCGACCACCCAGGAAATTTCGGTCGTTGCCCTCGCGGCCGTGACAGGTGCAGCGATAGCGGCGTTTGCCGGCGATCCGGGTGGGCTACTGCCGACCATTCTCGTCACCATCGGCCTCAGCACCATGCTGTGCGGCCTCGCGATGCTGGCGCTGGGGACGCTGCGACTGGGCCGGATCACCCGTTACGTCCCCTTCCCGGTGTTTGCCGGCTTTCTCGCCATCACCGGATGGTATCTGATCACCGGTGGACTTGAGACCATCATCGGCGGCCACCTCGGTCTCGACCGGGTGCCAGAGTTCGCCGATCCCGCCGTGTTGCTGAAGGTCGGCAGCGCCATCGGTTTCGTCATTGCCGTCGAGCTCGCCAACCGGCGCTTTCGCTCGGGTGTCGCCCTGCCGCTGGGGGCACTGGCGGCGATTGTGCTGTTCAATCTCGTGGTGGCGCTGCTCGGCCTTTCGCAACCAGAGCTCGAGGCGCGCGGCTGGCTGGCCGTCGTGCCGCAAAGCGGGCTGGGCTGGCCACCGGTGGACATCGATCAACTGGCCCTTGTCGACTGGAACGCCGTAGCGGCTGGCCTGCTGTTCGCGCCGTTCGTGGTGATCATCACCACCGCCGGCGCCATGATGAATGTCAGCGGCATCGAACTGGAGACGCGACGCGACCTCGATTTCAACGCAGAGCTGCGCTCGATGGGCACCGGCAATCTCCTCGCGGGCCTGTTTGGCGGCATACCCGGCTTTCCAGCGGTGTCGACCACCATGCTGGCCGAGCGTCTCGGCGCCTGGTATCGCGCCACCGGCTTCGTCGCCGGCGCCGTCGCCATCGCCGCGCTGGTCTTTGCGCCGCAGGTTTTCGCGCGTGTGCCCATGCCGCTGCTGGGCGGGCTGCTGATCTGGGTGGGCGTATCGCTGACGATGAACTGGCTCTTGCGGCCGATCCGCACGCTGCGTCGGTCGGAATACGCGATCATCCTCGTCATCCTCGGGGTCAGCATCGCGGCGGGACTGCCGGCGGGCATCGGGATGGGCCTGCTGAGCGCGCTGGTGCTGTTTGCCGTGGAATATGCCCGCGTCGACGGCATCCGTTTCGTCGCTACCGGGCGCGATCTCCACTCGCGCGCCATCACGCCGCAGCGCCGCATCGAGATGGCCGGACGCGGCGAGGCCATCACCATTACCAAGCTCGCCGGCTTCCTGTTTTTCGGCACCTCCGACCGTATCGTGCAACGCATTGTCGGACAGGCCGCATCGGCAGGCGCCGACGGGGCCTGGTACGCCATTCTCGACTTCAGCCGCGTCAACGGCTTTGACTCCTCCACCGTGCTCAGCTTCGAGCGCCTGCGCCGCATCGCCGAGCGCGACGGTTTCCGCGTGGTCTTTGCCGGGTTGGGACCACTGGCCAGGCGCCTCGTCGAGGGCGGTCTCGACATTGGCTCGGCGCCGTTCCACCAGACCGCTGACCTAGAATCAGCCCTGCGCTGGGCCGAAGGCGAACTCCTCGGCAATGAGGCCCACACGGTACCGGAAACGGTGCCGGCACAGATCTCACTTGGCCAGTTGCTGGGCGATCCGGACCTGGCCAGCGCCGTATTTCCCTACCTTCAGCGCCTCGACTATAGCGCCGGCGAGCGCCTGATCGTGCAGGGGACGGCCGCCGACGATATCCTGATCGTGGAGTCGGGCAACGGCGCGGTCCTGTTGGAATCGCGTGGCGACGGGCCGGTGGCACTGATGGATTTCGCGCCCGGCACGATCCTGGGTGAAGTGGCGTTCTACGGCCGGGAGGCGCGATCGGCCTCCGCGCTGGCGCATACGGCGGTGGTGGCCTTCAAACTGAGCCGGTCCGCGATGGACAGGATCGAGGCCGAACAACCCCTCGCGGCTGCCGCATTTCACCGCGCCGTGGCGCGGCTGCTGGCAGACCGCCTGCAAAGCGCCAACCGCCTGATCCGGGTGCTCGCAGACTGAGGGCATGGTGCGCCCAGGACAGCGGCGCTGCGCGATGCAGCAGCCGGGCCAGCGGGTGCTCGAACCTGGCCTTTTCGCCGAGCCAGCAATTGCCTGTCGAACTGGTGGTCCGGGCTTCCACCGTACAGCCCATGTGATAAGGGCTAGGCCACGGGCGGAAGTGCCTCGAGGGGTAAGCGCATGTCCGATGACCTGACCCGACTGCTGGGCCGTGCCCTCGAGCACGCCATTTCCTATCGCGAGGACGTGGGCGACGGGCCTGCCCGGCCGCTGAAGAGCTATGCCGAGATGCGGGACGTCTTCGACGAGCCGCTGCCCGAGGCCGGTGCCGACCCGCTTGCGGTGCTCGAGCAACTGGCGACCGAGGCGCGCGACGGGCTGATGCCGACCGTCGGGCCGCGCTTCTTCGCCTGGGTGATGGGCGCCTCGCATCCTGCGGGGATCGCCGCCGATTGGCTGGTGAGCGCCTGGGGGCAGAATGCCGGCTACCAGTCGACCTCGCCCTCTGCCGCGGCGCTGGAGGAAATGGCCGAGCGCTGGCTGCTGGAGATTCTCGACCTGCCGCGCGAGGCCGGCATCGGCTTTTCGACCGGCGCGACCGTGGCCAATGGCACCTGCCTTGCAGCGGCGCGGACCGGCACATTGCTGAAGGCCGGCTGGGACCCCGACGCCGACGGGCTGTTCGGGGCGCCGCCGGTGCATGTGCTGATCGGGGCCGACGCGCATTCCTCGCTGTTTTCGTCGCTGCAGCTGATCGGCTTTGGGCGGAAGCGGGTGATCACCATCGCCACCGACGCCGAGGGCCGCATGCTGCCTTCAGCGCTTGAGGCGGCGATAAAGCCGTTGTCAGGTCCCAAGATCATCATTGCCCAGGCCGGGCAGATCAACACCGGCGGCTACGACCCGTTCGCCGAGATCGTCGCCATCGGCAAGGCGCATGATGCCTGGGTGCATGTCGACGGGGCCTTTGGGCTCTGGGCGCGGGCCGTGCCGGAGCTGAAACACCTGACCACGGGCATGGAGGGCTGCGATTCCTGGGTGACTGACGGCCACAAGTGGCTGCAGGCCCCCTATGATTGCGGCTTTGCCATTGTACGCGACCGCGACGCGCTGCTGGGCGCCATGAGCCAGTGGTCGTCCTATCTGCCCTCGATCGCGCAGGGCGACCGCGTGCCGTCGAACTATGTGCCCGAACTGAGCCGCCGGGCCCGGGGCGTGCCGGTCTGGGCGCTGATCAAGACCTTTGGCCGCGCCGGCATTGTCGAACTGGTCGGCCGCCATTGCGGCTTTGCCAGGCGGATGGCCGAGCGGCTGGGGAGCGAGCCGGGCGTGCGGGTGATCAATGACGTGGTGATAAACCAGGTGATCGTCAATTTCGGCACCGGCGATGCCGAGGCGCGGAAGGCCGCGACGCAGGCCGTCATCGAGCGGACCGTCGCCTCTGGCACCTGCTTTGTCGCGGGTGCAGCCTGGCGCGGCGACTGGGTGATGCGGATCTCGATCAGCTCGGCGGCAACCACCGAGGCCGATATCGACCTGAGCGCCGACGCCATCATTGCGGCCTGGCGCGCGGTCCAGGGCTGACAGAGCCGGCCTTCAGGAGCGGCGACGCGCCTCGAAGGCGCGTTGCTCCAGTGCTGCGGCGATATCGCCGGGTGTGATCCCGAGATCGTCGAGCAGGTAGGGGCTGAAGGCCACGAGGTCGCGCAGCGCCAGCCGCTGCGCGCGCTTGCGGTTCCACGCGGCGAGATGGGTGGACAGGCGGGCGGCCAGCGACGGTCGCGCCATTGGCCGCTGCAGATCGGCAGGGCAGCTCTCGAGTTCGATGCTGGTCATGACACGCTCCTCTTGGCACCGGCGACTTCCGGCCGATCGATCGGCCAGCCGCAACTTTTTGAGCGATCGGTGTGTCGGGGGGTGTCAGGAGTGGGGACGTGACGACTGGCGCGGGCGTCTGCCGGCCTGAACATCGGCAGCTTTGTTGTCCTTAAGCATCATTTTACGCCGAAATGATAAGTGCAGCGTAACCTCGCTTGCTTCGCGCGCCGAAGCAGCACAGGCTAAGTCAACGCTGTTTGGGGAAGCCACATGAACAAGTTTGCCGCCGCCACCGCCATTGCGCTGGTCGGTGCTTTCAGCGCGGCCAGTGCCGGCGCTGCCGATCTCATCATCGAGGACACCTATGTGTCCGAAAGCTCGACCAGCTTCACCGGGTTCTACCTGGAAGTGTATGGCGGCGCGACGCTGCCGGGCAACTCGACCTATTTCGGCGCCGACTACGAAATGCACCTCGGCCCCGCCATTGGCTTGGCGCTGGGCATGGAGACCCCAATCGAGGGTCTCGCAGTCGAAATCGACGCCATGTACGCAGGCGGCGAATATGACTGCTGTAGCTACGGCGTCTACAACATGTCGCTGATGGCCAACGCCGTCTACTCGGTGCCGCTGAACGATATGTTCGAGCTCTATGGCCAGGCCGGTCTGGGTGTCGTGAGCCTCACTTACGCCGATGACTATTCTGGCATTGGCGCGGGCTTCAACGTCGCGGCCGGTGCTCGTGTCGAACTGGCTGAAGGCCTCAAGGCGTTCTCTGAACTGAAGTACACCAACACCTTTGGCGAGGTCGATGCGGACGGCTATGACGTCGGTTTCGGTACGCTGAACGCGCTGGTCGGTCTCCGCTTCGAGTTCTGATCCAGCGATACAGCTGATCTCAAAGGCCGCGCCCCGTGCGCGGCCTTTTGCTTTTCCGGGCCTAGACTCGCGGCACGACGCCAAAGGCTTCTGCGAGGAGGCGGTAGGAGCGCTGGCGCAGGGCATAGTCCCAGACGGTGGTGGTGACGATCACCTCGTCGGCCCCAGTTTCTGCGACCTTGAGCTCGATCTCGCGCTTCACTTTTTCCGGCGAGCCGATGATCCACAACTCGGACTGTTTTTCGATGATGCGCTGCTGGTGCGGCGTGTAGACATGCGCCGCCGCCTGTTCGGGGGAGACGAGCTTCCGCAACTCGCCGGAATGGAACAGCGCCCAGCTCAGCGCCTGCGATTGCGAGAGGAACTGCGCCTCCTCGTCGGTGGGGGCGACCAGCGCCGAGACCGCGAGGATGGCATGCGGCGTGGGGAAAGCATCGGAAGGCGTGAACGCGGCACGATAGGCATGGAAGGCCGGGGCCGGCGGCGTTGCGGAGAAATGCGCAGCGAAGGCATAGCCGACGCCGAGCTGGCCGGCCGCCTGGGCGCTGGCGCCGGACGAGCCGAGCAGCCAGATCGGTGGCAGACTGACCCGCTCGGGCGAGACGATCACCGGAGCGAAGGGATGGTCGGGGGTGAAGTTCCCCTCCTCGAAGGCGAGGACTTCGGCCAGTTCCTGGGCGAAATACTCGCCACCGACGGAGCGCAGCGCCTGGAGGGTGCGGCCGTCGCTGCCGCCAGCCCGGCCGATGCCGAGATCGATACGGCCGGGATTGAGGCCGTTGAGGGTGCGATAGGTTTCGACCACGCGCAGCGGCACGTGATTGGGCAGCATGACGCCGCCCGAGCCGACATGGATGGCCTTGGTCGCCGCCGCGGCACTGGCGATCAGCACTTCCGGTGAAGACGAGGCGATCGACGGCATGCCGTGATGCTCGGCGTACCAGACGCGGGTGAAGCCGAGGTCGTCGCCGAGTTTTGCCAGCGAGATCACCTCGGCCAGCGCCTGCTCGGTGCTGGTTCCTTCGGAGATCGGCGCGAGGTCGAGAATGGAGAGGGGGAGGGTCATGCTCCCTTATATCGGCAGTTTACGATGAATGCCAAGTCACGAAGCGTTTGTCTGCGCGGGCGGCTTGGCCGGCCTTCCTTCTCCCCTTGCGGGAGAAGGCCGAACCGATACATTCGTGCCTGCAGGCAACCCGCCTCAGTCGCCCTTCTTCGAGAAGTCGATCATCCGCTGCACGGCAGCGCGGGCCGGCTCCAGCAGCTCGGCATCGACCGTGACCTCCTCGGTGCCGGTGTGCAGCGACCAGAGGATATTTTCGAGATTGATGCGCTTCATGTGCGGACAGATGTTGCAGCCGCGCAGGAAATCGACGCCGGTGGTTTCCGACGCGACATTGTCGGACATCGAGCACTCGGTGACCATGACGACACGCGGCGGCTTCTCGGTCTTGACGTAGTTGATCATCGCCGCGGTCGAGCCGGAGAAATCCACCGCATCGATGACTTCGGGCGGGCATTCGGGATGCGCGATGATCTTTGCCGTCGGATAGGCGTGCCGCAGTTCGGCGATATCGTTGGCGGTGAACGTCTCATGCACCTCGCACGAGCCGGCCCAGGTGATGATCTTCTTGTGGGTCTTCTTGGCTGTGTTCCGCGCGAGAAACTGGTCGGGAATCATGATGACCGTGTCGCCCTCGACGCCATTGACGATATCGAGCGCGTTCGAGGAGGTGCAGCATACGTCGGTGACGGCCTTCACCGCCGCGGAGGTGTTCACGTAGGTCACGACCGGCACGCCGGGATATTGCGCGCGCATGGCGATGACGTCTTCCGGCGTGATCGAACTCGCCAGCGAGCAGCCGGCGCGGCTGTCGGGGATCAGCACGGTCTTTTTCGGATTGAGCAGTTTCGAGGTCTCGGCCATGAAATGCACGCCGCATTGCACGATCACCGACTGCTTGACCTTGGTTGCCTCGATGGCGAGCTGCAGGCTGTCGCCGACGATATCGGCAACGCCGTGATAGATCTGCGGCGCCTGGTAGTTGTGGGCCAGGATGACCGCGTCCTTCTCTTTCTTCAGCCGGTTGATGTGCAGGATCAGCGGCGCATAGAACGGCCACTCGACCTCGGGGATGCGGTCCTTGACGCGCTCGCGGATGCGTTCGGTGACCTTGGCGACAGCCTTGGTGTATTTGAGGTCGAAATCCCTGGCGAGAATGGCGCGGGCGTCGTCCAGCGGCGTCACGGCATTGATCGTCTGCACGGCGTCATCCCTCCTGAGCCGGAGGCAGACTTAGGCAGGATGGCGGTCCTTTTCAATGGAACATTGTGCCGGGCAACAATGCACTTGATCCATGCGTTGCGACTGCCTAACGCTCGTCGCAACACGATCCCCGGAGACAGTTCATGTCGCAAGACGCCGCCGCCCTTCGCCAGACCCTGTCGCTGGCCCCGGTCATCCCCGTCATCATCCTCGACGATGTGTCGAAGGCCCGGCCGCTGGCCGAGGCGCTGGTGGCCGGCGGGTTGCCGGTGCTGGAGGTGACGCTGAGGACACCGAATGCGCTGCGCGTCATCGAGGAGATGGGCAAGGTCGCGGGCGCCGTGCTCGGCTCGGGCACCATCCGCAATGCCGAGCAGATGCGGCAATCGGTGGATGTCGGCTGCAAGTTCATGGTCAGCCCCGGCGCGCCGCCGCGCCTTCTTGAGGCGGCAGAAGCCTTCGACATCCCGCTGCTGCCCGGCATCGGCACCCCGAGCGAGGCGATGGCGGCGGCCGAACTCGGCTACCAGTTCCTGAAATTCTTCCCGGCCGAAGCGCTGGGCGGCGCCAAGGTGCTGAAGGCCTATGCCAGCCCCTTGAGCGACATCACCTTTTGCCCGACCGGCGGCATCGACATGGAAAAGGCCAAGGGCTACCTGGCGCTCCCCAACGTCATCTGCGTCGGCGGCTCCTGGGTGATGCCGCAGGACGCGATCGATGGCGGCGACTGGAAACGCATCGAGACGCTGGCGCGCGAGGCGAGCCAGTTGAAGCGGTAGCCACAGTCTCGGTCGCAACCTTCTCCCCTTGCGGGAGAAGGTGCCCGAAGGGCGGATGAGGGGTCCTTGAGTGACCGACATTCGCCAGGATACGTTGAGAGTCTCCGACCCCTCATCCGGCGCTACGCGCCACCTTCTCCCGCAAGGGGAGAAGGGAATTGCGGAGAGTGCGGTGCCCAAAAGCGCAAAGCCATTCGTGCCCGGCCTGTCGCATCTGCGCATCGCGCTGAGCGAGACCTTCTATGTCGGGCCGGGACGGGCCGATTTGATGGAGCTGATTGCCGAGACCGGCTCGATCTCCGAGGCGGCCAAGCGCATGGGCATGTCGTATAAGCGGGCCTGGGGGCTGGTGCAGGCGCTCAATGGCGGGTTCGGGGCGCCGCTGGTCGAGACCGCGCGCGGTGGCAAGGACCAGGGCGCCAGCCTGACCGCCGCCGGCCGCGAGGTGCTGGAGCGCTATCGTGGCATGCAGGCCGCGACACGGCAGGTCATTGCCCGCGATGTCGACGCGCTGCTGGCGCTGCAGGCCGATATTTCCGAACGGAAATAACACTTGCCGGACGGCGCCGGATTTGCGACGGATTCGATATATCCATTTGAACATATCGAGTCCGTCATGCGCCGCTCTGCCCTGCTATTTGGCCTGTTGCTCACGGTCGCCGCCCTGCCCGCTGCCGCCGCCGAAGTGAGCGCCGCCGTGGCCGCCAACTTCACCAAGCCAGCAGAAGAGCTGGGCGCGGCGTTCACCGCCAAGACCGGTGATGCCGTACGTTTCAGTTTCGGCGCGACCGGCGGGCTCTATACCCAGATCGGGCAAGGGGCACCGTTCGAGGTGTTTCTCGCCGCCGACAACAAGCGCCCGTCCCTGGCGGTGACCGAGGGGCTGGGCGTTGCAGGGACGGCGTTCACCTACGCGGTCGGCAGGCTGGCGCTCTATTCGCCGACGATCGACCTGACCGACGGCCCGGCTGTGCTCACGGCTGGAGCTTTCCAGCATATTGCCATCGCCGACCCCGCGACCGCGCCCTACGGCGCGGCGGCGGTGGAGACCATCGCGAAGCTGGGGCTGAGCGCCACGCTCGAACCCAAGACCGTCACCGGCGAGAACATCTCGCAGACGCTGCAATTCATCGAAAGCGGCAATGCCGAACTGGGCTTCGTGGCGCTGAGCCAGGTGGCGGGGAAACCCGCGACGCAGGTCTGGCTGGTGCCCGCCGAGGACCACGGGCCGATCCTGCAGGATGCGGTGTTGCTGAAGGCCGGCGAGGACAACCCGGCAGCGGCGGCGTTCCTTGCTTTCTTGAAGAGCGAGGAAGCGCGCGCCATCATCGAGGCCTATGGTTACGAGATGGGGCACTAGAACGTCCCCGAAAGGATAGACGGCTTGGCAGAGATCTGGACGGCTGTCCGGCTGACATTGACGTTGGCGCTGGTGGTCACCGTGCTGCTGGTCATCATCGGCACGCCGATTGCCTGGTGGCTGGCGCGCTCGAAGGCGCCATTCAAGGAGGCGGTCGCCGCCGTCACTGCGCTGCCGCTGGTGCTGCCGCCGACGGTGCTGGGGTTCTACCTGCTGCTGGCCTTCGGGCCCTATGGACCGGGCGGGGCGCTGGCCGGGCTCTGGGGGGCACGCACGCTGGCGTTCTCGTTCGAGGGCCTGGTGATCGGCTCGCTGATCTACTCGCTGCCCTTCATGGTGCAGCCGCTGCGCAACGCCTTCGAGGCGTTCGGCGAGGAGCCGCTCGAGGCTGCCGCGACGCTGGGCGCGACGCCCTGGCAGACGTTTTCGCGCGTTGCCGTGCCGCTGGCCCGGGCCGGCTATCTCTCGGGCGCCATCCTCACCTTCGCGCATACGGTGGGCGAGTTCGGCGTGGTGCTGATGATCGGCGGCAATATTCCCGGCGAAACCAAGGTGCTGTCGATCGCCATCTACGATTTCGTCGAGCGCCTGCAATGGGCCGAAGCGCACCTAGTGGCCGGCGGCATGGTGGCGTTCAGCTTCATGGTGATCACGCTAACGATGCTGATCAATCGAAGGGCGGAACGGACGGCGCGGGGGTAGGACCTACTCCCGCGACATCAGATAGGTCGCGACCGCCTGCCGGTCCGCGTCGGTCCATTGCGAGCTGCCGTCGGCGATGAATTCGCCCATGGCGCCGCCGAGGACGTCGAAGCCGGGGGTGAAGCCGTCGGCGAGGACGCTGGCAAGGGTGGTGGCGTCATAGCCTTCCGCCGTGAGCGCCGCGACGGTGAGCGCGGGCGCGCGGCCGCCGACGCCGCCGGCCGGATTACCGGTGAGCTCCTGCCCGGCTTCGAGTCCACCGAGGAGATTGCGCGGCGAGTGGCACATGACGCAGTGCCCGGGCCCCTCGACGATGTAGCGGCCGCGGTTCCATTCGTCGGATTGCGAGGCATCGGCGACATAGCGGGTGGGCGAGAAGAACAGGTTCTTCCAGCCCGCGAGGATGAAGCGGATGTTGAACGGGAAGCCGACCTCGTGCGGCTTGGCCGGCGTGGCGTAGGGCTCCGTCGCCTGCAGCGCCGCGAAGAGATCGACGATCTCCTGGTCGCTCATCAGCGTGTAATTCTCATAGGGGAAGGTCGGATAGAGATGGCCCTCTGGCCCCTCGCCATCGCTCATCGCCTTGGAGAACTCGGCCAGCGTCCAGCTGCCGATGCCGGCATCGGGGTCCGAGGTGATGTTGGGCGCGTAGAAGGTGCCGAACTGGGTGGCCAGAGCCGGGCCGCCGCCGAGTTCGGGCACGCCATTGGCCACATCGGTGTGGCAGGCGACGCAACCGCCCAGCCGGATCAGGTAGGCGCCGCGCGTGGCATCGGCTGCAAGCGTCAGGTCGCGCGCCGGACCGGTGACCGGCTTCAGCATGTAGACCGCGACGCCGGCCCCGACCAAAGCCGCGACGCCCAGCGCCGCCCACACCCATTTGCGCATATCTGCCCTCCAGCAAGCCTGCCGTGAGCTTGATCAGAGCCAGGCGCCGCCCGCAACTGACGAGGGCGTGAAACTTCAGCCGGCCGCGAGTGCCGCATCCACTTCGGCACGTGTGGGCGGCACGCAGCCGACCTGCCGGCAATTGAGCCCGGCAACCACGCTGCCGAAGCGCAGGATTTCGCCGAGGGCCGCGTCGCCGAGAGTGGCGAGACGGCCGGGCTTCAGTTCGCCGCGTTCGGCCATCAGCGTCAGGATGCCGGCCATCAGACTGTCGCCGGCCCCGACCGTGTCCCCGAACGGCACGGCCGGATAGACCGGCTGCGCAGCACGACCGGCGCGTGAGAAGGCGCGGCTGCCCTCTTCGCCAAAGGTGACGACGACGAGCTGGCAGTTCGGACGGGCAAGGAAGTCGGCGACGTATTTTTCGACAATGGCGTCCTGCTCGGCGGCTGGCAGCCATTTCACCGCCTCGTTCTTTTCGAGCGCCATCAGGTCTTCGATGGAGACCTTGACCACATGCACCAGATCGAGGAAGCGGCTGAGGCGCGCCTTGAAGCCGGCAAAATCCGGCACCAGCGACGGGCGCACATTGGGGTCCATGGTGAGGGTGGCGCCACGCTTCAGCGCTTCGGCGGCGACAGCCAGCCAGGCCTCGGCATCCGTCGGCTCGATCGGGCAGAAGCCGCCAACCTGGAACACCTCGACAGCCTCGGGCAGCGCCGCGATCAGGCCCCCGCGGGTGAAGGCACGATCGGCATTGCGGTAGAAGCCATATTGCGCGCTTTTCTTGGCGTCGAACGTCACCACGGCGAGGGTGGTGTAGGCGGCGACGCGCTCGGTGAGCAGCGGCGTCACACCGGCAGCTTCGAGGGGTCCCAACAGGTAGGTGCCCAGCCCGTCGCTGCTGATCGGGCAGAGAAAGCCGGTGGAATTGCCGAGCTTGGACAACGCGATGGCGCAGTTGTAGGGCGAGCCGCCCTGGTGTGCCACGAGGTGCAGCTTGCCGTCGCTGCCGACCGGCTCGGAGATCAGGTCGATCAGGCTTTCGCCACCAACAACGAACATTTCGTCACCCCAGTGCACCGAACGACCGGCGCCTTTCCCGGCATCGTTACAATGCAGCAGCAGAACCTTTCAAGCCGGGTGCATCGGACGGTTGCAGAACCAGCCGCAATCGGCATAGTGCCGCCGTCGCCGAGGTGGGGCGACACGAGGAGATTTCGATTATGACGGCTACTTCCGTGCTCCGCTGGGGCATCATCGGTCCGGGCGCGATTGCGCGCGATTTTCGCCGCGGCGTGCTGGCCTCGCAATTCGGCAAGCTGGTTGCCATTGCGAGCCGCAACCCGACCAAGCCGGAGCTGAAAGAGCAGTTCCCCGAGTGTCGGATTCTCGACGGCTACGAGGCGATGCTCACCGACCCCGAGGTCGATGCGATCTATATTGCCACCCCGCATCCCGGCCACGCCGAATGGGCGATCAAGGCGGCGGAAGCCGGCAAGCACGTGCTGGTCGAAAAGCCGATGGGGCTGAGCGCCTTCGAGATCGATGCGATCCTGCACGCGCACAGGAAGGCCGGCACCTTTGCCGGTGAAGCCTTCATGTACCGGCTCCACCCGCAGACCAGAAAGCTCTGGGACCTGGTGGCGAGCGGCACCGTCGGCGAAGTGCGCGCCCTCTCCTCGAGCTTCGGCTTCCAGATGCCGCGCTTCATGCCCGAAGCCCGCGCCTTCGCCAGCGAACTCGCCGGCGGTGGCATTCTCGATGTCGGCGGCTATCCGGTGTCGATGGCCCGCATGATCGCCGGTGCCGCGGTGGGCAAGCCCTTCCTCGACCCCGTCAAGGTCAGCGGCCTTGCCGCGCTCAACCCCGAGGGCACCGACAGCATCGCCTCGGCTGTCCTGCAGTTCGAAACCGGGCTGATTGCCACGGTGAGCTGTGCGGTGATGGCCAATCTCGACAATGTGCTGCGCATCATCGGCACCGAGGGCCGGATCGAGGTGCCGAATTTCTGGTTCGCCAATGGCGACCGCAGCGGCGGCCCGGGCCTGATCGAGATCGTCAGGAAAGACGGCAGCCGGGAACAGGTGGTCGCCGGCCAGGAACGGCACCTCTATGCCTATGAGGCCGATGCCGTCGCCGAGGCAGTGGCTGCCGGACGGCAGGAGTTCACCGCACCGGGCATGACCTGGGCCGACAGCCTGGGCAATGCCCGCGCGCTCGACAAGTGGCGCGCCGACGCCGGCATCGAGTTTGTCGTCGAAAAGCCGGCGCGGCGGGTGAACACGCTTTCCGGCCGGCCACTGCAGCGCGGCGGCACGGTGATCCCCAAGCGCGCCTTGCCCGGCATCTCCAAGCCCGCCTCGGTGGCGGCGCTCGGCTTCGAGGACTTCCGCACCTTCGCCTCGGGCGCGATCCTGCTCGACGCCTTCTTCGAAAAGGGCGGCAACGTCTTCGACACCGGCTTCATCTATGCCGGCGGCTTCACCGAAAAGCTCTTCGGCGACTGGCACAAGAGCCGCGGCACGCGTGAAGAGACCGTGCTGATCGCCAAGGGCGCCCATTCGCCGCTGGTCTATCCCGATGTCATTGCCAAGCAGCTCGACGTCAGCCTCAACCGGCTGCAGACCGACTATGTCGACATCTACTTCATGCACCGCGACAACCCCGAGGTGCCGGTTGACGAATTCGTCGATGCCATGGACGCCGAGGTCAAGAAGGGCCGCATTCGCGGCATTTTCGGTGGCTCGAACTGGACGCGGGAGCGCATGGACGCGGCCATTGCCTATGCCGAAAAGACCGGCAAGACCAAGCCGGGAGCGCTCTCCAACAACTTCGCCCTCGCCGAAATGCTCGACCCGATCTGGGCGGGCTGCGTCACCGCGCAGACGCCGGAATGGCGCAAGTGGCTGACAGAGCGGCAGATCGCCAATTTCTCATGGTCGAGCCAGGCCCGCGGCTTCTTCACCAACCGCGCCGGCCGCGACAAGCGCGACAACGAGGAACTGGTGCGCTGTTGGTACAACGAGCAGAACTTCGGCCGCCGCGACCGCGCCATCGAGCTTGGCGAAAAGCTCGGCAAGAACCCGATCCACGTGGCGCTGGCCTATGTGCTGGCGCAGCCCTTCCCATCGGTGCCGCTGATCGGGCCGCGCACGCTCGCCGAACTCGACGACAGCTGCGAGGCCTTCTCGATCAACCTGACTGCAGAACAGGTGGCCTGGCTGGAAGGCTGAGGCGGAGCAGCGGCTTGACCGCCCGTTAATGTCGGGCGGTCAGGCGATGATGAGGAAGTCGGCGGTGGTAATGGCGAGGTTCTTGCTGAGGGTGGCGATCAGCTGCTGGCTCTGGCCGCCATTGCCGTCCGGATCGTAGAACAGGTTGCCGGTGGCCTTGTCGTAGATGATGCGGTCCGAGGAATCGGTGGCCTTGCTGCCGGCCTTGTAGGCGGCCGAGGTGAGCGAACCCACCGACAGCTTGGTGAAGAACGACGCATCGAGCCCGATGGTGTCGTCCTTGACGTTGAAGTCGGTGATCTTGTCGACATTGGCGCTGCCGAACGCATCGAAGAAGAAGGTGTCCTTGCCAGCGCCGCCGGTCATGGTGTCCTTGCCGGCGCCGCCCCAGAGCGCATCATTGCCACTGCCGCCGAGCAGCGTGTCGGTGCCGCCGAGCCCGAACAGCGTGTCGTCGCCGAGCAAGCCATCCAGCTTGTTGGAACCACCATTGCCGGTGATGACGTTGTTGGACGTATTGCCGATGCCGTTGATGCTGGACGAGCCGGTGAGGGTGAGGTTCTCGACCTCGCTACCGAGGGTGAACGTGACGCTCGATTTCACCAGGTCGATGCCGCCGCCGGCGGCCTCCACCGCCTTGTCGCCGATATTGTCGACGATATAGGTGTCGGCGCCGGTGCCGCCATTCATCGTGTCGGCGCCGGTGCCGCCATCGAGCGTATCGTCGCCGCCGAAGCCATTGATCACGTCATTTCCGCCAAGCGCGCTGAGCAGATCGGCAAGGTCGGTTCCGTCGATGGTGTCGTTGCCTTCGGTCGCAACGCCGGGCAGGACGGTGGTGAAGTTCAGCGTATCGGCCGAGGAGATCCCGGCGAAGTCATTGCCGGCCGCGTCAGTGAACGCCCCGGTATCGACCGTCACGTAGTAATCGGTGCCCGCATCGAGATCGCTGCTCGGGTTGATCGTCACCTTCTTGCCGCTGATCGTCACCTGGGCGGTGTCGGTGACCGCAATGGTGAAGACCGGCGTGCCATCGGCCGCATGGACGACGATGTTGCCGGTGCCGCGCAGCACGCTTTCGGAGAAATTGAGGACGATGTTGGCTGACACCGCTGCGGCAGTCGCATCGTCGGCCGGGGCCGTGGACGTCAGCGTCGGCGCGGTTTCATCGGGCCCGGCAAACGATTCTGCTGCGTAGGTGCCATCGAGGAAGGTGAAGAACTCGATGCCGGTCGCCGTATCGATGCCAAGCAGGCTCGACAGCGTGAAGGTGTCGGTGAGCAAGTCGTACGTCACCGTGCAGGCGACGCGGTTGACGTCGAGGATGCAATAGTCGATGCCGATGCCGCCGATCAGCGTATCGTTGCCGAGCCCGCCTTCCAGCGTGTCATTGCCATTGCCGCCGTTGAGCACGTTATTGGCCTGGTTGCCGATGATCGTGTCATTGCCGCTGCCGCCGATGGCGTTCTCGATCAGCGAGGCGGTGTTGCCTTCGAAGAGCTCGGCATTGGCAACATTGCCGCGGGCCGGTTTGTTCAGGTTGTAGCTGAGCTGCGCCAGCTGCGCCGTCGAGAAGGTGCTCCAGCCGCCGGGCTCGAGGTTGATCTGCAGGTTCGTGGTGTAATTGGAGAGGTCGTAAGTGTCGTTGCCGCCACCATCCCAGATGGTGCGGAAGATCTTGTTGGCATCGCTGGAGATCTGCGCCACGCCATTGATCGACATCACGCCGGTCGTGGGGCTGAAGGTGTAGACCGAATTGCCGGAATTGGTGTTGTAGTTGGCGCCATAGAGATACTGCAGCGCCTGGATGTCGGCGAGCATCAGCCCGATGGGATAGCTGCCATCGACCACCGTGTAGCCATTGAGATTGGCGCCCACGAATGACCGGTAGGTCATGATCGAGTATTCGAGGCTGTCGTGATCGGTGGGGAGGGCGGCCGCGCCGTCGTGGCCGTGATCGAGCCCGAGCGCGTGTCCGATCTCGTGGATGATCGAGACGTAGCTCCACGAACCGGGCTTGGGGTCGTTGAAGTCGGTCTTGTTCAGCCAGACGTCGCCACCCTGCACCAGCGTGGTCGGCATCCAGGCATAGGCGGTGCCGGCATTGGACTCTTCACCGAAGCGGATGGTGGCATGGTTGGAACTAGTCTCCGTCATTTCGACGAAGTTGAGCCCGGTATAGGTCTCGATCGCATCGAGGATGGCGCGGATATCGGCTTTCTGGGCGTTGTTCATCGCCTCGAAGCCGGTGACCGAATAGCCATATTGCGACAGCTGGGTCGGGAAGCTGAACGTGATGGTCTTGTCGGTCCACTTGTAGCTGTAAAGCAGCCCGTCAATATCCTGGTTGCCACTCAGGTTGACCCTTGTCGTCGCTGCCATTGCGCCAGAATCTCCCGCGACCACAGATGTCGCACCATTGAATGCGTTGTTTCTGCACGATGACTGTTAACAATGGCTACTGGCAAAGTGTTGCTTTTTTCGGGCCGGCCTGTCGGGAGGAGCGGCCGAGGAAAAACGCGGCTGCGACTCTCTCGACGGTTGAACAGCGTACCGGTTCTGTCCTATCCGTCCAGTGTCCAGCACGGATCAACCGAGGCGGCAGGAGGATAGAGGATGCGATGGCTGGCAGGCTTTGTCCGAGCGGTCAGCGGGCTGAACCGCGTTGTGGGCGAAGTGCTGTCGTGGCTGGCGCTGGCCTGCGTGCTGGTCTGCTTCACCGTGGTGGTGCAGCGCTATGTCTTCCATACCAGCACGCTTTGGATGCAGGACCTCTATGTCTGGATGGCCGGCGCCATGTTCACCGGCGTCGCCGGCTTCGCGCTGATGCGTGATGACCACGTGCGGGTCGATATCTTCTACCGGCCCGCCTCGACGCGAAGGAAGGCCATTGCCGACCTGATTGGGGTGGCCGTGTTCCTGCTGCCGTTTGTCTATGTCGTCTGGACCTATGGCTATACCGCCGTCAGCCGCTCCTGGAGCTTCTATGAGGGCTCGGCCAATATCGGCGGCATGCCGGGCCTGTTTGTCCTGAAGAGCTTCATTCTGGTATTTGCCGCACTGGTCGGGCTGCAGGGCCTCGCCATGGCCGCCCGCGCCATTCTGGTGCTGCGGGGCGCCGAGGAATTGCTGCCACCACAGCTGCGCTACAAGCAGCACGACCCGAGCCCGGCCGGACCCGGAGAGACCGCCTGATGGACCCCGTACTTCTGGGCGAAATCCTCGCCGGCCTGATGTTTGTCGGCGTGATCGGCGTGTTGATGCTGGGCTATCCGGTAGCGTTTTCGCTCGCCGGCACCGCCCTGATCTTCGGCCTCGTCGGCTGGTGGCTTGGTGTCTTTGACCCCTCCAATTTTGGCTCGCTCGCCGGCCGCTATATCGGGCTGATGACCAACGAGGTGCTGGTGGCGGTGCCGCTGTTCATCTTCATGGGCGTGATGCTGGAGCGCTCCGGCATTGCCGAGCAATTGCTGCTCACCATGGGCAAGCTCTTCGGCAACCTGCGCGGCGGACTGGGACTGTCGGTGATCCTCGTGGGCGCGCTGCTCGCGGCTTCGACCGGCGTCGTCGGTGCGACCGTGGTGACCATGGGTCTGATCTCGCTGCCGGCCATGCTGCGCTCGGGCTATGATCCCAAGCTCGCCACCGGCGTCATCTGTGCTTCGGGCACCCTCGGCCAGATCATCCCGCCCTCCACGGTGCTGATCTTCATGGGCGACATGCTGAGCGGCATCAACGCCCAGGTGCAGATGCAGAAGGGCAATTTTGCCCCCGAGCCGGTCTCGGTTGGCGCGCTGTTTGCCGGTGCCATCGTTCCCGGCCTGCTGCTGGTGGGGCTCTATGCCGCCTTCATCATCTTCAAGGCAGTGACCGAGCCGAAATCCTGCCCGGCAACGCCAGTGCCGGAAGCCGAGCGCGCCCATCTCGGCCGCGAGGTGCTGGTGGCGCTGCTGCCGCCGCTGTTGCTGATCGTTGCGGTGCTGGGCTCGATCCTTGGCGGCGTCGCTACCCCGACAGAGGCCGCCTCTGTTGGCTCGGTCGGCGCCATGGTGCTGGCGCTGCTGCGCGGCAAGCTCAGCCTGACGCTGCTCAGGCAGGCAGTGATCTCGACCGCCACCATCACCTCGATGGTGTTCATCATCCTGTTCGGCGCCGCGGTGTTCTCGATCGTCTTCCGCATGATGGGCGGCGACAACCTGGTGCACGAATTCCTCTCCAACATGCCCGGCGGCGCCATCGGCGCGGTGATCATCGTCATGCTGATCATGTTCCTGCTCGGCTTCATCCTCGACACCTTCGAGATCATCTTCATCGTCATCCCGATCACCGCGCCAGTACTGCTGGCGCTGGACGTCGACCCGATCTGGCTGGGGGTCATGGTTGGGGTGAATTTGCAGACCAGCTTTCTGACGCCACCTTTCGGCTTCGCGCTGTTCTATCTGCGCGGCGTGGCGCCGCCGACGGTCTCGACCGGCATGATCTATCGCGGCGTCATTCCCTTCGTCCTGCTGCAGGTGGCGGCGCTGGCCACCCTGTTCGTGTTCCCGCAACTGATCACCTGGTTGCCCGACCTGATTTACTGATCCGGCCTGGCATCCCGCCAGGCCAATTCTGGCCGATATCGGCCACCACCGACAGCGGACACGCCAGAAGGCGGTGCCGCGACCGACTTCTGGGAGGAAGCTTTGAAAAGACGCGAATTTTTCAAGTCAGCCGGCGTATCCGCCATTGGCGCAGCAGCCGTTGCCGGCCTTGCCGCCCCCGCCATCGCCCAGGGCAATATCACCTGGCGGATGGTCACCACCTGGCCCAAGAATTTCCCGGGCCTCGGCGTTGGCGCGCAGAACCTTGCCGACCGCATCACCCGGGCTTCGGGTGGCCGCCTGACCGTGCAACTGTTCGCCGCCGGCGAAATGGTGCCGCCGCTGCAGGCACTGGACGCGGTGATCGACGGCTCGGCCGAAATGAGCCACGGCACCCCGTATTACTGGCAGAACAAGAGCCAGGGACTGAGCTTTTTCACCGGCGTGCCCTTCGGCATGACCAGCCGCGAGCTCACCGCCTGGGTGCGCTATCTCGGCGGCCAGCAACTATGGGACAAGATCTATGATCAGTTCGGTCTGCAGGGGTTCCTGTCGGGCGACACCGGCACCCAGGCCGGCGGCTGGTTCCGCAATGAGCTGACCGGCGTCGCCGATATCCAGGGCCTGCGCTTCCGCACCCCCGGTCTTGGCGGGCAGGTCTGGGGCAAGCTCGGCGCCTCGGTGACCAACATGGCGGCGGGCGAGATCTTCGCGGCCCTGCAGTCGGGCACTCTGGATGCGGCGGAGTTCGTCGGGCCGTATAACGACCTGGCGCTTGGCTTCTACCAGATCGCCAAGAACTATTATTTCCCGAGCTTCGTTGAGCCCGGGCTTGCCACGGAAGTCGTGGTCGACAAGGCCAAGTTCGCTGCGCTGCCCGAAGACCTGCAGGAGATCGTCCGCGCCTCGGCCCAGGCCGCCTATGACGACGTGGCGTCCGACATGTATGCCAACGACCCGCGCGCGCTGAACGCACTTGTCTCCGAACACGGCGTCACCATCCGCCGCTTCCCCGAGGAAATCCTCGAGGCCGGCGCCAAGGCCTCGATGGAGCTGATCAGCGAAATCCGCCAGGGCGGCGACGCGCTGACCAAGGAAGTGGCCGAGAGCTTCGTTTCGGCCTTCAACCTGCTGCGCCAGCGCACCGAAGGCACCGACATGCCCTACCTCGCGGCCCGCGAGAAATACATCAAGTACTGAGCCGCCGCGCGGTTTTGGATTGCGAAGGCCCGGAGCAATCCGGGCCTTTTTTCGTGGCCGGGGGAATAGGCGCCGATCGGGGGTGTTGTTGCTGATGTCGGCGGACGTGTGCCGCGACGCAACACGATCGGAGGATCATCATGAAGATTGCAGCAATCGGCGCCCTGGCGCTACTGGCGATGACGACGGGCGCCTTTGCCGAGGATTATGTCGGCGGCGCCATCAAGACCATGGACATCGCCGGCAAGGAAGTCTTGACCGACGCCAATGGCATGACGCTCTACACCTTCGACAAGGACACGCCCGGCGTCTCCAACTGCTACGACGACTGCGCCGTCAAGTGGCCGCCGCTGTTCGCCGCCGACGACGCCAAGGACGAGGGTGAGTTCACCGTGGTGACGCGCAAGGACGGCACGAAGATGTGGGCCCACGAGGGCTGGCCGCTCTATCTGTGGATTAACGACAAGGCGCCCGGCGACACCACCGGCGACATGGTGGGCGGCGTCTGGCACACTGCCACCGACTGATCTGGACCAGGCCCAGGAGCCACCGGCAAGGTGACTGACTTTCTCGATGATCTCGGCGCCGCCGTGCCCGCGCTCAGGCGTTATGCCCGCGCGCTGACCCGCGACGCCGACATCGCCGACGACCTGGTGCAGGATTGCCTCGAGCGCGCACTGAACAAGCGCGCGCTCTGGCGCCCGACCGGGACCGTGCAGGCCTGGCTGTTCCGCATCCTGATCAACCTCTACCGCAACGACCTCCGCAGCCGGAAACGGCGCGGCCCGCATGTGCCGCTTGATGCCATGGTGGTGGAGCCGGCCTTTGCCGCGCCGCAGCCGGGCCGGGTGGCGCTGGCCGAAATGGCGCGGGCCATCGAGAAGCTCGCCGACGAACACCGCGAGGCCCTGCTGCTGGTGGCGCTGGAGGGCCTGAGCTACGAGGAAGCGGCGCACGCCCTCGATATCCCCATCGGCACGCTGATGTCGCGGCTGAGCCGGGCCCGTGCGGCATTGCGCGGCTTGACCGGCGAGGCCGCCGAACCAAGACTGAGGTCCGTCAAATGACCAAGCTGGACCCGATCACCGAAAACGACCTGCTCGCCTATGTCGACGACCGGCTGGAAGCGCCGCGCCGCGCCGAGGTGGCGGCGTTTCTGGCCAGCCATCCCGAACGCGCCGCCGAAGTGCAGCAATGGGTGCAGCAGAACGAGGCGATCGCCGCGCTGTTCGGCGGACCGGCCGAACCGGTGCCGGCCCGGCTCGACCCGCGTCGGATGGCGGCTCGCCGCGCCGAGCGCCTGGCAGCCTGGCCGCGCTATGCGGCGGCAGCCGTGGTGGTGCTGGCGCTGGGCGCCGGACTCGGCTGGGCTGGGCGCGGCTGGGTTGAACCGCCCGAAACGGCGGCGGAGACCTTGATCGCCAGCGCCGTCGGCGCCCATCGGCTCTATGTGCAGGAGAACCGCCACGCCGTGGAAGTCGGCGCGGGCGAACAGCAGCACCTGTTCACCTGGCTGTCGAACCGCATCGAGCGGCAGATCGCGACGCCGGATCTCGGTGCCGAAGGCTTCGAACTGGTGGGCGGCCGCCTGCTGCCCGGCAGCTATGAGGACGCGGCGGCGGGTCCGGCGGCGCAGCTGATGTACCAGAATGCCTCGGCCCAGCGGGTGACCGTCTATATCACCGCCGCGGACCCCAGCCTCGGGAAGGCCTATCAGTTCGAAAGCCGCGACGCGGTCGACGCCTTCTACTGGTCGGACGACCGCATCACCTGCACCGTGGTGGGCGACTTGCCGGAGGAGGAGATGAAGGCGGTGGCCAA
This sequence comes from uncultured Devosia sp., assembly GCA_964399695.1. Classification (GTDB taxonomy): domain Bacteria; phylum Pseudomonadota; class Alphaproteobacteria; order Rhizobiales; family Devosiaceae; genus Devosia_A. The sequence goes on along the minus strand of CAYNRZ010000013.1, from coordinate 321 downwards.
GAAGGTCTACCAGCAGCTGACCATCCGCCCGGACCCGGCAGTGGAGCCGGCCCCGGCGACCGGCGCCTGAACTGGACGATACCCCACTCTGGTCGCATTGACCGCTGACATGTCAGGTGACAGAAAGCGCCCAGTGACCGGCTAGAGGCGCAACATGCCCAATCTCGACAAGTGCCTGACCATCGAAGACCTGCAGAAGCTGGCGCGCCGCCGCGTGCCCAAGATGTTCTTCGACTATGCCGATTCCGGCTCGTATACCGAGGGCACCTATCGCGACAACACCAGCGACTTCGAGAAGATCAAGCTGCGCCAGCGCGTGGC
>CAYNRZ010000012.1:0-106905 GCA_964399695.1 uncultured Devosia sp. | reverse complement strand
AGGCGCTCTCGTAGAGATAGGCCGAGCAGCGCGGAAACAGCACGTCGTTGCGCTTGACCGTGTCCTTGAGGATGTAGAGCAAGGCGCGCTCGCGCGGAGGCTGGCTCCACAGAAAGGCGCCCTCGGTGGGGTTGAAGCCGTGAACGGTGCGGGTGCGCCCGCAATGCATGAACTCCTTGTAGTCGTGCAGGTTGAAGGCGTTGAAATCGACGCATTGACCGCCCTCGACCTGTTCGATCCTGAGGATCTGGCCCGCTCGCAGCTCGATGGCCTTGCCGGTGCCAGGCTCGAGCCGGTGGGTGAAGAGCTCCTGTCTCATCTGGACTGCGCCTCCGCATGTTCGCGCACGGCCAGCTTGATCAGGGACTGACGATCGGGCGCTGCGCCCTGCCGGATGGTTCGGTCGATGAGTTCGAGTTGCTGCTGATTGAGCATGAGCACGATGGTGCGCGCGGCCATGGGCGATCTCCTGATCTCGGATACCAAAACTGTATACAAGAATGGCCGACGTGCGACCAGAGACAGCGCATATCAGCCATGTTCTTGGCGCATGTGATCAGCAAGACCCCACAGAATATAGGGAATTTTGCCAAATGCGGCGGCAATCCTGCATACTTGCACCGCGAAATCATGTATGCATGAATGTATCCACGATCAGCGAGGCCAGCATGTCCCGTCCTTCACCGCGCATCGATGTGGCCCATGAGGCGCTGAAGCAGGCGATCCTGGAGCGCGCGCTGCAGCCGGGAACGAAGCTGCCGGAAGACGAGATCGGCGAGCACTTCGCGATGAGCCGCACGCTGGTGCGCTCGGTGCTGTCACGGCTTGCCGCGGAAGGGCTCGTCGAGGTTCGCCCCAAGCGTACGGCGACGGTGGCTCAACCGAGCCTCGCCGAGGCCCGCGATGTGTTCGAGGTGCGTCGCGCGCTTGAGGCCGAGGTGGTCCGGCAGGTGGTGAGGCGCTGGAAGCCGGCCTATGGGGCGGAGCTGGAAGGCATCCTGAGAGAGGAAGATGCGGCTCGCGCCCGCCACGAGGAGCATGTGAGCGGCCGCCTCGCCGGCGAATTTCATATCCGGCTGGCGCAGATGAGCGGAAACGCGCTGCTGGCACGATACATGGAAGAACTGGTGACGCGGTGTTCGCTGGTGATCGCGGTCTACGGACGACCGCATGACCATGGCGGGCACGACCACGCCAACGAACATGCCGAAATCATCACCGCCTTGCGCGACCGCGATGCCGAGCGGGCAGTGAGGATCATGGACGCCCATATGGGCGAAGTGGAGCGCCGGGCGCTCAACGAGACGGACCCGGCCGAGGGTCGCGGGCTCGGCGATGTGCTGTCGCGCTACGCCGGTGCCATCACGGCGCGGGACAGCGCGACGCCGCTGCGGCGCAAGGCGCGCGGCAAATGACGGGGCATGTGCACTTCGATTTCGCCAGTCTGAGCGCACACGAGCGCTACAAGCTGCTGATCGGGACGGTGATCCCGCGCCCGATCGCGCTGGTGACTTCGGTGGGGCGCGACGGGCGGGCGAACGCGGGGCCGTTCAGCTTTTTCAATGTGCTAACCCACGATCCGCCGATCGTCGCGATCGGGGTGGAGAACTATGCCGACGGCCGGTTCAAGGACACGTCACGCAATATTCGGGACACCGAGGAATTCACGGTCCACATCTGCGACGACGCGCTGGTCGAGCGGATGGAAATCTGCGCCATCAAGTTCGGACCGGATGTCGACGAGTTGGCCGAGGCAGGACTCGAGACCGTGCCGGGCACGATGGTGGGCAGCCCGCGCATCGTGGCTGCGCCGGCAGCGCTGGAATGCCGACGGACGATGACGCTGGAACTGAGCAAGGCGCGCGAGATCATCCTTGGCGAGGTGGTCGGCCTGTTCGTGCGCGAGGACGCCGTGGACACGGCGAGCCTCCATATCGACCAGTTCAAGATGGATGTCGTGGGGCGGATGGGTGGCCATAGCTACAGCCGCACGCGCGAACAGTTCGAGCTCAAGACGCTGAGCGTCGACGAGTGGGAAAGGCGGAAGGCCGCGACGCCGACCGCCAAAGCCGGCGCCGCCTAAGGCGCCGATCACTGACGACGATGACGGCGCCAGACCCCGGTCTGGTGCAACGACCGGGGCATATCGCGCCGGGCGACAGGTGAAACGCGCACAGCATTCCGACAACAAAGGGGACCAGGCATGACCAGACTTTCGATCACACGACGTGGATTTCTCGGCAGCGCCGCTGCAGGGTCGCTGCTGCTCGCCAGCGGATGGCGGGCGCAGGCGGCCGAACCGCTGACCATCGGCATGATCTATGTCGGCCCAAAGGACGACTTCGGCTGGAACCAGTCGCATGCGGTGGGCGCCGCAGCGCTGCGCGAGCTGCCGGACGTGACGGTGGTGGAAGAGGAGAACGTGCCGGAGACGGACGCGGTGGCCAAGTCGATGGAGTCGATGATCCAGCTCGATGGCGCCAAGCTGCTGTTTCCGACCTCGTTCGGCTATTTCGACCCCTTCATGAAGGAGGCCGCGAAGAAATATCCGGATGTCGAGTTCCGGCACCCGACCTCGCTGTGGAACAAGGATACCGATCCGATGAACCTGGGCGGGTATTTCTGCTACCTCGACCAGGGCCACTATGTGAACGGGATCGCGGCAGGCCTGTCGACGACCACGAACAAGATCGGCTTCATTGCGGCAAAACCGATCGCGCTGGTTCTGCGCAACGTCAATGCCTTTACCATTGGCGTGAAGAAGGTGAACCCCAACGCCGAAGTGCGGCTGATCATCACCGGCGAGTGGAGCCTGCCGGTGCGCGAGGCCGAGGCGACCAATGCGCTGATCGACGCCGGCTGCGACGTCATCGCCTGCCATGTCGACTCACCCAAGGTGGTCGTCGAGACGGCCGAGGGGCGCGGGGTGAAGACCTGCGGACACAATGCCAGCCAGGCTTCGCTGGCGCCGACGGGGTTCATCACCGGCGCCGAACTCAAGTGGGGCACGGTCTACAGCGAATATGCCAAGCTGCTGGCGGCGGGCGAGACGCTGCCCAATGTCAATGAAGGCGGGTACGACAAGGACATGGTGGGATCGACCCCGTTCGGGGCCGGCGCCAGCGAAGTCGCCATCGCGGCCGCGACCAAGGCCATCGAGGAGACCAAGGGCGGCGCGCCGATCTTCGTGGGGCCGATCAAGGACAACACCGGCAAGCTGGTGATCGAGGGCACGCTCGGGCTCTATGACGGCGCGTTGTGGGGGACGGACTACCTGGTGGAAGGGGTGATCGGCTCGATCACCTGAGGCGATCGAGACGAGGCGGCGACGTGCATGCGCCGCCTCGTTCGATAGTGGGACCCGACCCACTAACATGTCACGGCCGGACGGTTTTGGCCCGTTTGGTCTCGACGCTTGACGTACGTACCGCTAGACTTCGGCAACGCTCTGGAGGAGCGCGTTTCCGAGGGGACTATTGACGTGAAGATTACATCGATCAAGACCGGTGCCACCCGTGGCCACACCATGCATATCTGGGTGCGCATCGAGACCGATGCCGGCATTACCGGGCTGGGCGAGGCCGTGCATGGTGGGCACGCGGCGATTGCCATCATCAAGGATTTGACCGACCGGCTGATCGGGCGCGATCCGTTCGCGATCGACGCGATTTTCGAAGGCATCCGTCGCTCGCTGGTGTTCGAGGGCGGCTTCGCCGGGGCGCTGATCACGGCGCTGACCGGCATCGAGATCGCGCTGTGGGACCTGAAGGGCAAGGCCCTGAATGTGCCGATCTACGAGCTGATGGGCGGCAAGTTCCGCGACGACATCCGCGTCTATTGCGACTGCGAAGTGTCGCCCGGCATGAACATGGACGAGGTGCAGGCCGAGGTGGACCAGGTGCTGGCCGCCGGGTTCACCGCGCTGAAGGTGGACCTCGATATCCGCGCCTATGGTCATACTGGCTCGGAGACCGGCTGGTACCAGAAGGACGAGTTCAACATGACTCCCAACAAGTGGGAGCATGACCGCATGGTGCAGCTGGCCGAGATGGTGGTGAAGGCCGCCGGCAAAGACGTGGACGTCGCCTGCGACCTCCACACCCGGCTCGACAAGCACTCGGCCATCCGCCTCTGCAAGGACCTCGAGCACCTCCAGCTAATGTGGCTGGAAGAGCCAATTCCGCCCGAGAACAATGCCGTGATGGCCGAGATCACCCGCTCGACCAGCGTGCCGATCTGCGGTGGCGAGAACCTGTTCCTGCGCCACGGCTTCCGCGAGGTGTTCGAGTTGCAGGCTCTCGATATCATCATGCCGGATATCCCGAAGTGCGGCGGGCTCAGCGAGTGCCGCAAGATCGCGGAGATGGCGGACGTCTATTCGATCCCGTTTGCGCCGCACAACGTGTCCTCGCCGATCGGCACGATGGCGTCGGCGCATGTGTGCGCGACGGTGCCGAACTTCCTCGTGCTCGAGTTCCACTGGTTCAACCGCGACTACTGGAAGACGATCACCGATGGCGGCGAGATCATCGAACAGGGCCGGATCAAGATGACCGACAAGCCGGGCATCGGGCTCGAGCTCAACTACGATGTCGCCAAACAGTACCAGTACCCGGGCACGACCTGGTTCGAGTGAGCCGGGTTCAGGTTTGAGGGTTTGCTTCGCCGCTCCGGAAGGGGCGGCGAAGTGGCTTTTAGGGGGCGGCGCCCTACCGCACCAGCGATGGCCGCTTGGGGTCGAAGGTCCAGCCTTCGATGAGATATTGCATCGCGGCGGCGTCGTTGCGGGCGCCGGCCGGCAGCTTCAAATAGAGCTGATGCGCGGCCTCGAGCGCGGTCTCGTCAAGCTCGACACCGAGGCCGGGGCGGTCGGGGACAGCGATGGCGCCATTGCGGATCAGCGGCGGGGCCTTGGTCAGGCGCTCGCCGTCCTGCCAGATCCAGTGGGTGTCGAGCGCAGTGATGGTGCCCGGGGCGGCGGCGCCGACCTGGGTGAACATGGCCAGCGAAATATCGAAGTGGTTGTTGGAGTGGCTGCCCCAGGTGAGACCCCAGCGGGCGCAGAGCTTTGCCACGTCGATCGAGCCACGCGGCGTCCAGAAATGCGGGTCGGCCAGCGGGATGTCGATGGCGCCGAGCCGCAGCGCGTGATCCATCTGGCGCCAGTCGGTGGCGATCATGTTGGTGGCGACGCGGTGACCGGTGCGACGCTTGAACTCGGTCAGGACCTCGCGGCCTGAAAGGCCGGCTTCGGCGCCGCAGGGGTCTTCGGCATAGGCGAGCTTGCTGCCCAATGCGCCGCAGACAGCGACGGCGTCCGCCAGGGACCAGGCGCCATTTGGGTCGATGGTCAGGCGGGCCTCGGGGAAGCGGTGGTTCAGCGCTTCGATCGCTTCGCCTTCCTGTTCGGGCCGCAGCACGCCTCCCTTGAGCTTGAAATCGGAAAAACCGTAGCGGGCCTCGGCCGCTTCGGCGAGACGGACGACGGCGGCAGGGTCCAGCGTCGTCTCGTCGCGGAGGCGCAGCCAGTCGTCGCCGGTCGCTGGCGGAGTGCGATAGCCGAGAGGGGTACGGGTGCGGTCGCCGACATAGAACAGGTAGCCCAGCATCGGCACTTCGGTGCGGACCATGCCGTCGCCGAGGAGTTCGGCCATGGGGACGCCCATGAACTGGCCCATCAGGTCGAGCAGGGCGGATTCAAGCGCGGCGATGGCGTGGACGGTGACACGGAGGTCGAAGGTCTGCAGACCCCTGCCCCCGGCATCGCGATCGGCGAAGGTTTCGCCGATCTGGCGGAGGATGGTGCGATATTGCCCGATCTCGCGACCTTCGAGCAGTGGGCGGGCATCATCGATGGTCCGGGCGATGGCCTCGCCGCCGGGCACTTCACCAAGGCCGGTGTGGCCGAGGCTGTCGGTGAGGATGACGATATTGCGGGTAAAGAGCGGGGCGTGGGCGCCGCTCAGGTTGAGCAGCATGCTGTCGTGGCCGGCTACGGGGACGACCCTGAGACCGGTGACGACGGGCGTGGCGTTGGACACGCTGGCCTCCGAAAGATGCGGGAGAGGATTGCGGGCGGGGATGACCCCGCCCGCTGTGCTGGCCTAGCCCTTGACGGCGCCGACGGTGAGACCGCCGACGAGGAAGCGCTGGGCATACATGTAAAGAACGGCGACCGGGATGGCGGTGAGCAGCGAGGCCGCCATGAGCTTGCCCCAGGGCAGGATGTCGCCCACCACCATGGACTGCAGGCCGATCGGCAGGGTCCTGAGCGATTCCGACGTGATGAACACGAAGGCGAACAGGAACTCGTTCCAGGCGTTGGTGAAGGCGAACAGCGCAACCGAGAGGATGGCCGGTGCTGCGAGCGGCAGGGTGATCTTCCAGAAGGCGTAGAAGCGCGAGGCCCCGTCGATCATCGCTGCCTCCTCGAGATCGACCGGGATCGAACGGAAATAGCCGATCAGCACCCAAGTGGCGAAGGGGACGAGGAAGGTCGGATAGGTGACCAGCAGCGAGCCGTAGCTGTTGATGAGCCCCATGTCGCTCAGCGTCTGGTAGAGGGGAATGAAGATTAGCGTGCCGGGCAACAGGTAGGTGATCAGGATGGCGGTGGTCAGCAATCCGGCGCCGAGGAACTTGAGCCGCGACAGGGCATAGGCTGCCAGCGCCGCAATGGCGACCGAGATGATGGTGGCCAAGGTGGCGATGAGCGTCGAGTTGCCCAGCCACAACAGGAACGGCGTGTCATTGATCAGCGAAGAGTACTGCCCCAACGTGAACGGCTCGGGCCAGAAGATCGAGGCACGCTGGCTGATCTGCGGCGTGGTTTTGAACGAGGTGATGGTCACCCAGTAGAAGGGGAACAGCACGAAGATCATGATCGGGAACAGGATCAGCAGGCGGACGCCGATACCGATCTTCTCGCGCGCCTGTGGCTTGAACACCGGCTTCTGCGAGCCGCCGGTAATGCGATGGCGGAGACCGAGGCTGAGCTTTTCGAAGCCGCGGTTCAGCATGTCGAAGGGCCAGAACAGGATATCGAGCACGAAGCTGAACAGGCGGCCGAAGAACTTGCCGATACCGAGGTTGAGACCCTTCTTCTGGTCTGCTGCCTGACGATCGTCATGCCGCATGAACTTGGCGAGGAGATAAATGAGGAACGCCATGAGCGGGGCGACGGAGAGCGCGATGGCACTGCCCGGGCCGTATTGCAGCGAGCCGATGGCCTTTTCGTAGGCGAGGATCGAATAGAGGCGCGTCGCGCCGCTCGGGCCACCGCCGGTCATCAGGAAGATGAGGCCGAACTGGTTGAAGGTGGAAATGAAGCTCAGCAGCAGCACCACCAGGATGACGTAGCGCATGCCCGGAAGCGTGACGTAGCGGAAGCGCTGGACGCCGTTGGCGCCGTCGACTTCGGCGGCTTCATAGAGCTCGGTATCGATGGCCTTGAGGCCGGCGAGCAGCAGCAGGGTGAAAAAGGGAATGCCCTTCCAGACGTTCACGGCGATGACGCTGCCCAGCGCCATGTTGGAGTCCGAGAGCCAGCCCAGCGGCCTGTCGATGACGCCGAGGCCCTGCAGAATGGGGTTGAGGCCACCAAAGAGCGGATCGTAGATCGACTTCCAGGCGAGCGCGGTGACGATTTCGGGCACGATCCACGGCAGCAGCATGATGGCCGACAGCAGGTTGCGATAGGGCAACCTGGAGTTAAGGATCATGGCGATGGTCATGCCGGTCACGAACTTGATGCTCAGCGACCAGAAGGTAAAGTTGATGGTGTTGCTCAGACTCAGCAGGAAGTCGGAATTGGTGAGCAGGCGCTCATAGTTGCGCAGGCCGACATTGCCCGTCTCGCCGGTCAGGAAATTGAAGGTCGTCGTCGACATCATAATGGCGCTGATGAATGGCCAGAAGATGAGGCCGGCCATGAGCAGGACCATGGGCAGGATGAAGAGGTAGGCGATCTTCCAGTCGCGCCCCAGCATGTTCTTGAGTCGGAACGGCCGACGCGGGGTAGCAACGCCACCCATCGGCATGTCGAGTGCGATGCGCTTTTCCAAAGATCAGTCTCCATCCAGCTGAAGCGTCCGGTACCGGGTCAGACGCAGGAGTTGGGCGCCCATTGTCACAATGCGACAATGACCAGTGGCGCGAAAACGGAAGGGCGGGGTAACCGCCCTTCCGAAAGTCGTCGGCAGCCTTACGGCTGCATGATGCCGCCTTCTTCGAACAGGTCGACCATCTTCTGGTGCGCGTCCTTGACGGCATCGGCCGGGGACATGCGCCCGGAGATGACGTTGCCGACGGACTGTTCGAGCACGCCCTGGGCACGGATGGCGTCGACACCGGCGTTGGGGTTCGCCGGCCAGGACTGGCCGAGGAACGGGTCGGTGACGTCCACCGCTTCCTTGATGGTGGCAAGGTTCGGCTCGGCGGCCAGCAGTTCCGGCGTCCACAGGTTCTGGTAGGCCGGGGTGAACAGAACGCTGCCGAGGGCGGCGATCTTGTTGAAGTTGGCCGGATCGAGCAGAGCGAGCGCCAGTTCCTTGGCGAGCGCGGCGTTCGGGGCACCCTTGAACACGGTCATCCAGCCACCGACGTTGCCGCCGTCGCGGCTGTCGCCGTTGATGGCCGTCGGGGCCCGCAACAGCAAGGTGTTCGGGTAGACCGGGTTGTTGTCGCGCTTGGCCTGGGCGTAGATCGAGAAGGCGTTCTGCGTGAACCCGATCTGACCGGCGAGGTAAGCTTCGTTGTTGCCGGTGTCGTTCCAGCTCTCGACGCCCGGCGGCAGCATGGCGGCATACTTGCCGTTGCGGTCGTAGGTTTCGCGCAGGAACTCGAAGGCCTGCACGGTCTCGGGGGTGTCGAACTTGACGACCATGCCGGTTTCGTCGGTGAACGAACCGCCGAAGGCCTGGACCACTGCAATAAGGAAGCCGAAGCCGTCACCGGACTGGTTGGGCGTGAAGCCCCAGCCGTAGAAGTCCGGGCCGGAGATGGCGAGGGCTGCTTCGCGACGATCCACGATGGTCTTGAGCGAGGCAGGGTCGATGCCGGCTTCCTTGAGTTTGTCGCCGCGAGCATAATAACCCGTGGTGGTGCCGATGAGCGGCACGGCCCACCACTTGCCATCGATCTGCGCCGTCTTGGCGGCATTGAGGCCCGGCATGATCTCGCCGTAGCGCTTCACGGCCTCTTCGACCACGTCGGTCATGTCTTCGACGAGGTCGAGCAGCTTCAGCTGCGAGATCGAAACGTTCGAGGTGTAGGCGAAATCCGGCGGATTTCCGGCCTTCACGGCGGCAGTCATCTTGCCGAGGAAGTCGCCGAAGGACTCCGGGTTGGTGGTCGAGATATCGAGTTCGACGCCCTTGGAGTCGGCGAAAGCCTGCACGGTATCGCGGAACGCCGTCTGCGCCGCCTCGAAATACTCGGTGCGGTGGATGACGGTCAGCTTGCCGCTCTCACCAACCGGCAGTGCCTCGTCGGGCTTGGGCGCATCCTGCCCGAAGGCGGGAAGGCCGCTGCCGGCGAGCAGCAGGCCGGCACCGCCGGCTGCCGTGCCGCGAATGACGTCGCGGCGGGTAATTTTCTTGGCCATGATGTTCCTCCTCATCAACGTTCAGTCGCCGGCCGCTCTCTGTTCAGCCGGTCGACATGTTCAATATGCAGGCAAGGCCCCCAAGCCACAGACCAGGACCATTGTACCCGACGACAACTCGTTCGTTTGGACATGGAGCGGCGACGCAAAAATGCTGGCGCCCATGCAGACGGTGCCCGGCCAAACCGGGGCAGTCTCACATCGAGCGGGGCAAGCCCCTCGCCATTGCTTCATATCGCTCTCCCCTGGCGGACATTTTGGGCCGCCGTGCCGCGCTGTTGCACAGTGCTGGTCACGTTTGCAGTGTGTGGAACAAACGCCAGCGTGTCAACAACGTATCATACTTCTTAACGCCGCGGAGTGTGGCGATAGGCGTTGAGGTACGTTGACAATTTCCGATCCGCGATGCTAGGCGCAAGAAGTCATACTAATTTTCGGAGGGGAAGATGGAATACGGCGCGTTGCAGGCAAAGATCGGGTCCGGGCTGCTGTCCTTTCCCGTCACCGACTTCACGACGGACGGCGCGTTCGATCCGAAGGGCTATGCGGCACGGCTGCACTGGCTGTCTTCCTACGAGTCGGCCGGGCTGTTCGCGGCCGGCGGCACGGGCGAGTTCTTCTCCATCGGCTATGATGAGTATGATGCGGTGATCCGCACCGCCGTTGAGAACTCCAGCAAGGACGTGCCGGTGCTGGCCGGCGTCGGCTATGGCACGCGGATGGCGGTGGACCTCGCCAAGCGCGCCGAAAAGGCCGGAGCTGCGGGCATCCTGGTGCTGCCACACTACCTGATGTTCGCCGAGGAGGCGGGCGTGGTGGCGCACATGAAGGCGATCTGCCAGGCCGTTGGCATCGGCGTGATCTACTACGCGCGTGACAACACCCGGCTGTCACCGTCGTCGCTGGTGCAACTGGCGGAGGCCTGTCCCAACTTCATCGGCTACAAGGACGGGATCGGCGATCTGCAGCTGATGCAGCGGATTGCGTATCGCCTCGGCGACCGGGTGGTGCATATCGGCGGGCTGCCGACGGCGGAGGTGTTTGCCCAGCCCTATCTCGAGATGGGCGTGACCACCTATTCGTCAGCGGTGTTCAACTTCGTGCCGGAGCTGGCGCTGCGGTTCTACAAGGCGGTGCGCCAGCGCGACCAGCAGGTGATCGACGGGCTGATGAAGAGCTTCTACCTGCCGCTGATCGAGCTGAGAGACCGCAAGAAGGGCTACGCCGTCTCGATGATCAAGGCCGGCGCGGCGCTGGTCGGGCATTCGGCGGGTCCGGTGCGGACGCCGCTGACCGATCTCGACGCGGCCGAAATCGACACCCTGCGCGGATTGATCGCCGCGAACGCCTGATCCGGATGCGCAAGGTGGGGATCCCTGCCGAGGCAGGGATCCGGGTCTGGCAGCGACGTCAGTGGGCGTCGGAAAACGGCACCACGTCCTTCATGGCGGGAGCGCTGGCACGGGTGCCCGAGCCGGGGCGGGTGCTCGGCGGACCGTAGGGATCCCAGCCATTGGCCTGGAACACGCCAATGATGTAGCCGAAGCAGAAGGCAAAGGCGGTTTCGTCCGGGGCGCCGCCATCGATGTGCGGCACGTGGTCGGGCATGATCATGGCGTCATAGCCGACTTCCTTGTAGACCTTCAGCGCCGCCGGCATGTCCATGTCGCCATTGTCGGGGAATTCCTCGGTGAACGAGTAGCGGCCGCCCTTGATGTTGCGGAAGTGGACGTTGAAGATCTTCTTCCTCGTCCCGAACCAGCGGATGGCCTCCTCGATTTCGGCCCGAGGGTTCTCCATGCCCTCGGCGACGGTACCCTGGCAGAAGTTTAGGCCGTGATAGGGACTTTCGCAGGTCTGGACGAAGCGCATCAGGCCTTCGACGCTGGCGAGGACCCGCTTTTCGAAGCCGCGATAGCCCGGCGGGGTCATGGGGTCATGCGGATGGCAGGCGAGCCGGACCTTCGCCGAGGTGGCCACGGGGACCACGCGCTCAAGGAAATACTCGATGCGCTCCCAGAACTCATCGGCGCTGACGCGTCCGGCTTCGGTGAGGGTGTCGGCATCGGTCGCCTGATCCGCGCGCCAGGTGGAGAGCACGGCGCCGCCGCGGCCGCGCTCGGACGGCGTGCGGGGAATGCCGAGGACATTGAAGTTGTACTTGGCGGCCCCGACGCCCTGGGCCGAGAGATTTTCGATGATCCGGCAGATGCCGTCGATCTCGCGGTCGCGTTCGCCGGGCCTGCCCAACACGATGCCCGGGGCCTGGTGGCCGCGCTCGATGCCACCCGAGGGAAGCGGCAATTGTACCATGTCGAGGACCAGCCCCGCATTGTCGACGCGCTCGATGTGGCGGGCGATGATCTCCTCGGACCAGTCGTAGGGATTGCCCGGGGGATCGATGCACACATGCCTGACGCCGAGTTGGGCCAACTGCCGCAAGTAGCGGTCACCACCGGCCTTTTCGAGCTGAGCTGCCCCAAGCTGGGTGCCGACATACATGAGCGTTCCTCCAAGTATTATGATTTGTTGAAATGAGTATGATATATCGCTGAGTGGGGCAAGCGGGGGCACCGCCCGCGAGCTCGTGAGCCGCGCGCCGGGGTTGATTGCCCCTGGCGCGAGCACCGCGGTGCCTGTCGCAGGGCCTTATCACCAGATGTCCACGCCACACGCTATTCACCTCACCGACCGGGTCAAGCTGGACCTGCTGCGCCTGATCGAGGCGGGCGGGCTGAAGCCGGGCGACAAGCTGCCGCCGGCGGACCGGCTGTGCGAGCGGTTCTCGGTGAGCCGCACGGTGATACGGGAGGCCATCGCCAGCCTGAAGGCCGAGGGACGGCTGCGCTCGCTGCGCGGCAGCGGTGTCTATGTGGTCAAGCCACCCGAGAATGGCGCGGGCTTCCTGCGGTTCATGGCACCGCCGCAGGAGATCGGCGACGTGCTGGACTTCATCGAGTTCCGCATCGGGGTGGAGATCGAGGCCGCCGGGCTGGCGGCAGAGCGGCGCATGGAAGTGCACCTGCTGCACATGGCGCAGTCGATGTCGCAGTTCCGGTTGCACAAGCAGGACAACAGCCTCGCGAGCGGCGCCGACCGCGCCTTCCACCGGGCGATCGCAGAGGCCACCAACAACAGCCGGTTCACGATGTTCATCGACGACATGGGCGAGCGGCTGATCCCGCGCCGGGCGCTGAACCCCAGCTTCGTGGATGAGCAGGCGCGGGTGCAGTTTCTGGACATGATCGAGATCGAGCACCAGCAGATCTTCGAGGCGATCAGCGATCGCAAGCCCGACGATGCCCGGGTTGCCATGCGCCGACACCTCGAAGACGGGCGGCGACGCTACCGCGAGTGGAGCCTGCGGCACCCGATGTAGAGGATCGGGCGCCTGTCGCAGCAACATACTGTTACAAAATTGCTGTGCCGCTCATCCCTGCGAGGCTCTAGAGCATTTGTTGCTGAGACAAGGGAAGGTGCCGGTTCCATGGTTGTTTCGCACCACATACTGGTTGTCGACGACGACCAGGAGATCCGGCGCCTGTTGTCGCGCTACCTGACCGAGCAGGGCTTCCGCGTAACGGCGGCAGGAGATGCGCGCGAGTTCCACAAGCGGCTCGAGGTCGACCGCTATGACCTGGTGGTGCTCGATGTGCTGCTGCCCGACGGGTCGGGGCTGGACCTCTGCCGCATGCTGCGCCAAAGGCACCCGGGGCTGCCGGTGATCCTCGTGACGGCGCTGCGTGAGGAAGTGGACAGGATCATCGGGCTCGAGATCGGCGCCGACGACTATATCGGCAAGCCGTTCAACCCGCGCGAACTGCTGGCGCGGATCCGGGCGGTGCTGCGACGGGCCGGACCCGGAAAGCTGGCCCCGACGACCAAGGCGCGGCGATACCGGTTCGCGACATTCGCGATGGATGTCGCGGCGCGTACCGTGACCGCCGAAGATGGCGGCGAACTGGACTTTACCGGTGCCGAGTTCGACCTGCTGCGGGTCTTCCTCGAGCGTCCGGGTCGCATCCTGTCGCGCGAACAGTTGCTCGATCACACGCAGGGCCGCGAGGCCGGCCCCTATGACCGGTCGATTGACGTGCTGATGAGCCGGATCCGACGCAAACTGTCGCTGCACAGCGAAGACACGATTTTCAAGACGGTGCGCAATGGCGGGTATCAACTGACGGTGCCGGTGGCCGAAGAGAACGACACCTGATGCGCGGGCTGCGCCTCAAGATCGCCGCGATCATCATTGCTTCGGTGGTCGCCGTGGTGCTGGTGGCGACGGCGATCACGGCGCTGGTGCTGATCGGCGGCGATGCGACCCGGTTTGCCCCGCAGACGGCGCGACAGATCCTGTTTTTCCTCGATGGGCAGCGTAGGCCGTCGCTGGAGGCGTCACCGGGGGACGCGATGATGCCGGCGCCCCCCGGCAAGCGGATGCCGAGGCCTGGCGAATTGGTGGAACGCCTGCCGGAGGGCGAGGTGCAGCCGGTCGCCACACAGGCGGTGCAGGAGCAACTGGCCAAGGATGGCGAGACGCGGCAGGTGCAGGTGATCCGGCAAAGCAGCACCGAACAGATCGTCGCCCTGGCCACCGGCGACGGCCGCTGGATGCTGTTTCCCCTGCCCCGACCGCTCGGTATTCCACCCTCGCTTTGGGGCGCGCTGGTGGCGTGGATGGTGATTGTGGTCATCGGGATCGCCGGGGTGGCGCTGCTGGTGGCGCAGCGCGTGACGCGGCCTTTCGCCGTCCTGGAAAGAGCAGTGGACGCGATCGACGCCGATGGCTTGCTGCCGCACACGCCGGAGGTGGGATCGGGCGAGATGCGGCGGATGGCACAGGTGCTGAACGGGCTGTCAGACCGGGTCAAGGCGGCGATGGAAAGCCGAATGCGGCTGGTGGCCGCCGCCGGACATGACCTCAGGACCCCGATGACGCGGATGCGGCTGCGCGCCGAGTTTCTCGGCGACGAGGACCGCGCCGCCTGGCTCGCCGATCTCGACGAACTGGAAGCAATTGCCGACAGCGCGATCAAGCTGGTGCGGGAAGAAGGCGCGGGGGCGGATCGCTCGGTGGTGTTTCTCGATGCGCTACTACGGGATGCGGTGACCGATATCCAGCAAGCCGGATTGCCGGTGCAACTGGGGCAGTTGCAGGCGGCACAGGTCTCGGCGGGGCCGCTGGCGCTGAAGCGAGCGCTGCGCAACCTGATCACCAATGCCGCGACACATGGCGGCGGTGCGGTGGTACATCTGTCGACTTCAGAAAAAGCCGCACGAGTGCGTATCGAGGACAGCGGCCCGGGCATCCCCGAAGACCTGATCGGGCAGGTGTTCGAGCCCTTCTTCCGGGCCAGCCCCGGCCGGAACCAGACCATCAAGGGTGCGGGGCTCGGACTGGCAATCGCCCGCGAAATCATCGAGCGGTTTGGCGGCACCGTGGAAATCAGCAATCGCCCCGAGGGCGGGCTGAGACAAACCGTAACCATGCGGCTGGCGGAGGAGGACTGACGCGCCCCGGAGCCCGTGACGGTCCCGAGGCGCGCGCCGGATCAGGCGGCTTTGTCGAAGATGCTGGTCAGCACGGAGAGCAGGTCGCTGCTTGCCTCGGTGCTTGAGTAGGCATTGGTTGCGAGGGCGAGCAGATCGAGGGCGGTGTCGTCTTCTTCCTCGTCCTCGCTGCTGGCACTCTCGGAGCCCGAGGGTGGCGGGCCCGGAGGCGGACCGCCCGGCCCACCCGGTCCACCCGGACCACCGGCGGCGGATTTCAGGGCATCGAGAAAGCTGCTCGACTCGGTCTCCGAAATTTCGCCGCTGCCGTCGCTGTCGATCAACGAGAACAGCTCGTTGAGCTGGTCGCTGGACAGCTCGTCCGCCGCTTCACTGTCGGCGAACTCCTCGAGGCTGACGCCACCCGAGTCGTCGGCATCGGTGGCGGCAAAGACCTGCTCGTTGCTCGGCGGAGGCGGCGGCGGTGCGCCACCGGCCAGTTGCTGGGTGGCGAACTGCATGGCCTGGAAGTTCTCGGCCATCCTGGCGTCGAAAGCGTCCTTCTCGGTGCTGGTGACGGAACCGTCTGAATCGGCGTCCATCGCCGCGAACAGCTTCTCGGCCCGCTCGGCCGACTTGCTGTCGGAGGCGCCCTTTGGAGCGCCGGATTTCAGCTCGTCCAGCGTGATACCGCCGCTGGAATCGCTGTCGAGACTGGTAAAGCTAGGCGGCTGGAAGCTGCGCAGAGCGGCTGCGCTTCCCCCGATGCCACTGAGAGACATGTTGACCTCCTGTCAGCCGGTGATCGGCATTCCAGCAGGTTCGCCACGCGGGTTAACCAGTCCCTAACGCGGGCGGGGCCCCGGTAACCCAGCGTTTCCGGCCCAATGACAGCAATATCTGCTTACAATTTTCGCCTCAGGCCGCGATGAGACGCTCGCGTAGCAGGATCGAGACGGCGTCGGCGCGGTTGCGGGCGCCGAGCTTGTCGAGAATCGCGGTGACGTGGAATTTCGCGGTGTGGACCGAAATATCGAGCGCCCGCGCGATAACCTTGTTGGAGGCGCCTTCGATAAGCAGCGCCGCGACCTGCTGCTCGCGCTGGCTAAGGGGCGCGCGTCGCGGCGCGGGTGGTTCGCGGCGTTCGACGGCATAGCCGGCTGCAACAAGGGTTGCTGCAGCCAGAATAAGGTTGGGGTCGCGGCTGTCGAGATTGTTGCGGCCATCGGCGGCGCCGATAGCGAGGCGGGTGCCGCCGCTGTCGATTTCGCCGGCCCGATCGGTGATGGTGACGGCAGCGACACCATCGGTTTCGACCAGGTCGATGCGATTGGCGACGAGCGTACGCAGCATCGCCTCGAGGCGCGGGTCCTCAAGATCAAAAGCAATGCTGCGCTGGGCGAGTGCCGGGTCGAGCCCGGTGTCCAGGGTGGCCCGAGCTCCGGCCCAAAGCGTGGCGGGCGTGACGTGAACGGTCATGGTCCGATCCCCTTGTTGACGTCCGGCATTGATCGCCGGTTGCCGATGATATGGAGGTGCTCGCAGCAAAAGGCAAATCCCGTTCAGGCTGACCCCGGCATTGCGCCGAGGGTAGCTACCCAAATGGGCAGTCTCCGGCGCTGCAGCCGCCCAGCATTGCCTCCAATACGGCACAAAGACAGCGAAGGATCCGCTGGCGTTCCCGTTGACCGCATTGTGATCGTGTCACCCGCCGTGGTGACCGCGTTGTTAAGGGGCGTGGTGCAAAGAGGGTGAAACGCCAAACATCGGGAGGGAGGCGCGATGACCCGTTCAGACACGGAACCGACCGCACCGACCGGGCAGGCTGTGCTCACCCGCCGCGGCCTCCTTGTCGGGATGGCCGGACTCGGGGGCACGGTGCTGGCCGGGTGCTCGACCAATCTGGGCAGCCGCCGCATCGAACTGCCCAACCTGATGCCGCAGCAATTCGCATCCGAATACGTGCAGATGTATGCGGCCATGCCGGACGAGCGGTTTCCGATCCCGGCGGTGGACCTCAGCCGGCTGAAGCCGACGCATTTCCGCACCGAAGTCGCCGACCAGACCGGCGAAAGGCCGGGGACGATCGTGGTGGATACGCCCAAGCGGTATCTCTACCTGGTGCTCGAGGGCGGCCGGGCGCTTCGATACGGCGTCGGCATCGGGCGCGATGGCTTCACCTGGAGCGGACGGGCAGAGGTGGCGCGCAAGGCCGTCTGGCCGACATGGCACCCGCCCCGCGAGATGATGGAGCGCCAGCCCGAGACGCGCCAATATGCCAACGGCATGCCCGGCGGGTTGCAGAATCCGCTCGGGGCGCGGGCCCTCTACATCTACCAGAATGGACGCGATACGATCTACCGCATCCATGGCACGGGGGAAGTGTGGAGCATTGGCGAGGCCGTGTCGTCAGGCTGCGTGCGGTTGTTGCACCAGGATGTGATCGACCTCTACCGCCGCGTGCCGGTGGGCAGCCCGATCGTCGTCTGGGGCTGAAACACAGAGCCCGGGCGCGAGGCCCGGGCTCCATTAATGCGACAACAACCGGGATCAGCCCTGGATGGGCGAGAGCTGGATCTCGACGCGGCGGTTCTGCGCGCGACCGCTCTCGGTGGCGTTGGACGCAATCGGATCAGCCTCGCCGCGGCCTTCGATGAAGAAGCGGCGCTGATCAACGCCCTGGCTGGCGAGGACGGTGGCGACGGCCACCGAGCGGCGCTGGCTGAGTTCGAGATTGTAGCTGTCCGACCCGGTGGAGTCGGTATAGCCGTAGACGTCGATGACGGTCTTGTTGAACTTCTTGAGCACGAGGCCCACCGAGATCAGCGTCTCGTTGAACTGCGGCTGCACCTGGGCGGAGTCGACCGCGAAGGTGATGTTGGACGGCATGTTGAGGATGATCTGGTTGCCGACACGGGTCACCGAAACGCCGGTATTGACCAGCTGGGCACGAAGCTCGGCTTCCTGCTGATCCATGTAGCTGCCGATCGATGCGCCGGTGAGGCCGCCGATGCCGGCGCCGATCAACGCGGCAACGCGCGCATCCGTGCCGGTGGCGGCACCGATGATGCCGCCGACGACCGCACCGCCGCCGGCACCAATAAGTGCGCCGCCGGTGGTGTTCGAGATCTGGCTCTGGCCGGTATAGGGATTGACCGAGGTACAGGCGCTCAGCGACAGCGCCGCGAGACCGGCAATCAAGAGTTTGGAATTCATAGGTTCCCCCTGGGAAATTCGCCCCGTTGTTGCCAGCGATTGCGGCAGCATGGTGTCTGCCGCGAGGATGGCGCGCCCGGACGGGAGTTTAGCCGTGGGCCCAGCCACCGTCGACGACAAAGTCCTGAGCGCTGATCATCCTGGAATCATCGGAGGCGAGGAACAGCGCCATGCGGGCGATATCCACCGGATAGAGCCGGCCCTTGAGCGCCTGCTGCTCGTCGATCAGCTTGTTGGCGGTGTCGTCCACCCAGTGGGTGAGCTGGCGCTCGGTCATGATCCAGCCCGGCACAAGCGTGTTGACGCGGATACCATGCTTGCCGACATCGCGCGCCAGCGAACGGGAGAGTCCGTGCATGGCGGCCTTGGAGGCGGTGTAGGCGGCAAGATTGCCGGTGAGGATCATCCAGCTGATCGAGCCGAAATTGATGATCGAGCCCTTGCCCGCCGCGATCATGCCAGGCAGCACGGCCTGCGCGGCAAAGAAGGCATGCTTCATGTTGACGGCGACGGCCTTGTCCCAGAACTCGGGCGTCACTTCTTCCCAGGTGTGGCGCTGGTCGTTGGCGGCGTTGTTGACGAGGGCGAGCGCCGCGCCGTTCTTTGCCTCAAAGCCCTTGATGGCGGCCTGATAGGCGGCGGTGTCGGTGATGTCGCAGCGGGTGAAGCTAACGTCGGCGCCGGCAGCGTTGAGTTCGGCGGCGAGCTTGTTGCCGGCGTCCTCGGCGACATCGACGAAGCCGACCTTGCTGCCCTGCTCGGCAAAGGCGCGGACGATGCCCTCGCCGATGCCGGAGGCGCCGCCGGAGATGACGACGGGCACGCCCTTGAGGCTGGGATAGATGGCAAGATTGGACATGGTTCCCCCTGAGATGTGTTGTTGGGGAGCGGTCTAGCTTGCGCTTGGCAGTGGGGCAAGGCCACTGACGCAGCTGTCACTGGCGCGACATGCAACGCGGCTAGGGGAGCGCCTCCGTCCGGCCGCAAAGACCATCAGATGACCAGCGATCGTATCAAGCCTGCCCAGATCCATCCCCTTGCCGGCCCGTCGCAGGCCGAGCGCGATCGGCTGATTGGGCTGGAGCGGACGGCTGCGAACCATTCGGCGGCGCTAGCCGGGCTCGATTGCCTGCAGCGGGTCGAGGTGGCCCCTGCTCGGTCGAGTGAGCCATTTGGCTTTCCGCTGACAATTGCGGCGTGGAATCTGGAGCGTTGCTACGATGTGGAGCGCTCCGCGGACCTGCTGGCAAGCGCTGGCACCGACGTGGCCCTGCTTTCCGAGGTCGATAACGGCATGGATCGCACCGGACAGCGCCACACGTCGCGGGACGTGGCGGCGCAGCTGGGGATGACGCATGCGTTTGGCGTCGAGTTCCTGGAGCTGGAGGCGGGCGGGCCGACTGAACTGCAATATTACCATGACGGCTTCAACCGGCATGGGTTTCACGGCAATGCTGTGCTGGCGCGTGGCGGGTTGCAGGCGCCGGTGATGATCCGGCTGCCCGATCAACTGTTCTGGTTCAACACTGAGGTCTCGGCACGGATCGGGTCGCGCTGCGCCATCGCCGCTGCCGTCGCGACCGAGGCCGGGCCGCTCTATGTCGTGTCGGTACATCTGGAAAGCCGGGGCGATGCGCCGCATCGCGGCAACCAGATGCGGGTGCTGTTCGATACGATCGATTCGCTGGCCGGCGACATTGCGGTGGTGATCGGCGGGGATTTGAACACCGGGCTGGCCGATGGCGGCGACTTCGAGAAGGAAACGCTGTTCGCCGACGCGCGGTCGCGTGGCTATGAGCGCCATGGCGGGCCGCTGGAGCAGATGACGACGCGGGCAAGCCGTGTCAGCCGCAACCCGACCCGCGCCTTCAAGCTCGACTGGTTCCTGACGCGTGGCGTCGAGGTGACGGAGAGCCGGATCGTGCCGTCGGTGGCGCCCGATAGCGAAGTGCTGTCGGACCACGACATGGTGGTGCTGACGATTGCCGGGCTGCGGCGCTAGCGACCGTCAAGCGACGCGGGGCGCAATGTCGCTGGCTTCGATGCGTTCGAGCAGCGCGGTGATGCGATCGACATTGGCGATGTGGCGCGTTTCCATCGAGAAGTTCAGCGTCACGTATTCGCGGCCGGGGCAGAAGGTGCAGATATTGGCGGCCGGGTGCCAGGCGCCGCAATAGATCGGCTCCATCAGCCCCTCGGTCATCGGGCCGTAGGTTCGGTGCGGCGGCACCAGGGTGAGCACGATGTGGACGCCGCCGTTGAAGCGCCAGAAACGCCGGCCGGGCAGGAAGGGCAGCGCGCGGTTGAGGGCCCGCAGGGCCTTGAACATCGAGTTCATCATCACCTGGAACTTGGTGATGTCCTTCTGCTCGATCTGATCGACGGTGGAGTCGACCTTGCGAACATATTCGACGAAGTCATCGAGCACCTGGAACTTGGCCTCGAGAGCGCGGACCCGGAAGAACTCGTCATCGGCGTCGTGGCGCTTGCCATCGAGCATGGTGTAGGCGGCGCCGATCACCTTTTTTGACATATGGCGCTGTTCGCCCTCGCCATTGAGGGCATGGGTGACCAGTGCGAACAACAGCGAGCGCTGGCGGACGCCGAGACGGTTGGCGAGGAGGCGAAGGCGATGACGCTTCAGCGCCAAGGTCTTGAAGCCCCACGGCTTTTCGGGCGGCGCCAACAGGTTGGCGAGCGTGACATAGAGCGCCGTCATGCCCCAGCCGCGCAGCGTGCCCTTGAGGCGGGCAGCAAAGCCGACCTTGTTGGTCTTGTCGTTCATGATGCCGTGGCTGGCATTGGCCGAACGGGTCAGCAGAGCCGAATCGGAACCTTCGAGCACGGCGTGGCTGGAGCGAACCTGGATGAGCGACGCGCGACCTTCGGCATCGGGACCACCGCGACGCACCAGCGCCTCGACGCGGAACAGCGGCAGGTCGTCACGGTCGAAGATGTCCGGAGACTTGGAGAGCCAGCGATCCGGATAGCCATCGAATTCGTCGACCTCGACAACGCTGGTGATGGCGTCCAGCAGGTGTTGCGGAAAGGGCTGGCCGGGTCGGGCTCCGACGAAGCCGTGGCTCAGTTGCGGGGCCAGCGCCACCATTTCAGCGACGAGGCTGTCGAGTTCATCCTTGGAGAAACCCAGCTTCGAGAAGGCGGTGAAGAAGACTGTGTCCCGCGCCTCATAGAGAAACCACTGGAAATCGGTGAACAGCGCCTGCGGATGCCGATTGACGGCGGCCAGCGCCAGGTCGAGCAGTTCGGCATGACTGCTGGCGAAGCTGGACGACGAAAAACTCTTCACCTGCGATCCCCCCTCTATTTTGTCGCAATCTTAGTCCTGCCAGCGGGTGGGTCAACTTGCCGCTGCCAGGAGGGCTAACGGCGCTGTCGCAGGTGCAGGCTGAACGCCGTCTGAACAGATTGTGAACACGGTGATACGTGCCTGGCCTGACGCGCTACGCGCTAACTCGCGGGGGCACCGGATCACGGCGTCGTAGGTTGGCACCCATGCCGCGATAGATTAGGATTGTTCCAAGCTGGTGTGGCGGGGGCCAGACGATTCAATGACTTGCAGATGGTCCGTTCGGTGCGCGCGTCGAATTGACCTATGTCAACGCGACGGCAGTGCCGCTAGCTAAGTTACCGCAGTCGGGGCTGGGCCTCGAGGCCACCCGGCGGGGATGTGAGAAAGATGGACTATCGGTCACTGTTCGAAGACGCGGTCGATGCCCTGAGGGCAGAAAAGCGCTACCGGGTCTTTGCCGACCTTGAACGCATTGCGGGCAAGTTTCCCCGCGCGATCTATCGCGACGCGGCGGACAATGCCCGCGAGATCGCCATCTGGTGTTCGAACGACTATCTCGGCATGGGCCAGCACGAAAAGGTCGTCGCCGCGATGCAGGAGACGGCAGGCAAGCTCGGCGTCGGCGCGGGCGGCACCCGCAATATCTCGGGCACCAACCGCCCGCTGGTCGAATTGGAGCGCACGCTGGCCGATCTGCATCGCAAGGAAGCCGCGCTGGTGTTCACCTCGGGGTTCGTGTCGAACGAGGCCTCGATATCGACAATTGCCCGGCTGCTGCCGGACTGCATCATTTTCTCCGACCAGCTGAACCATGCCTCGATGATCCAGGGCGTCCGGCAGTCGGGCATGCAGAAGCAGATCTTCCGGCACAACGATGTGGCGCATCTGCGCGAGTTGCTGAGTGCGGTGGACCGGAAGCGGCCCAAGCTGATCGCCTTCGAGTCGGTGTACTCGATGGATGGCGATATCGCGCCGATCAAGGAAATCTGCGACCTCGCCGAAGAGTTCGGCGCGCTGACCTATATCGACGAAGTGCATGCGGTGGGCATGTATGGCCCGCGCGGTGGCGGCATTGCCGACCGTGAAGGGCTGATGGATCGCATCGACATCATCGAGGGCACGCTGGCCAAGGGGTTCGGGGTGATGGGCGGCTATATTGCTGCCAACCGCGCCATCATCGACGCGGTGCGCTCCTATGCGCCGGAGTTCATTTTCACCACCGCCCTGCCCCCGGCGCTGTGCGCTGCGGCGCGGGCTTCGATCGAGCACCTCAAGGTGTCGCAGGTCGAGCGGCTGGGTCACAAGCGCCAGGCGCAGCTGACCAAGGACATCCTGACCGATGCCGGGCTGCCGGTGCTGAAAACCGACACGCATATCGTGCCGCTGATCGTGGGTGACGCGCGCGCCTGCAAGGCGGCGAGCGACATGCTGCTGGACAAGCACAATATCTACATCCAGCCGATCAACTACCCGACGGTGCCCAAGGGCACCGAGCGGCTGCGGATCACGCCGACACCGCTGCATAGCGACGAGATGATCTTCGAGCTGCGTCATGCGCTGGTCAGCGTGTGGGCCAGCCTTGAGCTGCCGCGCGAGCGGCCGGTGTCGCGGGTTTCGACCGAGCGGCTGGAGCGTGGCGACCTGACGCTGCCCCATGTTGGCGGCTGAGACCTTTCACCTGAGTACTTGATACCGATCAAGGCGCCCTGCGGGGCGCCTTGGCATTGTGGCCTTCGTTCACACAGGAGGCCCCCATGACGGTTGCGCTCGTCTATGACTCCGTCTTCGGCAACACGGCGGAGATTGCCCGTGCCATTGCGCGCGGGCTCGAAGCCGGTGGTGCAGCGGTGAGGTTGTTGCCGGTCGCCGAGGCTACGGGGTTCGATCCGACGCAATACGAGCTGACCGTTTTCGGCTCGCCCACGCGGGGATTTGCGGCGACGCCGGCGCTCAGCGAATTGATCGAAGGATTGCCGACAGGAAGCGGGAAGGTGGCGGCGTTCGACACGCGGCTCGATCTCGACACCATCCACCCTGCGCCGCTGCGCTGGGTGGTGAACGCTGGCGGCTATGCGGCATCGCGGATCGGGGAGGCGCTCAAGCGCAAGGGCTATGCGCTCGTCGAGCCCTATGGCGACTTCAGGGTTGGAGGGACCGAGGGACCGCTGGTGGCGGGGGAACTGGAGCGGGCGGAGGCCTGGGGCAAGGGGTTTGCGCGGGGCTGAGACTACCCTACCCCGCCAGCACGATCCGCATCAGGTCGGCGGTGTTGCGCGCGCCGAGCTTCTCCATGACGCGGGCGCGGTGAACCTCGATGGTGCGCGGAGAAATGCCGAGTTCGCGGCCGGCTTCCTTGTTGGACTGGCCGTTGGTGATGAGTTCGAGCACTTCGCGCTCGCGCGGGGTGAGTTGGGCAAAACCGCGGACTTCGACAAGACGGCGGCCGGCGGCGACCGGGCCGACGTGCACATCCTCACGCAGGGCCTCGCGGACCCCGGCGACGAGACGATCGGCATCGATGGGCTTGGTCATCACGTCGGTGGCGCCCGCCTTGATGGCGAGCACCGCCGAATCCACCTCCGGGCGATCCTCAAGCACGAAGACCGGAGTGCTCTTGGAGAGACTGCGGATGCGCTTGAGGATCGCCAGCCCATCCTCCTTGCCGATGCGGATATTGACGATGGCGACATCGGGTTTGCGCCGCTCGATGGCAGCAAGGAAGCTGGCCGTATCGACCGAAAAAGCGGTGTGAAAACCCTCGAGCCGGAACAGGACACTCAGCGCCTCGCATGTCGATGCGTCGGCATCGAGAATATGCACCAGCTGGTCACGGTTCAAATAGGTCGGGTAATAGATCGGATCGGTCATTATCCCCTCCGCAAGGACGCCGTCATCGGTCCAGTCTTCACCAGTCTCCCTACAGCTTCGGCGCAGGCTCCCCCTCCGGCGCTATTGCCGACCACTGAGGCGTTGCCGAAACTCTATTTGTCGCCGGGCAATTAACCCAATGACTGGCCGTACCACGCCCTAAGTGTTCCCGGCATTAGTAGGAACCACTACGTAGTGAGGAGCGCGGACACTGGGATAGGTATGAATGCCGTACGTCGGCATGTCAAGGACGATTTTCCTATTGTAGTGGGATGCCTGTCCGGCGCCCTACCCTGCCTCTCCCTGGTTCGTCACCCACACCTCCGGGGCTTCGCGGACCACGAACAATCTGGCGAGCGAAAGGGGGACGTGACCTTCGGACAGGAGCGACTCGGGGATGGGAAAGCCGGCGAAGTCGCTTCGGTCGGCGGTGGGCTCGCCGGTATCGGCCATGGCAAGCGAGACGAGGCGGACCGGGCGGCGGGTGCGGCCATCGGCGGAGGCGACCCAGCCGGTGACCAGCCAGGCGGCACCATCATGTTCGAGCACATCGAGCACCTGGCGGGCCCAGCCGCCATTGCCGAGTTCGACGGTGATCAAGGACTGCGTCACTGCACCCATGCGTCAGACCCCCGGCGTGGCCACCGTTTGCATGTGAGGGCCTTGCCCCGAGAATTTCAAGCGGCATCGCAGGGACGCGAACAGGAAGGGCCGTCACCCCGGATGGAATGACGGCCCTCGGAATGGTCAGATGGCGACCGCACGGGCGCCAGCGTGGATCAGGGCTTGGCCTTGATCGCGTCGCGGATTTCCATGAGGAGCTTTTCCTCGGCGGTGGGGGCCGGCGGCGCAGCGGGAGCGGCAGCCTCCTGCCGGCGCAGCCGGTTGATGCCCTTGACCACCATGAAGAGCACAAAGGCGATGATCGTGAACTTGACCACGGCGTTGATGAACAGCCCGTAGTTCAGCGTGGCCACGCCGGCTGCCTTTGCCGCGGCGACGGAGGGCACCGGCACCTCGTTTGGATTGTTCAGCACGATGAACAGATTGGAGAAATCGATGCCCGAGAGGATCAGGCCGATCACCGGCATGAACAGATCATCGACAATCGAGGAGACGATGGCCCCGAACGCGGCGCCGATGATCACACCGATGGCGAGATCGATGACATTGCCCTTGAGAGCAAAATCCCTGAATTCCTTGAACATCGCGGTTCCCCTTTTTGTCGGATTCGCCCTTTTGCCGGGCCAGTGCATCCGAATTTCTTCCACCGCCGTATGAATTTCGGAGATAGAGACGGAATGCAATGGGGCAACTGCAAGCATCCAGAGACTTTGGGCGGGGTTGAAGGCAGGAGACCCCGGGCAGATACTGAATGCAGTGCAAGCGGACAGGCTGAATGGCAGACGCGCTGATCGATGGCGACGAGACATTGCGCAGGGCGATGGACTTCATCCCGCAAGGGGTGGCGGTGTTCGATCGCGACCTAAGGCTCGTTTCGTCCAACCGGCGCTACAGCGAGTTGCTCGCCTTGCCCGCCGGACTGCTGGTGGCCGGCACACCGCTCTACGACATTGCGCTGTTCCTTGCGCGCCGGGGTGACCTGGGTCCAGGGGACGCCACCTCGCTGGCGGTCAACCGGGTGCAACAGCTGACGGGAGCGGCGGCGACGGTGAGCCAGCGGCACGGTGCGCTGGGGCATGTGCTGGAGTTCCACTCGGCACGGCTGCCCGACGGCGGGGTGGTGATCAGCTTTGCCGACGTGACGGCTCGGGCGGCGGCGGAGGCCGAACTGGCGCGGGTGAACCTGTCGCTGGAAGGCCGGATCGAGGAGCGCACGGCGACGCTGGTGCAGGTCAATTCGGAGCTGGAGACGGCGCGGGCCAAGGCCGACGCCGCCAATCGCGACAAGACCCGGTTTCTCGCGGCTGCCAGCCACGACCTGCTGCAGCCGCTGAACGCCGCGCGGCTCTATACCTCCACGCTGGTCGAACGGGCCGGTGGCACCGGGCTCGACGAGCTGGCGCATTCGATCGAGGCGTCGTTGACGGCGGTCGAGGAGATCATGTCGGCGCTGCTCGACATCTCGCGGATCGATGCGGGCGCGATGAAGCCGGCGAGCGTGCCGTTCCAGCTGCGCGACCTGATGCGCAAGATCGAGGTGGAGTTCGGGCCGATGGCCCGGTCGCGGGGGCTGAAGCTTGCCATCGTGGACACCAAGCTCGGGGCCATTGGCGACCGGGCGATGATCGGCCGCGTGGTGCAGAACCTCGTGTCCAACGCGATCAAATACACGAGGTCCGGCGGGCGGGTGCTGGTGGGGGTGCGGCCGCGAGGGCGGCGGGTGCGGATCGACGTGATCGACACGGGCATCGGCTTCAACCGCGACCAGCATGCGCTGATCTTTGCCGAATTCTCGCGGCTCGAACAGGGCGCACGCATGGCGCAGGGGCTGGGGCTGGGGCTCTCGATCGTCAAGCGGCTGGTGTCGGCGCTGGATGTGACGCTGGAACTGGACAGCAAGGAAGGCAGGGGTTCGCGGTTTTCGCTGTATCTGCCGATGCAGCGGATGGCCCGTCCGGCCGAGGAGACCGAGCCGAGCGGCACGCGGGAGGCCGCCTCGAACCTCGCCGGGCTGAAGATCCTGACTGTCGACAACGAGCGGGCGATTCTCGATGCGATGGAGGGGCTGCTGGGCGCGTGGGGCTGCGATGTGCGCTCGGCGCGCTCGCTGAAGGACATCGACAAGGAACGGCTGCTGGAGGGCTGGCTGCCCGATATGGTGCTGATGGACTATCACCTCGACCAGACCTCGGGGCTCGATGCGGTGGAGTGGCTGCGCCAGAATCTGGGCGGGCACCTGCCGGCGGCGCTGGTGACAGCAGATCGCAGCGCGGCGGTGAGGGCGCTGGCGGAGGAGCGCGGCATCATGGTGATCACCAAGCCGGTGAAGCCGGGGGCGCTCAGGGCCACAATCAGCGGGCTGGCGGGGCAGCGGCCACGGCCGGGACGACAGACCTCCGGCTAGAGCACTTCACCGTTTGGCTGAAGCGCCGGTATCGCTCAAGTCCTTGTTTTGTCGCGCTTTCGAACCGGAAAAGTCTGCAACTTTTCCAAAGAGCGCTTTAGCGGCGGAAAACCACGCCGCCGAGCCAGCCGGTAAACAGCGCCAGGGCGACGCAGACAATGCCGTAGAGCAGCGGCTGCTGGCGGGCGGACAGGCCGAGGAAGCGC
This sequence comes from uncultured Devosia sp., assembly GCA_964399695.1. Taxonomy (GTDB): domain Bacteria; phylum Pseudomonadota; class Alphaproteobacteria; order Rhizobiales; family Devosiaceae; genus Devosia_A. The sequence continues at coordinate 79,180 of CAYNRZ010000012.1, read as the reverse complement.
TCGAAGCCGATCTTGCGGACCGAGAAACCATCGGTCTTGTCGGCCACCAGTGCGCCGTTCTTGAACAGGTAGGTGTGGACGAGGTAGGGGCCGGGCGGCGCATCGCTGGGGAGGCTGACCTGGGCAAAAAAGAAGGTGTCCGAGCGGAAGGTGACGCCCTGCTCGTTGAGCAGGAACATGCCCTTTTTCTGCATCAGCCGCACCAGTTCGTTGCCGAAGGCCAATGAGTCCCACCAGCCGGCGCCGAGGACGTGCCGGGCCTGGCTGGTCAGCGGGATCTGCAATTGGGCCAGCGTCACGGCGTCGGTCATGTCGGCGATGCGGGCATCGGACAGCACCTGATAGAAGGACGGGAAGTTCTCGAAGACCGCCTCATCGGTGTTGAGCCAGACCCCGAAGACATTGCTCTTCCGGCGCGCCACGCGATCCTGCAGCGGTCCGGTGACCGTGATGATCATATGGTACGGCCCTTCAACAGAGCGCTCGGTGGCGCCGGGATCGGGCTGGATCTGGCCGAACAGCGTCAGCGTCTCGCCCTGGAAGCTCGAGGTGATGGAGACTTCCGGCCGGCTGACCTGGGTGACCAGTTGTTCGGCGTGACCGGGCGTTGCAAGCCCGGACAGCGCAAGGACGGAGAGGGCCAGCAGGAGCGGACGGAGCAACGTCATCTCAGCCCCCCGACCCCAGCACGGCGGTGGAGTAGATGTCGGCCGGCGCGAGGACCAGCGACAGCCCGAAACGCAGGGCGACAGCGAGGATCAGAAGCGCGAGGAGCGCCCTAAGCTGCTCGCCGCGCAGGTATTTGCCGGCGGAGCTGCCGAACTGGGCACCGACGGTGCCGCCGACCATCAGGCAGAAGGCGAGGAGGATATCGACGCTCTGGCTGGAGACGGCGTGAAGGATGGTGGTGGCCGACATCATGGCAACCAGCTGCAGCAGCGAGGTGCCGATGACCATGTTGCCCGGCACGCGCAGCAGATAGACCAGCGCGGGCACGAGAATGAAGCCGCCGCCAATGCCAAGGAGCGAGCCGACAAAGCCGATGGCCACGCCAATGGCGATGACCGGCAGCACACTGATATAGAGCCGCGAGCGCTTGAAACGCACACGCCAGGGCAAACCGTGGAACCAGTTGTGCTGGTTGGGCAGCTTTTCGCGCACGACGATGCCGGCGCGGCGCTTGATGATCGAGCGGATGGCCTCGACCAGCATCAAGGTGCCGACAAAGCCAAGCAGCACCAGGAAGCCGACGGCCACGACGAGGTCGAGCTGGCCGGAGGCGCGCAGCACCTGGAAGGTTGCGACACCGCCAAATGCACCCAAAATGCTGGAGAGCACCAAATAGAGCGCCAGATGGGTATCGATCTGGTTGCGCCGGTAGTAGCTGAGCGCGCCGGAGGTGGAGGCCGCGACCACCTGTCCTGTCACCGAGGCGACAGCAACCGAGGCGGGAACGCCGGAAAACAGCAGCAGCGGGGTGAGGAGGAAGCCGCCACCAACGCCGAACAGACCCGACAGGAATCCAACTGCCCCGCCGATCCCCACGAGGAAGAACAGGTTCATCGAGATTTCGGCGATGGGCAGATAAACCTGCAACGTCGGCGTCCGGCAATGGGCACTTCGGGCCCTAGATCATCGGGGCGACGAAAATGCGACAGTTTCCCAACGGAACACGCCATGGCGTCACGAAATCGGTGACGTGCTCCAAGTCACGTAGTGGAGACAATTTCGAATGGGAAAGCTGCTTGCCGCCTGCCCCGGAGATGCTCCAGGCCGGCAGTTTAGCGTCCAAATGCAAAAGGGACGTTTAGGCGCGGGCACTTGTTGCACAAAAGCGCCGGCGCGTTTCGCAGCCATGTCCCGCCCGACCGGGCGAGGACGTCGCGAGGCTGGCTCGGGCTCAGACCGGCTGGCTGCCAAGAACTGCGAGCAGGCGCGGGTTGATGGCGCCGCTTTCCGACATGCCGGTGGCGCGTTCGAAAGCGCGGATCGCATCGGCCGTCTTGGGGCCGGCGAGACCATCGGGCGTGCCGACATCGAAGCCGAGAGTCGACAGCGCCAGCTGCACACCGCGAACGATCTCAGTGGCATCGATGGTGCGACCGGGGTCGAACTGGCTCTCCCAGGTACCGATGGGGGCGAAGTTGGCGACGAGGTCGACCCCTGCGGGCCGCCAGGTGGCGATTTCGTCGTTGATCTGCTTGACGGTCGCGGCATCGAGCGATGCGGCCATGTCGTCGCGTGCCTTGGCGGCATCGGCGTCGCCGCGGCTCGCGGCAATACCGAACCACTTGTAGGACTGCGCCAGATCCTGGGTGACGCCAAGGCCGCGGGCATACAGCATGCCAAGGTTGAACTGGCTGTCCTTCATGCCGCGGCTGGCGGCCTCCTCGAACCATTTCGCCGCCGCATCGAACTGCTGGGCGCCGAGTTCGCCGCCGGCATAGAGGGCAGCGAGGTTGTGCATGGCGAGGCGATTACCAGCCTCGGCGGCGCGCTGGTACCACAAGCGGGCGATAGAGAGGTCCTTCTCGACGCCATTGCCATGCTCGTAGAGGGTCCCCAGCCGATACTGCGCCGGTGCAAAGCCCTGGCTGGCGGCGCGTTCGTACCAGACGGCGGCTTCGGCGAGGTTCTCGGGAACAGCGCGACCTTCAGTGTAGATGGCAGCGACTTCGAACTGGGCCCGCGGATCGCCAGAGGCGGCGGCGGCACGCAGCGGTTGCGGGCCGACCGTCTCAGGCGGAAGCTCGACACTGGCGGGGTCGGCGAGCGCAGGCAGGGTCACTGGCGCAAGCGCTGCGACCTGCTGCAGGGCGCCAAAGGCTTCGGTTGCGGGTGGCGCGGCGCTGGTTGGCGCAAAAGCCTGCAGTGGCAGATTGCCGACCGAGCCAGTGGTCAGCTGATCGACCATGGGCACGATGCGTGGCCCGCCCATGGCAACATTGTCCTGCTCGGCAAGCGGCGTGGGGGACAGGGCGGCATCGCCCACCGCAGCCGGCTCGGCGGCCGGCGTCGCGGCGTCCTGCTCGGCGAGGCGCTGATTGATCAGGTTGACGGCGAGGCAGGCGATGGCAATGAGACTTGCGCCAAGCAGGATCGGCCGGCGATGGCGGAGGAGGAAGCTTTCCTTGACCGCAAGGCCGTCGGCGGCAGGTGCGGTGGCTTCGGCGGCGAGCGATACGGCCGGCGCAACGCCTTCGGCCGCCGCCCGCGCATCATCGGGCAACCAGGTGGTGGGCGAAATCTTGTCGCCGGCCAGGCGCCGCTCGTTGCGGGGGCCAGACGATTGCACCTCAGCATCCTTGGCCCGGCCGAGAGAGAACAGGCTCTTGCGGGCCTTGGGTTCAGCAGCCTTGGCAGCAGCCTCCACAGGCTTGGACTCGGTGACCGGCTCGACTTTCGCTTCGCGTGCCGGCCGCTTGAGATTGAAGCGGGTCAACTTGGGCTTTTCTGCCACCGCCGGCGCTGGGGGTGGTGGCACCGGCTGCGTGGCAGCGGCATCGCGCTGGGCCTGGAAACGGGCAAAGGCGCGGCCGATCAGCGAGTCATCGCTGGCGCTGGCGGGTTTGGTGCCGGTCGACATGCGAGCGGCGCGGCGGTGGGCCTCGATGAAGGTGTTGCGCGAGGGCGGCTTCAGGTCATCCAGCGGCGTCGCAATCGGCTGATCGACGACCCCGGTATCGGCCGCAGGCGCTGCAGCATCAAGGTCAGAGAACGGCTTGGGAGGAAGGTCCGGCGTGGGTTCGAGGCCCGGGTGGCGGCGGGTGCCGGCCAAGTTGGCATCCGGCGTCGCGACAGGATCGGGGAAGGGCGTAGCGACCAGAGGGGCGTCGGCGGCGGGGCTGGCCGGCATGGTGTCTGCGGCGTCCGGCGAGGTGTTCGTCGGGGTGGTGAAGGCCAGGTTCTCGGGTGCAAGAGCGAGAAGTTCATCGTCGGCCAACGACCGGATCAGCGGCGCCAGTGCATCGGCCGGCTCTGCGACAGGGACGGAGGCTGTGGGCGCGGCTGACGCCGGCGGCGGCGTGTCGGCGGCCTCGACCCCAGGAACCGGCTCGGCGATGCTTGCCGGCTCAGGGGCGAGCAGCGCAGCAGCGAAAGCTTCCGAGCCGGGCTTGTCGGTGATCGAAGCGGGGCGGCCGCTGCGTGGGCGGCGGCGTTCGGCGACAGCAGCGCTGGTCGGATCGGACAAGGCCGCCATGAAGTCTTCCGAAACAACCGACGCCTTCGACGCGACCAGGGCCGGCGTGGCAGGTTCGGCATCTGTCGAAGTCAGCATCGCCTCGATGCGAGCGAGGCGATCGTTGACCTCGCGGATGGTCCCTTCGACAGCGGCGAGTTCCGGCGTGGGACCATCGGCGGCCTTGTCTGCCATGATGCGGGTGACGCGCCGCTCGATCTCATCGATGTCCGACATCTGCATCTGGGCCGCAGGGGCAGCGACAGGCTGGCTGCGGGCGATGGCCGCGGAAGTCTTTTCGGCGACCAGATCGGCGAGTTCGGCAATGTCGGGGGGCAGGCTGGCAGTCGGTTGGGCGTAGAGCCTGGCGAGGCCGGTCAACTGCTCACCGGTCTGGTCCATTCGCGCGACCAGGTGGCGGACCTGCGCTTCCAGTGGGGCAGGATTGAAGCTGGGCAAACGCTCGATGACACGATCGCCCAGAGCGGTGAAATGCGCTTCCAGGTTGGATTCGAGCGCGGCAAAGCGCGGTTCGAGCGAGCCGACCACCGTCTCGCGGAGGCCGAGCAAGTCGGCATGCAGCGCGCCGATATCCTCCGAGCGCGACTCGATCGCAGCAACCCGGGAGTTGAGCGCATCGATCAACTCAATTAGGCCCTGCGGTTGTTGTGGCGCCTTCATGGCGGCAGCGAGCTGGCCGAGTTGCTCGCTCAGCTTGTCGAGCTCGGGCTGCGGCACCGAGAGCTTCTGCTCAATGGTGTCGATGCGATCGTAAAGGCTGCGTATGCCGCTCTCGATGCGCTCGGCCCGGGCCTCGTCGGTTGCGGGACGCTCAATCCCTGCCGACTGCAGATCGGCGAGCCGGGTGACCGTGGCGCTGACGTCGTCGAGCCGTTCGCCCAGGCCTGCGAGTTCGGAAAATTTCAGGACCGAGGCGGAGACCTCATCGAGCCGCGCGCTGAGCGCGAAGAGATCGGGTTGCGGCTGCTCGGCGAGGATGCTGGCAAGGCTGGCAATCTGGCTTTCGAGGCGCTTGACCTGACCCACTTCACCGACAGCGCCGGCGAGCAGTTCGACGACCTGAGAGAGTTGCGCGATCTGGTCGGCAATTTCCTTGACGTTGGCTGTCTGGCTGCGGGCGTTGAGGCGCAATTCGCCCTCAAGCCGCTCCAGCCGCGTCGCGATGCCTTCGGCCGATTGCGCCATACCGTCGATGCGCGGGGCGGCTGCGGCGGTGGCAGCAGCCGCAGACGGGTTGTGACGGGCCCGGATCTGGCGAATGGCGGCATCCAGCGTCTCGCGCGGGGTGGCCGGTGCTTCGTCGCGGTCATTGAAACGATTGATGGCGCGCTGCACGGAACGAAGAGCCTCACGATGACGGGCGTCGGGTTCGGATTCGGCGACCTGATGACGAAGATCGCGGACGCGCTCGGCCAGCGCCTCGTAGACCGGACCGGTACGCGTGGGATGGGCGTTCTGGGTCTCGACCTCGTCGAGCAGCGCCACGAGTTCGCTGCGCAACTCCTGCCACTCGCCGGTGGCGGGCTGGTCATGTTCCTCATGATGGAACTGCGAGGTTGCGCGCGCCATGTTCGATCCCAAGCACCAATGGCCGGTTCCAGGGCCCTTCTCGGGCCTTTACCTTTCGGTCACTCTTGGGATGACATGGTAAAGATCGGGTTAAGGCCCGCCGCATTATGCGACAACATTGACGCAATGGCCGGCGCGGTCATCTTAAGTGGGATACAAAGGCGCAGCGTCGCCTGATAGAGGAAACCGGCGCCCCTTGGCAGGCGCGGGCAGAACGGAGACCGGTCCAGTCATGACGACCCGGCGCATCATCATCGTGGACGACCACCCGCTGTTCCGTTCGGCTTTGCGGCAGACGCTCGCGGCGGGCGACCCCTCGATCCTTGTCGAGGAGGCGGGCGACCTTGCCACGGTGGGGGCAGCGCTGGAGGCCAACCGCGACTGCGACCTGGTGCTGCTGGACCTCAACATGCCAGGAACACGCGGCTTTTCGGGGCTGCTACTGCTCAGGGCGCAATTCCCCGAAGTGCCGGTGATGATCATTTCGGCGGTGGAAGACGGCACGGTGATCAAGCGGGCACTCGAGCTTGGCGCCGCCGGATACCTGCACAAGTCGGTCGGGCCAGTGGATATAAGGCGCGCCATCGAGACGGTGCTTTCGGGCGATGTCTATGTGCCCGAAGGCATGGACCTGCCGAACGAGGACGCGCATTCGGCACTGATGCAGCGGCTATCGACGCTGACACCGCAGCAGATCCGCGTGTTGATGATGCTCAGCGACGGGCTGATGAACAAACAGATCGCCTATGAACTCACCATCTCGGAAGCGACGGTGAAGGCGCATGTGTCGGCGATTCTGCAAAAACTCGACGTCGACAGCCGCACCCAGGCGGTGATCGCGGCAAGCCGGATCGAAGAAGGCCAGTTCGAGACGCTGCTCAGCGGCGGGTGATCAGTAGCCTTCATATCCCGCGATCAGGCGCTTGCGGCTGACCGGATAGACACGGTCTCGGCCGATCATGGCGATTTCCAACGCGGCATAGTCGAATAGTGCCTGGAAGGCGGGCGACAGGATGTTCAGCGTGCCGGTCGAGCTGCCATAGGCAGGGAGCACCAGCACCTGACCGTCATGGGCGAAGCAGGGGCGGCGCGTCGAACGGCCGTTCATCGCAATATGGGCGGCGGGGTGCAGGTGACCGGCGACAAGACCGGGTGTGCCGCGTTTCGGTTCGTGAGCGAGAGTCAGGCCACGACGCTCGAGGCGAGCGGTACAGGTGCCGCCGAGGGCGTGCGGGGCGGGATCGTGGTTGCCGGCGATCCAGGTCCAGCGGGTCCGGCCGAGCAGGGACATGAGCCGCAGGCGGTCCGCATCGAGAAGGGTGGAACTGCCTTCGTCGCGGTGGAAACTGTCGCCGAGCGCGATAACCTCCTCAGCGCCGGTGGTCTGCAGATCGGCTTCGAGGCGGCGCAAGGTGAGGCCGGTATCGTAGGGCGGCAGCAGGCTGCCGCGACCGGCATAGGACGAGAGCTTTTCGAGATGCAGGTCGGCGACCAGCAGCGTGCGTTCGGCCGGCCAGAACAGCGCGCCGGAGGGCAGCGCCGTGAAGGTTTGGCCGGCAAAATGGATGAGCACGCTGACGACGTCCCCTGCGGTCTGGTCGATCGGCCGGGCGGTTGCTGCAGTCAATTGGTCCCCATTGCCTCGCGGATCAACTCGTCGGCGGCTTCGGCCATGGCGCTCTCACGGGCTTCGCCCGCGACCGGCACCTTGCCGATATCCAGCAGTACCGGTACCGCCAGCGGCGAGATTCGGTCGAGCGGTTTGTGGACGATGTGCCGCCGGATGCGGGCGAGCATGTGGCCGAGCCGCTCGATATCGAGCAGGCCGCGCGCGGCGTCGCGGCGGGTGGCCTGAATGAGGATATGGTCGGGCTCGTGCTGGTAGAGCACGTCGTAGATGATGTCGGAGCTGACGGTGATCTGGCGGCCGGTCTTTTCCTTGCCCGGGTGGCGACGCTCGATCAGGCCGGCGATGATGGCGCAGTTGCGGAACGTGCGACGCATCAGCTGGCTTTCGTCGAGCCAGGCCTCGAGGTCGTCGCCGAGCATGTCTTCGTCGAACAGGTCGTCCAGCGACAGGCGTCCGGTGCGGATCAGGCCGCCCATGTCGCCAAGTCCCCAGATTGCGAGGGAGTAGTCGGAGGCGACGAAGCCGAGCGGGCGGGCGCGGGCGCGTTCGAGCCGGCGGGTCAGCAGCATGCCAAGCGTCTGGTGCGCCAGCCGCCCTTCGAACGGATAGCAGACCATGTAGTTCTGGGCGCCCCGCGGGAAGGTTTCGACGAGCAGACTGTCGGGTCGCGGCAGGGTTGAAACATCGCGCTGGAGGCGCAGCCAGTCGCTGACCTGATCGGGTAACAGATGCCAGTCGTCGGGATTGGCGATCAGCTTGCGGACGCCATCGGCGAGATAGGTGGAGAGCGGGAACTTGCCCCCCATGTAGGAGGGGATCTTGGGGTCCTTGCCGACGGCGCGGCTGACCTGCGCCTCGTTCTCGTGCATGCCCTCGAAGGCGACGATCTCGGAGCCGAACAGGAAGGTGTCGCCGCGGGTGAGCGTGGTGAAGAAATACTCTTCCATCTCGCCGAGCACACGGCCGCCGCGGCCGATGGGGCCGGTGGTGGCGCCCTCGCGAAACCCCCTGCCCCGCACCAGCCGGACCTTGACCATGGGCTCTTCGACGATGGTGCCGATGTTGAGCCGGTATTGCTGGGCGATGCCAGGGTTGGCGATGCGGAAGGTGCCTTCCGGCGTGCGCTTCAGCTTGGCGTAGCGCTCGTAGGCGCGCAGGGCGTAGCCGCCGGTGGCGACGAAATCGACGACGCGCTCGAAGGTTTCCCAGTCGAGCTCGCGATAGGGCCAGGCGCGGCGGATTTCATCATAGAGGGCGACAGGCGCAAAGGGCGCGGCGCAAGCCATGCCGAGAACGTGCTGGGCGAGCACGTCGAGCCCGCCGGAGACCGGGTCCTCGCTGTCCTGCGCGCCGCGCTCGACCGCCTCCAGCGCCGCCTCGCATTCAAGAACCTCGAAGCGATTGGAGGGGACGAACAGAGCCTTACTCGGCTCATCGAGTCGGTGGTTGGCGCGGCCGATGCGCTGCAGCATGCGGGAGGCGCCCTTGGGGGCGCCGATCTGGACGACGAGATCGACATCGCCCCAGTCGATGCCGAGATCGAGGGTGGAGGTGCAGACCACGGCGCGGAGCCTGCCCGCCGACATCGCGGCTTCCACCTTGCGCCGCTGCTCGACGGCGAGCGAGCCGTGATGCAGCGCGATGGGCAGCATTTCCTCGTTGGCAGTCCACAGTTCCTGGAACAGCAGCTCGGCCTGGGAACGGGTGTTGACGAAAAGCAGCGTGGTGCGGTGCTGCTTGATGGTCTCGAAGATTTCCGGGATGGCGTATCTGGCCGAATGGCCGGACCAGGGCACCCGCTCCTCGCTTTCGAGGATGGAAATCTGGGGCCGGGCGCCACCTTCGGTGATCAGCAGGCGCGCGCCGGCGTGGGGAAGTGGCGCCGCGATCCAGTCGCGGAGTAGGTCCGGTCGGGCGACGGTGGCGCTGAGCGCGGTGATGCGGACATCTGGGGCGAGGCCTGCGAGCCGGGCGATGCCGAGCGAGAGCAGTTCGCCGCGCTTGCTGGTGACCAGCGCGTGAAGCTCATCGAGGACGATACGCTTGAGGTTGCCGAACAGCTTGGCCGCGTCGGCGTGGCTGAGCAGCAGCGCCAGTTGCTCGGGCGTGGTCAAGAGGATCTCCGGCGGGTCGGTGCGCTGACGCTGGCGCCGGTGCGAGGGCGTGTCGCCGGTGCGCGCCTCGACGCGGATGTTGAGCCTGGCCTCGGCAATCGGCGTCATCAGGTTGCGCTGCACGTCCACCGCGAGGGCTTTCAGCGGCGATAGGTAGAGGGTGTGGAGGCCCTTCTGCGGACTGGCGGCGAGGTCGTTGAGGGTGGGCAGGAACCCGGCCAGCGTCTTGCCGGCGCCGGTGGGGGCAATCAGCAGCACGGAATCGCCGGCCTCGGTGGCCTCCAGCACATCGAGCTGATGCGGCCGCGGCGCCCAACCCTTGGTGGCGAACCAGTCGACGATGCTGGGGTGGAGCGGCACGCGGTTGTCCCCGGTTTTGCCCCATTCGCTCTGATGTCCCGCTTAACTCAATCGGGCAAGGAGAGACCTAAAGGTCGCAATAGGTGGGGGCGCATAGCACGTTTATCACGACATACCAGAACGCTGGTAGGAACGGGACAGTGACGGCGAGCCATAGAGCACGTCTCCCAACACGTATCAGCGCCACTACGAACAAAAGGAACCAAGCAATTGATGGCAAGTAAGGCCAAATTCCTTGAGAGGGCAGGACGTTTAGGGTGACTGCGCCTATCACTGCGACCAAGATCGATGCCACAAGGTACGGGGACACGTCGCGTCTTCCCGCGCCTTCGTCGGACTGCTCAAACGGCATCTTTAGGTCTCAATGTCCCACTGGTGGTCAGTATGCTGTACGAGCTACTAGAGTCGTGCAACGGCCCCGCTTCCTGAGGATCGCATGAACGACAATGATGTGCCGTCGGTAGCGCTGACGCCGGATGCGGCGCTGGCGCGGCTGATCGAGGAGGCGCGGACGCTCGTCGCCCGCCGCGAGGGGCGCGTGGTGCTGGGGATTGCCGGGGGGCCGGGCGTTGGCAAGTCGACGCTGTCGCTGCAGCTGGTGGAAGCGCTGAATGCCGAGACGCCGGGGATCGCCGCCTATCTGCCGATGGACGGGTTCCACATGCTGCACAAGAAGCTCGAGGAACTCGGGACGGTGAAGGACAAGGGCGCGCCACACACATTCGAAGCCGGCGCGTTCGCGACGTTTCTTGCCGCCGTGAAGGTGGCCAAGGGCACGGTGCGGGCGCCGGGCTATTCACGCAAGATCGAGGACGTGGTGCAGGACGCCTATGTTATCCCCGCTTCGGCGCGGATCGTGGTGGTCGAGGGCAACTACCTGCTGCTGGCGGCACCCCCTTGGGCGCAGGTCGGGCCGCAACTGGATCGGGCGATTTTCCTCGCGGTGCCGCGCGATGTGGCGCGGGCGCGGCTCTTGAAACGGCATGGTGCGGAAGGGCTGTTCAACGACGAGCGCAATCGCCGGCATGTCGAGAATGTCGACCTGGTGAATTTCGACCTCGTGGCCGCCTCGCGGGAGCGGGCGGACCTCGCGATCGACATCGTCAGCGAGAGCTAGAGGGTTAGCCGGCCTTCCGCCCAATCGAGGGTCTGCGTCGCCGCAAGGCCGGAGACGCTGTTGAGGCCGCGGTTGCGGATAGCGGCGGTGAGGCCGCGCTTGATGCGATCGAGCAGATCGAGGCCGCCGAAGACCAGCGCCGAATAGAGCTGGATGGCGTCGGCACCGGCTTCGAACTTGGCGATGGCGGTTTCCGGCGAGTGTATGCCCCCGACCCCGACGATCGGGAGCGCGCCGACGCGCAGCCGCATCTGGGCAAGGCGTCGGGTCGAAAGGTTGAACAGCGGTTTGCCCGAGAGGCCGCCGGTTTCGTTGGCATGTTCCAAGCCGGCGACCGGATCGCGGTTCAAGGTGGTGTTGGAAACGATCAGCCCGTCGAGATCGGTGGCGAGGACGACGCGGGCGATGTCGTCGAGCTGGCGCTCGTCGAGATCGGGCGCGATCTTCAAGAGCACCGGCACGCGGGTGCGGGCCTTGGCGCGGGCGGCGAGCACTGCATCGAGCAGGCGGGCCAGCGCCTCGTCGGCCTGGAGATTACGCAGACCGGGGGTGTTGGGCGAGGAGACGTTGACGGTGAGGTAGTCGGCGACATCGGCGAAGCGGGTGATGCCGAGCACGTAGTCGGCGACGAAATCGTCGCTGTCCTTGTTGGCCCCGATATTGACGCCAAGAATGGCGCCGACATGGGCGCCCTTCAGCCGGGCGAAGGCGGCATCGTGGCCTTCGTTGTTGAAGCCCATGCGATTGATGACGCCCCCGGCCTCGGGCAGGCGGAACAGGCGCGGCTTGGGGTTGCCCGTTTGCGGGCGCGGCGTGACGGTGCCGACTTCGACCATGCCGAAACCCATGCGCGCGAGCGGCTTGGGCACTTCGGCGTTCTTGTCGAAGCCCGCGGCCATGCCGACCGGATTGCGCAGTTCGAGGCCACAGAATGTGGTGGCGAGTTCGGGCGGATCGATGCCCTCCTGCTCGGGCGACAGGCCGAGACGCAGCGCCGAGATGGTGGCGCCGTGGGCGATCTCGGGATCCATCTTGAGGAGCGTATCGCGCGTCAGGTCGCGGACCAGCGGCACACGAAGCAGCGAGGACAGGCTCATTTCACCCACTCCGGCAGGTTGACCGTGCCATCGGCGGCAACGGCGATGGCGGCGCTGTCGCCGATCTCGCTCATGGGCAGTTCGCCATAGAGATGCGGGAACAGCGCGCCGCCCCGCGACGGCTCCCAGACGAGGCGATCACCCAGGATGGCGCAGGGCACGGCGAACAGCGTCAAGTCGGACTGGCCGGCGAAATAGAGCCGCAGGGTCTCGCGCAGCTGCTCGGCGGTGGAGAAGTGGATGTAGCCATCGGCCGTGTCGATGGGGGCGCCCAGGAAGCGTCCGGCAGCCAGGGAGGCCTCGAACAGTTGGCGCTGGCAGACCTTGTAGATCAGTTCGACGGCAGGATTCACCTTGCGACTCCCCGAGATTGCGGGCGGACCGTAGAGCCTTGGACCAGCCTTCACAAGTTTGGCGGCCTTGCTTTACAAGCCATGGGCCGGGTCTGTAGATTAGGACTTGTTTCCGTAAGGAGACAGATTTCCTCATGAATATGTAGACTGCCGGGCATGCTGTCGCACACCGATATCTGGAACGCCATCGACGCGGTTGCCGTGCGCCATGGGCTGAGCGCCTCGGGACTGGCGCGGCTGGCCGGACTGGATGCGACGGCGTTCAACAAGTCGAAGCGGGTCAGCAAGGACGGGCGAGAGCGCTGGCCGTCGACCGAGAGCATCGCCAAGGTGCTGGAGGCGACGGGCGAAAATTTCGACCAGTTCCTCTCGGCCGGCGGCGCCTATCTGCAGACGCAGATGAATGCCGTGGCCCGCCCGTCCGTGCCGCTGCTGGGGTTGGCGCAGGCGGGATCGGGTGGGTTTTTCGACAGCGCCGGGTTCCCGGCCGGACAGGGCTGGGACGAGGTGCCCCTGCCCTGGGCGCCGGAGGATGGCAGCTACGCGCTTGAAGTGACCGGGGATTCGATGCTGCCGCTGTATCGTGACGGCGACATCATCGTGGTGTCGCCGACCGCGCAGGTGCGGCGCGGTGATCGGGTGGTGGTGCGGACCAAGGATGGCGAGGTGCTGGTGAAGGTGCTGCACCGGCAGACGGCGCGCATCGTCGAGTTGCATTCGCTCAATGCGGACCATGCGCCGCGGGTCGTCGAGGTCAAGGATATCGAAGGGCTGGGGCGGATCGTATGGGCGAGCCAGTGATCCGCGTGACCGAGGCCGATGCGACGGATTTCGCGGACTGGCTCGAGCTGCGCAACGCGCTATGGCCGCATGCGGAAGTGGAAAGCCCGGATGAAATGACGGCAATCCTCGCCGACGCGAACCTCGTGGCGTTCATCGCGCGTGACGAAGGCGAAGCGGCGGTGGGGTTTGCGGAAGCTGCCATCCGCGGGGACTATGTGAATGGCTGCGATACCTCCCCCGTCGGATTCCTTGAGGGTATCTATGTGGCCGGGAACGCGCGCCGACAGGGCGTGGCGCGGCAGCTGGTCGCCGCGGTGGCCGAGTGGTCGCGCCAGCACGGTTGCGCCGAGCTGGCCTCGGACGCGGCGATCGACAACGACGCCAGCCACCGGATGCACGCGGCGCTCGGGTTCAGCGAAACCGAGCGCGTGGTGTATTTCCGGCGCGTACTCTGATCAGCCCGCCTTGAGCAGCTTGCCGGCCAGCGCGTCGGCGATGAGCCGGCGGGTATTGTCGATGCCGTAGAGTGCGGCGAACGAGCCGAAGCGCGGCCCCCGCTCCTGCCCGATCAACACCTGATAGAGCATCTGGAAGAAGTCGCCGGAAACGCCGGGGCCGCCATTGGGACCCTGGCGCGAATGGTCCTGATAGCGCTCGATCTCGCGGGCCACGTCGAGCGCGGCATCCTGGATCGCCTCGTTGCTGGCGTCGGCCGGCAGCTTCGCAAAGGCGGCAGAAAGCGCTTCCAGCGCTGCCCGCTCGATGTCGTCGGGGGCGCGATAGTTCTTCTTCACGAAATCCCGGAAGTAGCGCATGGCATAACCGACCAGCGCATCGAGATGTGGATGCGTCTGCGGCGTCACGCCGGGCGCATAGGCCGAGATATAGCCCCACATCACTTCCGGGGTTTCCGGGTTGGACGCGGTGGCGAGGTTCAGCAGCAGCGCGAAGGTGACCGGCATTGCCGCCGCCGGCGGATGGCCGAAATGCACGTGGAAGGCCGGGTTCTCCAGCCGCGCCGCTGTATCCTGCGCCTCGTAGGCAGCGACGAACTGATAGTACTCGTCGACGGCGCGCGGGATGACATCGAAGTAGAGGCGCTTGGCGACGCGGGGCTTCTGGAACATGTAAAGCCCGAGGCTCTCGGTCGGGGCATAGGTCAGCCACTCGTCGATGGTGAGGCCATTGCCCTTGGACTTCGAAATCTTCTGGCCGTTCTCGTCAAGGAACAGCTCGTAGACATAGTGCTCGGGCGGCGTGCCGCCGAGGATCGCGCAGATGCGATCGTAAATGCCCTGGTTGGTCTGGTGGTCCTTGCCGAACATCTCGAAATCGACGCCGAGCGCCGCCCAACGCATACCGAAATCGGGCTTCCACTGCAGCTTCACATGGCCGCCGGTGACCGGCACGGTGGTGTCGCGGCCATCCTCGTCGGTGAAGGTGACAGTGCCATCCCTGGCATTCACTTCCTTCATCGGTACGTAGAGCACCCGGCCCGAGAGCGGCGAGATCGGCAGGAAGGGCGAATAGGTCGCCTGCCGCTCCTCGCCGAGTGAGGGCAGCATCACCTGCATGATGTCGTCGTAGCGTTCGGCGGCGCGCAACAGCACGTCATCGAAACGGCCCGACTTGTAGTACTGGGTGGCGCTCGCGAACTCGTAGTTGAAGCCGAAGGTGTCGAGGAAGCGCCGCAGCATGGCGTTGTTGTGGTCGCCGAAGCTCGGGTACTCATTGGTCCAGGGGTCCGGTACCGCGGTCAGCGGCATCTGGAGGTAGGGCTCGAGGAACTCCTTGGACGGGACATTGTCCGGGATCTTCCGCATGCCATCCATATCGTCGGAAAAACACAGCAGCCGGGTCGGAATCTGGTCCCGGGTCAGCAGCCGGAAGGCGGTGCGGACCATGGTGGTGCGCGCCACTTCACCGAACGTGCCGATATGCGGCAGGCCCGAAGGGCCATAGCCGGTTTCGAAAAGCACCTCGCTCAGACCGCGCCTTTCGACGCGCGCGACGAGTTTGCGGGCTTCCTCGAATGGCCAGGCGCGGGCCGTCTGGGCGGCATCGAAGAACGCGGGGTCGAGCGGGGGAAGCGGTGCGGGCACGGGTCTGGCCTCGATGGGGAGGAGGAAGGCGCTCAATTGCACCAGCGCCGTGGCTCCGTCAATGCGCCGGCAGGCTGCCGTCATTGCAGGGGCGGTGCCTTGCCAAGCGCTGGGACGGCGCCTAGGTATCTCAAAGTTTGCGAAGATGGAGCCTGATATGTCCTTGTCCGTGCAGGACGCGCTTGTCCACCTCATGGTTGTTACCGCGTCGTCCGACGAAGGCATCACGGATCATGAGCTGCAGGTGATCGCCAGCCTGATCGAGCGCTCGCCGGTGTTCGAGGGCTTTGATCTCGCCCGGCTGGAGGCCGTGGCCAACGAGGCGGTAGACCTCACCAATGCCATCGGGCTCGACGGCGTGCTCGACGCAGCGGTCGGGGCAATCCCCAAGCGGCTGCACGACACCGGCTATGCGCTGGCCGTGGAAGTGGCGGTGGTGGACGTGCAGCTGCCGCAGGAGGAACTGCGCCTGCTCGAGATGGTGCGCGACCGACTGGAAGTGGATCGGCTGGTGACAGCCGCGATCGAAGCCTCGGCCCGGGCCCGGATGCGCCGGATCAAGTAGGCGCCTCAGTAGAAGTCGACCGGGAACCATCGCAGGAAGATTTCGTCGTAGACGCCCGAGCGCTTCAGGCGGACCAGGGCGTAGTCGATGGCCTGACGCACCGCGTCCTGCCCGGGCGCAATGGCGATCGCGAGGCCTTCACCGAAGAGTTCCGGCCGGAAATAGGGCTGGCCGGCGAAGGCACAACAATCGGCGCGTTCGTTGAGCCAGAACGAGGCCCGCAGCGCATCGGCAAACACGGCGTCGACTTCGTTGCGGGCCAGCGCATCGAGCGCCAGCGTTTCGCTTTCAAACGGCAGGGCCGTGGCGTTGCTCAGGTAGCGGGCGAGGAAAGCGGCGTGGGCCGAGTTTGCCCGCACTCCAACGCGCTTGCCGGCGAGGCTGGTCGGATCGAAGTCCTCTGTGGCGGCGGCCTTGCCCAGGACAAAGCGACCCGGCAGCATCAGATAGATCGCGCTGAAATCGAAACGCTCACCAGATTCCGGCGTGATGGCAAGCCCGGCGATGAGCGCATCGCCCTGCCGGTCGGCAAGGGCGTTGCCGGCCTGATCCCACGGCCAGGCCTGCACGGTGCAGGCGATCGAAAGGTCGTCGCAAATGGCCCTGGCGAGATCGACATTGAAACCAACCAGTTCGCCGTTGTCGTCGCGGAAGTTGAACGGCGGGTAGTCGGCAGTGGTGAGAAAGCGGATGGCGGGGACGGCGCTCAGATTGGGCACCGCCTCACGCGCCGAAGGATCGACGTGGTTGGGCAGGGTCTGCGCCTGAGCCGGAAGTGCTGCCGCAAGCAGCAGCGCAAGAGCGATGAGGATGGGGCGCATTCGAGGTCCGGCCGCAGTGACACTGGCTTATCGCCCAATTCGCAGCAAAACGCGAGATGGCGGCTGGCGCGATGACGCCGACAATACTAGTCAGCCATCGGACGATCTGCTATTTTTGTTGTGAAGTATCCCTCGATCCATCTGCCGCGCCCATGAGGAGCTGGCATGTCGCAGGCCAGGTCTCTACTCGGAGCGATACTTCGCGACAAAGTGCGCGATGAGCGAGATTTGCCGCTGCACCTTGATGCCGCCTTGGCGCTTGAAATCGACCCACTGGACTATTGCATCCACCACTTCGGCGTCACTGACAGCGATGTGATGGAGCGGGCGGCCGCCTGGGCCGGGCTGGCGTTTTCCGACGTCATTCCGCAGGTGTTGCCCGGCAGCAGCGAGGTCAAGCGCATGGATGGGCTGGGCGAGGTGCGGACGCTGCGCGCCACCCTGTTCGGGCGGGAGATCGTCTATGGGGCGCCGCGTTTTGCGCAGTTCATTGCCCTGAAGGCTCACGCCGAGCAGGAACCCGCGTTCCGCCGGCGCTTCTGCGTAGTGCCGGTCCGGCGATTGCGAGCGGCCCTGACGGTCGCGATGTCGGAGCAGCTAGGGGTGCAGGCGCGGGAGCGGCTGTGGCGGCGCTGGCCGGGGGCCAGCGGTCGACTGGAACTGTCGCTGCTGTCGCGGCTGATGTTTGCCGTCGGGCTTGCGGCAGTGCTGGTGTTCGCGATTGTCTCGCCGCTGGTCTACGAGCCGCTGTTCATGCCGATTGTCGGGCTGCTGCTGGTATTGCCGGCGGCGTTACGCCTCGCTGCAGCGATCGTTCCGGAACCGGAGAGCGAGCTCGATTTCGAGATGCTCGAAGACGAGGAACTGCCGATCTACTCGGTGCTGGTGCCGTTGCGCGACGAGGCCAACATGGTGCCGCAACTGGCACGGGCGCTGGGGCGGATCGACTATCCAGCGGCAAAGCTCGAGATCCTTTTCGTCGTCGAGCAGCGCAGCCCCGAGACCGTCGAGGCGGTGCGCAACGTATTGAGCGATCCCCGGTTCGAGCTGGTGGTGGTGCCCGATAGCGAGCCGCGCACCAAGCCCAAGGCGATGAACTTTGCGCTGCCGATGGTACGGGGCGCCTATGTGGCGATCTACGATGCCGAGGATATCCCCGATCCGCAGCAGTTGCGGCTGGCGGCGAGCCGGTTTGCGCTGCATCCGGAGTTCGACTGCCTGCAGGCGGAACTGGTGGTTGAGAACGCGCGCGAGAACTGGCTGACGGCACTGTTCGCAGGCGAGTATGCCGGGCAGTTCGGGTTGATGCTGCCGCTGCTGGCGCGGCTGAAGCTGCCGATGCCGCTGGGCGGCACCAGCAACCACTTTCGCGTCACGGCGCTGCGCGAGGTTGGCGGCTGGGACGCCTATAATGTCACCGAGGACGCCGACCTCGGCGTGCGACTGAGCCGGCTGCGCTACCGGACGAGCACGATTTCCAGCCGGACCCACGAAGAGGCGCCGGTGACGATCCGGGCCTGGCTGGCGCAGCGCACACGCTGGATGAAGGGCTGGATGCAGACCTTCATCGTGCACAACCGCAAGCCGATGCTGTTTCTCGAAGATATCGGCTGGCGTGGCTTTGCAGGTTTCCAGATCTACGTGGGCAGCGTGATCCTGTCAGCGCCGCTGCATTGCGGCTTTCTGATCGCGCTGCTGCTCCGGCAATTTCTGCCCAGCGAAGCGCCGCTCGACATTTGGGACGTGATCGGATTGCTGATCGTGGTGGTCGGCTATGGCGGGCCGTTGGCGCTGGTGATTGCCGGCCTGGTGCGGCTGGACGAGGAGCGGCTGCTGCCGGCACAGGCCCTGTTGCCGCTCTACTGGGTTCTGCATTCGGTGGCCGCGTTGCTGGCGGTGCGCGAACTGCTGATCCGCCCATACTTCTGGGCCAAGACCACGCATGGCAGGAGTCGGATGGCACGGCGGATCGAGGCGGACGCGGTGCCTTCGGTGGCCGCGGTGCCCGATCAGGCGCGGTAGCGCGAGAGGTCGAGATCAGCGATGTCGATCTCGGGTGTGCGCCCGCTCATGAGATCGGCAATCACGGCGCCAGAGCCTGCGGCCATGGTCCAGCCGAGAGTGCCGTGGCCGGTGTTCAGATAGAGATTGTCGAGGGGCGAGCGCCCGACCAGCGGGGTGCCATCCGGCGTCATCGGCCGCAAACCGCACCAGAAGCTGGCCCGGCTGGCATCGCCGGCGCGGGGGAACAGGTCGCGCAGCGAGCGATCGAGCGGGCCCCGGCGCGCGGCGTGCAGCGTGGTATCGTAGCCGGCGATTTCGGCAGTGCCGCCGACGCGGATGCGATCGCCCAGCCGGGTGGTCGCAACCTTGTAGGTCTCGTCCATGACGGTTGAGACGGGCGCGACGGCTTCGTCGGTAATCGGCACGGTCAGCGAATAGCCCTTGATCGGATAGATCGGCAGGTCGACGCCCAGCGGGCGCAGCAACAGCGGTGAGTAGCTGCCAAGCGCGACGACATAAGCATCGGCGGTGAGGTTTCCGGCCGTGGTCAGAACGCCGGTGACACGGGTGCCGCTGCGCTCGACGCGCTCGATGCCGACGCCGTAGCGAAAGCTCACGCCAACTGCCGCTGCAAGGTCGGCAAGGCGCTCGGTGAACAGCTTGCAGTCGCCGGTTTCGTCATTGGGGAGGCGCAGCCCGCCAACAAATGGCACTGCGGCAGTGGCAAGACCTGGCTCGGCCGCGATGCATCCCTTCGGGTCAAGGACCTCGTAGGGCACACCGTATTGCTTGAGGACGGCGATGTCCTCGGCGGCATGGTCGAGCTGGTTCTGGTAGCGGAAGAGTTGCAGCGTGCCCTGCTCGCGCCCGTCATAGGCAATGGCTGTGGCGGCGCGCAGGGCGATCATGCGATCGCGCGAATATTCGGCGAGCCGGACCATGCGGCCCTTGTTGATGGCGTAGGCCCTGTGCGTGCAATTGGCGAGCAGCTTGAGGCCCCAGATCCACATCTGCGGATCGAGCTTGGGACGCAGCACCAGCGGGCCATCCTGCATCAGCAGCCACTTGATGGCCTTTTGCGGAATGCCGGGGCCGGCCCAGGGCGCGGAATAGCCAGGAGAAATTTCGCCGGCGTTGGCGAAGCTGGTTTCGAGGCCGGGCCCCGGCTGCCGATCGAGTACGGTGACCTCGTGACCGGACTGCGCCAGATAGTAGGCGGTTGAAACGCCGATGACACCGCTGCCGAGCACGAGAACTTTCATGTCGCCATCTTCTCCCAGCCGCGGAGAAACGCAAGATGTTCGGCATGGCTTGCGGCCGGCAGCCGAACTGGCACAAAGTCGCACCCGGGGCGCCCGGTTCGGTGCGCGCCGCGGGCGGACGGGGCGCGGCCCCATCGGGGAAATACGAGCATGCGGATCATTGCCCTGCTGCTGGCGCTGGTGGCCGGCATTTTTGCGTTGTTTGCCGGCGATCTGCTCGACCGTCAGCTGATGGCGCCATTCATGGCTGCCTGGCCGTCAGGAGAAAGCTGGCGAAGCGCGGCGCTCGCCGTCTGGTACGGTTTGCCCGCTGCGGCGATCCTTGCCGGTCTGCTGGCGCTCCTCGCGCCGGGAATCGCCGCGGCGCTGTTGCTGGTGGTGGCGGCGGGCTGGGGGGCGATGGGCCTGCTGCTGCCCGCATTCGCGGTGCCGGAGCTGGCGATTGCTCCGGGTGCGGCACTGCTCGCCTCGGTGCTGGCGATGATAGCCGGCGAGTGGCAGGTGCGGCAGACCCGCTCCATGCGACGACGCCTGCGCGAAGCCCGCATCCTCGATGAGGAGGCCGATGATCCGGAGCCGGCGGTGGCGCGCTTCATGGCGGCGGCTGACGAGGTTTCCGCTCGCGAACAGGCGCTCAATGCCGAGCCGGAACTGCTCAGCCGCGAGCGGCGGGTTTCTCCATCGCTGGCCAGCCTTGCCGCGGCCGAGCGCCGATCCGACCCCATCCGGCCGGTGCGTACGTCGCCTGACTGGGGCGGACCGCCCAAGCGCGACCGCGAACCGGAAATGCCGACCGAGTTCGATCCGTTTGCGCGGCGGACGCCGCCGCAACTGGAGCAGGAGCCAGTCGTTGCGCCGCAGCCCGAGCCCGAACCGGAGACGGAACCGATCGGGCGGGTCGAGCGGCGAAGCGAACCCCGACCCGAACCGATGCGTGCGATGCCGGTTGCCCACGCCGACGATGCAATCGAGCCGATCGTCGTGCAGCGTGGCGGGATCGGCGTTGGCGCCGCTCTTTTGCTTGGGCTCAATCTGCTGGTGGTTGCCGGGCTCGCCGGACTGGCGGGTTATCTTTACGCGACATCTGGACAGGCGCCGGCTGCCCCGGTAGCGGCCCTCGCGCTCCCCGCCGCTCCCGAGACCTCCGAGCCAGCCGCGACCACTGCGGCCAGCTTCGAGGATCCGTTCGCCTATTGCGCGGCGGTTGGCACCATCGACGCCCCGGACCAGCGCTATGTCGGCCCGCCCGTGCCAGTGGCGATTTCGGCCGGGGTACGCGCGCCGGCGGCGGCTTCGTCAGACCGGGTGAAGTGGCGGTGTTTCGAAGGCCGGGTGATGGGGTGCAAGTCCTACCAGTGGCCGATGTGCGACAAGGTGCCGACCACTGCGGAACTCGCCGCCTATTGCACGCAGAATCCCAATGCGCCGCGGCTGCTGGCGCCAGCGGGTACCTGGGCCTGCGAGAACGGCCAGCCCCGCCTGCCGGCCGGGATCAGTTGGGCTCGGGATGCCCGTGGCTTCGAGGCAGCGGGATGGACGATCGTGCCCAAGCCGGCAGGCTCGTCGTGATCGGAGCCGATCAGCGGGCGTGCAGGGCGCGGAGCGTCTCGAGGGTGGGCCCGGTAGGCTTGTATTCGAGCCCGACCAGGCCGGTGTAGCCAGCGGCCTCGAGCCAATTGAGGCGACGCTGCCAGTCCATCGTGCCCGTGCCGGGCTCGTGTCGGCCAGGTGTATCGGCCAGGTGCACATGCACGACGCGGTCAAGCCGGCCAGCGAGGACCTCGGCGATCTCCTCGTCCATCACGGCAGAATGATAGATGTCGTAGATCAGGCGAATCTCGGGCCGGCCGACCTCGTCTACGATATCCAGCCCTTCGGTGGTCGAGGGCAGGAAATAGCCGATATGATCGACCCGGGTGTTCAGCGGCTCAAGCATCAGCACGACGCCTGAACCCGCGAGGATGTCGGCAGAGCGGCCGAGTGCGTCGACCAGTGCCGCGCGCTGCCCGGCACGCGGCTGGCCGGGAAGATCGGCGCCGGCCTGGGCGATGAGCGCAGGCGCACCGAAGCGCTGTGCCACCTCGATGGAGCGCTTCAGACCCTCGAGGAAGGCGTCATGCTGGGCCGGGTCGGTAAGCGGCACCATCGGTTCGGCGAGAAGGCCGGCAACGGCGATGCCGGTTTCGCGGACCGCAATTTCGAGTGCATCGAGATCCTTGCTGGACCAGCGCCAGAACTCGATGGCATCGAGCCCTGCTGCGTGGGCCGCACGCACCCGCTGCGGAAAATCGCCGTGCTCGGCGAACAGCCACTCGATGCAGGCAGAAAATCTCATGCGCGACTCCTGGCCGGTGCGACGGACCAAGCGGTCCGCGACGGCGTCATAGGCGACAAAACTGGGAAGGCTGGAGCGGGTGAAGGGAATCGAACCCTCGTCGTAAGCTTGGGAAGCTTCTGCTCTACCATTGAGCTACACCCGCGACGGGCTGGTTTTGCTGGAAATGGGCGCTGGCGTCAAGCCGATGATCGCGGCTCCCGCAACTCCAGTTGTGGCAGAAATTGCTCGCTTCACCGGGCCATGGCTTTTCGTCGGCGGCCGTTTGGGGAGGCGCTGGGGCCCCGATCAGTAAACCCGGACCAGCCGGCCATCCGGCCGGCCTTCAAGCTTGCCGGGTCGTCCGACCAGGTTCCCCGCCAGTTCCACCATGCCCGGATCGGTCGCCAGCTTGCCGTCACCCGCATCCTCGGTGGACAGTACGCTAGCCTTGAGCAGCCGCGAATAGGGGTGCTCCGGATTGTCGAGCACGGTTCGCGCATCGCCCATTTCCACGATCTTGCCGCGCTGCATGATGATCAGCCGGTTGGAGATGTAGTAGGCGGTCGCCAGGTCATGCGTGATGTAGATGACCGAAACCCCGAGGTCATCGCGCAAGCTCTTGAGCAGGTTGACGATGCTCATCCGCAGCGATGCATCCACCATGGACACCGGCTCATCCGCCACGAGGAGCGGCGGATTTGGGATGAGCGCCCGCGCGATCGCCGCGCGCTGCAGTTGCCCGCCGCTCATCTCGTGGGGGTAGCGCCCCCTGACCTCGGCCAGGCTCAGCCCGACCTTTTGCAGAGCGCCGTCCATTGCCGCGTCCAGGTCAGTCTGCTGACGCAGTTGCAGGAAGCGCCTTGCCGTCGACTCCAGATAGCGATCGATGCGCTTGAGCGGATTGAACGCCTCGAATGGGTTCTGGAATACCGGCTGCACATTGGCCATGAATTCCAGCCGCTCCTGCCGCCCGACGCGATGGCTCACGGTCTTGCCGCGGAAACTGATCTCGCCACTGGTCGGCAGTTCCAACCCCAGGATCATTCTGGCAAGGGTCGTCTTGCCCGAGCCGGACTCGCCGATGATGGTGAAGATTTCCGGCTTTTCCGCGCTTAGCGTCAGGCTGGCGTCGTCCACTGCGCGCACCACCCGGCGGCCGAACAGGCCACCCATGGTGAAGCGCTTGGAAACATGGGTGACCTCAAGCAGATCGCTCATGCCATTGCTCCGTGCAGCGCCTGCGGCTTGACCAGCGGCTCGACGTCCTGCCACCGCCAGCAGGCGGTGCGATGGTCGGGCCCGACCGTTTCGAGCGGCGGAACGTCGGTCTTGCATTTGTCGACCGCCAGGGGACAGCGCGGATGGAACCGGCACCCGCCCGGCGGGTTGGCGAGGCTGGGGGGCCGCCCGTCCAAGGCCGGGCGCTGCGTCGTGTCGCCGATGCGTGGCAGGCTGGCGACCAGATGGGCGGTGTACGGGTGCCTTGGCGCAAAGAACATCGTGCGCGTCGGCCCTTCCTCCACCAGCCGCCCGGCATAGATGATCCCGACACGGTCGGCCATGTTGGCATGCACGCTCATGTCATGGGTCACGAACACCACCGAGCTGCCCATCTCCCGCTGGATTTCGCGAATGAGCCCCAGCACTTCCTTCTGCACCACCACGTCGAGGGCGGTGGTGGGCTCATCGGCTATCACGAATTCCGGGTGGCATACCGTGGCCAGCCCGATGGTCACGCGTTGGCGCATACCGCCAGACAACTCGTGCGGATAAGCGCGCAGCACATCCGCCGGAAGCTTCAGCCGCTCGAGGTGGTTCAAGATGCGCTCGCGGTAGGCTTCGCCGCTGAGGCCAAGCGGCCGCCTGGCGAAATCCTCAAAGGTCCTGCCGATCCGCCGCACCGGATTCAGCACGCTCATCGAGCCCTGCATGATGTAGCTCAGGTGACGCCAGCGCACCGCGCTGATCTGGGCTTCCGAAGCGGTGGAAATGTCGATGGGGCCATTCTTGAAGTCATACTTGACCGAACCCGCCACGATCCGCATCGGCGGCTTGATCGCGGCGGCCAGCACCTTGATGAAGCTGGTCTTGCCCGACGAGCTTTCCCCGGCAATGCCGTAGACCTCGTTCTTGCGGATGGTCATGGTGATGTCGTCGACGGCCCGTACCTCGCGGTTCACGCCGAAATAGCTCATCTGGTAGTAGGCCTTGAGGCCATCGACCTTGAGGAGATCCTCAGTCATCACGCTAGGCTCCCATGCGGCGCAGGCGGCTGCGCGGGTCGATATACTCGTTCATGCTCACGGCCAGCAGGAACAAGCCCAGGAACGTCATGACGATCAGGATCACCGGAATGACGATCCACCACCAGACGCCCACCACCATGGCCGAGTGCGAATTGGCCCAGTACAGCACGGTCCCGATGGTCGGGTTGTTGATGTTGGTGAATCCGAGCACCGCCAGCGTCACCTCCAGCCCGATCGACCAGAGCATGTTGTTCATGAAGGTCGAGAACACGATCGGCATCACGTAGGGCAGATGCTCTTCAAGCAGGATCTTGCGGGTATTCATCCCGGCGAAGACGGCGTGCCGCGTGAACTCCCGATGCTTGAGCCCGAGTGCCACCGAACGGATCAGCCGCGCATCGAACGGCCAGCCGAAGCAGGCCATGATCAGCGCGAGGGTGAAGCTGTTCATGTCGTTGCGCAGGACGAAGTAGAACAGCACCAGCACCGGAAAGATCGGCACGGCCACGAAGATGTCGTTGACGAACATCAGAACCCGGTCGACCCAGCCGCCGACATAGCCGCTGACCAGGCCGACGGTGATCGAAATGATGCGGCTCAGCACCGCCACGATGATGCCGAAGGTCAGCGAATTGCGCAGCGCCGTGCTCAATTGCCAGAACATGTCCTGGCCGCGGGAGTTGGTGCCAAACCAGTACTGCGGCGAAGGCGGCTGATCGGGAATGGTGATGTAGATGAGTGACGGATCGACCGGTGAGAAGAAGCTCAGCAGGGCAAAGGCCACAATGATCCCGACCAGCACCAGCCCGATGGCGAATTCGACATTGTAGCGAATGAGGTCTCGAAAGACGGCAAGCATGGCTGGTTACTCCGCCCGCACGCGGGGATCGAGCAGGGGGTGAAGGAGGTCCACGATGAAGATGGCGACCGCCACGGCCGTCACCGAGACGGTGGAGACCGCCAGCACGAGGGTGGAGTCACCGGCATTGACTGCGTCGATCAGCAGGGAGCCGAGGCCGGGATAGTTGAAGACCTGCTCGGTGATCACGGTGCCCGAGAAGACCCCGCCCAGGGCCATGGCGAGAGCGGTCAGTTGCGGCACCAGCGCGTTGCGGATCACATAGCCATTGACGATGGTCGAGCGCTCGACACCCGCCAGTTCGGCGTAGGTTACATAGTCCTCGGTAACCACGTTGCTGACCAGCGCCCGCATGCCGAGGAACCAGCCGCCAAAACCCACCAGCACCAGGGAGGTCGCCGGCAGGATCGCGTGCTGGAGGATCGAGGCGACAAAGGTCCAGTTCCAACCCGGCGTCACATTCATGGCAAAGCCGCCCGAGATCGGCAGCACCGGCCAGATGAAGCCAAAGATGATGAGCAGAATGAAGGCCACGATGTAGTAGGGCACCGGCTGGATGCTGATGGCGAGGATGCCGAACGCCTTCAACAGGCGGTTGTTCTGGTAGTAGCCGGCGAGGCCCCCGAGGATGTTGCCCACCACGAAGGTGAGCATTGTCGCTAGGGTCAGGAGGCCAACCGTCCACGGCATGGCGCGCATCACCAGCGTCATGGCCGGGGTTGGAAACGCCAGCAGCGACGGCCCAAGGTCTCCGCGGAACAGGCGCAGCCAGAAATTGATGTATTGGTCGAAGATCGGCTCATCGACACCGTAGAGTTCGGTCAATGCCGCGCGCATGGCAATGATGGCGTCAGGCGCCGAGTTGGATCGGGCGCTCATACGACCCAGTACGGCTTCGACCGGGCTGATCGGCGACAGGTGCGTCACCAGGAACGTCGCCGAGACCCCGAAAAATATCACTGCCAGCAGCTGCAGCGCGCGTTTTCCGACAAACCAGAAATAACCCTGCATGCGGACTCCTCAGCCGTCCTCGTACGCCTCTCCCATGGGGACAGGTCGCCCGGCCAAGCCGGGTTGGTGAGGGGCGTTCTGACACGAGCCACAGCCCCCTCATCGGTGGCCGCGCGCCACCTTCTCCTTTCCAGGAAGAAGGACCGGGCCGATCTCGACCCGCTGGCTGCTGCCAAGAATGCGTGAGGGGGCGCGACGGAGATCGCGCCCCCTCGGAGTGGCGTGGCCGGGGCCACGCCACCCGGGAGGACGCTTAGGCGACCGGCGTGATCTGGGTGAAGATGTACTTCGCGTTCGACCAGTTGGTGACCGGGTTCGCATAGGGCTTGTCGGCATTGGGCCAGCCGGTCCAGTGCCGGTTCGACTGAACCGAGAACACGTTGTACGACATGATCGGGATGTTCGGCATCTCATCGAGATGCAGCTTCACGAATTCATGGCCGTACTCGAGGCTCTTGGGGTCGTTGAAGTCCACGCCACGTACCTTTTCGATGATCGCGTCGAGCCGCTCATCCTTCCAGCGCATCCAGTTTCGACCAGGCTGGATCGAGCCGACCTCTGCCACGAATTCGGAGTGGTAGCTGTCGAGGAAGAAGCTGATGTCGGGATGACCGCCCCACGTCTCCACCGCCCAGGCGATGTTGCACTCGTAGTTGCCGGCACCTTGACGATCCCAGCTGTCGGTGGCGATCTCAGCGGTCGCCTGCACACCGGCCTGCGCCCACATCTGCGCGACGATCACGCCAAGACGACCGATCACGCCCTCCTGCGGCACCATCACGCTGAAGGCGAACGGTTGCCCGTCCGGCATCATCCACTGGTTGCCGTTCTTGGTGAAGCCGGCCGCAGTCAGCAGTTCGCCGGCTGCCTCGAGGTCCTGCTTCCACCAGCCATAGCCGAAGGAGTTGCGGATGGCGGTTTCGTCGGTGGGCACCTGGTCGCCAAACTGCGGACGGACCATTTCGGCGATCTGCAGCCCGATGGTCGGATCGTAGGGCTTTATCTTGCGGGTGCCGGTGTCGACCTCGTAGTTGATGAGGTAGTCCTGCAGGGGCGCATGGTAGTCGCGCGGATGGGTTCCGGTCGGCGGGATCGAAATCGCCGACAAGGTCGCCGCGCCACGATAGCTGGCCATGCTCATCGCCTTGGCGTCGAGCATCAGGGCAAGGGCCCAGCGGACCCGCTTGTCCTGGAACTTGGGGTTCTGATGATTGAAGATCATCATGGGCAGCGTCGGATCGGGGTGGGCATAGGGGAAACCGGGGAACCAGCCCTGGGTCTGCGGGTCCTCCTTGATGATCGAGAAGGTGCCTTCCGGCGACAGATCGTGGATCATGTCGAGATTGCCGTTGCGCATCTCGATCAGGCGATTGTCGGTCGAAATGTTGTTCCGGTAGATGACGAACCTGGGCTTGGGCTCGCCCACCAGCGCCATGCTGGTCTTGTCCCAGTCCGCGCGCTTTTCCCAGATGTACCAGGTGCCGTTCGGATCGAAGGAGTGCAGCGTGTACGGCCCCAGGCTCACCGGCGGGTTGTTGTCGAAGCTGAGAATGTCGTCGACCTTCTCGAACACATGCTTGGGCATGATCCAGGCGCCATTCCAGCGCACGCAGAACGTGCCGTGGAAGCGCGAGTTGGGGGCCTTGAGCTTGAAATGAACCGTGTACTTGTCGACGGCGGTTACCGTGTCGACCTGCGTGCTCATGGCGCCGGACCACGTCAATCCGGGCGTGTCGCGCTGCTTCTCGACCGTGTAGACCACGTCATCAGCCGTGAACTCGACGCCGTCGCTCCACAGCAATCCCTGGCGCAACTTCACCGTCATCTCGGTGAAATCGGCATTGTACTCCCATGGTCCTTCGGCCAGCGAGTAATAGATGGCGTTCTCGCTCTTTTCCGGGATGCCGGCATCGGGATCGATGAACCATAGCGTATCCATCGTGAGCTGATGCAGACCGTTTGACCAGCCGCCACCGCCATTGACCCAGATGTTAAACCAGCCCGGATTGCGGATCACGCCCTCGGGATTGTGAACGATCACCGTTTCGTTGCGCGGAAACTGATTAAGGTCCGGCGCAGTGCCCTCGGTCTCCTGGGCAAGGGCAAGGCCCTTGGCTGAAAGCATGAGAGCGCCAACGGCAGTACCCAGCATGAAGCTGCGTCTATCCATATCCTATCCTCCCTTTACCGAAACCCCTCCCGGGCTCCGTTGTGAGGTGCCCCTCAGCACCCCGACGATATACTTAACCAGTCACCCTGCCCTGTCAACGTGCAAGGTGATGTAAATCTGAAATCATGATACACAAACCCGTGTACCCATACGCAGCGGCTGCGCGTTGATATCGCTGCGTTTTTGGCACTTTCCGCACGGCGTCCAAGGGGCATCTCAGGTCAGCTGCCACGCCCCGTGGAGAGGCCGTCAGGGGCGCATCGTCGCGTGGTTTGACGCCGGACGGATGTCGCCCGGCGTCGGAGGGCGGGGTCGATCAGACCTTCACGCGCACCATCTGGTAGGAGTACGGCGCGGCCGTCAGGCTCAGCGTCCCGTTGGCGACACTCGCGCCGCTGCCACGATGCGGCACAACCTCCTGCTGGTTGGCCGCCGTGTTGACCGCCTTGAGGTTGGCATGGGTCATCACCTGATGGTCGATCACCGCACCGGCCGTGAAGCCCTGCAGACTCACCGTCGTCTCGATCGCCTCGGTCGGGTGCCGGTTGACGATGAAGAAGGTCAGCGTGCCTTCGGCCTCGTTGTGCACGCCCGAGACGTCGACATAGGCCGTCTCCCTGGCATGCTTGGTCTCATAGCTCGGCGAGCTGGTCTTGAGCTGCAGCGCCGTGCCGCGGCCAAAGACCGAGGCGAAGTAATACGGATAGTAGATCGTCTGCGCCCAGGCCGGACCACCGCGCTCGGTCATGATCGGGGCAATGACGTTCACCAGCTGCGCGATGCAGCCGATCTTCACCACATCGGCCCGGCGGATGAAGGTGTTGAGGATCAACCCCACCATCAGCACGTCTTCGAAGTTGTAGATGTCCTCAAGCAGCCCCGGCGCATGCGGCCAGCCGCCATTGCCGTCGAGGATCTCGCGATCCTTCTTGTTGGAGTGGTACCAGACATTCCACTCGTCGAACGAGATGTAGATGTCTTTTTTCGACTTCTTCTTGGCCTTCACCTGCTGGATGGTCGCCGCCACGGTCTCGATATAGGTGTCGAGCTTCTCGCTCAGACCGAGATAGGTCGGGGTGTCGTCATCGCGGTTGGCGAAGTACATGTGCAGGCTAATGTAGTCGACATGCTCGTAGGTATGCTCGAGCACGATGCGTTCCCAGTCGGGATAGCTGGGCATATCGGCATTGGACGAGCCGCAGACGATGAGCTCGAGCGAACTGTCGAACATCCGCATGGCGCGCGCCGTGTTGGCAGCCAGCTTGCCGTACTCGACGGCGTCCTTGTGGCCGACCTGCCAGGGACCGTCCATCTCGTTGCCCAGGCACCACAGCTTGACGTTCCAGGGCTCCTTGCGGCCGTTCTTGATGCGGAGGTCGCTCCAGTAGGTGCCGCCGGGATGGTTCACGTATTCGAGGAAGTTGCGGGCCTCGTCGACGCCGCGTGAACCAAGGTTCACCGCCAGCATCATCTCGGTGCCGACCGTGGCGCACCAGTCTGCGAACTCATGGATGCCGACCTGGTTGCTCTCCGACGTATGCCAGGCGAGGTCGAGCCGCACCGGACGCTGCTCACGCGGGCCGATGCCGTCTTCCCAGTTATAGGCCGACACGAAGTTGCCGCCCGGATAGCGGACCACCGGAATATTGACCGCGCTGACCAGCTTGGCCACATCACCGCGCATGCCGTTCGCATCAGCCGTCGGATGGTCCGGCTCGTAGATCCCCTCGTAGATCGCCCGACCCAGATGCTCGAGGAAGGCCCCATAAACACGATCGTCGATCTTGCTGATCGTGAAGTCCTTGTGCGCAATGATCGATGCCTTCACCCTATCCTCCCTGTGATCCCATTTTTCTGATTTATATCAGTTGGGCCTGTTGTAGGCGAAGCGGGACGGCTCATGCAAGGGGATGAGAACAAGAACACAACGTTCCACTT
This sequence comes from uncultured Devosia sp., assembly GCA_964399695.1. Lineage (GTDB taxonomy): Bacteria > Pseudomonadota > Alphaproteobacteria > Rhizobiales > Devosiaceae > Devosia_A. The sequence goes on along the minus strand of CAYNRZ010000012.1, from coordinate 48,661 downwards.
ACCGCCCCTCAAAAACGTTCGTACACGGCAACCCGGGGGATGGAGTCGGCGCGCTATCGGGCATGCCGGCGGCTCGACCTATCGCTCCGTTTGCAGCCGCATGATGATTTCCTGGTCGTAGTTGCCAAAGCCGCGGCCGAAAATATTGATGCCGCCCGGGTGCTTGGCATTGGGCTTTACCGCGATCCGCAACCGGATCGAGTGGTGATTGGAGAGGTCAAGGTCCGTGAGCGATATCGGCGAGATTTTCATCCCGTCGACATAGGTCCCATCCTGCGTCACCCGCCAGCTCTTGAGCTTGCCGTATTGGCTGCCTTTGAGCTTCCACCAATCGGGGGTGTAGACGCCGCGTTTGTCGCCGAAGTCCCCGGGCGACATCCAGGTTCCGATCTCGGCACCGTTCACCGAAAGCGTGATGTCGCTGGGCCAGTCCGCCGAAGTGCCCGGCACCTCCGAGCTGAGTTCCATCGAGAACTCCATGGCCTCGATCTTGGCGTGGCTCAACTTGGCGTTGTTGGGGAACTGATACTCGAGATATCCCCGTGTGAACCAGATCAGCCCGGCTTTCATCCGGTCCGGATCGAGGAAGGTGTCGGGCACGTCCAGCAGCCCGATGATGCCATCGGTCGAACACAGGCCGCAGGGCGCCGACACCTCGCAACTGGTGTAAAGCCCCAGCGGCATGGCCACTTCGATTGTGTTCGAGCGCAGCGGCTTGATGTCCTCCTTGAACATCACCATCACCTCGTCGAACATCGAATGGCAGATCTTCTGGTTGCCCTTGCGCGCCTTCTGCGTCTCGGTGCGGATCAGTCCGGCGCTCTCTAGTATCTGGACGTTCGTTGAGACCGTCGACTGGGGCAGATCGAGCCGGGCGGCAATATCGTTGCCGTTCATCGCCCCCTCCACATGCAGTAGCTTCAGAATCTTGACGCGGATCGGCGACGCCAGGCCCTTGAGCACGTCCAGGTTCTCTTCAGGGTCGACGACCAGAAAGTTGCGGCTCATATCGTTGCTTTCGCGGAATTTGAGAACAGCTCGAGTGTGTATCAGGAGTGCCGATACGATCAACCTCCCTTGTTGGTGCAGAGCCGGCTATCGCCGCCGGACCTCGCAATGACAAGGTCTGGAAGGGCTTGGTCATGTCTCAGGCTCACGACTTGTAGATAAAGGCTGCTCCCCTTCTTCCAGGCATCGATCCGCCGTTTGCACTCGTCTGCGCTGGACATGATTGCCGCTGGATTCGCTACCTGACGGCCATGGCCGTCAGGTTCGAGGCTAGGTTCGGAGTTGCTGGGCCTGGGGCACCCATAGCCTCGAGAGCTAGTGCGCGCGCTACAAACTGGATCGTTGCAGACAATAGCGACCTGCCCGCAGGGCGGTGGCGCGGGCAACCGGCAGAAAGCTCTGGCCAAGTCGCGCAGGACCATGGCCGCGGTGGAGGACTGCAATAGTCTGCCGGCGCCGATGCTCCAGCGCGAGGACGCGATGCACGACAGAGCCGAGTCTGGGCGACTGGCTGCTCCGCCAGCCGGCCGTGCCGGCGCCGCGACCGAGGTCGTCTCGTTTGTTGTGCCAGTGTTCAATGTAGTTGAGTGCATCGACGAGTTTCACCGGCAGCTTGCCGCGGTGCTGCCTACACTCGGTCGGCCAGTACAGGTTGGCTTCGTCAGGCGTGAAGCCATAGCTGCGGTAGGTCAGCGCAACAATGGCCAGCAACGCCAGAACCAGAGTGGCGATTGCCGCTTCGGGCGTGCGCCAAAGCCTTGACCAGTTGTGCGGCGCCCCGACCAGCATTTTGTATTCCCGAGTCTTGCAGCGCGCCCAACTTCGCTGGGCAGGTGCGTACTTGCTATACAGCCGGATCGTCCCACCGGTGCAAGCGCCATGGCACGTTTCCACCCGCACAGCGGCTTGCGCGTCAGGGCTGACGAAACGCCGCGCCCGTGGGCCAGCGATGCCGGGATTGGTCTTGCGGCATGCTCTTGCCAGTGCAGTCCGCAGGGGCGGAATCCAACGATGCGGTCTGCAAGTCCTGCCGGGTGAGCGCCGGAGCGCACCGGAATCCAGCGATCCATCTACGTAGTATCCACTGTCGGATTCTCTTGCCGGCAGCGCCCTCGCCGAAAGCAATCCTCACGCGCAGCGGCGCGATTTCGTCGACACCTGGGCGGCGCGCCTTAGGACACCCATGGATGTATTTCAGTCATTTCATAATATGTATTCCAATTTCTTTGGCGATTTTTTGCTCTTGCCATGTATATGCTCGTAACTTTTGCTTATGAAATTCGCCTTATGTTTTGAATCCATAAGCAATCTTCGACTTTTCGGCACGCGCACTATGTTAATAGCAGATTAAGGACGATCCTGCAGCGCTTTTGAGCTGCGTTCATTCAAACACGACTCTCCCACCCCACATGACAAGCAAGGGAGCCGCACGGTGGCGGAACGACCTTCTATTGCATTCGAGCTTGGCGCTGCGCCCGGCATCAAGAGCGTAAGCGAGTTGCGCGATCGACTGGCTTCCGAGATCGGCAGCCGTCAGTCCGTGACGATTGACGCAGGCGCGCTTGAGAGCATCGACGTCAGCGCTTTGCAGTTGCTGGCTTCCGCGCATCGGTCGGCAGCGGCAGCCGGCAAGACGCTGCTTCTTTTGGCCCCGGTCGACGGCGTGCTGGCCCAGACCCTCGTTCGTCTGGGGTTCATCAGCGCGGACGGCGCGCCGCTGGCACCGGAGGGTGACTTCTGGCTCGGCAAGGCCGCCGAGGAAGGCAAGGCAGCATGAGCAAGACAATCCTTACGATCGATGACTCCGCCTCCATGCGGCAGATGGTGGCGATGACGCTGAAGAGCGCCGGCCATCAGGTGCTGGAGGCCGGCGATGGCGCCGAAGGTTATACCCAGGCGACGAGCAACACCGTGCATGCGGTGATCACCGACCTCAATATGCCGGTGATGAACGGCATCGAGTTCATCCGCAAGTTCCGCCAGCACCCCGCGAGCAAGGGTGTGCCGATCATCCTGCTCACCACCGAATCCGACGAGACGCTGAAGGCCGAAGCCAAGGCGGCCGGGGCGACGGGCTGGATCGTCAAGCCGTTCAAGCAGGACCAGTTGCTGGCCGTTATCAGGAAGGTGACCGGGGAATGACATCGTCGACCGATCCGACCGAGACATTCCGCCAGGAAGCCAGCGAACTGCTGGATCAGCTCGAGCAGAGTCTGCTCGATCTTGAGCAGACGCCCAGCGATAGCGACCTGGTGAACAGCGCTTTTCGTGCCCTGCACACGATCAAGGGTTCAGGTGCGATGTTCGGCTTTGCCGAGGTCGCTGGCTTTGTGCACGAATTCGAAACCGCTTTCGACAAGGTGCGCAAGGGCCAGCGCGAGGCGACTCCCGAGCTGATCGCGGTGGCGCTGGATGCCAAGGACCATGTGCACGCCCTGATCGCCGACCCCAGTACGGCCGGCGGCGACGCCATCCTCGTGGCGCTGCGCCGCATCGTGAACAGCGATGGCGCACCGACCACCGCAGCGACAACCGCCGAACCCCCGGCGATGGCTGTCGCGGATGGCCCGAAATCCTGGCGCATCCGCTTCAAGCTGCCGGCCGACGCCCTGGCCAATGGCACCAGCGTCGCGCCGCTGCTCGACGAGATCCGCGCGATCGGGCCGGCCCGGATCCGCGTGCTGACGGACGACGTGCCGCCGCTGGAGTTGATCGACCCGGAAGTCTCCTATCTCGGCTGGGAAGTCGAGCTGGAAAGCGAAGCCGACCCCACCAGCGCCATCGACGATGTCTTCCTGTTCGTGCGCGACGGCATGGAGCTGTCGATCGCCCCCATGACGGTGGCGGGTCCGACAGCGGCCGGCGCCGAGATCATGCTGGATGAACCGCTGCTGGAGATGACGGCCAGCGAAATCGTCGCCGAACGGCCCGTCGCCGCAGCCGGCAAGCCTGCTGCAGCAGCGGCCGAAAAGCCCAGCGCCGGCTCGTCGCTGCGCGTCGCGGCCGAGCGCCTCGACGAGCTGATGGACCGAGTCGGCGAGCTGGTGATTGCCCAGGCGCGCCTGTCGCAAATGGCGGCAAACAGTGCGGACGGCAACCTCAAGACCATTGCCGAGGAGCTCGAGCGGCTGTCCTCGGGACTTCGCGACACCACCATGGGCATCCGCATGGTGCCGATTGGTTCGCTGTTTTCGCGCTTCCGGCGGCTGGTGCACGATCTCAGCCGCGAGCTCGGCAAGGAGATCGAGTTCATCACGCTGGGCGAGGACACCGAGCTGGACAAGACCATGATCGAGCGGCTTGCCGATCCGTTGGTCCACCTGATCCGCAATTCGGTCGACCACGGGCTCGAAAGCGGCGAGCGGCGCGCCGCCGCCGGCAAGCCGACCACCGGCACGGTGCGCCTCTCCGCAGTCTATTCGGGCGCGGAAGTTGCGATCTCGGTGTCCGATGACGGCGCCGGTCTCGACGCGGCGCAGATCCGGGCCAAAGCCGAGGAGAGCGGGCTGATCACCGCTGACACCAAGCTGACCGACCAGGAGCTCTACCAGCTGATCTTCGCTCCGGGCTTTTCCACGGCCAAGGAAGTGACGTCGCTCTCCGGGCGCGGTGTAGGGATGGACGTGGTCAAGCGCACCATCGACGGGCTGCGTGGCGCCATCGACCTGTCGACGGTGCCAGGCAAGGGCACCACGGCGACGCTGCGCCTGCCACTGACCCTTGCCATCATCGATGGTATGCTCGTGCGCGTCGGCAATGGCCGCTACACGATTCCGCTGGCGGCAGTCGAGGAATGCGTCGAGTTGCCCGATGGGCTCGAGCAGCAGTCGCGCGGGCGCAACTTCCTCGATATCCGCGGCAGCCTCGTCCCCTATCTGCGGCTGCGCGAGGTGTTCGGCACCCAGACCCGGCTGGAACCGCACCAGAAGGTGGTGATCGTCTCGTCGGGCGAAGGCCGCGTCGGCCTGGTCGTCGACCAGATCATCGGCAACAACCAGACGGTCATCAAGCAGCTGAGCAAGCTGCACTCGGGCATCAAGTCGTTCTCAGGTGCCACCATTCTGGGCGACGGGACCGTGGCGCTGATCCTCGATACGGCGCACCTGGTGTCTGCCGGTCAGGCCTATGTCGATCGCAACGTGATTGGGAAAGCCGCATGAGCGCGCCTGCTGAACTCTCATCGACTGAGGCGGGCCAGCGCGCTGCCGACGTCATGAACGCCCTGACGATCCGGCTCGACGACGAGTTGTTCGCCGTCGAGGCCAAGCGCGTCAGGGAGATCCTCGACCTGGTGCCGATCACCGAGGTTCCCAATGCGCCGGCGTTTGCGGCGGGACTGATCAACGTGCGGGGCCGCGTGGTGCCCCTCACCGATCTCAGGGTGATGTTCGACATGGAACGGCGCGAGCCCGACCAGGACACGCGCATCGTGGTCATGGAGATCGACATCGGCGGGGAGCCGACCATCGCCGGGATTCTTGCCGACAAGGTCTACGACGTCACCGACATCGAGCAGGCCTCGATCGAGGAAACGCCGAAGGTCGGCATGCGCTGGCGACCAGAATTCATCGACGGGGTGGGGAAGCGGAACGGTGGCTTCATCATCATCCCCAACATGGAACGCATTTTCGAAACCCCGGGCGGAAGAACAACGCCCGCAGCAGCATCAGAAGAAAGGTCTGCGTCGTGAGACTAACCATCAAGGCCAAACTTGCCTCCACCTTCGTCGTCGTGGTCGCCATGTCCGCGGTCGGCATGTTCATGGGCATCCAGAACCTCGGGGCTCTCAACGAGTCCCTTGACAATATCGTCCAGGGCAATGTTCAGCGCGTGCAGATTGCCAACGATATCAACGCGCGCACGCTGAGGATCGGCCGCGACGAGAAGAACCTGATCCTCACCTCCAACGACACCGATTTCGCGACCTTCGCCGACCGCATCGAAACCGAAAAAGTCGCGATTGCCGAGCAGGTTTCCAAGCTCTACGACCTGTCGAGCGAAGCTGGCAAGCCGCGCGTCCAGGCCTTCAAGGATGCCTGGGACGCCTTCCTCGTCCAGCACGCCGAGGTCAACCGCCTCGCCCGACTCAACTCCAATGTCGATGCCTTCCAGGCGATCAAGGAGGCTGGTGCGCTGCAGACGGCTGCGCTCGATTCCCTGCGCGGCATGGAAAGCCGACTGGAGACCACGGTCGTTTCCGGCACGGCCGAAACCTCGGTCCTGCGGGCCTATGCGGCTCTCAAGTCCATTGACCCGCAAATGCTCGAGATCTCCCGCGATGTGCGCAACGTCGTGATCTCAATGACCGACCCGGAGCAGCAGAAGGCAGACATCGCCACTCTGGCGGAGCGGCAGCAGGGTCTGCTGGCGAGCATTGAAGGCGCAGCCACATATGTCCCGGCCGGCGAACGCGCCGCCTATGACATCTATCGCGAACAGGTCGCGGGCTGGCTGGCTGGCGTTGCCAAGGCCCAGGAAATGGCAGTCGAGAATGGCGACTATTTCGCGACCCAGCTTGCCAACGGTGCTGCCCGCGAGGCCCGCCAGGTGTCCGTCGACGCGCTCGACCAGATCCTCGAGCTCAACGCCCAGCAGATGAACCAGGCCAGCCTCGATTCCACCGCGCTCTATGAGCAGAGCCGCATGATGCTGATCGCGCTTCTTGTCGGCTCGGCCCTGATTGCCGGTATCGCCGCAACCTGGATCGTGATCTCGATCACCAAGGCCCTGTCCAGCGCGGTTAACCTCGCCACCGAGGTCGCCGGCGGCAATCTCAGCGCCACCGCCAACGTCAACTCCGACGACGAGGTCGGCGATCTGGTGAAGACGCTCAACGCCATGACCACCAAGCTGCGCGAAGTGGTGACGGAAGTGACCACGGCCACCCGCAATGTCGCCTCGGGCAGCGAAGAGATGTCGGCCACGGCCGAGCAGCTCAGCCAGGGCGCAACCGAGCAGGCCTCCTCGACCGAAGAAGCCTCGGCTTCGATGGAAGAGATGGCCGCAACGATCAAGCAGTCGGCCGACAATGCCAGCCAGACCGAGAAGATCGCCCGTCAGTCGGCAGCCGATGCTCTGGCTTCCGGCGAAGCGGTCGGCAAGGCGGTCGACGCCATGCAGACCATCGCCGAAAAGATCATGGTGGTGCAGGAAATCGCCCGCCAGACCGACCTGCTCGCCCTCAACGCTGCTGTCGAAGCGGCGCGGGCCGGCGAACATGGCCGCGGTTTCGCGGTGGTTGCCTCGGAAGTGCGCAAGCTCGCCGAACGCAGCCAGGCTGCCGCAGCCGAGATCTCGACGCTGTCGGTCGACACCGTGCAGGCCGCCCGCTCTGCCGGCGACATGCTGAACAAGCTGGTGCCCGATATCCAGAAGACGGCCGAACTGGTGGAAGAAATCTCCGCCGGCTCGCGCGAGCAGAACGCTGGTGCGGCGCAGATCAACACCGCCATCCAGCAGCTCGACAAGGTGACCCAGCAGAACACGGCCGCCGCCGAGGAAATGTCGGCAACGTCCGAGGAACTGGCCAGCCAGGCCGAGCAGCTGCAGAGCGCCATCAGCTACTTCCGCATCGATGGAAATGGCTCGGTGCAGCACAAGGTCGAGCGGGCGCCCGCTGCGCGGAAGACCGCAAAGCTGCGCGAGGAGATCCTCGCCAAGGCTCCGCACATGACCCGCAAGCCGTCCCCGGCGCCCAAGCGTGCCAGCGGTGGCTTCGAGCTCGATCTCGATGACGGTCATGACGAGCTGGACCAGGACTTCACGCGCCGCGGCGCCGCCTGAGGAGGCCGGAAATGGCCGAACGCGCGCAATATGTGACGCTGGGGGTGGCGGGCGAGTTGTTCGCCGCCCCCGTCGAGATGGTGCAGGAGATCCTCGACATGCGGCCGGTGGCCAGCCTGCCGCAGGCACCGGCTAACCTGCTCGGGATGATCGACGTTCGCGGCGAGGGCATTCCGGTGCTCGATCTCCGGCTGACCCTCGGCATCGCGCCCGCCGAGGACACGGAAAACACCCGCATCGTCGTGCTGCGGGTGACGACCCAGGCGGGCAGCATGAAGGTGGGGCTCAGGACCGACCGGGTGTTCGAGGTGACCGTGCTCGACGCCGAGACGCTCGATCCGCCCCCGGCGATCAACGGCAGCTGGCGTGGCCGGGCCGTGGCGGGCATCGGCAGGCGCAACGGCGCCTTTGTGACGGTGCTCGACCTCGACCGGCTGCTGACCCAGGCCGAAGGCGACTCTTCGCTGGCCGGCATCGCCGCCTGAACGGCACAAACCGCAGACCCTGCCATCCGGCAGGGTCCCACCACCGGAGACAGACTTGTCCAGACCCGCCTTGAAGGCCGCCGCCGCGTCTTTCGAAGACCGCATGAGCAGCCGCGACTTCCAGCGCATTGCCGGCCTGATCGAGCAGGAGGCCGGCATCAAGATGCCGCCCGGCAAGCAGACCATGGTCGAGGGTCGGCTGCGCAAGCGGGTACGAGCGCTCGGGCTTGATGACTTTGCCGCCTATTGCGCGCTGCTGTTCGAAGAGGGCGGGCTGGACCGCGAACTGACGCACCTCATCAACGCGGTGACCACCAACAAGACCGACTTCTTCCGCGAGCCAGAACATTTCGACTTTCTCGTCGACACCATGGTGCCGACCCTGCTCGCCAAACGACGCGAAACGCAGCCGTTGCTGAAGATCTGGAGCGCGGCGAGTTCGAACGGCGCCGAGGCCTTCACGCTGGCCATGGTGCTATCGGACCTGAAGGCGCAGCGCCGGGACTTCCGCTTTTCGATCCTTGGAACGGACATTTCGACCGAGGTGCTCGCCCATGGGAAGCGCGCCGTCTACTCGGCGGAGATGATCGCCCCCGTCCCGGTCGAGATGCAGACGCGCTACGTCATGCGCCCGCGCGCGCCCGGGGCACGGCGGGAGGTGCGCATCGTTCCCGAATTGCGACGCGTGGTGAATTTCCTTCGCCTTAACCTCATGGATGCGTCCTATCCGTTCGACACGGATGTCGACGTGATCTTCTTAAGAAATGTGCTGATCTATTTCGAGAAGGCGGACCAGGCTGCTGTCATCGGCCGCTTGCTCGGCCATCTGCGGCCGGGCGGCTATCTTGTGCTCGGGCATTCCGAGTCGATGATCGGCACCGATCTGGCCGTTCGCCAGGTGGCGCCGGCCGTGTTCCAGAAGCTGTGAGCGCCGAGAATGCCAAATACCCTAGCCACCGGCCTCAATCGCAAGACCCGCGTGCTGATCGTCGATGACTCCGCCTCGGTTCGCACCACCCTGAGCGAGATCATCTCCCGCGACCCCGAGCTGGAGGTGATGGCGACGGCCAGCGACCCCTATGTGGCGGTGGAGCGCATCAAGCAGGAAGTCCCGGACGTCATCTTTCTCGATCTTGAGATGCCGCGCATGGATGGGCTGACCTTCCTGCGCAAGATCATGGCGCAGCGGCCGATCCCGACGGTGATCTGCTCGGCCATTACCGAGGAAGGCTCGGATGCCCTGCTGCAGGCGCTGGAAGCGGGCGCGGTCGACGTGGTGACCAAGCCGCGCGTCGATACGGCGCAGTGGCTGCAGGAATCAAGCATGCGCATCTGCGATGCAGCAAAGGCTGCCGCGTTCGCCAAGTTCAAGGGTGTGCAGAAGCAGGCGCCAGCGCTGAAGGTCGAGGCCAAGCTGACGGCCGATGCGGTGGTCGCGCCGGTGTCCGCGACGCGCCTCGCCACGATCCGCGCCAACATGCCCACCACCGAGCCGATCGTGTGCATCGGCGCCTCGACGGGCGGCACCGAGGCACTTCGGGAGGTGCTGATGATGCTGCCGGCCGACAGTCCCGGGCTGCTGATCGTCCAGCACATGCCGGAGAAATTCACCAATGCCTTTGCCAGGCGGTTGGATAGCCTGTGCGCCATCACAGTCAAGGAAGCCGAGGACGGTGATGTCGTGCGGCCGGGGCTGGCACTGATTGCCCCGGGAAACCGGCACATGCTGCTGCGCCGCGCCGGCATGCGCTACACGGCCGAAGTCGTCGACGGCCAGCATGTGTCGCGGCACCGACCCTCCGTTGATGTGCTGTTCCGATCGGCGTCGCAGAGTGCCGGACAGAACGCCCTGGGCATCTTGCTGACCGGCATGGGCGATGACGGTGCACGCGGCCTGCTGGAAATGCGACAGGCCGGCAGCCGCACCATCGCACAGGACGAAGAAACGTCCGTGGTCTTCGGCATGCCCAAGGAGGCGATTGAACGGGGAGCGGCCACAAAGGTCCTGCCGTTGGGCAAGGTTGCGGGAGAAATCATGGTTCACCAGCGCACGGCGGCCTCGAAATGAGCGCCATCGCCATGATTGCTGAAGAGGAAGCGCCCGCCATCGATGCAGGGCTCGCGCAGATGCTGGTCACGCCGCGCCAGCAGATCGACGCGATCTTCGTCAATGTCGGCGAGAAGCTGACCCGGGCAGCCAACCTGCTCGAGCAGATTTCAGCCGCCTTCGAGGCACTGCCGGGTGAGCTCGACCGGCCGGAACTGGCAGAGGCTACGCGGCAACTGACCACAGTCAGTGTTCGGGCCGGCGAGATTTCTGCGGCCTTCGCGCGCGAGCAGGGCGACCTCGTACGCCTCGTCGAACTCGTCGCGTCCGCACACAAGCCGGTGGAGGATCTCAGGCGCTCGATCCGGATGATGGGGATCCTGTCGATCAACGCGCGCGTGGTTGCGGCAAGCGTGCGCGGACTGGAAAATTCCGATGTCTTCACGACCGACATCGCGACGCTGTCCAGCAGCGCCTCCGAGACGATCAGCATGTTCTCGCAGGTCTACGAGAAGCTGGCCGGTCAGGTCCGGGAGGCCGCGGCCACCCGAGCGCGCTTCGAACAGCGCCACAGCAGTTCGCTCGACGATCTGGCCGTCACACTTGGCCAAAGCGTGGATGAGGTGACCGCGCAGCGGCAGAGGTCCGCAGCGGAAAGCACGGAAACGGCCCGGATCACCCGATCGATCAACCAGGGTGTGATGACGGCCGTGATGGCTCTGCAGGTGGGTGACGCCACCCGCCAGCGCGTCGAACATATCGAGCAGGCCCTGACGGTGACGTCCGGGCTGGCACCGGAGGCCAACTCGGCCATCGCGGCGCTGGGTGCAGCGCAATTGCACGACACCGTCGCGGTGCTCGATGTCGAGGTTGCCGAAGCGCAGCGGGCGCTCGGCGCACTGGCCGACGACGCGCAAATGATCACCAGCCGAAGCCAGCAGGTCTATGGTGCAGGCACGGCTGGGGGATCGGCCCTGTCGAGACTCAGCGAGCAGATGCGGCATGCCGTGGCGGTGCTGCGCGACTGCGAAGGGGAGCGCCAGAAGCTGGGCGAAGTCACCTCTGCCGTCGAAGCGACGGTCAAGCAGATGATCGGCCATGTCGAGGCCGTGCAGCAGATCGAGGCCAATATGCGGCTGGTCAGCCTGAACGCTGCGATCCGTTGCGCACAGCTTGGTCCCGGGGGCGCGGCGCTCAACGTCATTGCCCGGCAGTTGCGCGACCTGACGGGCGAGACCGTCGAAGCGGCCGACATGGCCGCGGCCCGGCTGCGCGAAACGGCCGAGCTGGCGCTGGTGTTCAGCGCCGCGGCTGGCGACGCGACGCTCAATGAGGTCGCACGGCTCGAGCGGCAGACGCGCGATGGGCTGGAGCTTTTGGAGAGCGTCGAAACACGAATTCGCACCGCGCTTGTCGTCCTGGGGCAGGCGGCACCGACAGTCGCTGGCCTGCTCAATGGCGCGATTTCGGCCTTTGCCGACCACACGGCCATCGCCGAGGCGTTGACCGACGTCGAGTTCAAGCTGAGCGAACTGGGTCAGGACGCCCCCGCCACGGCCCCAACCGGCACCGAGCTGTCGGACACCCTGGCGCGCATCCGGCGAACCTACACCATGGAAGGCGAGCGGCGCATCCATGATGGCATGTGGGGACCTCCGGAACCGGCAGCGGTGGCGTCGGCGGCGAATGATGATCTCGGCCTGTTAGAGCTCGACCAGAGTGAGAGCGACGCAACGACCGGTATTCCGGCGTCAGGCGATGCGGGGGCCGACGACCTGGACGCGCTGTTCTTCTAGCGCACGAGAGCCGTGGGATGTGGCACGATATTCGCCGGCCGGACGGTTGGCACCCCGGCGACCGCCCGCCTGCTGGCGAAGCGGCCGGCATTGTTCGTAACGGATGTTCACGGCCTTTCGGTCGACTAGGCGCGATTCATGTGTCCCCCCACCCCAAGGCTGGAACCCCGCCGCCATCGTCGCCCCCGGCGCGCGCGTCGAACAGCGGCGCCACGAGCGCACTGCTGCGGGGGGGGCGTCCTCGCTTCAGCATCTGGTGGCCCGTTGCCGTGTCACGACCTCTCGGCAGACCGCCGAGAGTCGGCGCTTGACGCAAAAGCTTCATATTCGACGCCCGACGACTTGCGCGGCGGCAAGCGCCGTGGCTTTTGTGTACGATGTCTTCTGATCCGCACGTTCTCCGCCTCGCTTCCTTCCGGCATTTCCTGTCCTCCCGCGCGCTGTCATCGATCGCCTTTCAGGGATCGTCGGTGGCGATCGGCTGGCTGGTCTATGACCAGACGCGGAACCCGCTGGACCTGGGGCTGATCGGGCTGGTGCAGTTCCTGCCGATGCTGATCCTGACCTTTGTGGCGGGACAGGTTGCAGACCAGTTCGACCGGCGGGCCATCGGGCTGATCTGCCAGGTGATCGAAGCGGCAGCGATGCTGGTGATTGCACTGGGGGTCTGGCATGGCTGGCTCGAGATCTGGGGCGTGTTCGTCGCGGTGGCTTTCCTCGGCGCCGCCCAGGCCTTCGAACGGCCGACCATGGCGGCCTTGCTGCCGTCGATCGTCCCCTCGACGCAGTTGCAGAGCGCTGTGGCCACTTCGACCTCGGTGATGCAGACGGCGATGATCATCGGCCCCGCGATGGGTGGACTACTTTATGGCCTCGGACCGGTCGTGCCGTTCCTGTTCTCGGCGGCCTGCTTTGCGATTGCCAGCGTCAATGTCATCGCGATCGAGCGGCCCGCGGTCCGGCTGAAGCGCTCGCCGGTGACTCTGGAAACGGTGTTTGCCGGGCTGGTCTTCATCCGCAGCCGACCGCTGATGCTAGGGGTGATTTCGCTCGACCTGTTCGCGGTGCTGCTCGGCGGCGCGACGGCAATGCTGCCGGTCTATGCCCGCGACATCCTGTTCGCCGGACCCTGGGCGCTGGGGTTGCTGCGGACGTCCCCGGCCATCGGCGCGGTCGCCATGTCACTCTATCTCGCGCGGTTCCCGCTGAAGCGCCGGGTCGGGGTGACCATGCTCTGGGCGGTGGCGATATTCGGAGCGGCCACCATTGTGTTCGCGCTCTCGACCAACATCGCGCTTTCGGTGGCGATGCTGGTGCTGCTCGGTGCCTCGGACACCATCAGCGTGGTGATCCGGTCGTCGCTGGTGCAATTGCTGACACCGGACGAGATGCGCGGACGCGTGAACGCAGTGAACTCGCTGTTCATCGGCGCCTCGAACCAGCTGGGCGAGTTCCGGGCCGGGGTGTTCGCGGGGTTCATGGGGCCAGTGGCGGCGGTTGCGATTGGCGGCATCGGAACGCTGGCCATTGTCGCAACCTGGTCGCGCCTGTTCCCCGCGCTGAGAAAGGTGGAGACCCTGTCGGGTTGATCCAAAGGACTGGAACCCGGCAGACGTCAGATGCAGCAAGGGACGGACTCGGGTAGACCGACCCATGAGATTTCTGGAGGACTGAACTTGCGCCCGATTTTCGCCGCCGCCCTCATGCTGGCCGTGACCGCCCCGGCCCTTGCCATCGAGCCCTATACGCCGCTGCCGCTGAAACCAGCGGAGCTGGTGACGCCGCCCGAGGACTTCATCGCCGATGTCAGCGCCTTCCTGGCGGCGATCAAGAGCGGTGACGGCGAGGCGATCCAGAAGGGCATGGCCAGCAAGATCACGGGGATCGACGGGGCGCTCGACCTGCATGTGTCGCGACGCAAGGAGGTGATCGGCCCCCACGATGAGGTCGAGAACATGCTGTCAGAGCTCGCCAATTTCATTGGTGGCATCGTGCAGGAACCGGCGGAGGGTGGCGATCCCCGGCCGCTGCGTATCGAGGCCGAACGCGAGTACATCGTCGCGGCACTGTCCGACGATCAGGCCTGGGGGCGTGACCCGATGGTGAAGGACGCGATCTGCAGCTATGCCTACCGGTCGTTCGACCTCAAGGCGATCAAGAAGCTGTCCGATGCGACGGGCGTGGCAAGCTCGAGCTTTGTCTATGTGAACGCACCGACGGAGCTCAAAGCCACACCTTCCGACAGCGCGCCCGCGGTTGGTACGCTCGAAACCGACCGGCTCTATGCGCTCGACTACGATACCGACGCGCCGCGCAAGTGGATTGCCATCTATCTTCCCGATGGCAGCTCGGGCTTTGTCAATTTCGACAAAGTGGCGCTGGAAAAGCCTTACGCAGCCGGCGTCTGCTTCAGCAAGGGCGCCGACGGGCGCTGGGTGATGGTGGCGCAGACTTCGACGAGCCTGTAGCTCGAGGACGTGCCGCGACCTGGTTCAGGCCTGGCCGGCGGTGCGGCGTTCGCCCCGGATCAGCATGAGGTTGCGTGCATAGATCACAAAGCCGAACAGCTGGCCGGCAATGAAGACCGGATCGAGCCGATAGATGGCGTAGGCCAGCAGCACCATGCTGCCCGCGATCGAGAAGTACCAGAAGGCCACCGGAACGACCGAACGGCGCGAGCGCTCCGACGTGATCCACTGCACAAGGAAGCGGGCGGAAAACAGCAGCTGCCCGCCGAAGCCAACGGCGAGCCAGAGGAGTTCGGCGGTGGAGCCGACGTGAAACAAGGCCAGCAGGTCAGGCATCTTGGGCAGGCTCCGGATTGGCTTCGCGTTCCTGGGGCATGGAGACGCGCTTGCGCCGTCGCAATAGCCACATGACGCCGAAAATGTCGACTATGCCCACAAGCCCCCGCTGGAGATTTGAATAGTGCGAACGACCGGCGCCGCGCGGCCGGTGCGTGACCTCGACATGCTCGACGCGCCAGCCATGCCCGGCAAACAGCGCCGGCAGGTAGCGGTGCATGTGGTTGAAGTAGGGCAGAGCGAGAAAGGCATCGCGTCGGAAGGCTTTGAGGCCGCAGCCGGAGTCTCGCGTATGGTCGTTCAGCGCCCAACCGCGTATGCCGTTGGCGAATTGCGAGGCAAGCCGGCGAGACCAGGTATCCTTGCGGCCAACCCGCTGGCCGGCCACCAGTCCGAGCTCGTCCGAGCCCGGCGCCAGGAGAGGCGCGAGCAGTTCGGGAATATGCTGCGGCGGGTTCTGGCCATCGCCGTCGAGCGTGCAGATGATCGGAAAGCGTGCCGCCCGCACACCTGAGTGAATGGCCGCACTCTGCCCGCCCGGACTGAGATGACGCAGGACACGAACCTGTGGCAGAGCGGCGGACAGGGCCTCCGTGGCCGTCGCATCGGTAGAGCCGTCATCGAGGACGACGATCTCGAACGGCCGGCCAGCCATGACCCCGGCAATCTCTCGGAGCAGGGGAACGATGTTGCCCGCCTCATTGTGCGCTGGAATCACTATGCTGAACATCGAGCAACTTTACTCTGGACCGGAGATGCCGCCGATGGCATCTGCATGATCGGCGCATGCTTAGCAGCCGATCGGAGCAAAGCAAGCCGCCACAGCAACGGCCATGGCGTTGCCAGCACAGTCGGATGCAGCGCGTTCATCAAGGGGATATGCGAGTGACGAGTGCCGCTGGTCTCCCCCCTGCTGCCGCGGCGGTCCGACCTCGGTCGCTGCCCAATCTGCGCATTCCGGTATCGCTGGCCGCGGCGATTGCGGCCCTGGCCGTGGTCGCCTGGGTCAGTTTGGCCCTGCCCTGGTGGCAGATCTACATGATGGACTCCGACGAAGGCATCAACCTGGGCAAGGCTGCGCTGGTGGCGCAGGGCGTGTCGCCCTATGGCGCGATGTGGAACGATCAGCCGCCGGTGCTGACCTACCTGCTCGCGGCGCTGCAATGGGTGTTCCCATATGACGTGGCGGCCGCGCGGGCGCTGATCCTTGCCAGCGCCGGCCTGATGGTGTGGTCGTTGTACCGCATCTGTTTTCGCGCGGGCGGGCATCCTGCAGCGATGATCGGGGTGGCCCTGCTCGGGACCTCGCCATTGTTCATGGAACTCTCGGCGTCGGTGATGATCGGCCTGCCGGCGGTGGCGATCGCGGTGGTTGCGCTCGACATTGCTTCGAGCCCGATCCGTCCGATGGGGCTGCGCGGGCTTCTCGCCGGCGTGTTGATGGCGCTTTCGCTGCAGACAAAGCTGTTCACCTTCACCGCCCTCCCAGCACTGCTGCTGATGGGCTGGCTGCATGTGGATGGCGGACGCCTCCCGCGTTTGAGGATGCTGCTGGCGATGGTTGCAGGGCTGGTGGCGACGTTCCTGCTGATCACCGTGGTCAGCGGCCAGCCATTCTTCCAGCAGCTGGTCGGTACGCATCTGAGCGGCAACATCCGCAAGTCGTACAATCTGGTGGGCAGCCTCACCGCGATCTGGCAGGTGCTGCAGCAGCATCTGCCGCTGCTTGCCGCAGTCGGGCTTGGAGCGGCGCTCGGAGCGCGAGGGATGCTGACGCATGGCTGGCCGCCGCTGCTCTGGCTGGTGGTCGCTGCCCTGTCTCTGGCCGGCCACACGCCGATCTGGGGGCATCAAGTGCTGCTGCTCATTGTCCCGCTGGCCTGGCTGGGCGGGCTCGGCTGGGGTGCCGCCATTGCGCACCACCGGCGTTTGCTGTTCTGGGCTGCGCCGGTGGCCATACTGCTCGGCTGGACCGGCTGGTCGGGGTTTGCGACGGCGGGCGCCAGCATCCTTCAGCGTGGAGGCGGAGTCGCCTCAAGCGAGCGTTTTGCGCAGTTCGCCGCACTGGGCAACATCGTGGCGACCGATATGCCGATGGATGCGTTCAGGGCCGGACTTTACGTGCCGCCGGAGTTCGCGGTGTTTTCGCTCAAGCGGCTGGCGCAGGGAAATCTCACGGCAGAGCAGATCATCGACGTTCTCGACGCCTACAAGCCGGTTCAGGCCTCGTTCCGGCGTTTCGCCGTCTCTGGGCTGGTGCAGGACTATCTGGATGACCGCTACTGGCAAGTGCCGGGCACCGATCGCACGGCGCACTATATCCGGAAGGGCGCCGCGCTGGCGGGCTTTGACCGCGCCGCAGCGACTTCGGGGCTGACTGCCATGCTGGAGCGCATGGTCGCCACCAGTGTCGAGGGCGGCTATGCCGGTCTGGTGGATCCCGCTACAGGCGCACGCTATGAGCGCTTTGCGACGGAGGCGCCTATCGGAAAGCGGTCGATCGCTATGCGACCGGTGGGATCGACACCCCGGATGGGGCAATGTCTGCTTCGCGCCGCGGCCCTTGGCGGCAGCGAGACTTTGCGTGTCGCGGCTGTCGAAGCCGGTCGCGCAATAGTGTGCTCCCAAAGCCCCACGGGAGGCTGGTCGGAAGCGCCGGAACTGCAGCCGAACTGCGAGGCGGTCCAGCCACCGGTCGCACCGATGGTGACGAATAATGCCGACACCCTGGACGAGGGTGGGCCGATGCAGACCATCGCGTTCCTGCTGCAACTCAGGCAGGTTTCGGGGTCGGACCTACCCCGGTTCGAAGCCAGCGCACGCGGCGCGCTCGACTTCCTCGTCAATGCCCAGAATGGCGACGGCGGCTGGCCGCTCAAGCTGAGCAGAGGCGACTATTCGCGCTTCAGCACGCTCAATGACGGCGTCACCACCGATGCCATTGCCGCGTTGGTCAAGGGCTTCGAAACGTTCGGTGATCCGCGCTACCGCGACGCAGCGCTGAAGGGCGTGCAGTTCCTGCTCGACGTCCAGGCCGACAACGGGGCCTGGGCCCAGCAATATGACGAGACGGGCAAACCCGGCAAGGCTCGCGCCTTCGAGCCGGTGGCCCATGCCAGCCTTGAGACAGCGCGTGCGATGCTGACGATCGCCGACTTCTACGCCATGACCGAGTCCGAGACGCTGAAGGTCTCCCTGCTGGCGGCACGCGACTGGCTGGAAGCCCGACGCCTCGGCGACGAAGGCTGGGCCCGGTTCTACGAAATCGGCAGCGACCGGCCCGTATTCGGGGATCGTGACGGCTCAGTGCACTACAATCTCAGCGAAATCTCCAAAGAGCGTGTAGAGGGCTACCGCTGGATCGAGGACTTTGAGGAAGTCGAAGAGGCGCTGGCCGTGGCTGCCGCCGCGGAGAACTCTCCACAGGCAGTGCCGTTTGCCCGTGCAAAAGCAGATCGCGATGCCCGCAGGCTGCGCGTCACCGCCAATCATGACGCGCTGACGGCGTTTTCGGCCGGTGGGGGCACCGGGGCCGAGCTCGATGCCAATGGCATGATCTCGACGCGAAAGGCCGTCGAGACCTGCGAGATGGTGCTCGAGGCGCTGGAGACGAGCGGCATCTAGCTCAGACTACAGCGCGAACGGCTTGAAGTGCTTGGAAAGCTTCAGCGTCTGCGCCTGGTAATTGGAGCCGAGGCCGGCGCCATAGAGCCGATCCGGCGACTCGGCGAGACGCTCATAGATCAGGCGGCCAATCGTCTGCCCATGCCCCAGCAGGAACGGCACCTCGCGGCTGCGGACCTCGAGAACCGCCCGGCTACCAGTGCCGCCTGCGGCCGAATGGCCGAAGCCTGGATCGAAGAAGCCGGCATAGTGGACGCGGAACTCGCCGACGAGCGGGTCGAAGGGCACCATCTCGGCGGCATAGGCCGGCGGCACATGCACGCTTTCGCGGCTGACGAGGATGTAGAACTCGTCGGGATCAAGGATGAACTGGTCGGAGCCGCGATTGACCAGCGGTTCCCAGTAATCGAGGACGTCGAGCACGTCCTTCAGGTCCATGTCGATGACCGGGGTATGGCGCTTGGAGCGGAAGCCGATAAGGCCGCCGCGATCGTCGCCCTTCAGGTCGATGGAGAGCAGCACGCCGTCGCCGACCTCGGCATTGGCGTCGAACACCAGCGTTTCGACATTGTGCAGCGTACGGTGCTCGTGCGCATCGAGCCGGCTGTCGCCGACGCGGAACCGCATCTGGCTGAGGCGCGAGCCGACCCGGACGCGGACCGGGAAGGTTCGGGGGCTGATCTCGAGATAGAGCGGGCCCTTGTAGCCAGCTGCCAGCGTATCGAAGCCGCGGGCGCGGTCGCCGATGACGCGGGTGAAGACATCGAGACGGCCGGTAGAGCTCTTTGGATTGGCACCGGCAGAGACCTGATCGGGCAGGTTCAGGCTTTCCTGCAACGGCACGAGGTAGACGCAGCCGCGCTCGAGCACCGCGCCATGGGTGAGATCGAGCTCATGCAGCTTCAGCGTCTCGATGCGCTCGGCAACCGTGTGCTCAGGACCAGGCAGGAAGCTGGCGCGCACGCGGTAGGCGACATTGCCAAGACGCAGATCAAGGCTGGCGGGCTGCACCTGGTCGGCGTCGAACGGCCGGTCGGAGACAATGCCGCCGCGCTTGGCCAGCCGCTCGATGTAGCGGGCCGGAAACACGCCCCTCGACCAAAGATCGCTATCCATTCACCACCCCACCGCGTCAGCTTCCCTAGCAACCCGCGCGATTGACGCCAAGTCGCAATGGGTCGTATATCCCGGTTGCGTGATGGCCCGACAGGTCAGATCGCGGTGGTGATTTGGCCGGTCTGATTGCAGCCACCTAAAACAAGTCGCTAAAGGGACCCCTGATGCCGGCCGCAGACGACGCGTGCCGGTTTTTTTGTATCCGAGGTTTTCCGATGTCCAAGTCCAGGAATCCGCTGAGCGACCAGTCCAGGCTCTCGCCCGCAACGCAGCTGGTGCATGGCGGCACGCAGCGCAGCCAGTTCAACGAGACGTCGGAAGCGATCTTCATGAATTCGGGTTACTCCTACCCGAGCTCGCAATATGCCGAGGATCTGTTCCTCAACAAGATCAACAAGCCGGCGCACAACTACTCGCGCTTTTCCAACCCGACCATGGAGATGTTCCAGGACCGGATGGCGCTGCTCGAGGGAGCGGAAGCGGCGCGCGCCTTCGCGACCGGCATGTCGGCGGTGACCAACGCCGTGATGAGCCAGGTGCGGGCTGGCGACCACATCGTCGCGTCGCGGGCGCTGTTCGGTGGGTGTCGCTATGTGGTTGAAGACCTGATGCCGCGTTTCGGCGTCCCGTCCACGCTGGTGGATGGCCGCGACCCGGAGAACTTCGCCCGGGCCATGCAGCCCAACACCAGGATCGTCTTTATCGAGACGCCGACAAATCCGACGCTTGAACTGGTCGATATCGCAGCGGTGGCCGAAATCGCCCATGCGCATGGCGCCAAGCTGATCGTCGACAATGTGTTTGCGACCGCAATGCTGCAGAAGCCGCTGCAGCTGGGCGCCGATCTCGTCACTTATTCGGCCACCAAGCATATCGATGGCCAGGGCCGGGCGCTGGGTGGGGTGGTGCTGGGCAGCAAGGCACTGATCGAGGGCGACATCCACACCTTGTTGCGCCAGACCGGGCCGTCGCTGTCGCCGTTCAATGCCTGGGTGCTGCTCAAGGGCGTCGAGACGCTGCCGCTGCGGGTCAGGCAGATGACGGAGAACGCGGCCAAGGTCGCCGACTTCCTTGCCAATCACCCCAAGATCGAGCGCGTCTCCTACCCCTTCCATCCCTCGCATCCGCAATACGAGCTGGCGAAGCGGCAGATGGCGAGCGGCTCGACGCTGGTCGCCTTCGAGGTCAAGGGCGGCCGCGATGCCGCATTCCGCCTGTCGGACTCGCTGGCAGTGATCCTGATCTCCAACAATCTTGGCGACGCCAAATCGCTGATCACTCATCCCGGCACGACCACTCATGCACGCTTCACCGAGGAGGTACGGCTCGAAAGCGGTATCACCCCGGGCCTGCTGCGAATTTCGGTTGGGCTGGAGGATAGTGCCGACCTGATTGCCGACCTGGATTATGCATTGTCAGTGGCCTGAGGCGGCGCAATATTTCCCAACGTTGCTGGCATTGCAACAATTTCATCCAGATTACCAAGGACTAAGCTGACAAGGCTGACTCGAAACACTACCTAGGTGCCGAATGGACTTGGGATCGAGACAGTATGTCAAAAAGCAAATCATGGTGGCGCTGGGGCATCGCACTGGTGATCGTGGGCGGCGCAGCTTATGTCGGCTGGACTCTGTTGCAGCCCATGCAGACGGAAGCCGCGCCGCGCACCGTGGCGGTGAGTCGTGGTGATATCGAAGAGACGGTCCTCGCCAGCGGCGTGATCGAGGCCAGCACGCTGGTCAGTGTCGGCGCCGAGGTGTCGGGCAGCATCGAGACACTGAACGTCGCGCTGGGCGATGCGGTCAAGGCCGGCGACGTGGTGGCCAAGATCGCGTCGCGCGACCAGGAGGTGGCCGTCAAGTCGGCGGAGGCCTCGCTGGCCAACATCACCGCCCAGCGCAAGCAGCAGGCGGCCAATCTCGAGCAGGCGAAGGTGGCGCTCGAGCGCGCCGAGAAGCTTCGTCCCCAGGAGTTGATTTCGGATGCTGACTATCAGTCAGCCCAACTCGCGGTCACCACGGCCGAGGCCCAGCTTGAAGGGTTGGATGCCCAGGTGCAGCAGGCGGAACTGAACGTCGAGTCCGCGAGGCTCGATCTCGAGCGCACCACGATAGTGGCGCCGATCGATGGCACAGTGGTTTCGGTGGAGGTCGAAGCCGGCCAGTCGCTGAACGCCAATTCCAGCACGCCCACCGTGGTCAAGATCGCCAATCTCGACAAGATGGTGGTGAAGGCCGAGATCTCGGAGGCTGACGTGCCGCGGGTCGAGGCCGGCCAGCGGGTGTATTTCACCATCCTGGGCGATCCCAACACACAGATCGAGGCCACGCTGCGCACGGTCGAGCCGGCGCCGTCGTCGATCTCGGACAGTTCGAGCAGCTCTTCGTCAGACGCCATCTACTACAATGGCCTGTTCGACGTGGACAATCCCGACCACCGGCTGCGCATCTCGATGACCGCGCAGGTCACCATCGTTCTCGACGAGGCAGCGGACACGCTGGTCGTCCCCTCGTCGGTGCTGACAACCAAGGGGCGCGATGGCGACTATATCATCATGGTCTATGACCCCACGACGAAGACCACGACGCCCCGCCCGATCAAGATCGGCCTCGACAACGGCGTCAGCGCCCAGGTGCTCAGCGGCCTGTCCGAAGACGACCAGGTGATCTCGGCCACAGGCAGCTCCGTCGCGACTAGCGCCGCGGCCGGTGCCAACGCCAACCGCTCGCTGCTCGGCGGCGGCGCACCGGTGATGATGGGGGCCGGCGGACCGCCGCCGATGTGAGGACGCACGCCATGGCTGACCCAATCATCGAGATCAAGGATCTGAGGCGCAGCTTTGCCGCCGGCACCGAAGAGATCGTCGTCCTCAAGGACGTGGACCTCACCATCGAGCGCGGCGAGCTGATCGCAATCATCGGCCAGTCCGGTTCGGGCAAATCGACGCTGATGAATGCGCTGGGCTGCCTCGATAACGGCTGGACCGGCACCTACAAGCTGGCGGGACGCGACGTCTCCAAACTCGCACCGGACGAGCTTGCCCAGCTCCGGCGCGAGCATTTCGGCTTCATCTTCCAGCGCTACCAGCTGCTGGCCGATCTCGATGCGGTCGAGAACGTCGAAATCCCGGCGATCTACGCCGGTGCCGATCCGGGCCAGCGACGGGAACGCGCCCGAAGCCTGCTGTCACGCCTCGGCCTCACCGATCGCATGACCCATCGGCCCAATGCCCTGTCAGGCGGACAGCAGCAGCGGGTCAGCGTGGCGCGGGCGCTGATGAATGGCGGCGAGATCATCCTAGCGGACGAGCCGACCGGCGCGCTTGATTCCAGGAGTGGTCGGGATCTCCTGGCGCTCCTCAAGGAGCTGCATGCCGAGGGCCACACGATCATCATCGTGACCCATGATCCCGCCATTGCCGAAATGGCAGACCGGATCGTCGAGATCAGCGACGGCGTGATCGTCTCGGATCGCCACACCCGCACGGCGGCTCCGCCCGCGGCGCGCCGGGCGGAGGCCATCCGCAAGATTCCCTTGTGGCGGGCCGCGATCGGCCGTTTCGGCGAGGCGTTCGGCATGGCCTGGCGGGCGCTCTCCAGCCATCGGCTGCGCACCTTTCTCACCATGCTGGGCATTATCATCGGCATTGCCTCGGTGGTGTCGGTGGTGGCGCTGGGCGAAGGCAGCCAGCAGCAGGTGCTGGAGCGGATCAGCTCGATCGGTACCAACACCATCAACATCTCGCCCGGAGCGAGTGCGGCCGATCGGCGGCTCGGGGCCATCCGTACCCTGGTCCCGGCCGACGCCGAAGCGATTGCGGCTGAAGACTATGCCGACAGCGTTACCCCGCAGGTCACCTCCAGCAAGACCGTCCGCTACAACAACGTTTCGGCCAGCGGGCAGCTTGTCGGTGTGGGACCGGACTTCTTCCGGGTGAACAACCGCACCTTTACAGTGGGCGCGGCGTTCGACGCAGACGGCGTGGACACGCTGGCGCAGGAGGCGGTCATCGACACCAAGGCGGTCAGCACGCTGTTCACCGATGGCGCGGATCCCTTGGGCAAGGTGATCCTCGTCGGCAATGTGCCGCTCAAGATCGTCGGCGTGGTCGAAGCAGCAACCAACAATTTCGGGCCGCAGTCGAGTTCGATCAGCGTCTGGGTGCCCTACACCACCGCGATGTCGCGCGTGCTGGGGCAGACCTGGCTCTCGACGATCACCGTGCGCGTGGCCGACGAGGCCGACACCGACGAGGCGCAGGCTGCCATCGAGGCCCTGCTCACCCAACGCCATGGCATCGTGGACTTCAGCCTGCAGAATACCGACACCATCCGCGAAACCATCCAGTCGACCAGCCAGACATTGACGCTGCTGGTCTCGGCCATCGCGGTGATCTCGCTGGTGGTGGGCGGCATCGGGGTGATGAACATCATGCTGGTTTCGGTGCGCGAACGCACCCGCGAGATCGGGGTGCGCATGGCGGTTGGCGCGCGCCAGAATGACATCATGCAGCAGTTCCTGATCGAGGCGGTGATGGTGTGCCTGATCGGCGGCGTGATCGGCATCGGCCTCAGCTTCGGCATCGGGGCGCTGGTCGAACAGTTCGTCTCGGGCATGACGATGGTTTATTCGGGTACGACCATCGCCACGGCCTTCCTCGCCTCGACCCTGATCGGCATCGGTTTTGGTTTCATGCCCGCACGATCGGCGGCCCGGCTCGACCCGGTGGTGGCGCTCGCCACGGAGTGAAGGCGCGGGACGGGTCCCGCGCCACCCAATTCAGTTCAGCGTCGTCGGCTGGTCTTCGAACTCGTGCGGCTTGAAGTGATAGTCGGCCGAGCAGAACTCGCAGACCACCTCGATCTCGCCGTCGACCACCATGTCGGCCCGCTCCTCGGCGGTGAAGTTGTGCCGCAGCATACCCTCGACGCGTTCCGCCGAGCAGGTGCAGCGTTCCTCGAGAATCACCGGATCGAAGATGCGGACCCCGGGCTCGTTGAACAGCCGGAACAGCAGCCGCTCACCCGAGAGCGCGGGTTCCACCAGTTCCTCATCGGAAATGGTCGAGAACAGCGCGCGGGTCGTCGTCCACTTGTCGTCTTCGGCGTAGTGCGGATCGGCGGTCTCGGGGTTGTCGAAATCTCCATCGCCGGGCAAGTCGGGCATGTTGCCGCCCTCGGCCGGCAGGAACTGCACCAGTGCGCCGCCGGCCCGCCATTGCGGCTGGCGCTGGCCGCGCACCGAATGCTCGGCAACGGCGAGGCGCACCTGCGTCGGGATCTGCTCGGACTGGCGGAAGTAAGTGTGCGCGACATCCTCGAGCGAGCCGCCTTCGAGCGCGACAATGCCCTGGTAGCGCTCCATGTAGGCGCCCTGGTCGACGGTCATGGCCAGGTGGCCGTTGCCGAGCAGAGCGGCCGAACCAGCGTCGCCGCGAGCAACGGCTGCAGCCACTGCGTCGGCATCGAAGCGGGCATAGCCGCGCAGGCCATCCGGCGCATCGAGATCGACGACGATCAGGTTCACCGGCCCGTCGGTCTGGGTCTGGAGGATGAAGCGGCCCTCGAACTTCAGCGAGGAGCCGATCAGTGCGGCCAGCACCACGGCCTCGCCAAGCAGGCGGGCGACCGGCGCCGGGTAGTCGTGGCGATGCAGGATCGCATCGAGCGCCGGGCCGAGCCGCACGACGCGGCCGCGCGCGTCCAGGGTATCGAGGGTGAAGGGCACCACGACATCGTCGCCGCTCTCGGGGCGGTCGAGGCCGAAGCTCTTGAGCTCAGTTTGCGTCATGGTTCAAATCCAATCGGGCGCCGCAGCACCACCCCGCCTCGGGGCCTGCCGCACGCCACTTCATTGCTACGATGCGACCTTCGGCAAGCCGAAGGTCAGGAGTCTAGATATTCGCCTTGTCCTGGCCGAGGCACCAGCACAGGATGGCCTTCTGCGCGTGCAGCCGGTTCTCGGCTTCGTCGAAGACCACCGATTGCGGCCCGTCAATGACCTCGTCGGTCACCTCGTCGCCGCGGTGGGCCGGCAGGCAGTGCATGAACAGCGCGTCCTTGTCGGCGAGACCCATCAATTGGGCATTGACCTGGTAGGGTTTCAAGACCCGGCGACGCTCGGCGGCATCCGTGTCGCCCATCGAGACCCAGGTGTCGGTGATCACAAGGTCGGCATCCTTGACCGCTTCCTCGGGATCCTCGATCAGCCGCACGGCAGCACCGGCCTTCTTGATATCGGCTAGCAGGTCCTTTTCGGGCCAGTAGTCCTCCGGCACGGCGACGGTAAGTTCCGCACCGAACAGCTCGGCGGCATTGACCCAGGAGGCCAGCACGTTGTTGCTGTCGCCCACCCAGGCAATCTTGGCGCCCTTGATCGAGCCACGATGTTCCTCGAAGGTCATCACGTCGGCCATGACCTGGCAGGGATGGGCGCGACGGGTGAGCCCGTTGATCACCGGCACCGTGGCTGCCTCGGCGAGGTCGAGCAGGTCCTGGTGGGTCAGGATGCGGATCATGATCGCGTCGACATAGCGGCTCATCACCTTTGCCGTGTCGGCCAAGGTCTCTTCACGGCTGAGCTGCATTTCGGCGCCGGTGAGGAAGATGGTCTCGCCGCCCAATTGGCGCATGCCGACATCGAACGAGACGCGAGTGCGGGTCGACTGGCGCTCGAAGATCATGGCCAGCACCTTGTCCTTGAGCAGCAGCGGCCGCTCGCCCTGCTTCAGCCGGACCTTCAGCTCGCTGGCCTGGTTTAGCATGCCGCGCAGGGTGGTTTCGTCGAAATCGTCGAGATTGAGAAAATGCCTCGGGGTGGTCATCCGACCTCTCCTCAGGTTGCGGGCGGCGAGGCCTCAGGCTCGCGCCGCCGCGGAGGTATGGGTTCAGCGCGCGGCTTCTACCGGGGTTTCGGCAGCCATGGCTTCGAAGGCGGCCGCAATCTTTCCGGCGGCCTCGTCTATATCGGCCTCGGTGACCACCAGCGGCGGCAAGAGACGCAGCACGTTGTCGCCGGCGCCCTGGGCCAGCATGTGCTGGGTGTCGCGCAGGCGGGTGACGAAATCGCGCACCGGCGGGGTGATCTTGATGCCGGCCAGCAGGCCCTTGCCGCGCAGCTCGACGACGTATTGCGGGAAGCGCTGCTGCAGCTGCTGCAGGTGCCAGGCCAGCCGAGCCCCCATCTTTTCGACATGGGCGAAGAAGCCGGGCTCGAGCATGCGATCGAGCACGGCGTTGCCGATGGCGCAGGCCAGGGGGTTGCCACCATAGGTCGAGCCATGCGTGCCCGGCACCATGGACTTGGCCACTTCGCCCTTGGCCAGGCAGGCCCCGAGCGGGAAACCGCCGCCAATGCCCTTGGCGACCGCCATGATGTCGGGTTCGATCCCCGACCACTCATGGGCAAAGAACTTGCCGCTGCGGCCATAGCCGCACTGTACTTCATCAAGGATGAGTAGCAGCCCGTTCCTGTCGCACAACTCGCGCAGGCCCCGCATGTATTCGGCAGGCATGGCGGTGACGCCGCCCTCGCCCTGCACCGGCTCGATCAGGATGGCGCAGGTCTGCGGCCCGATCAGCGCCTCGACGGCGGCAAGATCGCCGGGGGCGGTGTGCTTGAAGCCGGGCAGCGGCGGCCCGAAGCCTTCCAGATAGCTCAGGTTTCCGCCAGCGGCGATGGCGCCCAGCGTCCGGCCGTGGAAAGAGCCGGTGAAGGCAATGATCTCGTAGCGATCGGTCTCGCCCTTGGCCCAGAAGTAGTGGCGCGCCGTCTTGATGGCGCATTCGATCGCCTCGGTGCCCGAATTGGTGAAGAAAACCGCATCGGCAAAAGTATTGTCCACCAGCCGCTGTGCCAGCCGTTCCTGCTCGGGAATGGTGAAGACGTTCGAGGTGTGCCAGACTTTTTCGGCGGCCGCCTTCAGCGCCGCCACGATGTGCGGGTCGCCGTGGCCGAGGGCGTTCACGGCGATGCCGGAGTGAAAATCGAGATATGGGGTCCCGTCCTGCGCGAACAATCGCACGCCCTCGCCCCGCTCAAACGCGAGGTTGGACCGGGCATACGTTCCGTATAGCGCAGACATCAGAGCACCCCTTTCGTGCTTGGCGAAGGACTGTTGCAAAAGCCCCACAAAAACCAAAAACGCGCTGCTCAGATGCGGCGCGTTGCAGGCTTTCCATATGCCTTCCACCGGCCTTCAAGTCAACGGCACGGCCCAAGTACCTGATTTGACTCGGGCTTCCGGACGATCGGATTCTCGCCGGGTTTTCCCCGTGTAAAACCCGGGCGACTCTTGATCCGGATTCCTTGGGCCGTGTAGTATCAAGGCATTGGGACACGATATCTCGTGTGGCGGACCCATCTGACCTACGATGCGTAGTGCTTCGTGCTGTCGAGCGGCTTTCGACGGCATGGTTGGGGAGTCTATCCGACCCGTATCTTTAGGAGCTGATTGTCAATGGGCTGGACTGAAGAACGCGTCGAACTGCTCAAGAAACTTTGGCTTGAGGGTTTGAGCGCTAGCCAGATTGCGGGCGTACTTGGGGAAGGCGTGACGCGCAATGCCGTGATCGGCAAGGTGCACCGGCTGAAGCTGAGCGGTCGCGCCAAGCCGGCGAGTTCGGCGCCGCGCGTGCGCACCACGCCGCGTCCGACACAGCGCCGCGTCGCGGCTCCGTCGACCGGCAGCCGGCCGAGCATGGGTGGTGGCATGGCCGCAACGATGAAGTCGCGGACGATGGGTGGCGGAGGTGGGGCCATCCAGGGCGCAACGGCTCTGAAGATCAACGAGGAAATGGTGGCCGAGGTTGAACTGGCGCCGCAGGCGCAGGAGCTGTTCATCCCGGTGGAGAAGCGGCTGACGCTGCTGCAGCTCAGCGAGCACACCTGCAAGTGGCCGATCGGCGACCCGCTGACGCCGGACTTCTACTTCTGCGGCCAGCATTCGGACGACGGCAAGCCCTATTGCGAGTTCCACTCGCGCCGGGCCTATCACCAGCTGGACCGCAAGAAGCGCTGAACCGCAGTGCGATCGATACATTGAAAGGCCGGGGGAGACCCCGGCTTTTTCTTGTTCGGCGGGGACCGGTGCCCGCCCTACAAACACCACGAGCACCAGTATTGATTGGTGCGAGACGACGCCGTTCGGAGAGACGCATGCCTAGGATCGCCCCTGCCCTGTCCGCCTTTCTGGCGCTGCTGATCGCTGCGGGCCCGGCAATGGCGGAGCAATGGTCCTATGAGGGAGGCAGCGTGCCGATTGCCTATCTCGACAATGGCCGGGCGCAGTTCCAGTTTGCCTGTCGGGGCGGCGACCTTGCGATGGGCTTCTGGGTGCGCTCGCCGGCCCCTGAAGTCGCCCGCGCTGCAACGATGAGCCTCGCCATTACGGCGGACCCGACGGAAGGCGCTGGCGTCTCCGCCAACGAGGGCGCCAGCTTCGCCCAGGACATGCCGGTGATCCATAGCGACGGAAGTTCGGCGATCGTTCGAGGCCCGGTGGCGCGGCAATGGGCCCGGATCGCCCAGCGCGCCAAGCAAACCATCCAGGTGGCTTTCGTTCAAACGGGGTCAGGCCGCGGCCTCGACGCCTTCGACATCAATATCTTCAGCGCCAAGGGCTCGTCGGCGGCGATCAAGCGCGTGCTCGATCGCTGCGGCTGAGCCCCCCGCAGCCTTCAGCGGCGCCCGCCCTGGGTGTTCTCGGCCCGCAGTTTCCGCCAGCGGGCCAGCCGCTCGGGATCGACTGTACCCGCCGAGACGGCCGCCCGCACCGCGCATCCAGGTTCGTGATCGTGGGTGCAGTTGCGGAATTTGCACAGCGGCGCCAGTTCGACGATCTCGGCGAATAGCGTGTCGAGTCCCTGCACGATGTCCTTGACCTGCAGGCTGCGCATTCCCGGTGTATCGATGACCCAGCCGCCGCCTGCGACGGGATGGAGCGAGCGTGAAGTGGTAACGTGCCGACCCTTGGCATCGCTCTCGCGGATGCTGCCGGTCTGCTGCTGCTCCCTCCCCTGCCCGATGAGGGCGTTCACCAGCGTC
This sequence comes from uncultured Devosia sp., assembly GCA_964399695.1. Taxonomy (GTDB): domain Bacteria; phylum Pseudomonadota; class Alphaproteobacteria; order Rhizobiales; family Devosiaceae; genus Devosia_A. The sequence continues at coordinate 18,954 of CAYNRZ010000012.1, read as the reverse complement.
GATTTGCCAACGCCAGACGAGCCGACCAACGCGACCGTGAGGCCCGGGCCGCACCAGGCAGCGAGGGCAGCGGCGGCATCCGGTGCCTTGGCATTGAGCAGCACAACCGGCAGATCGCGCTGCAGCCCGGCGGCCTGCCGCTGGTATTCCACCGCGTCGTCAGCCGTGTCTGCCTTGGTCAGCACAATCACCGGGTTGGTCTCGGCTTCGTTGGCGAGGGCCAGATAGCGCTCCAGCCGCGCCACGTTGAAATCGGCGTTGCACGAGGCGACAATGAACAGGGTGTCGATGTTGGCAGCGACCAGCTGCGTCGGCCGGCGTCCTTCGGCTGGGCGCTCCAGCACGCTCTTTCGACCCAGACGCAATTGCAGAAGGCCGGTGACCGGGTCAAGCAACACCCAGTCGCCCACCGCATAGGCGCCCGTGTCGGACCTCGCCGGCAGCACGATCTCCATTCGGCCCGTCGCCGTCAGGGCCGTCATCCGGCCGCGATGCACCTCGTCAATCCGCGCTGGAACCAGATCGCGATCTTCATGTCCGAGCTGCTCGTCAAAGTAGCGTGACCAGCCAAGGCTCTCGATGTTGGCGGGACGCTCGCTGATCATGGGCACGACCGGACAACAGGAGAGGACAGACGCTGCATCAGCTAGTCGTTTTTTCGAGCGGTGTGGCTGCGTTGGCAGGCGCATCCTCGGCGGCCAACTTGAGCTTGGCTTCGGCACGGGCCGCATTCTTTTGGGCCTTGAGCCGCTCCCGCTCCTTGCGTTCGAAGTCATAGTTGGGCTTGCGCGCCATGGGATGCGTTCTCCGTGAGTAAGGTACTTGAGCGTTTCGGAGCGGCAACGCAAGCCGCAGCGCTTACGATTGCTGCCCAGGACGTCGGTTCTCCGAAATCCGGACTTCCAGCGAGGCCCGGGCGCGGCTAGTTTCGAGATCAGTTCGCGTGCATCGGGGGGAGCCAATGGCCGCGCATCGCATCTACTCGGTCAGCGTGGCCAGCGTTTACCCAGCCTATGTCGCCAAGGCAGAGCGCAAGGGGCGTACCAAGGCGGAGGTCGACGAGATCTTCCGCTGGCTGACCGGTCACAGCCAGCAGACGCTGGAGGGTGAGTTCGCGAAGGGAACGACCTTCGAGGATTTCTTTGTCGGCGCGCCGCAAATGAACCCGGCACGCTCACTCATCAAGGGCGTCGTCTGCGGCGTCCGCGTCGAGGACATCGAAGAGCCCACCATGCGCGAGATCCGCTATCTCGACAAACTCGTCGACGAGCTCGCCAAGGGCAAGGCGATGGACAAGATCCTCCGCGCCTAGACGCTCACGACCCCACCTTCCCTCCCGGCCGCACCGGGCCCGCCCATCGCATCAACGAGAGACCCAATGTCCGACATCCTGCATCCTCGTCCCCGCTTGACCCGCCAGCGTTGGCATGACCTCTCCGGGTCGTGGGACTTCGCCTATGACGACGACGATGTCGGGCTCGACGGGCGCTGGTTCGCGGACCCCGAAAAGTTCGACCGGAAGATCCAGGTGCCGTTCCCGCCCGAGAGCGAGCTGTCGGGGATCAACGACAAGGGTTACCATCCGGTGGTCTGGTATCGGCGGACATTCGAGGCGCCGCAGCAGGCTGGGGAGCGGCTGATCCTGCATTTCGGCGCGGTGGACTACAGCGCGCATGTGTGGGTCAACGGGCAACTGGTCGCGACGCATCAGGGCGGACACACGCCGTTCTCGGCCGATATCACCGGCGCGCTGATCGAGGGCGAGCAGGTGGTGGTGGTGCGGGCCGAGGACCGGCCGCTTGACGGCACCATGCCGCGCGGCAAGCAGGACTGGGAGCCCTCGCCCCACGCCATCTGGTACGATCGCACCACCGGTATCTGGCAGCCGGTGTGGCTCGAGCCGGTGCCCGCAACCTATCTCACCAGCTTCCACCTGACGCCGGACCTGACGCGCAACACCGTGACCGTCGAGGCGCGGCTCAATCGCGGCTTCCGGGGCTGGATATCGGTCACCTTGCGCAAGGGTGAAGAGGTGCTGGCGGTGCAGCATCTGCTGGTCGACGGCGACCGGGCCGAGACCGCCATCACCATCCCGCGCGCCAAAAACGGCCAGCGCCGCGGCGACCTCTACTGGTCGCCCGAGACGCCCAACATCATCGCCGTGGCCGCTGCCTTGCAGTCGGAGGCGGGCGAGCAGGTCGATGACGTCCAGAGCTATTTCGGCTTCCGCAGCACAGGCATCGGCGAGGGCCGGTTCCTGCTCAATGACCGGCCGTACTTCGTCCGCTCGGTGCTGGAACAGGGCTTCTGGCCGCAGTCGCATCTGGCGGCGCCGAGTGCCGACGCCCTGCGGCACGAGGTCGAGCTGATCAAGGCGCTGGGGTTCAACGCCTGCCGCATCCACCAAAAGATCGAGGATCCGCGCTTCCTCTACTGGGCCGACCATCTGGGCCTTCTCGTCTGGGGCGAGATGGCCAATGCCTATGAGTTCAGCGCGGCGGCGGTCGACCGATTCACCCGCGAATGGCTGAGTGCCGTCGACCGCGATCGCTCCAACCCCTCTATCGTCACCTGGGTGCCGATCAACGAGAGCTGGGGCGTCGAAGATATCGCGCGCAACCCGGCGCAGCAGGCCTATGCCTCGTCGCTCTACCACCTGACCAAGGCGCTGGATCCCACCCGGCCGGTGATCTCCAACGAAGGTTGGGAACACACCTATTCGGACATTCTCGGCATCCACGACTATACGCAGCATGGCAGCCAGCTGACCGAGCGCTTCGGCAGCGCCGAGGCGATTGCGGCGACGCTCGCCGGCTTCAAGCCCAACCGCAAGCGGCAGCGGCTGATCGAGGATGAGCGCGGCCAGCCGGTGATGCTGACCGAATTCGGCGGCATCTCGTTCCACCCGGCCGCCGGGCAGAAATGGATGGGCTATGCCACCGTCGGCAGCGAGGACGAATACCTCGCCATCCTCCGCGACCTGTTCGCGGCGATCTACGCCAGCCCTGAGCTCTCCGGCTTCTGCTACACCCAGATCACCGACACGCAGCAGGAAAAGAACGGGCTCTACGACGAGCACCGCAACCCCAAGCTGCCGGTCGCGGCGCTGCGCCAGATCATCTGGCAGCCGAGCAATGCCGTGCCGACCGAATATCTCGACATCGCGAGGCGCAAGGCGATCGAGCTGAGCAAGACCGTCGAGTAGGCATCAGGTGGAGGGCTGGCCGCCCTCCGCCGCAAGCGCCACAACCGCTTCTGCCAGCACACCATGCACGTCTTCGCGACCGCCGTCCGGCGTCGCGATGCGCAGGCGTTGCACGCTGTGCTGGTTGTAGAGGCTGACCATGAAGTCCTCGACGCTCAGCCCGCCATAATCGGCCAGAGGCACCTCGACGGCCTCGAGCCTTAACTCGGCGCGGCCAGCAACGAGGTCGAGGATCAGGGCCAGCGGCGGATGTCGCGAGGCCATTTCCGCACGGAACGCCAGAATATCCCCGGCCGGTTCGGCGCGGGCGGCGAACAGGCGGTCTACAAAGCCATCGACCAGGTAAGCGGCGAGCATGGCCTTGCGGCGCGACAACATGGCCTGTCGCGCTTCTGCCACCGCCTCTTCGAGATAGGCTAAGTGGCAGGCGAGATCGGCCGGCTCAGCCGAGGTGCTTATGGAAGAACTCCAGGCTGCGCGCCGAGGCCTTGGTGCAGGAAGCGTGGTCGAACTTGTCCGGTCGGTCGCTGTTGCAGAAGCCGTGATCGCCGTCATAGACATAAATGTCGGCGCCCGGGTGCCTCGCCTTCAGCGCCTCGACCTGCTCGAGCGGGATACCGTTGTCGCGCGAGCCGAAATGCATCTCGATCGGGATGACGGGCGCCAGATCGATATAGCCGGCGACGCCACCGCCATAGTAGCCGGAGGCAGCGCTGAGGCCGAGGCCGCGGCTGGCGGCGACCCAGCTCATCCGGCCGCCGAAGCAGTAGCCGGTGATGCCGACCTTGCCGGACACGGCAGCATAGGCGGACGCCGCTGCGATATCGGCAACGGCCTTCTCCATCTCGAACTTCTTCATCATTTCGCCGATGAGCTGGAAGTGCGACGGGGTGTAGTTCTCGCTCTCGAAGCCATAGTCGATGCGGTCAAACATGGCCGGCGCCACGGCGTGGTAGCCATGCTGGGCCCAGCGGTCGACCACCGATCGAATCCAGTGATTGAGCCCCCAGACTTCCTGGATCAGCACAACGCCCCCCTTGGGCACGCCTGCGGGGCGCGCCTCATAGGCGTTGAGTTCGAAGCCGTCGGCTGCCGTCAGCTTGATGCGCTCGCCCATGGGAGGTCTCCTGTTGGCCTGTGTTGCGTCAGCCTATCGCGTCCGGTGCCCAAAGCGAAGGCGGTCAGGGCAGGATCGGCGTGATCGGCGACGGCGCTGCCGGATGCATCAGGCCCGCGGCCCGCAGTTCGTCCCAGAGTGCGGGCGCGATGGGCAGGCGGTAGCCGGCCATGTTGTCCTCGAACTCCTCGCGCTTGATATAGCCGGGGATGATGGCGGTGACAGCCGGGTGGCCGAGCGGGAAGCTCAGCGCCGCGCGGATCAGCGTCGTGCCGTACTTGTCGGTCAGCGCCTTGATGCGGCGGGTCTTTTCCAGCATCGCCTCGCTGGCTGGGGCATAGTCGAACAGGGCGCCAGGTACCGGGCCGGTCGCAAGGATGCCGGAATTGAGCGGCGCACCGATGACGATGGCGACGCCCTCCCGCTCGATGCGCGGGAACAGCGTGTCGATGACTTCCTGGTCGAGCAGCGTGTAGCGATTGGCGAGGAGGAACACGTCGAACCGGCCATGGTCCATCAACTGGTCGATCACCTGCCATTCGTTGACCCCGGCGCCGATAGCCTTGACGGTACCGGCGGCGCGCAGTTCCTCCAGCGCACGGATGCCGCCGCCCTCGGTCGCCTCCGCGAAGGTCTTCGCGTGATTGTCGCGCTGGCTCATCCGGCCGAGATCGTGGAGGAACAGGATGTCGATGCGCTCGAGCCCGAGCCGCTGCAGGCTCATCTCGAAGCTCTTCATCACCCCGTCATAGGTGAAGTCGAACACCGGGCGGAACGGCATGGCTGCAGGGTCACCGCCATAGCGCTCCATGCCGTACTCGCGGTCCGGCTCCAGCAGGCGACCCACCTTGGACGAGAGCACATATTCGTCGCGCGGCTTGGCGCGGAGAAAGTCGCCGATGCGACGCTCCGAGAGACCCGCGCCATAGAACGGCGCGGTGTCGAAATAGCGGATGCCGCTGTCCCAGGCGGCCGCCAGCAGATCCTGGGCTGCGACGTGGGAGGGCGCGCGGACGACGTCGCCCAGCGGCGCGCCGCCAAAACCGATGCGGGAAATTTCAACCCCGGTCGTGCCGATCGGGCGCTTCTCGATCAACGGCTGGCCCATAGCAGCCCCCGGTGCAGGATGGTCATGATCTCGGGCTTGTCGAGTTCGGCCGGCTTGTGGCCGAGCGCGGTGTAGAAGACGCGGCCAAGGCCGAAGGCGGACTTGTAGACCACCGGCACGGCGACGCCCTTTTTCCAGAAGGCGTGCTCGCCCGAAAAGGTTGTCGTCGCCAGCACCTCGACCGAAGGGTCGACGTGGAGGAAATACTGCTCCGAACTATGCTCGAAGCTCGAAACGCCCTGCATGATCGGGTCATCGGTCTTCAATGGGTCGACACGGTAGCTGATGATGTCGCCCGGATGGGTGGCGAAGGTGCAGCCCCCGAGGAAGCGCATGCGCGCATTGCCCGGAAACGTGGTGGCAATGCCATGGTGAAACGCTGCGAGGCCGGTGCCCGCCTCGATGGCGGCGCAGAAGCGGATGGAGTTCTCGCGATCGAGCTCGCCGCCGGTGATTTGCGGCACGATCAGGTCGAAGTTGCCGACATCGGCGCCACCGAGCGCGGTGTAGTCGTTGGTGACGGTGACGTCGAAACCTTCGCCGGCGAGCAGGTCGCGGACGATCAAAGCGCCCGCTTCGGGCTCGTGCAATTCGAGCCCGCCCCAGACGACCAGAGCTTTCTTCATTGTTCTCTTCCCTGCCACGAACGGGCTGGTCAAATTGACCAAACCCCAGCGTTCAAGGCAAGTCGCGTCGGGCCGGAAACGTTCCGTCGGCCCCGCGCGGTCAGCTCAGCGCCGCGAAGCGCTCGTCGAACGAGTAGCCGGCGCCACGCACCGTACGGATCGGATCGGCATCGCGGTGGCGGTTGATGGCCTTGCGCAGCCGGCCGACATGCACATCGACCGTGCGTTCGTCGACATAGACGTCATTGCCCCAAACGCCGTCGAGCAGTTGCTCGCGCGAATAGACGCGACCCGGATGGCGCATCAGATACTCGAGCAGCCGATATTCGGTCGGCCCCAGATGCACCTCGCGGCCGCCGCGGCGGACCCGGTGGCTGGTGCGGTCCAGTTCCAGATCGCCAGCCTTGAGCACGGCGGTCACCAGCTGCGGGCTCGAACGCCGCAGCAGGGCGTTGACGCGCGCCAGCAGCTCGGGGATCGAGAAGGGCTTGACCACATAGTCGTCGGCACCCGTCGCGAGGCCGCGGACCCGCTCCTCTTCCTCGCCGCGGGCGGTGAGCATGATGATGGGGGTGCGAGCCGTCTCATCCTTGGCGCGCCAGCGGCGGCAGAGCTCGATGCCAGACATGCCCGGCAGCATCCAGTCGAGCAGGATCAGGTCGGGCACGCCGTCACGGATGCGCTCGACGGCCTCGTCACCCGAGGCTGCCGTGACAACGCGGAAGCCCTCGGCTTCGAGGTTATAGCGCAGCATCTCGGCGAGATCGGCCTCGTCCTCGACGATCAGGATGGTGGCGGACATGGAGGGTTACTCCTTGATCTGGACCCGCTGCAGCTGGTCGGGATTGGACCCGAGCTGGCGGCCGGTTTCGAGGTAGTAGGCGTGCTCGGCAATATTGGTGGCGTGATCACCGACCCGCTCGAGGCTCTTCGAACAGAACAGCAGATGCGTGCACTGCGTGATGTTGCGCGGGTCTTCCATCATGTAGGTGAGCAGCTCGCGGAACAGCGAGGTGTAGAGCGCATCGATCTCGTCGTCCGAATTGCATACCTCGACGGCAGCCGCCGCATTTCGCGAGGCATAGGCGTCGAGCGCCGCCTTGAGCTGGCGCAGGATCAGGTCCGACATGTGCTTGACGCCGTTATAGAATTTCGGCGCAAGGCTCAGCCCCTCGATCTGCAGGGTCCGGCGCGAGACGGTCTTGGCCATGTCGCCAACGCGCTCGAGGTCGTTGGCGACGTGGATCGAGGTGATGATGGCACGCAGGTCCGTCGCCATGGGCTGGCGGCGCGCGATCATCGAGACGGCGATCTCGTCGATCTTTTTCTGCATCTCGTCGACGGCCTTGTCGGCCTCGATGGTTTCCTGGGCCAGCGCATGGTCGAGCTTGAGCAAGGCGCGCGTGGCGTTCGACACGGCGACCTCGACCATGCCGCCCATCTCGAAGATCAGCTTGGCGAGGTTGGTGAGCTCGTCCTCGTAGGACGAAACGATGTGCTCGTTCGAATTGGGCATCTTGTCCTCGCTCAGCCGATGCGGCCGGTGATGTAGTCCTGCGTCTGCTTGTGGACCGGGTTGGTGAAGATGTCCTCGGTCTTGCCTTCCTCGATCAGGTTGCCGAGGTGGAAGAACGCGGTCTTCTGGCTGACGCGGGCGGCCTGCTGCATCGAGTGGGTGACGATGACGATGGTGTAGTTCTCGCGCAGTTCATCGATCAGTTCCTCGATGATGGCGGTGGCGATGGGGTCGAGCGCGGAGCACGGCTCGTCCATCAGGATCACTTCGGGGCCGACGGCGATGGCGCGCGCAATGCAGAGGCGCTGCTGCTGGCCACCGGACAGGCCGGTCCCCGGCTCGTGCAGGCGATCCTTGACCTCGTTGAACAGGCCGGCGCGGCGCAGCGAGGAGATCACGATCTCGTCCATATCCGACTTGCTGCGCGCGATGCCGTGGATGCGCGGCCCGTAGGCGACATTTTCGTAGATCGACTTGGGGAACGGGTTCGGCTTCTGGAACACCATGCCGATGCGGGCCCGCAGTTCCACCACGTCGAGGCTCGGATCGTAGATGTCGTCGCTGTCGAGCGTGATCTTGCCGCCGACCTTGCAGCCCTCGATCGTGTCGTTCATGCGGTTGATGCAGCGCAGGAATGTCGACTTGCCGCAGCCCGACGGGCCGATGAACGAGGTTACAGCACGATCCGGGATGTCGATCGACACGCCGAACAGGGCCTGCTTGGCGCCATAGTGCACCGTCACATCGCGGGCCTGGACGCGAATGCGGTTGTTGGCCGCGTTCGTGGCGCCGGTGGGTTCAGAAACTTCAGTCATTTTGACCTTGCCTGCCATCATATCCATTTGAAGCGTCTCCCGACCCTGAACCCGCTAGGCCCTGCGCTCAAGGCGGGACCGCAGGTAGATGGCGATCCCGTTGAGCAAAATCATGAACGCCAGCAGCACGATAATGGCAGCCGAGGTCCGCGGCTCGAAGAAGTTGCGGTTCTCGTTGGCCTGCCAGAGGTAGATCTGCACCGGCAGCGCCGTCGCCTGGTCGAGCGGCGTCACCGGCACCGAGGCCACGAAGGCATTCATGCCGATCAGCAGCAGCGGCGCGGTTTCACCGATGGCCTGCGCCACACCGATGATGGTGGCGGTCAGGATCGACGGGAACGTCACCGGCAGCACGTGGTGGAACACCATCTGCGTCCGCGAGGCGCCCAGGCCCAGTGCCGCCTGCCGCAGCGATGGCGGCACGGCCTGCAGGGCGCCACGCGTAGCGATGATAATCGTCGGCAGCGTCATCAGCACCAGCACCAGACCACCGGCGATGGGCGCCGAGCGCGGCAGGTGGAAGTAGTTGATGAAGACCGCTGCGCCGAGCAGGCCGAAGACGATCGAGGGCACCGCCGCGAGGTTGTTGATGTTGACCTCGATCAGGTCGGTCAGGCGCGAGCGCGGCGCAAACTCCTCAAGGTAGATGGCGCCCGCCACGCCGATCGGCACGGCAAGAACCACGACGATCAGCATCATGTAGAGCGAGCCCATGAAGGCGCCGAGGAGACCGGCGGAAGCGGGGGCCGCCCGGGAGTCGACATTGGTGAAGATCGACCAGGCAAAGCCGGTGCTGATGGTGCCGTTTTCGACGAAGGTGTCGATAAGTTGCCGCGCAGGGGCCGAAAGCTGCTGCTGCGCGTCGCCAAGCGAGCGGTCGATGCTGCCCTTGATCCAGTTGTCGGCATTGGCGGAGGCGAGGAGGTCGACCTTGACGGACTTGCCGAGGAGGCTGGGATCGTTGACGAACATCGCCCGCAACTCATGCCGCGCGTCCGTTTCGGCGATCGACAGGATCTGCTTGCCGTCGATCTCGAAGCCCTCCGGCGCGGCAGCGCGAAGCGCCGCCTCGACCACGCGGTTCCAGTTGAGCATCGCCACCTTGCGCTCCCAGCCCAGGCGGGCCTGCTGGAAATCGGCGTCTGACTGGTTCGCGGCGCGCACCGGGGCGGGTTCGACCTTCAGCGTCTCTGGGTCGAAGGCAACTTCGAGGTGTAGATTGGCCTGGGTGAAGGCCGGGATGCCCTTGATCAGCACGTCGCCGAACAACAGGGCGACGAAGCCGAGCGCTGCGAGGATGGCGGCAAGCCCGAAATTCCGGAACAGCGTCTCGTTGAGGTGGCGCCGGCGCAGGCTGGCACGCACCAGCGCTGCACGGGCACGACCCAGATCGGAGGCGGCGCCGGTTGATGAGGTGAGGTCGGACATTATTCGTACTGCTCCCGGAACCGGCGCACGATGTAGAGGGCGATGATGTTGAGGCCGAGCGTCATGACGAACAGCGTCAGACCGAGGGCAAAGCCCACCAGCGACTGCGGCCCGGAGAAGTCGGTGTCGCCCGTCAGTTGGTTGACGATCGAGACGGTGATGGTCGAGACGGGCTCGAGCGGGTTGCCGCGCAGGATCGGGCTGTTGCCGGCGGCCAGCACCACGATCATGGTCTCGCCAACCGCCCGGCTGATGGCGAGGAGGAAGGCGCCGACAATGCCCGGCAGAGCCGCGGGCAGCAGGACGCGGACGATGGTTTCGGACTGGGTCGCCCCCAGGCCATAGGAACCATCGCGCATGGCCCGCGGCACCTGGTTCAGGATGTCATCGCTCAGCGAAGAGATGAAGGGGATGATCATGATCCCCATCACGATGCCGGCGGTGAGCGCCGAGGTGGCGTTGATGTTGATGCCGATCAACGCCCCAGCATTGGAGAGGAACGGCCCGACGGTCACCAAGGCGAAGAAGCCGTAGACGATGGTCGGGATGCCGGCGAGAATCTCGATGACCGGCTTGGCGATCGACCGGAAGCGCGGCGAGGCATATTGCGACAGGTAGATCGCGGTCATCAGCCCGACAGGGACGGCCACCAGCATGGCGATGGCCGACACCATCAGCGTACCCGAGAGCAACGGCAGCAGGCCGTAGTCGCCATAGTCGCCGGTTTCGGTGGTGCTGAAGATCGGGTTCCAAACGGTGCCGAAGAAGAAGTCCAGCGGACTGATGAAGGTGAAGAAGCGGAACGCTTCGGTCACCAGCGACAGAACGATGCCCAGCGTGGTGAGGATAGCGACGGCCGACGCGGCAAGCAGCAGGATGCCGATGACGCGCTCGACTTCGTTGCGGGCGCGAAGGCGAGCCTTGATGCGTCCCCGGGCGATCCAGAGGGCGGCGAAGCCGGCAATGGCAGCCGCGGCAAGCACGATCAGCGTGGTGAGCGACTGGAACTGGCGCAGCGAGTCGCCCGCCTGCTGCTCGTGGGGCAGGAGCTCGCCTGCGACGCCGAAACCGGATGCGATCGAGCGGACACGCTGGGTAGCTTCGACCAGCGGCGCGCCGCCCTGGGCGACGATGTCGGGCGGCAGCAGGCCATTGATGTAGGAGGAAGTGAGGCCGCTGCCGAAGAACGACCACAGGAGCATGATGGCCAGCGCGGGCACGAGGGCCCAGATTGCCACCAGAGCGCCGTGATAGGGCGCCCGCGAATGAACCTTTTCGGTGCCGCCGACCAGCTTGCGACTGCGGGACCAGCCCACCTGGTAGGCGATGGCGAGCAGCACGAGCAACAGCGCGGCGAAAAAGTAGTTGTCCAAAGCTCATCGCCCCCGGGCAAATGAAGGTGGCAGACGGACGGAGGCCGCCAAAGGCGGCCTCCGGATTGGCAGGCTTACTGGCCGGCTTCGAAGGCGGCGAGGACCTCGGCGGTCTTCTCAGCCGGCTGCGGAATCAGGCCGGCGGTCTCGAGCGTGCCGCCCTGGCCGGAGATGCCTTCCGACAGGAAGAACTGGGTGTACTCGACAAGACCCGGGATCACGCCGATGTGCTGGCCCTTCACGTAGAAGAACAGCGGACGCGAAACCGGATAGTCGCCGCTGGCGATTGTCTCGAGCGAGGGCACGACGCCATTGACGGTCGCAACCTTCAGCTTGTCCTTGTTCTGGTCGTAGAAGGACAGGCCGAACACGCCGACGGTGTTCGGATCGGACTGCAGGCGGGCGAGCGTCTCGGTGTAGTCGCCGGCGACTTCCACAACCACGTCCTGACGGAACGCGGTGCAGGCGTCTTCCGGAGCGCCTTCCGGCAGACCGGCTTCTTTACAGCCAGCCGTGGTCACCTTCTCCTCGAACACTTCGCGCGTGCCGTGGTTGGAGCCCGGGATAGCGAGGGCGATGGCCTGGTCGGGGAGCGAGGGGTCGATCTCGTTCCACTTGGTGTAGGGGTTGGCAACGAGCGCACCGTCAACCGGCACCTGGGCGGCGATGGCCTTGTACACCTGCAGCGGGGTCAGGGCGAAGTCCGGGCCGGTCGCAGCGGAGGCGAACACGATGCCGTCGAAGCCGAACTGGACTTCGCGGATGTCGGTAACGCCGGCGGCGGTGCAGGCCTCACGCTCGGAGTCCCGCATGGCGCGCGAAGCGTTCGCGATGTCGATGGTGTTTTCGCCAACGCCTTCACAGAACTGCTTCAGGCCGCCGCCCGTGCCGCCCGAACCGACGACGGGGGTCTTGAACTCGGGGAAAGCGGCGCCGAATTCTTCGGCCACGATCGAGGCGAACGGCAGCACAGTGGACGAGCCGGCGATCTGGATGGTGTCGCGCGACTGCGCCTGGGCGCCAGTGACACCAGCGACGAGCGCGAGGGCGGCAACGCCTGCGTAAAGTGCGATTTTCATGGGTTTTCCCTTTCGGAAGGAATTCGGAACCTGTGGGCCAATCGACCCATCGGCAGCTGGCTTTCGTGCCCACCGCCTGTTGACGGCCGCAACCTATTGGGCGTGTGCTGATGGTTTTATGACAGCTGGACAACCGTTTTGTGACAGTCCAAGTCTATGATATCGCTCGTACATTTGCCGATTGTCACTTGCGTGAAGCGCAAATGACAGGTCGCTGTCACTCCTTGAGGAAGACCTCGACGCGAGTCCCCTGCCCCGGCTGGCTGCGGATCAGCATCAGGCCATGGTGGCGGGTGACGATGTGCTTGACGATGGCGAGGCCGAGGCCGGTGCCCTTCTTCTTGCGGCTGGACTCGGCATCGACCCGGTAGAACCGCTCGGTCAGTCGCGGCACATGTTCCTGCGCCACGCCGGCGCCGTGGTCGGTGACCGAGACCAGCACGTCGAAGCCCTGGCGGCCGGGAGCGGTGCTCAACGCCACTTCGATGCTGCCGCCCTCCGCACCATACTTGATGGCGTTGTCGATCAGGTTCTCGAAGACCTCGTAGAGTTCGTCGCGGTCGCCGGTGATGACCACCGGTTCGGCGGGCACGGAGATTTCGAGTGGCGCGCCCGCGTCGTCGGCGAGCTTCTGTAGCCCCTCGCAGACTTCGCGGATGAGGCTGTTCAGCGTCACCTTGCCGCTGGGCCGAACGTGCTGGCGCATCTCGATCCGGCTCAGGGACAGCAGGTCGTCGATGAGCTTGGACATGCGGGCGGCCTGCCCGCGCATGATGCCGAGAAACCGCTCCCGCGCTTCACGATCATTGGCGGCTGGACCCAGCAGGGTATCGATGAAGCCGACCAGCGAGGTCAGCGGTGTGCGCAACTCGTGACTGGCGTTGGCGACGAAATCGGTGCGCAGCGAGTCGAGCCGACGCGACTCGGTGAGGCTCTGCAGCGTGATGACGAGTATGCCTTCGCTGCCCTCGACGGCACCACTGAGCGGCGCCACCGTGGTCCGATACCAGGTCTCGGTCGGGATCGACTGGTAGAGCTCCACCTGCTGGGTGCCGCCGGCCCTGGCCGCCTCAATGGCGCTCAGCAGCGTGGGGTTGCGTAGGGTGAACGCGATCGGGCCACCGACATTGACCCCGGGAAAATAGCTCTGCGCTGCAGAGTTGATGTGCAGCACGACGCTGCGCTGGTCGATGATGATGCTCGGGTCCGGCAAGGCCTCGGCAACCATGCGCAGGGTCTCGGTCAGCGCCGCTTCCGCGGCTGCGCCGGTGGTGGCAGTACCGCGTTCCTGCTCGGCGGTATCGGGCACCAGCAGGGTCACCACCGCGACGGCGAGAAAACCGACCAGCCCTGCGATACCGCTCATCAGCTGCGTGCCGACGCCCGTCAGAAACACCAGGCCGATGGCGAGCAGCAGCAGCATGCGGCCATAGAAGCGCGCCCGGAGCGTTTCGAGCCCGGGGGCGTTGTGGGTGTTGCGTTGTGCGTCCTCGGCCATGTGACCGTCTCATTGTCCAGCGGCGGTTCGGCCGGTGAATCGGCCGCGACTTGCCAGACAGGGGTGTTCATAGCACGCTTATGACAGCGTAATGACAACCGGAGCTTACCCGTGACCGATGCGATCGAAGATTTTGACATCGAGGATCCGGTTCTGCCCAAGGCGATCAAGAAGCGCACCCTGAGCTCGGGCGGCTTTCCCTATGCCGAAAAGCTGGATGACGAAGCCTATGCAGAGGAGATGCAAAAAGCGCAGATGCAGCTCGCAAAGCTGCAAGCCGACCAGGCCAAGAGCGGCCGGCGCATCGTCATCGTCTTCGAGGGGCGCGATGCCGCGGGCAAGGGCGGCTCCATCCGCACCTATCTCGAAAACCTCAATCCGCGCTTCAACACCACCGTGGCGCTGAGCAAGCCGTCGGACCGCGAGCGGACGCAATGGTATTTCCAGCGCTATGTCGACTGGCTGCCCGCAGCGGGTGAGCAGGTGCTGTTCGACCGCAGTTGGTACAACCGGGCGGGCGTCGAGCCGGTGATGGGCTTCTGCAAGCCGGAGGAGACCGACAAGTTTCTCGCCGAGGTCCCGCATTTCGAGCAATTGCTGGTCAATGACGGCATTCACCTGTTCAAGTTCTGGCTGGCAATCGGGCGGGAGATGCAGATCAAGCGGTTCCATGATCGCCGCCACGATCCATTGAAGGTGTGGAAGCTGTCGCCGGTCGACATGCAGGCGCTCGACAAGTTCGAGGACTACAGCCGCGCTCGCGACCGCATGCTGGCCGAGACCAGTACGGACCATGCGCCCTGGCGGGTGATCCTCAACAATGACAAGCAGCGGGGCCGGCTCAACATCATCCGCTCGGTGCTGCATGCGCTGGACTACGAAGGCAAGGAGGCGGCGGCAATCGGCGAGGTCGACGACAGGATCGTCATGTCGCCCAAGCGCTTCGCCGAGCGGCACCCGCAGATGTGACCCCCGGGCCGCATGGGTGCATCGCCCGGTTTGACAGCCGGGACAAAACCCAATCAACTGCGGCAAATCTGATGCGTGCGGCGACCGATGCCGCTCGCCGCACGGGGCGGATCACCGTCCGATGAGGGTAGAATTGGGCCATGACGACGGCGCCCGCCGGGAAGCGAGCGCCATGCCTCCGGTGACGGTGTTCAATGCACACGGGCAAGGACCCTATGTCCTCGCGTGCGACCACGCCTCCAACCGGATTCCGGCGGAGTACGCGGCGCTCGGGCTGAGCCCCAGCCAGCAATTGATGCACATTGCCTGGGATCCCGGAGCTCTCGAAGTGGCGCTGAAACTCAGCGCCGCGCTCGATGCACCACTCGTTGCCTCGACCGTCAGTCGGCTGGTGATCGACTGCAACCGCCATCACACGGCGCCAGACCTGATCCCGACGCTGAGCGAGCGCACCGAGATCCCGGGCAACCGCGACGTGTCGGCAGATGAGCGGCAGCACCGCATTGCGAACTATCACACACCGTTCCACGCGGCCCTCGAGCGGGTGCTGGACGCGCGCAAGTCATCCGGCCAGCGCAGCGTGCTGGCCACGGTGCATTCGTTCACCCCGGTCTACAAGGATGTCGCCCGGCCCTGGCCGATCGGACTGATCCATGGGGCCGACCTCAGGCTGACCGAACGGTTGCGTGACGCACTGATCGCGGACGCGCCCGGGATGAACGTCGGCTGGAACGAGCCCTACTCGGCGCGCAACGGCGTCACCTACACGCTCGAACATCACGGCGACGAGCGTGGGCTCGACTGCACGATGATCGAAATCCGCAACGACGAAATCCTGACCCCGGAGGGGATCGCCCTGTGGTCGGAGCGGCTGTCCCGCTGCCTTGCGGCAGCAGAGACGGCCATCAAGACGTGAAGCCAACCGGCCGCCGAGCCGACAACAACAAGACTGGCTGAAGGAGACGCGCATGGCCGCCTATACGCTGAACGAGCTGAAAGCCGACGTGAAGTCCGGCGCCATCGACACCGTGCTGGTGGCGTTCCCGGACATGCAGGGTCGCCTGATCGGCAAGCGGTTCCAGGCCGAGTTCTTCCTCGACGGTGCGCTCGACGAAACGCATGCCTGCGACTACCTGATGGCCAACGACATCGACATGGAGCCGGTGCCGGGCTACGAGGCGGCGAACTGGGGCCGTGGCTATGGCGATTTCGTCATGAAGCCGGACGTGTCGACGCTGATGAAGGCGGCCTGGCTCGAGGGAACGGCGATCATTCTCGCCGATCTCGTCGACCACCACCATCACGAACCGATCCCGCACAGCCCACGCGCCATCCTCAAGGCGCAGCTCGCGCGGCTGGAAGAGCTCGGGCTCACCGCAAATTTCGCATCCGAACTCGAGTTCTACCTGTTCGACGAGGGTTTCCGATCGGCCTGGGACAAGGGCTACAAGAACCTCGTCACCGCCGGCTACTACATCCAGGACTACAACATCTTCCAGACCACCAAGGAAGAAGGCGTGCTGCGCGACATGCGCCGCCAGTTGCAGGCCTCAGGCATCCCGATCGAGAATTCGAAGGGCGAGTGGGGGCCGGGGCAGGAAGAGCTCAACGTCCGCTATTCGGACGCGCTGACCATGGCCGATCGCCACGTGGTGATGAAGAACGCCATGAAGGAGATTGCCCATACCCACGGCAAGTCGATCACCTTCATGGCCAAGTGGGACTATGCCCTCGCCGGGTCGTCGAGCCATATCCACATGAGTCTCGCCGACAAGAAGGGCAACGTGTTCCTCGACCCCAAGGCCGAGCATGGGATGAGCAAGACCATGCGCCACTACGTCGCCGGGCTACTCACCTATGCCCACGACGTCACCTATTTCCTTGCGCCCTATATCAACTCCTACAAGCGCTTCCAGGTCGGCACGTTTGCCCCAACCAAGGCGATCTGGAGCCGCGACAACCGCACCGCCGGGTTCCGCCTCTGCGGCGAAAACAGCAAGGGCATCCGCATCGAGTGCCGCATCGGCGGTGCCGACCTCAACCCCTATCTCGCCTTTGCCGCATTGCTGGCGGCCGGGCTTCGGGGAATCGAGGAGGAGCTGGAACTCGAAGCGCCCTATAGCGGCGATGCCTATAGCGGCAAGCGGCTGCGCGAGGTGCCCAAGACACTGCGCGACGCCATCGCGTCGCTGCGCAAATCGAAGATGCTGCGCGAGGCCTTCGGCGACAAGGTGGTGGAGCATTACCTCCACACCGCCGAGTGGGAACAGTTCGAATATGACCGCCGCGTCACCGACTGGGAATTGAAACGCGGGTTCGAGCGGAGCTAGAAGCACCGCGAAAGCAACAGGTGTGAAGATGACCGACAAGGTCCAGATCGTTTCGCCCATCGATGGGCGTGTCTATGCCGAGCGGCGCTATGCCAGCGGCGCCGAGATCGAGTCGGCGGTCGCCAAGACGCGGCGGGCCCGCGAAGTCTGGGCGGAGCTGACCATCAAGGAGCGCGCCAAGTTCCTCGAGCATTTCCTCGATGCGCTGGCCGGCAAGAACGACGAGATCGTCACCGAGCTGGCCTGGCAGATGGGCCGCCCGGTGCGCTATGGCGGCGAAAAGCGCGGCGTCGAAGAGCGCTCGCGCCACATGATCGCCATCGCCGAGGAGAGCCTTGCCCCGTCCCTGCGTCCGGACAAGCCGGGCTTCCAGCGCTGGATCGCCCGCGAGCCGCTGGGCACGGTGATGGTCATCGCGCCGTGGAACTACCCCTATCTCACCGCGATCAATTCGATCGTGCCGGCCCTGATGGCGGGCAACGCGGTGATCCTCAAGCACGCCTCGCAGACCCTCCTGGTCGGCGAGCGGCTGGCGGAAGCCTTTGCTGCGGCCGGCCTGCCGGATGGGCTGTTCCAGAACCTGGTGCTCAACCACGCCGACACCGAGGCGCTGATTGCGTCGGGCCAGATCGACCACATCAACTTCACCGGCTCGGTCGAGGGCGGCCGCCGCATCGAGCGCGCCGCAGCGGGCACCTTCGCGACGCTCGGGCTCGAGCTCGGCGGCAAGGACCCGGCCTATGTCCGGGCCGATGCGAACCTGACGCATGCGGTGGAAAACCTCGTCGACGGCTCGTTCTTCAACTCAGGGCAGAGCTGCTGCGGGGTCGAGCGCATCTATGTGCATGCCAGCGTCTATGATCGCTTCGTCAAGGACTTCGTCGAGGTGGCGCGCGGCTGGACGCTGGGCAATCCGCTGGAAGCCGAGACCGTCGTCGGCCCGATGGCGACCGGGCGCTTTGCCGACCTCGTCCGCGGCCAGACGCTGGAAGCGCTGCGCAAGGGCGCGACGGCGCATCTCAACTGGAAGGACAGCCGCGACGAGGAGGGCTCGCCCTATCTCGCGCCGGAGGTGCTGACCGGGGTCAACCACCAGATGGCAGTGATGCGCGAAGAGAGTTTTGGTCCGGTCGTCGGCATCATGAAGGTCGCCGACGATGCCGAAGCGATCACGCTGATGAACGACAGCCCCTATGGCCTCACAGCCTCGATCTGGACCGAGGATCTGGAGGCGGCGGCCAAGATCGGCGCCAAGGTCGAGACCGGCACGGTGTTCGCCAACCGCTGCGACTATCTCGACCCCGCGCTGGTCTGGACCGGGGTCAAGGACACCGGCAAGGGCGGCGCGCTGAGCGAGATCGGCTACGCCAACCTGACGCAGCCCAAGAGCTATCACCTGAAGGTGGTGTGACACCGACACGCCCTCGTGGTTCGACGCGCTCACCATGAGGGCTACTGAATTTCCCGAGGCCTCATCCTGAGCCTGTCGAAGGACGAGGCCGGGCATACCGGAGCTGATCATGGCGACCAAAGCCAACTGGAACTACCCCACCGCGGTGCGCTTCGGCGCGGGGCGCATCAAGGAATTGCCCGAGGCGCTGAAGGTCGCGGGCATTTCCAAGCCGCTGCTGGTGACCGATGCCGGGCTGGTCAACCTGCCGGTGACGCAGCAGACGCTGGCGCTGCTGCGCGATGCCGGCATCGAAGTCGGGGTGTTTTCCGATGTGAAGCCCAACCCGATTTCGGCAAACGTCAATGCCGGCGTCGAAGTGTTGCGGGCCGGCGGCTATGACGGCGTCATCGCCTTTGGCGGCGGCTCGGGGCTCGATACCGGCAAGGTCATCGCCTTCATGGCCGGGCAGACCCGGCCGATGTGGGACTTCGAGGATA